>NZ_CP050320.1:2652668-2846951 GCF_011765665.1 Enterobacter sp. SES19
CTGGAGGTGAGAACCCTGGTGGCGAGAACCCTGGTGGCGAGAACCCTGGCGGCGAGAACCCGGGCGGTGAGAACCCTGGTGGCGAAAACCCGGGTGGCGAGAACCCTGGCGGCGAGAACCCTGGTGGCGAAAACCCGGGTGGCGAGAACCCGGGTGGCGAGAACCCGGGCGGTGAGACCCCTGGTGGTGAAAACCCTGGCGGCGGCGACAACGGCAACGCGGGTGGTAACGGCAGCGGCGGCAAGAAGCCGATGACCACGCCTGCAACCGATGCTGTTCTGGCCATGTCCAATGCCGGTCTGAACGTGATCCACGGCGAGCTGGATGGTCTTCGCACGTATCGCGCGAGTCTGGATAAAACCGGACCAGAAAGTAACGTTTGGGGTCACTACCTCGGAAGCAAAAATAACATTGATACCAGCAATGGCGCAGCTTATCAGCTTAATCAAAACGGTATGGAAATCGGGGCAGATATCCGGACTGATTTTGAACGTGGCAGCCTCGTCACGGGCGCATTCATGTCATATAGCGACAACAAGGTTAAACATGATCGCGGCGGCAAGAGCAAAATCGACAGCTATGGTCTTGGCCTGTATGCCACGTGGTTTGACGCCAGCGGGTTCTACACAGATGGTGTTGTGAAAGGTAACCGTCTTAACAACAAACTGAGAGCGGTCATGACCAATGGCGGTAGAACCGGCGGTGACTGGAAGCAGTATGCACTCAGCACAGCCGTTGAAGGTGGTTATCAGTTCGATCTCAATGATGATGTAAGCATCACGCCTTATGGACGCCTGGCGTTTGTTCAGATAACCAGTGAGGAGGTGAAACTCAGCAACGGCATGAAAGGTAATACGGGCTCACCGCGTTCTGTCACGGGTGAAGCCGGTGCGAAGATTGCCGGTAAGTTCAATATTGGCTCGACTGAGTTCAAACCTTATCTGTCAGCTGCGGTGCTGCAGGAGTTTGCTAACTCCAATGAGGTCACGATCAATGAGCGCAATCGCTTTGACAACAACGTCAAAGGCACATCAGGCAAGTACGGTCTGGGTGCGTCGGTCAACGTTGGTAAAGACGTAACCTTGTACGGTGAGGCTAATTATCGTCAGGGCAGCCAAATCGAGACACCTATCCAGGGTGTGGCCGGTATCCGTATCGGATTCTGATGTTACCACAGGGGCCTTTCGGCCCCTTTTCACTTTGTTCTGAGATGTTCTGGTTATGTTTATGCCTCACATAATTTTGACGAAAGATGTTTTTTTGAATAAAGCGCTGTCTGTCATCCTCCAGCATGCGTCCCCCAGCAGAAAGGTTTGCATCGTAGATATTGAATCATTCAGAAGCCTGGGTGCAATTTACAACCTTTTGAAAAGGAAGAAAATGACGGAAAAACACCAGGTGATCTTCATTGGTGGCAAGGATGTCAGTTCAAGGGTCCTGGAACCACTTGTGACGATATACAGGAAATCGTGCTTTATGGAATTTCGAAAACAACTCACTAGCGGGCGAACGCATTCTCCTGAATATGCGTTGAACCAAATATCGCGCTGCAGAAACCTTTGCATGCTTTCAGCCCAGGAAAAGAAGACCCTTTTCGCTCTCCTTGATACTGACGACACGTACGCTGCAGCAAGAAAAATTTACCTGTCACCCAAAACTATCTATACCTACACCAATAATATCGGGCACAAACTTAACCTCAATTCGATCCTTCAAGTCAGACAATTTATCCACGCTGAATTTGAATTAGGGGCGAAATAAGTCCCACTCACAAGCCGCTTTAAAATTTGCTTTGTATCGTTCGTGCATCGATTTAAGCAACTCCGCTGGTGTCGGCCCCTTCGGCGATACTGGCGTAACCAACGCGCGGCGTATATACGGTATCGTCTACCTTTCTCTCATACATGTAGCAAAATCACGTTTGTCGTTGATTTTGCATAAAATTTATTCTAAAAAAGCAACATCGAAACATGCTTAATCAAAATTGCTCACGCTTTCATCCCCTTCCCCATTGCTAGGTTAATTCTGTCAACGCATTCCCTCAATGCTTTGACTTGCTCAGAGGTGAGTTCAGATTCATCAATTGTGGCCAGCACTGCGTTGAGGGAGCGCTCAATATCGTTTTTAGTCAACCGTAAACAGATAAGCTTAACCCACCGTGGCGAGAACTTGCTGAGGCCGATTGCTCTTGTGATTCTTAATTTCATTCTGATGCCTCTTTGTCGCCAGAAGAGGCGGCTTGTACTCGGTTATAACACGCAAAGAAGACAAAGCCTTTAACTCATTCGCCATGCGGTACGAATCATAAGAATATTTACTGGCATAGTTACACTCTTCCATCTGCCTTCATTCGCTCATATTTGGCTTTCAAAAGCTCCGCAGGTGTCGGCCCCTTCGGTGCCACAGGTGCTGCCAACGCCCGACGAACTGGAGGAATAGGCTTCCCGGCCAGCACCCGCTTTTCCCACCTATCTAGAATATCGCTGGCTTCACGCTCGAGTTCTTTCTGACTAAGTTGCCCATCAGTTCCTCGACGGCGCAGCTCAATGCAGATGTGGTAAAAAACCGGCTTTGGCCACGGATACTGCTCACTGCTCGGGTAGCGGAACACCAGCTTGCGCCACTTCCAGTATTCAGCCATTACGTCAGCGGTGGTGATCCCCAGCACGCTGCCCCCTTCCCTGCACCACTTGATGAACTGGCCTGGCGAAGGCAGAAAGGGACGCTCCTGGCGACGCACCATTCGCATGCCGGCCTCAACCTGCTCCATGCTGGTTATCCCGTTTTCTTTGAAAGCCAGCACCCACTGGCGGCGGATCTCATTCACCTCTTCCTGGCTGCGATTAACCAGGCTTGCTGGGAACGCAGCTGCCAGCTGTACGAATAGCCCGTTGATAATCTGCGCCACCTGCTGCGTTTGTTCGCGTTCGGTGTACTGCTCAGGAAGGTTGTGCACCACGCGCCGAGCCTGTTCCCTGTCAAAATTGCGAATGCTCTCGGCTAGGTTTTTCATTCCAGCACCCCATCAATCCAGTCGGTGTTATGCAGGTCAATACCGCCCCGGGATGGTTTTACCGCTCCGGTTGCACGCAGCCGTTTGGTGGTGAGCTGATCCCACTGCTTTCGCAGACTTGTAGGGCTCAGGATGTTGTCTTTCCAGAACTCGTCCCGGTTGGCCCACTGGAACAGGTCACAGATTTCGTAGTGGGTACGTTTGTCCTGGACACGCATCAGCCTGATGGTGTTCGCCCATTCAGCCCAGTTAGGTTCGGATAGCGATGCGTTGACGGTGAGAAGCCTGTCGTAAATCCAGCGTGCGGCCTTGAGGTCGTCAGCTGATCCCCATGATTTACCTGCCGGGGTGTATATCCCGGCGGCAGCTTCTGGATGGCGTGAGAGAAACTTTTGAGTTTTCTGGTTTCGGGATTCGTCAGAATTCCGAGACGAGGATATTTTAATATTGTTCTTGTTATAGTCTTGGGTGTCTACCGTTTCCGGGAAGGTTTTTCCCGTTTTCGGTAACACTTTTCCCGATTTCGGGAAGACTTTTCCCGTTTTCGGTTTGTCTAAAATCCAGGCGGAAAGGTCAGTATTTATACCGACCGTTTTCATCACGCCCTGCTTCTGACTGAAGATAATTTTGCGTTCTGAGAGCGATTTGAGCGCATCAGAAACATGCGAATCACTCAGCCCTGTAAGCTCGGCAATCACCGTGTTCGTAACGCGGTCCTGTTTCTTGTTCCAGCCGTAGGTAAGCCAGATCACTGCTTCAAAACACTGCCACTCCCGGCCTGACATTCTCAGACGAGGCTTGAGCTGTTGGATTTCGTTAGCGACCTTGGTATACCCATTCGACAGGTCGGCCATACGACCTCCCGGTTGTTCGGTTCTTTGGGGGAAATTGATAATTTCAGCTGTGTTTGACATACTTAGCTCCGCAATTACACTCCGTTTTTGCACCTGAAAGTCGGTTCTGTTCGCGCAGACCGGCTTTCGCCTTTTCTAGAGTATTCACATTGCCCCCAGCATGGTTGTCACCATCGCCAGCAGAGGTGCCGTAAGGTCAGGATCGACTCTGAACATTTCGAAAATCCCCTCGCCTAGCTCCTTCAGCTTTTCCTTCTTCGGTGCATCGAGCATCAGAGCTTGCTTCGCCTCACTAACCTCTTTTTCCAATCTGGCCATCCGGTAGGCAAACGAGTCGTTTTTAACGACACGGTCGCGGTATCGAAGCGGTAATACAGACATGATCGCGGGCACCAGCTGTTCGACGTTCTTTCGGTAAGATGCGGAGTCTTCTTTGTTGTCCAGCCATCGGAACAGCTTCACGTTCCAGACATCGGCCTGGCCTGAGAAGTCCACGCCATTAAGCTGAAGTTCTTCTGCCGCTTCTTGGATCTGAAGAGCGACAGCTATGCGCCCTTCTGCCGCTGCCCAGGCTCGGACAGCTGAGCAGATATCACGATGATCTATATCCTGCGTTGCCGGTTCGCTTTGATGACACGGGAATATCAGAGGATTAGAGGAAGCTCTGCTACTCTGTTGAAATGAAACAGTTTGCATTGTTAAGGCTCCTGTTTAGGTAAACCATCAGTTGGGTTTGGGTAGAGATCAGGGCGTAGTTCGTGGGGCGTTACGCCTGTCATTTTGAAAATCGAGAAAATGTAACTTGGCGGGACGATCCCGTGGTCGCGATTCTTCCAATGGCTTACAGACATACTCGTCACACCAAGCGCGATGCTGAGCTTTCTGGCTGAGCCAGCGGCTTTAATTGCTTTATCAAGTGCGGACATGTGTTTCTCCTGCTTATGGATAGCAAAAGTAAACCACAGATTTACACCATATGCAAACCAAGGATTTATTGCGTGTATAAACCAAATATTTACAATGGCCCTATGAGAAAAGAAGAACCCAACCTTGTTTTGGTGAAACGCCTCACTGAGATCACTGATCGCGGTGTTACCAAAGCAGATATGGCACGAATAGCTGGAGTCACCCCTCAGGCCGTAAACGGCTGGTTCAAGAAAGGCGTGATTAGTAAGAAGTCGGCACTGGCCATAGCTGACGCTGCAGGCATTTCTGTTGCCTGGTTACTCGGCGAGGACGTTGGTGAGAAAGATGGACTCAAGCCGGACGAACAGCGCCTATTAGAACTTTACCGGCAACTACCAGCGGAAGAGCAACAGAACATGCTCCGTATCTTCGCGCTTCGCCTGAATGAACTTGATGAACTTTATGCGCGATACATGAAGGGGCGCATCAGAAGTGGAGATGCGTCCTAACTCTTAGCTCAAGTATTCTGTCCGGATTAGAATTTTACAAATTATCAGTACAGACTTTTTTGGAGTGAGTGATATATATGGAAAATAAAGAAAAGGTTTTATTTGTATATCCTACTTTGCTAAGGGAGGGGCAATCTTCAAAAAAACCTTATAAACCCGATTCACTTCTGATTGATATTTCCCCTTCTAAAAAAAATACCATTATTGTAACTGCTTCAATTTTATTATTGGTTCTTAAAAATACCTTTATAACCGTTGATGTGTATCTTGACAATGAAGCAATCACTCTTGATTCTGATTCTCTTGATGGTTTTCAAGAGGTTATGGATACAACGTATGTCGGTGATGAATCCGTCATCGTCACGACGGCTATGCATGTAAGTAATGTTATATTTCCTTGCTCAGGCATTTACGAAATCAGAACCAGCTTAATGGTAAAAAATGAAGAAGGCGTCAAAACGCAAGTCGATTCTATAAGTTGTTTCTTAAGCGTTTTTGTCGCAGGGGGAAAGTAAATGGGTCAGGTATTTCACTTCGCACATCCTAGAGATAAACTTGAAAATGATAGCAACCATACCCATACTTCAAAGTATGGTTCTGGAAATGGTGGGGGGGATGACATGCTTGAAATTCGCGTAGCTAAACTGGAAGCTGATGTGGAGAATATCAAGGTTAACCTTGCCGAAGCTCGTGAAGATATTAGAGAGTTGACGAAAACGACTTCTGCAACGAAAACAGATGTCTCAGTATTGTTACAAAAAACTACTGAAATTGATGCTGCATTAGCCAAGCGCCCTACAGCTGATTCGATGAAAGTATGGTTTCTTACTATATTACTTTTTTCAGTCGCAATGCCCGTTATAACACTTTTAATTAACCTGTATTTGAAGAAGCCATAACCCGACCCCTGTGTCGGGTTTTTCATGCGGTTATGCCAAAACTTCAGCTAACGTCTACCCTACGAATATTAAGCTCGAATTTGAATAAATACCCTTGACCACCTCGCTGGTTTTGTTGTCCGCAACCATCAACTCTCCCTCCAACCCGTGCCCGCTTTTCCTAAATCCCGGCCACTGCGTCGGTTTTTTTTTGCCTGCGATTCGTCAGCCTCATCACAATATCTATCCATATAAACCGTAGATTTACAATTATCATTAACCAAGGGTTGACACTCATATAAACCAGTGATTTAATCCATCTAACCAAGACGCACTACGAACCACCAAGGCAGGACGCCCACGAAGTAGCCGCCGACGGCATACGAATAGTCGGATGAGGTGGAGAGATTAACGCGCATCAGGTGTAAACGTTCCGCTGGCCGGCGATAAGGCAAACGAGGGTGAGAATGATTGATTTCGCACGCAAACCAGGACGGCAGCAGGCCGTAAAGCTGAACTTCTTCGAGGTGATTATTCGCCGCCTGTGCTACCTGCTGGCGCAAAAGGGCAATCCAGATGTGTAACTCAACAAAATGCGGGTACTGCGGCAATCCGGTTAACCCGGAAGAAGTAGTCAAAAGTACCCTTCTCTATCGCAACGGCGCACAGTTGGCGCGCAAAGATAAAGAATACTGCTCTGAACGTTGTGCTTCGTTCGACCAGATGGCACACGAGGCATAACGTAAAAGCCGCGCAAGGCGGCCCGTACGTCCGGTGCTCCCGACCAAAGTTACACCGGAAAACTACTTAAAAAACCAAAGTTCACCCAATGGGCGCTATCTCTGGCCCGGGGATCTTACATCCAAAAAAGAGGATCTCACATGGAATTTTTCTATGTAGTGAAGGCTACGCAGAAATCTGGCAAAGAAGACGCAGTGATTTGGTTCACTGCGAAATCTGAAGCCCGTGCAAACCTGCAGCTCGATGTTGAGCTAGAAGATGCAGGTATTGAAACCGGTCGCGGTAAGGATTACGTCAAACCGGTTCGCACCGATTTCCCTGTTTTCAACGATCTGCCTGAAGAAAGCACTGTGGATTACACCTGGTGCAAACGCTACGAACTGCAGGACGATGGACGCACCTGGCTGCCAAAGGCTGGTGCTGAGTCGACTGGACCCGTGGACAACTCTGCCGCACCGGAAACTACCGTTAAAGTCGAAACGACCGTCGAGAGTGTCCCAGTTGAAAACCGCACTCCAGCGGTTCGTTATGCCGTCCACCTGACCAGCGACAAATACCAGTCACATATCACTAAAGAGCAGCAGCTGGCTGCCAGCGAAATGTCACTGGATGAAGGCTACACCTATCTCCAGAACCTGCTGATGGCGAAGAACGACATCCCGGAAGTTGCCGAACTCAGCCTGAACGCTGAGTGGAAACTGGTTCAGGCGATTAAGCAGGTATTTGCGCCAGATGAAGAGCACGAAGTAAAGCTACTTGCTGCTTTCATGGCCGACTGGTTGAGAGTAGATGCAGGTGACCGCAATGAGTTAGTTAGAGAGTGGAGAAGCGGAAAGCTTACACTTCTCAAATCAGAAAGCACCAGCAACTCCGACGTTACAACCATTCAGGATCCAGAACCTGAAAACGGTATTCAGATTGACGAGAATGATGACGAAACCACACGTTATCCAGTCGTTCGTATGCCGTTCCGCAAGCAGCTACTCGCCCAGTTCACCGCCGACGAACTGCGACACCACTTAACCCGCGAAGAATACGAAGGTATCAGCGCGCTGGAGATGGACACTGACAACAGCTATGTCCAGAACCTGCTGCTGGCGGCAGAAAACTGCGAAGAAGTTAAGGGTTACGACACCAAAGACCTGTGGCGCTATACCGACGCCATTCGCAAGGTGTTCAGCAAGGAGAAGCGTCACGAACTCGCTCTGGTACTTCGTTTTACCCGAATCTGGGCGGCGACTGAATATATCGATCGCGGCATTCTCGTTCGCGAATGGGCTACCGGTAATCGCATCAGTAATGTTCAGCGCACTGATTCTGGGACCAATGCAGACGGTGGCTATGTAACGGATCGCGGCGAAGGCGCGCATCACACTCTGGACACCCTCGATCTTGAGATCGCATGCGCCCTACTGCCTATGGACTTCCACCACTTCGAAATTCCTTCGAGCGTGTTACGACGTGCCAAAGAAATCGTGGCGAAGAAAGAAGAACCATGGAAATCATGGAGCGCCATCCTGCGTAATCAGCCCGGCGTACTGGCGGTGAACCGTGCGGCAATCTTCAATCTGATCCGCATAGCGCCGGAAAACATCCACCACACGCCAGCGGCTCATCTTGAATTTGTTAATAAAACCATGACGGCTGAGTTTATCTCTGCTGTGGAGTTACTGCCGTTGCCTACTCCTGTAGTTGAGACTGAAGCCCCAGGTGAACAACCGCAGGTTGAAAATCTCGGCAGCGGCGTGTTCTCCATCGATGGCCTGATGGGTGGAAATACCGAACCGGTCGTCGATACCTCCTCAAATGAAGTCGAAAAAACGGAAAACGCAGCGGAGACCACCAACGATGTGCAGATGGAAACGGCTAAGCCAGAGAAAGACGAAGATGTTGGTTCGGTACCACCGAGCGAAAGCACTGATGCAGATAATTCGCAGACAGATTCCGTAGCGTTGGAAGAACAGCAAGCAAAACCAGTAATTGAATACCCCGCTTACTTCGAGCCTGGCCGCTACGAAGGCCTACCGAATGACGTTTATCACGCAGCAAACGGTATTAGCTCAACCCAGGTGAAAGATGCCCGCGTCAGCCTGATGTACTTCAACGCACGAAATGTGGCTAAAACCATCCCGCGCACAACATCCAAAGTGCTGGACATGGGGAACCTGGTGCATGCCCTTGCACTGCAGCCGGAAAACCTCGAAGCAGAATTCAGCGTAGAACCTGAGATCCCAGAGGGTGCTTTCACCACCACAGCAACTCTGCGCGAGTTCATCGAAGCGTACAACGCCAGCCTGCCGGCGCTGCTAAGCGCTGACGAGATTAAAGCGTTACTTGAAGAACATAACGCGTCCCTTCCCGCTCCAGTGCCGCTTGGCGCCAGCCTGGAAGAAACGGGTCAAAGCTATATGGCTCTCCCTGTTGCGTACCAGCGTATTGAAGAAGGCCAGAAGCAGACAGCAACGGCGATGAAGGCCTGCATCAAAGAGTACAACGCCACCCTGCCCGTACCGGTTAAAACCAGCGGCAGCCGTGATGCGTTACTCGAGCAATTAGCGATCATCAATCCTGATTTGGTCGCACAGGAAGCGCAGAAACCGACGCCGCTGAAAGTGTCCGGCACCAAAACGGACATGATCCATGCTGTTAAGTCGGTTAAGCCCGATGCCATATTCGCCGACGAACTGCTGGATGCCTGGCGCGACAACCCTGGCGAAAAGATTCTGGTTACCCGCCAGCAACTGGCCACAGCGCGGGCAATTCAGTCTGCACTCCTGACGCACCCTACCGCTGGCATGCTGCTGACACATCCAAGCCGCGCTGTTGAAGTGAGTTACTTCGGCTTTGACGACGAAACAGGTTTAGAAGTACGTGTACGCCCTGACCTCGAGATTGAACTGGACGGCGTGCGTATCGGTGCTGACCTGAAAACCATCAGCATGTGGAATGTGAAGCAAGAAAGCCTGCGCGCCAGGCTGCACCGGGAAATCATAGACCGTGACTATCACCTCAGCGCGGCTATGTATTGCGAGACCGCGGCGCTGGACCAGTTCTTCTGGATTTTCGTCAATAAAGACGAGAACTACCACTGGATCGCCATCATTGAGGCATCCACTGAACTGCTGGAGCTGGGCATGCTCGAGTACCGCAAAACGATGCGCGCCATCGCCACAGGCTTCGATACGGGCGAGTGGCCAGCGCCGATCACTACCGATTACACCGATGAACTGAACGACTTCGACCTGCGCCGCCTCGAAGCGCTGCGCGCTCAGGCTTAAGGGGGGATTTATGCATAACACAAACGTTACCGTTGCTGACCAGAACACCGTTATTAACTCCAACGTGGCTTTGTTCGATTCCCAGTATCTGAACGCCATCAGCACGTTCGCGCAGATTATGGCCCAAGGCACCGCTACTGTTCCTAAGCACCTGCAGGGCAACCAGGCCGACTGCATGGCAGTTGCGATGCAAGCGGCACAGTGGCAGATGAATCCCTTTGCCGTGGCGCAGAAGACGCACCTGATTAACGGTGTGCTCGGGTATGAAGCGCAGCTGGTTAATGCCGTCATTTCACGCAGCGGCGTGCTGGCAAGCCGCTTTGAATATGAATGGTACGGGCCATGGGAAAAGGTCGTTGGAAAATTCCATATCCGCAAAGGCGACAAAGGCGAGTACCGCGTCCCGGGCTGGACCCTGGCTGACGAAGCCGGGATCGGCATCATTATCCGCGCAACCCTGAAAGGCGAAGATCAGCCGAGGGAACTTGATTTACTGCTGGCTCAGGCCCGCACCAGAAACTCTACCCTGTGGGCAGACGATCCTCGCCAGCAGCTGGCGTACCTGGCCGTCAAACGCTGGGCGAGACTGTTCTGCCCGGATGTGATTCTGGGCGTCTACACCCCGGATGAACTGGATGATCGCCGTGAAGAACGAGAGGTAAACCCAGCACCGGCGCAGCACGTTAGCCTTGCAGACATTTCAGGTGACAACGTCACTACGACTCAAACGGCTCAGGAATCAGCTCAAAACATCGATGCACTTGCTGATGATTTCCGTGATCGCATCGAGGCGGCTCAGGATGTGGATAGCGCTAAAGCTCTGCGCGCAGATATTGAAACCGTGAAAGCAACGCTGGGTTCTGCCCTGTTCACTGAGCTGAAAAACAAGGCCGTGAAGCGTTATTACCTGGTTGATGCACGGAACAAAGTCGAAGCAGCCATCAATTCCTTGCCACCTTCTGATGATCCCGATGCAGTTGCGCGGTTCGCAGAAGTAGAGCGCGTTCTTGCATCGTCGAAACGACATTTGGGCGACGAGCTACATGGACAGTTCAGCATCACCCTGGCGGATATGAAACCGGAATACCTGGACTAACGAGATCGGGAGGGGAAACCCTCCCTCAAGGAGAAGAAATGCGACTGATTAATCGAGGCAGTAAGCAATCCCCTTTGGCTCGCCAGGCATGTGAAATCGCACTCGCAGCCCACCAGCAAAGATACGGTGACTATGGGCGCAGCAAGATGAAAGAGACTTATACGGTGAGAGTGGAAGGCGTGAAGGTCTGGGTTGAAGTGGTCAACTGCAAGGCAAGCTACGTGGCCACAGCAATGACCGGCATGCGCCGACTGCGTTCCCTGCCCGGCCAGGCAAACTGAAACTGAAATATCAACGACTACAGACCGGCATATCTATACTCATGCCGGTTACCTGAGGTGAACCATGTCGCAGGTAATTTTTAACGAAGAATGGGTTGTTGGCGCAAGGCTCACAGAAAAAACAGGCCTGACCGAACGACAGATTGAGAAGTATCGCCAGGGCTGTTGGGTGGAAGGTGTCCATTTTAAACGGGTTTCTCCTTCCGGAGAAAAAACCATGCGTGGCACAACCTGGTACAACTATCCGAGAATTAATCAGTTAATAAGGGATGCGTAAGATGGCAGCTTTGCCTACAGGTGTCGAAATCAGAAACAATAAGATTTGTATCTGGTTTATGTACCGGGGAAAGCGTTGCCGCGAAATTCTCAAAGGTTGGGTTAACACCCCGGCGAACATCAAAAAAGCCGGGAATCTTCGGGCTATGATCGTTAGTGAGATCAACCTTGGAGAGTTTGATTACCACCAGCGCTTTCCTTCATCGTCCAGAGCCAAAAAAACCGTAACCACTGTTTCAGTTCAAACCTTTTCAGAGCTGTGTGAACTGTGGACGAGCATTAAAGAAACCGAAATTAGCGCGAATACCATGCGTAAGACGCGCTCACAACTCGGTACGTTAATGCACATCATTAACGGAGATACGCCTGTTTCAACTATACGCCACAGCGACATTCTGAAATACAGGAAGGAACTGTTGAACGGTGAGACACTTTACCTGGCAAATCCCAGAAGTAACAAACAGGGACGCACTGTGCGTACCGTGAACAACTATATATCGCTTCTGTGCTCCCTTCTTCGGTTTGCACACAAATCTGGCTTTATCAGTGGCAAACCCTTTGAAGGGATCAAGAAACTACACAAAGGGAAAGTAAAACCGGATCCTTTAACGAAGCAGGAGTTTAGTTTGCTTGCGGCATCCGAGCGTGGCCAGAGCCTCAATATGTGGACGTTCGCAGTTTATACTGGTGTCCGTCATGGAGAGCTTGCAGCTCTTGCCTGGGAAGATATCGACTGGGAAAAAGGTACGGCTCATATACAGCGCAACCTTAATGCGCTAGGAATGTTCGTCCCACCAAAAACCGATGCAGGTGATCGAGTTATCACGCTATTAGAGCCAGCACTAGAGGCCTTGAAGGCACAGCGTACGCTGACTTCGTTACAGCCCAAAACCGAGATTGTGTTTCATCACCGAGAGTATGGTGCGATGGAATATCAGAACCTGCGGTTTGTTTTCATGCCCAGGATGCGCAAGGGCATACAGAAGGCCTACTACTCTTTATCGAGTATCGGCTCCAGATTTAACGCAGCTGTAAAACGTGCTGGTATTCGCCGCCGGAATCCGTACCATACGCGGCATACTTTTGCCTGCTGGCTTTTATCTGCCGGCGCTAACCCGTCTTTCATAGCCAGCCAGATGGGGCATGAAAACGCGCAAATGGTTTATGAAGTCTACGGTGCGTGGATTGAAGAAATGAATGGCGAACAGGTGCTGATGCTTAACGATAAGCTGGCACGCTGAAAAATTTTTGCCCCTATTATGCCCCTATTGGCTCCGAAGGTAGTAATAAATGCAAGAAAATCAATCAAATACAAAGAAAGAGCAATACAACCTGAATAAACTGCAAAAGCGACTGCGCCGTAACGTGGGCGAAGCCATTGCAGACTTCAACATGATTGAAGAAGGCGACCGCATCATGGTTTGCCTGTCAGGGGGTAAAGACAGCTACACCATGCTGGAGATCCTGCGTAATCTTCAGCAAAGTGCACCGGTGAAATTTTCCCTGGTGGCGGTCAACCTTGATCAGAAGCAACCGGGTTTCCCGGAGCACATTCTGCCGGAATACCTCGAGAAGCTGGGCGTTGAGTACAAAATCGTCGAAGAAAATACCTACGGTATTGTGAAAGAGAAAATCCCGGAAGGGAAAACCACCTGTTCTCTGTGCTCTCGCCTGCGCCGCGGCATTCTGTATCGTACCGCGACGGAGCTGGGCGCGACCAAAATTGCGCTGGGCCATCACCGCGACGATATCCTGCAAACGCTGTTCCTCAATATGTTCTACGGCGGCAAAATGAAAGGCATGCCGCCTAAACTGATGAGCGATGACGGTAAACACATTGTGATCCGCCCGCTTGCCTACTGTCGTGAAAAAGACATTGAGCGTTTTTCTCAGGCTAAAGGGTTCCCAATCATTCCATGTAACCTTTGCGGCTCTCAGCCGAACCTGCAGCGTCAGGTGATTGGCGATATGCTGCGCGACTGGGATAAGCGTTATCCGGGTCGTATCGAAACTATGTTCAGCGCGATGCAGAACGTTGTCCCTTCCCATCTCGCGGATGTAGAACTGTTCGACTTCAAAGGCATTAACCATGACTCAGACGTGGTGAATGGCGGCGATCTGGCGTTTGACCGGGAAGATATTCCCATGCAGCCAGCCGGCTGGCAGCCGGAAGACGATGACAATCAGTTTGAAGAGCTTCGTCTGAACGTGCTTGAAGTGAAGTAAGCGAGTAGCGTCTCAGAAACATATTCTGAGACGCTTGATGCTTTATTTCAGCAGACGTACGCGACAGGTTTTACCCTTGATTTTCCCGTTCTGCAGCTGCTTCCATGCCTTATGGGCCACCGCCTGGCGAACCGCTACGTAGACATGCGCCGGATGAACTGCAATCTTACCGATATCCGCTCCGTCCAGACCCACATCCCCGGTCAGCGCGCCTAATACGTCACCTGGACGCATCTTGGCTTTTTTACCGCCATCAATACACAGCGTCGCCATTTCGGCTTCCAGCGGCACCAGGCTGACGCCAGCAGGGGCATTCATCCAGTTCAGCTTCATCTGCAGCATCTCAGAGAGAATATTGGCGCGCTGCGCCTCTTCCGGTGCGCAGAGGCTGATCGCCAGACCGCTGTTTCCTGCACGTGCGGTACGGCCAATACGGTGCACGTGCACTTCGGGATCCCACGCCAGCTCAAAGTTCACCACCAGCTCAAGGGATTTAATATCCAGACCGCGCGCAGCGACGTCGGTTGCGACAAGAACACGGGCGCTGCCGTTAGCGAATCGAACCAGCGTCTGATCGCGATCGCGCTGTTCCAGATCGCCATGCAGCGACAGTGCGCTCTGCCCGGCGGCATTGAGGGTATCACAGACCGACTGACAGTCTTTTTTGGTATTACAGAACACCACGCAGGAGGCAGGCTGATGCTGGCTCAGCAATTTCTGCAGGAGCGGAATTTTCCCCTGCTGTGAGGTTTCAAAGAACTGCTGCTCGATAGCGGGCAGCGCATCTACGCTGTCGATTTCAATGGTGAGTGGATTTTTCTGCACGCGCCCGCTGATGGCGGCGATAGCGTCCGGCCAGGTTGCAGAGAACAGCAGCGTCTGACGGTCGGTGGGTGCGAAACGGATCACCTCGTCAATCGCATCGCTGAAGCCCATGTCCAGCATGCGATCGGCCTCATCCATGACCAGCGTTTGTAGCGCATCCAGCGAGACGGTGCCTTTTTGCAGATGATCGAGCAGGCGGCCAGGCGTGGCGACAATAATGTGCGGCGCATGCTGGAGTGAATCACGCTGCGCGCCGAACGGCTGTCCGCCGCAGAGGGTTAAAATCTTGGTATTGGGCAGGAAACGCGCCAGGCGACGCAGTTCACCCGCAACCTGATCTGCCAGTTCGCGGGTCGGGCACAGCACCAGAGACTGGGTCTGAAAAAGCGCCGCATCAATATGCTGCAACAGGCCGAGGCCGAATGCCGCCGTTTTCCCGCTGCCCGTTTTCGCCTGTACGCGCACGTCACGGCCCTCGAGGATGGCAGGCAACGCGGCCGCCTGAACAGGCGTCATCGTGAGGTATCCCAGCTCGTTGAGGTTATCAAGCTGGGCAGTGGGCAAAACATTCAGGGTAGAAAAAGCGGTCACAATAGTCTCTCGTGGTCATCTTTGCAGTCAGATGGCGCGTATCCTCGCAGATCTCGCGGTTCGATGCGACAATTTAATCGGTTCTTCATCGGGCGGCGGGTCGGGCATCGGCTGCGGGCGCGGGATGGGATCGGGCATGGGGACCGGATCGCTGGGGATAGGATCGGATTGACGCGATTGTTGCAGTAGCAGAGCGTTCAGGATGCTCATCATTCCCTCCAGAATTTACTGTCGTCCCTTTTAGGGTAGACGTTGAGAATCAGGAGGCAAAAAAAAGCCGACTATGAAGTCGGCGTCGTACGAATCAATTGTGCTATGCAGTAATTCAAAAAAGGAAGTAAGACAATATGGAGCGCAACGCCCATCGCTTGACGTTGCATTCACCTGCGGGAGTAATATTGCACCTTACGGGGTAGATGTTTATTGACCTCGCTCAATTAAAAGAGCGTTTTGATCCCGGCAAAAGCTGGAAAAAGCGTAAATTTACAGCCATTTACTACGATGCAACCACCATGCAACACCGCCTATCAAAACAACTAACATGACGCAAAACGCGGTAAAACCATAGCGATAGGCATTGCCCGGGATACCGCCCAGGTTTACGCCAAACAGCCCGGTAAGGAACGTGCTGGGCAAAAAGACCATCGCCATCAGGGACATCGTGTAGGTTCTTCTCGCCAGCGACTCCTGCATCACCTGCGCGATCTCGTCCGCCATCACCGCCGTTCTGGCAATACAGGAATCAATCTCGTCCAGCCCGCGCCCCAGCCTGTCGGCAATATCCTGCATTCTGCGTCGCTGATCGTCATTCATCCAGGCGAGTCTTTCGCTGGCCAGACGCGCGTACACGTCGCGCTGCGGCGTCATATAGCGGCGCATCACAATTAGCTGCTTACGCAACAGGGCCAGAAAACCGCGCGGCGGGATCTGCTGATCGAGCAGGTTATCTTCCAGGTCGATGATTTTGTCGTGCAGTTCTTCGATAAATTCGCTCGCGTGATCGGTAAGCGCGTCACAGATGTCCACCAGCCAGCTGCCGCAATCGATCGGCCCGGTGCCCTCTTTCAGATCGTTTACGATGTCATCCAGCGCCAGGACTTTACGCTGTCGGGTGGAGACAATCAGCCCATCGTCCATATAGACCCGCATCGCAACCAGCTGATCCGGACGTTCATCCGTGCTGCCGTTAATGCAGCGCAGGGTGATCAGCGTACCGTCCCCCATTCGGCTCACGCGCGGCCGCAGGCTTTCACCCGCCAGCGCATCGCGCACGTTATTTGGCAAGAGCGGGGTCGAGGCCAGCCAGTCAGCGCTGTCCGGGTGGGTATAGTTCAGATGTAGCCAGCAGGGATGCGCACTGTCGATCACATCATTATCTTCCAGCGGTCGCGCACCGCCGCGGCCGTCCAGCACCCACGCAAAAACTGCGTCAGGAACGTTAAGTTCAGATCCTTTAATGCTTTCCACAGCGCCTCCACCTTTTAAGCTCTTTTGGTGTCAGTCTAGCGTCCATCGGGGGTTAAGCAACAACTATGTCTCCCATCGCGCTGATATCGTTCAGGAAATGTACATGCTGGACAGAGGCGTAAAAAAAAGCCTGGCATGCCAGGCTTTGAGATTCAGTCAGAGTGAGTGCTCTGGCCGCTGGAAGAAGGATGGCGAGCCGCCTGGTAATGAGGAAGAAGAGCCCTGGTCAAGTCTGAAATTACGCGTGCGGGCCTGCAGCTCAATGACCTGATTGCGCAGGACATCAGAGGATCCGTTGAGTTCCTCAGCCATCGCCACGTTGCTTTGCGTGACCCGCTCCAGCTCCGAAAGGGCCAGCGTGATCTGAGAAATGCCTTTTTCCTGCTCTGACGTCGACGCGGAAATGTCGTCCATTAAGCGACTGACATTCCCCGAGCCCGTCACGATTTCATGCATATTCTTCTCTGCCTGCGAAACAACGGTAGCGCCCTGCGTGACGTTACTGCTGGTGACTTCAATCAGCGCTTTGATATTCTTCGCGGCCTCTGCGCTGCGGTGTGCCAGGTTTCTGACCTCTTCCGCAACGACAGAAAAACCTTTTCCATGATCGCCTGCCCTTGCCGCCTCAACGGCCGCGTTGAGCGCCAGAATATTGGTCTGGAACGCAATGCCGTCAATCAACGAAATAATCTCCGTCATCTGCTGGGCGCATTCGGTAATGGACTGCATATTGTTGGCGACCTGCCCCATCAGCTCCCCGCCCTTGCGCGCCTGCAGCGTCGCCACATTAGCCTGTTCGCTCGCCAGGCGGGTGTTATCGGCATTGTTTTTAGTACTCGCCGCCATTTGCTCCATGCTGGCTGCGGTTTGCACTAAAGACGCAGACTGCTGCTCGGTTTTCACCGAAAGCTGAGCGCTACGTGCCGAGAGTTGATCCGATAAGGTCATCGCGGTCTGCGACGACGCCCTGATCTCGCGCACCAGCGTCGCAATGTTGCCGGAGAGGCTGTTTATCCCCGGGATGAGTCGGCCGGCACAGTTATTGCCAAATTCAGGGATAGAGACACCAAGATTACCTGCTGTCACCTCTTCAATACTCTTCTTCACCGTATTGATCGGCGTCACAAGATACTTCGTCATATAGACCCAGAGCAAAAATAGCGCAATGAAGTTGATGACATTAAGCGAAATAAAGAGAGAAGGATTGCTGGAAAATAGAACAACGACACCTGCATCCACCAAAAAAAGAGATAAAAGGAACCCAATAATAAAGGTCCTGACACTAATATTTTTTAGCATGATAATACCCACGTTTTATATTTTGGTCGGCATTAAGACTTATAGCATTGGCTCAGACGTTTTTCCTCGCAAACTTCACGGGTTTGTTTTTTCGCCGTTAGCATCCTGAGATTTGTCTTAAGTCAGACAAAAAGAGTGTATTAGTGAAAATGTTCTGCGCAGGATGCTGTGATACTGGTCTCTCGCCATCTTAAGCGATAGTATCGCCCGCGGTGAGACGATACGATCGCCCTCATATTTAAGGAGCTTTGCTACTTTTATTCGTTTTTGTTTAGCAATGCTTAATACATTAACAATGGAATATATTTTATATTCTTAATAAGTTTTAGAGTATTAATATGACTGGTCATTTTTCACGATAAATAACTAATATGGTTTGAATGCGCATGTTCGTTGCCCGATAAAGATGTACCCGGCAGGCGAAATCGGTAACCCTCTCAGGCGTGGGATTGCATAATGCTCAATATATCGTGGGACCCTGTGTTAATCGCTATCTCTTATCTGGTGGCGTTTATCGCCTCCTTTGTGGCGCTGGACAGCGCCGGAAAGATCCCCCTTTCCAGCCGAAAGGCTGCCCTGTTCTGGCGCATTGCCGGTGGGGTTACGCTGGGCATTGGCATTTGGTCGATGCACTTTATCGGCATGCTGTCGATGCAAATGCCCATGATGATGAGCTACGACCTCTGGTTAACCCTTGCTTCACTGGGCGCCGCGGTGGTTGCATCGACCACGTCTCTGAACATTGCCGTCGTGGGCAAAAAACGTTCTTCCTTTCGACTGATCCTCGCCACGGCTATCCTGAGCGCTGGCGTGGTGTCTATGCACTACATCGGTATGGCGGCCCTGATGCTGGATGGCAGCATCATCTGGGATCGCCGTATTGTGGGGTTGTCCGTGGTCATTGCCGTGGTGGCTTCCGGCACGGCGCTGTGGCTGGCTTTCCGTCTGCGAGATAAACACAAAGGCGTCTTTATCGATCGTCTTCTCGCGGCCCTGGTCATGGCCGCCGCCATTTGTGCGATGCACTATACCGGCATGAGTGCCGCGCATTACCCGGAAATGTCGCATACCCTCCCCGGCGGGATCGGCGAACTGGGGTTATCCATCTGGGTTTCGGTCACCACGCTCTGCCTGCTTGGCGTGATGTTAATTATTTCCCTTGTCGATTCTCACCGACGCACCGGCCGGCTGACGGACAATCTGCGGCAGCTCAATCGGCAGCTTGAGCTACAGGCGCGCTTTGACGCGCTCACCGGACTCGCGAATCGCCACCAGATGGATCTCCGCATGCAGGACTGCCTGCGCAGCGCGTTGCTGAGTAACAGGCAATTTGCCGTCATTTTCCTGAACGTCGATCATTTCAAACGCGTCAACGATACCTGGGGTCACAGCGTCGGCGATGAGTTATTGATCACCGTCGCACAGCGCATCACGGCCCGACTCACGCGTGAGATGACCCTGGCAAGACTGGGAGGAGACGCCTTTATCCTGCTGGTGCCGGAATGTGATGACGACAAGCTCAACGCCCTGCTCACTTCACTGCTCGGGGATGTACGACGCCCTCTGTCTGTTTGCGGACATACGTTGAGCACGACGATCAGCGCGGGCGTCAGCCTCTATCCTCAGGATGGCGAAACGCTGCACGAGCTCAAACTTAAGGCGGATGCAGCCTTACATCATGTCAAAGACGATGGGCGCAACGGCTGGGCGATTTATCAGTCCGAGATGTCAACAGCGATCCCAGCGAAACCCGGTTTCCTGCAGGAACTTTCTCAGGCGCTTGAACGCGATCAGTTTGAACTGTGGTACCAGCCCACCTGGCATGCGGGAGAGAAAACCATTCATGGTTTTGAAGCCCTTCTGCGATGGCGGCATCCTGAGCAAGGCGTTGTGCTGCCTGGTCTGTTTATCCCCTCGCTCGAACAAACCGGCTTAATTATCCCGGTGGGCAACTGGGCCATTGAAGCGGCATGCCGGCAGCTGCATTTCTGGACTGAACAAGGGTTCAGCCAGTGGACGTTGTCGCTCAACCTATCCCCCGTCCAGTTCGAACAGCCGGACATTTTCCCTATCATCTCGTCGATGCTGGAAAAATATAACCTGTCTCCGTCCCGGCTGATCCTTGAGGTAACGGAGAGCACCGCGCTTAAAAATCTCGACCGCAGCATTGAGTTGCTCAATACGTTTAATCACGCAGGGATCACCGTCTCGATTGATGATTTCGGTACGGGCTATTCCAACCTGCTGATGCTGAGCGTGCTTCCGGCTAAAGAACTTAAGATCGACAGAAGCTTCGTAACCTCGATGCTGGAAAATGAAAAAAGCTACAAGCTGGTTGAAACCATCATCAGTATCGCCCGGACCATGGAAATGAATGTGGTGGCAGAAGGGATCGAAACGGAAGAACAGGAGGCGGTCCTCACCCGTCTCGGCTGCGATTATCTGCAGGGGTACCTTTTCTCCCGCCCCTTACCTGCCGAACAGGTACCGTGGCTGCTGCTGCAAATAAACTCGGACAAACAAATTATACCAATTGGTAAAATTCATTCGGAAAACGCATTTGCTTCACAAAAAAATCATGCCTGACGGGATGAAGTGGAGTATGTTTCAAAGCAGTACACGCGAGTCAATTCTGTCATACATGTCAGCCACAGTGTGCCAATGAACAGGAAATGCCTATGTCGCAACCTTGTTTTGATGCGTTGAATGTAATTAAAACACCCGTGTGGCTCATTTCACCCGTGTCGGAACAGATCATTTTTGCGAATGTGGCCGCAACGCAGGTCATGGGGGATAAAACGCTCGATGACCTGCGCAAAGGCACCTATTCTGCGAATGCGCAACCCCTCCTGTCGATGTATGTACCTGAACTGAAAACAGATCAGGAGATCGTCGAAATCTGGACAATCAGCTGGGATGGCCAGGATACGCCGTTAAGCTGTCGTCTCTCGCTTGCCCACTACGCCCCCTGGGGTGACGTGATTGTTTTCGAGGGGACCTCACCACAATTACTCTCAGGATTGAAGGCCAGCCGTTCCGCCACCTACCGGCGGAAAAAACAGGGATTTTATGCGCGCTTTTTTCTGACCAACAGCGCCCCGATGCTGCTGATCGATCCTGCCCGCGATGGTCAAATCGTCGATGCGAATCTGGCTGCACTCAATTTTTATGGCTATTCACACGACGACATGTGCAGTAAGCATACCTGGGAAATTAATACCCTGGGGCGGGATGTGATGCCCATTATGACGGCGATTGCCGCGCTGCCCGGTGGTCATAAGCCTCTCAATTTTGTTCACCGCCTGGCCGATGGATCCACCCGCCACGTTCAGACGTATGCCGGGCCCATTGAGATCTACGGCGACAAGCTGATGCTGTGCATCATTCACGATATCACCGAGCAGAAAAGGCTGGAGCAGGAGCTGGAGCATGCGGCGTTACGTGACTCCATGACCGGGCTACTCAACCGGCGCCAGTTCTATGCCATTACCGATCAAAACAGCCTCAATTATCTTCCAGCGCAACAGCAATTTAGCCTGCTGCTGGTGGATACCGACCATTTCAAAAATATTAACGATCTGTTCGGTCATCTGAAAGGTGATGAGGTGCTTATCGCCCTCTCGCGAACGCTCGAAGCCTGTAGTCGGGAGGGCGACATGGTGTTCCGCTGGGGTGGCGAAGAGTTCGTAATTCTGCTGCCGCGCACTTCTCTCGACACCGCGTTGCAGATTGCCGAGTCGATCCGTGCAGCCGTAGCCCGCATTACGATTCCGGGCTTACCGCGGTTTACCGTCAGCATTGGCGTGGCGCGGCACGATCAGGGGGAGAGTATTGATGAGCTGTTTAAGCGTGTGGACGATGCCCTGTATCGCGCTAAAAATGACGGACGCAATAAAGTCCTTGCTGCATGAAACTGGAGTATCCAGTAAAGCCCCGCTACAATGCCCACCTCGAATCAATTAGCTTCAGGTGGGTTAAAGCTGCAATGGGAAAAACAGAAATAATACTCACCTTAATTATTTTACTCCTTATTATATTTGGCTTCTGGTTTATTTTTAGCGGTGAGATCTGGTATCTCGTCGAATTCCTTGAAAATAGCCTTTACCCAACCTTCGACGCACCGTAACGCACGTTTAATCGCTTGTTTCACCTACCGAATATGTCAGGTATCTGCTTCCCTTACAGCCGCGTAAAATACGCGGCGTTATCCTCCAACAACGTTGATAACGAATCACTTATTCATTTGCTTATGTTGCCCGTGCTCTGACGGGCTTTTTTATTTCCGGCAATTCAGCCACGCCAGGCTATATCTTAATCATCTTTATTGAAAAAGGTGAGGAATGATGAGCAAGAAGATCCTGATGCTGGTTGGCGACTACGCCGAAGATTACGAGACCATGGTGCCTTTTCAGGCTTTGCAGATGATTGGCCATCAGGTAGATGCAGTCTGTCCCGACAAACCAAAAGGCGACTACATCATGACGGCAATCCATGATTTCGACGGCGCCCAGACCTATAGCGAAAAACCCGGTCACCGCTTTACCCTCAACGCCGATTTTTCCACCGTCAAGGAACAGGATTACGACGCGCTGCTCATCCCCGGCGGGAGAGCGCCCGAGTATCTGCGGCTAAATGAGGACGTGTTAAAGCTGGTGCAGGCATTTGACGCCGCGCGTAAGCCGATTGCGGCAGTGTGTCACGGCCCGCAGCTGCTCGCTGCCGCAGGTATCCTGAAAGGACGAACCTGTAGCGCCTACCCGGCCTGCGCGCCTGAGGTGCGCCTCGCCGGAGGACACTACGCCACTATCGGCATCGATCAGGCCCACGTAGACGGCAACCTGGTGACGGCTCCCGCCTGGCCCGCGCATCCGCAGTGGCTGGCGAAGTTTAGTGCGTTATTAGCACAATAGCGCGCCGGTATCAGCCCGGGCGAATACCGTGCGGGTGGAGCGGAGCCATGTTTTCAGGACTGGCGCGAGGATGCGTCAGTTCTCGTTTTAACCGTTGGCACATCCCGCTTTCTCCCCTAAAAGCAATGTGATATTAGCCCATCAACACCTGCAGGGCATCCTGGCGATTGGCCTTAATAGAAAAAATACGATCCATCCTGGTCAGCTTAAAGAGATCGTGTGTATTGCTGTTAAGCGAACACAGCACCAGCTCACCCTTGCCGTTTAAACTCTTGAGTATGGATACCAGCGCGCCGAGACAGCTGCTGTCAATAAAATCTACGTGGCTGAAATCCAGCAATATCTTTTTATTACTTTTTTCAATCACCTCCAGCACCTGCTGCTTAAAGGTCTGCTCGACAGAAGCATCCAGCCTGCGAACCAGCGGAACGACAATCTGTACGTCATTTTCACTCTGTATTTCAAAGTTCATAATCACCCTCACATCAGGCGTAACGTGTTCCCGAATGCAGATCTTAGTGCACCGGCATCGCTCCCGGAAGGCAACCGGAAGCATGACCCTCAGCAATTTATTCCCCAAATATCCCTTGCATATCCCTGAATGGTTCTGTCACTCGAAAACTCCCCCATTCGGCTAATATTTAGCAACGCTTTTCGATGCCACTGGCGGGGATGTTCAAAATCCGCCATTGCCTGACGTTGGGTTTGACTGTAGCTGTCAAAATCCAGCAGATGACAATAATGATCGGCTGTTGTCAACATATGGTGTAGCTGTGCAAAAATTTCACGATCCGCGGTAAATTCGCCAGAAATAAGCGTATCCACTATACGCATCATTCGAGGATCGCTCTGACGATAGAAACGATTATTATCGCCATTTGAACGCATTTCATTGATTTCTTCAGCCGTCGCGCCGAAAAGATAGAAGTTTTCTACCCCAACAGCATTAAGAATTTCAATGTTGGCACCATCATACGTACCCATTGTTAACGCACCATTCAGCGCGAACTTCATATTACTGGTTCCAGATGCCTCCGTACCTGCTGTGGATATTTGTTCAGACAGGTCTGTTGCCGGTATTATGCTTTCGGCTAAGGAGACTTTGTAATCCTCAAGAAAAATGACTTTCAGCTGTCCGGCAATACGCGCATCGCTGTTGATTTTATTCGCAACAGCATTAATTAACTGAATAATAAGCTTTGCCATTCGATAACCGGGTGCCGCTTTACCTGCAAAAAGATGCACCTTAGGTGCTATGGTTCTCCCATTCTCTTTAATATCAATATAGAGAGAAATGACGTGCAGAATATTCAGAAGCTGGCGCTTGTATTCATGAATGCGTTTTACCTGACAATCAAACATTGCCATAGGGTCCAACATAATCCCATAGCGTTGTGAAACAATCTGGCTCAGCGCGGATTTATTTTTGAATTTAATGCCGCGAATATGATCGATCACCCCCGTATCATCCGCATGCTTCTCCAGCTGTCGAAGCATATGTAAATCCGTCGGCCATCGGTTACCCAATTGCTGATTCAGAAACGCGGCAAGATTTGGGTTAGCCTGCTGCAACCATCTGCGCGGCGTAATGCCGTTGGTCTGATTAATGAATTTATCTGGCGTAATAAAATAAAAATCGGGAACCAGGTGCGTTTTGATAAGCTCGGAATGGAGCATTGCCACCCCATTAACACAGTGACTCCCGACGATGGCCAGATTTGCCATCCTGATACTTTTCTCGTTGTTCCCCGAAAAAAGTGACAAGGAGGTCAATAAGTGCGGTTTGTCTGGCCATCGGGAGGCGACATCCGCAAGAAAACGATGGTTAATCTCAAAAATAATCTGCAAGTGCCGCGGCAACAGTTTTTCGAACAACGCCACTGGCCAGGTCTCCAGAGCCTCGGGCATCAACGTATGGTTGGTGTAAGCACAGGTTCTTTGGGTGATATCCCAGGCCTGGTGCCAGGGAAGGCTGTATTCATCGACAAGTATTCGCATCAACTCGACAACAGCCAGCGCGGGATGCGTATCATTAAGCTGGATAGCAACATGCTTCGGCAATAAAGAAATGTCCGTTTCAATTTCAGTATATTCACGAAAAATATCACGCAAAGTACATGCCACAAGAAAATACTCCTGAGTAAGTCTGAGCTCCTTACCTGAGAGAATTTCATCAGAAGGATAGAGTATTTTTGAGATATTTTCAGAAGCTATTTTTTCACTAACTGCTTTTATATAATCACCATGATTGAAAATATGAATATTGAAAGAGTTAGAAGCTACGGCACTGTATAAACGAAGTTTATTAGTGGTGTTACCTCTGTAACCAGAAACGAAATAATCATTAGGAATGCCTACGATGGTATTCCATCCCATCCACATTGGGTTGTAATTACCATTAACATCATCTGAATGTTCAATGAAACCACCAATGGGGATCAGCATAGCCTGGCTATGGTGTTCAACTAGCCAGGGGGAGTGCATGGAATGCCAGTCATCTGGATGTTCGACTTGCTGACCATTCTCAAACGTCTGCCTGAATAAACCATACTCGTATTTGATACCATGCCCTGAAGCAGCAATATCTAACGTAGCCATAGAATCGATGAAGCAGGCGGCCAGGCGCCCTAACCCCCCATTCCCAAGTGCCGCATCGGGTTCTTCATCAAAAATATTATCAAAATCAAATCCGAGCTCATTGACAACCTGACGCATATCATCTAGCAAATTCATATTCATCAGGTTGTTACGCAATGACTGCCCGAGTAAAAATTCCATTGAGAGATAATAAACGCGTTTTTTCTTTTCAGCGCGCTGCCGGGCCTGACTATCGAGAAAGCGATCTTGCTGAAAATACCGCACTGCCAGCGCCACAGCATTGAATATATCGCCGTTGGTAGCCTTGTCCAGGCTAACGCATAACGTATATTTTAATTGTGTTTCGACAAGTTCACGCAACTCTCTGTTAGTGAAAGACATATTGACCTCACTGGAGTTACTGCATGTTTTTAATATGCAGAACACAAGATATTATTTTGTTCAAGTGTAGATGGCGATTTTCAACACATGCAATTTTTACCCACAATTACGTATTGTGTTTTTTGAATCGCCTGATAAATATCAGCGCGAGTATCGTCAGGAAAGTGCTATTTTCTGCTGTGGCGGGAGAGGATCAGAAGGAGCAACTGGCGCTGTACTCCGCGCCAGTTCTGGATTTGGTAGTAGTGAACCCCTGGGCGTCAGTGTTTCTCAATATACATTGTCCGGCTATACGCCACGTCTTCCGGGTTTTTGATGGGGTAGCCCTTCACCCAGGGCTTAATCAGACGACCATTGGTGTACTGATAAATTGGCGCGATGGGCGCTTTCTCCATGAGGATTTTCTCCGCCATGTTGTAATCCGTATTACGCGCTTTCGCCGTGGTTTCCAGCGTTGCCTGGTTGATAATTTTATCGTAGGCTGGGTCATTGAAACGCGAGATATTGCCGCTGTGGGTTGAGGTCAGCAGGGACAGGAAGGTCGATGGCTCGTTGTAATCGCCTACCCATGACGCGCGGATCACATCAAAATTGCCGGTATTACGGCTGTCGATATAGGTTTTCCACTCCTGGTTTTGCAGCTTGACGTCCACACCGAGATTTTTCTTCCACATTGACGCCACCGCAATGGCGATTTTCTGGTGGTTTTCCGAGGTGTTGTACAGCAGGGTCAATTTCAGCGGACGCTGAGGACCGTAACCTGCGGCCTGGAGCAAGGTTTTCGCCTGAGCATTCAGCTCCTGCTGTGACATCTGCTCGAACGGTGAAGGTTCAGGCGTGAAGCCCGCCGTCACGTCAGGCGTGAAATGCCAGGCCGGCTTCTCACCGGTACCTAATACCTTCTCCGCCATAATGCGGCGATCGATGGTCATGCTCAGGGCAAGACGAACCCGGGCATCGGCCGTCGGGCCCTTTTGCGTGTTAAACGCGTAGTAGTAGGTTCCGAGCTGAGGCGGCGTATATACCTGTCCCGGAATGTCCTTCAGGAGCTTCTGATACATGTTTTTCGGGAACGATTCGGTGATATCAATATCCCCCGCCAGATAGCGTTTGGTGGCGGATGATTCCTGATTGATCGGAATGAAGGTCACTTTTTGCAGGACAGTTTTCGCATTGTCCCAGTAGTGGGTATTCGGAACGACAACCAGTTTTTCATTCACCACGCGGTCGTTCAGGACGTATGCGCCATTGCCCACCAGGGCACCCGGACGCGTCCACTCTTTACCGCTTTCAACGTTCGCTTTTTGTACCGGATAGAAGGCAAAGTTTGCCGTCAGGTTGCTGAACCACGGTAGCGGTTTGTCCAGCTGGACGCGTAAGGTTCTGGCATCCACCGCCGTCACGCCCAGGGTGTCAGGCGCCGCTTTACCATCGATAATGGCCTGCGCGTTGTTGATACCCGCCAGCGCCGCAAACCAGGCAAACGGAGACGTGGTTTTCGGGTCAACCAGACGCTGCCAGCTGTAGACAAAATCCTGCGCGGTGACGGGCGTACCGTCAGACCATTTCGCGTTGTCACGCAGGGTAAACGTCCAGATACGGTTATCGTTGCTCTGCCAGCGCGTCGCCACGCCCGGAGTGAGCTCCCCTTTCTCGTTCTGATTCACCAGCCCTTCGAAAAGATCGCGAATCACCTGAATCTCGGGCAACCCCACCGCTTTTGCCGGATCGAGCGAGGCAGGTTCGTCTTTAATATGCCTGACCAGCTCCTGTTTTTGCGCCAGTACCGTGCCCTGCGGCACATCAGCAGCGTATGAGAGTGTAGAGAGCCCGCACAGACACAGTGCGGTAAAAAGACGCGAAACAGGATGCTTCATAAGATCCCCTTTAATAAATTCAGGTAACAAGCAGATGCGTAATTATTTGTTTCGACAATAAGAAATGCAAATAACTTACGCCTGAATAGTGATTTAAGGCAATTCTCAGCCGTTACGGAAACTATTTGATTAACAGCGGCTTTTGCACAACACTGCCAGTAGAGATTTTTTTATCAGGATTTCGTATGGCAACCACCCGACCACGCGCGGAACGCGGCGCCTTTCCTCCGGGCGCGGAACAATATGGCCGCTCATTTTTAGGCGCATCGCTGATCTGGTTCCCGGCACCCGATGCCGATCGCGACAGCGGTTTGATCATTGCCGGCACGCACGGTGATGAGAACTCGTCTGTCGTCACGCTCTCGTGCGCGCTGCGGACGCTGACGCCGTCATTACGACGCCATCATGTGATTCTTGCCGTGAATCCGGATGGCTGCCAGCTTGGATTACGGGCAAATGCGAGGGGGATCGACCTGAACCGTAATTTCCCGGCGGCAAACTGGCGCGCCGGAGAAACGGTGTATCGCTGGAACAGCTCAGCCGAGGAGCGGGACGTGGTGCTGCTGACGGGAGACAAGCCCGGCTCGGAGCCTGAAACGCAGGCGCTGTGCCAGCTTATCCATAAGATCCACCCCGCCTGGGTTGTCTCCTTCCACGATCCGCTGGCCTGCATTGAAGATCCGCGTCACTCCGACCTGGGCGCGTGGCTGGCACAGGCTTTCGGCCTGCCGCTCGTCACCAGCGTGGGGTATGAAACACCCGGATCATTCGGAAGCTGGTGTGCCGATTTGAGCCTGCCCTGCATCACCGCTGAATTCCCGCCGATATCCTCCGACGAAGCCAGCGAAATTTACCTAAAAGCGATGATGGAGCTTCTGCGCTGGCAGCCTCAGAGATGAAGCACGCCGCTGGTAAATTTAAGGGCCGGTGAAACGTCAACCGCCAGCCACGTCGGGCCATCCAGATCGGCGAAACGAACTTGGTTGACCAGCGGCAGCGCCGCGCCGATCGCCCGGGAGGTGCAGAGCATGCATCCCAGCATCAGGGCGACCCCCTGCGCCCGGGCTTCCGCTGCAAGGGCCAGGGCTTCTGTCAGTCCGCCTGCCTTGTCGAGCTTGATATTGACCATCTCATAGCAGCCCTTAAGCTCGCTCAAATTTTCGCGGGTGTGGCAGCTTTCATCCGCGCACACGGGCAACGGATGGATAAAATTCTTCAGCGCTGCATCCTCTTTTACCGGCAGAGGCTGCTCCAGCATCGCTACGCCCAGATCGGCCAGCAGCTGGCATCGTGCGGCCAGCCCCTCGGGATGCCACGACTCGTTGGCGTCCACAATCAGCGTGGCTGAGGGTACCGCCGAGCGAATAGCGACCATCCGCTCGCTGATCAGACGATCGTCGAGCTTCACTTTTAACAGCGTGGCCCCGGCGTCATAGAGCGCTTTCGCACTGGCGGCCATTTGCTCCGGCTCACCAATCACGACCGTCTGCGCCGTCACGATCGATTCCGGCACGACCACACCCAGCAAGGACGTCAGCGATTTTTGCTGCTTAGCGGCTTCAAGGCTCCAGAGCGCACAGTCGATGGCGTTGCGCGCCGCCCCGGCGGGTAAACGCTGCTGTAACGCCTCGCGCGTGAGACCTTTTTGCAGGTCAGGCACCAGGGTCATGATCTGCGCCATCACCGACGCAGGACTTTCTCCGTAGCGCGGGTAAGGCGTACATTCCCCGACGCCTTTCATACCCTCTTCTTCGATTTCAACTACGACCACGCTGGCTTCACTTCGGCTGCCGCGAGAGATCACAAACGGGGTATGCAATGGCCAGGCTTCTTCATAGACCTTAACGCTTCTCATCACTGACTCCTTGCGGCCCGGTAAGGCGAAAAATTTGGTTTGCCGTGTTATCCGCTGATGGCATACACTAGCCCCGACGTTAACTATATGTAAACAGGAAGATATCTATGTCACAACTCGTTCATTTCCAGGGCAACCCGGTTGCTGTAGCAGGTTCCATTCCGCAGGCTGGCAGCAAAGCGCAGGCTTTTACTCTGGTGGCTAAAGATCTGTCTGACGTCACACTGGCTCAGTTTGCGGGCAAACGCAAAGTACTGAACATTTTCCCAAGCATTGATACCGGTGTTTGTGCCGCATCCGTGCGTAAATTCAATCAGCTGGCGACTGAAATGGACAACACCGTTGTGCTGTGCATTTCCGCTGACCTGCCGTTTGCCCAGTCCCGTTTCTGTGGTGCCGAAGGCCTGAGCAACGTTATTACCCTCTCCACCCTGCGCAGCGCAGATTTCCTCGAGAAATATGGCGTCAGCATTGCTGAAGGCCCACTGAAGGGTCTGGCAGCACGTGCTGTACTGGTTCTGGATGAAAACGACACCGTCGTCTTCAGCGAACTGGTTAACGAAATCACCACCGAGCCGGACTACACTGCCGCGCTGGACGTGCTGAAAGCATAATAAGTCCTTAGCATTCTATACAACTTATTCTCAACCTCGCTGCGGCGGGGTTTTTTATTACTTCAAAGCTGAATCGTTAAAGCTTAAATGCTCGTAAGTCACATTAATCATGCAATAACTTAGGCAATATGTAACATGAGCGTGATCAATAACGCATAATAATCGTTAAAATTCCCTATTTTCATCCCCAGTGAAGCACATCACATTTCCCTTTTTGTCTAAACATTAGATTTGCTTACGAAAGAAAATAATCGTTTCAGCAAAAAGGATAATATATGAAGATTAAATTCGCTTTTACGCTCCTTGCGGTCCTGATTTCTGGTCATGCTGCGGCTAAAACCTGGGTGCTGACAAGCGCTGAAAGCAGCGTAGAGAAAGGAAACTGGAAGATTTCCAGTGACGAGCTGAAAGTTAAGAATCAAACGTTCAGCATTGAGCAAAAAGTCTTACATGGCGGCAAGCAGGAAGGCAGCAAAGTCATCATTATTAGCAGCAAAGATGGCCTCACCATCACCCTGAGCCCGACCCGCGGGATGAACCTTCTGCACGTAGAAGGCTTTGGCACCCGACTGGGTTGGAATTCCCCCGTCAAAGAGGTCGTGAACCCGGCTTATATCAATCTTGAAAGCCGCAACGGTCTCGGCTGGCTGGATGGTTTCAACGAGATGATGGTGCGCTGTGGCTATGAGTGGACAGGGCACCCGGTCACCGCGGACGGGCAAATTTATACCCTGCATGGCAGAGCCGGTAATACACCGGTATCGCAGGTAGAGGTCGAGGTTGCGGATGCCGCTCCGCATGAGATCCGCGTTCGGGGTTTGATCAAAGAGAGCACGTTCAAAAAAGCGGATCTGCAAACCATGACCGAACTGCGCTACGTCCCCGGAACCAACCAGTTCAGCCTGCATGATGTTCTGACCAACCATGCAGATTACCCTCATGATTACCAAATCATCTATCACAGCAACTTCGGCACGCCAATCCTCGAAGAAGGCGCCCGATTCCTTGCGCCTGCGGTGAGCGTGAGCCCATTCAATGACTACGCCAAAGCGGGCATTAACGACTGGCAAACCTACGCCGGGCCGACAAAGGGCTTTGATGAGATGGTCTTTAACATTAAACCGCTCGCAGACAACAACCACGAAACGCTCGCGGCAGTGGTCAACAAAGCCGGAGATAAAGGCGCATCAATCCAGTTTGATACGCGCCAGCTGCCTGTGCTGACCTTATGGAAAAATACCGACACGCTGAAGCAGGGTTATGTCACGGGCATCGAACCGGGTACCAGCTACGCCTACCCCGTGACGATTGAACGCGAGCAGAAGCGGGTTAAGCAGCTGGAGCCAGGCGCCAGCGCGCAGTTCGATCTGACCTATACCCTGCTGCACAGCCCGCAGCAGGTGAAAGACATCGAAAGCAGGATTGCGTCGATACAGGGAGAGACAAAAACAGAAATCGTTAACACGCCGATGGCGAAGGAATAAACGTAAAGTAAAAAGCCTCTTTGCAGAGGCTTTTTTGTTATTCGTCACCTTTCTTATGATTCAAACCGTACTCACGCAGCTTATTCGCGATTGCGGTGTGCGAGACGCCAAGACGTTTTGCCAGCTTGCGGGTGCTGGGATAGCTGCGGTACAGCTGCGTCAGCACAGAACGCTCGAAACGGCTGGTGATATCGTCCAGCGACCCTTCCATCGCCTCTTCGCCTACCGATACCGTTCCGGCATCGTAATCCGGCAGCAGGATATCCTGCGGGCGCAGCTCATACCCTTCAAGCTGGGTCAGCGCGCGATATACGGCGTTTTTGAGCTGACGAATGTTGCCCGGCCAGCCGTAGCGCATGAGCACCGTGCCAAGATCGGCAGACAGTTTCGGACGCGGCACCCCCTGCTCGTCGGCAAAGCGGGCGACGAACAGCTCCGTAAGCGGCATGATGTCCTGGGGGCAATCGCGCAGCGGCGGAATATTCAGCGTCAGGACGTTGAGGCGGTAATAGAGATCTTCGCGGAAGATCCCCTTTTGCACCAGTTCAACCAGGTTTTTCTGGGTGGCGCAAATGACGCGCACGTCCACATGCACTTCGTGATCCTCACCGACGCGGCGGAACGTTCCGTCGTTCAGGAAACGCAGCAGCTTAGCCTGCATACGCGGCGACATTTCGCCGATTTCGTCCAGCAGCACCGAGCCGCCGTTAGCCTGCTCGAAGAACCCTTTCTTGCCTTCCGGCGCGTGACCAAACAGCTCGCTTTCAACGGCATCTTCCGGAATAGAGGCGCAGTTAAGTGCCAGATAAGGCTTAGCCGCACGCGGACTCGCCTGATGCACGGCGTGAGCCAGCAGGTCTTTCCCGGTGCCGGTATCCCCGGTAATCAGCAGCGGCGCGGTCAGGCTTGCGAGCTTGCGCGCCTGATCAACCACATGGCGCATTTTCGGGCTGACGGCGATAATCTGGCTGAATGCGCCAACGTCCTGACTGGAGAGGTTTTGCAGCTGGCGACCCATGCGTAACGTCGAGCGCAGCATGATCACTGCCCCGGTCAACACTCGAGTATTCCCTTCTCCTTTCAGATAGACCGGCGTGATCTCCATCAGGAAATTCTGTCCGTTAATCACCACATGCTCGCTAAGCGTGTTCTGCGGATTGCTGTCCAGCCAGCGCTGGAAGTTAAAGCCGGGGATCAGCTGCGCGGCGTTATGATTGCTGAGCTTCTCCTGACTCTGCGCGAACAGCTGGCAGCTCGCGTGGTTAACGCGCTCAACTTTGCTCTTCAAATCCAGGGAGAGGAACGGCTCGGGCATGGCTTCCAGCAGCGCGCTCAGGGCCAGGTGCTCACGCTCAGAGGGCATCCAGGGAATGGTGCGTACATCCGTAACGCCAGCGATACGGCGGATTTCCGCCATCAGGCTGCTGAAGGTATTAAATTCAATTTCGGCAAAATTGAGGTAAATTCGCCCGACAGGATCGATCTCAATGCCACGTAAATCAATGCTACGTAAAACAAGAAGATCGAGTAATTCGCGGGTCAGACCGAGACGGTCTTCACAGAAGACTTCAAGACGCATGGGAAATTCACCGTTTTAAGCCAATAACAGTAAAATGATATGTCAGAACACGGTGATCCGGAAGATGGCTGTCAACAAATATTGACAGCCAGCACGATTAGTGAACAAAACCTCACGGAGCAGGTTTTTTATTGAGCGTCTCTTTGAGCTGGCCGATCAGCTCACGCCTGAAATCCCCCAGCCGGGGCTTATCGCCATCAATCCACGGCAGCGGACGGCAGACCTCCATCGCTTTAATTCCCAAACGCGCCGTTAATAATCCCGCGCCGATACCCTGAGCGGCACGGGCAGAAAGACGCGCCGCCAGATCCTGTGACATCCAGTCCATGCCCACTTCGCGCACCAGCTCACTCGCCCCGGCGAACGCGATATTGAGCAGGACCAGTTTGAACAGTCTGAGCCGACTGTAGTAACCCAGCTCTATGCCGTAAAGGTTCGCGATACGGTTGATCAGGCGCAGGTTACGCCAGGCGATAAAGGCCATATCGACCAGCGCCAGCGGGCTAACGGCAATCATCAGGGTGGATTCCGCCGCAGAACGACTGATCTCGCGTCGCGCCTGGGCATCCAGCACCGGCTGAACCATATGGGAGTAGAGCGTCACCACTTCCCGGTCATTCTGGGTTTCATGGATGGCGGCATACCAGCGTTGAAGCGCCGGATGCGACTGATCGATTCCGGCCTGGCTGGCCAGCTTTTCACAGAACGCGCGCCCTTTCCCGGTGCCGTGACTGTGGAGCAGATCCCGCGCTTCATCACGCTCGTGCGCGCGCTGGCGCAGACGCCAGAGTCGACGCCATTCGGTGGCAACCGACCCGACGCCAGCCCCCACTATCAGCGCGCCTGCGGCACATCCGCCCAGCGCCACCCAGTCCTGAGTATGCCAGGCATTCATCGTCCACTGCACGCCCTGACCCACCACGCTTACGCCAAACAGCGCCAGACCGGCGGTGACCATCCTGCGCCACAGGCTGCGTTTTGGACGCAGCGCGGCGTCCACGACCGCCTCCGCCGGACCATCCTCAACAACCGGCTCGTCCTGCAGCGCCGGGGCAAAGTTATCGGCCTGGGTACCGCTGAACGTCTGCGCCGTTTTGAACGCCTCCTGAGGGTTCTGCTCAAGCGTTCCGGTAAAGTCTATGCGCGGTTTTAACGGTTCCGTCATCGCAATTTATCTCCAATCAAAAACTCCAGCGCCGCATCCAGACGGATATGTGGTAATGGCCTGTCGACGCTCATTGCCTGCGGGCGGAAGGCTTCAAACTGGAAGCCCTGGTTCTGCCAGAAGGCCTGACCCGGCAGCCGCGCAGGCACTTCGCCCGGATACACGGTAAGCGGTTCACCGTCGCTGAGCCGGTTCCCGCGTAATGCCGGTATTTTCTCACCGTTAAGGTCAATCAGCCCGCTTTGCGTCGCCTGCACGGACGCGAGCCCAAGGCAATCCATGCCGATCCCTTCGAAGGCGGCGTTTTGCCAGGCGTCCTGCACCAGCTGCTGCAGCAGCGACACCATATTGGCATGCTGGTCGACCGTGACGTGATCGGCCTTCGTGGCCGCAAAGAGCAGTTTATCGATTACCGGTGAGAACAGACGGCGAAACAGCGTCCGCTGCCCGTAGTGAAAACTTTGCATCAGCTGCGTCAGCGCAAGACGCATATCGTTGAAGGCCTGTGGCCCGCTGTTGAGCGGCTGCAGACAATCCACCAGCACAATCTGGCGGTCAAATCGCAAAAAGTGGTTTTTATAGAATCCCTTGACCACTTTTTCACAGTAGTAATGGTAACGCTCACGCAGCATCCCGGCGTTAGTGTGCTTATCCGCCTGCGCCAGCGTCGACTCGCCCACCCCGTCCACATCCGGCCAGGGGAAGAACTGAAGCGCAGGCGCGCCCGCTAAATCACCCGGCAGAACAAATCGCCCCGGCTGAATGAAGTGTAACCCTTCCTGCTTGCACTGGTGCAAATACGCCGTCCAGGCGTCGGCAATGGCCGCCAGACGGTTTTCATCGGCCGGCGCAAGCGGGTCCAGACCTTCGCACAGCTGTCGCCATTTGGCCGACCACCCGGCGCGCTGCCCCTGCAACAGGCCCGTCATCTGGCGGGACCAGCTAAGGTAATCCTGCGCCAGCATCGGCAAGTCGAGCAGCCATTCGCCGGGGTAATCGACGATTTCCAGGTACAGCGTGGAGGTATCTTTGAAGTGGCGCATCAGGGATTCATTCGAGCGAAAACGCAGCGCGAGGCGAATTTCACTGACCCCTCGCGTCGGCGTCGGCCAGGTGGGCGGATCGCCATAGAGCTGCGCCAGCCCTTCGTCATAGGTAAAACGTGGAATACCAAAATCCCGCTGCGGGACGCGCTTCACGCCCAGCAGGCGTTCTTCCCGCACCGCGCTAAGCAACGGCAGACGCGCCCCGGCGTGCAGGTTCAGGAGCTGGTTTACCATCGCGGTGATAAACGCTGTCTTACCGCTGCGGCTCAGCCCCGTCACGGCCAGACGCAGATGACGGTCAACGCCACGGTTCACCAGTGAATTGATTTCGTTCTTAAGTCGCTTCATCGCCGTCCTTCGTTGCCTGGAAGCCTTGAATGCATGGCTTCAGAATACAATAAATGGGGGCAGATCGTTGATTATCAATTCTTATTTATTGCTATTGCCGTTTTCTCTCCAGTAAGATGAACGGCATTGCTGTCAGTCCGGAGTGAGTAAGGTGTATGTCACCCACCATCTATGATATCGCACGGGTTGCGGGCGTATCGAAATCAACCGTTTCCCGCGTTCTGAATAAACAAACCAATATTTCTCCCGAAGCACGTGACAAAGTGCTGAAGGCGATTGACGAATTAAATTATCAACCCAACAAACTGGCTCGCGCCCTGACCTCTTCAGGCTTTGATGCCATTATGGTTATTTCGACCCGTTCAACCAAAACCACTGCCGGTAATCCCTTTTTCTCCGATGTCCTTCATGCCATTACGGCTAAAGCGGAAGAAGAAGGGTTTGATGTTATTTTGCAAACCTCAAAAAGCAGCGAAGACGATCTGCTGAAATGTGTAAGTAAAATAAAACAGAAAATGATCAAAGGGATCATTATGCTGAGTTCACCCGCAAATGAATCCTTTTTCACCACGCTGGATGCATATGGCGTACCGGTAGTAGTTATCGGCAAAGTGGAAGGTGAGTATCAGAATATTTATTCCGTCGACACGGATAATTTTCATGACAGCGCCACGCTGACCGAAACCTTTATAAAAAACGGTCGGCAAAAAATTGCCTGTCTGCATGCGCCGCTTGATTATCATGTTTCGATCGATCGTCTGGCGGGTTATAAAGCCAGTCTGGAAAAGCACCGTATTGCCATTAACCCGGACTGGATCAGGGATGGCGGTTATACCCATGAGAGTGCGCTCGCGGCGGCTCTGGAACTGTTGTCGTCACCCACGCCGCCTGATGCGGTATTTGCGACCGACAGCATGAAGTTGCTCAGCCTCTATCGTGCGGCGGATGAGTTGAATCTGATGATCCCGGAACAGGTGGTGATAGCCGGATACAGCGACCCGATGCTGTCTCTCATTTTAACGCCCGCACCTGGCGGCTTTGATATCCCCACACGAAAACTGGGGGAAGAGAGCTGCGATCTTCTTTTCAGGCGTATTGCCGGTCAGCCCGCCCCGCAAAAAGTGCTGGTTGATACCCACTTTTTGTTGGCTGCTTCCCTTCGCTAAAACCAGGGGCTTAGTGCCCCTGGCGTGTCGTCGGTCAGAACGCGTAGTTTACGCCAACCCCCGCATAGTGGAAGCGGTCGTTTTCACCCTCGTCATGATTTTCCCACTCATAGGCGTATTCCAGCGTCATGGATAAACCGTTGTTGAAGTCATAGGCGTACTGCATACCCAGTCGGTTGAAATTATGCCCTTCACGCTCAGGATCGTCCTGCCAGTCCCAGTTCGTCCAGCGATCAAGTCCCAGTCGAGTGTAAGGCGTTAGGGTCGTCTGGCCCAATGAAATAGGCAGATAGGCGCGAATTTCCTGGGTGGAGAATTCACCGTTATTACGGGTACTGTCCATATTGAAGCCGCGCTCTAAATAGTAATTCACTTTAGCCACAAAGGTTTCGTTAATGGTCCATGTAAAGCCCGTTTCGGTTTCGACGCGGCTGTCAGCATAGCCGGTTTTTTCCAGATCGTTGGCAAACTGATACATGGCAAACCAGCCGCTAAAGCGCCAGTCATCGGTTAATTTAATGTCCCAGTCAGGCTGAATTTTGTAGCGCTGCATATTCGCGCTGCCGTCTTTGGCACCGTGTTCATCTTTAAAGTGATAACCATAATTTCGGAAACCACCGGTCAGACCGAAAGTAAAATCATCGGTTCCGATAAAGCGATAGCGTAATTCAAATTCAGGACGGTCAAAATAGGTTCCACGGGTCATACTGCTGTAATCAACCGGCCCCTCCTGATACATCGCCAGAGAAATAGTCCACGCATCCCAGGTTGCATTAAACCACACGGAGGGTTCATATAATCCATCTTTATCGTCGGCCTGACCTTCAACGTTTTCTATTTCATACATCGCGCCAATATTAAATTCCCACTGTTTAGCTGTTTCTGATGCTTGTGCGCAGCTAACCCCTGCGCACAGAACGAGCGCAGCACTTCTTAGTAGAGTACCCATTAAATATTCCCTTTATAATTTACAAACAAAAAAACCGGAAATTTGCATTTCCGGCGAACACCTTTCTTATCTAATAGCCGCTTCGGTTTCAGCGTCGAAGAAATGGCACTTATTCATATCGAACTGGATGTCGATATTATCCCCTGCAGCATAATCATTCGCGGCGCCTGCGCGAACCACCAGTTCATGGCCGCCAACGGTGGCGTAGAGCATGAACTCCGCGCCGGTCAGTTCGGCGACGCTGACTTTCGCCGCGATGTTTTCACCGCTGCTCTGCAGAGTGAGAATATCTTCCGGGCGGATGCCAAAGACCACGGCTTTGCGCTGATACCCTGCGGCATTCAGTGAAGCGAGCGTGTCTTCCGGGATCGCCAGACGCAGCGTTTCCGTGACGAAATAGCGGTCATCGATAGCGCCGCGAATGAAGTTCATGGCTGGCGAGCCAATAAACCCTGCGACAAACATGTTCGCCGGTTCGTTGTACACCTGCTTCGGGGCACCGACCTGCTGAATAATGCCGTCTTTTAAGATCACGATGCGGGTTGCCATCGTCATGGCTTCCGTCTGATCGTGGGTTACATAAATCATGGTGGTATTAAGCTTCTGGTGCAGCTTGCTGATTTCAGCCCGCATCTGCACGCGAAGCTTGGCATCGAGGTTGGAAAGCGGTTCATCCATCAGGAACACGCCCGCTTCGCGCACGATCGCCCTGCCCAACGCCACGCGCTGACGCTGCCCGCCGGACAGCGCGCCGGGTTTACGCTTGAGGTACTCCCGCAAGCCGAGGATCTGTGCCGCCCAGTGAACGCGCTCTTCGATAACCGCCGGGGCGATTTTCTGCATCTTCAGGCCAAACGCCATGTTGTCGTAGACCGTCATATGCGGGTAAAGCGCATAGTTCTGGAACACCATCGCGATATCGCGAGACTTGGCGGGCACGTCGTTCATGCAAACGCCGTCAATGACCAGTTCACCCGCGCTGATCTCCTCCAGACCGGCAATCATACGCAGCGTTGTGGATTTACCGCAGCCCGAAGGCCCGACGAAGACGATGAACTCCTTATCTTCGATTTCGAGATTGAAATCCTTAACCACGTGGACCTGGTTATCATAAATTTTCTGAATGTGTTTCAGAGACAGTTGAGCCATTGTTAATTCCTTATCAATACGTCCGGGATGCCCAAAACTCGGTCAGACATTTCCAGGTCAGTTCCCGCGTTGAATGAAGTTGTAATCCCGCATGGTCCAGGCCAGATCCAATCCCAACCGATAGCATTCCCGCCGCGTTGATCGCCTCAACGCCTGCAGGTGCATCTTCGATACCCATGGCCTCTTCAGGAAGCACATTCAGGCCAGCACAGGCGGCGAGGAAGATCTCCGGGTCAGGCTTCGAACAGATAATGAGGGAAGCATCGGCGCAAAAATCAAAAGCGTGCTGAATGCCCAGGGCGCGCAAGATGCCAGGGGCATTCAAGGAAACGGAGGCGAGCCCAATTTTGACGTTCGCCGCACGGATATCCGCCAGCACGTCGCGAATACCGGGAAGCAGTGAATCTTCCGTCAGTGACGCCAGAGACTGGACATAGAACGCGTTTTTCTTCGTCGCCAGCGCCAGGCACTGCTCATCGCTAAACGTTCCCTCTTTCCCGCCATGCTTCAGGATGCGCTGAAGGGAATCCATGCGGCTAATACCCTTCAGCTGTTCGTTAAACACTTCATCGATGGTGATGCCGATTTCCTCCGCCACTGCACGCCAGGCCAAAAAATGGAGGTGTGCGGTATCGGTGATCACACCGTCCAGATCGAATACAACAGCCTTAAGCGTCATGGTGCACCTCTGTGGTAGCGGTCCCATTCACAGATGTAAGAAAGTCCTTACAGGCACAAACTTTATGCCCCGATACGTGTAGCGTTTTGCCCCACAGCGTCAGCGTGACAGGTGCCGAAGCTTCAATGGTTAAAACCTCGTTTTCGTACGTAAAGCGCAGCGTGGCGTTCCGCCAGCGCAGGGGGAAAGCAAGTCTTCGCCAGTGGGCTGGCAACCTGGGTGCAAGGTGCAGCTCCCCTTCCACTATCTGCATGCCGGCAAAGCCCTGAATGACGCCGGACCAGATAGCACCCGTGGCCGCGGCATGAATGCCGTCGTCGCTGCTGTTCGGATCGTCGCCCAGATCGATAGCCACGCCAGCGCGCCAGAAGGCGTAGGCACCTTCGGTGTCACCACAGCGGGCGGTCACAATGCCGTGGATGGCCTTGCTCAGCGAAGAGTCATGGATTGTGCGGGGTTCGTAGAACGCCAGATTGGCGGCACACTGCTGCGGGGTAAACCGCTCCGGTAGTAGATAATTAAGCATCACCACATCGGCCTGCTTAAGAATCTGCATCTCGTTCACTTCCGCGCGGGAATAATCGAGCAGAATGGTCTGCTTACCCGCTTTGGCTTTGTAGCGGCTCAGATCGATGGCAGGTTTTGCCATGAAGGTATCATCCTGGGGGAGCACACCGTCCGCGTCAGCCTCTGGTAGCCATAAGCTCGCCAGGAACCGTGAGGCATTCTGCGTAAAACCTTCATCCTCGCGCCCAAACATCGCCATAAACTGGCGAGCGCAGGCGACGTTGTGCCAGGCCAGATAGTTGGTATAAGCGTTGTTGTTCACATGCTCGGTGTATTCGTCCGGTCCGATGACGTCATGGATTTCGAGACGACCATTGATTTCCGTTGCGCGGCCCATCCAGAACGCAGCGGTTTCCATCAGCAGCGTCAGACCTTCATTCCGCATAAAGGCATCATCGTGTGTCGCCTGCCAGTAAGCGACGACGGCCCAGGCAATGTCCGCCACGATGTGGTGTTCCGCCAGCGCAGAGGCCACCTTCTGGCGCGTGCCGGTTCGGATGTTGATAGCCGCGAACTCCGGCGTCTCCTCTTTGCCGCTCGCGGCGCTCTCCCATGGGAACAGCGCGCCTGGCCAGCCGTTGCGACGGGCTTTTTCCCGCGCCCCGGCCAGGTTCAGCCAACGATAGCGCAACAGGCTGCGGGCGGCTCGGGGCCGCGTGAAGAGATGGAAAGGCAGCAGGAAAATTTCGGTATCCCAGAAGACGTGGCCTTTATACCCCTCGCCCGTCAGCCCCTTGGCGGCGATACTGCTCCGCTCATCATGAGCAGGTGTCATGGTGGTCAAATGCCAGACGGCGTAATCCAGCGCCATCTGATCCTGATACTCCGCAGAGTCCACTTCCACCCGAGCGTCACGCCAGACCTCTTCCCAGGCATACGACGAACTCTCAAGCAATGCGTCGTAACCTCTTGCCGCACAGACCTTAAGATCGGCCAGCGCGTTGCGAGCGAAAGAGGCCTGCGACAGTGCTTTATCACTGCGATGCGTCACCCAGACGATCTTCTCTAACGTGACAGTGTCACCCTTCGCAATCGTCAGCGAATGATGAACGCTGAGACGACGATTTTTGGCGGTGAAACAGCTGTCGCTCTTCGCTGAGAGCTGACAATATGCCGAAACAACAACTTCTGACGCACGGTCCTGCGTTTCATACACGCCCTGCATGTATTGCTGGTCAAACACTCTGACCGACATTTCATCCAGATGCTGTCTGCCGCTGTTCGTTTGCGTTGCATCAATGCCGGTTTTCAGCACGGCCTGCGTGACATCATCAAGCGGTGTGATCGAAAGCTGCATGGCCACAAGCGGCAGCTGATCCAGAGAGACAAAACGACGACTCTCCAGGCGATAGCGCTTTCCGTTGGGGGAGCGCCAGACGACGCGGCGATGAAGTTCGCCGTTGGCAAACGCCAGCTCGCGCTGCCACTCGAGAATTTCGCCTGACAGGAGCGTGAAATTGACGCCATCCAGCTCAACGTCAATACCGGTGATATCCGGCAGATTGATCAGCTCAGTGGTCTCGTTACGACCCGCCTGATGATAGAGACCCGCAAGATACATGCCTCGGGTTTGCTGGGTGTAATCTTCTTCATGCGCAGCGCGGATCCCCATGTAGCCATTACCGCAGGCCATGATAGAGGCGTATTTATTCAGGCTGTGTGGACAAAAGCCCGGGTCGGTTAATACAGACACGTTTAGCATAAGGTCACGCTTTCCCCTGTTTCTGCTGATTCATACAGCGCGGCGACAAGCTGCTGGATAACCAGCCCCTGCTCCGCATCAGCTATCGTGACGGGCTCTCCCAGCACATGCCGTACGAAGGCATCCATACTGCGCTTATGACGCTGGTCGTCAGCTTCTTCACGCTGCGTGAGGGTGACTAAAACACCGCCTTCATCGTTGTAGATGTGCGCCGGGAACAGCGTAGCGCCCGCCTTTTCACCGCAGAATGCGACGTTCATGATCGATTGCTCACGGATATTGAGCGCAAACGACGTGTCGAGGCGCAGAATGCCACCGTTGCAGAACTCAATCGTGCCAAACAGGGCGTCCTCAACGGTAAACTGCGTGGGATCCCACTCGCCAAACTGGCCGCTGCTTTTACGGTTTCCCAGCTTCTGGAAGCCGTGTGCCGTCACCTTTTTTACCGCCGGGAACCCCAACACGTACATTGCGGCATCGAGCATATGGATACCGATATCAATCAGAGGCCCACCGCCCTGTAGCGCTTTGTTGGTAAAGACGCCCCAGCCTGGAACCCCGCAGCGGCGCAGCGCCTGGGCCGTGGTGTAATAAATTTCCCCCAACGCCCCCTTCATCACAGCCTCGCGAAGCAACTGCGTATCGAGAGCAAAACGATGGTGAAAATCATACGCCAGCACTTTCCCCGCCTTGCGCGCGGCCATGCGCATCCTATCGGCCTCCTGCGGCGTCATAGCAGGTGGTTTTTCACACATCACGTGGCATCCCGCTTCCAGCGCGGCCATGACGTGCTCGAAATGGAACCGGTTAGGCGAACAGACGCTCACCGCATCCGGCTTAACCGCCTCGAGCATCTCTCGCGTATCCTGCCACACCGAGGGAATACCATGACGCTTCGCAAACGCCCGAGCCTGTTCAGGATGGCTGTCCATGACAGCCACCATCTGAACATCACTGCGCGTGGCGTAATACGAGGCATGCACTTTGTCCGCGACCTGCCCGGCGCCAATGATGGCGACGCGCAGAGGCGAAGGTGTAGAAGCACTCATCACGCTCGTCATCCTTAGCATTCACGCAAATAAGTGAGGGAGTCCTGATAAGCCTGCGCCGGATCCTCGGCGCGGACACGGCACTCATACACCACGTAACCCTGGTAATTATCCGCACGCAGCTGATCGAACAGGCTGGCAAAATCGAGGCTACCGCTGCCCGGCTGATAGCGGTGATTATCTGCGATGTGCACATGGCCCAGCAGATCGCGGTGCTGATGCAGCGCATCCGTCAGCGAGTCTTCTTCGATGTTCATATGATAGAAATCGCCGATGATCTGCACGTGCTTCAGACCGTTCTCTTCGATATAGCGACGCGCATCAGCAAGGGTGTTGATCATATGATCCTGATAGCGGTTCAGCGGCTCCAGGTAGATGGTCGTCCCGGTGCGCGCCGCGACCTCATCCAGCCAGCGCAAGGAGGCGCTTACCGCGTTGCGGTCTCCTTCCAGGCTGCGTGGGGAGGTCATTGGCGGGAGGCGGAAGGTAAACATTCCCCAGGCAGCAGGCACGATAATGCCCTTGCCACCTACCTCAGCCAGCGCTTCCAGAATGCGTTCAATCTGCTTTAACCCGTTCAGACGACGTTCTTCGATGAAGTCGCCAATCCAGCCATCGTATCCACCGCAGGCCGTCGTCACCGGCAGACCGGTGGCTTTGATGGCCGCTTTTACCTCGGCGAGGTTTTCTACCAGCAGTCGGCCATCAATTTCATAGCCATCAAAACCCATCGCTTTGATGTACTCGAATTTTTCCATGATATTGGTCGGGAAAAAGGCCTGGTTTTGCGTTGCGATTTTCATGATTTGCTCTCCTTAGCTTAAAAAGTGACGCCCATTTTGATACTGAGTTCCGGGTGCTGATCGACATACGTCATGTAGCTTTCCGGGCTGGTGGTGAAGGTCACGACCGGGTCGATCAGATCCTCACAATTCAGATAGCCGTTCATCAGCAGTTCCCAGCATGTCTCTTCAATACGTTTACGGCTCCAGCGCGGGTAGTCCGGGTTGGGTTCGCTGCAGGCGCGGGAGAAGACAATCTTCGCGTTGTTGAAATGCGCTTCGCGGCCAAGGTTAAAGCCTTCCGCGAACGGTTTTGCGAAGGCTACGTAGGAGATGGTGCCGCCATAGGCAAGTCCGCGCAGCGCGGACTGCAGTGCATCTGCATAGCCGCTGGTTTCGATGATCACGTCCGCGCCCTGCTTCCCGGTCAGCTTTTTGATTTCCAGACCGACATCCGTGCCGATTGGGTTCAGACAGTGGTCTGCCCCATGACGACGGGCGATCTCGCAGCGGTGTTCAATAGGATCGACACCGATAACGACGGACGCCCCGGCTTTTTTGGCCAGCTGGACAGCAATCTGCCCAATCGCTCCCAGCCCCACCACGACTACAAAATCGCCGACCCGCACGTTGGCATCACGCACGCCGCTCATGGCGAACTGCGCTGGATCGTAGCAAACGGCGTTTTTCCAGGAGGCACCCTGCGGCATTTTGCGCAGCTTGTAGTTATTTACCGCGTTAACGATCACCGTTTCCTGCAGCGGTGCATAGCAGCAGACGCTGTCGCCGATTTGATATTCAGTGACGTCATCACCGCATTCGATAATGTCGCCAACAATCATGTTGCCCAGCTGGAACTTACCGAATTCGATCCCGCGGGCCGTACCCTCTTCACGCGGCGTGAACATCTGCCACTCCGCGTTGAACTCTTCATCGATAAACGGACTGGCGGCGCGGAAATCCACCACTTCGGTACCGTGTTTCGGCGCGCCAAAGCGGGCGCGAATTTTCACTTCATGAACCGCAACCGGACGATCTTCATATTCCACCAGCGCCGCCACACGAGGCGCTGTCGCAACTAATTTTTTCATGACTGACTCCTTGTTAAAATTGGCCGCCTCAGCCCTTCACGCCACCGGCGGTCAAACCACTTTTAATAAAACGTTCAGACAGGGCGTACATGATGACCACCGGAAGCGCCGTCACCAGCGATGCCGCCATCATGCGACCCCAGATATAATCTGGCGTGCTAAAGAGCGTGTTCAGCCCGACCGGCAAGGTGAAATTGCTGGCGCTGGACAGGAAAATGGACGCAAACAGGTAGTCGTTCCACGCCACCATGAAGCAGTAGACAAACACCGACACGAGCCCGGAAATCGCCAGCGGCACGGTGATGCGGAAGATGATTTGCAGGCGGTTCAGGCCGTCCATCATCGCGGCTTCTTCGATCTCGTCCGGGATGGTGTCGAAATAGCTGCGGAGCATGAACACCGCGGTCGGTAACGTTTGGGTCACCATGGTGATAATCAGCGCCAGCTCGGTGTCGTAGATCCCAAGGGCAGTGATGATTTTGAACAGCGGCACCACCAGCAATATCCCGGAGAACATGTAGACGGTGTAAAAACTCGCATTGATCGTCGTGCGGCCCTTAAAACGCAGTTTGGACAGGGCGTAGGCCCCCAGCGTGCCGAGAAATACGGCAATCACCGATGAGGTCAGCGACACCACCATGCTGTTTTTGAAGTAGTCCACAAACGGGAAAATCAGCGGGTTAAAGATGTCGACGTAATGCTGCAGTGTCCACGCCTGCGGCAATATGGTCGGGTTAAGCGATATTGCCTCTTTCGCACTCTTAAATGACGTCATTAGCATCACGAAGAACGGGAACAGCGTGATGACCAGAAACACCGCCAGCCCCAGATAAAAACCAATGCGGCTCAGTACGCGTTTATTTGTTGCCATTGAGGTTTACCCTTTTTCTGGTCAGCAGAATCACCGCGAAGATGATCACGAACAGCACGACGGAGATCGCCGCTGCTTTCCCCAAATCATTGAAAGCGAATGCCGTTTTGTAGAGGTAGACGCCCAAAATATCGACCTTGGTCGTCAACAGGTAGACATCCGCAAACATGTAGAACATCCAGATAGTGCGCAGCGTCACCACCGTTGCCAGCACCGGCATAATCGCGGGTAGCGTAACGATTCGAAAACGCTGCCAGGCATTCGCGCCGTCCATTTCCGCCGCTTCATACAGCGACTTATCAATGGTCTGCAAAATCGCCAGGAACGAAATGAACGCGTACGGGAAGTAACGCCAGATGGCGAACAGCACCACCAGTACAAAACTGCTGCCAGGATTGTCGAACCACAGCGGCGCCTGGTCATACAGATGCAGCAGGTCAACGCCCAGATAGTTCACAATGCCGTAGCCGTTGTTGAACATGTATTTCCATGCAAACACCAGCGAAATGGACGGCGTAACGTAGGACAGAATTACCAGTGAACGCGCCGTTTTCCGCATACGGAATTCACGGTTAAAGAAGATCGCAACAGCCAGCCCCAGCCCCGTGCTGCCAATCACCACCAGCGCGGTGTACCAGAAGGTCATCCACAGCGAGTGCCAGAAAGCAGCATCCCCGAGAATGCGGATGTAGTTATCGAGCCCGACGAACACCGCATCTATACGCGTGTTCAACGGCAGACGTAAGAAACTGATTTCAATATTGGAAATCATTGGCCAGGCCACCAGGCCACCCAGCAAAATCAGGCTGGGGGCCAACAGCAGCATGGCGAAAGGCATATCTGAACGACCAGAAAACAACGTCTTCATAATTTCCTTCCGCAGAGCGCTCCTATCGTTGTGAAATCAGATCAGTCAGTCGCTTCTGGCTGTCACTAAGCGTGTTGCTGAGATCTTGTTTACCTACCGTGACGTTATGCACCATGGAACTGATGATGCCGGACCCGGTTACATCGCCCATGCGGGTGAAGTTTTTGTCGCCCACGGCACCAAACACCTGCACATTTGGGAACTGCGCAATCAGTTCGTAAGGCAGTTGCCCAAACGCTTTAATCACATCGTTGTTTTTCCAGGTATCAGTACCCACCACCAGCTTGTTCACCGGCAGTGCCGCGCCAGGCGACATCATGACCCAGTCGGTTGCGTTTTGAGCCTGTTCCATCCAGGTCACAAACTTTTCAGCCGCCTGAGTTTCATCTTCGGTTTGACCGGTGGTAATCGTCAGCGACGTGACCATGCCGTAAACTGCAGAAGATGTTTCTGTTGGGACGACGAAGCCCAGGTTGGAAGGGTTTCCATCCTGGAAAACCGCCGGCAGGATGTAGGTGGAATAAACCGCCATCGGCGCAGAACCGTTCATGAAGGCATCTTTGATCTCCATGACGTCGTTTGAACCCGGCATGGTGGTCGCGGCCAGGGCTTTATAAAACGCCAGGGCCTTTGCCATTTCAGGGGTATCGATGTCGACGTTCCCTTTGGCATCAAAAACGTTCGCGCCGCCGGAAAGCGCAAACTGGGAGAATGCCTGCTCTGTCATCACGCTTTCCGCGGTGGGCAGCGCAATGCCGTAATGTTTTTTGGCCGGGTCGTTAAGGCTCTGGCTGGCTTTTAGCAGCTGTTCCCAGTTATGCGGCTCCTGGATACCCGCTGCAGCAAGCACATCTTTGTGATACCAGACGCCGGATAGCCAGGCACTGACTGGCACCCCCGTCCAGGCAGAACCATCTTCCGTACGCACAACGCGCAAGATGCCGTCATAGAAGGTGTTCTCGCCTACCGCTTTAATGGCTTCACCAATAGCTTTGCGATCCAGCAGCTGTTCCTTGTCCATGACTTTCGCGTAGTCATGACTGACTTCAATTACCTCAGGCAGTGCGCCCGTTCTGGCGAGCGTAATAACCTTGGTGTTGTAGGCATCCTCTTCTACCGGCACCTGTTTCACCGTGATGCCGGGGTTCTCTTTCTCAAATTTTTCGATCAGCTTCGTGATAACCGCCTGACGCTCCTGCTCGACAGATGAGTGCATAAACTCAATGGTGACAGCAGACTTTTTGTCATCCTTGCAGCCTGATAACAGGGCGCACGAAACCAGTGCTGATATCAGCACAATTCTGGGCATTTTCATTTTTAAGGTCCTTTTTAGTTTTCTTTAATCCACAACACCTGCCATGGATATAGGGTCAGCGTTTTATCTGTAATATCTTTTCCGGCAATCAACTCCGTTCCGGATTGAATATCGGACTCCACCGTTTGAATGCCATCGCTGAAATTAAACAGCGCCGTTATTTTTTCGCCACAATCCGCCACGCGAACGATTTTTAATACATGCTCACCTGACGCACTAAAATAAGCTTCACTGTCAGGATGGAATGCTTTTTCCGCCCGACGCAGCGCGATTAACTGGCTTAATGCGCAATAGACCTGAGAGCGCAGGCTATTTTTATCTTCAAGCACGCTATCAATTTGTCCTGCAATGTATTTTTCACGATTTATCGCGCGGTTGTATCCCAGACGTTCAACACCTGCATAATCATTACGCGAGCCGAGAATACTCTGGATATAAACCGCGGGCACGCCGGGGAAACTTAAGAGGACGGCATGCGCCAGAATAAACCGGGCAATCCGATGGCTATCAAGACTGTCACGTGTACTTAATGCATCCAGATAGGTCACATTAATTTCATAAGGACTGCGTGTACCATCCGGGTTATTTTTCCAGTTAACCAACGCCCCTTCAGCCTGAAGTTTCTCCACAAGAGAGAGGATTTCCGACTCAGGTAAAATTCCGCGCAACGGATTCAGACCAATCCCATCATGCGAGGCCAGGAAGTTAAACCAGGTGGTTTTCGTCGAAGGCAGCCTCAGCGACGCTGCCCACTGGCTCAGCGTCCGGACGTCCTGACAATGCACCGCATGCAATACCAGCGGCGGCAAAGAGAACTGATAAACCATCTGCGCTTCATTTTCACCGTCACCGAAGTAAGCGACGTTATCTTTATGCGGAACGTTCGTCTCGGTGATAATCACCGTCCCCGGGGCGACAGCTTCAGTGATAGCGCGGAAAAGCTGGATAAGCTGGTGGGTTTGCTCAAGGTGGATGCAGTTTGTTCCGGGTATTTTCCACATGAAGCCCACAGCATCCAGACGAATGTATCGCGCCCCTTCAATCAGGTAATGCAGCAACACGTCCACCATCGCGATCAGCACCTGCGGAGAGGCAAAGTTAAGATCAACCTGGTCCTCGCTGAAGGTGGTCCACAGGTGTCGCACGCTGCCATCATGCAGCGTGAAAGGCGTAAGAAGCGGTAAGGCACGCGGACGCGTCACCGCGGATAAATCTGTTTCAGGATCGACAGAAATAAAGAAATCATCATAGCCAGGCGTTTGCTTCAGATAATTAGAGAACCATTTACTTTTGGATGACATGTGGTTGCAGACGAAATCGAACATTAAGCTGGTGGACTGTTTTAATTCAGCTACATCTCGCCACGTACCCGTTTCAGGCGCAACCTCATGATAATCAATAACAGAAAACCCGTCGTCCGAAGACCATGGATAAAAAGGCAAAAGATGAACATGAGAAAAGGAATGGGAAAGCCATTTGTTATAAAAACGTGTAAAAACCGGCAGCGCCTTCTCCCCTTTCGCTGAAAACTGATCGGCATAGGTAATCAGAACAACATCTTTTTCATCCCAGGCTATCTTACGTTTTTCTGTAATAACAGAAGCGGCCTTTCCAATATTTTCCATCAGCACCTTAAGCTGGGCTTCAGAAAACGTTTCCCCGTAAACAAGATTAATGAGTTCTTTAATTTTTGTCTTCATTTCATTTTCCATGGTAGCGGTCCCACGAAGTGGCAATCTACTCCCATGAAAAATATCTGTCAACGGACCGGGAAGGAGAAAAAGGTGTTTGCAAAGCAGCTCAGCACAATATTGTGAGCTGCCGCAAAGAAAGCACGGGGAAAAGAGAAATGCGGTTAACCGTCGCCAGTCCCTCTCCCGGAAGGGAAAGGGCTAACGCCGGCGGAAATTATTGGGATAAGTAGCGGCGAGAAAGCCGTTTTGCCACCTTTTGCAACAGCGGTTCGAGCGCCACGGCCAGCACCATTCTGACCGGCTTGCGGGCAACGGATTTTATTGCCCACCCCGCCACACCTGCCGGTCCGAACCGTAACGCGGTCAGCAGGACCAGTTTACCTGCGATTTTCAGGCCGGGTTTTACCTTCTGACCGGCCTGTTGCCAGTGTTGTTTCATCTCATCTCTCTCTTAAAGCTGACGAAAACGACTTCTCAGCGTAAAGGTATCCGACGTGACATAGCGTTCCATTTCCCGTAGCCGCTTCTCACCGGCGGCGAGTTGCGCATCAACCGCATTGAGAAGATCGCTGCTGGTGGGGGCACCTTCCGCAGCCAGTTCTCCTTCCGGCATCGGGTCAAGGACAAACGACAGGACGATGTATGCCACCAGGGTAATAAACGCCAGTCCGAAGAAGATCGATAGCACCGTAACCACGCGCACCAGTTTTACCGGGACATCAAGATAATGAGCCAGCCCGGCACAAACGCCGCGCACCATGCCCTGCTGCGGAATACGCCACAACTTTTTGTTCAGATTCAGTCCAGACATTAACGGTCCCTCCAGTTTGGATGTTCAGCATCCAGGATGGCTTCCAGCGCCTGAATGCGTTCGCGCATTTTGTTCGCCTCATCGGAGAGCTGAACCAGACGCTGTTGTTCACTCTGGGAAAGTTCGCCCCGTGAAGAACGGTTGCTGTAGTGCAGCCATAGCCAAATCGGCAAAACGAACAGCACGAAAATTGTCAGGGGAATGGCCAGAAAAAGCGCGCTCATGTGTACTCCTTGTCTTACGATGCGGCACGCTCAGGTGCCGCAGGAATTATTATTGGTTGTCTTGCTTCATTTTGGCTTTCAGTGCCGCCAGCTGCTCGCTGATTTCATCATCGGCCTTCAGGTCGGCGAACTGTTGATCCAGCGACTTCTGCTTGCCGATGCCGTGGCTTTCGGCTTCCGCTTCCATCTGGTCGATACGACGTTCAAATGATTCAAAACGCGCCATCGCTTCATCAAGCTTACCGCTGTCCAGCTGACGACGCACGTCGCGGGAAGAGCTTGCCGCCTGGTGACGCAGGGTCAGCGCCTGCTGACGCGCGCGGGTTTCGCTCAGTTTGTTTTCAAGCTCACCAATCTCTTTCTTCATACGGGTGAGCGTGTCATCCACCAGCGTCACTTCATGCTCGAGCGTCGCGACCAGCTCTGCCAGCTTCTGTTTTTCGATCAGCGCCGCGCGGGCCAGATCCTCTTTGTCTTTGCGCAGCGCAAGTTCCGCTTTTTCCTGCCATTCGTTCAGCTGAGCGGTAGCTTGTTCAATACGACGCGTAAGCTGTTTTTTTTCCGCCAGCGCACGGGCGGAGGTAGAACGCACTTCAACCAGCGTGTCTTCCATCTCCTGAATCATCAGGCGAACCAGCTTCTGCGGATCTTCCGCCTTCTCAAGCAGTGAGTTGATGTTGGCGTTCACGATGTCGGCAAAACGAGAAAAAATACCCATAATCAAATCCTCATAGTTCTGTTATCGGGCTATGCCCTGCTGTACAGATAATACAAACATCATGCCAACTTTTTATCCTATTGATTTTACTGAGACTGATTGATTTTCATGCAGTAAAGAACTATTCTTGCCTGGTGAATATCGCTAAGGAGTGGTTAATTTCATCATGCCTGGATACAAAGACAATTTACTCGGCGAAGCAAACAGTTTTCTGGAAGTGCTGGAACAGGTTTCTCGCCTGGCGCCGCTCAACAAACCGGTACTGATCATCGGTGAACGCGGAACGGGAAAGGAATTGATAGCTAACCGTCTGCACTATTTATCCGGGCGCTGGGACGGCCCCTTCATTTCCCTTAACTGTGCGGCGCTTAATGAAAACCTGCTCGATACCGAGCTCTTCGGCCATGAAGCGGGCGCGTTTACCGGTGCCCAGAAGCGTCATCCCGGACGCTTTGAGCGCGCCGACGGCGGTACGCTGTTTCTTGATGAACTGGCCACCGCGCCCATGCTGGTACAGGAGAAACTGCTGCGCGTGATTGAATACGGCGAGCTGGAGCGCGTCGGCGGTAGCCAGCCGCTGCAGGTCAACGTGCGCCTGGTGTGCGCCACGAACGCCAACCTGCCGGAGATGGTGGCGGAGGAGAAATTCCGTGCCGACCTGCTTGACCGCCTGGCCTTTGACGTCGTTCAGCTTCCTCCGCTGCGCGAGCGCAAAAGCGACATCATGCTGCTGGCAGACCAGTTTGCGATTCAGATGTGCCGCGAGCTCGGACTGCCGCTGTTCCCCGGCTTCAGCGATTATGCACAGGAGACGCTGCTTGCTTACCACTGGCCGGGAAATATCCGCGAACTGAAAAACGTCGTGGAGCGTTCCGTCTATCGCCACGGCAGCAGCGAGACGGAGCTGGACAACATCATTATCGATCCTTTTCAGCGCAGCGTACCGTCTCTGACCGTGCCAACGTCTTCAGGCGATCACCCTACTCTCCCCCTTGATTTACGCCAGTTCCAGCACGACCAGGAGAAACAGCTGCTGGAGCAAAGCCTGAAGATGGCGAAATACAACCAGAAACGGGCGGCTGAACTGCTGGGTCTGACCTACCATCAGTTAAGGGCATTGCTTAAAAAGCATCAAATGCGCTGACAATATCAGCATTTAACAGCAGACATTTTACAAAGCCAAGCCTGGATAACTGCTCTACTCCTTAGGACAACAAACAATGCCATTCAATAATAAAAACCTATTTATTACTTTTCTATCCCTCTGCTCATTTCAGACTTATGCAGCACAATGCACAGCGGAAACTTTCGCTAAAAACAAACTGAACAACTTCATCCTCCTGAACCAGCAGACAAGAACCGAAATCCCTAAGTCAGTGGAAATCACTGTTGATAGCCCTGATGGGTATATCCGCGCATCGGTTCAAAGCAACTTTAATCCATGCGGTGAGCTCACTGGCAGCAGTGTTAAAGAGGTCAAAACCTCACCGGGCCCGAAAAATGTTTTCACGACTACCAATGAAATTCAGTTAAACAGAACGGAATTTGGCTGGCGCATTCAGTTGGATGCGAACGGCGTAATAGTCGATAACAACAGTCAGAAGGCCACACAATTATATCGGCAGACGCTGGAGGGAATGTACCAGCTGAACAACAAAGGACTTATCAGCCACGTGGTTAATCGTTCGGTTATTGCGGCCACAAAACCAGGAGATAAAGATAAAACCACAGTGGGCACAATAGACTACGTATTCAATTCATCAGGGTTGCTGGCAAGGGTGGTAAGCAAAGGAAGTTTGGCAATAGATAACAATACAACTGTATACAGCTATGATGACAATGATCGCCTGATCAAAACCGAGTCCCCCTCAACCATAGAAGAGTATGCCTACGATAACGAGGGCCGTGAGCTGTCCCTGAGCAAGACCCAGACGTATTTCACCATTGAAAAAAACCTGACAACGTGTGAGGAGTGGAACTCGCATGGAGAATGCACACGCGCCAATATGGATACCACGATTGTCCCAGCCGATCGGACGGGTAAACAGTATGTGGAAAAACATAAGGCCGTGATGACGACGAAATATGAATACTGGAACTGACCATTCAACCCGCCAAATAGGGTAGCCAAAATGGTATTTGCATCGAAATTGATGTTCGTGGTGTACCTGACTTCAGTAAATGTGGTGTGAGATGAAAATCATAAAATTCGTTGTTTTACTTATTGCCTGTTTTATCCTCTTACCGGACAGCTGGATTAATGATGTTTTCATGCAACATATCCAGATATCAGGCGATGGTGAAGAAGCCATGAATAACTATGATTTCACAGCAATTCTGATCAAGTTTGGCCTGTCTGCAATGATAGCGTTTGTACTGATGATGCTTATGAAAGTGCTGAAAAAATGAACCAGGGTGGCAGGTACGCACGTAACAACAAAGTGAGCATTTTTACTCTATGCTATTTAGACTGTGCGTATGCCATTGCCTTACCCGTACTTGATCTGCTCTCAGATCTGGTGATAAACGGCCGCATTTTACCAGCTATTTTTCTTCAGAAAGTATGATCCCAGATCTGATAGCGACAACATGTCTTCCTGTCATTCGCGGCATACATTCACAAGCTTGATGCTATCCGCCGGAGCGAATCCTTCGTTTATAGCGAGTCAGATGCGCCACGAAAATGCTAAGATAGTCCATGAGGTATATTCAAAGTGGATTGCAGGTATGAACGTGCATCTGGTTGTGACGCTGAGTGACCGACTGCAAACGTTACTGCCCCCATTATGCCCTCAGGCTTAAACGACACTGGATAATGTCGTTTAAAATTAGTAGGATAGCCACTTCATATATAATACCTTAAAAATTATGCGTCTGGTTTTATCGTCCTTTTTTGCACTTGGTCTGTTTAGCAGCCTGGCCTTTGCCGCGCCCGGGCTAACGCCGCAGCCTGACATTCGTGACAGCGGCTTCGTCTATTGCGTAAGCGGCCAGGTGGATACCTTCAACCCGCAAAAAGCGGGCAGCGGCCTGATTGTGGATACCCTTGCCGCGCAGCTTTACGATCGTCTGCTTGATGTTGACCCGTACACCTACCGTCTGGTGCCTGAGCTTGCGGAAAGCTGGGAAGTGCTGGATAACGGCGCTACCTACCGTTTTCACCTGCGCGATGACGTCGCGTTTCAACGCACACCGTGGTTTACCCCCACGCGCAAGCTGAACGCAGATGACGTGGTCTTCACCTTCCAGCGTATCTTTAACCGCAACCACCCGTGGCATAACGTTAACGGCAGCAATTTCCCCTATTTCGACAGCCTGCAGTTTGCCGACACCGTGAAAAGCGTGCGCAAACTGGACAACCGCACGGTTGAATTCACGTTGACGCGCCCGGATGCCTCCTTCCTCTGGCACCTGGCAACCCACTATGCATCCGTCATGTCGGCAGAATACGCGGCGAACCTGACGAAAAAAGATCGTCAGGAACTGCTCGATCGCCAGCCGGTTGGCACCGGTCCGTTCCAGCTGGCCGAATATCGCGCCGGTCAATATATTCGTCTGCAGCGCCATGAACACTTCTGGCGCGGTACGCCGCTGATGCCGCAGGTGGTGGTGGATCTCGGCTCTGGCGGAACGGGACGTCTGTCGAAATTGCTCACCGGGGAATGTGACGTCCTTGCCTGGCCCGCGGCCAGCCAGCTCACGATTTTGCGCGACGATCCGCGCCTGCGTCTGACGCTACGCCCGGGGATGAACATCGCGTATCTGGCCTTTAACACAGATAAACCACCGTTGAATAACCCTGCCGTTCGGCACGCTCTGGCGCTGGCCATTAACAACCAGCGCCTGATGCAGTCGATCTACTACGGCACGGCGGAAACCGCCGCCTCAATTTTACCGCGCGCCTCGTGGGCCTATGACGGTGAAGCTAAAATTACGGAATACAATCCGGCAAAAGCGCGTGAACAGCTGAAAGCGCTGGGGGCAGAAAACCTGACGCTGCAGCTTTGGGTGCCCACCAGTTCCCAGGCGTGGAACCCCAGCCCGCTCAAGACCGCCGAACTGCTGCAGGCAGATATGGCGCAGGTGGGCGTGAAAGTGATCATTGTACCGGTTGAGGGCCGTTTCCAGGAGGCGCGCCTGATGGACATGAATCATGATTTAACCCTGACCGGCTGGGCGACCGACAGTAACGATCCGGACAGCTTCTTCCGGCCGCTACTGAGCTGTGCGGCGATAAACTCGCAGACCAACTACGCCCACTGGTGTAACCGGGAGTTTGACGCCGTGCTGCAAAAAGCGCTGGCTTCCCAGCAGCTGGCCTCACGTATTGACGCCTATGATGAAGCGCAGAAGATCCTCGCCCAGGAACTGCCGGTGCTGCCGCTGGCCTCTTCCCTGCGTCTTCAGGCCTATCGTTATGATATTAAAGGCCTGGTACTGAGCCCGTTCGGCAACGCCTCGTTCGCCGGCGTGTCGCGTGAAAAAGAACAAGAGGTGAAAAAACCATGATTATTTTTACCTTACGTCGGCTCCTTTTGCTGCTGGTGACGCTCTTTTTCCTGAACTTTGTCGGCTTCAGCCTGAGCTATTTCACGCCCCATGCCCCGCTTCAGGGGTCGTCGCTGTGGGATGCCTGGCTCTTCTGGTTTAACGGGCTGCTGCACTGGGATTTCGGCGTGTCCAGCATTAACGGGCAGCTGATTTCCCAGCAGTTGAAAGAGGTGTTCCCGGCCACGATGGAGCTGTGCATTCTGGCCTTCGGCTTTGCCCTGATGGTTGGCATTCCCGTGGGCATGCTGGCCGGGATCTATCGCAACAAATGGCAGGATAAGTTTATCAGCGCCCTCGCCCTGTTCGGCTTCTCCATCCCGGTATTCTGGCTGGCGCTGCTGCTGACGCTCTTCTTCTCGCTGACGATGGGCTGGCTGCCGGTTTCGGGGCGTTTTGACCTGCTCTATACGGTTAAAACGGTGACGGGTTTTGCCATTATTGACGCGTGGCTGTCCGATTCGGTGTGGCGCCACGAGATGATCGTCAGCGCCCTGCGCCATATGGTACTGCCGGTGCTGACCCTGGCGGTTGCGCCGACAACCGAAGTGATCCGCCTGATGCGCCTGAGCACCATTGAGGTATTTGACCAGAACTACGTCAAAGCCGCCGCCACGCGCGGGTTGTCACGCCTGACCATACTGCGCCGCAACGTCCTGCACAACGCGCTACCGCCGGTTATTCCGCGTCTTGGATTACAGTTTTCCACCATGCTGACGCTGGCCATGATCACCGAGATGGTCTTTAGCTGGCCAGGCCTTGGGCGATGGCTGATTAACGCCATTCGCCAGCAGGACTACGCCGCTATTTCTGCGGGTGTGATGGTGATTGGTTCGCTGGTGATTATTGTCAACGTGTTGTCCGATATTCTGGGTGCTATGGCTAACCCATTGAAGCATAAGGAATGGTATGCCTTACGATAGCGTATACAGTGAAAAGCGCACGCCCGGCGTGCTGCGTACCGTGTGGCGTAAATTCTATGGTGACACCACGGCAATGATCGGCCTTTATGGCTGTGCCGGTCTGGTGTTGCTGTGCGTCTTTGGCGCGTGGTTTGCACCGTACGGCATTGACCAGCAGTTCCTTGGCTATCAGCTTCTGCCACCGTCCTGGTCGCGCTACGGTGAAGTCTCTTTCTTCCTGGGAACGGACGACCTCGGACGTGACGTGTTGAGCCGCCTGCTGAGCGGTGCAGCCCCGACGGTTGGCGGCGCATTTGTGGTGACGCTCGCGGCAACGATCTGCGGGCTGGCGCTCGGTATTTTTGCAGGATCCACGCATGGCCTGCGCTCGGCGGTGCTTAACCACATTCTGGATACGTTACTGTCGATTCCGTCCCTGCTGCTGGCGATCATTGTGGTTGCCTTTGCCGGTCCGCATCTGTCGCATGCCATGTTCGCCGTCTGGCTGGCTATCCTGCCCCGCATCGTGCGCTCGGTTTACAGCATGGTGCATGATGAACTGGAAAAAGAGTATGTCGTCGCAGCCCGTCTGGACGGTGCGACGACCTTCAACATTCTGTGGTTTGCCGTGCTGCCTAACATCGCCGCCGGACTGGTCACTGAGATCACCCGCGCCCTGTCGATGGCGATCCTGGACATCGCGGCGCTCGGCTTCCTCGACCTCGGCGCGCAGCTGCCGTCGCCCGAATGGGGTGCGATGCTCGGTGACGCGCTGGAGTTAATTTACGTGGCACCGTGGACGGTTATGCTGCCGGGTGCGGCCATTATGGTGAGCGTGCTGCTCATCAACCTGCTGGGCGACGGTATTCGCCGTGCGATTAATGCGGGGGTGCAATAATGCCGCTTCTTGATATTCGCAACCTCACCATTGAATTCAAAACCGGTGAAGGCTGGGTTAAAGCCGTCGATCGCATCAGCATCACCCTCGCGGAGGGTGAAATTCGCGGGCTGGTGGGTGAATCCGGCTCAGGCAAAAGCCTGATCGCCAAAGCCATCTGTGGCGTGGCGAAAGACAACTGGCGCGTGACGGCAGACCGTATGCGTTTTGATGATATCGATCTGCTGCGCCTCTCCCCCCGCGAGCGGCGTAAGCTGGTCGGGCATAACGTCTCGATGATTTTCCAGGAGCCGCAGTCCTGTCTCGACCCGTCCGAACGCGTGGGCAAACAGCTGATGCAGAACATCCCCGGCTGGACCTATAAAGGCCGCTGGTGGCAGCGCGTTGGCTGGCGCAAGCGTCGCGCCATCGAGCTTTTACACCGCGTCGGGATCAAAGATCACAAAGATGCGATGCGCAGCTTCCCTTATGAGCTGACCGACGGCGAATGTCAGAAAGTAATGATTGCCATCGCGCTGGCCAATCAGCCGCGTTTGCTGATTGCGGATGAGCCCACCAACGCGATGGAACCCACCACGCAGGCGCAAATCTTCCGCCTGCTGTCGCGTCTCAACCAGAATAACAACACCACCATTTTGCTGATCAGCCATGACCTGCAAATGCTGAGCAAATGGGCGGATAAAATTGACGTGATGTACTGCGGGCAAACGGTCGAAACCGCGCCGAGTGAAGACCTGATCACCGCGCCGCATCATCCGTATACGCAGGCGCTTATCCGTGCGATTCCGGATTTTGGCAGCGCGATGCCGCATAAAAGCCGCCTGAATACCCTGCCGGGGGCGATTCCGCTGCTGGAATCCCTGCCGATAGGCTGTCGTCTGGGGCCGCGGTGTCCCTATGCTCAGCGTAAATGTATCGAGACGCCACGCCTGACCGGGGCGAAAAATCATCTTTACGCCTGTCATTTCCCGCTGAACATGGAGAGAGAGTGAAATGGTCGAAACCTTACTGGAAGTCCGCAACCTGAGTAAGACCTTTCGCTACCGCACGGGGCTGTTTCATCGCCAAACTGTCGACGCGGTGAAGCCGCTGAGCTTTACGCTGCGTGAAAAACAGACGCTGGCGATCATTGGCGAAAACGGTTCCGGGAAATCCACCCTGGCGAAAATGCTCGCCGGCATGGTTGAACCGACCGCAGGCGAAGTGTTAATTGACGATCATCCTCTGACGTTCGGGGATTACTCTTTCCGCAGCCAGCGCATCCGCATGATCTTCCAGGATCCGTCTACCTCGCTTAATCCACGCCAGCGCATTTCGCAGATCCTCGATTTTCCGCTGCGTCTGAACACCGACCTGGAGCCAGAGGCGCGCCGTAAGCGCGTATTTGAAACTCTGCGCATGGTTGGGCTGTTACCGGATCACGAAAGCTACTACCCGCATATGCTGGCCCCCGGCCAGAAACAGCGTCTGGGTCTGGCGCGTGCGTTGATATTGCGGCCAAAAGTGATCATTGCTGATGAAGCGCTTGCCTCGCTGGATATGTCTATGCGCTCTCAGCTGATTAACCTGATGCTGGAATTGCAGGAAAAACAGGGTATCTCGTATATCTATGTCACCCAACATCTGGGAATGATGAAGCACATCAGCGATCAGGTGATGGTCATGCACCAGGGAGAGGTTGTCGAGCGCGGCAGCACGGCGGATGTGATGGCCTCCCCGCTTCATGAGCTGACAAAACGACTGATAGCCGGTCATTTCGGTGAAGCATTAACCGCCGATGCATGGCGCAAAGACCGGTAAACAAACGTTGCACCGCTCAATAAGGATTAAATAGCCTTTACACGCTATTTAATCCTTTTAATTTTCGTCTCCATCCCTGCTCCATCTTTTAAGCAATATCATTCAACAGTTCTTCTCCAGAATATCCGGACATTACGGAGGAGAAGAAATGAACAACGCCACTTACGTTCTCAAATATACCGAGTATCTCATCAGAAAATGCCGTTCATTCTTAATGACGGACCTGTATTTTCATACTGTGAGGCTCAAGAAAACATCCGGGACAAAACCTGACATTCAATCACCCACGACGTTGAGTGAAAAAATATGTCATCGTCTGGTCTATGACCATAATAACCTCTACACGATGCTTGCCGATAAACTCGCCGTTCGGGCATACGTTTCCTCCAGAACAACGCGCGTGAAAACGGTGCCATTAATTGGCGTTTATACCAGGGCGTCGCAGATTGATTTTTCCGTGCTCCCTGACAAATTCGTCCTTAAGTGCAACCATGATAGTGGCAGCACAATAATATGTACGAACAAAGCGCAATTTAACGACAAGAAAGCGCGTAAAAAACTGAGCCTCGCGTTAAAGAAAAATTTGTACTACACCACGCGTGAGTGGCAGTACAAAAACATTACGCCGAGTATACTTTGCGAGCCATTCGTCGATCTCTTCGATGATGCTGACAGGAATACGACGCCCGAAATGCTGAGGATCCATTGCTTTCATGGCGTCGCCCACTATGTTGAAGCGGATTTTACGGATGATAACGGCAACGGTTTTATCAACGTTTACGACAGGCACTGGAACTTACAACCCTTCCAGATGGAGTATCCGAATACTTCAGTAAATCCAGACGAACCGGTCTTGTTCCGACAAGCGTTGCTGGCATCCCAGGAGCTAGCGGATGGCATTGACTACTGCCGCGTTGACCTCATGCTAAAAAAAGATGACATCTATTTCAGTGAAATAACCTTAAGCCCGAGACGCGGTAAACTGACGATTACCCCGCAGGAATGGGATGCTAAGTTAGGAAAAATATGGCATTTATCGCCGGCAGGTGCATTTGACCTGCCGCTGAAACTCACGAGTCGGGCCAGGTAAGTTTAAATATCGAGTGGTTTTGCGTCGATAAGGTATAGGTAACATCGCCACCATGCGCCAGCATGATGGCTTTTACCACTGACAAGCCCAAACCACAGCCTTCCGGGTTCAACTGCCTGGCGCCATTATCGCGCTGAAAGGGCTGAAATAAGTAATCATGAAATTCCCTGGGAATGCCCGGTCCCCCGTCCTGAATAAGGATAAAATTGCCTTTATCAGAAACGCCATTTTTCACGATGAGTTTGCGCGAGGTAGAATAGTGTAAGGCATTGTCAAATAAAACGGTCAGACATTGATTGATGCGTAACGGATCGAATACGCATTGCTGATCCCTCAGTTCTGTATTGACGGTAAATGCCTTACGGCTGAACTCGGGCATGAAGGTATCGAGCGCGTCCTGTATTGTCCCTTTTAAATCTGTTCTGGACTGGTATAGCGTGTATCCCGCCCCGCCATCCGAACTGACAACCCGGAGATCTTCAATCAGGCGGGTTAACCCTTCCGTCTGTTTGAGAAGATTATTAAACAGCACCGGGTCCGGGGTAAAAACACCGTCAACCAACCCCTGAAGCCGTCCGCGCAAGATCGTGACCGGGGTTCTCAGCTCATGCGCAATAGCCGCATTCCAGGATTTCCTCTGAATATCCAGCGTCTGTAATTTTTCCGCCATTTCATTGAAATCCGTCACAAGGTGATTGATCTCACCCAGCCGGGAACTGGCACAGAATGCCCGGGCATCCAGATCTCCCTGAGAAATCTTTCTCAGGCTGGACGCGACCGCGTTTAGCGGGGTGAGTATTCGCGATGAAAGTTTGACCGTGAAAAAGAGGGCAATAATCATACTGATCGTAGTCGCGGTCCCAATCCATGCCCAGTCCCACATCGTCATCTGCTCATCATCGCCCGCAGCAGGGCCGCCCGGGAGGTGATCCAGAATAAAGGAGTAAAAAAACCAGGAGCCCAGAATGGCGATGGCAATTATCGTAAACGTCAGCAACAGCATATACGTTAAGATCTGACGACTCAGGACAGACTCTTTGTTCATTTCTTTTCCCCAAGCCGGTATCCCATGCCTCTGATGCTCTCGGGAACACCGTAAAGGCCTGCAAGCTCCAGTTTTTTACGCAACTTGCTCATATGGCTATCGACCGTTCTGTCGAGCGTATCGCCTTCTGGCAGACACGCGTTGAGTAACTCTTCACGGGAACAGACCTTTCGCGGATAACGCACCAGCCAGGTAAGTAATTTAAATTCGGTCGTCGTTAATACCGGGGAGATAACCTCTTCGCCCACGGTGACTTCCACGTAGAAATCATCCGGATAGACCGTAATAAAGGGCGTTCTGAGCGGCAGGGAACCCGCCTGCTGAAGCGCAGGTTTTGTCCTGCGCAGCACCGCCTCAACCCGTGCGACAACCTCAGAGGGGTTAAAGGGTTTGATTACGTAATCATCCGCCCCGAGCCTCAGACCCATAAGCTTATCGACGTCCTGATCGAGAGCGGAAACCATAATGACGGGGACAGCACTTTCGTGGCGAAGCGTAGTAAGCACGCTCCAGCCGTCACACACGGGCAGGTGAATGTCCAGCAAGATGAGATCCGGTTTATGGAGGCGATTGAGCGTTATCGCCTGCTCGCCCTGCCTGGCCCTCAGCGTTTTCATTCCCGAACGCTCTAAGTAGCTCATCAGTATATCGGCGATTTCGTCTTCATCTTCAACAACAAGGATCAGCGTATTTTTGTTCATATTATCTCCGCGGGTGAAATCCCTTTAAGCACGCTATCAGATATCTTTAGCACAATAAGACACAGCCTCCGGGAAAAAGTGCCGTAGTCACGAAAATTTCCCGGTTGATTTAAATGCCCGGTTATTTCTCCACACAGCCTACACATTCAGTCAATAAAGACTCGACAATGTCCGTTCAAAATCGCTATTGAGGCATAACGCGTTGTGCATTGCGCGCTGCAAATTACCACTGTTTCTTAAAGATTTTATGAAGTTGGCTGCAATAATGAACATGGAACTTTCAAAATATTTCTCTCCTAAAAAACTGGGCATATATTCCCTGTTTCTCCTGCTGTCGTGGGGATTACTTTATACCTGGCTGGTGCTGGTACACAGAGTGGATGAAAAAGTCGCCTCGACGCTGCTCTCTTCCCCTATTATCTATGGCTGCATCGCGTTGTCGGTGGTCTCACTGATCATCCAAAATAAAGCTGGTGCGCTAACTGAGCTATTTGTCGTCGCCTTCTGGCTGATGGTGATTTTTGTTTATCTCATTATTACGTTCACCGTGCTGTTAAACGCGATGCCCGATATCGAGGATCTGGTCTTTTATTACGAATGTTATTTGATCATTTTTTTTGGCGGATCACCGCTGTACCTCATTATGAGAATGATTTGAGCCCTTGATCCACACGGCCTCCATAAACCGCCCACTTCCGCTAAACAGGTGCGCGGTAGAGTCTCTATCTCACTCTTTTGCACAAAAATAACTCAATGCCTCATTTTTTTATCGAACGTCCCATTTTCGCCTGGGTAGTGGCGCTGTTTATCGTCCTGACGGGTCTCCTGTCTATTCCTCGTTTGCCGGTTGCGCAGTATCCGGCGGTGGCACCGCCAGGTATCATCATTTCCGTCAGTTACCCGGGGGCCAGCCCCGATATCATGAATACGTCGGTGGTGTCGTTAATTGAGCGAGAAATCTCTGGAGTCGATAACTTGCTCTATTTCGAATCATCCAGTGACACAACCGGCTCGGCATCGATTACCGTCACGTTTAAACCCGGCACGGACATCAAGCTGGCACAGATGGATCTACAGAATCAGATTAAGATCGTCGAGCCTCGTCTTCCTCAGGCGGTAAGACAAAATGGCATTAACGTCGAGGCCGCTAATTCTGGATTTTTAATGATGGTGGGGCTGAAGTCCACCAACGGTCAATTCGAGGAAGCCGACTTAAGCGACTATTTTGCCCGAAACGTCAGTGACGAGCTTCGTCGCGTGCCCGGCGTAGGGAAAGTCCAGCTGTTTGGCGGCGAAAAAGCGCTGCGTATCTGGCTGGATCCAATGAAGCTCCACAGCTACGGCCTTTCGGTGAGCGATGTGCTTACTGCTGTTGGCCAGCAAAATGCCCTGGTTTCGCCCGGCAAAACGGGAGATGAGCCCGCATCTGAAGGACAAGGGGTAACGTATCCCATCACCGTAAAGGGACAGCTCTCCTCGGTCGAGGCGTTCAGGAATATCACCCTGAAATCTGACGCATCCGGCGCCCGCCTGAAATTATCCGACATTGCGCGGATTGAATCCGGCCTGCAAAGCTACGCTTTTGGTATCCGTGAAAATGGCGTGCCCTCGACGGCGGCGGCAATCCAGCTGTCGCCAGGCGCCAACGCAATGAGTACGGCTTCAGGCGTGCGTGCGCGCATCGACGAGCTTTCCCGGGTGTTACCCGACGGAATGGTGTTTACGGTTCCTTTCGATACCGCGCCGTTTGTGAAACTTTCTATCGTGAAGGTTGTTCAGACATTTGTGGAAGCGATGGTCCTCGTCTTCCTGGTTATGCTGCTGTTTCTGCACAAGATACGCTGTACGCTTATCCCGGCGATTGTTGCTCCCGTCGCACTTCTTGGCACCTTCACGGTGATGTTATTGAGCGGATACTCCATCAATATTCTGACGATGTTCGGCATGGTGCTGGCGATCGGGATTATCGTTGATGACGCCATTGTGGTCGTAGAGAACGTTGAACGACTGATGAAGGAAAAAAGTCTGTCCCCACGGGACGCTACCCGGCAAGCCATGCAGGAGATCACCCCGGCGATTATCGGGATCACGCTGGTGCTGACCGCCGTCTTTATCCCCATGGGGTTTGCTGAAGGATCCGTCGGGATTATCTACCGACAATTTTGTATTTCCATGGCGGTCTCCATACTGCTATCCGCGTTTCTTGCCCTGACGCTGACGCCTGCCCTGTGCGCTACGCTACTCAAGCCGCATCAGGGAGAAAAGAGCGGAGGTGGGCGGTTCGCGGCAGGGTTTAATGCGCGCTTTCATAGGCTTACCACCTGTTACGAAGCCGGGCTGGGTGCCGTTCTGAAGCGAACCGGGCGTATGCTGCTCCTGTACGTTGCGCTTTGTGCTGCGCTGTTTTTGGGTTTGTCTTCGTTACCGTCGTCCTTTCTGCCGGACGAAGATCAGGGCTACTTTATGTCCTCAATCCAGCTGCCTTCTGATGCCACGATGCAGCGCACCCTTAACGTGGTAAAAAAGTTTGAAGAGGAAATTACGGCCCGGCCGGATATTGAAAGCAACATTATGATCCTGGGGTTTGGATTTTCAGGTTCAGGACCGAATTCGGCTATGGCCTTCACCACGCTGAAGGACTGGAAAAACCGGCAGGGCTCGACGGCCCAGGATGAAGCCGACCATATACAGGACAGCATGGCGAACGTTACTGATGCCGTCACGATGAGCCTGCTCCCGCCGGCCATTTCGGATATGGGCACCTCCTCGGGGTTCACCTGGTACGTGCAAGACAGAGCAGGACTGGGCTACGAGGCGTTAAAGCGCGCTGCCGACGCGCTGGTCCTGCAAGCCAATCAGCGTCCTGAACTGAGTGACGTCTATATAGACGGTCTGCCGGAAGGAACCAGCCTTGCGCTCCAGGTTGACCGGGAAAAAGCGGAAGCGATGGGCGTCTCATTTGATGAAATCAACCAGACGCTCTCCGTCACCCTGGGCTCAAATTACGTCAACGACTATACGAACAACGGCCGCGTTCAACAGGTGATTATTCAGGCCGATGCGCCCTACCGAATGCAGCCTGAGCAGATACTGAAACTATCAGTGAAAAACCGGATGGGTGAGATGGTGCCGTTATCAACGTTCGTGACGATCTCCTGGAACGTTGCGCCGCAGCAGTTGACGCGCTATCAGGGTTATTCTGCTCTTCGCATTACCGGAAATGCGGCGTCAGGAGTATCCAGCGGCACCGCAATGAAGGTTATGGAGAGTTTGTCCAGAGAGTTACCTCAGGGCATGGCGGGCGAGTGGGCCGGGAGTGCATTGCAGGAGAGAAAATCGGAATCTCAGCTTCCGGGCCTTATTGTCCTGTCGATACTGGTCGTGTTTATGGTGCTCGCAGCCCTGTATGAGAGCTGGTCTATTCCTTTTGCGGTCATGCTGGTCGTTCCGTTGGGTCTTATCGGCGCGGTGATAGCGGTGTTTGTTGCCGGCATGACGAATGACGTTTTCTTTAAGGTCGGCCTGATTACGCTTATCGGCCTGTCAGCCAAGAACGCCATTCTGATTGTTGAATTTGCCAGGCAGCTCCATCGCCAGGGGCAGCCCCTGCTGGCGGCTACCATTCATGCCGCCAGCCAGCGCCTGCGTCCGATTCTGATGACATCGTTAGCCTTCAGCTTAGGGGTTGTTCCGTTGATGCTGGCCAGGGGGGCGAGCGACAGTACGCAGCATGCCATCGGTACCGGCGTATTTGGTGGCATGATTAGCGGTACGCTTCTCGCGATCTTCTTCGTACCGGTTTTCTTTATCGTCATTGCGCGTTTCGTCGACAACATCAGGAAAGCCTGAATACCCTGGTGGAATCACGCTGCCTCTCTGGTTGGATGAGGCGAAGCTGTTGCCGGGTGATATACTGGACGAATGCTGAAATTTTGAGCCCCCGCGAGTCCGCGGTGCATTCTTCGGGGCAGGCGTCTTCGGAGAAGTGCGAGAAATATCGTGACACAAGGGGCTGTGAGTGGGCTATAATTTCGAGCTAATTTCGAATGATTTTGAAATACTGCCTGTAACGCTATGAATTACAAGGCAAAATTAGCAATGAATATAAGGATTAAAGCTATGGGTTTTCTTTCCGGTAAGCGCATTCTGGTGACTGGCGTTGCCAGCAAACTGTCCATCGCATACGGCATCGCACAGGCAATGCATCGCGAAGGCGCTGAGCTGGCGTTCACCTACCAGAACGACAAGCTGAAAGGCCGTGTTGAAGAGTTTGCCGCGCAGCTGGGTTCCAGCATTGTTCTGGAATGTGACGTTGCACAAGACGAAAGCATCGACGGCATGTTTGCTGAACTGGCAAAAGCATGGCCGAAATTCGACGGTTTCGTTCACTCCATCGGCTTCGCTCCTGGCGACCAGCTGGACGGCGACTACGTGAATGCGGTTACCCGTGATGGCTTCAAAATCGCGCACGACATCAGCTCCTACAGCTTCGTTGCGATGGCAAAATCCTGCCGCGCGATGCTGAACCCGGGTGCAGCCCTGCTGACCCTGTCCTACCTGGGCGCTGAACGTGCTATCCCTAACTACAACGTTATGGGTCTGGCTAAAGCGTCTCTGGAAGCGAACGTACGCTACATGGCGAACGCAATGGGTCCTGAAGGCGTGCGCGTTAACGCCATCTCTGCAGGTCCTATCCGCACCCTGGCCGCTTCCGGTATTAAAGATTTCCGTAAAATGCTGGCACATTGCGAAGCGGTTACCCCGATTCGTCGTACCGTTACCATTGAAGATGTGGGTAACTCTGCAGCATTCCTGTGCTCTGACCTTTCCGCGGGTATCTCCGGCGAAGTGGTTCACGTTGACGGCGGCTTCAACATCGCTGCAATGAACGAGCTGGAAATTAAATAAGCTGTGACTCTCTTCCCGCCCGGGAAGAGAGTATTTCCCCCACGTCACCCCTTCGTTATTCCGTTCTGCTATTTGTTATCACCTAACAATATTTTTCCCTTTATCTGCCTTACGCCAGGATATTGATCGCCATTTTGAGATCAAGGAACGCACATGGAACAACGCCGTTTTTCCGGCAAAGGCCACTGGTATCACGAAACCCAGTCAAACCACGCGCAGACGGATGTTCTGCCCCTGGTGCCCGAAGCCGCTAACGTCGACGATCGTTTTTTGCTCGATTTAGCCTTGCCTGATGAGATTGTCGCCGCCTGTTCTGGCTGGCTTACTCCTGCCAGAGCCTTATGCCACCAGCTGTTTCCGCTCTCGATCCCCGTGAACCGCCTGCATACGCTCAGCGCTTACGATCGGCTCAGTACCGCGCTAACGGTCGCACAGGCCTGTGGCGTTCAGCGGCTCTGTAACCATTACGCCGCCCTCCTCGCCCCGCTTCCCGGCCCGGACTCCTCGCGCGAAAGCAACCGCCGCCTGGCACAGATCACCCAGTATGCCCGCCAGCTCGCCAGCTCTCCTGATGTCATTGATGATAAAGCGCAGAACCAGCTTGATGAGGTGGGGCTGTCCACGTACGACATCGTGGTGATAAACCAGATTATCGGGTTTATCGGTTTTCAGGCGCGCGTCGTCGCGATTTTTCAGGCCCTGTTGGGACATCCTGTTCGCTGGTTGCCAGGCCATCATATTCAGCCGCACACGCTTCCCGCGAGCCACGATGCATGGGTGCCGCTGTTGCCCGTCGTGGAGCTGCGCTATGCGAGTGCGCATCAGCTTGAGTCGCTGTCTCGCTGGCAGGCCGAACCCGCGCTGGAGGCGCTGACGCCGGTGCTTTGCCATGAGCCGTCGCTGCTCGACCTGACCGGAGAGATCCTGTTAAACAGCCGCGCAGAGATCCCGCAGACGTCACCCGCACTTTCGGCGGCGGTCGAACTGCTGACCCGCTCTCCGGACCGCTTCAGCGCCGCGCAGTTTACCCCGCTCACGGATCAAGGACTCCAGGGCGAATATGCCATCACGCTGCTTACCCAAAGTGCGTTTGATGGCTGGCTCAATCGTCTGAAAGTAGCGTTTGGTAAAGAGGAATAACCACACTCATTACCCAAAGACCGCTTGCTGAGACAGTGAGAATCGCGTAAAACTGTCAGCCGCTCAATGGCTACGAAAATAGAACATTATGTTTCAGGACAACCCGCTGCTAGCGCAGCTTAAACAGCAACTGCATTCCCAGACGCCGCGTGCAGAAGGGGTCGTAAAAGCCACGGAAAAGGGCTTTGGCTTCCTTGAAGTTGACGCCCAGAAAAGCTACTTCATTCCGCCACCGCAGATGAAGAAAGTGATGCATGGCGATCGCGTCATGGCCGTCATTCATACCGAGAAGGATCGCGAGTCCGCTGAACCGGAAGAACTGATCGAACCGTTCCTGACCCGTTTTGTGGGTAAGGTGCAGCGAAAAGACGATCGGCTTTCTATCGTGCCGGATCATCCCCTGCTGAAAGATGCCATTCCCTGCCGCGCCGCCCGTGGCGTTGAGCATGATTTTAAAGAAGGTGACTGGGCCGTAGCGGAAATGCGCCGTCATCCTCTGAAAGGCGATCGCGGTTTTTATGCTGAGTTGACCCAATTCATCACCTTTGGCGCCGACCATTTCGTGCCATGGTGGGTCACGCTGGCACGCCACAATCTTGAAAAAGAAGCGCCGAACGGCGTAGCGACCGAGATGCAGGACGAAGGTCTGACGCGCCGCGATCTCACCGCGCTGGATTTTGTCACCATCGACAGCGCCAGCACCGAAGATATGGACGATGCGCTCTACGCTGAAGAGAGCGCCGACGGCAAACTGCACCTGACCGTCGCCATTGCCGATCCCACCGCCTGGATTGCCGAAGGCAGCAAGCTGGATGACGCGGCGAAAATCCGCGCCTTCACCAACTACCTGCCGGGCTTCAACATTCCGATGCTGCCGCGCGAATTGTCAGACGATCTCTGCTCGCTGCGTCCAAATGAAGTGCGCCCGGTCCTTGCCTGCCGCATGACCATTGCTGCGGATGGCGCGATTGAAGACGATATCGAGTTCTTTGCTGCCACTATCGAATCGAAAGCCAAGCTGGCCTACGATAACGTGTCCGACTGGCTTGAAAATACCGGTAGCTGGAAACCTGAATCAGACGCCATTGCCGCGCAGATCCGTCTGCTGCATCGCATCTGTCTCAACCGCAGCGAGTGGCGTCAAACCCATGCGCTGGTGTTCAAAGATCGCCCGGATTATCGCTTTGTTCTGGGTGAGAAAGGCGAAGTGCTGGATATCGTGGCCGAACCGCGACGCATTGCGAACCGCATTGTTGAAGAAGCGATGATTTCCGCCAACATCTGCGCCGCACGCGTGTTGCGCGACAGGCTGGGCTTTGGCATTTACAACGTCCACACCGGGTTTGATCCGGCGAACACCGAAGCGCTGGCGGCCCTGCTGAAGAATCACGATGTGCATGTTGATCCGGAAGAAGTGCTGACCCTGCCGGGCTTCTGCAAGCTTCGCCGCGAACTGGACGCGCAGCCGTCGGGCTTCCTGGACAGCCGCATTCGTCGCTTCCAGTCATTCGCGGAAATCAGTACCGAGCCGGGCCCGCACTTTGGTCTTGGCCTCGAAGCATACGCCACCTGGACATCGCCAATCCGTAAGTATGGCGATATGGTTAACCACCGTCTGCTGAAAGCGATTATCAAAGGCGAAACCGTTGCTCGTCCTCAGGAGGACACCACGCTGCAGATGGCCGATCGCCGCCGTCTGAATCGCATGGCGGAACGTGACGTTGGAGACTGGCTGTACGCACGCTTCCTGCAGGATAAAGCCGGGACGGATACCCGTTTCGCCGCAGAGATCATCGATATCAGCCGCGGGGGGATGCGCGTCCGCCTGGTCGATAACGGTGCTGTCGCGTTTATTCCTGCGCCGTTCCTGCATGCGGTTCGTGACGAAATGGTCTGTAGTCAGGAAAACGGTACCGTGCAAATTAAAGGTGAAACAGTTTACAAGGTCACCGACGTGATTGACGTTACTATCGCCGAAGTTCGCATGGAAACCCGCAGTATTATCGCGCGTCCTGTCGCCTGATAACCGGTTCAATTGTCGGTCCTTTCCTTCGGGGAAAGGCCGGCAATTTTTCTGTTTATCCCCGCCACAAAATCATTATTTTTCCTTACTATTTTCAGTCTCCCTTCGCCCAAATTCGCCATAATTATCTACAGTAAAAGAGTGTTGTTATATTCGGTTACGTGAATTTTTATACGCTCAGTATCCTTTTTAGCCTGACTCGTTTTATTATAAGAAATTAGGGAAAAACAATAAGTTCACTTCGGTTTTGCCGCTGTTCCTCAACGGAAAAGTCGACTGCAAATGAATAATTTGTGCGCTAATGAAAGCTGCGGGAGAAAACATGATGGACGATCTGGAGCCGAATTTGCTGTTTCGCTACATGGGGACTCACAGCCCGTGGTGGCGCTTGTCAGCTGACAGCAACGCTCTGCACCTTTCCACCAGCGAAAATGCCGATGTCACTCAGGTCGTAGCGCTGGACGATGAACAGGCCGATCTCATCCGTCATTTAACCGTTATTACCTCCAGCATTTCAATGTCGCTCTCCCTCTACGGGGAAGATGTTCCGGTCCATCTTGTGGGCCGTAAAATTACCCGTAACGAGTGGGCCGGAACCGCTTCTGCCTGGAACGATACCCCCTCCGTGGCACGCGATCTGGCTCAGGGGCTCTCTTTCGCGGAACAGGTTGTCTCAGAGGCTAACTCCGTCATTGTTATTCTCGATCGGCACGGCAATATCCAGCGTTTTAATCGGCTTAGCGAAGAGTACACCGGCCTGAAAGAACATGAAGTCATTGGCCAGAACGTCTTTAAGCTGTTTATGAGCCGCAGCGAAGCGGCAGCTTCAAAGCGCAATATTACCGGTTTTTTTCGCAACGGCAGCTCATACGAAGTCGAACGCTGGATCAAAACGCGTAAAGGGCAACGGCTGTTTCTGTTCAGAAACAAATTCGTACACAGCGGCAGCGGTAAAAATGAAATTTTCCTTATCTGTTCCGGTACCGATATTACCGAGGAGCGCCGCGCTCAGGAGCGGCTGCGCGTGCTGGCCAATACCGATACCATCACCGGCTTGCCAAACCGTAATGCGATCCACGACCTGATTTCTGACGCCATCGCCAACCGCGGGGACACGCAGGTGGGCGTGGTGTATCTCGATCTGGATAATTTTAAAAAGGTCAACGACGCTTACGGGCATATGTTTGGCGATCAGCTGTTACAGGCCGTTGCCCTCGCCATTTTGAGCTGTCTGGATGAGGAACAGGTGCTGGCGCGACTTGGCGGTGATGAGTTTATCGTCATGGCCACCAATACCTCTCAGGGCTCTCTGGAGGCGATGGCATCGCGCATTTTAACCCGTCTGCGCCAGCCGTTCCGCATCGGTTTGATTGAGATTTATACCGGCTGCTCCCTGGGCATCGCCCTCGCCCCTCAGCATGGCAACGACCGGGAAAGCGTCATTCGTAACGCCGATACCGCCATGTACACCGCCAAAGAGAACGGCCGGGGCAAGTTCTGCGTCTTCTCGCCCGAGATGAACCAGCGCGTGTTTGAGTATCTCTGGCTGGATACCAACCTGCGTAAGGCGCTGGATAACGATCAGCTCCTGATTCACTATCAGCCGAAAATCACCTGGCGCGGGGAAGTCAGAAGCCTTGAAGCGCTGGTCCGCTGGCAATCACCAGAACGGGGTTTGATCCCGCCGCTGGAGTTTATCTCTTATGCCGAGGAGTCGGGGTTGATTGTGCCGCTGGGCCGCTGGGTGATGCTCGATGTGGTTCGCCAGGTGGCGAAATGGCGTGATAAGGGAATAAACCTGCGCGTGGCGGTGAACGTCTCTGCACGCCAGCTGGCCGACCAGACTATTTTCAGTGACTTAAAGCAGGCGCTGAAGGATCTGAATTTTGAATACTGCCCTGTCGATGTCGAATTAACCGAAAGCTGTCTTATCGAGAACGAAGAGCTGGCGCTGTCCGTGATCCAGCAATTCAGCCGACTAGGGGCGCAAATTCATCTGGATGATTTTGGCACCGGCTACTCTTCCCTTTCTCAACTGGCCCGCTTCCCTATCGATGCCATTAAACTCGATCAATCGTTTGTCAGGGATATTCATAAGCAGTCCATTTCCCAGTCTCTGGTGCGCGCTATCGTCGCGGTGGCGCAGGCATTAAATCTGCAGGTGATTGCCGAAGGTGTGGAAAGCGCAAAAGAAGACGCCTTTCTCACCAAGAACGGCGTCAACGAACGGCAGGGTTTTCTGTTTGCTAAGCCGATGCCCGCTGCCGCATTCGAGCGATGGCTAAAACGATATCAAGCGCGAAATCAACGTTAACTGGCTTTACGCAATCCCGCCGCGTGATGGCGGTTTTGCAGCGTGACCAGACGCTCCATGTAGGCGATATCTTTCGGCTCAAGGCAGAAAGCGGCGTCAACCCAGTCTTCCGTAATATCCATCAGTTCACTGCGGGGCAATTGCAGAACGCGCGTACGGGCGCGCAGCATCGCCCTTACGCCATTCAGTTTTGGCCGCAGCGTATCGATGAAGGTTCGGGTGGAGACATAGCTTTGTCCGGGTTCAAACAGGACATCCACCAGCCCGTGCTGTTCATACCATTCAGCCGTATGGGATTCCCCTTTATAGATGAGTTCCTCCGCCAGCTTCATGCCAGAACGGCGTGCAACCAGGGAATATCCCCCCATACCCGGAAACAGGTTGAAGGCAATCTCCGGAAAACCCAGACGGGCATCGCGCTGAGCCAGGACGAAATGGTGCGCCAGAGCGGCCTCAAACCCGCCCCCTAACGCACTGCCTTCGACCATCGCCAGAGAGATGGCCCCTGAATCAAACCCCCGTGAGGCCGCATGGACGCAATCAACGCAGGCGCGAGCGTACGCCCGTAACGCCTCCCGACGTCCGTTCTGAATGCACTCGACGAAGAACTGTAAATCACCGCCCACATTGTACATATCGGGAACCAGCGAACCGGTTACCCAAAAATCAACCGCAAAGCCAGACTGGCGAACCAGCCATGAGAAGTTCATGATCTCCTCAATTAACGCATGGTTAAAACAAGGCCGTGGCTGGGCCCGCAACATCATCCAGACGGTGTGACGCTCCGCTTCGTAATACCCTGACAGCTGCGTGAACCGTTCAGTATCGGTAAACAGTGTGCAGGTAGGCTGATTGATAACTGTCATAGTCTAATTCCTCTTATAAAAAAGCGCCTTGCGCGCCGTTTTAGACTAATCCACTCAATAAGCCCACTGCATGAGGGGGAATAAATTTATCACTTACGTTTATGTAATTTAGTTATTGCATTTTTTCCCTTCTCTTTTGATCCTAATTTCTGCATCATTGAAAATATTAACTTTTCGCGCCTGGGGTGAGATTATGTCTACTATTGACGCACAAGCTGTAGCACAACGAATTGATACCGTGCTGGATATCCTGGTGGCGGGCGATTATCACTCTGCTATCCGTAATCTCGAGATCCTGAAGTCTGAACTTCTTGCTCAGAATGGTGCTGACAACGCGCCTGAAAACAGACAGCCAAAAGCGCCGTGGGAAGTTTAACCCCACCGTCTCCGACCTCGTTTCGCTTTATTAAATGGATGCTATGAATTCCCGACAACAACTCATTTTGCAGATGGTCATCGATCAGGGACGCGTAAGCGTAGTCGATCTCGCTAAAACCACCGGCGTGTCTGAAGTCACAATCCGTCAGGATCTTAATCTGCTGGAAAAACAGAGCTACCTGCGTCGCGCGCACGGATATGCTGTCCCGCTGGACAGTGATGACGTTGAGACGCGCATGATGAATAACTACGCGCTCAAACGTGAACTGGCGGAATTTGCCGCGTCCCTGGTGAACAACGGCGAGACCGTTTTTATTGAAAACGGCAGCAGTAATGCTCTTCTGGCACGCACGCTTGCCGATCAAAAAGACGTTACTATCATCACCGTCAGCAGCTATATCGCGCATTTGCTCAAAGAGACGCGCTGCGAGGTGATTCTGCTCGGGGGTATTTATCAGAAAAAAAGCGAAAGCATGGTAGGCCCGCTGACCCGTCAGTATGTCCAGCAGGTTCATTTCAGCAAGGCCTTTATTGGGATTGACGGCTGGCAACCGGAGACAGGTTTCACCGGTCGGGATATGATGCGCTCTGACGTTGTGAATGCGGTGCTGGAAAAAGAGTGTGAAGCCATTGTGCTCACCGACAGCTCTAAATTTGGCGCCGTTCACCCGTATACGATGGGCCCCGCTTCACGCTTTAGCCGCGTGATTACCGACGAAAGATTGAGCGACGCGCACCGTAATAAACTGGAAGATGACGGACTGATCGTCAATATTATTAAAACAACCGCCTGAGTTCCCTCCGCGCCCGAATTTCGGGCGCATACGCCCTTCTTTCTCTGAGATGATTCTTAACCCTGCTTTAAGAGTTTTTACCTGTTTAACCCGCCTTAAAGTCGTAAAATTAATGTTAGCGATATAACAGGAAGTGACTATCACCTGCGTGATTACGTAACGCCTGCGCGACCAGCTTTCACGGAGAACAGAATTAAGTATTCGATTCGTCTATACTTAACGTGTACATCTTTCCGTGAATCGATAATTCAGGAGAAAGTATTATGACCTTAACCAGCAAAAAATTAGCCGCCGCTGTTCTGGCAATCACTGTAGCAATGTCCCTGAGCGCATGCTCTAACTGGTCTAAACGTGACCGTAACACCGCTATTGGTGCCGGTGCCGGTGCTCTCGGTGGTGCAGTATTAACGGATGGTAGTACGCTGGGTACATTAGGTGGCGCTGCTGTCGGTGGTATTATCGGTCACCAGGTTGGCAAATAATTATTATCTAAGCCTTCCTCGATATTGCGGTATTTAAACGCATTTCAGGTCTGACATACGCACGTATATAACACGAGCCACGGCATCTGCCGTGGCTCATTTATTTTAACCGCCTGCCAGTTTAACTTTCATGCCTTTGGCTTCCAGCAGTGATTTTATTAAATCACGTTTATCACCCTGGATTTCAATAACCCCGTCCTTTACGGCACCGCCGCAGCCACATTTCTTTTTCAGCTCGGCAGCCAGCTTAGTCAGTTCTGCATCATCCCGATCAATGCCTGAGATAAGGCAGACCCCTTTCCCCTTACGTCCGCTGGTCTGGCGCTGGATCCGAACGATGCCGTCCCCCTTAGGACGTTCCACTTTGGCTTTCGGTTCGTCTATCCGCCCGGAATCGGTTGAGTAGACCAGACGGCTGTTGGAATCGGTCATTACGCCCCCTTGTTCAGCGATGCATTGATAGCCTTAAGCGTCTCAGCCGGGTTTACAGACTGCGTCACCGGACGCCCGATAACCATATAGTCTACGCCCGCCGCCAGCGCCTGCTCAGGCGTCATAATGCGGCGCTGATCGCCCACGTCGCTGCCCGCAGGGCGAATCCCTGGCGTGACGAGTTTAAAATCCTGGCCCAGCGTTGATTTGAAACGTACCGCTTCCTGCGCGGAGCAGACGACGCCATCCAGGCCACACTGCTGCGTCAGACGGGCGAGACGTTCAGCATGTTCCGCAGGTGACAACGTCACGCCGAGGTCGCGTAAATCACTTTCGTCCATACTGGTCAGCACGGTGACGGCGATCAGCAACGGCGCGTCCTTACCGAACGGCAGGAGCGCCTCACGGGCGGCGGTCATCATTCTTGCCCCACCCGACGCATGGACGTTGACCATCCATACACCCAGCTCTGCGGCTGCAGCAACGGCGTGGGCCGTGGTATTCGGAATATCATGGAATTTGAGGTCGAGGAAAACGTCAAAGCCGCGCTGTTGCAGATCGCGAACGATTTGCGGTCCAAACAGCGTGAACATCTCTTTGCCAACTTTCAGACGGCAGTCGCGAGGGTCGATACCGTCGACAAACGCCAGTGCAGCGTCACGCTTATTGTAATCAAGCGCAACAACAACAGGAGAATCCGTAATTACGCGGGAAGTGGAGGATGTAACAGACGTCATGACCAGCCCTTTTCGTCTATGGGCGCGCAGCGGCGCGGAACAGATAAACGGCCAGCATTCTACCTGCCGCCGCCGCAAATTGACAGAAGCCATTTATGTCCCTGCCAGGCTGGCAAACCGCACGGTGTTGAGAAAGTGCTAAAAGCTATCAGTATGTTGTAACTAAAATGAAGGCTTTTAAAAAATCACTGCCCGTCCAGGCCGCGGATTGGCTTGATGGTTGACCAGGCCCGGCATGAAGGACAATGCCAATAGAGGGTATAGGCGGTAAAACCACACTTCTGGCAACGGTAGCGCGGCTTGCTGCGCACCTGTTCGCCAACCATGTCGCGCAGCACCATCAGGCTCTCTTTGGCGCGCCCTTCTTCCGCGTCGTTCAGGTGGTAATCCATCAGCTTATGGAAGACCCGCATCGTCGGATGACGCTGCAGCTGGCGCGTAATATACACCTGCGCGGTGTCGCTTCCCTCATACTGCTCAACAACGTCTGAGAGCATCAGTTCAGCGGTGGCGCCGGTATTTTCTTCCACGCAGCGACGCAGGAATGCTACCCACTCTTCCTGCTTGTCCAGCTGTTGATAGCAGGTTTGCAGCATTTCCAGCGTTTCACTGACCAGCTCTTTATCCTGGTCGATAACCCGTAGCAGGCTTTCAACGGCTTTGGCATAGTCGCCATTCGCCATAAAGACGCGCCCCATCATGATGGAGATTCGCGCGCTGTTGCGGTCCGCGGCGGCGCCTTTCTTCAGCAGCGCCATGGCTTTATCCATGTCGTCGTTACCCATCTGCTGAAGCGCAAGCTCACAGTAGAAATGGGCTATCTCAACGCGCTGCTTATCTTTACCCAGCTTCACCAGACGTTCAGCCGTATCAATGGCTTTTTGCCAGTCGCTGGTGGCCTGATAAATCTGCAGGAGCTGCTGCAGCGCGCCGATGCGGAAATCTGTTTCATCCACCAGCTGCGCGAACATATCTTCGGCGCGATCGTACAACCCCGCAGCCATGTAATCACGCCCCAGCTGTTGCACCGCAAGGAGACGTTGATCGTAGGTCAGCGAGGCGCTTTCCATCAGGGTCTGGTGAATACGAATGGCGCGATCGACCTCGCCGCGCGAGCGGAACAGGTTACCCAGGGTGAGATGCGCTTCAACCGTCCCTGTATCCTCTTTCAGCATATCGAGGAACAGGTCTACCGCTTTGTCCTGCTGATTGCTCAGGAGGAAGTTCACCCCCGCAACGTAGTCGCGGGAGAGCCGGTTGGCCTCATCCTGTTTTGTTTGTTGCGCACTTCTGCGGCCCATATACCAGCCATAGGCTGCGGCTACAGGCAAAAGCAGAAACAACAACTCCAACATAGTCGATTATTCCTTCACGACCGGCACACCAGAGCTTTCCGGGATGTCAGACGCAGGGGCAATGTTATTTTCGAGTCGCTTAATTTTACGTTCAGCGCGCGCAAGAGAAACACGGACTTTCAACCAGAACAGACCGCAAACCAGCCAGCCAATGGCAAAGCCAGCAGCAAATAAGACCGCCAGCAGGCTCGAGACGCGATACTCACCCTGAGCCAGCAGATAGTTAAACGTCACCTGTTGATCGTTTTGTGCACCCAATGTGACTGAAATGACAAAAATCGCCAATACCAGTAAGAAAATGAGTAAATATTTCACATTACTTCCCGTTATGTGGTTCAAGCGAATAAAGTGTGTTCAACTCACCGCAATCAGCCTTATAAACTACCATTTTAGCGACGGGCGCGAAACGGAAAAAGTGACGCGCCAGTCATGTATCTATGGGCATAATACGGTTTATCAACCGTCAGGCGTCCGTTTGGTCCCTTTCGGCTATTTCTTCTTTCTCTTCCGGCGGTGGTGTAAGCGGGCCGCAGAATCGTTCAGCGAGCCAGGTCGCCAGCGTCACCAGCAACCATGAGATCAGCGTGGCAACGACCAGGTCCCGCGGCCAGTGCATCCCCAGCAGTAAGCGGCTGCCCATAACCCCTGTCGCCCAGACCAGTAAAATCACCAGCGTGACCGTTCGACGCCTTGGCCACAGCAGCCCCACCCCCAGTAACGCCCAGCTGGCCGCAAACATGGTGTGACCGGAAGGAAACGCGAATCCCGTCTCTTTCTGCCAGTGTTTACGCAAGAATTTCGGGATATCCTGCTGTTCCGCAAGCTGTTCTTTCACCAGGGTTCCGCGATCTTTACGCTTTAAATTGTAGAACTCATCCACCGGAACATGATGCGTTTTTTCCAGCCAGACGACAAAAGGACGCGGTTCCTGAACGCGATCTTTTACCCAGGACTTCACGCCCTGACCAACAAGGATAGCGCCTCCGAGGATCGCAAAAAGCATCAGCGCCGCACGCAAACGAAAGCGCAGGCACCACAGAAACCAGGCGCAGAGGAGGACATGGGTAATAATTCCCCACGGCTGGGTGACCGTTTCCGTTATCCAGTATAACGTTTTCAGCCACATGGCATTCTGCCCCGGCTGCCACATCCAGCCTGAGAGCCATACGGCCAGGGGCATAATCAGTAAAATGGCCGCGCCTGCTGCCGTACGTCTGGCGATTGAAAGCATGTCTTCTCCTTTTTCGCTAAGCCTCACAATCATAACTGAAATTCATTCGATGGGTGGATATGTCGGATCGTGCGTTTAACGTTCATATAGCATGGTGCCTATTAGGCGAACCTGCTGAGCTTGTGGCAAAATGAACTGATACAGAAAGCAAAACAGGGCAAAGGCACGAAACGTGTCAGCCTACTCTGGAGAATCACATGCAGCTTAAACGTGTGGCAGAAGCCAAACTGCCAACCCCATGGGGCGATTTCCTGATGGTGGGTTTTGAAGAACTGGCAACCGGACAGGATCATGTCGCGCTGGTGTATGGCGATATTTCAGGGCAGACGCCGGTGCTGTCCCGCGTCCATTCAGAGTGTCTTACCGGCGACGCGCTGTTCAGCCTGCGCTGTGATTGTGGTTTCCAGCTGGAAGCCGCCCTGTCTCATATTGCAGAAGAAGGCCGCGGCGTGCTGCTTTATCACCGTCAGGAAGGTCGTAATATTGGTCTGCTGAATAAAATCCGCGCTTACGCGCTTCAGGACCAGGGCTACGATACGGTGGAAGCAAACCATCAGCTCGGCTTCGCCGCTGACGAACGCGACTTCACCTTGTGCGCCGATATGTTCAAGCTGCTGGGCGTGGACGAAGTTCGTCTGCTGACCAATAACCCGAAAAAAGTGGAGATCCTGACCGAAGCGGGGATCAACATCGTCGAGCGTGTACCGCTGATTGTCGGCCGTAACCCGAAAAACGCCCACTACCTGGATACTAAAGCTGCCAAAATGGGCCATCTGCTGAAAGAGTGATATAAAAAGCCCGGCACGCGTGCCGGGCTCGTTCATCAATCCAGCATCTTACGAATCACGTAATGTAAAATGCCGTCGTTCTGGTAGTAGGTCAGCTCGGTTGCCGTATCAATACGGCATCGGCAATCCAGCACCTCGGTTTTGCCGTCTGCCCGCGTTAACGTTACCGGCACCGTTTTACCCGGCTGCAGGTTTTGCAGGCCGCTAATGTCAATCTGCTCTTCCCCGGTCAGGCCCAGCGTTTTACGCGTCACGCCCTGCGGGAACTCAAGCGGCAGGATCCCCATACCAATCAGATTCGAGCGGTGAATACGTTCGAACGATTCGGCGATGACCACGCGAACGCCAAGCAGACGCGGACCTTTCGCCGCCCAGTCACGGCTGGAGCCGGAACCGTACTCTTTCCCGGCAATCACCGCCAGCGGCGTACCTGCCTGTTGATATTTGACCGCCGCATCATAAATCGACACCACTTCCGTCCCCGGCAGATAGCGCGTCATGCCCCCTTCCACGCCCGGCACCATTTCGTTACGAATGCGGATGTTGGCAAAGGTCCCGCGCATCATGACTTCATGGTTACCGCGGCGCGATCCGTAGGAGTTAAAATCACGGCGTTCGACGCCCCGGCTTTGCAGATAACGACCCGCCGGGCTATCGGCTTTGATACTCCCCGCCGGTGAGATGTGGTCCGTCGTGACAGAATCCCCCAGCATCGCCAGAATGCGCGCGCCGTGGATATCCTTAAGCGGCGCCGGCTCGGCCAGCATCTCATCAAAGAACGGCGACAGACGAATGTAGGTTGAGTCATCCTGCCAGTCATAGGTATCAGAGCCAATGACGTTGATGGCTTTCCATTCCGGCGTGCCTTCAAAGACCTCCGCATACTCTTTGCGGAACATCTCGGTTGAGACCTTTTCAACGGCCAGCGCGATTTCACGCGAAGAAGGCCAGATATCTTTCAGATAGACAGGGTCATTCTTGCGATCGTGGCCAATCGGATCGGTCACCAGGTTGATATTCATGTTCCCTGCCAGGGCATAAGCAACCACCAGCGGCGGTGAGGCCAGCCAGTTGGTTTTTACCAGCGGGTGAATACGCCCTTCAAAGTTTCGGTTGCCGGACAGGACCGCACCTACCGTCAGGTCACCCTGCTTAATCGCCGTTTCAATGGGTTCAGGCAGTGGACCAGAGTTACCAATACAGGTCGTACAGCCGTAGCCCACGAGGTTAAAGCCCAGCTCGTCAAGGTACGGCGTCAGTTTGGCCTGCGCCAGGTAATCCGACACCACTTTGGATCCCGGGGCCAGCGAGGCCTTGACCCATGGCTGAGGTTTTAGCCCAAGCTCTACCGCCTTTTTAGCCAGCAGACCGGCTGCCATCAATACGCTGGGGTTGGACGTGTTGGTGCAGGAGGTAATGGCGGCAATCACCACCGCACCATCCGGAAGCTGATACTGATGTCCGTTCAGAACATAGTCGACGGGACGATGGTCCTTCTGCGCCACGTTTACTTCCAGCGCATTGCTGGCGGCAAAGGCTTTTGGCACATCACTCAGCGCAACCCTGTCCTGCGGGCGTTTCGGCCCTGCGAGGCTCGCTTCGACGCTTCCCATATCGAGTTCAAGCGTGCTGGTGAAAACAGGCTCATCGCCCGGATTGCGCCACATGCCCTGCGCTTTGGTGTACGCTTCCACCAGCGCGACCTGCTCTTCGCTACGTCCGCTAAGACGCATGTATTCCAGCGTCACATCATCAATAGGGAAAAAGCCGCAGGTTGCACCGTATTCCGGCGCCATATTGGCAATGGTGGCGCGGTCGGCCAGCGGCAGTGAATCCAGTCCGTCCCCGTAGAATTCGACAAACTTGCCTACCACACCATGCTTACGCAGCATCTGGGTGACGGTCAGCACCAGATCGGTGGCGGTAATCCCTTCAGACAGCCTGCCGGTGAGCTTGAAGCCCACCACATCCGGGATAAGCATGGACACCGGCTGGCCGAGCATGGCCGCTTCCGCTTCGATCCCCCCGACGCCCCAGCCCAGCACGCCCAGACCGTTGATCATGGTGGTATGGGAGTCCGTGCCCACCAGCGTGTCCGGATAGGCGACCCACTCTTTATCCTGCAATTCGCTCCAGACGGCTTTACCCAGATATTCAAGGTTAACCTGGTGACAAATACCGGTACCTGGCGGGACCACGCTAAACCGGCTGAACGCCTGCTGCCCCCACTTCAGGAAAACGTAGCGCTCGTGGTTACGCTCCATCTCCAGACGCACGTTCTCGCCAAAGGCGTCGTCATCACCAAAGCGATCGACGGTTACGGAGTGGTCAATGACGAGGTCAACAGGGGAAAGCGGATTCACTTTTGCCGTATCTCCGCCCAGACGCTTAACGGCTTCGCGCATCGCGGCCAAATCAACGACGGCAGGAACGCCGGTAAAGTCCTGCATCAGCACCCTTGCCGGGCGGTAGGCGATTTCTCTGTCGGCATGGGCTTTTTCAAGCCACCCTGCCAGCGCCTGGATATCATCGAGGGTGACAGAGTCACCGTCCTGCCAGCGCAATAGATTTTCCAGTAAAACTTTCAATGACTTGGGTAAACGCGAAATGTCCCCAAGCGTTCTGGCAGCCAGCGGCAGGCTGTAGTAATGCCAGGTTTTGTTTTCTGCCTGTAATGTGTCCTTACTGGCTTCGCGTAGGGTTAACGACATAAGCTCCTCCTTAATCACAGAGATGCCCTGACAATCATCAGGGCCGTAATTAAAGATAACACAAAGATGTCGTAACGTTTTGATAACAACCCAAATTGATAAATTTAGGATTGGTCCAGAACAGGAAAACAAAAAACCCCGCCGTAGCGAGGTTTTACAATTTAGTGGAGGGCCAACCAGATGAGCTGACTCCAGAACAGAATCGACACGGTAAAAACGCCGATCCATGACCAGTATTTGTGAGACGTCATGTTATTCATCATAGGGACACCAGGCATTATTTATAAAACGTTCCGAGGTTTGACCTCAGTGCTATATTGCTGATGTGTATTTATTAAAGAGTACAAAAGTGCAGAGTCGATATTCAGACTATTTGCATCATTACGCAATTTACTAAATTATTGTTTTTTGGGTTCGTCTTCTGCGAACACATCAATAAACGCTTGCTGCTGCGGCGTCAGTTTCCAGGACGCGGGTACAACAGTCGCAGGTGCTTTACGCCCTCTGTGGCCATTGTCACGATGCTGACACATCTGTTTTACCGAAGCTGTACGTACCGTCACTGCCATATTTAACCCCAATATTTCCAGGCCAGGAGAGCAACCACCACCCAAAACAGGGTAGAGACGAGAAAGACCGCCAGCCAGGCTTTACGCTTGAGCGCAGGATCCCTTTGCGGTTCTTCACTTCCTGAAGGCATTGCTAACCTCATACAATCGACATCGCTTATCATTTAGGACCAAACAATTGGTACAATTAATCATCTGTTGAGATAAATCCTAAAGAAACTTTAGCCGAAAAGCCAGTGAATTTACGCACCGGGAGGTATGAAATATTCAATCTTTTGACCAGAAATAAATAATTGAAAAGAAAAATTTGCGAAGGCGTAAATTAGTTTCTACTTTTGTCGCCAATTCACGACATTATAACCTTACGGATTAAATGGATAATGACATTATATGACAGAGGATACGTAGATGATGATAATTCTAATTTAGCTTTGAGGCGTTATTTCGGTATCTTTCCCTGGGGGAAAGATACCGGGTGTGATTATTTTTCGGGGAGTTTGATGTCTTTAAACATCTCTTCAATATCTTCATTTGAGCGTAATGCAACGGCGGTATCAACCACATCACGCGTTAAATGAGGGGCAAAGCGCTGAATAAAATCATACATATAGCTGCGCAGGAAGGTGCTGCGACGGAATCCAATCTTTGTGGTGCTATGACTGAAAACATCGTGCGCATCAAGACGCACCAGGTCAGGGTCTGACACCGGATCCACCGCCATGCTGGCAATGACGCCCACCCCCAGACCAAGCCGCACATAGGTCTTAATCACGTCGGCATCCGTCGCGGTAAAGACAATGCGCGGCGTTAGCCCTGCCCGGTTAAAGGCCGTATCAAGCTCGGAGCGGCCGGTAAAACCAAACGTATACGTCACCAATGGATACTGGGCCAGCTCTTCGATAGAGACCGAGCCTTTACCCGCCAGGGGGTGATCCGGGGTCACCACGATAGAACGGTTCCAGTGATAGCATGGAAGCATGACCAGATCGTCATAGAGGTGAAGCGCTTCGGTGGCGATGGCAAAGTCTGCATTACCCTTGGAAACGGCTTCTGCAATTTGCGTTGGCGAGCCCTGGTGCATATGTAAAGAGACGCGGGGATAACGCTCGATAAAGCCTTTGATGACACCGGGAAGCGCATAGCGCGCCTGGGTATGCGTCGTGGCAATATACAGCGAACCTTTATCCGGCCAGGTGTGTTCCCCTGCCACTGACTTAATCGCATCGACTTTAGAGAGGACTTCCCGCGCAATGCGGATGATTTCCTGCCCCGCAGGCGTCACCTGAGTGAGATGCTTACCGCTGCGGGCAAATATCTGGATACCTAACTCATCCTCCAGCATACGAACTTGTTTGCTGATACCCGGTTGCGAGGTATACAACCCCTCGGCGGTAGAAGAGACGTTAAGGTTATGATTCACCACCTCAACGATATAACGAAGCTGCTGTAATTTCATGCCAGACCATCCGATTTAGCGCATGCGGCCAATCGCTTAAGACGATTTAATAATAAGAAACAGGTTAACTATAACCACTATATCATTTATAGCCTGACTGTATAGTACGGAACAAAAAATAATAACAAGGCAATAAAAAAGGGCCGGAAATCCGGCCCTTTTACAGGTAAGTTACGGTAAGGGAAGATTATTTCTTGCCTTCAACCCATTTGCCATCGACAAAGAAAGCTGACCATCCGGTCGCTTTACCCTCTTTCTCGGCCGCAACATACTGCTGCTTGGTTTTACGGCTAAACCGTACCACGGTTTTGTTGCCTTCCGGATCCTGCTGTGGCGCATCGGCCAGATAACGCAGTTTCTCAGGCAGACGATCGCGGAAGCGATGCAGCTCTTCCACCAGCGGCGCGCGCGTTTCACGCGATTTCGGGAAGGTGTTGGCGGCCAGGAAGACACCCGCAGCGCCGTCACGCAGCACAAAGTACGCGTCGGATTTCTCGCACGGCAGTTCTGGCAGCGGAACCGGATCTTCCTTCGGTGGAGCCACTTCACCATTACGCAGAATTTTACGCGTGTTTTTACACTCGTCGTTGGTACAGGCCATGTACTTACCGAAACGCCCCATTTTCAGGTGCATTTCAGAGCCACACTTCTCGCACTCTACAATCGGGCCGTCATAGCCTTTAATGCGGAACTCGCCCTCTTCGATCTCATACCCGTCACACGTTGGGTTATTACCGCAGACGTGCAGCTTACGTTTTGGATCGATCAGGTAGCTGTCCATTGCCGTGCCGCATTTTTTGCAGCGGCGTTTGGCACGCAGAGCGTTAGTTTCCGCATCGTCACCTTCCAGCACGTTGAGAACTTCGTTCTCAGGCACCAGGTTGATGGTGGTTTTGCAGCGCTCTTTTGGCGACAGCGCGTAGCCGGAGCAGCCAAGGAACACGCCCGTCGTGGCAGTACGAATCCCCATCTTGCGACCACAGGTTGGGCAGTCGATGCTGGTCAGAACCATCTGGTTAGGCAGCATGCCACCCTCTTCAGGATCCTTCTCCGCTTTCTCAAGCTGGTCGGTAAAGTCGCTGAAGAAGCTGTCGAGGACCTTTTTCCATTCCGCCTGATGGCTGGCAACCTGGTCGAGGCTGTCTTCCATTTGCGCGGTAAAATCGTAGTTCATCAACTCGCGGAAGTTAGCTTCGAGACGATCGGTGACGATCTCACCCATTTTTTCCGCATAGAAACGACGGTTTTCAGCGCGTACGTAACCACGGTCCTGAATCGTAGAGATGATGGACGCATAGGTCGACGGACGGCCAATACCGCGTTTTTCCAGCTCTTTCACCAGGGACGCTTCACTGAAGCGCGCAGGCGGCTTGGTGAAGTGCTGGGCTGGCACGAGATCAACCAGCGAGAGCTCATCCCCTTTGTTCACTGCCGGCAGAGTTCGGTCTTCATCACCTTTACGCAGCGCAGGCATCACTTTCGTCCAGCCGTCGAAACGCAGGATACGGCCACGCGCTTTGAGACGGAAATCACCCGCACCAACGGTCAGCGTGGTGGAGTCATACTGTGCCGGGGTCATCTGGCACGCCACGAACTGGCGCCAGATCAGCTGATACAGCTTCTGCGCGTCGGCTTCCATGTCTTTCAGTGATTCCGCTAACACAGAGACATCAGAAGGACGAATCGCTTCGTGTGCTTCCTGAGAGTTCTCTTTGCTGGCGAACTGGTTAGCGCTTTCCGGCAGGTATTTCTTACCGAAGTTGTCGCTGATGTAGCCGCGCACCATGTTGACCGCGTCCTGGCTCAGGTTGGTTGAGTCGGTACGCATGTAGGTGATGTAGCCCGCTTCATACAGGCGCTGAGCCATCATCATGGTCTTCTTCACGCCGTAACCCAGACGCGTGCTTGCAGCCTGTTGCAGCGTTGAGGTAATAAACGGCGCACCCGGCTTGCTGCTGGTCGGTTTGTCTTCACGTTCCAGCACCTGGTAGCGTGCTTTTTCCAGCAGCGCTACGGCGGCCATGGTCTGGTCGCGGTTTTCTGGACGGAAAGGCTTATCGTTCTGATGGCTGACCTGCAGCGGCAGAGCGTCACCGCCCGGCGTGGTCACATTAGCGTCAACTTCCCAGAACTCTTCCGGCACGAAGGCTTTAATCTCGCGCTCACGCTCAACGACCAGACGCACGGCGACGGATTGCACACGCCCTGCTGACAGGCCACGGGCAATCTTCTTCCACAGCAGTGGAGAAACCATGTAGCCCACAACGCGGTCCATAAAGCGACGTGCCTGCTGTGCGTTTACACGGTCAATATTCAGTTCGCCCGGCTTCTCAAACGCCTGACGAATCGCATTCTTCGTAATTTCGTTAAACACTACACGACTGTAGCGTTTGTCATCACCACCAATCACTTCCCGCAGGTGCCACGCAATGGCTTCCCCTTCGCGGTCAAGGTCGGTTGCGAGATAGATGTGGTCTGCTTTTTCAGCCAGCTGCTTCAGCTCGTTAACGACTTTTTCTTTCCCGGGCAGCACTTCATATTGTGCGTCCCAGTTATGCCATGGGTTAACACCCATGCGGTTGACAAGCGCGCTACGTTCATCCTTTTTAGGCTTTTTAGCCCCTTTGGTGGAGGTAGAGTCTGCGCTCTTTTTGCTGGCTGAGCCACTGGTCGGCAAATCGCGGATATGACCCACGCTGGACTTAACCACGTAGTCATTACCCAGATACTTATTGATCGTTTTGGCTTTTGCCGGGGACTCAACGATGACGAGAGCTTTACCCATATTCACCTTTACCTAATTTAATTCTTCCAGGAATACGCCGCACGTTGATTTCCCTTCCGCTGACGACGAGCCAATGATATTGCGACTGCGTCAGGAGATATCAACCCCTTTGTCTTACCGGGCGTTAAAGAAAAGACGCCCAGGTGATTGAGTTCTCGGGTATTTTTCTCACATCTCGTGTAATTCGTGACGAATTCCCGGTTGAATGTCAAGCAATTCTGTTGCCAGAATGACGAAAGCGCACACTCTACCTGATAAAATTCGTTACGCAACTTTATTAGCATGCAAAAGCAAATCCCGCCAGCCAGGTCCCTGTACCTTATCCCCTCACATTACAGGGAAAATTTGCCCCCAAAGCGCCCTCGGCGTAGACTATTGTCACTGTTTAAGGAGTGGATTATGCAGAATACGACCCAACCTATTGACCGAGCCTCTCTGCTTATCGAAGCAAACAAGCTTATCCGTGACCACGAAGATACGCTGGCGGGTATTGAAGCCACCGGCGTAGAGCAGCGTAATGGCGTGCTGATTTTCAGCGGCGAATACTTCCTTGACGAACAGGGGTTGCCGACCCCGAAAAGCACCGCCGTGTTTAACATGTTTAAATACCTGGCGCATACGCTTTCCGAGAAATATCACCTGGTCGATTAACGCAAAACGCGAGGCATGTGCCTCGCGTTTTTGTTTACAGCAGCGGTTTTTGTCCGCGCTGTAGCCAGCGCAGCAGCAGGCGGTCCGCGCTTTCTGCCGCACTGTTGGTAAAGCGGTCAAGAAGTCGCTTACGCTGGGTAAAGCGCACGCCCACCAGTTCCCGGCCCTCCATCAGGTTGAGCAGCAGATCGTCGCTGGTTCCGACTTCATCCACCAGCCCTTTCTCCTGCGCCTGGACGCCGTACCAGTGCTCGCCTGTCGCAACTTGTTCAATATCGAGCGTCGGGCGCATACGATGCACAAAGTCTTTAAAGAGGTGATGCGTTTCGTTGAGATCTTCACGGAACTTTTGACGCCCTTCTTCCGTATTTTCCCCCAGCAGCGTCAGGGTACGTTTATACTGACCCGCCGTGTGAAGTTCGATATCAATCTCTTTATTTTTCAGGAAGCGGTTAAAGTTCGGAATTTGCGCGACCACGCCGATCGAGCCAATAATAGAGAACGGTGCGGCCACAATTTTGTCCGCCACGCAGGCCATCATGTAGCCTCCGCTGGCCGCCACTTTATCCACGGCCACGGTCAGCGGGATCTGTTTTTCACGCAGGCGCTGCAGCTGTGAGGCGGCCAGTCCGTAACCGTGAACCACCCCGCCCGGGCTTTCAAGACGCACGACAACCTGATCCTGCGGTGTCGCCACGGCTAGAACGGCAGTTACTTCCTCCCGCAGAGAGGAAACCTCATGCGCATCCATACTGCCTTTAAAATCGAGCACATAGACACGTGGCGTGGCCTTATCCTGCGGCGCATTGAGCTTCGCTTTTGCCTTTGCCGCTTTGGCTTCCTGTTTATGCTTTTTCTTCTGCGCTTTCAGCCAGAGTTTCTGTTGATGACTATCAAGCAGCGCCAAAGACATCTCTTCCTGCATCTCTTTATACTGCTCACTCAGGCGGGTGATGCGTAACTCCCCTCGCTGACGCTTGCGCTGCGTCAGGTTGACAATCAGAACGGCAACCACCGCAATGGCAATCACCACCGTCGCGATTTTGGCCAAAAACAACCCATATTGAGAAAGTAATTCCACGCGTTCCACCTTGATTTAACCACGAATCTTTCACGGCAGTGTACATCAGCCCTGCCCATGCGTCTCGCTCGTGACATTACCTCTGCGAGCCGCCTTCAGGAATCCCCGCACTGACGTTTAAATATTTGCAAATTGTTAATTTTACAGTAATGCGTCCTGTAGACTGATTGAATTATTAGGCTAATTCGGGCATAAAGCCGAAAAGTCATCATAAAGGCGCCATTGCATCACCGGTCGCCTGAGGAGTCACCGTGCATTATCAACCGCAAAAAAATCTGCTGCAAAACCGGATTATTCTTGTCACCGGTGCCAGCGACGGGATTGGCCGCGAGGCGGCCCTGACCTACGCCGATTACGGCGCGAACGTCATTCTGATCGGGCGCAACGAAGAAAAACTGAAAAACGTCGCTCAGGAGATTGAGGCTGTATGCGGCACACCGGCCCCGTGGTATACACTCGATTTGCTGACCTGCACGCCCGAAGTATGCCAGGAATTAGCCCGGCGCATCAGCGCCCACTATCCGAGACTCGACGGCGTACTGCATAACGCCGGTTTGTTAGGCGAAGTGCGTCCGATGGATGAACAGGATCCTGATATCTGGCAGCAGGTGATGCAGGTCAACGTCAACGGGACGTTTTTCCTGACCCAGGCACTGCTTCCTTTATTACTCAAATCGGATTCAGGTTCACTGGTGTTCACCTCCTCCAGCGTTGGCCGTGAGGGACGCGCAAACTGGGGAGCCTATGCCGTATCAAAATTCGCGACCGAAGGCATGATGCAGGTGCTGGCGGAGGAGTACCAGAGCCGCCATCTGCGCGTAAACTGCATCAACCCGGGCGGTACGCGCACCAAAATGCGCGCCAGTGCGTTCCCGAGCGAAGATCCGCAGAAGCTGAAAACCCCGGCAGACATTATGCCGCTCTATCTCTGGCTGATGGGCGACGACAGCCGCCGCAAAACCGGGATGACCTTTGACGCCCAGCCGGGCCGTAAACCAGGAATTTCGCAATGAGTGAAGAACGTCATCAGCAGCGCCAGCAGCGTCTGAAAGAACAGGTCGATGCGCGCGTCGCGGCGGCACAGGACGAGCGTGGGATCGTCATCGTCTTTACCGGCAACGGCAAGGGGAAAACCACCGCCGCATTCGGTACGGCGGCACGCGCCGTCGGACACGGGCAAAAAGTGGGCGTGATCCAGTTTATTAAAGGCACATGGCCCAACGGCGAGCGGAATTTGCTGGAGCCTCACGGCGTCGAGTTTCAGGTAATGGCAACCGGGTTTACGTGGAATACCCAGAACCGGGAAACAGACACAGCCGCCTGTCTCGCCGTCTGGGAGCATGCAAAGAGAATGCTGGCCGATCCCTCGCTGAATATGGTTCTGCTGGATGAGATAACCTATATGGTCGCCTACGACTACCTGCCGCTGGAAGCCGTGCTGGATGCTCTGAAGAACCGTCCTGTACACCAGACGGTTATCGTCACGGGGCGCGGATGTCATCGGGATATTCTGGAGATGGCCGATACCGTCAGCGAGCTGCGTCCGGTCAAACATGCGTTTGATGCGGGTATCAAAGCGCAAATTGGCGTTGATTACTAAAGAAAAAAGCCCGGAGAGTTCACCGGGCTTTTACATTAACCGTTGTTATTACGGCTGCCGGAGCGGCGACTGCTGCTCACCTGGCTGTGGCGCTTCACCGCGCGACGGATCTGATTCGCCTTCATGCGACGACGATCTTTTTCCACCGCCACTTTTGAGGTGGTTTCCGGCGTCAGGCCGACCAGCTCGCGCAGGTAGTTGGTTTGGGTCAGATCCAGTTCGGTATAACCACCGCGTGGCAGACCTTTCGGCAGCAGGATATCGCCGTAACGGACACGGATAAGACGGCTAACCTGTACGCCTACCGCTTCCCAGAGACGACGCACCTCACGGTTGCGGCCTTCGGTCAGGGTCACGTTGTACCACTGGTTGATGCCTTCCCCACCGGTAAATTTGATGGTTTTGAACGCCGCAGGACCGTCTTCCAGCTGAACGCCACGCGACAGATCGCGCAGTTTATTCTCATCAACCTGGCCAAATACGCGCACCGCGTATTCACGTTCTACTTCACGGCTTGGGTGCATCAGACGGTTTGCCAGTTCACCATCGGTGGTAAACAGCAGCAGACCGCAGGTGTTCACGTCCAGACGACCAACGGCAATCCAGCGAGCGCCGCGCAGTTTAGGCAGACGGTCAAACACCGTCGGACGACCTTCCGGGTCGTTGCGGGTGCACAGCTCGCCTTCCGGCTTGTAGTAAGCCAGCACGCGACAGATTTGTTCAGCGGACTCTTTCACGGAGATAAGATGACCGTCGATGCGGATCTTCAGCCCCGGTACGATTTCAACGCGGTCACCCAGCGTGGCGATTTTACCGTCCACACTCACGCGACCCGCTTCAATAATGGCTTCGATTTCACGGCGTGAGCCGTGGCCGGCACGCGCCAGCACTTTCTGTAACTTCTCGCTCATTGAGCTTCCTCAGGTGTCGCCTTCACAGGCGTCGAATCAGGTCAAAAGAGGGCTGAGCCCTGCTTTGATGGCCGCGTAGTATATCTGCTTATACCATTACAAGAAAGGCTTTACATCGCCCACGCCCTCACGAATCACTTCCGGTGCATCTTCGGTTAAGTCGACCACGGTGGTCGGCTGCTGGCCGAGATAGCCGCCGTGAATAATCAGCTCGACTACCTTCTCCAGACGATCTTTGATCTCTTCCGGATCGGACTCGGTAAATTCACTTCCTGGCAGCATTAGCGAGGTAGAGAGCATCGGCTCGCCGAGGGTTTCCAGCAGCGCCTGCGCAATCGGGTTCGACGGCACGCGCATGCCGATAGTCTTACGCTTTTCCTGCAGCAGGCGGCGCGGCACCTCTTTCGTCCCTTTCAGGATGAAGGTGTAGTTGCCCGGCGTGTTGTTCTTAATCAGGCGAAACGCCACGTTATCCACATAAGCATAGGTGGACAGCTCAGAGAGATCGCGGCACATCAGGGTAAAGTTATGGCCGTCCGGCAGCTGGCGAATACGGCAAATGCGTTCCATCGCCCCTTTATCTTCAATTTTGCAGCCCAGCGCGTAGCCTGAATCGGTCGGGTAGACAATCACGCCGCCTTTGCGGACGATCTCCACGGCCTGGTTGATCAGACGTGGCTGCGGGTTATCCGGATGGATATAGAAAAACTGACTCATACTTCCCTCTCTTCAATTTGCTGCGGCTGTTCCCAGAGCTGCCAGACCGGCTCAACGCCAGCGGGCAGCCAGAGCTTGCGCCCCAGTTCGATCCAGGCGCAGGGCTGATGGAAATCAGACCCCTGTGACCCAAGCAGGCCGAACTGGCGGGCATAGGTCGCGAGCTGCGCGCGCTCGTTGGGCGCCTGCTGACACTGGGCGACTTCCATCGCCTCGCCACCGCATTCGGCAAAGTGTGCCAGCAGTCTTTTCAGCCATTTAGCAGAAAGATTATACCGCCCCGGATGTGCCAGCACGGCCTTACCGCCAGAATGATGAATCACATCAATAGCTTGTTTTATTGTACACCACTGTGGCGGAACGTATCCGGTTTTCCCGCGCGCCAGATACTTTTTAAAAACATCCGCCATGGTCGTCGCTTTGCCTGCTTCTACCAGAAAACGGGCGAAATGACCGCGGGTGACTGCCCCGCCGTTCGCCAGCTTTTGCGCACCTTCCAGCGCGCCCGGAATATGCGCCTTTTCCAGACGCTCGCCGATCATCTCTGCGCGCTGGTTGCGGCGCGTTTTTTGTTCTTGCAAAAAGGCAATAAGTGCCGGATGGTCTATATCGATGTTCAGGCCAACGATATGAATCTCATGGTTTTCCCAGACGGTCGAAATCTCAACGCCGGACACCAGATTTAGCGCCAGCCCGCTGCGGGCGATCTCAGCGCGCGCCGCCGGAATGGCATCTGTCGTATCGTGATCGGTTATCGCCAGCGTACCGACGCGCATTTCAACGGCACGATGAACCAGGGCTTCGGGTGTCAGCAGGCCATCAGAGGCCTGAGTATGGCTGTGTAAATCATAAATAATGGCGTAGGTGGTATCGCTCAAAGCACTTCCCATAACAGGTTGGAGACATCCGAAAACCCCATGATACCGACTTCACGCGAAATTCTGAAATCAAGGGTTGACAACACGCCATCGAACTAGTTAACTAGTACGCAAGTTCACACGAGAAAGGTATCTGAAAATGACAGCACATTTCACTCTGCACGGTTGGTGGCGTACTTCCTGATCATCGGGCAGTGTCACGCGTCTGCGAAATGCAAACAGATACCCGCCCGCTACTCAGCGGGCTTTTTTTTGAACAGAATAAATGAGAACACCAACATGCAAACAGCCAAACCTCATCTCGAATTGCTGACCTGCGAGGCGGCCTATCGCCACAACCCCACCGCGCTGTTTCATCAGGTGTGCGGGGCACGTCCGGCAACGCTGCTACTGGAATCTGCAGACATCGACAGCAAAGACGATCTCAAGAGCCTTCTGCTGGTCGACAGCGCGCTGCGCATTACCGCTTTAGGTGACACTGTCACAATTAAGGCGCTGTCAGATAACGGCGCATCGCTGCTGCCGCTGCTGGATGTAGCCCTGCCTTCAGGCATTGAAAACGAACTTCATCCAGAAATGCGCATTCTGCATTTCCCGCCGGTGAGCCAACTGCTGGACGAAGACGCGCGCCTCTGCTCCCTGTCCGTTTTCGATGCCTTCCGCCTGCTGCAGAACCTGGTTACCGTGCCGGAAGACGAGCGTGAGGCGATGTTCTTTGGTGGGCTGTTTGCTTATGACCTGGTCGCCGGATTTGAAGATTTGCCGGAAACCGAGCAGGGTAATCGCTGCCCGGACTATTGTTTCTATCTGGCTGAAACCCTGCTGGTGATCGACCATCAGAAACAATACACCCGTATCCAGGCCAGCCTGTTCACGCCTTCGACAGCTGAGAAAAACCGTCTTGAGCACCGCATCGCGCAGCTCCAGCAGCAGATGACGGAAGCGCCCCCTGAACTTCCGGTGCAGCGGGTTGAAAAAATGACCTGCGATGTGAACCAGACTGACGATCAGTACGGCGCCGTGGTTCGCCAGATGCAAAAGGCGATTCGCGCCGGGGAAATTTTCCAGGTGGTACCGTCCCGTCGCTTCTCTCTGCCCTGCCCGTCGCCGCTCGCCGCCTACGACGTGCTGAAAAAGAGCAACCCAAGCCCATACATGTTCTTTATGCAGGACAACGACTTCACGCTGTTCGGCGCCTCGCCGGAAAGCTCGCTGAAATATGACGCCACCAGCCGCCAGATTGAGATCTACCCGATTGCCGGAACCCGTCCGCGTGGACGTCGCGCCGATGGCTCCCTGGATCGCGATTTGGACAGCCGTATCGAACTGGAAATGCGTACCGATCATAAAGAGCTCTCCGAGCACCTTATGCTGGTCGATCTGGCGCGTAACGATCTGGCCCGTATTTGTACCCCGGGCAGCCGCTACGTGGCGGACCTGACTAAAGTCGACCGCTATTCGTTCGTGATGCACCTGGTCTCTCGCGTAGTGGGCGAGCTGCGCCACGACCTCGACGTGCTGCACGCCTATCGCGCCTGCATGAACATGGGCACCCTGAGCGGTGCGCCGAAAGTGCGCGCCATGCAGCTGATTGCCGCGGCCGAAGGACGCCGTCGCGGCAGCTACGGCGGCGCGGTAGGCTACTTCACGGCCCACGGTGACCTCGATACCTGCATCGTGATCCGCTCCGCCTATGTCGAAGACGGCATTGCTACCGTCCAGGCGGGTGCCGGAATTGTTCTTGATTCTGTTCCGCAGTCTGAAGCTGACGAAACGCGCAGCAAAGCCCGTGCGGTCCTTCGCGCCATTGCTACCGCACACCATGCACAGGAGATTTTCTGATGGCTGACATTCTGCTGCTCGATAATATCGACTCCTTTACCTACAACCTGGCAGATCAACTGCGTGCGAATGGCCACAACGTTGTTATCTACCGCAACCACGTCCCGGCGCAGACCCTGATTGACCGTCTGGCAACCATGCAAAACCCGGTGCTGATGCTCTCCCCGGGGCCAGGCGCACCGAGCGAAGCAGGCTGTATGCCGGAGCTGCTGACCCGCATGCGCGGCAAGCTGCCGATTATCGGCATCTGCCTCGGCCATCAGGCAATTGTTGAAGCCTACGGCGGCTACGTCGGCCAGGCGGGTGAGATCCTGCACGGTAAAGCGTCCAGCATTGAACATGACGGCCAGGCAATGTTTGCCGGGCTGCCGAACCCGCTTCCGGTCGCGCGCTATCACTCGCTGGTTGGCAGCAATATTCCCGCCGGGCTGACCATTAACGCCTCGTTTGAAGGGATGGTGATGGCGGTACGTCACGATGCGGATCGCGTCTGCGGCCTGCAGTTCCACCCGGAATCGATCCTGACCTCCCACGGCGCCCGCCTGCTGGAGCAGACGCTCGACTGGGCGTTACAGAAGCTGGAGCAGACCAATACCCTGCAGCCGATTCTGGAAAAACTGTACCAGGCGCAGACCCTGAGCCAACAGGAGAGCCACCAGCTCTTCTCCGCCGTGGTTCGCGGCGAGCTGAAGCCTGAGCAGCTGGCGGCCGCGCTGGTGAGCATGAAAGTCCGCGGCGAAAGCCCGCAGGAGATCGCCGGTGCCGCTACGGCCCTGCTGGAAAATGCCGCCCCGTTCCCGCGCCCGGACTATCAGTTTGCCGATATTGTTGGCACCGGGGGAGACGGCAGTAACAGCATCAATATCTCCACCGCCAGCGCCTTCGTGGCGGCGGCGTGTGGTTTAAAGGTCGCGAAACACGGTAACCGCAGCGTTTCCAGCCGGTCTGGTTCTTCCGATTTGCTCGCCGCATTCGGTATTAATCTCGATATGAACGCCGAGCGTTCCCGTGAAGCGCTGGATGACCTGGGCGTCTGCTTCCTGTTTGCGCCGAAGTATCACACCGGTTTCCGCCACGCGATGCCGGTTCGTCAGCAGCTTAAAACCCGCACGCTGTTTAACGTGCTCGGCCCGCTGATCAACCCGGCGCACCCGCCGCTTGCGCTGATCGGTGTCTACAGTCCGGAACTGGTACTGCCGATTGCCGAGACGCTGCGTGTGCTGGGTTACCAGCGTGCCGCCGTGGTGCACAGCGGTGGAATGGACGAAGTGTCACTGCATGCGCCAACGCTGGTAGCCGAACTGCGCGACGGTGAAATCCTGAGCTACCAGCTGGAAGCCGCTGACTTTGGTTTAACCCCGTATCACCAGGAAGCGCTGGCCGGCGGTACGCCGGAAGAAAACCGTGACATTCTGACGCGCTTATTACAAGGTAAGGGAGAGGTCGCTCATGAGGCCGCCGTTGCTGCCAACGTCGCCATGCTGATGCGTTTGCACGGTGAGGAAGACCTGAAGGCCAACGTTCAAAAAGTTCTGGATGTACTGCGCTCCGGTGCAGCTTACGATCGCGTTACCGCACTTGCGGCAAGAGGGTAAAGAATGCAGACCGTTTTAGCGAAAATCGTTGCCGATAAGGCCATCTGGGTGGAAGCCCGCAAGCAACAGCAGCCGCTTGCCAGTTTCCAGAATGACGTCGTACCAAGCCAACGTCGTTTCTATGATGCCCTGCAGGGTGCGCGCACCGCGTTTATTCTTGAGTGCAAAAAAGCCTCCCCGTCAAAAGGCGTTATTCGTGACGATTTCGACCCGGCACGTATTGCCGGCATTTATAAGCATCATGCGTCAGCCATCTCCGTGCTGACGGATGAGAAATATTTCCAGGGCAGCTTCGATTTTCTGCCGATCGTCAGCGGCATCGCGCCGCAGCCGATCCTGTGCAAAGACTTTATTATCGATCCGTATCAGATCTGGCTGGCGCGCTTTTACCAGGCCGACGCCTGCCTGCTAATGCTCTCGGTACTTGACGACGAGCAGTACCGCCAGCTTTCCGCCGTGGCGCACAGCCTGAACATGGGCGTGCTGACCGAAGTGAGTAATGAAGAAGAGCTGGAACGCGCGATTGCGCTGGAAGCCAAAGTGGTTGGCATTAACAACCGCGATCTGCGTGACCTGTCCATTGACCTGAACCGCACGCGCCAGCTGGCGCCGCGTCTGGGCGCTGGCGTCACGGTCATCAGCGAATCCGGCATTAACAGCTACGCCCAGGTGCGCGAGCTGAGCCACTTCGCTAACGGTTTCCTGATTGGCTCCGCCATGATGGAACATGACGATCTCAATGCTGCAGTACGTCGCGTGCTGCTGGGTGAAAACAAAGTCTGCGGCTTAACCCGCGAACAGGACGCCCAGGCCGCGTATGAAGCCGGCGCGATTTATGGCGGGCTGATTTTTGTGGATTCCTCTCCTCGCGCGGTCAGCGAAGAGCAGGCGCGTAAGGTCATCGCCGCGGCACCACTCAGCTACGTGGGCGTGTTCCGCAACGCAGATATTGCAGACGTTGCGGCAAAAGCCGACGCGTTATCTCTGAGCGCGGTGCAGCTTCACGGCGATGAAGATCAGGCCTATATCGATGCCCTTCGCGCCACGCTGGCACCGCAGGTACAGATCTGGAAAGCGCAACGCGTTGACGATACGTTGCCCCCGCGTAACCTGAACCACGTGGATAAATACGTCCTCGATAACGGCCAGGGCGGAACCGGCCAGCGTTTTGACTGGTCTCTGCTGAACGGCGAAAAGCTGGACAACGTTCTGCTGGCGGGCGGATTAAGCCCGGACAACTGTGTAGAAGCCGCGAAAACCGGCTGCGCAGGCCTCGATTTCAATTCAGGCGTAGAGTCCCAGCCGGGTATTAAAGATGCCAGCAAACTGGCCTCGGTTTTTAAAACTCTGCGTGCATATTAAGGAAGAGAAGATGACGACATTACTTAACCCGTATTTTGGTGAGTTCGGCGGGATGTACGTCCCGCAAATCCTGATGCCCGCGCTGCGCCAGCTGGAAGAAGCGTTTGTGAGTGCGCAGAAGGATCCGGCGTTTCAGGCGGAATTTACCGACCTGCTGAAAAACTATGCAGGCCGCCCAACGGCCCTGACCAAATGCCGCAACCTGACGGAAGGCACCAAAACCACGCTGTATCTTAAGCGTGAAGACCTGCTGCACGGCGGCGCGCATAAGACTAACCAGGTGCTGGGCCAGGCGCTGCTTGCCAAACGTATGGGTAAAACCGAAATCATCGCCGAAACCGGCGCAGGCCAGCACGGCGTGGCCTCGGCGCTCGCCAGCGCCCTGCTCGGCCTGAAATGCCGCATCTATATGGGGGCGAAAGACGTTGAGCGTCAGTCTCCGAACGTTTTCCGCATGCGGCTGATGGGTGCGGAAGTGATCCCGGTGCACAGCGGCTCCGCGACGCTGAAGGATGCCTGTAACGAAGCGCTGCGCGACTGGTCTGGCAGCTACGAAACCGCGCACTATATGCTCGGTACCGCGGCGGGCCCGCACCCGTTCCCGACCATCGTGCGTGAATTCCAGCGCATGATCGGTGAAGAGACCAAAGCGCAGATCCGCGAAAAAGAGGGTCGCCTGCCGGATGCGGTCATCGCCTGCGTCGGCGGCGGATCTAACGCTATCGGCATGTTCGCAGACTTTATCGACGACACCAGCGTGGGTCTGATTGGCGTCGAGCCTGCGGGCCACGGCATTGAATCGGGTGAACACGGCGCGCCGCTGAAGCATGGCCGCGTGGGGATCTACTTCGGCATGAAATCCCCGATGATGCAGACCGATGAAGGCCAGATTGAAGAGTCTTACTCTATCTCTGCCGGCCTCGACTTCCCATCCGTCGGGCCGCAGCACGCCTATCTGAACAGTACCGGTCGCGCGGACTATGTCTCCATTACCGATGACGAAGCGCTGGAAGCGTTCAAAACGCTGTGCCGCAGCGAAGGGATCATCCCGGCGCTGGAGTCTTCACACGCTCTGGCCCATGCGCTGAAAATGATGAAAGACAATCCGGAAAAAGAACAGCTGCTGGTGGTGAACCTTTCCGGTCGCGGTGACAAAGATATCTTCACCGTTCACGATATTCTGAAAGCACGAGGGGAAATCTGATGGAACGCTACGATAACGTATTTGCAGAACTGAAATCCCGCCAGGAAGGCGCGTTCGTTCCCTTCGTCACCCTGGGCGACCCTGGCCCTGAACAGTCGCTGAAGATCATCGACACCCTGATTGAAGCCGGTGCCGATGCGCTGGAGCTGGGCATCCCGTTCTCTGACCCGCTGGCGGATGGCCCGACCATTCAAAATGCGACGCTGCGCGCGTTTGCCTCGGGCGTCACGCCGACCCAGTGCTTCGAGATGCTGGCGGCGATCCGTCAGAAGCACCCCACTATCCCGATTGGCCTGCTGATGTACGCCAACCTGGTATTCAACCACGGTATCGATGAGTTTTACGCCGAGTGCGCGCGCGTGGGCGTCGACTCCGTTCTGGTGGCCGACGTGCCGGTTGAGGAGTCTGCGCCATTCCGCCAGGCTGCGATGCGTCACAATGTCGCCCCTATTTTTATCTGCCCGCCAAACGCGGACGATGAGCTGCTGCGCCAGATAGCCTCTTACGGGCGCGGTTACACCTACCTGCTCTCCCGCGCAGGCGTGACCGGTGCCGAGAATAAAGCCGCGCTGCCGCTGCATCACCTTGTGGAGAAGCTGGCCGAGTACCATGCCGCGCCTCCGCTGCAGGGTTTCGGGATTTCATCCCCGGATCAGGTCACCGCAGCGATTGAGGCGAAAGCGGCAGGTGCCATCTCCGGCTCTGCGATTGTGAAGATCATCGAAAAGAACGTGGACAAGCCAGAGCAGATGCTGGCCGAGCTGAAAGCGTTTGTGACTGCAATGAAAGCGGCGACGCGTAAAGCCTAACCCTTCGACCGTCTGGCATCCCAGCCAGACGGTCCTCTTTTTTTACACGCTCTCTTCATTTCCAGCATTCATATCAGTTGCAATAAATAGCACACTAATACTTAATTCATCCCTTCACTAAACAAGTAGTCAACAATATCTCTTTGTCGATTTACATACTGCAAAGAATGTATAAAGTATGCGTATATCTGTTATTGCAAAAAATATTTGGTCAAAATGTTAAGAAGTTTCATTTGTGGATGGGAAGAGTGCGATCTGAGTATTTACCGTCAGGCTTATTCTGTTTATGGCGGAAGTGTATGCACACACCCGGATGTGCTAACTTACCTGGCAAACAAACGAAAAAAAGACATTCGTTTTTTCTGTAGAAAAAAAGATGGTATTATTGTCTCATCAACTTACTCCATCAGTGGATCCCTGAATCTCTATTCAAAATCGCACCCGTTTGTTTTTGAGGATATAATATTACCCAGCGCCCCTCATTCAAAATTTTTCCTTCCCGTCAGGACAAAAAAACTTTCGCCATTACAGAAAAACGTGTTCATCAATTCATTCAGCAGTAAAATGCTGAATGATGAGATATGTCATATGAAATCTGTATTTTCTCCAAAAACGATTAAGAAAAGAAATGGCGAAAGGAATCGCTTCCTCAAGCTTGGAGGGGAAATACTGGATGTGAACACTCTTTCTGCTGAGGAAATTTGCGACAGTTACATAAACTTATTTAATGCTCGCTGGCGCGGTAAGATATCACCCTATCCAAGAGAGAACCTGCTGGATGCTATTGAAAATCTGAGGCATATGGTTTTTGGCTCCGCGCTCGCATTCAATAAAAAAATCATAGCAATTGATTTAATATTCAAAACTGAATGCCCCGAATGGATTTATTTCGATGACATCAATGGTGGATATGATCCCCAATATAATGACATTGGTGCGGGGAGCGTCTTGCTCTGGGAAAATTATAATCGCGCCCGAGAGCTGTGTGCGCGGGATGAGAAACAAATCATATTCTCATTGGGAAAAAACTTCGCCGGAATGGAGTATAAAAAACAGTGGTGTAATATCATTCCTCTGAGACGTGTATTTTGATGTAATTTTATGACGTACCTTAGCTGTACGTCTTATAAAAAATAAGACTACGGCCACTCGGATCTTTGCAAACTTCTTAGTCCATTATCTGCTGAGCACTTTTCATGGTGACATTTTTGTTTGCAATTTCTCTTGCGGCCTCTTTAAGGGCTATATTCATCGCCACCGTTGTTACTGGCTTTGCAACGCCTTTTACGCGATTTGATTTACTTTGAAAAACATAGATATCCAGGGGGTTAGCTAGCTTTCTTTTATTAAATAATTGCCGCAGTATCTTGCACAGTCTCACTGTCCGCGACTCAAATTTTGGTGTTGCCGCGAGATACAACAGATCATCGTTAATATCACTGTATTTTATGTTTACAACCCGGCAGCTTTCAGTACGTAAAAAAAATAACGTCAACCATAAATCACCCCACGTCTTTGAAATTCGGTACAACTTCTGATGAATGGCCATGAATTCATCAGTGGTTATAGAATCAGTTTTCGCCATTGAAAACGCCTGCATCGAGCTTTAGCATGCCTTAACATAACATTAACTATTTAAATATTTATTCAACGCCTGTGCTGTCGCATCCTGAAGCCAGGCGTGGCTGAATAAGCCGCTCGGTTTAGTGATAAAAGTCATGAAAAAGGGAGGTATTTTAGAGAAAGGCATCAGCGAGGTTTTAGAGTAAGGAAAAAAGTTATATATTCCAGTCCGTTAATTCCACATATTCCTTCTGAGTTCAGAGGCTTCTTCATGTCATGGCAATTCTTCAAACAGACTTACCTGGTTAAGTTCTGGTCACCTGTTCCGGCCGTTATCGCGGCAGGCATTCTCTCTACTTATTATTTTGGCATTACCGGTACCTTCTGGGCCGTAACCGGCGAGTTCACCCGCTGGGGTGGCCAACTGCTGCAACTCGCTGGCGTACATGCCGAAGAGTGGGGCTACTTTAAACTCATTCATCTGGACGGTACGCCGCTCACCCGCATCGACGGGATGATGATCATCGGCATGTTCGGCGGCTGTTTCGCGGCGGCGCTGTGGGCAAACAACGTTAAGTTGCGTATGCCCAAAAGCCGGATCCGCATTCTGCAGGCGATTATCGGCGGCATAATTGCCGGATTCGGCGCGCGCCTGGCGATGGGGTGCAACCTTGCCGCCTTCTTTACCGGGATCCCTCAGTTTTCTCTTCACGCCTGGTTCTTTGCTGTCGCCACGGCCATTGGCTCTTACTTTGGCGCAAAATTCACTCTACTGCCGCTGTTTCGCATTCCAGTGAAAATGGTAAAAGTCAGCGCAGCGTCTCCGTTAACCCAGAAGCCCTCTCAGGCACGCCACCGTTTCCGCCTCGGAATGCTGGTCTTTTTCGCCATGATCGCATGGGCGCTCTGCACCGCTCTGAATCAGCCCAAACTCGGTCTGGCGATGCTGTTCGGTGTGGGTTTTGGTCTGCTCATTGAACGCGCGCAGATCTGCTTCACCTCCGCGTTTCGCGATATGTGGATCACCGGGCGCACGATGATGGCGAAGGCGATTATCGCCGGGATGGCGGTCAGCGCCATCGGCATCTTCAGCTATGTTCAACTGGGCGTCGAACCAAAAATCATGTGGGCCGGTCCTAACGCGGTCATTGGCGGCCTGCTGTTCGGCTTCGGGATCGTGCTGGCTGGCGGGTGTGAAACCGGCTGGATGTATCGCGCCGTCGAAGGCCAGGTGCATTACTGGTGGGTGGGTCTGGGAAATGTGATTGGTTCTACGATCCTGGCGTATTACTGGGATAACTTGTCTCCCGTCCTGGCCACCAGCTGGGACAAGGTCAACCTGCTGAATACCTTCGGGCCTCTCGGCGGCCTGTTGGTCACCTACGCCCTGCTGCTGGTCGCTTTTTTACTGGTCGTCGCACAGGAGAAACGCTTCTTCCGCCGTGCCACTGTCAAACCTGAAACGCAGGAGAACGCCGCATGAAAGAGATCGTGCCTGATTACCGTCTGGATATGGTCGGTGAGCCCTGTCCTTATCCGGCGGTTGCTACGCTTGAAGCACTACCGCAGCTTAAGAAAGGTGAAATTCTGGAGGTGGTCAGCGACTGCCCGCAGTCCATCAACAACATACCGCTGGATGCGAAAAACCACGGTTATACGGTGCTGGATATCCAGCAGGATGGCCCCACCATTCGCTATCTGATTCAAAAATGATCGCTAAGGGCCTCGTAAGGGGCCTTTATCGTATTGAATTATAAGACATCTTGATCCACGGCAAAAACGCAGTTTTCGACTTAAGTAAAATCTCATTTCCCTTTTGAAGGAGGTTTTCGCGGTTTGATGTATTTACGAGCTTTACTGGTTTTCGCCTTATTGATTCCCTTCCATGCACTGTCCCTGAATTTCTCTTCTACCTTCCTGCGCCTTAATTGTCCGCAAAGAGGACTTGTCGAAGTTATTCTTCACGTTTATGACCACACCCAGGAACGATGGCACGGTCATTTTGAAACCGGCGCGGGGCACAAACGTGCGGGTGATACCGAAATTATCCCGTTTGCCAACGGCGATATTCTCTTCCATTCCCAGTCGAGCGACGCTTTCAGCTATTTATATGATGGGGAAACGATCCTGAGGCATTGCGTAAAGCTTGATGAGCGGCCGGTTTATCCGTCGTTTTGAAGTGAGCAAATCAAACTGGCCACCCTGTGGCCAGTTTGACGGCGGATCAGAAACGATAACCCGCAGAGAACATGAACACCCACGGATCCAGCCGAGTATTGATACTTTGCTGCTGACCGCCCGCCTTGAAGCGTACGTCCGTATCAATATCCATGTACCAGACCGAGGCGTTGATCAGCCAGTCGCGGTTAATCAGGTAATCCAGACCGACCTGTCCCGCCATGCCCCACGAATCTTTCAGGCTGAGATCCGTCAGACCCGCCTCTTTACCGGTATCGTTGAATTTCTCATCAAAGAAGGTGGTGTAGTTCACACCGGCGCCAATATAAGGGCGCACCTTGCTGCTTGAGTCACCAAAGTACCATTGCGCCATCAGCGTTGGCGGTAAATGGTGAACCGTGGCGATATCACCGGTCGGCCCGAGACCCACGCGATGACGGAACGGCGTTGCTGCCAGAAGCTCAACACCAACATTATCCGTCGCCATATAGGTGAACGTTAAACCTAACTGGGTGTTATTACTGACGCTAAAACCGCCCATACCCAGCACGTTATCCGATCCTTCAGTTGGGCGAACCGTAGCCGAACCGGCACGAATAAAGAATTCGCCTGCTTCATGCGCATACGCGCCGCCAGAGAGACTGCTTAATACAAGGGCTGCCACCGCTAATTTTTTCATATCCACTCCATCGTTGTGGTTTTAATCGCGGGTGAGAATATACTCACAAAAGGGTAATAAGTGATCTGCCACAGATCACATTAAAACCAGTAACTTAACATTCATTGATCTGGATTAATTTTTTGTTACGCATCCAAAACCAATAAGTTGTTTCCATGTCAATTTTTGGCATTTCACGGTTACAAAATTTTCCCGTTTCCCCCTCTTGCTCTTCCTCTGGCGGCTGGATAATTTATCGCTTCACAAGTTGATTTGATGCGTTCTTCTTTTGCAGGTGTGCCATGAGTGATATTAACCCGTGCATGACGTGCGGAGCCTGTTGTGCGTATTTTCGAGTCTCTTTCTACTGGGCCGAAGCCAGCGATGGCGGCGGTGCCGTTCCGGTTCATCTTACCGAGCCGTTAACCCCCTTTCTGCGCTGCATGAGCGGCACAAACCAAAAGCAGGCTCGCTGTGTTGCGCTACAGGGCGAGCCTGGGGTCTCTACCCGGTGTTCTATCTATGAGGATCGCCCCAGCCCGTGCCGGGAATTTGCCATGTCGGGGGAAGATGGGCAGGTCAACGAAGCCTGTAACCGCGCCCGCGCCCGCGTTGGATTACCGCCGCTTTACAAAGATATGCTTTTCCATACAAGCCTTGATGCTGCCACAGCAGGTGCATCCGGTGTACAATTGCCGGCTAATTAACACCTGCAATACTCAAGGAGAGTGCATGTCTATCACGGCGAAGTCTGTCTACCGTGACACGGGAAACTTTTTCCGCAATCAGTTCATAACCTTTTTACTGATCGCGTTGCTATGTGCCTTTATCACGGTGGTGCTGGGCCATGCCTTCTCACCGAGTGAAGAACAGATTGCCAGCCTCAGCCAGGGCGACCACCTTGCGGGTAGCGTGGGGTTGTTTGAACTGGTGCAAAACATGACGCCTGAGCAGCAGCAAATTCTGCTGCGCGCTTCTGCCGCGTCCACGTTCTCAGGCCTGATTGGTAATGCAATTCTGGCGGGCGGCGTTTTGCTGATGATTCAGCTGGTATCGGCGGGTCACCGGGTCAGCGCCTTGCGGGCGATTGGTGCCAGCGCGCCGGTCTTACCTAAGCTGTTTATCCTGATCTTTTTAACCACCCTGCTGGTGCAGATGGGGATTATGCTGGTCGTGGTGCCGGGTGTGTTACTGGCTATCGTGCTCTCATTTGCGCCGGTGATGGTCGTGCAGGATAAAATGGGGATTTTTACCGCGATGCGCAGCAGCATCCGACTGGCATGGGCTAATATGCGTCTGGTGGCGCCCGCCGTGATCGGCTGGCTGCTCGCCAAAACGCTGCTGTTATTGTTTGCGCCGAATTTTGCGGTATTAACGCCCAATGTTGGCGCGGTAGTGGCGAATACGCTGAGCAATCTGATTTCAGCGGTACTGCTGGTCTATCTGTTCCGCCTGTATACGTTAATTCGTCAGTAATCTGGAGGCGGGGGACATCGCAGTCTCCCGCCCCGCTCAGAAGATGGAATCACAGAATGAAGCAGTTTCTTGATTTTTTACCGCTCGTGGTCTTTTTTGCTTTTTATAAGCTGTACGATATTTATGCCGCCACCACTGCGCTGATCGTTGCGACCGCCGTCGTACTGATTTACAGCTGGGTTCGCTATCGTAAAGTCGAAAAAATGGCGCTGGTTACCTTCGTCCTGGTCGCCGTATTCGGCGGGCTTACCCTGTTCTTCCACAATGATGAATTTATTAAGTGGAAAGTGACCGTCATTTACGCGCTGTTTGCGGGCGCATTGTTAATCAGCCAGTGGGTGATGAAAAAGCCGCTGATCCAGCGCATGCTGGGCAAAGAGCTGACGCTGCCTCAACACGTCTGGTCCCGTCTGAATATCGCCTGGGCGGTCTTCTTTATTCTCTGCGGTCTCGCTAACATCTATATTGCTTTCTGGCTGCCGCAGAATATCTGGGTCAACTTTAAGGTCTTTGGCCTGACTGCGCTGACGCTTATCTTCACGCTGTTAAGCGGCGTATACATCTATCGCCACATGCCGCAGGACGACAAGCACTGATTAATGACTGACCAGAACGTCAACGACAGGCGTTCTGGTCTATTCTCTCCGCTTTGAAATCATAGTAGCATCCCGCCTGAAGTCTTCCGTTACGAGTTAAAACAATGACAACAACTAACGCCCCTCAGGGCGAACTGGTTTTACGCACACTGGCAATGCCCGCTGACACCAATGCCAATGGCGATATTTTTGGCGGCTGGCTGATGTCGCAGATGGATATGGGCGGCGCAATTCTGGCAAAAGAGATCGCCCACGGGCGCGTGGTGACGGTGCGGGTGGACGGCATGACCTTCCTGCGCCCGGTTGCGGTAGGGGATGTGGTTTGCTGCTACGCGCGCTGCGTGAAACGTGGCAATACCTCCATTTCCATCAACATCGAAGTCTGGGTGAAGAAAGTCTCTTCTGAGCCGATTGGGCAGCGTTATAAGGCCACTGAAGCGCTGTTTATTTATGTCGCAGTGGACAGCGAGGGTAAACCTCGTCAACTTCCATAAGCCTGATCGACAGGCAAAAAAAAGCCTCCTTTCGGAGGCTTTTTTTATTCCATCTGCGCCCCGCCGTTCAGGCGGAAAACGATATTAACAATCAATCCGCTGCCCGGCTTGCCTGGCTCATAGCGCCATCTGCGCATGGCAGATTTCACTTCGCGCTCAAACATATTAGAAGGCTGAGCAGACAAGATTTCCACGTTATCCACGCGGCCATCCGCAGTGACATCAAATTTCACCCGTACGCGGCCTTCAATACGCAAGGCCTGAGCTCGCGCCGGATACTGAGGCTGATTGCGGCTTACGGCTCGCGGGCCCGCTGGCGCGGTAATCGTTGGCTTTGAAGTCGTTGCCGTATTGTTCATCACCGGACGTGAAGGCGCTGCATTTTCTACCGGCTGGGTCGCGCGCGGTTCAACCGGACGTTCCTCGCGTTTCGGACGCTCTTCGACCTTCTTCACCGGTTTTGGCTTCGGCTTAGGTTTTGGCTTCGGTTCAGGCTTGTGGATCACCACCGGGGCTTCCTTCGGTGGCGCCGGAACAGGCTCGGGTTCTGGCTCCGGTTCAGCCACCGGCTGTGGCGGCGGAGGGGCAACCTGCGGCGGTTCAAGATCCGCTGGCGAGACCATCGTCACCGAAATCGGCTGCGCGGGCGCTGGCATTTCAATAACCTGATGAACCGAGGTATACAGCAGACCCGCCACAACGGCACCGTGAATCACGACAGAAAGCAGCGTCGGCCAGGGAAAGCGGCGAGGTAAATCAAGGGTCATCGAAGTCATAGTCATCAACGTTAAAAAACCGAACACTGATTTTAAATGCAAATAGCAATCATATTCAATAAGACACTTTGTTCTGACGCAACTTTAGCGCATGAGAGGCCAAAAAAGGCGCATTCAGATCAGGGTATTAACATTGTTTTTATTTTACATTGCAGTCGTTTGCCCTTTCACATAACGTAACTGACACTTTTACCGGTTAAGGAGCTTCGCCGTGTTTTACGTGATTTACTCTGAAGATGTTGCTGATTCGCTCGAAAAACGCCAGGCTGTGCGCCCTGCGCATCTGGCACGTTTGCAGTTGCTTCAGGATGAAGGTCGATTACTGACCGCCGGCCCTATGCCTGCAGTAGACAGTAACGATCCGGGCGCCGCCGGTTTTGCCGGCTCTACGGTTATTGCTGAGTTTGAATCCCAGGAAGCCGCTCAGGCCTGGGCTGACGCAGATCCGTATGTTGCAGCAGGTGTGTATGCGAAGGTGACGGTTCGACCGTATAAGAAAGTGTTCTGATATCAAAGCGGCTCCGCAAGGAGCCTTTTTTATAGCGCCGGTTGTGCGTCTTTATACCGGGTAAACTGCTGCTCTGTAATCAGGCTTCCCCACTGGTCGCCTTCCCACTCTTTTACCAGCGTAAACCCAAACGACTCGTACAGGCGCCGGGCGGCGGTCAGCTTATTGAATGTCCAGAGGTGCACGGCTGAAAAACCGGCGCTGTCGCAAAAACGAATCGCTTCATTCAGCAGTCTTTTCCCCACGCCGTGTCCCCGGCAGCCATCATCAAGAATAAACCAGCGAAGATGGGCTTCACCCGTTGCCAGATCCTCGCCATCGATCGCCACTGACCCCACTATCCTGCCGTTCATCATTGCCAGCCAGATCTGGTTGCACGGCTTATCCAACCGTTCACTAAATTCTGCGAGTCCTGTCGCCACTTTGGCCTCAAAAAAGCGGCCAAAATGATGTTCACGAGCGTAATAACTCCCGTGCATTTCCGCTATACGGCCAATCATGCCGGGGATATACCCCTGCACTATCGTAAGCTCGTCAGGGTGCGTCTCGTTGCCCGACTCACGGCATGCCTGCAGCGCATTGGCATAAAGGGTGAGCCCCTCCGAAATGGTCTGCTGCTGGGCAGGAGCAAGACATTTTATTGCTGAGACCACACGCTCATTGCTGAAGGCATTAATTTTGCTGACCGTCTCGTGACCTTTCGCGGTCAGCCTGAGGCTCTTTGCTCTCGCATCCTCAGCAGAAATAACTTCCTCGAGTTCGCCCGCGGCAATCAGGCGAGCAAGCATCCGGCTGACGCTGGACTTTTCCAGGCCCAGCAGTTGCACCAGCTGACTCGCCGTCATCTGTTTGCGTAAGGCGATTTCGACCAGGGTATGGACGGCCGAAGGTGAGTAGCTCGTTGAAGCCAGGGTAGAACCCATAAAACCTAACTCTCGCACCATGAGGCGCGAGGAACGTCGAATAACGCTGACTACCGGGGTTTCGCTGTGCATGTTCTGTCCTCACCATTTAGTTGTACTATACAACTAAATGGTGAGGCGTTGTCAAACAGAATGAAAAAAGCTCCCGCAGGAGCCTTTCATCAATCAATGCAGCGACGCTAACCTCGCCGCAAACCCAACAAACAGCAGCCCTATCAGCCCGTTCCCCAGCTTTGCCAGTTTCTTTTTCGTTTTGAGATAACGCGTGACAAACGCACCGGAGAAGATCAGGAAGCTCATGTACATGAAGCTTATCAACTCAAGCGTCGTCGCGAGGATAAGGAAAGAGGTGCCGGTGTTCTGTGCGTTCACGTCAATAAACTGAACGAAGAACGATACGTAGAACAGAATCGCTTTTGGATTGGTCAGGCTCAATACCAGCGAACGTTTCATGATCATACTGGCAGGTTCGGGGCCGCTCTCATGCGCGTTTTTCTGACGGTTCACCACCGACCAGAGCATTTTGCCCCCCAGCCACAGCAGATAGAAGGCGCCGAGATAGCGCACGATGTTAAACAGCACCGGCGTGGTCTGGATTAATGCTGCGACACCCGCCCAGGCCAGAAACATCAATACCGCATCACCGATAAACACGCCTGTGGCGGCGAGATACCCTTTTTTAACGCCGTGACCAATCCCGGTTTTCAGCACAAACAGGGTATTCGGCCCCGGTACCAGCACGATAAAAAATGCGCCAACAACATACGTCCAGAAATTCAGTACGCCAAACTCCGCAAACACTTCTTCTCCCTCCTTTTGCTCAATACACCAGGAATAGCGCTGCAAATACGCTACTCCTAAAAATCAGACGCTATAAAATCAGCGGGCACCATTACGGTGCCCTCATGGTACTCAGATATCCTGGACTGCGAACAGCAACGCGTTGCGATGCCGGGTCATTCCACATTTTCTGATGGCGTGAATACGCATATTGCGGCGGGATTGTGCTTCCAGCCAACGAGCCTTGCGACGACTCACCTGTCGCAACATGCGCCAGCGCCCTACTTCTGTTCTACTGCGCTTCATGTCTACAACTCTTTCTCTAACACTTTTTCTCTAAAAGAAAGGCCATTATAAACCCAACCCTGCGGCAAACCAGCGCTTTTACCTGGCGTTTTTATTTGCCAGATGAATCCTGATGCGTACACTCATAACAATACGCTTTCAAAAGGATTTTTTTACCTATGACAACCTTCTACACCGTGGTGAGTTGGCTGGTCATTTTGGGATACTGGCTGTTAATCGCAGGTGTGACATTACGCATCCTGATGAAGCGCAGAGCCGTTCCCTCTGCCATGGCCTGGCTTCTGATAATCTACATCCTCCCGCTGGTGGGAATTATTGCCTATCTCTCTTTCGGTGAGCTTCATCTGGGTAAACGCCGCGCAGAGCGGGCCCGTGCCATGTGGCCCTCAACCGCAAAGTGGCTGAACGATCTTAAAGCCTGCAAACATATCTTTGCCGAGGAGAACAGTAGCGTCGCATCGTCACTGTTTAAGCTGTGCGAGCGCCGTCAGGGGATTGGTGGCGTTAAGGGCAATCAGCTCCAGCTGCTGACCTCGTCCGACGACGTCATGCAGGCATTGATCCGCGATATCCAGCTGGCGCGTCATAATATCGAGATGGTTTTTTATATCTGGCAGCCCGGCGGGATGGCTGACCAGGTCGCTGAATCGCTGATGGCCGCGGCGCGACGCGGCATTCACTGCCGTCTGATGCTTGACTCCGCAGGCAGCGTGGCATTTTTCCGTAGCCCCTGGGCGGGCATGATGCGTAATGCAGGGATCGAGGTGGTCGAGGCGCTGAAGGTCAATCTCCTGCGCGTGTTTCTGCGCCGGATGGATCTCCGCCAGCATCGCAAAATGATCATGATCGATAACTATATTGCCTACACCGGCAGCATGAACATGGTTGACCCGCGCTTCTTCAAGCAGGACTCTGGCGTGGGCCAGTGGGTGGATTTGATGGCGCGAATGGAGGGGCCGATTGCCACCTCGATGGGCATCGTTTACTCCTGCGACTGGGAGATAGAAACCGGCAAACGCATTCTGCCGCCACCGCCGGACGGCAATATTATGCCGTTTGAAGAGGCCAGCGGTCACACTATTCATACCATTGCTTCCGGGCCGGGCTTCCCGGAGGATTTGATTCATCAGGCGCTGCTGACGGCAACGTACTCGGCGCGTGAATACCTGATCATGACGACGCCCTACTTTGTTCCCAGCGATGACCTCCTTCACGCGATCTGTACCGCGGCGCAGCGCGGCGTCGATGTGAGCATTATATTGCCGCGCAAAAATGACTCCCTTCTGGTGGGCTGGGCCAGCCGGGCCTTCTTTAGCGAACTGCTGGCCGCAGGGGTGAAGATCTACCAGTTTGAAGGTGGATTGCTCCACACCAAAAGCGTGCTTGTCGACGGCGAATTAAGCCTGGTGGGAACGGTCAACCTGGATATGCGCAGCCTGTGGCTCAACTTTGAAATCACGCTGGTTATTGATGATGCCGGCTTTGGCGGCGATCTCGCCGCGGTGCAGGATGATTATATCTCCCGCTCGCGGCTGCTGGATGCCAGACTGTGGGTAAAACGTCCGCTGTGGCAGAGAATTGCCGAACGACTGTTTTACTTCTTTAGTCCGTTGCTGTAAAACGTGCCCAACGATGTTAAACAGGTAGTCATCATGGAAATGGATCTGAACAATCGCCTGACCGAAGACGAAACGCTCGAGCAGGCCTATGACATTTTTCTCGAACTGGCGGTTGATAACCTCGATCCCGCAGACGTGATCCTCTTTAATCTGCAGTTCGAAGAGCGCGGCGGTGCCGAACTGTTCGACCCTTCAGAAGACTGGGCTGAGCATGTGGATTTCGACCTGAATCCTGACTTCTTTGCCGAAGTGGTCATCGGGCTGGCCGATGAAGACGGTGGCGAGATTAACGATATTTTCGCCCGCGTCCTGCTCTGTCGAGAGAAAGACCACAAGCTGTGCCATATCCTCTGGCGCGAATAATAAAAAAGGCTGCGATTGCAGCCTTTTTTATTTACTCCGGCAACGCACTTCCGCAGCGGTGACAAAACCGCGCGTTAAGGTCATGGTCACCCTGGTGACATGCCGGACATTTGCGCTGCTGCTTGCGGCTCTGAAATGCGCTGCTCATGTGCGTGGTAATAAGCCCGGTTGGAATGGCAATGACCGAATAGCCAATCAAAATCAGCACTGAGGCCACAATGCGGCCCAGCGGCGTATGGGGCGTGATATCACCGTACCCCACGGTCGTCACGGTTACTATCGCCCAATAAACGGACGCATTGAGCGTCGTGAAACCATATTTCGGCCCCTCTATCAGATACATCAGCGCGCCAAAAACGATCATGACGATGGCAATAAACGAGTAGAAGAGAATAAGCTGATGCCGCGCGCTGACAATTGCGCTCCAGAACACGCGCAGTGAGGGCATAAAACGCAGTAATTTCAGAATACGTAATACCCGAATCACGCGCATCGCCCGCCAGGCAAAGACATAACTCAGGCTGATTTCCGGCCACAGCCACATGACGTAGAGCGGCAGAATAGTGGCTAAATCAATAAATCCCCAGAAGCTGAAAACATATCGGGCCGGGTTGGGCCACGCAATTACTCTGAGCAGATATTCAGCGGTAAAAACCAGGGTAATCGCCAGCTCAAGCCAGACAAAGACATGCCATTCGTCAAACGTGAGGTGGTATTGCGTCCCGGCACCCGATTCAATAAAGATGACAACCACGCTGAGGAGCGCAAATAAACCGCAAAGACCTTCGAAGCGTCGTCCGGATACCGTTTCAGGATCGAATAAAAAATGATATAGCCGCCGACGGGCTGACGTGAATAAACGCGACACAGTAACCTCGCAAAAAATAAGGGCTGACATCATGTCAGCCCTTGCGATTATAACGGGTCTACTTTCAGGCAGGAAACCGCATGTCGGAAACTGCCTTCGAGAACCGGTCGCGTTTTTGCACATTCCGGCCCGGCCATTGGGCAACGCGTGCGGAAGACGCATCCCGACGGCGGGTTAATGGGTGAGGGTAATTCCCCTTCCAGAAGCTGGATGGTTTTATTTTTCTCCAGATCGGGATCGGGGATCGGCACCGCCGACATCAGCGCTCTGGTGTATGGGTGCAATGGATTATGGTACACCTCATCATAGGTGCCCAGCTCCACGGCGTGACCCAGGTACATCACCAGCACGCGGTCAGAGATGTGTTTCACCACGGCCAGGTCATGCGCGATAAAGATCAGCGACAGCCCCATTTCGCGCTGCAGCTTCTGCAGCAGGTTAACCACCTGCGCCTGAATGGACACGTCCAGTGCGGAAACCGGCTCATCGCAGATAATCAGCTTCGGTTCGAGGATCAGGGCGCGCGCAATACCAATACGCTGACACTGACCGCCTGAGAACTCGTGCGGATAGCGGTTGATGAGGTTAGGCAACAGCCCGACTTTCAGCATCATCGCCTTAACGCGATCGCGCACTTCCTGACGGGACATCTTCGGATGATAGGTCCGCAGCGGCTCGGCAATAATCTCACCGATGGTCATACGCGGGTTAAGTGACGCCAGCGGATCCTGGAAAATCATCTGGATATCGCTGCGCACCTCGCGCCACTCGTCGGGTTTCATGCCCAGCAGATCTTTACCCAGCCAGGCCACTTTACCGTCGGTGGCTTTCACCAGACCGATAATGGCGCGCGCAAAGGTCGATTTACCGCAGCCGGACTCGCCCACCACGCCCAGGGTTTCCCCTTCATACAGGCGCAGCGTGACGCCGTCCACCGCTTTCAGGGTCTTCGACGGCTGCCAGAACCACTGTTTGCCGTCTTTGATGTCGAAATGCACCTTAAGGTCAGCAATCTCGAGCAGCACATTGCGTTTTTCATCTAATGCGTTCATACCAGCTCCTCCTGCGGCTTAAAGCAGGCGCGCAGACGGCCTGGTGCAAACTCTTCCAGCGGCGGAGCGCTGTTGCAGATTTCCATCGCGTGCGGACAGCGCGGCTGGAACGGACAGCCTTTCGGCAGGCGCAGCAGGTTTGGCGGGTTGCCCGGAATGGTGAGCAGGGATTCCCCTTCCGCATCAAGACGTGGCACCGCATTCAGCAGCCCAATCGAGTAAGGATGAGCAGGCTGATAGAACACGTCACGCGCTTTTCCGTATTCCATGGTACGACCGGCATACATCACCAGCACTTTGTCACAGATGCCCGCCACCACGCCCAGGTCGTGGGTGATCATGATAATCGCCGTGTTGAACTCACGCTTCAGCTCGTTCAGCAGGGTCATGATTTGTGCCTGAACGGTAACGTCCAGCGCGGTGGTCGGTTCGTCGGCAATCAGCAGTTTTGGCCGGCACAGCAGCGCCATCGCAATCATCACGCGCTGGCGCATACCGCCAGAAAACTCGTGCGGGAACATGCGCATGCGCTTGCGCGCCTCCGGCATTTTCACCGCATCGAGCATTTTGACCGACTCTTCAAAGGCTTCGGCTTTACCCAGGCCTTTGTGTAGCATCAGGACTTCCATCAGCTGCTCACCAACGCGCATGTACGGGTTCAGCGAGGTCATCGGATCCTGGAAAATCATCGAGATCTGCTCGGCGCGCAGCTTGTTGAGCTCGTGCTCCGGCAGGTTGAGGATTTCACGACCGTTGAATTTCGCGGAACCGCCAATCACACCGTTAGCGGCCAGCAGGCCCATTAGCGCAAAGGCGGTCTGGGACTTCCCGGATCCGGATTCCCCCACGATGCCGAGCGTTTCGCCCGCGCGCAGGTTGAAGTTGAGATCGTTCACGGCGGTCACATCCCCGTCCGGGGTCTTAAAGGTGACGCGAAGATCTTTTACGTCCAGCAGAAGGTCGCTCCGCTGCTGCGCCTGTGGCGCGGTTGCCGTTTCAATAATTGTCATGACGGCGCTCCTTAACGGTCTTTCGGGTCGAGGGCATCACGCAGGCCATCGCCGATAAAGTTAAAACAAAACAGGGTAACGACCAGGAAACCCGCCGGGTATAACAGCAGCCACGGTGACACTTCCATTGAGTTTGCACCGTCACTCAGCAGCGCGCCCCAGCTGCTCAGCGGCTCTTGCGTACCCAGACCGAGGAAGCTCAGGAAAGATTCAAACAGGATCATGCTTGGCACCAGCAATGAGGCATAGACCACCACCACGCCCAGCACGTTAGGAACGATATGGCGAACCACGATATTCCCGGTAGAGACACCGCCGACCTGCGCGGCTTCGATAAACTCTTTGCGTTTGAGGCTCAGGGTCTGGCCGCGGACAATACGCGCCATATCCAGCCAGGAAACCATCCCGATGGCCACGAAGATCAGCAAAATATTCTGACCGAAGAAGGTCACCAGCAGGATGACGAAGAACATAAACGGGAAGGAGTTCAGGATTTCCAGCAGACGCATCATTACCGAGTCTATTTTGCCGCCAAGGTAGCCGGACAGTGAGCCGTAGAGCGTACCCACGATCACCGCCACCAGCGCGGCAGCAATACCGACCATCAGTGAGATACGGCCACCGATAGCGACACGCACCAGCAGATCGCGTCCTGAGGAGTCCGTGCCAAAATAGTGGCCTGATTCCATATCCGGCGCGCTGGACATCATGCCCCAGTCGGTGTCGAAATAGGTAAATTGCGACAGCATCGGCGCCAGGGTCACAAACAGCGCGATGATCACCAGAACAACCAGACTGGCAACCGCCGCACGGTTGTGCATGAAGCGACGGCGCGCGTCCTGCCAGAGGCTACGACCTTCTACTTCCAGTTTTTCACTGAAGTTTTCCAGCGCCTCGCTGTTTTTCTTACTCAACATCATGGCGTGCTCCAGTTAGTAACGGATTTTCGGGTCGATGACGGCGTACAGCACATCGACGATTGCGTTAAAGAGAATGGTCAGCGCACCGACGAGAATGGTCAGGCTCAGTACCAGCGAATAGTCGCGGTTGAGCGCGCCGTTAACGAACAGCTGACCAATGCCCGGCAGGCCGTAGATTGTTTCGATAACCATCGAGCCGGTGATGATCCCGACGAATGCCGGTCCCATGTAGGAGAGCACGGGCAACAGCGCCGGTTTGAGCGCGTGGCGGAAGATAATCCGACGCATCGGCAGCCCTTTAGCGCGCGCGGTACGAATGAAGTTCGAGTGCAGCACTTCGATCATTGAACCACGGGTAATACGCGCGATACTGGCGATGTACGCCAGAGATAATGCCACCATTGGCAAAATCATGAACTTCAATGCCCCGCCGTTCCAGCCGCCACCCGGCAGCCACTTCAGCGTGATGGCAAATATCATCACCAGTAATGGCGCAACAACGAAGCTGGGTATCACTACCCCGGTCATTGCCACCCCCATTACGGCATAATCCCATTTGGTATTTTGTCTGAGCGCGGCGATAACGCCTGCGGTGACCCCGAAAACGATGGCCAGAATGAATGCCGCAGCCCCCAACTTAGCCGAAACCGGGAAGCTGGACGCCACAAGGTCGTTAACGGAATAGTCTTTATATTTAAATGACGGTCCAAAATCACCGTGAGCCAGCTGCTTCAGATAATTGAAGTACTGGGTGGAGATAGGATCGTTTAAGTGGTATTTCGCTTCGATATTCGCCATGACTTCTGGCGGCAGCGTACGCTCACCGGTAAATGGACTTCCCGGCGCAAGGCGCATCATGAAGAAGGAAATCGTAATGAGAATAAATAGCGTTGGAATCGCTTCAAGACAGCGACGTAGGATAAATTTCAACATTGCCCGTACCTTCTGGCGTGTGCCTATATTATGTGACGTTGGTTAGACACCGTGGGGCGAGCACGCCCGCCCCACTCATTGCCATTAATGCTTGATAATATACAAGTTTTTAACGTAGATATTATCCATCGGGTCTTTACCGGTATATCCACCTACCCACGGTTTCACCAGACGGGCGTTAACGTAGTAGTAAACCGGAACGATCGCGGAATCTTTATCCAGCTGCTGCTCGGCCTTAGAGTACAGTTCCGTACGCTGTGCTTCGTCAGTGGTTTTCAGCGTGTCGCCAATCAGCTTGTCGAAGGCCGGGCTCTTATAGTGCGCGGTGTTGTTCGAGCTGTCGCTCAGCATGGTATTCAGGAAGGAGGTCGGTTCGTTATAGTCCGCACACCAGCCAGCACGTGCCACATCAAAGGTGCCCTGATGACGGCTGTCGAGGAAGGTTTTCCACTCCTGGTTCTCCAGCTTCACGTTCGCGCCCAGGTTTTTCTTCCAGATCGAAGCGACGGCGATAGCCAGTTTTTTGTGCAGATCGGAGGTGTTGTACAACAGGCTGAAGGTCAGCGGCTTATCTGCGGTATAGCCCGCTTCGGCCAGCAGTTTCTTCGCTTCTGCGTTACGCTGTTCCTGAGTCTGTTTGAACCAGTCTGGCTCGGTCAGTTTTGCACCATCGGTGTATGGAGGGGTATAGCTGTATGCCGGCAGATCGCCCTGGTTTTTCACTTTGTTTACGATGATATCGCGATCCAGAGCCAGCTTCAGCGCGGTACGTACACGTACGTCGGTGAACGGTGCTTTCTGGTTGTTGATTTCATAGTAGTAGGTGCACAGGTACGGATCGACGTGAACTTCTTTAGGGATCTCTTTCTTCAGTTTCTGGAACAATTCAATCGGCATGTTGTTATAGGTCATGTCGATTTCACCGCTGCGGTAGCGGTTAACGTCAGTCACTTCGGACGAAATTGGCAGGTAGGTCACCTGATTAATGACGGTTTTCGCGTTGTCCCAGTATTGCGGGTTACGCTCAAGCACCATACGCTCGTTGACCACCCAGTCTTTCAGCTTATAGGCACCGTTGGTCACGATATTGGCAGGCTGCGTCCATTTTTCACCAAATTTTTCCACGGCGGATTTTGGTACCGGGGAGACGGACGGGTGAACCAGCAGCTTATAGAAGTACGGAACAGGTTCGCTCAACGTCACTTCAAAGGTATTCGCATCAATCGCTTTTACGCCCAGGTCGGTAACAGGTTTTTTACCCGCGATGATGTCATCAATATTGGCGATGTGGCCATATTGCAGGTAGCTCGCATATGGAGAAGCGGTTGTTGGGTTCGCCAGACGCTGCCAGCTATAAACGAAATCTTCGGCCGTGACCGGTGTGCCGTCGGACCATTTCGCATCTTTACGCAGATGGAAGGTCCAGACTTTGAAATCTTTGTTTTCCCATTTTTCGGCTACACCCGGCGCCGGGTGGCCGTCTACGTCTGTCACCAGCAGGCCTTCGAACAGGTCGCGGTTAACGTTAGACTCAGGAACACCTTCAATTTTGTGCGGGTCAAGAGACTGAACTTCCGCACCGTTGTTACGCACCAGCGTCTGTTTCTCAGCCAGTTGAACACCTGCAGGAACGTCCGCAGCCATTGCAGCGTTGCCCGCGATTAGCGCAGTTAAAATCCCCGCCGCTACCAGATTTTTTTTTGTGATGATGGACATTGTGTTGGTACTCCACTCATTATAATGACTGGCCTTCGCCAGCTGTGTAATCCCCTGTTGGGGCCTGTACAGCGCAGGAGTTTTTTTTGCTGCTGTCAGGTTCTTCTTTTACTGCTTGCTATCACCGACTTTTTTATTACTGACCGCTCGTATGGCCGTCTTGCGTCGATTCTTTACAGGCCACCCTGTTTGAGACCTGCGTTGGATATCTGAGAAGAGAACCATATGAAAATAATTCTCATCTGCTTGTTTTATGCTGCAAAATATTAGGCCGGAAAGTATCAAATGGCGTAAACGTGCGCCAATACATTTTGCAAATTTGTTAAGCAATTCTCTTTTACGGTGAGTACCGCATCGTTGAGGGCAGCCCTGCCGGACATTGAACATCAGTAAAAAAACATGACATTCAATAAGATAGAGAAAACTTTCTCTCCAAGCGCGTCGCTGCGCTATCATCGAGTGACTTTGTACAAAAATTTAACAACTGGTTATTATTTAGCACATTCATCTAGGGGAATGTTGAAATTACTAATATCATTTCGGTTATCTCTCAGCAAGCCCCAGAGTATCATGTGAGTAAAATAACAGAGCGATCGAAGATTTTCTGCGCAGGCGGGTTTGAGGGGAATTAATAACTTGTTGAAATACAAGCAATGAACATTATTAGTAGAATTTATTATGATATGTGAGCATTTCAACTTTAGTTATAGGATTTACTGATAATGACGTAAAAAAACGGAGCCGTGGCTCCGTTCTTTCATATGCAATATCAGTGCAGCAAACCGGGGAAAATGCTTTTAATACCCGTAACGATAAATTCAATCCCTAACGCCATCAACAGCAGGCCCATGATACGCGTTATGACGTTAATGCCCGTCTGCCCCAGCAAGCGCACCAGCCAGGGTGCCATGCGGAACACGCCCCAACAGCAGAGCGCAAAAATGGCAATAGCCACTGAAAAACCAATCAGGTGCATCAGGCTATGATAGCGCGTCCCCCAGACAATGGTTGAACTGATGGCACCAGGACCGGCCATCAGCGGTAAGGCCAGCGGCACTACGCCAATGCTTTCGCGGATAGCGGTTTCTGACTTCTCTTGTTTATTCTGCTTATCCTCGCCCAGCTTACCGCTGATCATGGACATGGCGATGGTCACCACCAGGATCCCACCCGCAATGCGGAAAGAGTCGATCGAAATCCCGAAGAGCTGGAGAATGGCGTCACCCAGAAAAAGAGAGGTGAGCAATATGATCGCCACTGACAGGTTAGCGGTCAGGTTGGTCTTGTTCCTGGCCGCCGCCGTCTGGTAACTCGTCATACTAATGAAGACAGGAATGATCCCCACCGGGTTGACCAGGGCAAACAAACCAATAAAAAATTTAAAATACGTTGGAAAATCAAAGAGCGTTTGGATCACGTTTTGCTCCGCTTATACACATGCCCTGGACTGACAATTAGTCATGAGAAATCGCGCTGAAGATACCCTTTTTATTAGCATACTTCACTCGAAATCTGTGCCAAAACGTTATCATTTCAGGATGTTAAACATATGTATAATCAATGATAGCGCCACTTCCAATACTTACGTAATTATTTAACACTGGAAAAATCAGCACGAAATAACCCTGCTGAAAGGTATCAGCTTGGGGGAAAATTGACACAGATCATGATTTCCGTACTCAGAAGTGAGTAATCTTGGTTACACCCCCAGGGAGGTCACCTGACAAAAGGGATGATGCCAAGGTAAGGCTCTTTTAGTAAATTAGTGTGCTGATGCAGAAAGTAACTCTTTGTTTTACTTTGTGTTACGCAAGTCGTATCGGCTCTGTCTATACTGTGTGACGTATCGAGCGCTGGTTTACTAAAAGAGTTTAAACATTATCAGGAGAGCATTATGGCTGTTACTAATATCGCTGAACTGAACGCCCTCGTCGAGCGCGTTAAAAAAGCCCAGCGTGAATATGCCAATTTCACCCAAGAACAGGTTGATAAAATCTTCCGCGCGGCCGCACTGGCTGCTGCAGATGCTCGAATCCCTCTCGCTAAAATGGCCGTTGCCGAATCCGGCATGGGTATCGTGGAAGATAAAGTGATTAAAAACCACTTCGCTTCCGAGTATATCTATAACGCCTATAAAGATGAGAAAACCTGTGGCGTGCTGTCCGAAGACGACACCTTCGGTACTATCACCATCGCTGAACCTATCGGCATCATCTGCGGTATTGTTCCGACCACTAACCCAACGTCTACCGCTATCTTCAAATCGCTGATTAGCCTGAAGACCCGTAACGCAATCATCTTCTCTCCACACCCACGTGCGAAAGACGCGACCAACAAAGCTGCGGATATTGTCCTGCAGGCGGCGATCGCTGCTGGCGCACCAAAAGATCTGATCGGCTGGATCGACCAACCTTCCGTTGAGCTCTCTAACGCCCTGATGCATCACCCGGACATTAACCTGATCCTGGCGACCGGTGGTCCTGGCATGGTTAAAGCGGCATACAGCTCCGGTAAACCAGCCATCGGTGTGGGCGCCGGTAACACCCCTGTTGTTATCGACGAAACCGCTGACATCAAACGTGCCGTTGCGTCTGTACTGATGTCTAAAACCTTCGATAACGGTGTGATCTGTGCATCTGAACAGTCTGTTGTTGTTGTTGACTCCGTGTACGACGCCGTTCGCGAACGTTTCGCCAGCCACGGCGGCTACCTGCTGCAGGGCAAAGAGTTGAAAGCAGTTCAGGACATCATCCTGAAAAATGGCGCGCTGAACGCCGCTATCGTGGGTCAGCCAGCGTACAAGATTGCTGAACTCGCAGGCTTTACCGTTCCGGCAACAACTAAAATCCTGATCGGTGAAGTAAAAGTTGTCGACGAAAGCGAGCCGTTTGCACATGAAAAACTGTCTCCAACGCTTGCAATGTACCGTGCGAAAGATTTCGAAGACGCGGTAGAAAAAGCCGAGAAACTGGTTGCCATGGGTGGTATCGGTCACACCTCTTGTCTGTACACTGACCAGGATAACCAGCCAGAGCGTGTTGCTCACTTCGGTCAGATGATGAAAACTGCCCGTATTCTGATTAACACCCCTGCTTCTCAGGGTGGTATCGGTGACCTGTACAACTTCAAACTCGCGCCTTCCCTGACTCTGGGTTGTGGTTCCTGGGGTGGTAACTCCATCTCTGAAAACGTTGGTCCAAAACACCTGATCAACAAGAAAACCGTTGCTAAGCGAGCTGAAAACATGTTGTGGCACAAACTTCCGAAATCTATCTACTTCCGCCGTGGCTCACTGCCAATCGCGCTGGATGAAGTGATTACTGATGGCCACAAACGTGCGCTCATCGTGACTGACCGTTTCCTGTTTAACAACGGCTACGCTGACCAGATCACCTCTGTGCTGAAAGCGGCTGGCGTTGAAACTGAAGTGTTCTTTGAAGTTGAAGCTGACCCTACCCTGAGCGTTGTGCGCAAAGGTGCTGAGCTGGCTAACTCCTTCAAACCAGATGTGATTATCGCACTGGGTGGTGGTTCCCCAATGGACGCCGCGAAAATCATGTGGGTCATGTACGAGCATCCTGAAACCCACTTCGAAGAACTGGCGCTGCGCTTTATGGACATCCGTAAACGTATCTACAAGTTCCCGAAAATGGGCGTAAAAGCGAAAATGATCGCGGTCACCACCACTTCCGGTACCGGTTCAGAAGTCACGCCATTCGCGGTAGTAACGGACGATGCGACAGGTCAGAAATACCCGCTGGCTGACTATGCCCTGACCCCAGACATGGCTATCGTCGATGCGAACCTGGTCATGGATATGCCGAAGTCACTGTGTGCGTTCGGTGGTCTGGATGCGGTAACTCACGCCCTGGAAGCTTACGTTTCTGTACTGGCGTCTGAGTTCTCTGACGGTCAGGCTCTGCAGGCTCTGAAACTGCTGAAGGAAAACCTGCCAGCGTCCTATAACGAAGGGTCTAAAAACCCTGTAGCACGTGAACGCGTTCACAGTGCAGCAACCATCGCCGGTATCGCGTTTGCGAACGCCTTCCTGGGTGTTTGCCACTCTATGGCGCACAAGCTGGGTTCACAGTTCCACATTCCTCACGGTCTGGCGAACGCCCTGTTGATCAGCAACGTTATTCGTTATAACGCTAACGACAACCCAACCAAGCAGACTGCTTTCAGCCAGTACGACCGTCCGCAAGCACGTCGTCGTTATGCTGAAATCGCAGACCACCTTGGTCTGAGCGCACCGGGCGACCGTACTGCTGCGAAGATTGAGAAACTGCTGGCATGGCTGGAAAGTCTGAAAGCTGAGCTGGGTATTCCTAAATCTATCCGTGAAGCGGGCGTACAGGAAGCTGACTTCCTCGCTCATGTAGATAAGCTGTCTGAAGATGCATTCGATGACCAGTGTACAGGTGCTAACCCGCGCTACCCACTGATCTCCGAGCTGAAACAGATTCTGCTGGATACCTTCTACGGTCGTGAGTTCAAAGAAGGTGACGTTGCCGCTGTGAAAACAGAAGTTCCGGTCATCAAAGCTGACAAGAAAGCGAAGAAAAGCGCTTAATTGACAGCAAATGAAAAACCCGCCTTTATGGCGGGTTTTTTTATGTCTGAATAACAAAGCTGACGTTATTTTCTGTTGTCGTGCTGAATCGCCGTCAGCGAGCCTACAGACAGCGCTTCTTTATAATGCTTACGACAGACCGATACATAGCGTTCATTACCGCCTATAACCACCTGCTCACCATCTGCATAAGGTTTTCCTGCCTGGTCGAGACGAAGCACCATACTGGCTTTGCGACCGCAGAAGCAGATCGTTTTTAATTCGACGAGTTTATCCGACCAGGCGAGCAAATACTGACTCCCGGCAAAGAGCTCACCGCGAAAATCCGTACGCAGCCCATAGCACAGCACGGGGATATCAAGCTCATCAACCACCTCGGAAAGTGCGTGAACCTGTTCACGCGTCAGAAACTGGCTCTCATCGACCAGGACACAGTGAATAGGCCGCTCAGCATGTTCCGTGCGAATGTCCTCAAACAGATCGGTTTTCGGGTTAAACAGCCTGGCAGGTGACGAGAGTCCTATTCTGGAGCTCACCTTCCCTGCCCCAAAGCGATCGTCAATCTCAGCCGTATAAACAACGGTACGCATCCCGCGCTCCTGGTAATTGTACGAGGATTGCAGCAGCGCGGTGGATTTACCGGCATTCATCGCCGAATAGTAGAAATACAGTTGTGCCATTGGCCGTAAAACCCTAATCAATGTGTAATATTCCCGATGAGTCATTGTACCATATTTTGTCAGGTCATCAGCGATACAGCGCACAGAGGATGTAGTTCAGCGCGGCGTTCAGAACCTTCTGTTTTCGAAAATAATCCGTTAAAACATGAAGTAAACGCATGCAGCCAGGCCAATATGTTATATGTTAAGCTCAACATAACACTTGTTTTTATAGTGGAATCACCGTTCATTAAAATTCACCATTTATTAACTATTTCAGCCTTAACATCACGGGGGGGAACTAATACAAAAGGCTGATATTTATCCGCCGCAACTATAATTCCTGCGGTAAATGTCACAAAAAAAAGAGGCAATCAACCGGACAAAGCAGGTTGATGTGATAACAAGCGAGACTGTCGGGTGATGAAATTTAAGTTAGCGTAATTAATAATAGTGAGACGATTTAGTATTTTTTGAATTCCTTACATTCCTGGCTATTGCACATATGAATTTATGGCTCTATTATTAGGTCAACAAACCACCCCCCCATTATAAGTTTGAGATTACTACAATGAGCGAAGCACTTAAAATTCTGAACAACATCCGTACTCTTCGTGCGCAGGCAAGAGAATGCACCCTCGAAACGCTTGAAGAAATGCTGGAAAAATTAGAAGTTGTAGTTAATGAACGTCGCGAAGAAGAAAGCGCTGCTGCTGCTGAAATCGAAGAGCGTACTCGTAAACTGCAGCAATATCGTGAAATGCTGATTGCTGATGGTATCGATCCAAATGAATTGCTGAACAGCATGGCTGCGGCTAAAACCGGTACCAAAGCCAAGCGTGCTGCTCGTCCTGCTAAATATAGCTACGTTGACGAGAACGGCGAAACTAAAACCTGGACTGGCCAGGGTCGTACTCCTGCTGTTATCAAGAAAGCCATGGATGAGCAAGGTAAACAGCTGGATGACTTCCTGATCAAGGATTAATCACGGCACATTCAGAGAAATCCCGCATATTGCGGGATTTTTTTTAACCTAAATTTGTCCCAAACATCCTCTTACACTCTGTCATAAAGCATTATTTAACAACTTTATCGACTGTACTTTCAGACAGGTTTTCGGGAGTGGTACAGGCATAAAAAAACCGGTGGGCAGCGCCTCACCGGTTTCGAACATTTACAACCGTGGCTTATTTCTTAATACCTACGCTCTCTTTGAGCCAGGTTTTAAATTCTTCGCCAAGGGTATTGTGGCGGATACCATATTCAACAAACGCCTGCATATAACCGAGCTTATTACCGCAGTCATGGCTCTTACCTTTCATATGGTAGGCCTCAACGGTCTCTTTCTCGATCAGCATATCGATGGCATCCGTCAGCTGGATCTCATCACCCGCTCCTGGAGGCGTTTTAGCCAGCAGAGGCCAGATTTCAGCACTCAGGACATAGCGACCTACAACAGCAAGGTTTGAAGGGGCTATATCGGCTTTAGGCTTCTCTACGACGCCAACCATTGGCACACTTTCACCCGGCTCAAGGTTAACGCCTTTGCAGTCAACCACACCGTATGCCGTTACGTCTTCAACAGGCTCAACCATAATCTGGCTGCTGCCGGTTTCGTCGAAACGTTTGATCATTTCAGCCAGGTTATCCTGAGAAAGATCGGATTCGTATTCGTCCAGAATAACGTCAGGCAGAATTACCGCTACAGGCTCATCACCCACAACAGGATGCGCGCACATAACAGCGTGACCCAGACCTTTAGCCAGCCCCTGACGAACCTGCATAATGGTGACGTGTGGAGGGCAAATAGACTGAACTTCTTCTAACAGCTGACGCTTAACACGCTTTTCCAGCATGGCTTCAAGTTCAAAGCTTGTATCGAAATGGTTTTCGATAGAGTTTTTAGATGAATGCGTAACCAGCACAATTTCAGTGATGCCGGCTGCAATGCATTCATTAACGACATACTGGATTAATGGCTTATCAACCAGAGGCAACATCTCTTTAGGAATCGCCTTAGTTGCTGGTAACATCCTGGTCCCCAATCCCGCTACCGGGATAACGGCCTTTCTGACTTTCGAATTTAGGGCAGCCATTCAAATTCTCCTGAGCTGTTCAAGTTTTGAACTTTTATGCAATAAATAACGCGTTGAGTATATCAGCCTCGCCCCGCAGTCCGGGTCTGAAAAGAACGCGTTGCCGATCAATTAGGATAAATACGCATGAAACCGGGCAGCGATAGTAGCACTCCCCGCAAAACACAGGTAAAGCAATCTTAAAATTACGATCCAATTGCTTATTCCGTGGACAACATTAAGCGTAGCCGTCCCCCGGCGCCCCAAATTTGGCACTGCCAGGAGGAACAGCGGTGGCTAATTTGATTAAGATACGCCGTTCCCAATGTCCCAAGCGGCACACCGTTACTTACCTGAATATGGTGTTCACCGGTATTCAGTGATGCATTGAGACCGGCTGAAACGAGGATCAGGTTCTTTAAACCGCTGTGGTAATAGCCGACCAGCAGCGGGAACTGTCCTGGCAAATTGGCCTGACGAAAAAGCTGGTTTACCTGTTTGAGTAAACTGCCTAACTCCGGCAACCGTTGTCCCTGATGGGATAACTGTTCCTGCAACAAGCCATTAAATAGCGCACGAAGAAGTAACGCGGCTAATACACCGTTATCCCCCGCCCGGGTGACATCCAGAGAATAAAACGCAAGGTCGGAATCTGACAGTGGTGCAATATCCAGCACCAGTCCAGGCTGATCAGCGGCCACCAGCTGGCGATAATTTACACGGCAGTGTGAAATAGTTTGCTGGACGGGCGGCTGGAGTTCTTGCAACAGCTTCGCCGCAGCAGGCGGATTACTCACCAGAGCGTCCCAGTCCTGGAAAAGACGCTCCTCTTCCTCTACCCGGGAATTAAACATATTCGGATAAAGGCATGCTAAGACCGTTTCCCGCAATCTATGCAAATCCTTGACTGGTTTGAGCAGAATATCCTGTACCCCAAGACGTAATGCTTTGGCGATATCCGCCATGTTCTCGGTGGCAGAGATCACCAGAATCGGCGTCTGATTACCTTCGTTACGCAGATGTTCAACCAGCTTCAGTCCATTCATGCGCGGCATCGCAATGTCGCAAATCATCAAATCGGGCGTAATGCTAATCATTTTTTCCAGGGCGTCGATGCCATCTTCAGCCAGTGACGTCATTGCGCCCAGCGAGGATAACCACGAATCCAGTAGCGATCGGAAAACGGGCTCGTCTTCAACAATCAAAATGTGTTTTCCGGCCAATGGCTGCGTCATGGTTCCTCCCCTGGCTGACAGTAACTAAATAGTGGCATGCGATCGGCACTATCGCCTGTCAGATTTTGCTGAAGTAGTCAAAAAAAGGTGCTTAACGTGCGGTCTGCACAAAAGGCAACAATTCGTCCATTTTCTTTTCGACGGCTAACGAGCCCGCTGCGATGGCGGCCTCAGCCCGATGGAAATCAAGGGTAGAGATTTGCGGACAGTACGGCTGAATAAGAATATCCGGAGGATCGCCTGCCATACGGTTACGTTTAAGGCGGTTCTCGAGTACCTGAATTGACGTGGTCATGATTTCTATCGCCGTCGGTGCGGTAACCGAGCGACGTGCGGCCATACGCCCGATTCTTCCTCGCAGGCGTTCATGCCAGGCCAGTTTCTCGCCCTCAACATCTTCGCTCTGGAGATTGACCGGCATGAGATCCTGCTGCATCAGGTGGGCGTCGTGCTGCAGGTCGACGGCAATCACGATATCCGCCCCCATTGCGCGCGTCAGAGAGATGGGAACCGGGTTAACGACGCCACCGTCGACAAGCCAGTAACCGTTGTGTGGGACAGGCGCCATGAGCCCCGGCATACTGCAGGAGGCACGCACGGCAAGATGGATATCCCCTTCGGTGAGCCAGAGCTCGCGTCCTGTACTGAGGTTCGTCGCGACGGCGCCGAAAGGCATCTGACAATCGGTGAAGTCTTCGAGAGGCATAACCTGGCGGAACTGGTTAAACACGCGCTCGCCGCGCAGCAGCCCACCACGCTGCCAGGAGAGGTCCATCAGACGCAGCACGTCCCAGTAGCTGAAGGAGCGCACCCACGTCTCGAGTTCCGGAAGCTTCCCGCACGCGTAAGCGGAGCCGACAAGCGATCCTATTGAACACCCTGCGACTATATCAATGTCAATGCCCATCTTGTTCAAGGCATTAATTACGCCGATGTGTGACCACCCCCGGGCTGCACCTGAGCCCAGCGCCAGTCCAATTTTAACCTTTCTCATTAGCCCTGTTTTACTTCCCCTGGATTCCTGACATAGCGTCAACGCAACAGCTCAGTTAACATAGTGCTACCCGAAGCGTTTAACGCCTTTATTTTTTGTTCCAGGAAGAGAATCGTGTCTCAACTCTGCCCCTGTGGTAGCGCTCTGGAGTATAGCCTATGTTGCCAGCGATATCTGTCTGGCGATCAGGTTGCACCAGACCCGTCACACCTCATGCGTTCACGGTACACTGCTTTTGTGATCAAGGACGCAGACTACCTGATTAAAACCTGGCATCCATCCTGCCGCGCAGCCGATTTCAAACAGGACATCGAAGCCGGGTTCGCGAACACGCAGTGGCTCGGCCTTACCGTCTATGAATCCGCAACAGGCAGTCATGTTGACGAAGGTTACGTCAGCTTTGTTGCCCGTTTTAGCGAGAATAATAAACCGGGTGCCATTATCGAGCGTTCCCGGTTCTTAAAGGAAAGCGGGCAATGGTATTATATTGACGGAACGCGCCCACAGTTTGGTCGTAACGATCCCTGCCCGTGTGGTTCAGGTAAAAAATTTAAAAAGTGTTGCGGGCAGTAATGCCTGACAACCCAGACTTCGCAAATACAAACAGGATTTCCCGGCGATGCAATCATTACAACGTAAAGTTCTGCGCACCATCTGTCCCGATCAAAAAGGACTGATCGCACGAATTACCAACATTTGCTACAAGCATGAACTGAATATCGTGCAGAACAACGAGTTCGTTGACCACCGTACCGGTCGCTTCTTTATGCGTACCGAGCTGGAAGGTATTTTCAACGACACCACCCTGCTTGCCGATCTGGACAGCGCGCTTCCGGAAGGTTCCGTGCGCGAACTGACCCCAGCGGGTCGACGCCGCATCGTGATCCTGGTGACCAAAGAAGCACATTGTCTGGGCGACCTGCTGATGAAAGCCAACTACGGCGGTCTGGACGTTGAAATTGCTGCCGTTATTGGCAACCATGAGACGCTGCGCACGCTGGTCGAGCGTTTTGATATTCCGTTCGAGCTGGTGAGCCACGAAGGCCATACCCGTGAAGAACACGACGATCTGATGGCACAGGCCATTGAAGCGCATAACCCGGACTACGTGGTGCTGGCGAAATACATGCGCGTGTTAACGCCATCCTTCGTAGCGCGTTTCCCGAACAAGATCATCAACATTCACCACTCGTTCCTGCCAGCCTTTATTGGTGCGCGTCCTTACCACCAGGCGTACGAGCGCGGCGTGAAGATCATCGGTGCGACCGCGCACTACGTGAATGACAACCTGGATGAAGGTCCAATCATCATGCAGGACGTCATTCATGTGGATCACACTTACACTGCTGAGGACATGATGCGTGCGGGTCGTGACGTTGAGAAGAATGTGTTGAGTCGTGCGCTGTATCAGGTGCTGGCGCAGCGGGTCTTCGTGTACGGCAACAGGACCATCATTCTTTAATCTTTCGGAAAATGAATTGATTAGCTTTGCGCCTTTACGGATAAAAAGCAGGCAAACGACTTCATTTCCCTAAAGGAATGCTTTACAGGGGCGTCTCATTTGATATGATGCGCCCCGCTTCCAGCAGGAAGCCGGCCAGTAAAAAAGCATTACCCCGTGGTGGGGTTCCCGAGCGGCCAAAGGGAGCAGACTGTAAATCTGCCGTCATCGACTTCGAAGGTTCGAATCCTTCCCCCACCACCATCACTTCCAAACGACGCTAAACCTTCTGTTCGCACCGGGCATCATACATTTCCGTAACGGGGAAGGATGAGAAGCTTCGACTAAGGTTCGATTCGAGCGTAGCGAGAAAGCGTTGCCGCAGGCAACGACCCGAAGGGCGAGGCGCATCGCGCCGAGTCATCCTTCCCCCACCACCATCACTTTCCCAACATAAAAAACCGAGTCCGCCTTCGTAGGCCGGGTAAGGCGCAGCCGCCACCCGGCGACAGAAACCTACATCGGCGGCAAACGGCGCTTCACCGGCGAACTCTTCACAATCGACGTATTACACTGGGCATGTTCTGCCAGGCCGTCAAGCAGCGCATCAAGCTGTTCGATTGACCGCACCACCAGCCTAATCACAAAGCAATCTTCCCCGGTGACTTTGTCGCTCTCAATACACTCCGGCATCGCCTGAATGTACTTATCCACCTTATGCAACAGCCCCGGCAAAGGCCGCACGCGCACCAGCGCCTGCAGCGTATACCCCAGCGCCGCCAGATTCACCCGTGCACCATAACCCTGAATCACACCGCGTTCTTCCAGCCTCTTCAGGCGTTCTGCCGTGCTGGGGGACGTCAGACCGATGCGGCCGCTGAGCACCTTCAACGACATGCGCGCATCCTCAACCAGGCAGGCTAAAATTTGTCGGTCGATATCATCGATAAGGCATTCCATTCTTTTCACCTAATTTTAAAAAGTCATTTACCTTTTCAACCTTATATCACCCCTGTAAAACCCGACAGCGATTTTCGACAATAGCGTCATTAATCAGGAGGTGGATGATGCGTAATTTACATAAAGGCGTCTGGCAAATGAGCCTGGCGATGTTAATTTCCGGCTCTATCGGCGCGTTTGTTTTGCTCTCAGGTCTGCCGGTGACGGAAGTGGTGTTCTGGCGCTGTCTTATCGGGGCTATGGCGCTTTTTATTTTTATCCGGGTAAGTCAAAAGCCCTTCAGTCCCCTCACCCGCACCACGCTGCTGCTGGCTATTCTCGGCGGCGTGGCATTAGTGGTGAACTGGCTGCTGCTCTTCGCCGCCTATGAGCGGATCTCGATTGGCCTTTCGACCGTGGTCTATAACACCCAGCCGTTTATGCTGGTACTGATGGGGATGTTTTTAGGTGAACGCGTCAGCATGGTGAAATGGGGCTGGCTGTTCCTCGCCTTTGGCGGCGTGGTGATACTGCTCTCCAGCGAGCTGACCGGCGCGCATGGCAATGAATGGCTCGCCGGAATCGGTCTGGCCATGGCCGCGGCGTTCTTCTATGCGGTCACGGCCATTATTGCCCGCAAACTCAGATCCGTTGCGCCGCAGCATATTGCCTTTATCCAGGTGCTGACGGGCGTCGTGATGCTTTTACCGTTTGTCAGCCTGCCGTCATTTTCCGGTGATTTCCCCTGGCCGATCCTGCTGACGCTGGGCATTGTCCATACCGGCATTATGTACCAGCTGCTCTACAGCGCGATTCAGAAGCTGCCTACGCCTATAACCGGCTCCCTGTCATTTATCTATCCGGTGGTGGCTATTGTTGTTGATAATCTGGTGTTCGGACACGCGCTGAATCTGACGCAGCTGGCGGGCGGCGCGCTGATCCTGTTTGCTGCCGCTGGGAACAACCTGGGCTGGGGCGAAAAAAAACCCCGCGAGTGCGGGGTTGGTATCAAAACGGCAAATTAGCGACGGGCGCGTACTATCTGGTATTTGCGCGTCAGGTACTCCACCGGCGCGCTCCAGATATGCACCAGGCGGGAGAACGGGAACAGCACAAACAGCGTCATCCCCAGCACCAGGTGAACGCGGAAGATAAACGCCACGCCGTCCAGGTGCGCGGAGGCTCCGCCGTGGAAGGTCACCACGGACTGCGCCCAGCCCACCAGCTTCATCATTTCGCTCCCGTCCATATGCTGCGCCGAGAACGGAATGGTCAACAGACCCAGCGCACACTGCACCATCAGCAGGGAGAGGATCAGGATGTCCGCTGCCGTCGTGGTCGCACGCACGCGCGGGCTGAACAGACGACGTTTCAGCAGCAGCAGGCCACCGACCAGGGTCATCACGCCGCAGGCACCGCCGGCGATCATCGCCATCTTCTGCTTCACCTCAATCGGTAGCCACGCTTCATACATCCAGTGCGGCGTCAGCATCCCCAGGAAGTGACCGGCAAAAATCCCCAGAATACCGATGTGGAACAGGTTAGAGCCCACATGCATCCCTTTACGATCCAGCATCTGGCTGGAGGCAGCACGCCAGGTGTACTGCCCGTAGTCGTAACGCAGCCAGCTTCCCACCAGGAACACGGTGCCCGCGATATACGGGTAAATGTCAAAGAAGAACATATTCAGGAAGTGCATTAGTGCCGTCCTCCGTTAGAGATATTCAAATATTGCGGGGCAACCGCGCCGGCAAAACGACGCTGGTGAGCGGAGATTTCAGACTCGCCGCAGTTCTGGTCAGCAAAGAATTTCACCTGCTCTTCTTCCCAGACCGCATCCAGCGCTTGTGGCGTATCATCGCGGGCTTCATCCGCAATTTTCTCCGCCACTTTTTCACGGTCGACCGCAGCGTTGGCCAGCTTCACCAGCAGATCGAACAGAACCGCATAGCGGCTCTCGCGCTGCTGAAGACGCGCGCCGAGCAGCGCCAGGATCGGCGCGATGTCCTGCAGACCGCCCAGCGCCTCTTCTTTCGGCAGCTGCGCGAGGTACTCCAGATACAGCGGCAGATGATCCGGCAGCTCGCGGCTGTCGAGCTGCAGGCCGTGCTGTTCATACTGGGCCATCAGATCCACCATCGCCTGACCGCGGTCGCGGGACTCACCGTGAACGTGTTCAAACAGCAGCAGGGACGTTGCACGACCACGGTCAAACAGCTGGCTGTAGTCCGACTGGGCATCCAGAAGGTCGCGCGCCAGCAGGTCACGGAGGAAAACACCCAGCTTCTGGGCATCGTCCTTATCCAGGTTTTCAGATGACGCGAGTGCATCAAAGAGTTCCTGCTGATGCTGCGCAAGCGCAGCATCCGGATACTCGAGCAGACGCGAAACAATGACGAGTTCAATCATTGGTGCGGCTCCGTTTTGCTGGTCACATCCATGGCATCAATGCGGCGGCTGTTGAACAGATTGAATTTGCTGTCTGACCCGTGGCAACCGTCGCCAAAGGTAAAGCCACAGCCATTTTTTTCCGGGAAGGCTTCGCGGGCCAGCTCACGGTGGCTGCTCGGCACCACGAAACGGTCTTCGTAGTTAGCGATCGCCAGATAGCGGTACATCTCCTGCGCCTGCGCTTCGGTCAGACCGACCTCTTCCAGCGCGCGGGTATCGGTTACGCCATCCACGGTTTCGGCACGCTTGAAGTGGCGCATTGCCAGCATACGCTTCAGCGCCAGCAGGACCGGCTGGGTATCGCCTGCGGTCAGCAGGTTTGCCAGATACTGAACCGGGATACGCAGGCTCTCCACGTCCGGCAGAATGCCGTTGCTGCCCAGTTCACCCGCGTCAGCCGCAGACTGAATCGGCGACAGCGGCGGCACGTACCAGACCATCGGCAGAGTGCGGTATTCCGGGTGCAGCGGCAGCGCGAGCTTCCAGTCCATCGCCATTTTGTACACCGGCGACTGCTGCGCGGCGTCAATCACGCTCTGCGGGATGCCGTCCTTCAGCGCCTGCTCAATCACCTTCGGATCGTTCGGATCGAGGAACACGTCCAGCTGACGCTGATAGAGATCTTTCTCGTGCTCGGTGCTGGCTGCGTTTTCAATCGCGTCTGCGTCGTACAGCAGCACGCCGAGGTAGCGAATACGGCCTACGCAGCTTTCGGAGCAGACGGTTGGCATCCCGGCTTCAATACGCGGATAGCAGAAGATGCACTTCTCGGATTTGCCGCTCTTCCAGTTGAAGTAGATCTTTTTGTACGGACAGCCGGTGATGCACATACGCCAGCCGCGGCACTTGTCCTGGTCGATCAGCACGATGCCGTCTTCTTCACGCTTGTAGATGGCGCCGCTCGGGCAGGTCGCCACGCACGCCGGGTTGAGGCAGTGCTCGCACAGGCGCGGCAGATACATCATGAAGGTATTTTCGAACTGGCCGTACATCGCCTTCTGCATGTTCTCGAAGTTCTGGTCTTTGGCGCGTTTCTCGAACTCGCCGCCCAGAATCTCTTCCCAGTTTGGACCGCTGGTAATTTTGTCCATGCGCTGGCCGGTAATCAGCGAGCGAGGACGGGCGATCGGCTGGTGTTTGCCTTCCGGCGCGTTGTGCAGATTCTGGTAGTCGTAATCAAACGGCTCGTAGTAATCATCGATGCCCGGCAGATGCGGGTTAGCGAAGATTTTTCCCAGAAGCCAAGCGCGGTTACCCATGCGCGGCTGCAGCTTGCCGTTGATTTTGCGGATCCAGCCGCCCTTCCACTTCTCCTGGTTTTCCCAGTCGGTCGGGAAGCCGGTGCCCGGCTTGCTTTCCACGTTATTGAACCAGGCGTATTCCATACCTTCACGGCTGGTCCAGACGTTTTTACAGGTGACCGAGCAGGTATGGCAGCCGATGCATTTATCCAGATTCAGCACCATGCCGACTTGTGAACGAATTTTCATTTTACGCTCTCCTGTACCTGGTCATTACCTTCGCCGTCTAACCAGTTAATATTCTTCATCTTACGTACCACCACGAACTCATCGCGGTTCGATCCTACGGTGCCGTAGTAGTTAAAGCCGTAGGCCAGCTGCGCATAGCCACCGATCATGTGGGTCGGCTTCGGCGTAATGCGGGTCACGGAGTTGTGGATCCCGCCGCGCTGCTCGGTGATCTCTGACCCCGGCAGGTTAACGATACGTTCTTGCGCGTGGTACATCATGGTCATCCCGGCCGGTACGCGCTGGCTCACCACCGCACGCGCCGTCAGGGCACCGTTGCTGTTGAACACTTCGATCCAGTCGTTATCTTCAATACCCAGATCTTTGGCATCCGTTTCGCTCATCCAGACAATCGGACCGCCGCGCGACAGGGTCAGCATCAGCAGGTTGTCGCTGTAGGTGGAGTGAATACCCCACTTCTGGTGCGGCGTCAGGAAGTTCAGCGCCTTCTCAGGGTTACCGTTCGATTTCACCCCCATCACGGCTTTCACGGAGCGGGTGTCGATTGGCGGACGGTACACCAGCAGGCTTTCACCGAAGTCGCGCATCCACTGGTGATCCTGATACAGCGACTGGCGGCCTGACAGGGTGCGCCATGGGATCAGCTCGTGAACGTTGGTGTAGCCCGCGTTATAGGACACATGCTCATCTTCCAGGCCTGACCAGGTCGGGCTGGAGATAATCTTGCGCGGCTGGGCCTGAATATCGCGGAAGCGAATTTTCTCTTCCTCTTTATTCGTCGCCAGGTGGGTATGGTCGCGACCGGTGAACTCGCTCAGGGCCGCCCAGGCCTTCACCGCGACGTGGCCGTTGGTTTCCGGGGCCAGGGTCAGGATCATCTCTGCGGCATCAATCGCCGTGTTGAGCATTGGCTGGCCTTTGGCCGGACCGTCCGCTTTGGTGTAGTTAAGCTTGCGCAGCAGATCCATTTCGCTCTGGGTGTTCCAGGCGATCCCTTTACCGCCGTTGCCGATCTTCTCCATCAGTGGGCCGATAGAGGTAAAGCGCTCGTAGGTTGCCGGGTAGTCGCGTTCAACCGGAATAATGTGCGGCGCGGTCACGCCCGGGATCAGGTCGCACTCGCCTTTTTTCCAGTCCTTCACGTCCAGCGGCTGCGCCAGTTCGGCGGCGGAGTCGTGCTGGATTGGCAGCGTCACCACGTCGGTCTCTTTGCCGAGGTGCCCCACGCAGACTTCGGAGAATGTCTTCGCGATGTCTTTGTAGATTTCCCAGTCGCTTTTTGATTCCCACGCCGGGTCAACGGCCGCAGACAGCGGATGAATAAACGGATGCATGTCCGAGGTATTCATGTCGTCTTTTTCGTACCAGGTGGCGGTAGGCAGCACGATGTCGGAGTAGAGGCAGGTGCTGGACAGGCGGAAGTCGAGGGTGACCACCAGATCCAGCTTGCCGTCGAGACCGTTGTCTTTCCACTCCACCTCTTCCGGCTTCACGCCGCCCTGCTTGCCGAGATCTTTCCCCTGGATACCGTTTTCGGTACCGAGCAGGTATTTCAGCATGTACTCGTGGCCTTTACCGGACGAGCCCAGCAGGTTGGAGCGCCAGATAAACAGGTTACGCGGATGGTTTTTACCGTTCTCCGGCTGTTCCGCTGCGAAGCGAATTGAGCCATCCTTCAGGGATTTCACGGTGTAATCCACCGGTGACATGCCTGCCTGCTTTGCCGCTTCCGCAATGCGCAGCGGGTTAGTACCCAGCTGCGGCGCAGACGGCAGCCAGCCCATGCGCTCGGCGCGCACGTTGAAGTCAATCAGATGGCCGCTGTAGCGGGATTTATCCGCCATCGGCGACAGCAGCTCCTGCGCGGTGACCGTCTCGTAGCGCCACTGGCTGGAGTGGTTATAGAAGTAGGAAGTGCTGTTCATGTGGCGTGCCGGGCGCTGCCAGTCGAGGGCAAACGCCAGCGGCTGCCAGCCGGTCTGCGGACGCAGTTTTTCCTGGCCCACGTAGTGCGCCCAGCCGCCGCCGCTCTGACCTACGCAGCCGCAGAAGATCAGCATGTTGATCAGGCCACGGTAGTTCATATCGAGGTGATACCAGTGGTTCAGACCCGCACCGACGATGATCATGGAGCGACCGTGGGTCTTGTCGGCGTTATCCGCAAACTCGCGGGCGATACGCACGATCTGCGCGCGTGGAACGCCGGTGATTTGCTCTGCCCATGCCGGGGTGTAGGCTTTCACATCGTCATAGCCGGTGGCGCAGTTTTCATCGCCCAGACCACGTTCCAGGCCGTAGTTCGCCATGGTCAGGTCATAGACGGTGGTGACCAGCGCGGTAGTCCCGTCGGCCAGCTGCAGGCGTTTCACCGGCAGCTTGTGCATCAGTACGTTTTTCAGTTCAACCTTGTTGAAGTGCTCGGAACCTTCACCGCCGAAGTACGGGAAGCCCACCTCGGCGATCTCGTCCTGGCTACCCAGCATGCTCAGGCGCAGTTCCGTCTCTTCACCGGTCGTGCCGTTACGCTGCTCAAGGTTCCACTTGCCCTTCTCGCCCCAGCGGAAGCCGATAGAGCCGTTTGGCGCCACCAGCTCGCCGTTGCTGTTATAGGCAACGGTTTTCCACTCTGGGTTATTTTCCTGGCCCAGCGCGTCCACCAGATCGGCAGCGCGCAGCGTACGGCCTGCTGCGTAGTAGCCGTCACGCTCTTCGAGCATCACCAGCATCGGCATGTCGGTGTAGCGACGGACGTAGTCGGTGAAGTACTGGCTTGGTTTATCCAGATGGAACTCGCGCAGCATGACGTGGCCCATCGCCATCGCCATCGCCGCATCGGTACCCTGCTTCGGTGCCAGCCACAGATCGCACAGCTTGGCGATTTCGGCGTAGTCCGGGGTGACCGCCACGGTTTTGGTGCCTTTATAACGGACTTCGGTAAAGAAGTGCGCGTCCGGCGTACGGGTCTGCGGCACGTTAGAGCCCCAGGCGATGATGTAGCTGGAGTTGTACCAGTCCGCGGATTCCGGCACGTCGGTCTGCTCGCCCCAGGTCTGCGGAGACGCGGGCGGCAGGTCGCAGTACCAGTCGTAGAAACTCAGGCAGGTACCGCCGATTAAAGAGAGATAGCGCGCGCCGGAGGCATAAGAGACCATCGACATCGCCGGGATCGGCGAGAAACCCGCCACGCGGTCAGGACCGTAGGTTTTGACGGTGTAGACGTTGGAAGCGGCAATCAGCTCGTTCACTTCTTTCCATGAGGAGCGAACGAAACCTCCGCGACCGCGGGCCTGCTTGAAGCTTTTTGCTTTGTCAGCGTCTTCAATGATGGAGGCCCAGGCATCCACCGGATCGCTGTGCTGCACTTTCGCTTCACGCCACATTTTCATCAGGCGCTTGCGCATCAGGGGGTATTTCAGACGGTTCGCGCTGTAGAGATACCAGGAGTAGCTGGCGCCACGCGGGCAGCCGCGCGGTTCGTGGTTCGGCATATCCGGGCGGGTGCGAGGATAGTCGGTCTGCTGCATTTCCCAGGTCACCAGACCGTTTTTAACGAAAATCTTCCAGCTACATGAGCCAGTGCAGTTCACGCCGTGGGTCGAACGGACGACTTTGTCATGCTGCCAGCGCTGGCGGTAACCGTCTTCCCAGTCCCGGTTGGTATCCAGAACCTGGCCGTGCCCATCGGCAAACGTTTCACCCTTCTGCTTGAAGTAGCGAAACCGGTCCAAAAATTTGCTCATCGGGTATCTCCTGTGTGGAGCCTGTGGCTCTCTAAATCGACATTGCTGATTTGCAGCGAAGGTAACGCCCTGAAAGAGGGGGAGAATTGATAACGATCAAGACGAGGAGGGACTTTCAGGCGAGGAATTACACCGAATACCACCAAAGCGGTATCTTTTGAAACTTCATATCCACATGAAATATATCGTTATTTTTATTTTATCGTACAAACCGCCAGGCAAAATTTAACCTCTCAGGTATTAAGGGGTAGAGCGCCCTGTAAAGCGATGGCGATCACAGTGCTGCCTGCGGATTTCCTCTGCATGGCAACCAGTATGTTGTAACTATTTTGACGCCAAAAAAAACGCGGCCCGAAGGCCGCGTAAACGGATAATCATACTTACTTATTTTTCTTGTTATTACGGCCATATACCAGCCACGTAATCACGACGCAGGCGATATAGAAGACAAGGAAGACTTTCATGGCACCGGCCGGAGAGCCGGTCAGGTCCAGAGAGATACCGAACGCTTTCGGGATAAAGAAGCCGCCAATCGCGCCGATGGCAGAGATAAAGCCCAGCGCCGCAGCCGTATCCGTCGCCGCTTCGCGCATGGCCTGCTCTTCGCTCCCGCCCTGTGCTTTTACGCGGTCCATGGTCAGCTTACGGAAAATCACGGAGATCATCTGGAAGGTTGACGCGCTCCCCAGCCCGGCCGTCAGGAACAGCACCATAAACACGCCGAAGAAGGCGATGAAGTTACCGCCCTGCCCGTCGGCTGGCAGCGTGAGGAACAGCAGCGCACAGAAGACAGCCATCACGACAAAGTTAACCAGCGTCACGCGGGTACCGCCCAGGCGGTCAGATACCATGCCACCCAGCGAACGTGCCAGGGCACCAATAAACGGCCCGAAGAAGGCAAAGTGCAGGATCTGAATCTCCGGGAACTGCGTTTTCGACAGCATCGCGAAGCCCGCTGAGAAGCCGATAAACGAACCGAAGGTGGCCAGATACAGCAGCGCCATCACCCAGAGGTGTCCACGCTTCAGCACCGGCAGCTGTTCGCTCAGCGACGCCTTCGACGCGGACAGGTCATTCATAAAGAACCAGGCTGCGAGGGTGAAGACCACGAGGAACGGTACCCAGATCCAGGCTGCGTTTTGCAGATAGAGGGAAGAACCATCCGCCTGCGCAACGCCACCGCCGCCAAAGGCTGCAAAAATGGAGACCGAGATCGCCAGCGGGGCAATGAGCTGCATCACGCTCACGCCCATATTCCCCAGACCGCCGTTAATCCCCAGCGCGCCGCCCTGCTTCGCTTTCGGGAAGAAGAAGCTGATGTTCGCCATGCTGGAGGCGAAGTTTGCACCCGCAAAACCGCACAGCAGGGAGATAATCACGAATACGCTAAATGGCGTAGAGGTATCCTGCACCGCGAATCCGAGCCAGACACAAGGAACGATCATGATGCCTGTACTGAACGCCGTCCAGCGACGACCGCCAAACACCGGCACCATAAACGCGTAAGGCACACGCAGCAGCGCGCCTGACAGCGACGGCAGCGCGGTCAGCATGAATAGCTGATCGGTGGTAAACGTAAAACCCACTTTCGGCAGGTTGACCGCCACCGCGCTAAACAACATCCATACGCAAAACGCTAATAACAGACACGGCACGGAAATCCACAGATTCCGGCTTGCTACACGATGGCCGCGCTGTTGCCAGAACGCCGGATCCTCTGGACGCCAGTCTGTAATAACGGCACCATTTTCCCTTTCGGGAGCGGATGAGTGACTCATAGACACCTCTGATTCTCGAATGATGCTGCAAACATTAGGGTTTTAGAGCGGCGGTAAGTTGATATAAATCAAAGGAAAAGTGGGAGGATTTGCGGCAAAAAATAAGGCCTCACCCTTAGTGAGTAGGCTAATTCGGTAAAAAAGACGTGGTTTTTCACGGTGCTGACGGTTCCTGGCTACCCCCACCTCCTCCCCCCTACTCCGTTGGCAATTTAGGGGTAATCCTTTATTGGTATGGGTATACTCCAGGGTATGCACCAGAATAGCGCCATTCCTGCAAGCAGGCCACGTCAGGAGCACGCCACCTCTATGTTAAAAAGATGTTTATCTCCGCTGACGCTCGTGAATCAGCTCGCCCTGATCGTTTTGCTGTCCACCGCCATCGGTGTGACCGGCATGGCGATCTCCGGCTGGCTGGTACAGGGAGTACAGGGTAATGCGCATGCCATCAACGAGGCAGGCTCGCTACGCATGCAGAGCTATCGCCTGCTGGCATCGGTTCCCCTGACGCAGGACGATCGTCCCCTGATTGATGAAATGGAGCGCACGGTCTTCAGCCCCGAGCTGGAAAAAGCCGCTATCCGCGCCGGTCAGCAATCCCAGCTTAACGCCCTTCAGGGCTACTGGCACACCCAGCTGCAGCCCGGGCTAAAACAGGCGCGCAGCACGGAAACCGTTGCGCAGGACGTGGCGGGGTTCGTCTCCCGCATTGATGCGCTGGTCTCCGCTTTCGACCAGACCACCGAATTACGCATCGACCGGGTGGTAATGGTGCACCGGGCCATGGCGCTGTTTATGGGGCTGCTGCTGATCTTCACCATCGTCTGGCTCCGCGCGCGGCTGCTGAACCCATGGAAACAGCTGCTGGCCATGGCCCGCGCGGTCACCGCACGCGACTTTACCCAGCGCACGCACATCAGCGGGCGCAATGAGATGGCCATGCTCGGCCAGGCGCTTAATACTATGTCGGCAGAGCTCTCCGAGAGCTACGCGGTGCTGGAACAGCGCGTTCAGGAAAAAACGGCCGGGCTGGAGCAGAAAAACGAGATCCTCTCCTTCCTGTGGCAGGCCAACCGTCGGCTGCACATGCAGGTACCGCTATGTGAACGTCTCTCGCCGGTACTGAACGGCCTGCAAAATCTGACCCTGCTTCACGACCTTGAGCTGCGGGTCTACGATATGGAAGACGAAGATAACCACCAGGAATTCACCTGCCAGTCCGATATGTCCTGCGATGACAAAGGCTGCCATCTTTGTCCTCGCGGCCTGCCGCCGCTGACGACCGGCGGCACCACCCTGAAGTGGCGCCTGACGGACAGCCACACTCAGTACGGCATTCTGCTGGCAACACTGCCAGCCGGGCGTCACCTCAGCCACGACCAGCAGCAGCTGGTGGATACACTGGTTGAACAGCTGACGGCCACGCTGGCGCTCGACAGGCATCAGGAAAAGCAGCAGCAGCTGATCGTCATGGAAGAGCGCGCGACCATCGCCCGCGAGCTTCACGACTCTATCGCTCAGTCGCTCTCCTGTATGAAAATGCAGGTGAGCTGCCTGCAGATGCAGGATGCGGAGATGCCCGAAAGCAACAAGCAGCTGCTCAGCCAGATCCGCAACGAGCTGAACACCTCCTGGATACAGCTGCGCGAGCTGCTGACCACCTTCCGCCTGCAGCTGACCGAGCCGGGCCTGCGCCCGGCGCTGGAAGCCAGCTGTCACGAATTTAGCGCCCGGCTGGGGTTCCCGGTGAAGCTGGATTACCAGCTGCCGCCGCGGTTTGTCCCCTCCCATCAGGCCATCCATCTACTGCAGATCGCCCGCGAAGCGCTGAGCAACGTGCTTAAACACGCTGACGCGACGGCGGTCACGGTCACCGTCAGCCAGCACGATAATCAGGTGAAACTGACGGTTCACGATAACGGCCGCGGCGTGCCGGAAAATGCCGAACGCACTAACCACTATGGTTTAATCATTATGCGAGACCGCGCCCAAAGCCTGCGCGGTGATTGCCAGGTTCGCCGGAGAGAGACGGGCGGCACGGAAGTTGTCGTCACCTTTATTCCCGAGAAACCGCTCACAACTGTTCAAGGAGAAACCCATGACTAATCAGGAACCGGCATCCATCCTGTTGATCGACGACCATCCGATGCTGCGTACTGGCGTGAAACAGCTGGTCAGCATGGCACCCGATATCACCGTGGTGGGCGAAGCCAGCAACGGTGAACAGGGCATTGAGCTTGCCGAATCCCTCGATCCCGATCTGATCCTGCTCGATCTGAATATGCCCGGCATGAACGGTCTGGAGACCCTCGACAAGCTGCGGGAAAAATCGCTTTCCGGGCGCATCGTCGTCTTTAGCGTGTCGAACCATGAGGAGGACGTAGTCACGGCGCTGAAGCGCGGGGCGGATGGCTATCTGCTGAAGGATATGGAGCCGGAAGACTTGCTTAAGGCGCTACAGCAGGCGGCGGCGGGCGAAATGGTGCTCAGCGAAGCCTTAACGCCGGTTCTGGCCGCCAGCCTGCGCGCCAACCGCGCCACCTCTGACCGTGACGTCAGCCAGTTAACCCCGCGCGAGCGCGATATTCTCAAACTCATTGCCCAGGGGCTGCCGAACAAAATGATCGCCCGCCGTCTGGATATCACCGAAAGCACGGTCAAAGTACACGTGAAGCATATGCTGAAGAAAATGAAGCTAAAATCCCGCGTTGAAGCCGCCGTGTGGGTGCATCAGGAACGCATTTTTTAAGGACTACTCATCCGGCAGCAGCTTCCAGCGCGGATCGTCGTCAGGCAATGCGACCAGCGGCTGCACCACGGCAAGCGTGATCTCATTGGACGAGACGCGCTGGCCTTTCTCATCTTCCACCACCGCCGACAGGTGCCAGCGGTTTGTCGCCCCTTCCCGGTCATCCCAGGCAGGGATAATCACGCTCCAGCCGTCGGTGCTGTTGCTTTTCGCCGGCGACGTCAGGCTCAGTGCCTGCGTATCCCCCTGCCAGTGGATCTGACGGATGCCGTGCGTGCTGCGAACCTGAAGCTTCAGCATCACGGTCTCGCCCCCTTTCAGATCCCACGGCGGCGTGGCCAGCCAGACGGACAGCGTTTTACGCTGGCGGAACTCTATCACCGGCAGGCTGGTGCGCTCGGGCGAGTCATAGCGGCTGCCGCGCAGGGAGCGCGTGGCGGCGACCTCATCGGCGGAAAGCTGCTTAGCCAGCGGCACGCCAAAGCGATAGTTGAGCTTCAGCCCGAGGTTATTCTGGCTCTCGCCGCTTTCGCCCTGCTTATGCCCGGCGGTCAAGGTGACCAGCGGAACGGGGGTATAGTTAAGCCCCAGATTCACCGCTACGGGATTGTGATAGCCGGTTCCGCTGTTGAAGAGGTCGACGTTATCGCCAAAGTATTGCTCGAAGCTAACGCTGGTATTGAGATGATGGAACCACGGCAGCCAGGCTTTAGCGGTCACGTCATATCCGCGCGCCATGCGCTGCTCCTGAACGTCAGAGCGCTCGCGCCATCCGGCAAAGGGCTGATAATAGTTCGCTGACAGGCGCAGATTTTCCCCCCACGCTTCCGCCCCCAACCCGGCACGCTGCAGATTTTCATCCAGAAGATTATCGTAAAAAGTGTTGTAACCCAGCAGCCATTTCCCGGCGACCCAGCGCTGACCGATTCCAGCGTTACTGACCAGGCCATCCGTCTGCTGAGTCAGGCCAAGCTGGCTCCAGCTCAGGTAGCGGTTAGTATCGTTCCACGGGATAAACCAGCTCCCGCTGCTGCCGTTAAATTTGCCATCGTTATCCACCAGCAGGTTCACGCTGGCGTTTCCCCAGGGCGACAGCCAGGACTCAATCTGCTGGTTCACTTCCCCGCTTACCGCGTCGCGCACCTGACCAAAGGCAAACTGACGCGCCTGCTCGCCGGTCGTCAGGCCATTGTCGGTCATGCTGGCTTCACCAAAGGCTTTCGCCATTTCGGCCAGATGCTTCTCCCCTTCGCCCGTAGGCGCCGCCAGGCCGAGGTCGGGCAGACTGTCCCCGTTATTATCAAAGGGGTGCTGAGCCTGATGCATAAAGGAATTCGGCGCACCGTGAACGGCTCCGGCCGACAAAAGGGAGAGTAATAGCAGAGAACGAATGCGAGACGATACAGCCATCAACGTTGGGTTTAGCGCCTGGATTTTTGTAAAAGACGTCTTACCTTAACGCTATTAAGAAAGAATTGCAGCCTTACGGGAAATTTCAGGAATATCCTGAAGTTTATTGACGGCTGCAGGCAGCGTAAACTCGGTAAACCCTATATTATTCGTGCCTTTATAAGAACAGGAGTCAACATGCAAAAGATTGTTATCGTCGCCAACGGTGCGGCCTACGGGAGTGAATCCCTTTTTAACAGCCTGCGCCTGGCCATTGCGCTGCGTGAAAAAGAGAGCGACCTGGCGTTACGCCTCTTTTTAATGTCCGACGCGGTCACCGCCGGGCTGAAGGGACAAAAACCGGCCGAGGGTTATAACATTCAGCAGATGCTGGAGATCCTGACCGCGCAAAACGTGCCGGTGAAATTGTGCAAGACCTGCACCGACGGGCGCGGCATTACCGGACTGCCGCTGATTGATGGCGTAGAAATTGGTACGCTGGTTGAGCTGGCCGAGTGGACGCTGTCCGCAGATAAAGTATTAACTTTTTAATAATAAACCCGTAAAAATATTATTTTCTTATGGACGCGGTTTCAGCATCAAGTTTACCTGCTGGCTTGCCGATAGGCATGGAAACAACACAGCAGGTATTTCACTTATGTTCAGATCGATTCGTGCACGCATCATCGCGGCGACGGCAGGCTGTCTGGTCGTCGCCCTTCTCCTCAACACCGTTATTAACTTCCAGGTCACACGCCAGGATAACCAGCAGTCACAGCGCGATATCCTGACCAGCACCAGCGCCAGCCATAACATGGCGATTGCCGACTGGGTCAAAAGCAAGATGACGGTGATCGCCTCCGCGCAGACCGTCGCACTGAGTGACGATCCGGTTCCGGTGTTTAAACAGCTTGCACAGGCGGGTGGATTCACCAACGTTTATGTCGGCTACGCCAGCAAAACGGCGAAATTCTCTGAACCGGCGGGCGTTCCGGCGGATTATGACCCGACCATTCGCCCGTGGTATCAGCAGGTGGTCAGTACGGACGGTCCGGTTGTCACCGCGCCCTACGTTGACGCGGGGACCGGTAAACTGGTGGTGACCTTCGCCGTGCCGGTGAAAGAGAATGGCACACTGAAAGCGGTAGTGGCGGGCGATGTGGCCATGGACAGCGTGGTGGCGAACGTACGCGGGATCCATCCAACCCCGGCCAGCAGCGGGTTGCTTCTGAACAGTGACGGCAGCGTGATTGCCGCTAACGATCCGGCTCTGACGCTTAAACCGTTTGCTGAGACCATCAAAGGCATCGATTTTGCTGCGCTGAAAAGCGGTAACCCGGTTGACGGCACGCTGAACGATGCTGAAAAAACCTTCGTGGCGACAGCCGTGCCGGGCACAAACTGGCTGCTAGTCGTCGCCCTCGACAACGGCGACGCCACCTCCGGCATGCGTTCCCTGCTTAAAGCATCGGCGATTTCGCTGGTGATCCTGGCACTGCTGAGCGCGGCCATTGTTCACCTCCTGATTGCCCGCCTGCTGAAGCGTCTGTCCGACATTCGCGACGCGATGCACAACATTGCCAACGGGACTAACGATCTGTCGCAGCGTCTGCCGGACAGCGGCGAGGACGAGGTGGCGCAGATTGCGCAGGCCTTTAACGCCTTCAGCGATAAGCTGTCGGTGGTGATGGTGCAGCTCCGTGATGCCAGTGAATCGGTGAAAAACGCCGCCCAGGAGATTGCGGCGGGTAACCAGGATCTCTCCGGACGTACCGAGCAGGCGGCGTCCAGCCTGCGCGAGACGGCCAGCGCCGTGGAGCAGATCACCGCCTCCGTGACCCAATCGAACGAGTCGGCGGCAGAAGCGAACGACCAGGCGAGCAAGGCCTCAGCGGCCGCGGCGCGCGGCGGCGAGGTGGTATCCCAGGCGATCAGCACCATGCAGTCCATCGAAGTCGCATCGGCTAAAATTGGCGATATCACCAGCGTGATTGACGGCATCGCGTTCCAGACCAACATTCTGGCGCTGAACGCCTCCGTCGAGGCGGCCCGTGCCGGGGAGCAGGGTCGCGGGTTTGCCGTGGTGGCAGGCGAAGTGCGTAACCTGGCAAGCCGCAGCGCCCAGGCGGCGAAAGAGATCAAATCGCTGATCGATTCCACCACCGACAGCGTGGCCACCGGCTCCCGCTACGTGCATCTGGCCGGGGAAAGCATGGACGAGATCCGCTCCAGCATCGGCAGCGTCTCCGGCATCATGCGCGAAATCTCCATCGCCACCAGCGAGCAGATGAAAGGCATTCATGAGATCAATCATGCGGTGACCCATCTCGACAGGATGGTCCAGCAGAACGCCGAGCTGGTAGTGGAATCCGCCGCCGCCGCGGGTGCCCTGCAGAGCCAGGCTGGGGACCTTGCTGAAACCGCCGGCCATTTCCGCATTTAATTTTATTCCGGCGCGGGTTTACCGGGTAAAACCCGCGCCAGCTGAATGCTTTCAGGAATTTTGTCATTTTTGTTTAAACGTTATGCCATTTTTTGATCAAAATCATCATCCCTCGCCCCCCGCTTTGGTGTTATGCAATGAGTAATTTGTGAACAATATCACGCTCGGGATGGGCAAAATCGACGGGGTAAAAAAATGGCACTGGTAAAAACAAGTTTGAAGCTGTTTGGCGGGGATACGGTAGTGGTGCGTTGCTCAGAGCGCTGTCGTATTCACCTGATGAGTGCGAAAGCACATAAACAATCCCAGGCGGATATTCTCACCGTGCAGGATGATAAAGCGTGGCTTACCGTACCGTATACCGGCACGTGGGATGTGCTGATCGACAGCCACAGCCAGTCGCTGGAGCATTCCGTCAGCTACGTGGCTGCATAATAATAAACGCCCGGCGAGCCGGGCGTATCATCAGGCAAAGCCCGGTCGCAGCGTGCCGTTGAGCGGGTTCCTTTCCAGCAGAGCCTTCACCTTTACCACCAGCTCATTCAGACAATCGTCTTTCATGCCGAGGCGGGTCAGCTCCTGATCCAGGGAGAAGAGATATTGTGCATTGGTCCCCAGCGGTCCGCTGGCGGCAGCAATCAACGGGGCTATGACCTGCGTGCGGGTGTCCGCTTCATACAGCGGATGACGCGGGTCCATAATAAACACCAGCGCATTGACGGTGCGTCCGTCGTCCAGCTCCAGCTTGCACCAGCTCGGCATATAGCAGCCGGTGATCATCTCACGCTTCCAGAGCAGCGTAAGCTCCTCTTCCAGCGAGGCATCAGGAAGGCGATACGCCACGCCCGTGGTGCGCCCGCCCTCTTTCAGTGCAAGCATACGTCCCGGCTGGCACGCGCTGCCGCGTCCGGCCGTCAGACGCAGGCAAAATGCGCGATGCCAGCCAGGCAGCGTTCCCGTTGCCGATTCGACAAATTCCAGAGCCGGGTTCCACATCAGGGAACCGTAGCCAAAAATCCATACCGGGCCATCATCCGGGCGGCAGGCAAGCGTGGCAGCAAGTGACGCCGCACGTTGTTCAGCTGACCAGAGAAGCGATTCCTCAATAGCACCAAATGCCGTCTTACAATCTGCCTTCATTAAGAAATCACGCGTTAACACTTTACACCTCCGCCACTGCATGCTTCCTTGCGACATCTGTAATTCGCCTTCCCGGCATTATGTGCTGGTCATTTTGCCAGCAGTTAAATAACGATAAGCAATTAGCGGACCAGTTGCAATACAACGGCAGTTCAACCGCCTGAAAAGTCAAAATGAAGGCAGCGAATTATTTCACGGCTATTTCTTTTTATGCCATTTATCGTCGCCTCCTTTTTCATATTCATGTTTTACGGCGGACCAGGCGACTTTGTGTGCCGTCTCTTCACGGCTGGCATCATCCCGGCGATCGTCCTTATCTTTGTATTGATCCCAGGCGCTGTTAAACGCCTCTTTGTAGATATCCTGCGCGTGAGCGGGCAGCACGTTTTGCACGTTGTCTGGTAATTCGCGTTTCGTTTTATATGGCATCACTCACCTCTCTTTTGCTTAAAGAGATAAGTGTGGACGACGATATGGCAGCGTGCCACCCGGCCTTAATTTATGGTTTCAAACCAAATGTAATTTATTGTTATTTAATAAGTATTATATGAAAACAGTCAATTACATGAGTCAGGCATTAAATTTATGAAAAAGGGTAAAATTAAGTAAAAAATAAAGGGTATTTAACAGAGATCTGTTAGTTTAATGACCTCAAAAATCTATCTATAATTACAAGCACCTGCATTGATGGAGAAGCACATGACAGCAACACACGAGGCGGTAAAGACCCGCCACAAGGAGACGTCACTCATTTTCCCGGTTCTGGCACTGGCTGTGCTGCTCTTCTGGGGAAGCAGTCAGTCACTGCCAGTGGTGGTTGGTATCAATATTCTTGCCCTGGTCGGCATCTTAACCAGCGCATTTAGCGTCGTTCGCCATGCGGACGTCCTGGCCCACCGTCTGGGCGAGCCGTACGGATCGTTAATTCTCAGCCTTTCCGTCGTTATTCTCGAAGTCAGCCTGATTTCCGCGCTCATGGCGACCGGCGATGCCGCGCCGACGCTGATGCGCGACACGCTCTACTCTATCATTATGATTGTGACGGGCGGCCTGGTGGGCTTCTCTCTGCTGCTGGGCGGGCGCAAGTTCGCGACCCAGTATATGAACCTGTTCGGCATTAAACAGTATCTGATTGCCCTCTTCCCGCTGGCCATTATCGTGCTGGTCTTCCCGATGGCGCTGCCGGGCGCGAATTTCTCTACCGGTCAGGCACTGCTGGTCGCACTGATTTCCGCCGCCATGTACGGCGTGTTCCTGCTGATTCAGACCAAAACGCACCAGAGCCTGTTTGTTTATGAGCATGAAGACGACAGCGACGACGATGACCCGCACCACGGTAAGCCGTCGGCCCACAGCAGCGCGTGGCATACGGTTTGGCTGATCGTACATCTGATTGCGGTGATTGCCGTCACCAAGATGAACGCCAACCCGCTGGAAACGCTGTTAACCGAGCTGAACGCGCCGGTAGCGTTTACCGGCTTCCTGGTGGCGCTGCTGATCCTGTCTCCTGAAGGGCTGGGTGCGCTGAAAGCGGTGTTGAATAATCAGGTACAGCGCGCAATGAACCTGTTCTTCGGCTCCGTACTGGCGACAATATCACTTACCGTGCCGGTGGTGACGCTGATTGCCTTTATGACGGGCAACGAGCTGCAGTTTGCGCTGGGTGCGCCGGAAATGATTGTGATGGTGGCCTCGTTGCTGCTGTGCCAGATTTCGTTCTCCACCGGGCGTACCAACGTGCTGAACGGCGCGGCGCATATGGCGTTGTTTATTGCGTACTTAATGACGATTTTTGCGTAAGATTGATCCGGTGCGGCCTGATGCCCTCACCCCAACCCTCTCCCTGTGGGAGAGGGAGAAAACATAAAAAAACCCGCCGAAGCGGGTTTTTTTATTAGTTGCTGGTATCCAGCTCGTCGAAGCTCTTCACCAGATCGTCAATCGCTTTGATCTGTTTCAGGAACGGCTCCAGCTTATCCAGCGGCAGCGCAGATGGGCCGTCGCATTTCGCATTAGCCGGATCCGGGTGCGCTTCAATAAACAGACCTGCCAGGCCGGTCGCCATACCGGCACGCGCCAGCTCGGTAACCTGCGCACGACGGCCACCGGACGCGGCGCCAAACGGGTCGCGGCACTGCAGGGCGTGGGTCACGTCGAAAATCACCGGAGACTGGCCGGAGACATTTTTCATCACGCTGAAGCCCAGCATGTCGACAACCAGGTTGTCGTAACCGAAGTTAGCGCCACGGTCACACAGGATCACCTGATCGTTACCGCCTTCGATAAACTTATCAACGATGTTACCCATCTGACCCGGGCTGACGAACTGCGGTTTTTTCACGTTAATCACGGCACCGGTTTTCGCCATCGCGGCGACCAGGTCGGTCTGGCGAGCCAGGAACGCCGGGAGCTGGATCACGTCCACCACGTCTGCCACCGGCTGCGCCTGAGAGGCTTCATGCACGTCGGTGATCACTTTCACGCCAAAGGTCTGCTTCAGCTCCTGGAAAATCTTCATCCCTTCTTCCAGGCCCGGGCCACGGTAAGAGTTGATGGAGGAGCGGTTGGCTTTGTCAAAAGAGGCTTTAAACACGTACGGGATGCCCAGCTTCTGGGTCACGGTCACGTAGTGTTCGCAGATACGCATGGCGAGATCGCGGGATTCCAGCACGTTCATGCCGCCAAACAGGACGAACGGCAGGTCGTTTGCTACCTTGATATCACCAATGCTAACCACTTTTTGTTTCATAGGATCGCCTTATTCAGGTGTGAATCGGAATTAAGATTAATGCAGTGTAATTTGCTTGTGCGAGATCGCGTTGATCTGCGCACGAATCATTTCGCTAATAGGATCTTCCGGACACTGCTCGACGAAATAATTCAAATCATTCAGCGCCACGTGCTCACAGTCGAGCTGGGCATAGATCAGCCCGCGATCGCGAATTTCGTACGGGTCTTCCGGGTTGAACTGCAGCAGCACTTCGCTGGCGCGCAAGGCCAGCTCCATCTGACGCTCTTCCATTAATGCAGACTTCAGCGTATCCAGCAGCTTGCGAATGACCTCTGCGTTGTCCGCCTCGTCGAGATCTTCGTTGAAGAGTTCGGCCACCGGGCTGATATTGCCTTTCAGCCACACGTCCAGCGTATGTTCATCCAGCGTGTCGCCGTTGAAGGGATTAATGAGCCACATTTCGCCGTCCAGCCACTCTGCACGCAGGATCATCTGCGTCGGAAAAATGACCGGCACCAGCGGAATATCCAGACGCTGTGCGACCCATAGTAAAATAGACCCCAGCGCCACGGCGCTGCCCTGACGATTTTTTAAGACCTGGTCCAGCCATAATGCGTCAGACAGGCGATACACGCCCCGCGTGTCGCAGAAACCCCATTCGCCGTAGAAAAGCTCCAGCAGCTTCTCTAATTGCCAGTCTTGCGGGCGAGCCTGATTAATCTCTTCACGCGCCAGGCTGACCAGATTCTCCAGCTCATCATAGACAAACTGCGACGTAAAATCGTCGCGAATCATCTCTGAAATCAGGATCATGCCATCGCAAAGCGGCACTTTATTAAATTCGAAATCGGCTAAGGACCTCATGACTTACCCCAGTAACGCCTGAGCGAACAATGACGCTCAGGCGCGATAAAACTCAAAACGATGTAGATGATAACGCCAAACTGCCTTTCAGTCAGCCTTACGCCTTTATCAGTAAATGGCAGATACCCGGAACTCAAGACCACCGCCCCAGCGTCAGGCGTTCGTTGCCGCCGTAGTCGCGGCAGGTTTCGACAGCGTCATAACCTGCTTGCGTAAACAGTGCCCGCACGGCTTCTCCCTGCGTCCAGCCATGCTCCACGAGCAGCCAGCCGCCGGGAAGTAAATGTTCCCGTGACGTTGTCACAATGTGATCAAGATCGGCTAATCCCGCGTTGGCGGCCACGAGCGCCGTCAGCGGTTCGAAGCGAACATCTCCCTGCGCAAGGTGCGGGTCGTGTTCGTCGATGTAAGGAGGATTGCTGACAATCATCGCAAATGTGCGATTCTCCAGCGCGGAAAACCAGCTGCTTTGCAGCACCGTCACGTTGCGGACCCCGAGACGTTCCACGTTACGCTGCGCCAGCGCCACCGCGTCGGGCATGACATCCACCGCCGTCACCGTACAGTCGGGCCGCTCGGTGGCGAGCGCCAGCGCGATAGCACCTGTTCCCGTCCCGAGATCGAGAATGCTGCAGGCCGCCGCCGGTAAACGCGCCAGCGCCTGCTCCACCAGACACTCGGTGTCCGGACGCGGGATCAGCGTCGCCGCCGAGACGTACAGGGGTAACGACCAGAACTCACGTTCACCGACAAGGTGCGCCACCGGCTCTCCGGTTTTACGACGGGCAAGCAGCGCGGCGAGCTGCGCTTCCTGCTCCGCGGTCAGTTCGGTTTCTCCAAAAGCCAGCAGATACGTGCGGGCTTTACCCGTCACATGCTCAAGCAAAATTTCGGCATCGCGTTTCGGGCTTTCGCTTTCGGAAAGCTCACCTGCCGCCTCACGTAACCAGCGCTGAAAATCCATTATTCCTGCTCGGACAGTGCCGCCAGCTGGTCGGCCTGGTATTCCTGCACGATAGGCTCAATCAGCATGTCCAGCTTCCCTTCCATCACCTCGTCCAGACGGTACAGCGTCAGGTTGATGCGGTGGTCGGTGACGCGGCCCTGCGGGAAGTTGTAGGTGCGGTTACGGTCGCTGCGATCGCCGCTCCCCAGCAGGTTACGACGCGTAGACGCTTCCGCCTGCTGGCGTTTCGCCATTTCGGCCGCGTGGATACGCGCGCCCAGCACGGACAGCGCTTTGGCTTTGTTTTTGTGCTGTGAACGCTCGTCCTGACATTCGACGACAATGCCGGTTGGCAGGTGGGTAATACGGATGGCGGAGTCGGTGGTGTTAACGTGCTGACCACCCGCGCCAGAGGAGCGGAAAGTATCAATACGCAGGTCCGCCGGATTGATGTCCGGCAGTTCCGCTTCCGGCAGCTCCGGCATCACCGCCACCGTACAGGCGGAAGTGTGGATACGGCCCTGGGATTCGGTGGCCGGTACGCGCTGCACGCGGTGACCGCCGGATTCAAACTTAAGACGACCGTACACGCCGTCGCCGCTGATCTTGGCGATAACCTCTTTGTAGCCACCGTGTTCGCCTTCGTTGGCGCTCATGATCTCCACGCGCCAGCGACGCGACTCGGCGTAGCGGCTGTACATGCGGAACAGATCCCCGGCAAACAGTGCCGCTTCGTCACCGCCGGTCCCGGCGCGGACTTCCACGAACGCGTTACGCTCGTCGTCCGGATCTTTTGGCAGCAGAAGCACCTGAAGCTGCTGCTCCATCTCCTCAGAACGCGCTTTCGCATCCTGCAACTCTTCCTGCGCCATCTCGCGCATTTCAGGATCGTCGAGCATCATCTGCGCGGTTTCGATATCTTCCTGAACCTGTCGCCAGTCGGTAAAGCATTTAGAAACATCACTTAACTGCGCGTATTCACGTGAGAGCGCGCGAAAACGCTCCTGGTCCGCAATGGTCCCGGCATCGCCGAGCAGCGCCTGGACTTCTTCATGGCGCTCGTGCAGAGCTTCCAGTTTAGCGACGATAGAAGGCTTCATAGGCGTAAGTGCACCTTGTCTTAGAAAATGGGTATAGGGCGCTATTCCAGCCCGAGGCTGTTGCGCAGAATAGTCAGGCGTTCATCATCCCCGTCACGGGCAGCCTGCTGAAGAGATTTGGTTGGTGCATGGATCAGGCGGTTGGTCAGTTTCCACGCCAGATCCTGCATAATTGCATGTGCGTCGCCGCCCTGTTCAAGGGCCGCTAACGCTTTGGCAGTCAGGTCATCACGCACCTGCTCCGCCTGTCCGCGGTACTCGCGGATGGTCTCGCTGACGCTTTGCGCGCGCAGCCAGGCCATAAACTCACTGGTTTCCTGCTCAACGATGGTTTCCGCCTGCACCGCCGCCGCTTTACGCTGGGCGAGGTTGTGCGAAATGATGCTTTGCAGGTCATCCACGCTGTAGAGGTAGGCGTTAGGCAGCTTGCCCACTTCCGGCTCAACATCGCGCGGGACGGCAATATCCACCAGCAGCATCGGCTGATTACGACGGGACTTCAGCGCACGCTCCACCATCCCTTTTCCGATAATCGGCAGCGGGCTGGCGGTCGAGCTGATAATAATGTCCGCCTCTTTCAGACGTTCATCGATGTCGCTCAGGGCAACCACCTCTGCGCCCACTTCATCCGCCAGCACCTGCGCGCGTTCGCGGGTGCGGTTAGCGATAATCATCTTTTTCACTTTATGCTCGCGCAGATGGCGCGCCACAAGTTCGATGGTTTCGCCCGCGCCCACCAGCATCACGGTGACGGTGGAGAGGGATTCAAAGATTTGGCGCGCAAGGGTGCAGGCCGCGAAAGCAACGGAAACCGCACTGGCACCAATATCGGTTTCGGTTCGCACACGCTTCGCCACGGAGAACGACTTCTGGAACATGCGCTCCAGCTCGCTGGCCTTAAGATGCCCTTTTTGCGAATCCGCAAACGCTTTTTTCACCTGCCCCAGGATCTGTGGCTCGCCGAGCACCAGCGAATCCAGCCCGCTGGCGACGCGCATCAGATGGCTGACGGCATCGTTGTCCTGATGCCAGTACAGGCTATTGCGTAGCTCGTCTTCATTGAGATTGTGGTAATCGCATAGCCAGCGGATAAGCGCTTCATGCAGGTTGTCCTGCTCTTCCACGCTTAAATAGAGCTCGGTACGGTTGCACGTCGAGAGCACCACGCCACCCTGCACCATCGGCTGTGCAAGCAGGCTGTCCAGCGCCAGGTCGAGCGTATCCGGCGAAAACGTCACGCGTTCTCGCAGTGAAACCGGGGCTGTTTTGTGATTGATGCCGAGTGCTAATAGGGTCATGTTGAGCGGGAGTAGTACCAGCGTTAATAAGGTTAGCAGAACGCATCATACAGGATGCGCGAGATCAATAAAAGAGACAGCCCCCTTTCGGAGTAATAGCTTATACCCGTCATACTTCAAGCTGCATGCGCGTTGGCTGCGCTCGTTCACCCCAATCACATAGTTATCTATGCTCATGGGGATTCACTCTCTTGCCGCCTTCATGCAGCTTGAATTATTTAGGGTAGATACAACGCTTTGAGATAATTTGAACGTAGACGGTAGCCCCCTTCGACGCTAGCATTAACAGTTATAACTGCAACGTATCTCAAGGATTTGTCCTTATTATGACCCGACTGATTCGCCTGCTGCCGCTGGCAGCACTGGTTCTGACCGCGTGTACCGTCACCCAACCAAAAGGCCCGGGCAAAAGCCCTGATTCACCGCAGTGGCGTCAGCACCAGCAGGACGTCCGTAATTTGAACCAGTACCAGACTCGCGGCGCTTTCGCTTATCTCTCTGACGAACAAAAAGTTTATGCCCGCTTCTTCTGGCAGCAGACGGGTCAGGACCACTATCGCCTGCTGCTGCTGAACCCGCTGGGCAGCACCGAGCTGGAGCTTATCGCGAAACCGGGCGAAGCGCAGATTACCGATAACAAAGGCCAGCACTACACCGCGACCGATGCCGAAGAGATGATTGGCAAGCTGACCGGGATGCCTATCCCGCTCAACAGCCTGCGCCAGTGGATCCTCGGCCTGCCGGGTGACGCCACCGACTACACCCTGGACGATCAGTATCGTCTGAGCCAGGTGAACTACACCCAAAACGGTAAAACCTGGAAAGTGGTGTACAGCGCCTATGACAGTAAGAGTAAACCGTCGCTGCCATCGAATATGGAGCTGACCCAGGGCAGCCAGCGTATCAAGCTGAAAATGGACAACTGGATCGTTAAATGATGACCCAATGGCCCTCTCCGGCAAAGCTGAACCTGTTCTTGTACATCACCGGCCAGCGCGCTGACGGTTATCACACCCTGCAGACGCTGTTTCAGTTTATTGACTATGGCGACACGATCTCCATTGAACTGCGTCAGGACGGGCAGATTTGCCTCCTGACGCCGGTCGATGGCGTGGCGCATGAGGACAACCTCATCGTGCGCGCCGCGCGTCTGCTGATGAAAGCCGCGGCGGAATCAGGCCGTCTGCCCGCAGGAAGCGGTGCGGATATTCGTATTGAGAAACGTCTGCCGATGGGAGGCGGTCTGGGCGGCGGCTCATCTAACGCCGCGACCGTGCTGGTTGCGCTGAACCACCTCTGGGGCTGCGGGCTGTCGACGGACGAACTGGCAGCCCTGGGCTTGACGCTGGGGGCGGATGTCCCGGTGTTTGTTCGCGGTCATGCGGCCTTTGCTGAGGGCGTGGGTGAGGTCCTCTCCCCGGCTGAACCGCCGGAGAAATGGTATCTGGTTGCTCACCCTGGCGTGAGCATTCCAACCCCGGTCATCTTTAAAGATCCTGACCTGAAAAGGAATACCCCGGTTCGGTCAATAGAAACGTTATTAAATTGTGAATTCAGCAACGATTGCGAGGATATCGCAAGAAAACGTTTTCGCGAGGTTGATGCGGTGCTTTCCTGGCTGTTAGAATACGCGCCGTCGCGCCTGACTGGTACAGGGGCCTGTGTCTTTGCTGAATTTGACACCGAATCCGCCGCTCGTCAGGTGCTTGAGCAAGCGCCGGTTTGGCTGCATGGTTTTGTAGCGCGTGGGATGAACATTTCCCCCCTACAGCAGGCCATTCTGGCGCAGACTGAGTTTCGGTGACAACGTCACCCTGTTCCAGACGTTGCATCGCGCTCTTTAATACACCGCCTGGATAGCCTTCGCCTGGCCCGCACAGTTTGCGGCGAACGCTATCCACCACTGGACGCATGCCTGAGGTTCTTCTCGTGCCTGATATGAAGCTTTTTGCTGGTAACGCCACCCCGGAACTAGCACAACGTATTGCCAACCGCCTGTACACTTCCCTCGGCGACGCCGCCGTAGGTCGCTTTAGCGACGGCGAAGTCAGCGTACAAATTAACGAAAATGTACGCGGTGGTGATATTTTCATCATCCAGTCCACCTGTGCTCCAACGAACGACAACCTGATGGAACTGGTTGTTATGGTCGACGCCCTGCGTCGCGCTTCCGCAGGCCGTATCACTGCTGTAATCCCTTACTTCGGTTATGCCCGTCAGGACCGTCGCGTCCGTTCCGCGCGTGTGCCAATTACCGCTAAAGTTGTCGCTGACTTCCTGTCCAGCGTCGGCGTTGACCGCGTACTGACCGTTGACCTGCACGCAGAGCAGATCCAGGGCTTCTTCGACGTTCCGGTTGATAACGTATTCGGCAGCCCAATTCTGCTGGAAGACATGCTGCAGCTGAACCTGGATAACCCAATCGTGGTTTCTCCGGATATCGGCGGCGTGGTACGTGCCCGTGCTATCGCTAAGCTGCTGAACGATACCGACATGGCGATCATCGACAAACGTCGTCCGCGCGCTAACGTTTCTCAGGTGATGCACATCATCGGTGACGTGGCTGGCCGCGACTGCGTGCTGGTCGACGACATGATCGATACCGGCGGTACGCTGTGTAAAGCGGCTGAAGCGCTGAAAGAGCGTGGTGCTAAGCGTGTATTCGCCTACGCGACCCACCCGATCTTCTCCGGCAATGCCGTAAACAACCTGCGCAACTCCGTTATCGACGAAGTTGTGGTATGCGATACCATCCCACTGAGCGACGAGATCAAGGCACTGCCAAACGTGCGTACCCTGACCCTGTCCGGGATGCTGGCCGAAGCGATTCGTCGTATCAGCAACGAAGAATCTATCTCAGCAATGTTCGAACACTAATCGAACACGGCCGAAAAACCCGCTGCGGCGGGTTTTTTTGTCTCTGAGTTTTATTTGTATGATTAATGCCTCCTTCACCTGCCATTCACATGACAGATGATGCGCATACGGATGATAGATAATTGTGAAAAACGTAACCTCCTCACATGTTCTGCCCTTTCGCGCCCTCATCGACGCCTGCTGGAAAGAGAAGTACACCTCCTCACGCTTTGTGCGTGACCTGATTGCCGGGATCACCGTAGGCATTATTGCCATCCCGCTGGCGATGGCGCTGGCGATTGGCAGTGGCGTTGCGCCGCAGTACGGTCTGTACACCTCGGCCGTTGCCGGGATAGTCATTGCCCTGACGGGCGGCTCGCGCTTTAGCGTCTCCGGCCCGACCGCCGCCTTTGTGGTGATCCTCTACCCCGTTTCGCAACAGTTTGGTCTGGCAGGCCTGCTGGTCGCCACCCTGATGTCCGGGGTCTTTTTAATTCTGTTTGGCCTGGCCCGCTTTGGGCGGCTGATCGAGTACATCCCCCTTTCCGTGACGCTGGGGTTCACTTCGGGGATTGGGATCACCATCGGAACCATGCAGATTAAGGATTTCCTCGGCCTGCAGATGCCCCACGTACCGGAACACTACCTGCAAAAAGTGGGGGCCCTGTTTATGGCGCTGCCGACGGCCAACCTGGGCGATGCCGCCATTGGGATTGTGACGCTGGGTACGCTGATCGTCTGGCCCCGTCTGGGGATCCGTCTGCCGGGCCACCTGCCCGCGCTGCTGCTGGGCTGCGCGGTGATGGCTATCGTCAATATGTTCGGTGGTCACGTCGCGACTATCGGCTCGCAGTTCCACTATGTTCTGGCGGACGGCTCGCAGGGTAGCGGCATTCCACAGCTGTTGCCGCAGCTGGTGCTGCCGTGGGATATGCCCGGCTCCAGCTTTACCCTAAGCTGGGATTCCCTGCGCGCCCTGCTTCCCGCAGCGTTCTCTATGGCAATGCTGGGGGCGATTGAATCCCTGCTCTGCGCCGTCGTTCTGGACGGGATGACCGGCACCAAGCACAAAGCTAACAGCGAGCTGGTCGGCCAGGGATTAGGCAACCTTGTCGCGCCGTTCTTCGGCGGTATTACCGCAACGGCAGCCATCGCCCGTTCAGCTGCAAACGTGCGCGCGGGGGCAACCTCACCCGTTTCGGCGGTTATCCACTCCGTGCTGGTGATCCTCGCCCTGCTGATCCTCGCCCCGCTGCTCTCCTGGCTACCGCTTTCCGCCATGGCCGCCCTGCTGCTGATGGTGGCCTGGAACATGAGTGAGGCGCATAAGGTGGTGAACCTGCTGCGTCGCGCGCCGAAAGACGACATCATCGTGATGCTGATCTGCATGTCGCTGACCGTGCTGTTCGATATGGTTATCGCCATCAGCGTCGGGATCGTGCTGGCTTCTTTGCTGTTTATGCGCCGCATTGCGCAAATGACGCGCCTTTCCCCGGTTAACGTGGAGGTGCCTGACGATGTGCTGGTGCTGCGCGTGATTGGCCCGCTGTTCTTCGCCGCGGCGGAAGGTCTGTTCAGCGATCTGGAGTCCCGCATCGCGGGCAAACGGGTTGTGGTGCTGAAATGGGATGCCGTACCGGTGCTGGATGCAGGCGGCCTGGATGCCTTCCAGCGCTTTGTTGCACGTCTGCCGGAAGGCTGTGAACTGCGGGTGAGTAACCTGGAGTTTCAGCCACTGCGCACCATGGCGCGGGCGGGCGTGCAGCCGATCCCTGGTCGCCTTGCCTTTTATCCTAACCGTGAAGCCGCATTAGCGGATCTGTGAGCCACCTGGTGCAGAGAAACGTCTTTGCATCATCACCCCGATCGCCTGCTGGAGCCAAGCAAGCACGGCAGGCGTCATCCAGGTTCCTTTCATCAGATGCGGCTCCTGCTGCATGGCCGTGCGAAACTTTTGCTGAGTCTCCGGGCTGGTGCCCGCGTAAGACTGGAACAATGTCAGCCAGTTTTCAGCCAGCTTTTGCGCATCGTCAGAGGCGGGGTCGATATTTTCCCGCTGCGCCTGATGCAGTTTTGCCACCAGCGGCGGCCACTCCATCATGCGGTCAAAGTAGTGTGCCCGGGTAAAGGCCATCTCTTCGGCAGTGAGATACTTCTCCCATATGTTGAGCTTTGATTCCGCAAACGCGCGCGTGATGTAATCCGTCATCTCCGGCGTGATACCGGTCTGCACCTGCATCTGCGGTTCAACGCTATGCATTTCGTTCAGCCGGGTGAGAAATTCCGGCTTGCCCGCCGTATCCTGCTCCAGGCGTTCCATCCAGCGCGTCGCCAGGTCCATGGCCCGCGGGTCCGTAAAGGGTAGGTGCTGTTTCAACAGCGTGTTTGCCTCTGCAACCAGCCCTGACCAGATAGCCGCCAGCGCATCCTTCTGCACCGCAAACGGGAGCTGCTGTAACTCTTCTTTGCTAAACCAGCGATCGTACATATTCATTAACTCCAGAGTCTGTAGCCAGGATTCCAGATCCGGCGTCGCATCGTCGAGAAGCCCGGTCCGCAGCTCCACCAGCCGGTCGCGCAGCGTATGTATGCTGCGCAGCTGTTTATCCAGCAGCGTGATTTGCGCATCGAGTAACTCGGTTAACGACAGCGACTCCTGTTCCAGGAAATCCCTGATTTCAGCAAGTTCCAGCCCCGCTTTTGCCAGCGCCTGAATCATGTGCAGACGCTGGACATCCGCCAGGTTGTAAAGCCGATAACCTGCCGCGCTTCTGGCAGAAGGCAGCAACAACCCTGTTTGCTCATAGTGATGCAATGTGCGTACGGTGATCCCGGCCCGTTTCGCCAGCTCACCCACCTGAATCAACATAACTGCTCCTTTTACTTTGCCAGTGCCGCTACTCTGGAGCCTTACGTTACGTGAGGGTCAACCCTTGATGCAAAAAAAACGACTCCCTCAGGAGCCGTTTCGGTATTCTTTAACGTAGCGTCAGCTGTGCTTATGCTGATCGCGACGACAGCGTTTGTCGTAGTGACGCACCCACCAGTATTTGTCACACACTTCCTCATGGCCACTCACGCGTGCTCCCGCCAGCCACAACACTGCACCAATGAAGATGCTCAATATCGCGCCATGCGCAAAGTATTGCGGGAGATCAAGCTGCGGCAGCTGGTTTAAAATTGAATAACCCACGCCGGCTACCATCACGAACAGCCCCAACCCCATCAGCACGTTACCGAGTAACGAAGCGTTTTTGCGTTTCATGTGTCACCTCCGGAACTTTGGGTTGTCAGGGGAAAAGCCCCTAATCCTTGTGTGTAAAGTATAGACAACGCCCCTTTTATGAGTTGCGTGAATGATCACAATTACAGATAACTCCCAAACAAAAGTTTACAAATAACACTTTGAACAGCTTGAAATTCTAATTGTTCAAATCAGAAATTATTCGTATTTCGCTTCGACGATCGCAGAATTTTGTCAAGCGGCGCGCCAGACAGTAAACTACGCGCCAGATCTGGAACCCATTAGGAATTGAATCGTGACGATTAAACTGATTGTCGGCCTCGCCAACCCGGGCGCAGAATATGCGGCTACCCGCCACAATGCCGGGGCATGGTATGTCGATCTGCTGGCCGAGCGGTTACGTGCTCCCCTGCGTGAAGAACCTAAATTCTTCGGATATACCTCACGTATCAACCTTGCTGGCGCGGATGTTCGTTTACTGGTGCCTACCACCTTTATGAACCTGAGCGGTAAAGCCGTGGCGGCAATGGCAACGTTTTATCGCATCAACCCGGATGAAATTCTGGTGGCTCACGATGAGCTGGATCTCCCGCCTGGCGTAGCAAAATTCAAACTGGGCGGCGGGCACGGCGGCCACAACGGTCTTAAAGACATCATCAGCAAGCTGGGCAATAACCCAAATTTCCACCGTTTGCGCGTGGGAATCGGCCATCCGGGCGATAAAAACAAAGTTGTCGGTTTTGTGCTAGGTAAGCCCCCGGTTTCAGAGCAGAAACTGATAGACGAGGCGGTAGACGAAGCGGCGCGCTGCACCGAAATCTGGCTGAAAGATGGCTTAACCAAAGCGACAAACCGCTTGCACGCTTTTAAAGCGCAATAATCCATCCAGTACGGCTTTTTTACCGCGCGTGATGCGGGTTACGTGTATAATAGGCGTAGTTATTTACTTTTCATCAATCGGTTATCGTTAACGGATTGATTATCAAGATATTAAGGTGATTTAGAAATGGGATTCAAATGCGGTATCGTCGGTCTGCCAAACGTGGGCAAATCCACCCTGTTTAACGCGCTTACCAAAGCGGGTATCGAAGCGGCGAACTTCCCGTTCTGTACCATCGAACCTAACACTGGCGTGGTGCCAATGCCTGACCCGCGCCTGGATCAGCTCGCGGAAATCGTGAAGCCGCAGCGTATTCTGCCGACCACCATGGAGTTCGTGGACATCGCGGGCCTGGTAAAAGGCGCATCCAAAGGTGAAGGCCTGGGTAACCAGTTCCTGACCAACATCCGTGAGACCGAAGCAATCGGCCACGTTGTACGCTGCTTCGAGAACGACAACATCATTCACGTAGCGGGTAAAGTAAACCCGGCTGAAGATATTGATGTCATCAACACCGAGCTGGCGCTGTCGGATCTTGATACCTGCGAGCGTGCGATCCACCGTATCTCCAAGAAAGCCAAAGGTGGCGATAAAGATTCCAAAGCCGAGTTGGCGGTGCTGGAAAAATGTCTGCCACAGCTGGAAAACGCGGGCATGCTGCGTTCTCTGGATCTGAGCAAAGACGAGAAAGAGCTCATCCGCTACCTGAGCTTCCTGACGCTGAAGCCAACCATGTACATTGCCAACGTGAACGAAGACGGTTTTGAAAATAACCCGTACCTCGATCAGGTGCGTGCTATCGCCGAGAAAGAAGGTTCTGTCGTGGTTCCGGTTTGTGCCGCAGTAGAAGCCGATATCGCCGAACTGGATGACGAAGAGCGTGATGAGTTTATGGCAGAACTGGGCCTGGAAGAGCCCGGGCTGAATCGCGTTATCCGTGCTGGTTATGCCCTGCTCAACCTGCAGACCTACTTCACCGCTGGCGTGAAAGAAGTGCGTGCCTGGACCATTCCAGTGGGTGCAACTGCGCCTCAGGCTGCGGGTAAAATCCACACCGACTTCGAGAAAGGCTTTATTCGTGCGCAGACCATCGCGTTTGAAGATTTCATCACCTACAAGGGTGAGCAAGGCGCGAAGGAAGCCGGCAAGATGCGTGCGGAAGGGAAAGAATACATCGTTAAAGATGGCGATGTGATGAACTTCCTGTTCAACGTCTGAGTCGTCTTGAATGAAAAAAAACCACGCCCTGGCGTGGTTTTTTTATTGCGGGGTCAAAAGACATTGTCTAAGAGTTCTGTTTTCATGCTGGGTTCAAAAGGAATGATTTCAGCCGTCGCGAGCTTTAACCTCTGAAAAGGATCCTCGCGTAATCGCTCTTCAAGAGAGGCAAGACTCTCACATTTCGCGAGAATGACCCCACCGATTCTCGGCACCCGTTTTCCGGATGCGAGGAAAATTCCCTCTGCATACCCTTTTTTTAGCCACTCGACATGCGCAGGTATTGCTGCGTCAATCTCTTCGAGTGGTTTGATATAGGTTAAAATGACAATATAAACCGTGCTCATCCTTTGCCTCTCAGCTGTGTTTTTAGCCGTTTGTTGGAATTGTTTATGCAGTTCCTCTGTTGCCATCGGGTATCGTTATCATTTTGGGCACATTTGATCTTAATATGCAGGGCCCGATCGAGACAACGCGTTATTCTTCCTATTCCACGAATAGAACCAGTCATGCCAGCCGTTTTGCTTTACCACATAGCTACAGGCCACAATTACTTCCTTTGACTGGTTGAAAGTTAAGTAATAGAAAATAGCGCCTTCAGGAGGTGCAGACCAGAATAGTTTTTCGCCCTGAGCACTGAAGATGGTCAAAATAGTTGGTAATGGCTTTGGTTCGCTTAACGCAAAGACTAACTGGCGTGTTGAGTCGACCATTGCAGAGTCTAAAAATGGCATCCTAACCCGTATGTTACGTTCAGCACACGCCCACTGAAGCAGGTCATTTTCTTTAATACAAATGAGATTTTCAATCATCGGTAAACCTCAACTTTTAAAGTTTGATCTGTTTCAAATCACCTTCAAAAAGCCCCACAAGATATACCCGGTATCGTGCTGGCTGCACTTCTTTATACGTTAATACAGTAGAAAATTCCTTTACACACTTTGAACAAGTGTTTTTCGAAACATATAATTGGCTTTCATCGTAGATATACTTCTTATGTTCACTAACAAACTTCACACCTCTCATTTTCTTAACAAAAAAATCTTTCACCTCTTCAGAGAGCGAGTCAAATTCATATGAGTTTACGATAGAATAGATTATTACTCCCTCGCATTCAGGGCATGCTATTTCTGCGCCAGAATCTAAAAAGTCATTATCTATGCCATCCAGGACTAGTACCTTCTTTTTCAGTCGATTAGTTATTCTCATTTTCTATAACCTTTTAATTTTATTAATCAATAATGTCATTCAGTCAAACATTCCATTCGATATAAATTCCACAGTCGAAGCTTTTCTCATTAGACTGTACAATAATGCTTCCCCACTCATGATGCCACTGAGTTCCGTATGGAGGCGTACTAATTTTAAGTTTAGGGCGTGAGGTTATTTCACTATCAACCCATGCTGTCAAGCGCTGTTCTTCTTCAGATAAATTACGCAAATTGGCTCTTTTATCCCAATCCCATAAAGTTTTATAAAAATTCCCATTCTTACTGGTAAGGAATATGCAAGGAGAAAAAGAAAACACAGAAGGCCTCAGTTCTAATATGAAAGTTTGATCTTTCCAATCGATATTATCAATAGAGAAATAATAAGAGCCTATTGTATTCAACGGAGAGAATAACATGTAAAATTCGGAGTTTTTAAAAGTCTCAACATCCTTTAACTCGAGGGGGTAATTGTTAATAGCCACAAAGCCACTATTAACATCAAAATTCATTTCTAACATATCTAAACCACCTTGTCTGGAAGTGACTACATTATATTCCAGGTTAAATATATCCCGTGATTAAATGATTTTATCTCATATGAGACAGAAACCCGCCCCCATTCAAAGCGCCACCTAATCATGTCTGTTTCCGTGGTATCAGGCGTGTCCAGATTGAGTGATTCTTTTAGCCAATCAGATAAGCTTTTCACTGATTCATTTAGCATGTGAATATTAGCTCGCGCATTCCAGTCATTTAATGCGTTATAATACTGACTGTTTTTATCAACAAGATGAAGCATAAAAGGAAAACCATAGCACAACGGGCGTATAGTAACTTGAAATTCTTTGTCGAAAAACGCTACTGAGTCAACAAGGTAGTGATTCGGCATGGTTTTATTTACAGCTTTTCGCTTGTTTAATTCGTGGTATAATCCACTCTTACAAAATCCTTCTTCAGTATCAATTCCCAAAGGAAGATCATCAAATGTCAGATCACCGGTAATCGGATTTAAATTGAATTCAATCATGTTCCCCTGCTTTACTTTTGACTGTCTAACAAGATCTTAATGATATAGTCGACTTAATATGATAACAACTATATGACGATAATTTTCCGTGTAAAATCACATTTGTTATAACATTTACAATAATATCCACATAGCAATAAAGTCTTATTGCCAATGGTGCAATAAGTCAATCCACATTTCTTTTTCCCCAGCGATAACTTTTATGCCATCTTTATTTTGTTTTACATACTGCATGTATGTTTCATAAATAGCTCTTATCATCACCGTTTTTTCAGAGCGAGATCCTTCAATCAAAGTCATTATTTTTTCTAAATAAATTGATGAATTCACTCTTTCGTTGAAAAAAACAATGAGGTAATCGAGTACTTCGTTATATGAATCGTAATTCATGACAGGCTTCTCTGAGCTCTTATTTCGATTTATTTTAGTACATCCAACTTTTGGTTGCGCCTAAAACAGTGTTTCCATTTAACAAAGGAGTCATGTATGCAAGCGTTAATTGATACTGGAACGCTACGCATGGAGATTCTGGTTGGTTTGTACACCAGTTTAAGCAATAAAAACTAATCATTTTCTATGTCAGGAGGAGGAGTCGTAATGCCAAGAACATCTCGCCCAAATCGAATTTCTTCGTTGGTTTTCTTTTTTAATTTTAGGATTATAACACCCAGTAGAGCATTGTTTTTATCTGAATAAATTTTAAAGGAAAATGACTTAGTTAGGATATTAATTACTAAGACAGTTTCTTCATCATAGTTTTCAAGAGCAATAATTAATTCATCAAGACCTTCTACCTTCAACCCTGTAAGTTTTGTATTATTTTTATGCGCTTTCATTATTCGCAACTCATCTTGAGTATTGTTTATAAATGATGCACATTGAAGATTATTCTTTTTATTTAGAGAAGAACTATATTCATCCGGAATTTTTTCTCGCGCATACTCAATAAGGTCATCATCATTTATCATGGTAAATTCGCCTCAACGTAGCCTCTTAGAAGTCCTTTCAGAATGATTTCATGTTCCTTCATGCGTCAAAAGAAGACTCCCACGACCACGAGTCACCTTGTAAAGGAGTCTATTGAAAGTGCAGTGTCTATATCTGATCCACGCGACCGCGCTGTCATCTCTCTTCATTTCTGTACCTCAGAGTAATCGGCCAGTTCAAAAAATACCGAAACTGATTGTCGTGCAACCCTGCCGGTGCATCATCGCCGTCAATACGCGGCAATGAGCGATCGAGACGGTAGAATTCATCGCATGCGCTCAACAGCCCTGCGTGCGGAAGGGAAAAATTGCATCGTTAAAGATGGCGACATAATGATCGCCTTCTTTACGTCTGATTCTTTATAAATTAATCTTCTTTGGTTAGCTTTAAATTTAAAAAACACCTTCTTTAAGAGGATGATTTTTTATTCCACCCCAGGGATCGTCTAGCAAAAACTTAGCTGCAACAGTTTCTTTTGTCGGTACGAGCGTGAAATTATAATAAATTTCATCTCCTTCACAAACTTCATAAAACAGTGAATAAGTTTTATCATTTAATCCTAAGCTTAAATCAAATTTTTCAGTTGCTGAAGCGACTTGTAATTTATGTTGTTCCGTAACAAAAAATGGCACAACGATGCAGCGCTGAGAATTATCATCTAAATTGAAAGATTGTTCTACTTTAATATTCACGTTTGCGCCAAATGCATCATCTGGCAATGGATCAAATATGACATAATCCTTATGAAGCACAGCACCTTGTGAAATATTTCCTTTCCCCCACTGACTCAGTTTCTCATCATAGTCTCGGGATCGTAACAATATTTGACTATGCGAAATCAGTAGATTAACTATTTGTATGTTTTTATTGTTCATTACCTTACCTCGATTTTTATTCTCGTTACACCTGACTGCTCTGATAAAAATGTTACCAATATTACAACATGCACCACAATTACTGCTCTTTGATATCCGTCATCTCTTGCCAGTTTTGATTATAAAAATTTATTGCCATATATTGAACAACTGCCTCCATATCTCCTGTTCCTCATGAGCAATGACTCTATAATCTTGAGTCTTTCGTCTATATACCATAAAGCATGAGTCTATAGATCGAATAGAAACCGTTTTTTCTTTTCGACAACCCTCTAAAATAGATTGCATATCCTGGAGGCAATTATAATCAAGAATATATTTTTGAAAAAATAATTCCAGAAAATCCAATGCTTCATTATAAGATTGCAAATTTATCATAGTTCCTCTGAGAAAATATCAATCTTGTCGTAATTAATAACTCTATTTTCAGCATGCAGCTGTTGAACACGACCCTGGTGGTATTCAGGGTATGAACTGTGAAGCTACAGACAACATTTACTTCCTTTGACTTTTTCAATTTTAAGTAAAAAAACGCCTTCAGCCGGTAAAACAAAAGTATTTTTTCTTCCTGTACTTTGAAGATTATCTGAATGGTTGATTAGTGCTCTTCAGAATTTATTTTATGAGGGATTATCTCTCCTCTATATGGTATGTATTTCTATTACTCCAGTAAATAATTTTATATTTACCAAATTTGATGTTTTGTTCTTTATAATACTCTATTACTTCAGATGGATACCAACCATGTCCAAATAAAAAAAGAGCACCTTCGTCAACTAACAGTCTTATTATTCTTTGTTTATTCTGTTCGTCAATTACAGGTATAACCATAAACTCATCTTTTAATGAAAAACCTATCGCCTGCATTTTTTTAATTAAACCACTTCCCAAAACACGTATTTTTATACTAGTCCCAGCCACATCAATAACAACAATTGAATTATCTGGCATCTTATTCAATTTACATTTACCCTTATTAATTGTAGTGAATATATTGCTAACATTCAATGGCTTCTTATGAAAGATCTTCTTCTGTTACCAATCCATTAACAAAGATGGAAAATGAATTTGTCAGATATCTTTGAAGTTTTATATGATTCTCTTGCATAGTCAAATACTCATCAAAAGAATCTGTAGCAAAGTATACAATTGAGTAATTATCTAAATCCAGACAGAAGAAATTCCCTCCCCAATCATTTGCGAAGGGAAAAAGGTTTTTTGGGATCACTTGCCTATCCAACATGCTGACATAGCAACCATCAATTAAAGACCTAGGGTCATCATTTGTCTGACTATTATAAATAAACGGTTTAAACCCAGCCACCTCTACTGGTTCAAAATCTTCATCATCGGCCCACCAACTTTTCTCAGGAGTGCCACCATTAAATTGCAGATAATGTGAAATGAAATCATCAGGAAGAATAATAGATAATTCTTCTTCATTTTTAGCAATATCTGCACGTCCAATCTTTTTTCACAGTTACTGAAATGATTCATATATTATTTGGCCAGATGATCAAAAAAATCGCGAATTTATTTAAGGTGTTTATGAGCTGTTGCTGTATGAAAATTAGCTTAGGAAGCCCGCCTCCCCTGATGATCAAATATTTATCAGAACATTGTCGACAAGCTCAAAGCCTGAAACCCCCATTGTTGTGTAATTTGGATATTCAGCAACAGATAAACGCCTGATTTCGTCCTCCCCATCATATAAGCCGCCAGCATAATTAAATATTTTTAATTCTTTTTTTTCTTCAGTCAGATTAGCGTGGCCAATAATTTTCCAAATGCCTTTGCTAATATTCTGATTGCCAGTGAAAACAACCTTCATCTCTTTGCCAAACTTTTCAAAAGATAAAGGTCTCAGTGAACTGTTATCTTCAAGCTCCTCCGTATTCTGTATTGATAAAATGCAGAAACCTATTGCTTGCTTAAACTTTTCTTTTGGAGCAAATACAATCTGGCAAATCGCAAATTTCCCATTACTCATCGGAATGACAAAGATGTCACCCTCTTTGTATTTTACTTTCATAAGCTATTACCTTTCAGAATTGATAACGCATCTTTCAATACTTTTCCACCCCAATCACTGTTACGACCCGCAATATCCTATGTGCTAGCATTTAGGTTATAAGGACTAAATGATCTGATTTTATTTATGAGATTTTTTAAGGAGATCACTGACTTAGCTCCACCATTAAGAACCATAATCCTTTGTACCAGGAATTTAATTTCCGTTTTGGTCAAATTATTATCAAATATAATCAACTGTTGCAAATGTGATTTACCCGGTGTATTCGCATGGCTATTCAAACGAGCTGGAGCTTCCCCACGTCCTCCATAGATAATATTCTTTTCATCGTGAAGGGTTATCGTCCCGCTCTTCCCACACCAGGTTATTGCGGCAATCGTAATCCAGGCAGAGAGACCAGCGGTGGAACGCGGGTGTGGAAGGGGAAGATTATATCATTAAAAATTGCGATTTGATAAACTACTTTTTACTATTTGATTTGTTTTGAAAAAAAATTCACGATTTGACGAGGATTTTTCAATGTTCTGAACTAGATGATTAATAAATCAAACATTATAGCCTAAATATGCTATTACTTTCTTTATCCATGTCCAGACTTCCTAACGCTCCAAGATCTAAAGAATAAATCTCATCAGTACCTTTACGCAAATTCAAAAAGTATCCCAAATCACCATCTTGACCAATCAATAAAACGTCAGGCTCCACCGATTGAATTGTGTATGTATTATTTCTTTCAAGCAAGTCAAAACAATTGAAAACATAAAGCTGGCCACCATTTGCTCGTTGAATTTCATAAGAGTAGCTATCTTTGACGTTCTCAATCATAAAGCGCTTATATTCAGAAGGTAAAGACGTGTGTATAATCTTTTCAACTTCATTTAACTGATCAATTAAATCTTGCTTTTCCATATCGGCTTACCTATAAATGAATAAATTCTATATTAAGATAAATATTATCTCCATTAGGTTCGCATTTATTGAGGAATTAGTTGTAATTATTAATAAGGGCAATTATTGTTTCTTTCCTGAAACTAACCAGCCATTAATTGCATAATAAAAAATGGAATAAAAAAACCAATTTTTCTTATCAATGTTCTATATATTCAGCGCAATGGTTAAAGATTGATAGAATCTTTATTTATAAACACCAAGCTCTTCAGATCTTGAAATTAATTCATCTTGTAAGGAGCCTTGTATTTCATCACCGTCATATTCAAGTTTAAAATCCCCATCAATATTTGGAGGGAAACGTGAACCATCGATTGTTCCGAGAACAGTAGAAGTTGTATCTACAATGACCAACCTAAGGAAATTGAAAATTTTCTCCTGTTCTTCTGGGGATAGTTTATGAATTACACTTCTTGCCCGCGAATAAGGATCTTCATCACCATTTGACTTGGATAAATCAGATAAATTATCAATATAATAATTTAGCGTATCGCCTAAAAGCTCGGCAAGTAATGATCTCACAACTAACTCATCTTTATTCACATTATCTCCTATAATTACTTTTACCTTTAGGTTTTGATTTTCTCATTTCAGGATACATTGCTTTATTTTTTGCGATTAATTCCTGAAGAACGCTGTTTGCAATGTCTTGATAAACTCGCCTTAATTCTAAGATGTCTCTAGCAAGCAGTTCCCTCGCATTAGCAAATGGTTAGCCAGTTGAAGGATTAATTTTCTTCGTGAAACAATACCGACACCTTCTTTTGATATAGTATGGCTTTCTTAAGGTACTAAAATTGACGGGCCAGTTTTAGGGTCATAACCTTCTACAAGATCTTTCATAGTAGCTTTTTGCCCCGCTTGATGAGCATCAAGTCCTGTGTTACCTCGCAAAACTATATCTCTCAAATCAGTGTAGACGTAGGTCAGCGTCACGTCTCCATGCAGTTCCTTCAGCAGGCTGAACCCTTCCCGGACAAACCAGGTGGTCACCAGCTTACCGGCGGGCTGTCCGCCCAGCACCTGGCGGCTCGTTGGCGGGTAAAACATCCCGGCGATGCAGAAGCCCGAGGAGGTCGTACTCGCTGCGGGTGGTCAGCAACTACGGGGGCTATCCTGAGGTTGGGGTTATTCGTCACGAGTATAATGACCGATTATAGAGGTTAAGAGTAAGCAAAGTGCAAAAAAGCAAGCAAGGTGCGTGCAGAAGGAAAAAGAAAATTGTTAAAAATGACTATGTGATGAACTACTTGTATTATTCTATTTTTTCATTCAAAGATAAACTCCCTCTTCTAATGAGTTTTCAATAATCGTTGCTTTTGCAAAGGAAATTAGAATATTTGAATCTTGCTTTTTATATTTAACTTCGTAACTACCAGGTTCTAAAGTAATAAACTCACCTGAAATGGCATCTGAGTCGTCAGGCTCAAGATCTCCGCCAGTGACATCTTCTCCCGCCCCAATGAAAACCTTTCCAGAAGGTACGTTTAAAAATAGCGACCCGGTACATTCATCAACATCTCTTTTAATATGGACTTTATAGGTTCCATCATCTCCAAGATTGAGAAATAACACATTACCTTTATTTATTTCTTCAACTTCATCTTCTGGAAGGCTCCACCAATCTACATCATCGTTAAGTCTATGTTTTAGTGACATTAAATCATAAATCACAATTGTTGCTGTATTTGTTTGGAAATGTATTATTGCATGCATAATTTTCAATACTTAATCTTTTATGAAATAATTAAAAACACTATTATGTCAAGTTATAATCTGTAGTATCAATCCCAACTCACATTTCAGCGTTATATTTTTTGAGGATTCCAGTCAGAGTAATCAGCTACACGGATTTCATTAAGAACGAGATCCAGTGGAACATGTGCAATGCTATCTGCGATTTCATCATAAGGTGCTGGCAACTCAAATGAAAAACCAAAGTCGTCATTTATAATAATGAAACCATTAAAAATGCGTTGTTTATTAGTCAAGTCGATTATTTGCCTCATCGTTTGACCTGGTTGTAATATGTTATTATACCTCCCCTTATAGCTTACATTACAACCAATCGAAATGATCGTTCCATCTTCAAGGGTAGCGATTGTGATAGTGTCATCTACAATATATGCAAGCCTTTTCTCATCATCAGGCAAAAAATAATCAAAGTAATTTACCTTAAACCCGGTATATAACTCATTCATATATTTACTTATATTTTCACCCAAAAACACGTTACCTAGCGCTCTCCCTGATAAAATATCAGCATTAAAATCAATCATTTATACCCATCCATTCGGAAAAAGAATTAAATTATAGTAAATTCCATCTCCTTCACAATTCAGCGCAATGGTTAAAGATTAACATGATGCATCTACCATTGCACACTCAAAAAAATGGTATGTTGGAAATATATTTTTACCCTTTAGTGATTACAATGCTCCTATGATCTGTCTCATTTTTTATCCATAACATTTCATCTTGAGGTAACGATCCATCACTGCAGAAATCTACAAGTTCACCTTGCCAATCATCAGGAACATATTTGTGATAATGCATACTTTCGACATATTGGGAATATAGTCTTTTATTATCAAAGTCTATAAACAAATCTGGCATTAGATCATATATATCCCACCAGGTGGTTTTTTGCGAAAGCCTATTATAAAACTCCTCAGCTATATCATCCTTATTATATAAATAAGCATCTTTAATTAAACCATCAATGAATATCTTTGCGTTTTCTTCATTTACAACTGGTATGTTATATCTTTCCTTATGAATATCCTGTAGGTTTATTTCCATCCCACTTCTCACAAAATCTTCTACCCATTTTGCTCTGTCTAAAACCCACATTTCTTTAAAGGCCACGAACCAATAAAATCTTCCTTCGTTCTTTATTATCACAAGGAGTTCTTCATCTTTATTAATATTCATATAATAACCTATTTTACACTCCCCGAGACTGGAATCGCTACTTCGTCAAGCCATTCTGCCCATATTGATGGTAATTCATACGATCTAACTGGCGTTGTCGGATCCACACGCTTAGGAATTAATCCCTCTTGATGTAACGGATTAGTACGATAACCAACCTGAGGTATTGCACTTTCTTCTTTTAAATCCGCCATCCGCTTAGGGACTTTAAAGGAGAATACATTTGCCTCGCTCATGTAGATATTTTTAAAAGTTACAAAATGACCCTTTTCCCACATGAATTATCCGTAATACTTGGCGGAAATAACAAATTATTTTTTCCAATAAAGAATCCTCTGGTTAAGAAAATAATCCGCACAATTAATAGAGGCATCCGCCAAGGCACGGTATGAGAGATACCAAGTTTTCAACTTACAACGAGCAAACCGTAAATCTATTGTCCTGCCATGGTTTGGCCTTCAAGAATCGAGGGCTCTACAGCGGTTTGAACATTCAAAACCTAATGCCCCCCGACAGTGATCTAACATTAATGCCTTAAATCGAATATATTAAATTAAAAAGCATTCGACCTTCATTTTTTTCAAGGCTGATGTCATATTCATTGCCAACCACCTTAAATATCTCGTCTTCATTCACAAAAAAAACTCTGTACATTATTGAGGAAATTATTTGTCTAAACATATCTGAAGAAACATGTCTTCTTAAAGTTTTGAGATCAGCCAAATTATTTCTAACAATATAATACGAATAATTCATTAGAATGAAATTTGATATTAGTAAATTCTTCGTGGATTGATACTTGTCAAAACAATGTTCCAAGGCTCTATAAATTGTTTTTTTAGATTTCTCATAAGTATTAATAAAACTATCAGGATCGCAAAGGTAGCAGTTTTTATCATTAAAAAACAGGGAACTTCTATCGTTGTTCGCAACAAACAAAAAATTCAGCACTGATAATTGATAATGTTTTATAGACTTAATATCTTCAAAGTTTTTCTTTTTTTCAAATTGTACATAAAATTGCTCAAGCAAAGACAATATTGAGACATTACCATGCTGAGAAGTATTTATACAAATCCCATCTTTAGTAATGCATAGCAAATTATAAGAGTCATCATCCATGCCCATTTCAAAACACAAAAATCTTAAAAAAAAGCTTTTTGCTTTTATAGCGTAATCTTCTTCGTTATCTTTTAAAGAAAACAGTTGATAGATATAAAACAAGATAAAGATATCTTTATCTATACGCTGTCGGTTATCTATTTGAAAAAGATAACCTAATCGAGAAAGGAAAACTTCAAATGCATACTTACCATCTTCACTTAGGCCTAACTTGTTTAACGCACGCTGAAACATAACTTTAGGAAAGCAAGTTTGCCAACGACTCAACTCTACATGCTTCCCATTTTCTTTTTTAAAACAAACGGGGAATAGGTCCGGTTCATCCTGAACATAGATATATTTTCCAAAACTTTCAATCTCTGCTCTCGCATTAGTGAAGTGTTCAATTTTATGTATAAACATTTCAAAAATCATTACGTAATCCTCTTACCACATTTCTTCCAATTACCTTTAGCATCTTTCTTTTCAATCTGGAATGAAGTGATTTTATCATTAAAACGAGGAAGGATATTTTTATCCAGGGTTAAATCCTGGTCGGCTATCATGATTTACCCATATGGCTTTATCACCTCGATTATTTGGGACCAATCCACCTTTATCACCACGCTCAGAAGCTGATGCAATCGCTTCATCTTTACTCGTATAGCGTATAACTTCCTCTTGTTTTAATCCCAGAAGGTCTATTCGCGTAAGACTATTTGCACCATACAGGTAAAGATTTATCTCCCCCGCCAGCCCTATCGGGTCCTTCTGCGTAAACCGTCCGCAGTCCGGGTCGTAATACCGGAACAGATTGTCGTGCAACCATCTCACAATGCAGGTGTTGACCCTGCATCCGCAGGTTCTGGGAATATCCTGATCCCTGCGTCTCGCTTTCCCGCAACAACTTGCCCCAGGCGCTGTTCACCCCTTCCCAGCGCACCTGCCCTTCGATATCCGTCATCCGCTCTGGCGTGCCGTTGGACTGGCAGTGGAACCAGAAGATCCCCGGCGCTTCCACGCCGTCAATTCGCGCCAGCGGGTCGTAGCTGTCCTGGTCGCTGTAGACATAGGTCAGAGGCACGTCTCCGTGCAGCTCCTGCAGCAGACGGAACCCTTCCCAGACAAACCGGCTTGCCGGTTAGCTGTCCGCCTTGCATTTGGCGTCGCATTTTGCTGATGCGTGGTCCGAGCGGGTCGTAGCGGAAGCTGACCTGCATCTGCGGCCTGTTGCGATCCCGCGGCTGGCTGATAACCTCCGTCAGGCGGTGTTCGCCGTCGTACCGGTAGTGCCAGCGGATCTGGCCGTTATCCTTCTCTACGGTACGGCCGTGGATGTCATAACGCCACTGAATACCGTTCAGTTGCGTGACCCGGTTATGGGCAGTCTTCTTTCCAGCGCCCTCTAACGGGTTACCAGCCGCATCCCAGTGCCACTGCTCCTGACCGGGCAGCGAGCCGTCCTGAGCGAGCAGGCCCCGGCGCTGTCGTACTGCCAGCGGTTCCAGTTAAACGGGTTATCGTCCCGTTCTTCCCGCACCAGGTTATTGCGATAATCGTACTCCAGGCGGCGGGACCAGCGGCGCGGCGACGGGCGCTGGGCATTGCCGGTAAAGTTGTCCCATCGATAAAGATTACATCGTTAAAGATGGCGACGTAATGAACTTCTTGTTTAACGTTTGATTTGTTTTGAATGAAAAAAAACCAAGCTTTGGGATGGTTTTTTTCAATATGGGGGACTCATTGCGCCCCCCGAATACTACTTATAATTGAAGTGGTTTATAACTTATAATTTTATCCGCAATTTCTTCTGCGCTAAGTTCTTCATAATAAATATAATTAGCTGCCTGAGGATCTGCGACACTTCTACAAAGGAGGTCGATGTCATTATCAGCTTCTTCTTCTGTCCCTTCGCTGTGTTGGATTTTCCTTATTAGTTCGATAAGCACTTGTCTTTGCATATTATACCTCAAAAATGATAAGCACGATCTAGAATGTCAAGGTGATATTTTGTTGTAACGATTACTTGATTATCAATCATCATAAATACCGCCTCCATGTTGGATAGGGGTTCTCTGGTGTAGGACATAAGATCTATTTTTCCCGCTCCACTGTGTATCATGCACTATTGGAGCTTTTCCGCCCCGCATTCCAGAAACGACAGAGCGTGGGCTTTTGTCAAGGCATTTCGAATTGGTTGCTTAATTAAGCGAACTGCTCATCATTATTAAAATCATGTTCTATATGTGTCATTTTCCCTATAATAATTCACCTCATCGATAAACCATTTATTCCCATGACCTCCACTATTTTTATTCTTCACCATATAGTTCAAAGAACTGACTAACATCCATCCTTTCAAAGAAAAAGTTTCTACTGCTAAGGGCATTTCCAGACCCTCTTCATCAAGGTATATTTCGTCATCCTCCAAACTTTGGATATAATCCCAAGAAATATAAAAGAAGTGAGTATCTTCAGGCCGTGCTTCCCATGTGTTTATATTAGTATAAATCCATTCACCAGGCTCTAACTGAGAAAGACTTGCTATTAATTCATCTATAGATGTATATGTATTCATTATACCCTCACAATTATCTGCATCGAGCCCCCCCCAAGTTTTTCTTCCACCATATCCTTTCGGGTCATAATCCAGATGCCTTGAGTTATGATCTGGCCAATCAACCAATTGTAACAACCCACCAACTCGCTCATGATGATGCCTAGTTGTTTCCCCAACCAGAACCTGTTGGAGCTGTTCTTAGGAGCGCGCCACGCTTACCTGGTGAAACCTTTTCAAATATGCCCGGGAATTTTTCCTCAAGGGAAGCTCTATATGATGGGTCATTATTCATTTTATAATATAATTGTCTGTTCGCTTTCTGGAAGTGTTTTCCGTCACTCATTCTAAACATGTTTTTAGGTAAGTTTTTTTAATATTGACTTTATAGGCGCCATCATCCCCAAGATTGAGAAATAATACATTCCCTTTATTTACCTCTTCTACTTCATCTTCTGGAAGACTCCACCAATCTACGTCTCCATTTATTCTATGCTTTAATGATATCAAATCATAAATAACTAAAGTGGTAGTATCTGTTTGTATGCTTATGATTTTTCTCATTGCGTAAGCAAAGGCCGGAAATACCTCCCCGGTCTAGCCTATTAGTTAACAAAGCTTTCTATAGATTTTATAATGCTTTTATAGAATTGAATCGACTCTTCACCGACTGGTATATTCTCAGTCGGCGATTCAATTGGCACTCCATGCTGATCATATATTTTATTTCTGACAGGATTTTTAAAATAATGCTGTGGTAAAATATCCACTTCGCTCGTTTCGATAGTTTTAAACGTTACGAAAGAACCGTTTTTCCAACATGAATTATCAGTAATAATTGGTGGCAATAGCAAATTATCTTTTGCCAATACAGCATCTTCTTGAAGCGAAGAAGTAAAATAGTCATATATATATATAACTATAGTATTTTTGAATGGGCCGACATCTATTTTACCCAGGGCGACCATACCATAGCCTAATCGATCATCATTTAACTGGAAGTAAAAAACATCGCCTTCTTTTGGCCACTTTTTTTGCTTTTCATTTCCTGACACTACTGTAAGTCTGTAGGCCATTTTACATTAAACCCATTGTTTTTAAGCCAGTTTCCACCCCACAAAACAGCATCCGAGTATAACTTTCTTGTAGGACTTATGCTATTGATAGAATTTTCAAAATGGGAATTATTGTGAATAACTGCTTATTCTATGCTCCGTGCATGACCGCGATTTAGCCTTCTTCAGTGATTCTAAATCCTAAATACACATGGGTATTATTCCCACCTTTTGCCTTTCTTTTAATCCAGTCAGCAAATGACATGTTTCTCACTGACCGTTTAGGGCTTCCATTTTTGCAAGCGGTTAAACCTATAGGATCCCCCCAGCGCATTCGGCGCATACTGGTAAAGATTTATCCCCCCGCCAGCCCTATCGGGTCCTGATGCGTAAACCGTCCGCAGTCCGGGTCGTAATACCTGAACAGATTGTCGTGCAACTCTCTCACAATGCAGGTGTTGCCCCTGCATCCGCTCGTTCTGGGAATATCCTGATCCCTGCGTCTCGCTCTCCCGCAGCAGCTTGCCCCAGGCGGTGTTCGCCGTCGTACCGGTAGTGCCAGCGGATCTGGCCGTTATCCTTCTCTACGGTACGGCCGTGGATGTCATAACGCCACTGAATACCGTTCAGTTGCGTGACCCGGTTATGGGCAGTCTTCTTTCCAGCGCCCTCTAACGGGTTACCAGCCGCATCCCAGTGCCACTGCTCCTGACCGGGCAGCGAGCCGTCCTGAGCGAGCAGGCCCCGGCGCTGTCGTACTGCCAGCGGTTCCAGTTAAACGGGTTATCGTCCCGTTCTTCCCGCACCAGGTTATTGCGATAATCGTACTCCAGGCGGCGGGACCAGCGGCGCGGCGACGGGCGCTGGGCATTGCCGGTAAAGTTGTCCCATCGATAAAGATTACATCGTTAAAGATGGCGACGTAATGAACTTCTTGTTTAACGTTTGATTTGTTTTGAATGGTATAAATTACTGTTCTTACGCCTTCTTACGCAGATAGAACTCAAGATATTTTTTAGGTCTATCCTGAAAAGCACGCTCTTTGCCGTAGTTATAAGCATCGTTAAAATATTTATACGCTTCATTGAATTGATTCAACTCGTAACAGACCATACCCAAGTCGATTAACGGTGCAGTGTCTATATCCGATCCACGTGTCCGTAAAGCCGTCTCTCCCCATTTCTTTGCCTCAACGTAATCCGCAAGATCAAAATATGCGCTGTACATGCATGCAGAGATCCAGTTGGCAAATTCTGATTCGGACTTTGGTTCAGGAAGAGCTTGCCAGGCCTTTTGGTATTGTTCTAAAGCCTCGGCGTATTTTTGGCTGTCGTGTAACTCGTTTCCTTTTTCAATAGTATTTGTTATAGATATTTTCATACTCAAGCGCCTGTCCTTTTAATTAAAAATCCTTTTCTAAGCAACAATCTAATTCAATAAAATGCATTATTAAATTATCATTTTATATTATAAAATTATTACATTGCAATCGATCATCTTATAGCAAATCTTTTTAAGTATCAATGACTCTATAACATCCCAATCACCTCCACCGAGGCCAGCGCCTATTCTTGGCATTTGTACTGAAAGGCGATTTACTAAAGCAAAGTCAGATAACTTTTCAAGACAAACTTCCAGGGATGCATAACATACGTATTGATTTTTGTCATTGACATTTTTCTTAATACCATCTTGTGCATACATATTAGCAATAAATATCTGTTCTTTAGCATCAACCAAGACAAAATCAACCGTACCTAATTCTGGGGTGTTATTTCCATTGAAGCTATTGAGATAGTATTCCTTTGCAGAAGGATATTTATTTGAAAGAGACAAAACAAAGCCTTTACCCCATTTCCCTTTATTATTCACAATGTGAGCAATAACTATGGATTTTTTCAAAGGTTCCACAGCATTTCCAGACAAGAGCTTTATTTGTTTTTTTTCTTGCAATGAACTCGTTGATGTTTTCCAGAAAGTTTCAAATTCCTCATTCGAAATTTCTTCAGTATCACTTAAGTCCAGATCGCTTTTTTTACCATCATACAGCAGAAAACCAACTTTCTCGTTTTTATCTAGCAAAGAGGAAGATGCATAACAATCGCCATCTATAATATTTATTTGTCGTGTGGCCACCTCCCCTATGAATTCATTGAGAATAATTCCTTCACCTGCAATAAAATCAACGTTACCTTTATAGTATTTTTTCACATCAACCACAACTCCTCGCACTTTTAACAATTCTTTCGGAGACATCAAGATCTTTTGTGTTTAAGATAAAGAATGTATTTTTCCGGGGTTCAATTACATCCAGGCCAGTAACATCTATGTCAACAAAATGGCTTATACCTTTTTATTTTCTCGTTTAGGATGGCAACTGTCCAATTTATATTGGAAACACTATGATATAGTCATATAAGTAACTTCAATTGAATCATATATTTTACCAGTTCTCCACTTACAATTCATGAGGGTCTAAGCAATAGTGGCAGAGAATTGTTCCTGTTAGGTTATGAGGGTCATAAGCAGCATCAACATGTCCCCACTCCCTTGATACAGGAAGAACAATAGTAGATTTAGTTTTGAACCATTCCCTTAAACATCGGGTGACTTTCCCTTCGGGTCTATTCTGTTTTCCCATCAATAATTTTTCTGGGGCGAAGCGCCAACTACGAATTATTGAGTTAGGATCATTGGGAACCAAGAAGTCAATTATTAGATATATATCTCCGAACTCATGGTCACCTTTAAGGATAGTTCTGTATGAGACTGTTTTATTGTCTTTTTTTTCAGGCCACCCCTCCCACCTTACATTTGTATTATTAAACAACTCTGTCTTAGTAACTCTTGGTCCTAATAGAACCCTTTTATTAAATTTAAGAACACCAGTTTCTGCGTCAAAATTCATTTTCACATCCCAATATCAAATGGAAGACCAATAGGTTTCAGAACTTTTTTATAATTCGAAAGGAAGAATTGGGTACCGCCACCGCTTCCTAACATTTCAGTATCTGGTGACAAAGCTTGTCCCGTACCAGCAATAGCATCTCGTTTGACTCTATACATCTGAATCTTACTTCTAAACCCATATTTTTCATGAGGTAGAACTTGTAAACTTTCCCATAATTTTTGTCGACTACCACTAGCAGCTTCTAAAGTGGCTTTGTCGAAATAAAATCCTGACTGCCCAGGTGCTCCACCATAAACAATATCGCCTTCTTTAAGCATTGTGTTTGACCAAGAATAACGGCCTTGATAAATCCCTCTTCCTTGCCACTGCCTACCAAATGCCGCCTGGTTATGGTCATTTTATCGAGTCGGTGCACACTTCGCTTTCAATCCTAATGGATCAACCCAATTCAACGGATTAGTGGCGTAAACGTAAGTATTTATACCGCCATTAAAACCTATCGGGTCATCGGAACGATTCGGACGCCATCATACTTTTTAACACGTTAAATAATAAAACGCCGGGAAGATTTGATGCTCTTCCCGGCCAATTATTATTGAATATTATTCATAAACTCTTGCAGCCATTAAAATATCTGCAATAAATGTCCAGTTAACATTTTCTGGAACAGGTAATTTTTGATTTAAATAATATCCATCCATATCTTCAACCCAAGATGCCATCGATTCAAAATATGAGGGTAAGTCTTTGCTCTCCCACTCACTTAGATTATTTCTGGCATTTGAAGATAAATTCTCAAGAAGTTTAATAAAATCGTCTCTAGTATTTATTCCTTTAGTATTCATAACAATATTACTCCAGTACTTTTTTATTCCATCACCCAATTTGAAAATAATCGACTTACCATCTGTTTTTGTTGTCATTTTCCACATCTGATCAGCAACTTCACTAGGTGAGGCCCATTTAAATGGAACTCGTTTCCTTTTTCTACAAGAGATGTAACTTTTTCATCAAATTTATCGAAACCGTTTTTCATATGCTTATTCATTATCAATCGAAAAGAGACCTCCTTGCCTATATAAAAGTGGTTTTAAGCGAAAAATGTTGTCAGAAGTAAGGAGGGTTCTAAAAGTGTTAGTTTTTATTATTAACCTAGCCAAAAAAGAATTGCTTAAAACCTTCCGCCTCAACATCCTTAAGCTTGCTTTTTAGCATTAAATCGATATCTTCCAGAAAGTCTTCTCTGAAATTAAAATCATCATCTGTAGCATCACCATCATATTTACTTTGTTCGATCTCAATGGCAGAACAAAAAGCATCCAAAAAGTCGGCTAACGAATTGGAAATAATGAAATTTCTTTTTTGAATACTACCATAAACAGGAGATGTGATATTTTGGGTATCACAAAAAAGAACATCTCCATTTCGTTCAGCAAAGATTATATATTCATCGCGCCAGGTCGTGTCATTTTGAACTCGCCAGCCTGATAACATTTTATTAAGCTCTTGGGGCTCAATAATCTGTATAATGAATGCACCATCAAATGTTGGGTGGTCATTTAAAATCAAATGGCTATAAAAAAAACGAATTTCGCCATTTAAATTCACAGGAAAAGAAGTTTCATTTTCATCGTCTGCATAGTCTATCTCTCCCATATTTAAATCATTCATTTTGAATTTCTTGACAAAGTCTTGGATAGTATTTTTTATATGCATTATTCCTCTTTAAGAGTTATCATTATTGGCTACGCTTAAAATTACCATATCCATAGTTGAAAAATGTACTCATAATCCAAAGAACTTCTTCGCGCCATTAAAAAAGAAAAACAAAGAATCAATAATGGCACGACACCCTTCAATATTAAGGTAGTTTATTGCCCTTTCTTTTACGATTTGAGTGTATTTCGTAGAAATAATCTTCACAAAAAACGTCTAAAGCATTTTCCAGTGGAACAAGTTTCAACCCCCGGAATCCTTTACTGTCTATAACTTCCTTGACCTCTTGTTTAACAATGATAAAACCACCTAACAATGTGTCGTTCAACGAAAGTATATCATTTTCTAGCGCATCATCCTTGAATTCAATTTTAAAAGGTATGGTATCTCCGAACTTATCCTCTTCGAGAATAGATTTATCCTTATCTATAACATCGCCGCCTGGAAAATATGCATATTTAAAATCATCCCGAAGAACTTGACCATTCCCAATCGAAACTGGTGTAATATCTCGGCCAAAAAAAACATTGTGCTTATAATTTTCAAAAATCGAAAATAAAGACTTATCCATCAAGTGTCCAAAGTCTTTTTTATAATAGTCAAATTTCAAAGCCCCAACATTTTTATTGCACAACAAATAAATATGGTCTGGGCATGCATCGTCTGTTATTCGATAAGGGAAGGGAAAGGCAGAGCCTTCTATTTCCCAGTTTTCATTAACCTGTAATCTTTCATCAACCATGCCCTGTAAATTTCTTGGCATGCGTGATGATTCAAAGTCATTCATGATCACATAATAGGACATTAATTCATTCCCCTGATTTTTTTGTGGGAACATGACCCATCCAAATTTTATTCTTCATATCAATCTGGATCCGCCTTATAGCTATCCTCGCCCCTTTAGCATCTAATCTTCCAGAAATATATCGTTACTCAACACGAGCAATGCGCCGACGGAGAATGTCACTATAGTTATGATAATTACTGCTATGGAAGATATCCATACCTTTCCCTGCATCTTGTTTCATCGCTGATGCGCTACCTGGAAAATTAATACCATTAAACGCAGAGTTCATGTCTTTTCCGATGCCAATATTATTGAAGAATGATTGCTCCTCTTTCCACACCTCAACGGGTATAACATGGTGAGCAGAATTCGCTCCGGCGTGCCGTTCGGCTGGAAGTGGAACCAGAAAATCTCCGGGGCATCAACGCCGTCAATACGCGCCAGCGGGTCGTAGCTGTCCTGATCGCTGTAAACGTAGGTCAGCGGCACATCCCCGTGCACTTCCTGCAGCAGCCGGAACCCTTCCCAGACAAACCGGTTGGCTGTCCGCCCAGCATCTGGCGGCGCGTTTTGCTGATGCGGCGACCGAGCGGATCGTAGCGGAAGCTGACCTGCGTCTGCGGTTTGTTGCGATCCCGCGGCTGGCTGATGACTTCCGTCAGGCGGTGTTCGCCGTCGTAGCGGTAGTGCCAGCGGGTCTGGCCGTTATCCTTCTCCACGGTGCGGCCGTGGATGTCATAACGCCAGCGAATGCCGTTCAGCTGCGTCAGGCGGTTGTGCGTGACCTTATCAGCGGAACCTTCAAGCGGGTTATCAGCACAATATGACAACCTTATTTAATAGTTAATTCCACGTTAAATAAATACCGCAATTAAATGATTTAATATCATAGCAAATAGTTATATCACCCCATTCCAAGTGCCACATTATACTATGTTTTTCTTTTTCATCTGGTTTGCCAAGATCATATTCACCCGACACCCATTGATATAAAAATTCGACTTCTTTATTTAGCATATCAATGTTAGAAACCTTATTCCAATCATTTATTGCCTTATAATACCCTCCCTCTTTATAAATTAATTGCACCGTAAATGGCAAATTACTGAAGCATAATGGTTGTATTATAATCTCGAATTCCTTTCCCGACCAAAGAACGGTATTAACTGTATAATGATGGGGAATTAATTTCTGCATTTTATTTTCTGATTCAAGATATTTGTAAAGATCAGAAGTTATAAATTCCTCCTCCCTTTGTATTAAAAGACATTTATTGTCTAACTCAACCTTACCATTTACCACGTTAATTTTAAAATTAATCATATGCTAATGACCTTCCACGGTATCAAAAGATTTCTAAATTCCTCAGGGATAAAGAATTGCCCCCCTCGACCATATATCTCATTAGCCAATGCTCTTCCATATGCTACATCAATATCCTCACTTACATAATAAGCTCTAACTTGCGTTCTTAATGTACGATGAGGATCTATTTTAACCTGAAGTGCTTCATAGTAGCCTATAGCATTTCCTTTATTTTGCCTAACGGTTGGATAAGTCACTGCATATGATGGAGGAGTATCACCGTTTGGATATAATGCATACAGAATCGTGCCTTTTTTCAGTTTCCTGTTTTTGTAGACATCTATACTTTGTAATCACCTTGACCTTGCCATCTCGTAGCTTCTTTAGATGGATCCTTACATTTACGGCTCAACCCCCACGGATCCACCCACCCCAGCGCATTCGGCGCATACTGGTAAAGGTTTATCCCCCCCGCCAGCCCTATCGGGTCCTGCTGCGTAAACCGTCCGCAGTCCGGGTCGTAATACCGGAACAGATTGTCGTGCAGTCCTGTCTCACGGTCCAGGTATTGCCCCTGCATCCGCAGGTTCTGAGAATATCCTGATCCCTGCGTCTCGCTCTCCCGCAACAGCTTGCCCCAGGCGGTGTTCGCCATCGTACCGGTAGTGCCGGATCTGGCCGTTATCCTTCTCTACGGTACGGCCGTGGATGTCATAGCGCCAGCGAATACCGTTCAGTTGCGTGACCCGGGCTTTGATTTTAATATATTAAGCCAGCCAATAGTGTTCTTTTATTAAAAATTATCTGTTTTTTGTTGTTTGAGTGAGCACTTCAAAAACAGACGCTGCTTAATTATAACCTCGCAAAAATCAATCCTTCCCTTTGCTTAATATCAGGGCATCATTTTTTTAATATCAAGTGCGTAATTAACAACATCATCTAAAAGTTTTTCTTCCCTGAGGGAAAAGTTTGCGTATTGAGCCATAGCTCTGCATGTTGACAGACTTTCAATTATTTCAAATGGAATTTTGTCTCCAAAAATTATTATCTGTTCATAACGAGTTTGAAAAAAATTTACCGATTCATGTTTACCATTGGCATTAAGTTCAAAAATTATTTTTTCAAGTGCATTTTTTAAGTTATTCAATTTCATTACCAGGGAACCCTTAAAGTTTTAACCACCCATGCTCTTGGAAGATTTGATACCACAGCCTGGTATCCCATCCCAGGATATCCTGCCCCTTGAGCTGCAGCAGGACCTTCACTCACCCACGTTCCTTTAGGAACTCTAAACTCTGATACATTAGTAATATTTACACCCCAATCATGGCGAATAGCTAACTTTTCTCGCAAAACCTCCTCGGAATTGTATTTTTCATTTGTCAGCCAAGAAATTTTTCTTCCTGTTCTATTATTTACACCATGATATTTATAAAAAGTCTCGTCTCTTTTCAGCTGCCTGTTTTTATAAACGCTTTTATCAAATGTTTCTGCAATTCCTCCAGGAAGTTGCGGCCCTGGTTTTTTCCCTGTATTGCATCGGCTTAACCCCCACGGATCCACCCACCCCAGCGCATTCGGCGCATACTGGTAAAGGTTTATCCCCCCCGCCAGCCCTATCGGGTCCTGCTGCGTAAACCGTCCGCAGTCCGGGTCGTAATACCGGAACAGATTGTAGTGCAGCCCTGTCTCACGGTCCAGGTATTGCCCCTGCATGCGCAGGTTCTGAGAATATCCTGATATCTGCGTCTCGCTTTCCCGCAGCAGCTTGCCCCAGGCGCTGTTCCCCCCTTCCCAGCGCACCTGCCCTTCGACATCCGTCATCCGTTCCGGCGTGCCGTTGGGCTGGCAGTGGAACCAGAAAATCTCCGGCGCTTCCACGCCGTCAATACGCGCCAGCGGGTCGTAGCTGTCCTGATCGCTGTAGACGTAAGTGAGCGGCACATCCCCGTGCACTTCCTGCAACAGCCGGAACCCTTCCCAGACAAACCGGGTGGTGACCGGCTTGCCGGTTGGCTGTCCGCCCAGCATCTGGCGGCGCGTTTTGCTGATGCGGCGACCGAGCGGATCGTAGCGGAAGCTGACCTGCGTCTGCGGTTTGTTGCGATCCCGCGGCTGGCTGATAACCTCCGTCAGGCGGTGTTCGCCGTCGTACCGGTAGTGCCAGCGGATCTGGCCGTTATCCTTCTCCACGGTGCGGCCGTGGATATCATAACGCCAGCGAATGCCGTTCAGCTGCGTCAGGCGGTTGTGCGTGACCTTCTCAGCAGATCCTTCTAGCGGGTTACCGGCAGCATCCCAGCGCCACTGCTCCTGGCCGGGCAGCGTGCCGTTCTGAACGAGCAGGCGCCCGGCGCTGTCGTACTGCCAGCGGTACCAGCTGAACGGGTTATCGTCCCGCTCTTCGCGCACCAGGTTATTACGGTAGTCGTAATCCCAGCGGCGGGACCAGCGGCGCGGCGACGGGCGCTGCGCATTGCCGGTAAAGACGTCCCGGCGGTGCAGTCGGCCGAGGCGGTCGTACTCGCTGCGGGTGGTCAACAGCCCCTGGGTGCGGCTGGTCTCACGGTGGAGTTCGTCGCGAGTAAAATCGGAGACCGACAGCTTATCGAGAGCAATGCTGAGCAGATGTCCGCTGCCGTAGTAGAACTGCTTCAGCTCGCGGCCATCGGGCAGCGTGACGGAGGTGCGGTTGCCCAGTGCGTCATACTCCCACGCCAGCTCGCCGTGCTCGCCCGCCTCGCGCGTCACGCGACCGAGCGCATCATACTCAAAGACGAGCTCCTGCTCTGCCTCGGTGCTCCACGCGTCGGCTGAAAGCGCAGGATGCAGCCCAATCCGGCTTAACAGCCCGGACGGCGTGTAGTGGTAGCGTGTCTGCCCTTCCGGCGTGGTGCGGGCGACCAGCTGACCGCTCGCGCTCCAGGCGAAGGCGTGGGTGATAGCCTCCGGATGACCGGCGGCAAAGGTGCGCGCAATCGTGCGCCCGCAGGCATCATAGCGATACTGCGAGGCTACGCCATCGAGCCCCACCTCTTCCAGCAGCAGCGAGTCTGGCCCCCAGCGGAACTGATACGCTTCGCCGTTCTCGTTTTCCAGGGCAATCAGACGCCCGCGGCTGTCCCAGCGGCGGCGCACCTCTTCACCCTGCGTATTACGGGTGGCGGTTAAGCGCCCCGCCTCGTCATATCTGAACTCGCTCTCTTTCCCGTCGGCGCCCGCATGCTTCACCGGCAGGCCACGTTCGTTCCATTTGAGCGATTCCGTCCAGCCTTCCGGGCGATCGAGCTGCACCGGACGCCCTGCGGCGTCGTAGCGGTAGCGCGTCTCTTCACCGTCGGCGCCAGTCTCGGCCACCAGCCAGCCCAGCGGATGATAGCGATAGCGGGTAATTCGCCCGGAACAGTCCGTCGAACGGATAATCTGCCCGGCCTCGTTGTACTCCTGGTAGCGGCTGTTGCCTGCGGCATCGACCTCTTCCACGACCAGGCCGAACGCGTCCCGGCGCAACTGCGTAGTCTGCCCCATCGGATCCACCACGCGCTTCAGCCCGTGGTGTTCGTCGTACCAGAACCGGGTGGCGCTGCCGTCGGCTTCGATAATAGCCGCGGGAAGCGCGCGGTGCTCCAGCCAGGTGGTGGTGCGGGTATTGCCGTCGGCATCGGTCTCCTGCACCCGGTTGCCCATCTCGTCGTAGACGAAGGTGACGGCGTTGCCGAGCGGATCGATGCGACGCGTGAGAAGCTCGTTATCATCCCACTCGTAGCGCCAGTTTTCACCGCGCTCGTCAACGTAGCGGACAATCAGATTCTGCGCGTTCCAGTAGTGGCGGCGCGTCTGACCATCGTAGTGCTCGACGGTCGTCAGCCCGGCGGCTAAATCATAGCTAAAGCGGCAGCCGTCGCCGGTGCTGGTGCGGTTTTCCACCACGCGCCAGTGGTCGAATTTTTGCCAGCGGTATTCGCTCTCCAGACCGCCCGGCAGGCAGTGCCAGACCATCAGCCCGTGCTCGTTATAACGGTATTCACGCGTCACCACGCCGGAGGCATCCGTCGCGCTCGCCAGCTGGCCGCGCGCGTCGTAGCCCCACTGCATCAGCGGCCAGGTTTGGTTGCCGTCGAAATGGCTGGCCGAGGTCACGCGCAGCGGGAAGCGCTCATCTTCATAGCGCAGGGTGACGTCTATCGCCCGCGGCTCATCATGGATACCAACCAGCCTGCCGTGCTCGTCCCACGCCGTCAGCAGCGCGTTGCCGTATTCATCGCTAAGGGAGGCCAGACGCAGGATAGAAGGATTGATGCGGGTCGGTTTGTACAGACGCCACACCGCGCCGTCATCGTCGGCAATCGCCACGTCGCCGTTCTCATTGCGGCGGATAATGATGCCTTCGCTGATGCTGTAAAACGCACGGTCGACAGGCGGCAGTTCAAAGCTCAGCTCGCGCCCGGTTTCATCGAACCAGGTCGCATTGTTATCTTCCAGCGTCAGATAGCTGTCAAAAGTCGTTGCCCAGCCCAGACCAAACAGCCCTTCGCGGGTCGTCAGGCTGTTGTAGCTGCGCTGCCAGCGAAGCGGGAAGCGCCCCGGCAGCGAGAAGTCGAGCTCATCGTCGTCGTTCAGCACCTTCACGCCGGTGGCGGCGTGGACCGGGTGCGAGGAGCCAAACACGGCGTTGACGGCCATATCCGCCAGCATCCCGCCGCCGGCCGCCGCCAGCGCGCAGGGCATGTTTTTCAGGATCTTGCCCGGACGCCCGCGCAGCAGGGAGAGCGCAATCATCCCCAGCGCCAGACCCGGCGTTTTACCGCTTTTGATATCGCGAACCGTGAGCGTGTCCCCGCCGATGATCACGTTCGGGGAGACGTCGTCGGACACGGTGCCTTCGCAGGTGGTGCGATCTTTCGCGCGCACCGCGGGCTGTCCGTTGATGAAGACGCTTTTAGAACCTTCCGCCAGATACTGCGGCCCGGAGTGCTTTTCACACGCCACCTTGTCTTCTTCCAGCGGCGAGGTTCCCGCGGCGGCAGAGGCCACGCTCGGCTGCCACATTTCGCTGCCAAACTGTCCGGCGGCGGAAAGCAGCATGCCCGCGTAATCGGCAAAGCTGCCCGGCGACTGCGGCTCAGGGGACGGTGTATCGGCGGGCGTCAGCGTGCCTGCCGCGCGTGCGGCGGGGATTGCGTTGGTCAGAACGTTGTTCGAGCCGGTGGTAATTTTACCCGCAGGCGACGGCGGGAAGAGCGCATTGCCTAACCCCTCAGCAGCGTTGCTGATATCGTCCGTGATCCCCGCGACGTTCGCCAGCACGCCGCCAATGATGCCGCTTAACAGACAGCTGGATCCAATTGCGGCCACGCCTGCAGCTGCTGCCCCCGCCCCCAGTAATGGCGCCGCTACGGTTGCTGCTGCGCCCACCGCCGCGCCGATCACCGCATAGGCGGCACCTTCCGCCACAATGCTTGTGATATCAGCAAAAATGCTGGAGTGAATAATCTCGTCGCCCTTACGGGCCGCGTTGTTATCGCTCATGCCTTACACATTCCGGTTGTCGTTTAGCGTCAGGCTCTGCTTAAGCGCGCTCCAGCGCACCTCGTCCTCTTCGGTAAAGGCTCTGAGTGCCGAGAGGGTAAAAATCATCAATACCGGTTTGCCCGGCGTCTGCACGGCCAGCTGTTTTTGCCACAGGCGTTGCCCGTTACGGTCAAACGTGGTTTCAACTTCCAGCCCGTTAATGTTTCCGTCAGGCCCGGCTTTTACGTCCCGGAATTCGCTCTGGGCGATCTCACCCATCTGAGGACGCAACACATCCCACTGGCGGTGAAACTCTTGTTTGTAGTCGCTGCCATCGGGAATCACACCGCGGCTGACCACTACGGACAGCCCGCTTTCGTCATCGCGAATAATGTTCATACTGTTATCCTGCCAGGCAGCAGGAAAAAGGGAAAACGAGCCTTCCTGGAGGGTGTATTTCATAAGTGAACTCGGGATGATTAATATTGAGAGAAACAAGAAGGCCAATCGATGCTGGCCTTTTGGCTGGCTATAGTTATTTAAGCCACTGGCCTGACTGTTCGACTAAAACATGGCTGCCTTTGCTGACAACCAATTTCACGGGTGCATACGTGACGGTATAAGCGATCTCGCCGTTCTTGTACGTTGAGCCGATTATTTTACCTGCGGGGTCGTGTAACGTTTTTCCCTTTAAGGAGATCGTACTGTTATCGCTTTTGCGCACGCCGAGATAAACCATCTGGTCACATTCACCCTCGAAACGCCCGCACTTGTTTATCAGAGAGATAGTGAACTTTTCGGTGTCCAGTTTTCTGGTTTCCGCGTTTTGAACCGAAGCGGCTTTACGTAACGTATAACGCAGCGGAGCATAATCATTTCCTTTTTGAGGAGGAGTAACTAAACGCCATTCCATTTCACTCCCCTTTAGTTCCAGAACAGCCCGTCCGCCTGCGCCGCCAAACGATGAGTTGAACTCAACGTCCGCACGGTTTCCCGCGATCGTACCGCTAAGATTATGCTCATCATCTTCCGGGCAATCGATGCGATTTCCTCTCCGGGAGACATAGCAATAAGACCCGGTGATACGGTTGCCAGATTCAGCTAGCCGCAGGGTTAACGTCGAGTCGTTCTCGAATTCACCAGCCCACTCCCCGTCAAACGCGAGTCCTGATTGGCTGCTTTTTGCAAACTGCATCGTATTGAATCTGGCGGCCCATTGCTGAATATCGGCATTAATGGCCTGACTATTATCAGATGACTGGTAATGGATAACGTTTGATTCTGGAACCACCCAGGCCGCAAAGATTTTGCCGTCAGGATTGATGACCAGCGCGGATGCGTTCTCCAGATAAAGATCTTTTAGCCAGCCCTCAACAAACAATCCGCCACCTGGGGTGGTATGCGGTTCGCCGAAGACATCAAAGTTATCAATAAAGGTCTGGTAATGATCTCCCAACGTCTTCCTGAGATTGTCTGTCACTTCGCTGTCGTTAACGATGCGTCTGACCGTATTGAGGTTATTGTATTGCGATAACTCTAACGCAGATGACGTTTCAACTGCGCCTGTCAATAAAGCCGTGAACAATACGGCTGCAACATATTTTTTGGTCATAAATTATTCTTGAGAATCATTGTTGTAATTCATCGTTATTTTTATAACGTTGTCGCCTTTTATCTCAAAAGAGAGCAGTTTTTTATCCAATTCGTAAGTAATCCACTGCTCCCCGGCATCATTTTCGACCTGACCGGTACCGTATGCGCTGTTCAGTTCCTTTCTCGTTGAACCCACATGGACACCGCGCGGCGTTGCGAAGTCTTCGGCAGTCAGCGTAATTTGAGACACGATATAATCATCAACGCTTCTTTCCGCTTTATCCCACCAGAGGTTGGAAGTGAATATTTCTACTCCAGCGTTTTGATGCTGAAAGAATTTATATTGGACTCCATCAAAAGGAACCTCACCGGTAAAACTGCCTTCCACCGGCACGCCAATTTTAGGGGCAATATCAGGCGTCCATCTGTCGCCCAGGGCGACAGGCTGGTCTTTGATCTGTACGGAGAAATCCTGTTTAGTCAGAATGGATGGCTTACCTTGAGCGAAAACCACATTGCTGCCAGGACAGCTAAACATCAGGACCGAACAAAGAAATATTGGCGTATGTTTTTTCACGTTAATCGTCATTTATTGAATGTGTATGGCCATTATCACCCTGAAGAAACCGTCAGGACATGAGTGCAGTATTTCTTAGTCGGCGCTAATGACGACTGAACCCAGACAGTGAGGATTTTTCACGGTGAAACTGAAGCTCACTTTTTGTCCATTCATATCTTTTCGGGCTGTATAGCTGGTCACTTCGTTCTCCGAACGGCCGCGCGGATAATCAGTTAACCTCAGCTGCGGATAGCGCTTTTTAACGGTATCAAGCGTTATGCATTGACCTGAGGAAGGTGAAAAATTCAGTAAAGGTGCCATGCCGTCGTTTTGTTTGCTTAAACGTAACCCAATTGCGGTTATGCTCGTTCCATCAGCGAGTTTGATATCGTCGGCATTGTAGAAATTGATATATTCATTTTGCCTGGTCATCTTAAACGATAACGGCGCGTTACTAAGGGTTGTAACGGATAACGTCTTAAGCGATGCACTCATCCCGGAAATAAACATCCAAAGATCCTTTTTCTGCGCATCTTCTCCAGCCATTCCCGTCGTTAGTAACGCGATAAGCACCGCACCTGCTTTACTCATCTTTGGCCGTAAATTTCGCCTGCACCGCCGCATCAATATCCCCTTTATGCCCCGATCCCGGCGCCGTGGTGCCCGGTTTTGTACCAGAGGTATTCAGATGCAGCTTACCGCCCGTGGTGATATACCCATCCCCTTCCACGAAGAAGTTAAACTCTTTGCCGATGAGGTTAATCTTGCCGTTAGCATTCAGCTCAATGGCACTCTCACCGGAGACCAGCCGCAGCTTCGTCCCGGAAGCAATAACATACTGCTCCACCGCCGCATCCAGCTTGCCTTTCCCCGTCAGGATCTCGGTGCCACCTTTCACGGCCTGAGTCTGATTCGCTTCCACGCGATGCAGTTCATTTTTCTTCACGTAATGGCTGCGCTCGCCGCCGACGCTGTGCGTTTCATCATTTTTAACGCTGGTGTCCATGTTGCGCTCGGCCTGAATCCACACCTGCTCTGCACCCGCTTTATCCTCAAACCGCAGGGCGTTGGCGTTGTCCACGGAACCGTCTTTCGTGCGGCTCATAAAGCCCATCTGCGTCGCCGCAGCCGGCAGCGCCCACGGCGGCATGCTCGCGTCGTTGTACACGCGCCCGGTAATGATCGGACGGTCCGGGTCCCCGTTGATAAAGTCCACCACCACCTCATCGCCGACGCGCGGGATTTGCACCCCGCCGTAGCCCTGGCCCGCCCACGCGCTCGACACACGCACCCAGCAGGAGCTGGTATCATCGCCCTTCGCCAGACGGTCCCAGTGGAACTTCACCTTCACCCGACCGTATTTGTCCGTCCAGATACTCTCCCCGTTCGGCCCCACCACTTTCGCCGTCTGCGGGCCGTAGGTGCGCGGCCACGCCGTGGACTGCGCCGGACGGTACACCACCGCCGACGGGATGACCGTGAAATCGGTCCGGTGAATGGTCTCCCCCTCGCCGCTGGCATAGCGGTTCTCTTCGAGGTGGTAACCCGCCGCCGTCACCAGATACTCACCGTTGTCGCTGAAGAACGGCGCGTTGGTTAACGTGAAGGTGTGCCCGGGCGCAATCCCCGCCGCCGTCGCGGTGGCCTGAATCTGCTGGTGCTCCACCTGCCAGCGCTCCTGACGGATGCGGGCATAGAACTCCCCATGCCCCTTGTCCACAAAGCGACCCGGCCAGTCGTACACGTCGATGCTGCCCGGCTTCGGCGACGCCGGGTTCTGCTGGGCCTGGAACAGCCACGCGTTCGGCTTGCGGAAGTCATAGTCGTCGAGGCTGTAAATCCCCGGCGTCACGCTGTCCTCCAGCGC
>NZ_CP050320.1:2847051-2854202 GCF_011765665.1 Enterobacter sp. SES19
GGCCCGTCAGTTTCCAGAACAGAAGCCCCTCCACCGGGAGCTGAACGGTAATTCGGTTGAGCATAATCTTTATTCCACTATGGACTAATCTCAGTGCCAGAAGTTAACTCATTTCAATACGCAAAGCGTAAACGCTGCTGGTTTGATAATGAGTAGCTGTAAGATTGACTTCTCATGCCACAAAAAAAACAACTTTTCCTGAATTTTCATCGAGATAAACAGTTACAAGAAAGTGTCTTCAGGGGCTCTATCGAACAATTCACCAGCCATTTTGGCGATACGTTCATGTTGTACGAGTTTATTTTTCCACTCCTGCGGAATAGCGGAATAACCATATAATGCTCCCGCTATTTGTCCCGCCGTCGCCGCAACGCTGTCAGCATCATCGGCAAGGTTGGCTGCCAGCAGAATGGCATCACGGAAATTATCCGTTTTCCATACGGACCACATCGCGGCCTCAAGCGTATCGATAACGTAACCGCTTGAACGAATCTGATCGCGAGTTTTTTGCTTATACTCACCCGCGTTAATGATCATTACACGTGGCTGAAGCGGCATAACGTGTGGTGTAAAAACAAAATCTTTATTGCTACCGTTAATCATATGCACAAGCAAAAAACTTAAATACTGCGTGCTATTTATTGCTTCCGCGGCACCGTGTGTTGCGATACATTGTTTTTTAGCTTCATAAAACGCTTTGCTTAATGATTTTCTAAAAAAAATAGAGACAGGTGCTTGTCTGATCATGGAAGCATTACCGGCAGTTTCTGGCGAAGTATTACCGTTCCACCCAGGACCAACTATTAAATATTGTTCTAAAGCAAACCGAGTTGTATTGCCTATATCAAAACAGACGCCATTTGAACTGTTATAACCATGCTGATACCATTCCAGAAGCTTATTCCTGAAGCATATAGTATCAGCATCACCCTTCTCAAGGAGCGTTTCCGCAAGACATAACGCCATGGATGTATCATCCGTCCATTCGCCGGCACGAAGTCGAAATGGCCCACCACCTGTCATATCTTTGACGTGTGCTTTGTCACGAGGTAAAAATTCGAGCGTCGTACCTACAGCATCTCCAACAGCAAGACCAATAAGCGTACCTACCGCACGATCCCGTGATTGCGCTAGTGAAATATTACATGGTGGTGTTAAATCCCATTGTTTTTGTACATCACTATTTGAGGATGATTCTAATGGCTTATTATCATACGTATACTGCATCCTTCGCTGGACTGAAGGTCTGCTAATGGGTAAGTATTTACGATATCTATCAACATATTTTAACAAGGCATTTAAATCAGCATGTAAGTCAATCACCTTTCACCCATAATAAAAAATATTATTCATATGAAATACTAAAATTCATCAGGGAATTTCTTCATGAGGTTTTGTTTCTTTTTATTATAGTTGGTATCGACCTCATGCGGCAGCCTAACCTTTAACCCTCGGCGGATTTGATCCACAATAAACCAGGCATCTGACAACCTTTCAAAAAACAACTCATCAGAATGATCAAACTCCTTCCCTGCATACATACCGAACGTCATATCCCATAATTTCGCTCTATCCTTTTCCTTGCCTTCGATTAAATCCCGTAGAAATAATAATTGTTGTACAATAGAGTCGTACATTTGCAAAAGCGGGGATTGGGGATCACGATTCTTGACGTCTGCATATCTTTTCTGTGCTAAAGTTAATGCTCTATCAACGTAACCAAACATTGTCATTTCATTCATTGCAGTAGATTCAGTTAACTAAAAATTCCATACCTGATCGCAAGTCATCATATGCCCTCGCTTACCCTTGGTAATTCTAACTATAAAAAATTATCCTCAGGCGCTCTATCGAATAGTTTACCCGCCATTGTGGCAATACGTTCGTGTTGTACGAGTTTATCTTTCCAGTCCTGCGGGATAGCGGAATAACCATACAACGCCCCCGCTATTTGTCCCGCCGTCGCCGCGACGCTGTCAGCATCATCGGCAAGATTGGCAGCCAGCAGAATCGCATCACGGAAATTGTCAGTATTCCATACGGACCACATCGCGGCCTCAAGCGTATCGATAACATAACCACTTGAACGAATCTGATCGCGAGTTTTCTGCTTATACTCACCCGCGTTTATGATCATTACACGCGCGCATAATGGGAAAACATGAGGCGAAAAAGCTTCGTCTTTTTGATAACCGTTAATTAAATAGTGCAATACTAATCCGAGGAATTGGCATGCATTAATTGACTCTACTGCACCATGAGTTGCTCGACTCTGAGCCTGGGATTCGAAGTAAATCGCACGCAGCGATTTCCGACGGAAGATAGACACCGGAGCTTGACGAATAACCCCAGCATTACCAGCCGTGTGCTTTTCTGTATTACCATACCAGGAAGGTCCGACAAGCATATACTGTTCAAGCGCGAATCGCGTCGTTTTACCGATATCAAAACAACGACCATTACTGCTGTTCTCCCCATTGAGATACCATTTCAGGAGATATTTTCTAAGTACATCGGTATGCATTCTGTTTTCTGAAAGATAAGTTTCTGCCAGACATAATGCCATAGACGTATCATCTGTCCATTCACCGGGTTTTAATTCAAAGGGCCCGCCACCAATCATATCCACTACATGTTCACTATCTCTGCGTTTAAATTCAAGAGTAGTGCCAACTGCATCGCCAACAGCCAAACCCACTAACGCCCCAAGTGCTTTATCGCGTGAAACATCTTCATTTGTGATTAAAGGTAATGTTTCATCCCATACATGAGAGTAATTTGAATCATCAATGCTGCTTCTTATTACCTTACGAACATTAACTGGCATGTAGTTATTATAACGATCGGCATAATGATTAATTACTGAATCTTCGCTGTAAAGATCTATCATCCCGCACCCTTTAATCAAACGTTGTTTACCACTTGCGATACCGTCTTTGCCTTTTCAAATACTCAACGTCTTGCTCATGAGGGAGAATAAACTTCAATCCTTTTCCCATTTGCGAAGCTATATAATTAACATTGGACAAATGCTGAGCAAGTTCTGCATCGGTTGTATCAAACTCTTTTGACGCAAGCACTCCAAGATTTAATTTGTGCAATTTACTTTTATCTTTCTCAGACCCCGTTAGAATAGACTTAATATAGTCCAACTGATTCTTTGCCATAACATATAAAGAAAATGTAGGATTTTCTTCTAATCGATGATTAATTGCATCAATAGCATCATTGATATAATCCAGCGCGGTGTAATTTTCTTTACTCATGAGTCACCTCAAATACTGCCCTGGCGGTGGCCTGAACCTGCGGATACTCCACTTCTACCTGTTACACAGCATAGTGCCTGCCCGTTCTCTCAACGGCACCGTTCGCCACGTGGATAATCTTGCCGTTAACATAGCGGGATGTCAGTTTTCAGAACAGAATATCCACTCCCGCGAGCTGAACGATAGTTCAGCTGAGCATGATTTTTTATTCCACGATGATCTGATCTCAGTGCCTGAAGTTAACTAATCCTCAGAACGAAGGCGGTTATGATATTGTTTCTGTGAAACAAAAATAAAACCACATTTCTGTGGTTTTATTTAGATGGTCATGAATTAACTTTGTCAGCTCATCGTTTTTCTATGCGAAACGTAGAAAGAATGATTTCCATGCATCGTTTATTGGCTTCGTAATAATAATCCTGATGATTACGATGAGGCCCAACCACCTCAACGTAACACCACAAATCATTAATTTTAAAGATACGCATATCGTAATAAGCCCTGATATTCTCAGCAGCACTGACTACCTCTCCCGTACAGCTATAAAGATCGCCTGTAAACGTGGGATTGATATCATTTGGGATGCTGGCAATGTCCGATGTCGTAAGAGAGACCGCACTATCGTGGCGGTTAAAGCGCGCAGTTGCTTCATCGAAAATAGCCTGCGCAGCGGGATAATCAGCCTGACGGAAAAGACAGAAATTAATCACTCCATGGTTGACGTTACCTATTGTGTGTTCAATTACCAGACGATTATCATCCAGCGTATTCACCAGCCATGAATCCGGAATTTTAAATCCACTGTCATTTTTGTTGCTAAGGCTGACTGTTTTCAACAGTTCTGAAAGCATCAAATTGCTGCGATGCAGTAAATCCCAGTTGATAGCAATCAGGAAAATAGTATCGGCAATCGTGTTGTAATCCTTCGACGCACAAGCCGTTTTCAAAAGGAAGTAATTTCCCCCACCATTTACAGGATTATAATCCTTCTGCACCGTATATCGTGAAACGACCTCATCACCCGATGGCATCATTTTAATGGACAGGATATCCGCAAACTTCCCGCTTCCTGAAGGATGAGTAATTATCCTTTGGCTCAGTACTTTCTCACCCATTAAATCGAGCTTATTGATAAGCCAGTCTGACGCATTCATCTCCCACTGACAGTGTTCATATGCAGCCCAGACTTCAATATAGGGGCCGGTGTCATCGGCGATGTATCGTCCGATATTCGTCAGCCCAACCTCCTGAAACGTGATCGGCTTTAACTCTGCTGGCTTAACATTCTGGGGTAACAATAGCCAGTAATGAAGCATCTCTTTTTCTGCAGAGGTATAGAGACATTTCCAGAAATTTTCCCGAATCTCTTTTTCCTGATCCTTTATCTCAAGAGGAAAAAAATATTGTTTTTCAGTAACCATAATGCAACCTCACTCGTCGCGCTTACTTAAGCCATAAACCCGAAAACATAAGGAAGCTTCCGAGGGTAATTAAGCTTTTAGCAAAGATAAGTAAGCCAGGCGCCACGGCACGTGTCATAGACGATAATTTTTCATAATTTTCCGCGTTGTATCTTTTGTGCCCCCCCATAATCCCGGAAAATAACGTGCAGAGCAGCACTACTGTGATCTTTAATCCCCAAACACACAGGAAAGACATGGATAAGATGATCGAATAATGCTTGGCCGTTGCGACGGAAAATAATGACATTGACTGAGCAAGCCATTTCAACGTAAAGCCAATGACGACCGTAGCCACTAACACCAGAACGAACATTAACCCCGCAAGGAGCCACTGCTTTTTGTTAAATAAATCTTTTCCATTCCAGATAAGCGCTAGCGTCCAAATCATAAAGAGAATAAAGAAAATCCAATGCATCACAACGTTCCCCATTTACACATTTTAATCTCCTATCAGGACTGTAACACAGCCAGTCTTAATCACACCATCGCCACTGCCCGCCGCTGGGGACGGCTTACTTTCATCATCGTCATAAATCCAGTCAAGGATCGGTTTGAGAGCAAATTTGATACTGGCATCCCCTCCCAGACCGAGCGCCGCTGCAAGCTCACCGGACACCTTAAGGTTAAATGAATAATCAGTGCTATCAATCCAGGTTCCCACGCCTGCAGAAGCGCCAGCGCTCCCTGCACTCCCTGAAAGTTTGCCATCGGCAACGACTACGCCATAAAAATCGGCTTTAGCCGTCGCCTCTCCTTTGACCGCCGCGGCTTCTGCGCCAAGTTCAACATTAAAACCATAACGCCCTTTATTTCCGTCATATAGTTCACTGACGGCCTTCGCTTCAGCGGTTGCCAGGTATACATCCCCACCGACGCCGCCGTATTGTTGCCCTTCTTTACCAATGCTTCCCGAGGCGCCATATTGTATCGCGGTGGCGTTTGCATTGAGATTAATCGCCCCGTAATCAGCTCGATCGGTCACTAACGTGCCGCTGGCAGCCGCCACCCCTACTTTAGTACGTACCTCGCCTTTATATTTATCCTGGCTTTTTGTATTCCCGACCGTGATATCGGCAAGTGCGAATCCGGCTGAAGCCGTATCAGGTTTTCCAAAGCCGGATTTATCTTCAAGGCTTGCATATGCGCCAAGCACACGGGCGTCGTAAACATCACCATGTATAGCACCATCTTTACCCGCATCCTTCGCCGCCGTACCGCCCCAGTATTGCGGAGGTGCGGGTTGAGTGGATGCGACTGCAGGGGTCGCTGAGGTATTGCAACCCGTCTTGTCACCTTCCCTGGCGAGAGGCAAACCGTTCACAAATACCGTTGTTGAACCACTGAGAATACTTCCCTGACCATGTTGGGAGCATGAAAGCGGGTCGCCTTTTCGTGCTGCCGGAAATCCGCCAATAATTACGTTGGGACTTCCGCTTTGAATTGGGCCAGTATGTGCGCTGGAATCAATGCGCGCTCTGGCGGCTGGTTTTCCCATAATAGCGTTCTCTGTACGCAGATTAACTGTTAACTTTTACAATCGCGCCCTTAATATCGGTAAGGTTAGTTCCCGTTATACTCACCGTATCATTTGCCTTGAGCTCGGTATTGATCCCATCACCTAGTTTTGTAAGCTCATCACCTTTGAAGATGGCTTGTTCCACAGCCTCTGCTTTGAGGTTGCCTTGGCCTACGTGAATCTCAATGGTATCCGGGGCGATCAGAATATAGTTGTCTTTAACTTTGAGTTTAATCGTGGTCACAGATTCCAGCAGCGCGTTACCTTCTTTATCCATGGTCAAGACGGTTTGATCTTTCCCAACGTTTATAACGTGCTTGTTACCAATATTATGCGTTTCATTATTACCTACATCTGATTTCAGGTTCCGCTTAATCGTAATATTCTCATCCTGTCCGATGGTTTTTCTACGATCGACACCGACATCATGAGTTTCAGAATTTTCAATATCCGTATCCATATTTTTTTCTGCATGGATCCAGATCTGCTCGTGCCCGGCTTTATCTTCAAAACGGAGAATATTGGCATTGTCTTTATGGCCATCTTTGCTGCGGCTATAAAAGCCCATCTGCGTCGCCGCAGCCGGCAGCGCCCACGGCGGCATGCTCGCGTCGTTGTACACGCGCCCGGTGATAATCGGACGGTCCGGGTCGCCGTTGATAAAGTCCACCACCACCTCATCGCCGACGCGCGGGATTTGCACCCCGCCGTAGCCCTGGCCCGCCCACGCGGGCCGTAGGTGCGCGGCCACGCCGTGGACTGCGCCGGACGGTACACCACCGCCGACGGGATGACCGTGAAATCGGTACGGTGAATAGTCTCCCCCTCACCGCTGGCATAGCGGTTCTCTTCGAGGTGGTAACCCGCCGCCGTCACCAGATACTCACCGTTGTCGCTGAAGAACGG
>NZ_CP050320.1:2854302-2854577 GCF_011765665.1 Enterobacter sp. SES19
AAGTCCACCACCACCTCATCGCCGACGCGCGGGATTTGCACCCCGCCGTAGCCCTGGCCCGCCCACGCGCTCGACACGCGCACCCAGCAGGAGCTGGTGTCATCGCCCTTCGCCAGACGGTCCCAGTGGAACTTCACCTTCACCCGGCCGTATTTGTCCGTCCAGATACTCTCGCCGTTCGGGCCCACCACCTTCGCGGTCTGCGGGCCGTAGGTGCGCGGCCACGCCGTGGACTGCGCCGGACGGTACACCACCGCCGACGGGATGACCGTGAA
>NZ_CP050320.1:2854677-2855000 GCF_011765665.1 Enterobacter sp. SES19
AACAGCCACGCGTTCGGCTTGCGGAAGTCATAGTCGTCGAGGCTGTAAATCCCCGGCGTCACGCTGTCCTCCAGCGCCCACTGGCTGATGCCCTCTTCATCCGTACTGCCGCCTGACGGCGTCTGGTGGTACGGAATGACCTCATAGCCACTGAACGGCTGGTACTGCGTGGCGGCGTCGGTGAGCACCAGGGTGTGCTTGTCCGCCTCATGGCGGAAGTGATACGCAATCCCCTCCAGCTCCATCAGGCGGCTGATGAAGTCCAGGCTCGACTCCTGATACTGCACGCAGTAGTCCCACACCCGGTAGCTGCCGGTGAGTTT
>NZ_CP050320.1:2855100-2855516 GCF_011765665.1 Enterobacter sp. SES19
AGGGTTTTCACAATCTGCGGCACCGTCTGCCCCTGGAAAATACGCAGGTTACGGTCGCGCTTCATCGGCCACAGGTCCGGCTCCACCGTCAGCTGGTACACCGCATAGCGGGTGCCCGTCAGCTCAACGGCACTGACCGCCACGCGGGTAATCTTGCCGTTAATATAGCGGGACGTCAGCAGGCTCTGCGTCGGGATGGTCACCGTGACCGGCTGGCCCAGCAGCTTACTGCGGTCGATGCGCGCGTCCGTGCCGAGCACGAGGCGGCTGATGAAGTCCAGGCTCGACTCCTGATACTGCACGCAGTAGTCCCACACCCGGTAGCTGCCGGTGAGTTTGTCCTCAACGTTAACCTGATGCTCACCGAGCAGGGTTTTCACAATCTGCGGCACCGTCTGCCCCTGGAAAATACGCAG
>NZ_CP050320.1:2855616-3671207 GCF_011765665.1 Enterobacter sp. SES19
AGGCGGCTGATGAAGTCCAGGCTCGACTCCTGATACTGCACGCAGTAGTCCCACACCCGGTAGCTGCCGGTGAGTTTATCCTCAACGTTAACCTGATGCTCACCGAGCAGGGTTTTCACAATCTGCGGCACCGTCTGCCCCTGGAAAATACGCAGGTTACGGTCGCGCTTCATCGGCCACAGGTCAGGCTCCACCGTCAGCTGGTACACCGCATAGCGGGTGCCCGTCAGCTCAACGGCGCTGACCGCCACGCGGGTAATCTTGCCGTTAACATAGCGGGACGTCAGCAGATTCTGCGTCGGGATGGTCACCGTGACCGGCTGGCCCAGCAGCTTACTGCGGTCGATGCGCGCGTCCGTGCCGAGCACGGTCAGCGTCAGCGCGAACGACTCGGACATCGCCTCGCGGCCCGTCAGTTTCCAGAACAGAAGCCCCTCCACCGGGAGCTGAACGGTAATTCGGTTGAGCATAATCTTTATTCCATCTAGCTTATGCGATGCAGAAAAGGGGTTCGCATCTGTGATAAAGCGTCATTCAAGAAAGGGGCTTTTCCCTCTTGATCATCCAAAAAACAAGAGAGTAGATTTTCAGTAACTCTGAAGTGACAAATAAGCCTACATTCAACCAGATGTTTGAAATATCAAACATACTTACTAAAAGAGGGAAAAATGAGACCGAACATCTGAATGAAATCAAGCGAAATAATTCCTGAGCAAGGGCAAATTTAATCGCTCCGATCTTTCGCTTGAAGAATAACCAGGCCGAAGTACACAAAGAGAGTAATAAAAGTAAGTCAAGCACAAAAAAAAGCATGACCAAAATGCTGAAACCATCACCTGCATAATAATGCAACGAATCACTAAACGCTTTTGCATCAGAAATGAATGGAATTCTGTCGTGGCGAACTGAATTCACGCAATAAAGCAATATTGCGAGAAGATCCATACTTCCCCAGAAATACCATAATTTGCTATTTAAATGAGTGAGGTTATTTTGCGTACGCCCGATATTGTTATTTACAAAAATGGGGAGGCACATGTTGGCTTCAACTCAACTCTCCGGGTTAGGATTAAATTCAAAACGCATAAACAGGAGAGACAATCTTCTCGAATTCCCTGGATGAAGCCTCTGGCTTCGAAGAGCGTACACTTCCATAGTCTCTCCTGTTTAAATTCCTACGGATTCACCAGCCAGGTGCCCGGCTTGGCAATATCCAGCGTCTGGCCACGCGTTCTTCCGTTGCCCTGCAGTTCAATCTTCGCCTCTCCGGCCGGCAGCTTGAGCGATGCATAGCCGTTGGTTCCCGGGCGCAGCGCTTTTGGCTCGCCGTTCACTTTCAGCGTTTCGCCGTCGAGGATGCGGATATAGACCAACGCAACAGGGCTCGCGACAGGCGGTGGCGTCTGTTGCGCCGTCGCCTGCTCGCTCACCTTCGCTGTTTCCGGCTTCACGTCTGGCGCGTTCGCGGCGGTTTCGGTCGAACGCGCCTCTGCCGGTGCCTGTGCAGCCTGCTCAGGCGTATCGTTACTACTGCTGAACAGCATCGCCCCGGCGACAATACCCACCAGCACCCCTGCGGCAACCATGCCCGGGATCTTGTAGCGGCGCCAGTCGAGCAGCGAAGCAGGTTGTTCCTCCTCCACCGGTACCAGCATCGTGCCGGGCTTTTTCGCCGTCAGCACATCGTTGATACCGGCGACCGGCATCTCTATCAGCGCGGCGAACTCGTCGATGGACTGCGGACGGTCCTCCATGTGCAGCGCCAGCGCGCGGTCAATGGCCTGCAGCAGCGGAATGGAATAGCCCTGCGGCATGATTTCCACCAGCGGTTTGCAGGTATCCTGAATAGAGCGCACCACGCTGACCGGCGGCGGAGAACCCACAATCAGGGTACGCAGCACCGCGCCGAGGGCGTAAATATCCGTCCACGGGCCCTGCTCGCTTTCGTTGTCGTCGGTGTACTGCTCAATCGGCGCAAATCCCGGACGCAGCATGGTTTCCGTTTCGTCGGAGAGATTACCGATGGTGCGTCGCGCGGAGCCGAAATCGAGCAGCACCGGCAGGCCGTTATCCTGGATCTGAATGTTATCCAGAGAGATGTCGCGGTGCAGGTAGCCTTCGTCGTGGATGGTCTTGATCGCACCGAACAGCATCGGCAGCGTGCGGCGGATCCAGGCTTCGTTGATCAGCTCCGGCTTTTCTTCGCGCAGGCGCGACAGCGTGGTGCCGCTGTAAAACAGCGTCCCCATATAGGCCGTGTCGTTTTGCACCCAGAAACGCAGGACGTGCAGCAGGTTCGGGTGGTTAAAGCGCGCCAGCAGACGTGCTTCCTGAATAAAGCTGTTCAGGCCCGCGGAGAACGCTTTGCCAAAGCGCTCGCTGCGCAGCACCAGGGTCATGTCGTCGCCGCGCACGGCGAGCGAGGAAGGCATAAATTCTTTGATAGCGATAGTGCGTTCGAGCTGGTGATCCCACGCGCGATAGACGATGCCAAAACCGCCGCCGCCGATCACCTCTTTGATTTCAAACTCGTTGAAGCGGTACCCGACCGGGAGCGCGTTTGGGACAGTCCGATTGTTATCATTATCCGTCATCTTTTACAGTTCTCTTGATGATTATTACGCGGCAAACTGACAGTGAAACTCGCCCTGCTCGCAGGTGACGTGCAGACGTCGGTACTGCTCGTCGCTGCGGCTGGCGGTAAGTAAGATCTGGCTCATCTGAGGCAGCAGAGTGTTGGTCAGAATAGCGTCCACCATGCGGCCGCCGGACTCCACCTCGGTACAGCGCTGAACGATTTGTTCCACCACGCTGTCGTCAAACTCAGAAATAATGCTGTGATTCTCTTCCAGACGACGCTGAATGCGCTTGAGCTGCAGGCGAACAATCTGCCCCAGCATCTCGTCGCTGAGCGGGTAATACGGCACCACCAGCAGACGGCCCAGCAGTGCCGGTGGGAACACCTCCAGCAGCGGCTGGCGCAGCGCGCCGCTCAAGGCGTCCGGCTCCGGCACCAGCTCCGGATCGGCGCACATGGCGCTAATCAGGTCGGTGCCGACGTTAGACGTCAGAATAATGATGGTGTTACGGAAATCAATGTGGCGCCCCTCTCCGTCTTCCATCCAGCCTTTATCAAAGACCTGGAAGAAGATTTCGTGGACGTCCGGGTGCGCTTTTTCAATTTCGTCCAGCAGCACCACGCTGTACGGGCGGCGGCGCACGGCCTCGGTCAACACGCCGCCTTCACCATACCCTACGTATCCCGGAGGCGCACCTTTTAAGGTGGACACGGTGTGCGCTTCCTGGAACTCACTCATGTTGATGGTGATAACGTTCTGCTCGCCGCCGTACAGCGACTCCGCGAGCGCCAGCGCGGTTTCGGTTTTACCGACGCCGGACGGGCCGCACAGCATAAAGACGCCCACCGGTTTGTTGGGATCGTCGAGCTTCGCCCGCGAGGTTTTCACGCGGCGGGCAATCAGATCCAGACCGTGACGCTGGCCGATAACGCGCTGGTTCAGCGTGTCGGCAAGGTTGAGCACCGCGTCGATCTCGTTTTTCACCATCCGGCCCAGCGGGATCCCGGTCCAGTCAGAGACCACCGCGGCAACCACGTTTTCATCCACCGCCGCAAACAGCAGCGGTTCATCACCCTGTAAGGCGTTCAGCGCCTGCTGCTGTTCCGTCAGCTTGCCGCGCAGCTCAGCGGTATCTTCTTCGCCCGCCGCGAACAGCGCGGCGCGCAGGCGGATAATCTCCTGCACCAGACTGCGCTCTTCTTCCCAGCGCCGGGACAGGGCTTCGCGTTTTGTCTCATACGCGTCGCGTTCGGCGCGTAACGTTGCTACGCGCTCAGCATCTCCGGCACCGACGCGCGCCTCGCGTTCTGCGATCTCAATTTCCACGTCCAGCGCGGCAAGATGGCGCAGGCAGTCTTCCAGCTGCGCAGGCGGCGCGCTCTGGCTGACCGCGACGCGGGCGCAGGCGGTGTCGAGCAGGGCAACGGCTTTGTCCGGCAGCTGACGCGCCGGAATGTAGCGATGCGACAGCTTCACCGCCGCGCTGACCGCTTCGTCAAGCAGCAGAACCTGGTGGTGCGTCTCCAGCGGCGACACGGTGCTGCGCAGCATCAGAATGGCTTTCGCTTCGTCCGGCTCGTGCACCTGCACCGTCTGGAAACGACGGGTCAGCGCCGGGTCTTTCTCGATGTACTTTTTGTATTCCGCCCAGGTGGTGGCGCCGATGGTGCGCAGCTGACCGCGCGCCAGCGCGGGCTTCAGCAGGTTTGCCGCATCACCGGTCCCCTGCTGGCCGCCTGCGCCAATCAGGGTGTGGATCTCATCGATAAACAGAATAATCGGCGTGGCGCTGGACTGGACTTCATTAATGAGCGCCTGCAGCCGGGCCTCGAACTCCCCTTTCATACCTGCGCCAGCCTGCAGCATGCCGATATCCAGCAGCCACAGCTGAATGTTCTGCAGCGGCTCCGGCACGTCGCCGTCGGCGATACGCAGCGCCAGACCTTCCACCACCGCCGTTTTCCCGACCCCGGCTTCCCCGGTCAGCAGCGGGTTGTTCTGGCGACGACGCATCAGGATATCCACCATCTGGCGGATCTCCTCGTCGCGCCCGACAACCGGGTCAATCTTCCCGTCGCGGGCGCGGGCGGTCAGATCCTGGCCGTACTGGGCCAGCGTCCCCTGCGCAGCCGGCACTGCACCCGCCGGCGCATCGACGGCGGCAGCGGCCTGCTGCGTCTCTTTGCTGTTGGCGCAAATAGCGTCGAACTGCTCAATCAGCACCTCGACGTTAAGGCGGGTGAACTGCGACGAGATGCTTTTCAGCACGTTGGCCAGATTCCAGGTTTTCAGCATGCCGATCAGCAAATGGCCGCCGCGAATGCGGCTGACGCCAAACTTCAGCGAGCCGAAGACCCAGGCGCGCTCCACGGCGCTGTCGATGTGTTCGGAGAGATCGGAAACGGAACTCGCCCCGCGCGGAAGGACATCCAGCGCGGCAACGATATCGCGCGTCAGCTGCTGTTCATCAAGGGCAAAGTGGCGGATGACCTGCTGCAGATCGCCATCCTGCTGCTGCATCAGCTGATGCAGCCAGTGCACCAGCTCAACATAGGGGTTGCCGCGCAGCTTGCAGAACGCAGTGGCGCTTTCCAGAGAGGTAAATAACAGCGTATCCAGTTTGCCGAAAAGCACGGCACGGCTTATTTCTGACATGTTCGGTTCCATTGATAACAATGCGTTAGAAAAATTATCGCTCTGCGCAATACACCAGATCGCCACGCGGGACAGGCCGCGGCTGAAGGCCCAGCCAGGTGTTGTAGCCTAATCGCCCGGCACCGCCGAGCGTGGTGCCCTGCACCGCGTCTTCACGCAGGATCACCCGTGTTTCCCATTCAAACTCCACCCCGGCGTACTGACGCACCCAGTCACGCAGCTCGGTGACCCACGCTTCCCCCGGCAGAAAACGGTTGTACTCTTCCGCGCTCAGCGGGCCAATGTCGATGCGAAACTTATGCTGCACGTCGCGGACGGCGACGCCGAGAAAGGCGGACTCCCCCATGCGCGGCATGCGGCGTCCTGCTCCCAGCTGCGCCTGCTCACGCGTGGAGAGCGGCATCCACTGCGGCACGTTGCTCACCAGCTTAACCGGCGCCTTAAAATAGCTGCGCAGGATCTTCTCCAGCCCCTCCGGATCCCGCCCGTGACGGGTCAGGTGCCCGGCGTGGGTAAAGCGGGCATGCGAGCTCAGGCTGCCTTTGTTCATCTGACCCGGCTGCCCCATGCCAATCAGCGACGCCAGGTAGCCTTCAAAACGCCTGTTATCGGCGCGATCCAGCGAGACGGTGGGCTGCGCATCCGCCCAGGCACGGTAAAACAGCAGCGCAAGGCGGTGATGGAACAGATCGGCAAACGCGCTGAGGCTGGTGTCCTGATGATGATAAATACGCTCGCGGGCGTATTCGGTCATGTGGACCGGCAGCGGGCCGTTCGGGCCAAACAGGCCGAAGCTGAGGATAGATACCTCATGCAGCCCGCTTTCCTCCCGCTGACGCACCTGAGCCAGCGTCGACGGCGCAAAACTCATCGACGGCTGCTGGCCGATGCGCAGCGGTTCAAATTTCGGCAGCGGCGCGCGGCCCAGCGGGTAGCGCTCGCCGCCCTGGGCATCAATGCGCCTTAACAGCTGAAACAGATCGTAGCGCCAGGGCGTCTCGCGCACCCCGTGCCAGAACGCATCCGGCAGCTTCGTCAGGCGATGCACGCGCAGCGGTACAGTGGCGGCGTCACTCATATCAGCGCCCTTTTACCCATGCGCGGCGCCCAGTAGCCAATCTCGCCGCGCTGCTGACTTTTCAGGGTGAACTCCGTAAAGCTGTTGATCGACACCAGACGGGCAAAGAGACGCTCCATCACGCTGCCGAAGAGCCACGGACTGGCGCCGGAAAAGGCTCGTTCATCCACCGTCAGGGTAATGCCGATCCCGCGGGCGAACACCACCGGGCCGGGTTCAGGCACGCGGCGGTGAACCGGTTCCAGCACGCAGTGACGAACGCCTTCCACCTGACGCGCCACGGGCGTTTCTGCCAGGTTGGCGTACAGCCCTAACAGCTGTCGCAGCGCGGCTGCGCCCTCTTCGTTTTCGCTGTCCATCAGGCTGAGGTAGTTCATCTGCAGCTGGCTGATGAGCCGCCAGGTGCTGAACCCTTCGGCCAGCGCCGGACGCGGCGGCGTCGGGCCTTTACGCAGCGTGAGGGATTTCACCGGCATGGAATCGGCCATAATGAACTGCCCGAGCTCCTGCTGCAGCATCAGCGGCAGATCGCGGCTGGTGCAGAGCACCTCGGCAGAGATATAGCGCAGGTTTTCCTGCCAGGGGGCGTGCTGTTCATTCACCAGCGAGACAAAGACCTCCGAGCCGATATAGCCGGTTCGCGTGCCGTAGCGCAGGGCGTGCTCGGACAGCACGCGCTGTTCGCGGCGCAGGGAAAAATAGGCCCCGTAGTTGCCCGCATCGCCGCTCCAGGTGCTCCAGAACGGACGAAACGTCTGGTCATCACGCTGGCCGTCCGCGCTGCCATAGATTTTTTTGACCGCATAAATTTCATAATCCAGCGGACGGATGTTATCCACCACCAGATGGTATTCATGCTGGCCTTCATTCAGCTTCTGACGCGCCGCGACCTTTGGGAACAGGTTGATGACCGGCGTGCAGTGCAGCGCCAGGTGGCTGGCATCGACCACGCGCTCCAGCTGTTCATCCGACTTATCCAACAGAATAAAGATATCGAAGGCTTTTTCGTCTGCACAGCGCTGGATGAGCTTGCTCAGGCCGCTGAGGCTAATGAAGCGGAAACGGGCCGGAAAGGCGAAATACTCCTGCAGCAGGCGATAGCCGTCAAAGTTGCGCAGATCGTCCGGAAGCAGCGCCTGGTCAGGCTCAAAACCCTCCTGGCGCAGCGCATCCGACGCCAGCAGCTGTCGCTGCGGCTGCGGGCCGACCGTCTGACAGACGATCCCAACGTGGTGCTCCATCACCAGCTCCAGCAGCTTCAGCGCTTCAATGTCCGGACCGCCGAGGAAAAATTCCAGACGGTCGAAATCCAGATGCCCGAGGTTTTGCGGGCCATCGCAGGCGATGCGGATCCGCAGAGCGCTGCCGATCCCCCGCTGGCTCAGCCCCAGCTGCGCGAGCGGCAGATCGGCGGGCACGCCGCCCAGCTCGACCTTGTCGATTTTCAGCGGCAGCAGGTTGACCTCGTGGGCCGTGGTATAGCTGCAGGTCACGCCGGTTTTTTTCAGCGCCAGGCTGTCCATCATGGTACCGCGCGGCACAATGAAGCCCTTGCTCAGGTCACCCCTGCTGCTGTCGGGCTCAATCTCTGCGATCGCCATCGACGGCGTGGGCGCAAGATAGTTCGGCGCAATCATCTCCAGCAGACGCTGAGAGAAGCGCGGAAACTCCGCGTCCATTTTCATCTGCACGCGGGAGGTCAGGAAGGCGAAGCCCTCCATCAGACGTTCGGTATACGGGTCCGCCACCTCGATGCCGCGCATGCCCAGCCGCCCGGCGACTTTAGGATAGCGTTCGGCAAACTCGGCCCCCATTTCGCGCAGGTAGGCCAGCTCACGGTTGTAGTATTCGAGCAGTTTACTTTCCATGATTACCCCGCATCTTTCAGTTCAAAATGGCCGTTTTCCAGATCGACATCGGTACGAAACAGAAACTCCAGCGGGTAAGGCACACACCATAAACGCCCTTTGATCTCGATGGAGAGCACGTTGTGCAGATCCAGAGAGGAGGTATCCGACACGCAGCGGACCTGCAGCCCCTGCGGCAAAATGCGTGGTTCAAAATTGATGATGGCCTCGGTGAGCTTGCGCTGAATGTCGTGCCATTCGATGTCCGACATTCTTTTCCCGGCCAGCGGCGCGACGCCGAAGTTAACCACCGAGCGGCTCACGTGCGGTAACGCGCTCAAATCACCGGAGGCATCGTGGTTGATGGTATTAAACAGCCACTGCAGATCCCGCAGCACATTGCGACGCAGGGCGGCATGGGTGATCAGATTGCTGTTGGCCGACTCGCGCTTTTTTTCCGGGTCGTTATCAGTGAGGCGATCGAGCAGCGAAGGCTGCATTTTGTCGCGCGCCCCCACCTTCTCCTGCTTGCTGCGGGCTTGCCAGCCGCTGCGCAGCAGATCGCCTTCGCCAGCGGGATTACTCATCGGCTCCATCCGTCGCGAACGTCACGAGGCTCAAGGACAGCAGCGGGCTTTCGCTTTGCTCGCTCAGCCAGGCCTTCTGGCCCTGGCCTTCATACAGCGTGCCGTCAGTATCGAGCGGGTGCCAGTCGGTGGTGCGCCCCAGTTTGACCGCATCAGAGGCATCGGCTGCAAACGGGTAACGCGCCGGGATCTGACACACCTGTTCCGTTCCGTCGGTCAGGCGCACCAGCGCGTGACGCCAGACCAGATCGGTGACGCTGGCAGGCGCCTGGAAACGGATCTCCGCGATGGCGTTAAACGGCAGCCAGAAATAGCGGCCGTTGACGATGGTTTCGCAGACCGGGCCGAGACGGGCGTCGCCGTCCATCAGCCAGTCAAAAGCCTGCGTCTCCTCGTTTTCAAGGGTGACACTACCAGGGTTTGCCTGCGCCTGTTCAAGGGCTTCCAGACGCAGCGCCTGCGCGCGCTCGCCCTCCTCGCTCAGCGCCGCGGCAAGGGTGGTCAGCCACGGCCACTGGGTTTCAGGCATCGCCGGACGCGCCTGTCCCGCCATCACCTGCGCGCGCTGCAGCTCGCCCTGAATGGACTGCTCCAGCAGCGTGACGGTGGGCTTCGCCTGCGGCTTCAACGCCAGCCAGCTTTTCAGCTGGGTCAGGGCACGCGTCCAGTTGCCGCTAAGGGTTAAAAACTGCACGAACGCGGCGCGGAGGTCGGCATCTGCCGGACGGGCTTTGATTTCTGCTTCCAGACGCGCGAGCGCGTCGTTAAGCGACTCACCCGCCAGGTGTTGATAGAGCGTATTCATTGCCATTCCTTAATTTGCCGCGCGCCATGCGCCGACGGCCGGATCGCGCAGCTGAGGACGCAGGGTGTCAATCAGAACGATATTCAGCGGCGTGCCGGGTGCCACCCAGGCGCTCCAGGTTTTTTTCACCGCCGCGATACGCGCCTGCAGTTTTGCATCATCGCTGGCGGTTTCACGGGAAATCTCCACCGCGACCGTGCCGTTGCTCTTCCAGCTGTTCAGGGCATTGTCGTAAGGCAGGATCATCCAGCTCTGGTCGCTGTTTGGGGTGCTGAATACCATGCGCTCTTTGTTGACGGAAGTGATCAGCGCGTTTTCCGGATCGGCGCTTTGATTCAGTCCGGTCACCGGGAAGCCATGAATGTAGGTCACCGCCATCTCTTTCTGCCCGCCGTTGCGGGACTGCGACACAACGGTGTGTCCGCTCAGCCAGCTGCCGTTCCCGCAGCGGGTGGTGTCAGAATCCGGAATAAAGAGCGCCGGAGCGGAAGCGCCACCTTCCCAGAAGGTGCGCAGGTGGCAGCCGTCCTGCAGGGTGAATTCCTGCCACGGCGTGCGGTCGGCCGCGACAGTGCGGGATGCAGCGTTCTGGTCTGGCGGCAGTAACGCGCCGCTGGCTGGGGTTGCGGTGACGGTCGCAGCAGGTGCGGCCTGCTCCTGTTTCACCACCAGCGCCCAGTCCTGCGCTTTGCCAGCCGTGCCCTGCGCCAGCGTGGAACCCGCCGGATCGTTGAGCGTCCAGCTAAGCTTATTCACTTTGCTGCACTGGTGTTCCAGCAGTGAGCCAAGACGCGGCACAAAGTTCTCCAGCACGGAGACGTCTTTCTTGCCGTTTGCCACAATGCGCAGCGCCACCTCAGGCTTACACCAGCTCTGCGGCGTGTTGTCTTTGATGTTGTCGATCCAGATATCCAGCTTCTGCGCAGGAGACTGCACGATGCGGAAATTTTCAGCCTGCGCGGTGGAGGTCGCCGCCAGAAGTGCCAAACCCGATAGCCAAAGTTTCATATCGTTCCTTGTGTGTCTAATCAGTTCCGCAGGGAAGAAATTGTGCTGCGTCAGAGAGGGTGTGCAGCAAAGTGGTGTCCTGAGGGTTGCCCATCCATACCGCCAGGGCAGTATAGTTATCCTGAGCATTCCCCTCCTGTTCGCCATTCTTTTGAATGATTTGGTTCATTAAGGTCAGCCACTCCTGCGGCGTATTGACCATATGCAGCGACTGCTTCATTTGCTCTTCGCTGACGCCGTGCCAGAACCCGTCGGTGCACAGTAAAAAGGCATCGCCGTCCTCAACCTGCACCACATCGCTGTAGCTCGCTTCCGGCCCGCCGTTTTCAATCCCCAGCGCCAGATAGAGCAGGTTGCTGTTCAGGTTGTCGGTCTGGTGCCCGGCATCTTTCATCTGCTGCACCAGGCTGTGGTCGGTAGTCACATGCCACAGCCATCCCCGGCGAAACAGGTACAGGCGGCTATCTCCGGCGTGCGCCCAGTAGGCCAGCCCGTAATCACGATCAATGAACAGGCTGACCAGCGTCGTGCCCATCCGGCGATAGTCCTGTACGGCCTGCTGTTCGCTGAGAATGGTGCGGTTCGCCGTCTGCACGTAGTCGCGGATGTGCTGCGCATTAAGATGTTTGTCGCCATCGAAGCGGGAGATAATGCTGTTGCGGGCCAGCGCTGCGGCCACCTCGCCGCCCGGCAGCCCCGCGATGCCGTCGCAGACGACAAAGCAGGCTGAACGTTCCCCTATGGTTTCTCCCGTCTGATCCTGGTTGCTGGCGCGCGTCCCCTGGCGGGAGAGAGAAGCCGTTGCGATATTCATTTGTCTTCCGATCCGCTCTGTGAGTCTTTGTACTGATTGACCTCCATGTCATACGCATGAAGGAAGGCCTCGCCGAACAGGGTGTGGAAGTCATCCTCAATCTCGCCCGCCGTCTCGCCATAGCTGCGAACAAAGTAGTCCCACAGGGCGGCTTTGCGGCTGCCCGGCAGCGCCAGACGAGAGGTCATCCCGTTCTGCTTCGCCTGCTCTTCCAGCTGCTCCGGGTTAAAGGACTGCAGCATCGCGGCAATAATGGCGCGGATGCCGGAGATCATGCCCAGCTGGTGCGCCTGCAGATCGATCAGGGCGTCGCGCACCGATTTTGTCGGCGGCATAAAGCCCGGCATTGGGGTGCCAAACATCTGGATCAGGACAGTTTTGCCGGTCGGCAACAGCTTGAACGGGTTGTTGGCATCGTCCAGCACCATGGTCATATCGGCTTTCACGCCGCGCTTGAGGATGGAGCGCGAGGAAAGCAGCGCCACGGTCCCCTGAGAGAACATGCCGAGGATCTGCCCCAGCTGACGCATATTTTCACGGTCAAACTGCGGGACGGGCTGCATTTCGCTCAGCCCCATCCCCTCCAGCAGTGCCTCCAGCAGCTCGCCCTGCAACACTTCGCCCTTCTCACCGCTGTTTGCCGTGGTGGTTGGTGAGGCGGCGTTATTGACCGGGTCGATGCGCAGGCGGCCCTTCGGGGCCTGAGCGCTACTGCGCGCAACGGCCTGTGGCGTAGGCATGGTGAAGCCTGCGTAATCCGGTCGCGCGGGCTCTTCTTCAGCACGCGGTTCTTCCTGCGGCTCTGGGGCGAACAGCGGAGAATCGGCCAGCACGTCCTCTTCCTGTTCAGGTTCCGGCACTGGCGCAGGCTTCTCGGCAATAATGTCATCCGGATGGGTTAGTGGCGCGCCGCCCATCAGCCCGAGCGGGTCGTCATTACGCGCGGCTGGCGCGCTGGCCTTACCGCCAAACAGGGCCAGCGGATCGAGCTCATCCGTCGCCTCTTCTTCTGGCTTCACGGGGCTCGTCTCGCCCGGCGGCACCAGCGTTGACGGGGTGACGTCGTCAAAAATACTCTCTTTTTTGAACAACGCTTCGTCGCTGAACAGCGTGTCCGGGTCGACATGCTTACGCTCGAGCTTTGGATCGCTGTCGTTGAACATCGCCAGCGGATCTTCGGCGTTACGCTCCGGGGCCGCAGGCTGGGAGAACGGATCGTGCGATGCAGCAGGCTGCGGTTTTGTACGGTTGCTGGAGATGCTGTCGGAGATGGAGAACTCCTGCATCAGGCTATCCCAGATCTCCGTTGGCACGGCGGTCGGCTCGGCTTTCCCGCGCGGTGCGGCACTTGCCGGTTTCGGTTGAGGCGCTGGCGCGGTCGCGGGTGCGGCTGTCGGACGCGCCTGCTGGTGCAGACTGGCCGCCATACGGCTCACGGGCTGGGTATCGTGGATCAGTTCGGTCACTTCGATACGGTAGTCATCAATACCGAGAATGTCGCCATCCTGCAGTTCAACCTGACGCCCTCGCTCCAGCGGAATGTCATTTAATACCACGCGGGTGACGCTGCCACGGTTGGTCACGCGGCATTCGCCCTGGGCGTCCACGTGAACAATGGCCTGCAGACGAGAGATGGTGCGGTCATTATCCGGCAAAACCAGATTGTTATCCGTACCGCGCCCAATGGTGCCGCCCGGGGCGTAAAAATCACAGCTGCTTTGCGGCGGCTGATGACCGGGTTTCGTAGAAATAATCGTGAATCGCATGGCGTATTCCTGCTGGTATGATTAGCGCTCAAACGCTGCCGCTCTCGGGACGAGAACGGCGGCGTTTGGGGCCGGATTCCATTGATTCTATTTTGCGGTTTTGAGCGGACGAATCGCGTCGCTGTTGGCGATTAAGCTGCACTTTAAAACCTGATATTGACCCGGTTCGGTACCGCCTACTTTCTCTTTCAGTAAAGAAACAATCGCCTTGTCAGCTTTTTCAAAATTCTCTGCAGGGAGATTGCTTGCTTCCAGCCATGCGGCCGCGCTGGCCTCTGCATCGTCTTTCAGACTTTTACTGTCCGCAATCTTACTGATGCATCGATTTTGCACCCAGTTTTCAAAGATTTGTTGCTGAGAAAAAGCGCTGACATCAGGCAGGGTTTGGGCATAAACAGCAGAGGCATTTATAGCCAATACCAGCAGTAATAAACGTTTCATTTCAGGCTCCAGAATGTTGCGTTGGTCGGAATAAACGAACCATTACCCGGTGAGCCCAGAAAATGGCAATCATCAGAGCAAATATTACCATTCCAGAGTGTGACATGCCCGGTTGCGTCGCTCCAGCCGTGCCCGGTAAAGATGATAATGCCTTGTTTGCCTGCAAATTGCGCAGGAGTGGGAGAAGAGACAGACATATCGGCATTGCCCAGTACCGTGGGTAGAAATGCAATCATATCTTTAACGCGGAACATATAGCGCTTTTTGTCGTTTCCGGTCACTGTCGCATATTTACTGTTAGCAGGAATAGGAATGCCACAGTAATTTAAAACGTAGCTCATACGAATTGGGCAGGCATTTTTAAAAATACCGGCGTCGATATTATGCTGAACTTTTCCACCCAACAATTTGCCAACCTGTTCTACGCTTACGTTCACTTCTCTGAATCTGTTCCAGGCGGCACCAAAAGCAGGACGCATTTGAGACATCTTGTTTCTCCTTGATAAGAAGCTCCGGATAAAGTGAGCCCTTTCGGGCCCACTATTATTACGCTTCTTTGTTCTCTTTGATGTTCCAGCCAGCGCTGCTTTCAGCACCTTTACCACCCGACGTGGTCTGCTCCCAGTACTGCTGTTTCACTTTCGCAGCCTGGAATGCATAGGTCACACCAACGGTGTCGCCGTTGTCAGCACCGGTGTACTGAACAGAGGTCACCAGCACATCTTCCAGCGTAATGCGGGAGTATTCCACCTGCTGGCCACCGGCTTTACAGACGGACAGCTCAACTTTGGTCAGGTGTTTACCGCTGGCGCAGTGTTTCAGGATAGCGGTGGTGGATTTGTCGATCAGCGCGTTAACGTGCAGGTCGTTAAAGTTAACTTTACCGGCACCGCCGCCACCGCCAACGCTCATATTACCTGGCTGGGAAGCGCCCCAGGAGAAGGAGGTAATATCAGTCCAGCCGGTGTGGTTAGAATCTTTCGATTCGCCCGTAACACCCTCGACCTTCAGAAACATATCAATAGCCATAATATCTACTCTTCGTGGATGAACAATATTGCTTTCGAAAAAGCACTTATATGGCAAACAGGAAAGCATGGGGCTGAATAAAACCGTCCATATTTTACCTCTGCCTCATATCAAATGACCCGTGTCATTTGACAGTCTTACATTCTCCCGGAATAAATGGAAAGAATGTGAAGTCTTTTACTACTCTGGGTTATCCTGGATCCAGCTACGGTCAGGATCGCCAATGATGACTTGCGGAACCAGTTTGTTCAGTTCGTCGCTATGATAAAGACGTATACAGTTTAAGGTTACGCCTTTGACATCGGGTTTTCGCTCTGAATGAAAACCATTAATTTGATTTTTATATTTTTCGATGAGGGCATTCACTTTATCCGTGCCATTTTCAGCATCAAAAGGTATCCACTCAATAAATGCGCTCGCACTTCTGGCCGCATCAGCAGAAAACTGACTGCCTTTATCTGCCACCTGAGCAAGACAGCGCGCCAGAACTAAATCTTTTAAAACCTGCCGGTATGTTTGCTGCTGATAAAAATCAGGATAGTTATTTCCGGCACACACATAAAAGGTCATAAATACGAGGAAAAAACAGAAATGTTTCACCTTATATCCTTTGCCATCGGCCCCACAGCGCATCAGCTATCCAATTCCAACCGGTTCAGCAGTGGAGCGTTCTATAAGCCAGTCCGATGTTGACAGGGGCTTAATTCTCCCATTGCATCGGTAATGATTTCAGAAGCCCGCTGTTTGCTCTCCTGCTCAGATAAATGGGCAAAGCGAGAGTAAAGAAATTCATGAACCGTATTGGGCAAAACCGGATGACCTTTACACCAGGCCTTCCCCTCTGATGCATCAACCACGCCTAATAGATACATATCCGCCTTAATGCGCTCGCGTTCATTCGTTTTTGAAAGCCAGGCACTGGCGAAGCGCGCTGCGCTGAGATTGAAATCGTACCCCGTTAATAAGCCCGGGTCGCGAAGCAAATTTGACGTATCATCCTGCGGTAATGCTGTTGCGTCAGGATAAGAATCATTTCCCGTTTGTGCTTCAGCCAGAGACGCGATAAACAACAAAACGATTGCAAACAGGTTTATTTTATTCATTGTAATATCGCGTTAGTGGAATACCTTAATTAAATACAAGCCAGCACGAGGTATTAACGTTTCTCTTTCCATTTCTCTGCAACAACGTAGATACCTATCGCTAATGCATTAAGTCCAGCACATAAGAATCCATGCATTGCGATTCGCGGGACATCTTCTGGCCAGTCAAAGATAAACAGATAGTAGCCGGATACCGTCACAAACAGCATGAATGAAATAATTAACAACGCATAAGCCATTAAATAGATGATGAATTTTCTTGTTATCGCTTTCACAGGTAAATTCATTAGCTATCTCGTACTCACAATAAGGCTGCCGGCCCCAGGAGGCCGGCTATCTGCATCACGCGTCTTTCGTCTTCAGCGACGGCAGTTTAGATACCAGACGCAGAGAAACGGTCAGACCTTCCAGCTGGTAGTGTGGACGCAGGAAGAACTTCGCGGCGTAGTAGCCCGGGTTGTCTTCAATCTCCTGCACCTGCACTTCCGCAGCTGCCAGCGGTTTACGGGACTTGGTCTCCTGAGAGGAGTTCGCCGGGTCACCGTCGACGTAGTTCATGACCCAGTCGTTCAGCCAGCGCTCCATCTCTTCGCGCTCGCGGAAGGAGCCGATTTTGTCGCGCACGATGCACTTCAGGTAGTGGGCAAAGCGGCAGCAGGCGAACAGGTACGGCAGGCGTGATGCCAGGCGCGCGTTAGCGGTCGCATCCGGGTCGTGGTACTCCGCCGGTTTCTGCAGGGACTGCGCGCCGATGAAGGCGGCAAAGTCGGAGTTTTTGCGGTGAACCAGCGGCATAAAGCCGTTTTTCGCCAGCTCGGCTTCACGACGATCGCTGATGGCGATCTCGGTCGGGCACTTCATGTCCACACCGCCGTCATCGCTCGGGAAGGTATGGCACGGCAGGTTTTCCACCGCCCCGCCGGACTCCACGCCGCGAATCGAGGTGCACCAGCCGTACTCTTTAAAGGAGCGGTTGATGTTGGCGGCCATCGCGTACGCGGCGTTCGCCCACGAGTAGCTGTTGTGGTTCGCGCCGTCGGTCTGCTCCTCAAAGTCAAAGCTGTCGACCGGGTTGGTGCGAATACCGTACGGCAGGCGCGACAGGAAGCGCGGCATCACCAGGCCCAGATAGCGGGCATCTTCCGATTCACGCAGCGAACGCCAGGCGGCGTATTCGGTGTTCTGGAAGATCTTGGTCAGGTCGCGCGGGTTGGCCAGCTCCTGCCAGGACTCCATCTGCATCACGCCCGGCGCGGTACCGGTAATGAACGGACAGTGCGCCGCAGAGCCGATGCGCGCCATTTCACCCAGCAGCTCAACGTCCTGCGGGCTGTGGTCGAAGTAGTAGTCGCCCACGATGCAGCCAAACGGCTCGCCGCCGAACTGACCGTACTCCTGCTCGTAGATTTTCTTGAAGATCGGGCTCTGGTCCCAGCCCACGCCCTTGAAGCGCTTCAGGGTACGGCCCAGTTCCTGCTTGGAGATGCTCATAAAGCGGATCTTCAGCATCTCGTCCGTTTCAGTGTTGTTCACCAGGTAGCTCAGACCGCGCCAGGCGCTCTCCAGCTTCTGAAACTCTTCGTGGTGAATGATCTGGTTCACCTGCTGCGACAGCTGCTCGTCGATACCGGCAATCAGGTTCTGAATGGTACGGTAGGTATCGTTCGAGAAGGTGACGGTATTTTCCAGCGCCTGCTGCGCCAGGGTTTTGACCGCGCTTTCGACGGCGGAGCGGGCCTGATCGGTTTTCGGGCGGAATTCTTTGTTCAGCAGCGCGCTGAATTCATCCTGGCTGAACGCCTGACCCGCCTGCTGCTCGTGTTGTTGAGTCTGGTTGCTCATCGATTATTCCTCGCTACCTTTCGCGCTTTCGTCATTTTTCGGCAACTGGCTCAGGGATTTGAGCAGCGTCGGATCCTGCAGAATTTTAGCGATCAGCTCTTCCGCACCGTTTTTGCCGTCCATGTAGGTCAGCAGGTTAGAGAGCTGGGTACGCGCTTCAAGCAGCTTGTTCAGCGGCTCAACCTTGCGGGCCACCGCATCCGGCAGGAAGTCGTCCATGCTGTCGAAGGTCAGATCCACGTTGAGCTTACCTTCGCCGGTCAGCGTGTTATCCACCTGGAACGCTACGCGCGGCTTCAGCGCCTTCATGCGTTCGTCAAAGTTGTCGATGTCGATTTCGAGGAATTTACGCTCGTCTACGGCCGGCAGGTTTTCCACCGGTTTGCCGACCAGATCGGCCATGACGCCCATCACAAACGGCAGCTGAATTTTACGTTCTGCACCGTAGATCTCTACGTCGTACTCGATCTGCACGCGGGGAGCACGGTTACGTGCGATGAATTTCTGCCCACTGTTACTCATTGCCATGATGTTCTCCATCAAAGATGCGCGGTGAAGGTGAAACGGCAGGCTCCATGCCTGTCGTCATAATGCCTGGACGCGCTATTCGCGGCGCCCAAAGATGTTTTCCAGTTGGTTAACGCCGTCTGGCGCCAGGTCGCGAATAATGTCCATAAAGTTAAGTTCTGACAGCCGCTGCACCCGTTCAATCATCAGCGGTGCGGGGTGGCTCGGTTCGTACTGCGCAAAATACTGCTTCGCTTTTTCCAGCATCAGCTGCGCGTCGGCGCGGCTGGTGACCTGTACGCTTCGCCAGTCGGTGACCGGCTGAGCGGGCTGCGTTGCCGCCGATTGCTGCCCGGCCTGTGGTTCTGCCTGCGCCTCACGGTTCGGCAGCAGCTTGCTGATGTCGGTCACCTGACACGCGCTGGCTACCAGTCCGACGGTTTTCAGCAGTTGCTCCATCTCGGGCACGCCGCTTTCACCGAGATGCCCGGTGAGCAGCTCGCGAATCGCCAGCAGCCGTTCGTTAATGACGATAACCGCTGCGGTTCCCGGCTGGTCGCCGCGGGCCAGCTCGTCAATCAGCCGTGGACGGCCGCCGGGATAGTCCGGACATTCCGTCTTACTGCCGTCCAGCAGGGCCTGGGCATCCCGGAGCGAAATTTCATCGCCGTTTGAACGCAGAAGCGAGGCGTTTCGCACGGCGACGGTGAGGTCGGATTTATCGCTGAGCCCCGCCAGGGCGTTAATGCGATAGAACGGATCGGTTTCGCCATACTCTTCCAGCAGCGGATAGAGCGGTTCCCAGTAACGGGCGATCGCCTCCTGCACCAGCAATAATCCGTCCGCGTAGCCCGCCAGCCCGCGGCGGCGCGTCCAGGCATGGGTTAACGCCAGCAGGACGCGAAGATCTTTGGTGCGGGTCAGCAGGCTGGTGGCGTATTTTTCTACCGTGTTCCAGTCTGCGGGCTCTGCCGGGATAATGGTGTCGCCAAACTGCTGTTCCGCTTTCCCAAGACTTGCCTGATTCATGATCTGGAAGTCAGCGTCGTACTCCAGGTTTTCGCCGCAGGGCTTGTCGGAGCTTATTGGCGCGAGAAATTCTTCGATATTCATAAGATCCCTGCTTATTCAAACATGGGCGGATAGAGACCGTGACGCCCCGGACGGGCGCCCCCTGCCGGGTCGAACAGCAGGGTGAAAAGCTGCCCGGTAAAGTTACCGCTGTGCACGTGGGTGTATAGCGGGTAACCGTCGCAGCGGTTGGTCCACCAGTAGCTGGTCTGACGTAGCGGATCAAAACACTCCGCCGCCTGAGGCCAGCCCAGCGTACTCTGGCCGTCCTCGTCATAGCCAATCACATCCAGGATGTCGGAGCGCTTTTGCGGCTTGACGGGCTGCGGCGCCGGAATGGTCATCAGCATCTCATCCAGCTGCGAGGCGGAAAAACTGTTGCGCACCGCGTGCAGCCCCAGGCGCCCAATCTGCTGGTACCAGCTTTCTGCCTGGCTGAGCAGGCTGGTCGACCACTCTGACGGGGCGAAGCTCAGCTGAAGGCAAACCGGGTACTGTCGGCCAACGCTGTCGCGGCCGGGCAGCAGACAGCCCATCTGGATCATCTGGCTGCCCAGCATGGGCGGTACCACATAATTCCAGACTGGCGCTTTCTGGAACTGGCGCTCGCCGCTGCGCTGCTCTTCCTGCTGCCAGGCCAGCAGACCGACCTGAAACCAGTGTGACCACTGGCGCTGTAAAGTGTCAGGAAAGCGACGCTGCAAAAAATCTCCGGCGCTGGGTAATTTGCCATACCAGCTGTAGCGGTTCATCGCAGGGGTATTCGTCATACGGCTGTCCTTGCGGTTATGGGCATGAGAAACGGGGAAGCTGGAACGGGTTGCGAATGCTGTTTGGCGCAAACTCCAGCGTGACCTGATGTCCGTCGACGTTGAAGGTGGCCTGACGGCTCAGGCTACCCGCGCCCGGGCTGGTGCTCGCTTTATCGAAGAAGCGGTTGAGCGCCCAGGCGCCGTTGGTGACCAGCGTCGCCGTGCTGCCGTTCGCCAGCCCCAGCTGCATGCGTACCTGGTTGGTGCCGCCCGGCCCCGGCCAGTTCATGATCTGCACGGCCTGCGGACCGTGGCTGTAGCGCAGCAGCTGGCCGTCAACGTCCAGGGTCAGGTTCAGAATGGTGTTATCCATTCGCACGGTGCGAACCGTCACCTTGAAGGACGGCGTCGTTGCGCCATTAGCAAAGAAGGCGTCGCGAATCGACTGAGCCTGCTGGAACGGTCTCAGCAGCCCTTCACTTCCCGGCAGCGTTTTCCCGTCGATGCCCGGCATAAAGCGCCAGTTGGCCTGCGTGGTGTCCACCTTATTGGTCAGATTGTCGCGGAAGAAGGCGTCCATGAGCCCGGTACCCGGCGCAAACATGCGCGCGAGATCGTCAGGGGTGACCTCGGTGCTGGCGCTGCGCACCAGCGGGTAGCGACCGGCAATCGCCTGACGGCAGAAACCGCCCACTTCAACGTTAATTCGCTTACGCACGTTTTCCAGATCACGACGCTGGGTATCGCTGCTGGCGCCCACCGCCATGTTGCTGAACATGGTTTGCAGCCCGCCCGGCAGACGACCGGCGCTGGCCTGCAGACGGCTGATCGCCTCACCGCCCGGTGCCGGCATCCCGCTGTTGGCCGCGTCCTGAACGGCGGTCAGGTAGCGATAGAGTTCATCCACCTGCTTGAGAAAATCATCAAACACGATGGTCTTTCCCCCCTTCTCCAGCGGCTGCGCCAGCTCAATCATCGGCGCATAGTGGTCGGTGACCAGCTGTTCCGGCGACTGGGTGACCACGGCGGCCTGGGTCGGCGCTGCGTCATTGTTGCTGAACAGGGCTTCCAGCGTACGGGTGGCGCGGTTGCTTTGATCCTGCGCTTTGCCTGCATCTTCTGGCGCTGGCGCATTGCGTGACAGCGTCAGGACCTGGCTCAGGTTCTGCACCAGACGGCGCAGCGGCGAATTGCCGCCGGAGAGCAGACGCGCGGTGTTGATGCGCTGGGAAAGGTCGGCGCTGTTATTGAGCTGAATGTCGGCGAGGAAGCGATCCCAGTTGGCGATAAAGTCGCGCATGTAGAGCTGGCGCACGGCGTTATCGATCTGCTGTTTATCTTCCTGCGCCGTGGCGGCCCCCAGCACCCAGGCGTCATCCTCGTGCAGGGCGGTGGTAACGCTGTCAATCTGGCCGTTAAAGCTTTTCCAGTAGCCGTCCGGCGTATAAAGACCCGGTACGCCTTCGCTCACCGGCTTGCCGCTTTTGCGGGAAAATACCAGCTCGCTCTGCGGTCCGCCGAGGTCGGAAAGTGAGACCGGCTTCAGGTTGTCATCATGTTCCAGCAGGCGCTTGAGGCGACCGTAGACGCGGGTTGAAAGCGGCTGCTGGTTGATCATCGCTCTTTCGCGGGCAACCAGAGATTCATCCTGCGCGTACGGCGAGGCCTGAATTTTCGGTTCCAGCAGCTGCGTCAGGTGCCATTCAAGCTGCTGCAGCTGCGCCTTCGTGACGTTCTGCGGCAGATTCCGCTGCAGATTGAGCATCACCCACGAATGCAGGAATTTGCCGTCATAGTGCTTCGGCTGATACAGCATCTGATAGGCTTTCAGCGCTTCATAGCTGTATTCCACATCGCTGCCGTTGTCGTTGCGAAGCCAGGTAGTGATGTGCATGGCGACGGCAGGGAGCAGCATCTGATCCAGCGCTTTCTGGTACAGAGACTGCGCGGCATCGCTGACGTCATCCCCGCGATAGAGCCCCATGCGGCGGGATACGGGCGGATCGTTCACATCAAACGCGTCGCTTTTCGGCAGGTCAACCAGACCATTCAGCAGCGGCAGCAGATCGAACAGGTCACGCTGCGGCTGGTTCTGTAGCGCTTTGCTCTGCTGGTCGAGCAGCGGCACCTTCGCATCCACCTCTGCCAGATAGGTCTTGTTCTTGGCATAGCTGGTGAGCCACAGACCGCCGAGGATAACCAGCAGGGCCAGCAGCGCCGCGTAGCCGGACCAGATCACCGCCCGGTTGCGCAGCTCCCACCAGCGGTTTTCCCCGGCGATCCCGGCTTCCTGGAAGATAACGTTTTGCAGCAGGTTCTTAATGAAGAAACTCTGGCCTTTAGCACCCGGGATAGGCGCTTCTTTGCTGACCGAATCCCAGTTATCCGCCTCGCCCCCTTCCGGCAGCGACAGGGCGCGGTTCAGTTCGCCCATCACGCGGTCGAACGGCATGCCTTCCTGCGTCCCGCTGGCGAAGTAGATCCCGCGCGGGGAGAACTCGGTTTCGAAGTTGGAGCGGGCAAAGACCGTGCTCAGGTAGTCTGCCAGCAGCGGACGCAGCGCGGCGAACTCCTGGGGGAAGAGATACGCTTCTGCGCGGGTTTTCGCGTCATGCTCTTTGAGCATGGTTTCCGGCAGCCCGGCATCAAGGCGCTGCTGTAGCAGAGAAAACTCCTGCTGGAAGTTGCCCATCAGGTCGTAATCAGCGTGCTTGGTTTGCTCCCACGGCAGCGTAAAGCCCCAGATCTGGTCGCGCTGCGCTTTATCGTAGTCGGCAAACCACGCGCGGAAGCCTTTAAGCAGGTCGGCCTTGGTCACCATCACGTACACCGGGAAGCGGATACCCAGCTGCTCGTGCAGCTCGGACAGACGCTGGCGCAGGTTCACCGCCTGCTGGCGGGACGCCTCGGCGGACTGGGTGAGCAGGTCAGAAATGCTGATGGTGATGATGACGCCGTTGATCGGCTGGCGGCGGCGATACTTACGCAGTAACCCCATGAACTCCAGCCATTCGCCGGCGTCCTGCACCTGCTCGCTCTCCTGGGTGGTATAGCGGCCCGCCGTGTCCAGCAGCACCGCCTCATTGGTGAACCACCAGTCGCAGTTGCGCGTGCCGCCAATTCCCCGCAGCGCGGTCTTACCGAAACGATCGGCCAGCGGGAACTGCAGCCCGGAATTGACCAGCGCCGTGGTTTTACCGGAGCCCGGCGCGCCGATAATGACGTACCACGGCAGCTGATAGAGATATTGCGTGCTGAAGCGCTGCGTCCACTGGGCGCCCTGGCCCGCTTTGCTGAAGTGCGCTTTTTTAAGCATCTGCGCGGCTTCATCAAAACGGCTGGCGAGGATCTGCTCCTCGCTGTTCAGCCGCTTCTGCGGATCCGCCGCTTCCGGGCTGGCGGTATTCTCCTTGAGCTTGTCCATCAGCTTGCGGTTCAGCCAGGCGTTGTACAGGCGCGGCAGAATGTGGCCCTGCGCCCAGAGCAGATAGACCACGGCAATGCTGATAATACGGTTTTGCTCAGACTCAAGCGGTCGGGTGTCCACGATGGACAACAGGGGACCAATCATCCAGATCACCGCCGCCAGCGCCGTGACGCCGAGGAAGCTCCACAGAATGCGGTTGGTCAAAATGGAAAGAAGTGTAGTCAGCATTCCTTAGTTTCCTTGCGGCAATCCGTTCAGCTCAGCCTGAGTGTTTTCAGGCGACACCAGCAGAGTAATTTCCACACGGCGGTTACGGGCGCGATTTTCAGGCGTCGTGTTCGGCGCCACCGGGTTAATCTCGCCCCGCCCTTCCGCTTTCACGCGGCCAGGCTGAGAGAGGCTTCCCTGCAGCATTTTCTGTACCGAGCGGGCGCGTTCAAGAGAGAGTTCATAGTTAGAGGCAAAGCGCGCGCTGCGGATCGGCACATTGTCGCTGTAGCCCACCACCAGAATTTTGCCGCTGACGTTATTCATCGCCTGCGCAATGCGGTGGATGACCGGTTCATAGCGGTCACGCACGACTGTAGAGGCAGAAGCAAACAGCCCGTCGCCCTTCAGGATAACGACGCTGCGATCCGCTTCGTCTTTCACCGCGACCAGGCCAGCCTCGATTTCAGGTTTCAGGAAGCCGCGCAGGTTCAGCACAGCCGGAAGCTGACGCGCCGGTTGCTGAATAGTGGTTTCCGGCAGCTGGGACTGATAAATCTTCGCCAGCACCGGGTTGGTGTTATCGCCAAGACGCCAGTTAAGCACGATATAAAACAGACAGGCGATAAACCCGGCCAGCGCCACGCAGGCCCACAGGGGAACCATCGGCCGCCAGAGCTTGCGCAGCACCGGACGATCTTCCGGATGGGGTGAAAGCGGCGGCGGATAGCTGCCGCGCACACCGCGGATCATCTGCCACAGCCGCTGCTTGATGGTTTCAAGCTGGGTGCGGCCGTTATCCAGCACCCGATAGCGTCCTTCGAAGCCCAGCAGCAGGCAGTAGTTGATCATCTCCAGCAGCAGAATGTGCTCGCGCGGGTTTTGCGACAGGCGCGCCAGCAGCTGGAAGAACTTCTCGCCGCCCCAGGTTTCGTTATGGAACGTCACCAGCAGACCGTTGCTTGACCAGACGCCGCTGCTGCCCCAGGGGGTGAGCGCGGCGGCCTCATCGAGCGCCGTACACAGGCAGTAACGAGCCCCGACGATCACTTCGTAGGGCAGTCCCGCCTGCTGGCAGCGGACTTCGAAACGGCGAATCTCATCAATCAGGCGCTGGCGTAACGCCACCTGATCGTCATGGGAGATTGAGTGACGGATCTGCGGAATCGCATTGAGCAGCGGATTGGCGGCCGCCACCAGCTGATTGTTGCTACTGGCTCCGGTAAAGGCGGCATCACTGCCGGTGTCCTGTCGTTCCTGCATATTAAGCGCTCGCTTTATTATTCTGTCGGGCTACGGATGGCCCAAAACTCCATATCCAGCCCCGGGAATTCCCCTGCAAGATGCAGGGCGAATGCACCGGACTTATCCATCTCGTGCCACAGCTCGCTGCCCTTCTCCAGTTCAAAGTAGCTATAGCCGGCATGCCACGGGATCTGCGGCGGCGCGACCGGCATGGCGCGCAGCATAATGCCCGGCAGCTGAAGCTGAACCAGATCGCGGATTTTCGAGACCGGCGCGACCTTCATCTGCGCCGGGAAATGGGTTTGCAGGTGTTCGCCTGGCACGTTGGCTTTAACCGCCAGCACGAAGCCGAACTCACGCACCATGCTGGTTTCAGGCACCGTGGCGATGTTCAGGCCGTGAGAGCGTTCGTTAAGCGGCAGCTGAATCGCGTGGTCTTCCATCACCAGCGACAGCCCCTGACGCAGCATCAGCATCAGCTTGCTGAAGCAGTTTGCCAGATCGTCATGATCGTAAATCGGCAGCACGCTTTCAGCGGTACGCTGGGACGTCCAGGTGGCAAGCTCGGTCGCAAACGGCAGCCAGCTGCGCCAGAGCGTTTCCGGATGCAGCAGCGGGAGGGTTTTTAAATGAGAAACCTCGCCCAGATGACGGTTAACCAGCGACAGCAGCGTGAACTCAATCAGCTCGGAGGTATTAAAGCGACCGGGCTGGCGCAAACGACCGCCAATTTGCTGGCTGCGCTGCACCAGCAGACCGTGCAGATCGTTGATCATGCTGTAGATCTGCGGGCTGTTGTTGGCGTTGAGCATCGGCGGGATGTAGCTGTTGTCGAGCCGCACGTGGTTGTCGTTACGCTTCTCGGTCACAAACGCCACGCCGATGGCGGTCCACTCTGCCGTGAGGTCTTTTTCCAGCATCAGGGTCAGACGCAGGCGGCCAAACTGGACGGTGGCATCCCCCACCGACATGGCGTTATCGTCTTCCACCTCTTGCTCGTAAGCGATGAAGCGCGCCAGCGAGGCCGGTTCTTCGCTAAAAATCACCTCTTCTCTCTCGCCACGACGTACCGGCAGCGCAAGCACCACCTTTTCGTTAGTGAGATTGTCAGGAATTTTCAGCGGTGCAGGGCCGTTGCGCCCGTTACGTACCTGGAAAAAGGTGCCGTCCGGCAGCAAACCGCTGCAGTAGCTCAGGGCAATGCATCCCTGACGAAGCATCGCTTCATCCAGTTCAACGTCGAGAAAGCCCCAGAGATACGACCGCTGTAGTGCGCCCCATTCACGAACATGGTTGAGCAGATAGCTTTCAGTCCGCTGAAAATGGTGTGGACGCAGGAACATGCCTTCGGTCCAGACGACCTTTTCTGCTTTCGTCATGATGATGTGTTTCCTGTTTTGAAGCGCGTTACTGGCTGATGACACGAATGCCGTTCACGTCGAGAAAAACGTTGGCCTGAAGTTCATCTGCGGACCATTTCCAGAACTGGTAGATATGATTTTCGCCAGGCACAGGCAGAGGGAGTGAAACGCGCCATTTTTTGCCATCCAGCACCTGATACTCCGCCATCACGCCGATGTAGCGGGCCTCCGGAGAGCTTTGCCCGCTGAGGGTTTTGGACAGCTGTCCCGGCATCAGGAAGAACACGTCGCTGTTCAGCAGATTCGCGCCAAGCGTGGCTGACGCGTTGTTCTGCAGGGAGTAGAAGTCGCTGGACATGAAATCCGCATCGGATTTCAGCAACAGCACCCGGACCTTAAGCGGCGCAGATTCATTGATTTGTGGATGAGCCTGAAACTGCAGATTGTAGCGGGAGGGGTCGCTGTGTGAAGACGACGTACAACCACTGACCAGGGCGAAAATCGCCGCGTAAAAGAATAACCACAGCTTATGAAAATTTTTATTATTCATAAAAATGCGCTCATGAAAGCCGTTTAGTTCAGGATCCAGGTACCGTTAGCGCTGTCTTTGCAGGCTTTGCTGTTGCCATCGACATCGACACAGGTCGCTTTTTTACGCACCTTTGGACGAATCGCCTGTTTACGCACGGCGGCGTCGTACTGGTCGGCCTTGATAACCGCACGCATCGGGACGTAACCAATCAGCTGATCGTTGCCTTCGTCGGCAAGCGCCATCCAGTAGTGTTCAACCTGCCCCAGCACCACGTACGTTTTTCCGGTCTCGAGATTACGGATAACTTTGCCGCCGAAGTCAGGTCGGCTCATCAGGGAAGCCGGATACATGGCACGATACGGTTCGTTGACCGGCGTGAACTCCGTCGGCGGCGTCACAGCGTGACGGTGGGTTAAGGTAACGCCGTTGACCTGGCTGGTCTCGATCGTATCGTCGTTGATCACAGGTTTTTGCGGCGCTTTACAGCCCGCCACCGCCATTACAAACAGAAGTGAAAACAGTACGCGCATTTTCATATGCTTTTCCGTAGCGATATTTCGATGATGGAGATAAGGGGATGAAGTTTGACTTAAGTGCTATTGTTAAAATAGCCAGGATATTTTCGGGGCGTTACTATGTTAAGGGCATAGCTACCGCACGAGCCCTTCAGAATAAGGCCCAGCATCTTCCTGACATATTTTGACAAACGGTAAGCAAGTTTACATGAGCTTCGCATCAATTCAATATTTACCGCCGCGTAACTGTTGGTAAATGAAGCAGTCGGAAAATTATAGGATTAATCCTATGAAAAAAAAACGATTTGCCCCACCCTTTCTTATTTCCTCACTGCAAAACCACATAACATGATGTTTTATATATTAAAAACACAAAAGAGAACCACTTTCATTAACGCAATAACGCTATTATCGCCACTACCATAATTAGTAGAATTCGCGTTTTTTTGATGTCAAAGGAATATATCTCCGATGAATTATTTGTTGCACTAACAAGGTATCTTTAATATTGAACACGCTTCATCGCTTGGGTGAGAATATTTCACTTAATGCAGCCCGACGTTAATTTCATGCCGCAAAAAAACTGTATATTTTATGTCGTGATAATTCCACAGTAAGGTATACCTTATATCTATTATTCATTAAGCCTGAGTAAACCTTCCTGTCATTTCCTCAAACCCAAAATGCCTCCAGCAGCCCGCCAGACGTGAATCGTGGCGATATCTCCAGCGCATCAGCTTCATTCGAAGTTTTACTGGTACTACATCCTTCCTTACTCACCGTCATCTATCTCGCCTACCGACCGATAGATAAGATTTATTATTAAAATGATAAAATTTCGTTATAATTTCTTTAAATATTTAAACATCAAATCCCATAAACCGCTGTAATAAAAAGAATTTAAGATAAGGCACCTTCCCGCACCGCATGCGCGTAGCCATACGGTCGTCATTGCTTTTGCTTATTGTCCTGTGCAGCGCTTCTATGGGTTCAGATGTTGTTGACCGAACAAATCAGGAGTGGGTATGAACAAGAAAAGACGCTCGGTGCCAGGCATCAGACACTATGACGGCCCTGCCGGCGGCTGGGGGGCACTAAAAGCGACGGCCATCGCGGTACGTACCCAAATGGATACCCTTGACGCTCCCGCGACGCTGCTGCGCACCAACCAGCCTGACGGCTTCGACTGCCCGGGCTGCGCGTGGCCTGATAAAGAACACAAATCGACGTTCCAGTTCTGCGAGAACGGCGCCAAAGCGGTGACCTGGGAAGCGACCAGCAAACGCGTCACCCCCGCGTTTCTGGCTGAAAACAGCGTCTCCTCGCTGCTGGCAAAATCGGACTTTGAGCTGGAAGGCTACGGTCGACTCACGCACCCCCTGCGCTATGATCGGGCGAGCGACACCTTCCGCCCCGTCGACTGGGACGCGGCGTTTCAACGCATCGGCGAAGTATTGCGCGGGCTCGATCCGGACCAGGTCGAATTCTATACCTCAGGACGCGCCTCTAACGAAGCGGCGTATCTGTTCCAGCTGTTTGCTCGCGAATACGGCACCAACAACTTCCCCGACTGCTCGAATATGTGTCACGAGGCCACCAGCGTCGGTTTACCGCGTTCAATTGGCATCGGAAAAGGCACCGTTTCGCTGGACGACTTCGATAAGACCGAGCTGGTGATCTCCATTGGTCACAACCCCGGCACCAACCATCCGCGAATGATGGGGACCCTCCACGAGCTGGCCCGCCGGAACGTGCCGATTATCGTCTTTAACCCGCTGCGCGAACGTGCCTTGGAACGTTTCGCCGACCCGCAAAGCGTGATTGAAATGGCAACCTACAGCTCCACGGATATCGCTTCGACCTATTTCCAGGTGAAGGCCGGGGGCGATGCCGCCGCGCTGAAAGGCATTGCCAAACACCTGCTGGAAATGGAGGCCGAACGCGGTGACGTGCTGGACCACGCATTTATTGCCGAACACACCCAGGGCATTGAGGCGTTCACCGCCGATATCGCGCAAACCCGCTGGGACGACATCGAACGCGAGTCGGGTCTGAGCCTGGCGGCGCTCAAAAAGGTCGCCGAAGCCTATGCAAAATCGAAGGCCACCATCATTACCTACGGGATGGGGATTACGCAGCACAACAAAGGGACGGCCAACGTCCGCCTGATTGCCGACGTGCTGCTGCTGCGGGGGAATATCGGCAAGCCCGGCGCGGGAATATGCCCGCTGCGCGGCCACTCAAACGTGCAGGGGAACCGTACCGTCGGGATTAGCGAGAAACCCACGCCGGCATTCCTTAATCGCCTGACGGACGTGTTCGGCTTTGAGCCACCGTCGCACCACGGACACGACGCGGTGCAGGCCACGCAGGCGATGATCGACGGCCGCGCGAAAGCGCTCATCTGCCTCGGCGGCAATTTTGCCGTCGCGATGCCCGATCACGAGCGGGGTTTTCCGGCGATGGGTAACCTGGATTTGAGCGTGCACGTCGGCACCAAGCTCAACCGTACCCATCTGCTGGTGGGCAAAGAGACCTTTATTTTCCCGTGTCTTGGCCGTACAGAGCTGGATGTTCAGGCCACCGGCCGCCAGTCCATTACCGTCGAAGACTCCATGTCGATGGTGCATGCTTCATCCGGCAAGCTGAAGCCCGCTTCGCCGTTGCTTCGGTCGGAACCCGCTATCGTCGCCGGCATGGCGAAAGCCACCCTGCCGGATACCCGCGTGGACTGGCTGACGCTGGTTGAGGATTACGACCGCATCCGCGATCTGATCGAGCAGACCATTCCGGGCTTTGAGAACTATAACGCGCGGATCCGCGTTCCCGGTGGTTTCCGTATGCCGCTGCCACCGACGCAACGTATCTGGCCAACGGCGACGGGAAAAGCGATGTTCTCGGTGTTCGACGGGGTTCACGAGAACGCCAGCGGTGAAGGTGAGCATGTTCTGCGCCTGATCACGCTGCGCAGCCACGACCAGTACAACACCACCATTTACGCCCTGGACGACCGCTACCGTGGCGTATTTGGCCGTCGCGACGTTCTGTTTATGAACGAAGACGATATGGCGCAGTCAGGGCTGGAACACGGCGACCGCGTGGATATCGAAACCGCCCTGCCCGGCAGCGTTCAGCGTCTGAAAGACATTACCGTGGTGGCGTACAACATCGCGCCGGGGACCGTCGGCGCCTATTATCCGGAAGCCAACGTGCTGGTACCGCTTGATTATCTGGATAAGGACAGCGGTACGCCGTCGTATAAATCCGTTCCGGTTCGCATCACCCTGCGCTCAAAAGAGATCCGCATGCTGTAAGGCTGTTCGCGCAGAGAAAAAGATGGATATTAAACAGTTAAAATATTTAATCGCGCTCGACGAGACCCGCCATTTTGGCAAGGCTGCCTCGCAGTGCAACATTACCCAGCCGACCCTCTCCATGCGCATCCGCAGCCTGGAGGAGGAGCTCGGGCTGGTATTGATTGTGCGCGGGCAGCGCTTTGAAGGGTTTACGCCGGAGGGTGAACGCATCCTCGCGTGGGCCCGCTCGCTGCTGGCCGCGCATGACGGGCTACAGGCGGAAGCCGCGCTGTGCAAAGGCCAGGTGGTGGGCGAACTCCGTCTGGGGATGGTGCCGCTGGCGAGCGTGGATCCGATGATTTTTATTCGCCATTTGACGCAAAAATACCCGGAGCTGACCTACAGCCTCTATTCTATGTCCTCCGCGCAGATTGCCGACGGCGTCAGCCGCAATCAGCTTGAGCTGGGAATTTGCTACCTCAACAGCATTGACACCAGCCAGTTCGATATTATCCAGCTTCCCAAAACGAAGATGGGCCTGCTGCATGACGTCCGTCATTTCCAGCTCGGCCAGGAGACATTGACCTGGCGCGATCTGACGGATTTTCCGCTGGGGTTCCTGACCAAAGGGATGCACTACCGGGCGCATATGGAGGCCGGCTTTAAGTCTCTCGGCATTGAACCGACGGCCGTTTTCGAGAGCGACTCGACGTTCCAGATCATTCAGGCGGTTCAGAGCGGCGTATGCTGCGCCGTCATGCCGCTGAACAACGGGCTGGAAGCACTGAACAGCCATTTCAGGATTGTCCCCATCGCTGACGCGAACATTGAGGCCCCTGTCGGCCTGATTATGCGCAGACAAAAGCCTATCTCCTCGCTGGCGCTGCGCTGTTTTACCGACGCGCAGGAGATTTATCACGCGGACAATGAGGCGTAGGCCTCGCGCGTCACCACGCTAAAACCGCCGATCAGCACCGCGTCACAAATCGCCCGATGTTCCGGTGAACTGACCAGCGCATGGAGCGCATCGCGAATGGCGTTTAGCGTTTCAGGTGAGGTGTTATGCGAAGCGATCAGCGGCAGTCCCGGCGTCAGCGGGGTATGGTCAATGATCGCCAGCCCCGCAAGCCGTTCCGGCTCATGGCGCTGCAGCAGTGCCCAGGTTACGCAGTCGATGGCCGCGATATCCCCTGCCCCGCGTTTCACATCAATCAGCGACTGGCGATGGCTGCCGCTAAAGGACGTTTGCGCGAAAAATGGACCGCCACTCAACAGGGGAGCCACTTTTTTTCGCAGCGCATTGTAGCCAGACTGGGAATCCGCAGAGTTACAGACCGCCCGTCGTCCGCGAAAGTCCGCCAGCGTCAGGTGTCGATCCTCCTCGCGCACCACCAGAAAGCTGCGGTACTGGATCCCTTCGCAGCCCGGTGCCGTGTAGTGAAAACAGCCGACCACCTGCACGTCCGGGAGCTGCGTGACCAGCGGGTAACCACAGGTCTGGCTAAGGATAAGCCCGGGCTGTTGCCAGTGCGTGAGCAGATCGGACTCCGGCCAGTCGGGGACATCATCGACGGGCACACCGCGTGCAGCCAGCAATCCCTTAACCGCCAGCCAGAGCGCGCGCGTGTCGGCGCGATCCACCGCATACATGGGAAACGCCAGCAGGTTACTCATACCCTTCCCCCTGTTGTTTTCCGGGGTGAACGGTGACGTCGACGGGTCTGACCCAGAACCGGCGCAGCCATTCACCGTAGCCCCTGACGAGAAAACCACGGTTTCGCTCCCGGTACGCCTCCCGGTTTTGCTGGTAGATCGTCTTCAGCCCGTACCAGGGAACGCCCGGCAGATCGTGATGTACTGAATGGTAGTTGAGATTCAAAAACAGCACCCGCCAGAACAGCCCGGCCTCGTTAATGACGGAGCGCGCCAGCGGATCGTCCGCCGCACGATGTTCGAAAAACGATCGCACCTTGGTCAGCGCGAGCGCGGGATAACTGACCGCAAGCACGAACCAGACGGGTGAAAAATCGATATGCGTCATCCAGACGAAGAGTACCGCCAGCAGCGTGATGTGAACCAGCCACATCGTCATCGCCCTCAGGTGAAGATGACGAAACGCCGCCGCGGCGCTGCCCAGCGTCTGGACGATATCCAGCAGCGGCGCCAGCAGAAGCCGACCGGCAAAGGTATTTCGGGCCCGGATCAGGCGCTTCTGCCTGGGAGAAAAGCGCCCCCAACTCTCGTCGGTAAAATAGTACGACTCCGGGTCATCCACCGGATGGGTCAGGCTATGGTGCCGATGATGGGCAAGATGGGAGTCCCGGTACAGGCCGTACGGATACCAGACCGCCAGCGGGAGCGTGCCAAACAGCTGGTTAAGCCAGGCAAAACGCGTGGGGTGTCCGTGGATCAGCTCATGCTGCAGGGACATGTACCAGGCGCTAAACCAGACGAGCAGCAGCGTGGCGGGCAGCAGGCCGAGCGTTTGCCAGAACGTCAGCGTGCCAAACCAGCCTGCATAAACAGTGATAATCAAAAGCCAGGTGGGCAGTTCGCTTCGCCATATAAAACCCGATGCGAGATGGCGGATTTGTTCGCGTTGTTGCGGATGTAAATAGAGGGAGCTTCGTTGACTCATTTCTTCGGACGCCGTTTCGCCAGAGACAGAGCCCTGACGATCGGGGATAACGCCTGAAATAACAAAGAACTTAAATCGCTTTGCTTTGCCAGAAACACAGAGCGCACGCGTTGCTTGACTTATTCTGTGATAAAGGTACTTTTCAGGACATGAAGAAGATCCTGATTATCGTTCCCGACGGCGGCATGCTGTTTGAAGCCGCCGGTATCGCCGACATTCTGATGCAGGCCAACCGGCTGCATCCGGAAGGGCTTGCGCAGCCCCGCTACCGGATTATCATCGCCACCACGCAGCCTCACCAGGTGATCCACGGCCAGTCCGGCCTGAACCTGCTGGCGGACTATCGTCTGCCTGAGCTGGAGCCGCGTGAACCGCTGGATACCATTATCATCACCGGACGCGGCATGAACGAGCTGGAGAGCACGGCGGTGGTGGACTGGCTGCACCTCGCTGCACCGCATGCCCGGCGGGTAGCCTCTATCTGCGGCGGCGCGATGCTGCTGGCCCAGACCGGCTTGCTGGACGGTCGTCGCGCCACCACCCACTGGCGGCTGCTGGAGACGATGCAAACCCAGTATCCGGCTATCCACGTCGAAGGCGGTCCGCTGTATATTCAGGACGGCCCCATCTGGACCTCCGGCGGCGTAAGCTCCGGGTTCGATCTGACCCTGGCGCTGGTGGAGGACGACTACGGATTTACCCTCGCCCGCGACGTGGCGCAGGATATGGTGATGTATCTCCGTCGTCCCGGCGGCCAGCTGCAGTTCAGTCGTTACAGCCTGCAGCAGCCCGGCGCATCGGGCCCGATAAGCGAACTGCAAACCTGGATCCTGCAGAACCTCACCGCCGATCTGTGCGTGGAAAATCTGGCCGAGAAAGCGGCAATGAGCCCGCGTAATTTCACCCGCGTGTTTACCCGCGAGGCCGGGGTCTCTCCGGCCCGCTACGTGACCGAAGCGCGTCTGGCCGCCGCCCGCCAGCTGCTTGAGCAGACCCGCGATCCCCTTGAGCGCGTTGCTGAGCAAAGCGGGTTTGGCACCAGCATTAATTTGCGCCGCATCTTTGAGAAACAGCTTCACCTTACCCCCGGCGAGTACCGCCAGCGATTCCATTGCCGCAAGATGGCGTAATCTGATCCTTTTTTGTCGTTTACGCCAACCAGCCCGACGCCTACAGTGACTCCAGACAACAGAGATAAGGAGTGCACCATGGTTAAGGTCGGTATTAACGGTTTCGGCCGTATCGGACGTAATTTCCTGCGCGCGGCGCTGGGTAACCCGGATCTGCAGATTGTGGCCATTAACGATCTGACGGACAGTAAAACCCTCGCCCACCTGCTGAAACATGATTCCCTTCTGGGCAAGCTGCCCGCACCCGTTGAAGCGGCTGACGGCGCGCTGCAGGTAGACGGGCAGCGGATCACGGTGTTTAGCGAACGCGATCCGGCGAATATTCCGTGGCGTGATGTCGGCGCCGACGTGGTGATTGAGGCCACGGGCTTCTTTACCGAGCGGGAGAAAGCGGCGGTACATATCACCCACGGCGGCGCTAAGCGCGTCATCATTTCCGCTCCCGGCAAGAACGACGACCTGACGATTGTGATGGGCGTTAACCATGACCAGTACGATCCCGCCCTGCACGCGGTGGTAAGCAACGGGAGTTGCACCACCAACGGTCTGGCACCGGCCGCGCAGGTGCTGCACCAGCAGTTCGGGATTGAGCATGGCCTGATGAACACGACGCACGCCTACACCAACAGTCAGGCGCTGCACGATCAGCCGGAGAAAGATCTGCGCGGCGCACGCGCGGCGGCGCTGTCGATTGTGCCCTACTCCAGCGGCGCGGCGAAAGCGCTGGGGAAAGTCATCCCCTCCCTGGACGGCAAGCTGACCGGGTACTCCCTGCGCGTGCCGGTGCCGGTGGTGTCGATTGTGGATTTAACCGTGACGTTGAGCCGCAACGTGACCGCCGAAGAGGTGAATGACGCGTTCCGCAACGCGGCCGCCAGCGGGCCCCTGAAAGGCATTCTGGGGTATAGCGATGAGCCGCTGGTCTCCAGCGATTACCAGGGCGACCCGCGATCGTCGATTATCGACGGGCTTTCCACGCTGGTCATTGGCGGTAACATGGTGAAGATCCTGGCGTGGTATGACAACGAGTGGGGCTTCTCCAACCGCCTGGTGGATCTGGCGGTGCTGATGGATAAGAAAGGGCTGTAAGCCTGAGGCCGGGTGGCGCTAACGCTCACCCGGCCAAAAATCATTCCGCTTTCACTTTCACAGCCATAAACACAATCACCATCGCCATCACCAGCAGGAAACCGCTGCCCGCGAATACGCCGCTGGCGCCGTTGAGGTCAAATACTGCCCCGCCTCCGGCCGCACCGGCGCTTATCGCCAGCTGGATTGAGGCCACCAACAGCCCCCCTGCACTTTCGGCTTCATCCGGAACAGTGGTGGCAAGCCAGGTTGACCAGCCCACCGGAACCAGGCCAAATGCAAAGCCCCACAGCGCGACCAGCAGCCCGTCCAGCATGGCCAGATGACCAAAGGCGACCATCATGAGCGCGAGTACGCCCATCGCAAACGGCACCAGCGCCAGCGTCAGGCGCAGATTGCGTGCCAGCAGATGCCCGGCAACGGAGGTGCCCACAAAGTTGGCAATACCAAAGCCCAGCAGGATCAGTGAAATGGTCTCCACGCTCGCCTGGCCCACCGTTTCCAGGAACGGACGCAGGTATGTAAAGAAGGCGAAATGGCCGCTGAAGATCAGAATGGTCGCCAGCATGCCGCCGATCATCCCCGGACGACGCAGCACGCGGAACAGCGTACTCAGGCTGCCGCTGCTCTCAGGTTTCATGGACGGCAGGACCCAGAGCTGCCACAGCAGCGCCAGCATGCTTGGCAGAATGCAGAGGATAAAGACGTTACGCCAGCCGATCAGGCTGCCCAGATAGCTGCCCAGAGGCGCCGCGACTACCGTGGCAATCGATACGCTGGAGAAGATCACCGCCAGTGCTTTCGGCACTTTATCCGCCGGAACCAGACGCATCGTCGTGGCCGTCGACATCGCCCAGAATCCCCCGATGGCTATCCCCAGAAGCAGGCGCCCCATCAGCAGGACGTGCAGATTGGGCGCAAAGGCCACCAGCAGGCTGGAGATAATTTGCAGCACCGAGAAAAACATCAGCACCCAGCGACGGTCGATACTTTTGGTTGCCGGGGTGATCAGCAGCCCGGTCACCAGCGCCACCAGCGCGGTGGCGGTGACGGCCTGTCCGGCCATCCCCTCGGTCACGCCCAGGCTCGCGGCCATTGGCGTTAACAAACTGGCCGGCAGAAATTCTGCCGTAATCAAACCAAATACCCCCAGCCCCAGTGAATAAACGGCCCGCCAGGCGGGTTTTGCAGGCGCTACCGCCTCGCTCGCCGCGACACATGAACTCATCTGTTGATCTCCCGTTATAAAAATGTGACTACAGTCGCAAAAGAATAGAAGGTTCACCCTGGACGATCTATGACATATAATCTCCACTTATTGATTATTCGTCCGGAGTTGCGCCATGACCGTACAGTCACCCGATTTGATCAGCGAACTTTTACGCGGCATGCGCCTGTCGGGCGTGAAATACCGGCGCATTGAAGCCAGTGCGCCATTTGGCGTCGCGTTTCATCAGGCTCCCGGCCGGGCGCAGTTTCATTTTGTGAGCCACGGTAGCGCTCTGCTGCGCATGGAGAGCGGAGCAACGTTCGAACTGAGCGGTGGCGACGCCCTCTTTATTCCCGGCGGGAATTCCCATGCCCTGCTCTCTGACGAGCAGGCTCCTCTTACCTCTGTCAACGCCTTTCCGAGCGAGCCTATCTGCAGCTCGGTCTGCGCCATCACCTGCGAGCCCTGCCCGGAGAGCGAGAACACCCTCATCTTTAGCGGGTGCATGGATTTTGAGCTGGGCGGAATGCAGCCGCTGATCAAGGCAATGCCGGAAGTGATGATGGTCAGCCGGTTAATGTCCACCTGGCCGGAGATCCACCCGCTGCTGGCGGCGATGGAGCGGGAGTCCGTGGCACGTCAGGCCGGGTTTGCCGGGATCCTTGCGCGACTGGCCGACGTGGTCGCGGCGTTAATTGTGCGCGGCTGGGTTGAAGGCGGCTGTGGTAAAGCCACCGGCTGGGTGCAGGTTTTGCGCGACCCGCGCCTGAGCCGGGCCATTTACGCCATGCACCAGCAGCCGGGCCTGAACTGGAGCGTCGCGGATCTGGCAAAAGAAGCGGGCACGTCCCGCTCCGTGTTCGCCGAACGGTTTCTGGCCGCGACGGGAACCACTCCGGCAAAATATCTCAGCGAGCTGAGGATGCGCCTGGCCATCCAGTACATTCGCCATGAAAATCAGCCGATAGAAACCGTCGCGCTGCGGCTGGGGTACGGCTCTCTGGCGGCATTTAGCCGGGCATTTAAGCGCATTATTGGACATGCGCCGGGCACGCTGCGGGAAGCCAGCCAGACGCCGGAAGAGGTCTGACTGGCCAGCAATATTTAACGCGAAGCGGGCAATATTCGTCTAAGGTTTTCAGGTGATTGACAACAGCGGTCACGCTGTTTAGTGAAGACAGGAGACGAACTGATGATAAGACCTCGTACACTACGCCCCGCGTTCTTGACCCTTGCGTTGGGCGGCGCGCTGCTCGGCGTAACGACATTCGGTTATGCCGACGATAGCCCCGCAGCCCAGACAGCCTCACCCGATATTTTGCTGGGCCCGCTGTTTAATGATGTGCAGAGCGCCAAACTGTTTCCCGATCAGAAAACCTTTGCGGATGCCGTCCCCAAAAGCGACCCGCTGATGATTCTGGCGGACTATCGGATGCAGCACACGCAGTCCAGCTTTGACTTACGCCACTTTGTCGAGATGAACTTTACGCTCCCTGCGGAAGGGGAAAAATATGTTCCGCCTGCTGGACAAAGTCTACGTGAGCATATTGACGATCTCTGGCCCGTACTGACGCGCACCACGGATAAAGCTAGCAACAAATGGGATTCCCTGCTGCCGTTACCCAAACCTTACGTTGTGCCCGGCGGACGTTTCCGCGAGGTCTACTACTGGGACAGCTATTTCACCATGCTGGGCCTGGCAGAGAGCGATCATTGGGACAAAATCAGCGACATGGTGGATAACTTTGCCTATGAAATTGACACCTTCGGCCACATTCCCAACGGCAACCGCAGCTATTACCTGAGCCGATCCCAGCCGCCGTTCTTCTCGCTGATGGTGGAACTGCTGGCAACGCACGACAGTGATGCGCTGAAGAAGTATCGTCCGCAGATGGAAAAAGAGTATGCCTACTGGATGGACGGCGTCGACGCCCTTCAGCCGGGTCAGGCCAACAAGCGCGTGGTGAAGCTGGATGACGGCGCTGTTCTCAACCGCTACTGGGATGACCGCGACACTCCGCGCCCGGAGTCCTGGCTTGACGATGTAAATACCGCCAAAAGTAACCCTAACCGACCTGCGACCGAGATCTACCGTGATTTGCGTTCCGCCGCGGCCTCGGGATGGGACTTTAGCTCCCGCTGGATGGACGATCCGCAAAAACTCGGCACCATCCGGACCACCAGCATTGTCCCCGTGGACCTGAATGCCCTGATGTTCAAGATGGAAAAACTGCTGGCGCGAGCAGGCCAGGAGAGTGGCGACGCCGCCAGCGCAAGCAAATATGAGGCGCTGGCAACGGCGCGTCAGAAAGCCATCGAGAGCCACCTGTGGAATGATAAAGAGGGCTGGTACGCGGATTACGATCTGAAGAGCAAGAAGGTACGCAATCAGCTCACGGCTGCGGCCCTGTTCCCGCTTTACGTGAAGGCGGCGGCGCAGGATCGGGCCGATAAAGTCGCCGCGGCAACCTCATCGCGCCTGTTGAAACCAGGCGGTATTGCGACCACCACCGTCAACAGTGGCCAGCAGTGGGATGCACCAAACGGTTGGGCCCCGCTGCAATGGGTGGCCGCGGAAGGGCTGCAGAATTACGGGCAAGAGAAGGTCTCGATGGATGTGACCTGGCGCTTCCTGAAAAACGTTCAGCATACTTATGACCGGGAAAAGAAACTGGTCGAGAAATACGACGTGTCGACAACCGGTACGGGCGGCGGCGGCGGCGAGTATCCGCTGCAGGACGGCTTCGGCTGGAGCAACGGGGTGACGCTGAAGATGCTGGATCGGGTCTGCCCGAAAGAGAAACCGTGCGACAGCGTGCCGGAGAATCGGCCTGCGGCGAATGATGAGGTGGCGCCGGTAAAAGCGACGGCGCAGTAAGTGAGTATTGCCGGGTGGCGGCTACGCCTTACCCGGCCTACTTTTTAAACTCACAGGGCTTTGCTTAGAAGCTGTAACTCGCCCCTAGCTGATACGTTCTGTCGCGCCCAATCCAGCAGTTGGTCGCGTCGTAGCAGGTCAGCGTCTCTTTGTTGGTGATGTTCTGCGCGCTGGCCTTAAGCGTTAGCCCTGCCAGCGAGGGCAGGATCTCGCCCATCCGGTACGAGGCCGCCAGATCGTACTGGGTAGTGCCGCCCAGTTTACCCGCATCGTTAGCCGGAGAGATTTCCATCGGGCCGGTATAGCGCGCGCCCGCCCCCAGCATCAACCCTTTCAGCGGCGTGTTTTCAAAGGTGTAATCCCCCCAGAGGTTGAAGGCATTCTCCGGCACCTGCGTTGGACGTTTCCCTTTGTATTTATCATCTTCCGTATTGATCGCGTGGGTGTAGGCATAGTTAGCAATCAGCGTCAGGTTGTCCGCCGGGCGGCTGATGGCAGACAGCTCTGCCCCTTTGGATTCCACCTCCCCGGTCTGACGATAGTTCAGGAAGCCCGGATCGGAGGTGACGACATTTTTCTGACGGATGTTGAACACCGAAGCGGTAAAGGTGGTGGCGTAGTCGGCCAGCAGATATTTCACTCCACCTTCCACCTGCTTGCTGGTGGTCGGCTTGACGTCTTTCGCCGCGAGCGTTCCCTTCGGCGACACCGGCGCAAAGCCTTCGGAATAGCTGATAAACGGTGACAGACCATTATCAAAAGCGTAAAGCGCGCCCAGGCGTTTGGTGACGCGATCCTGCGATACCCAGTCCTTATCACCGTTTTGCAGATAATTGGTGGTGACGGAGCGATAATCGTCGTAGCGCAGGCTACCCAGCAGATTTAAGCCATCCCACTCCACCTGATCCTGCAGGTAGTAGCCGTTCTGCTGATAGCTCAGCCGGTTTTTCTGGGCGGTATACAGCCCTAATGCGCTTTCACTGATTTGCGAATAGTCAGGATGACGCATATCCATGCCCGGCGTGGTCGACGCGTAACGGTAGTGGAAATGGGAGTTCAGCTTCTGGTAGTCAAACCCGGCCAGCAGATGGTGTTTCCAGTCGCCCAGCGCCACGGTTCTGGTGACCTGGTTGTCGATGTTGAAGCTCTGCAGATCTTCATCGGTGGTGTAGGCAAAGCGGTTGAGCTGATAGACCTCACTCCCGGTGCCCGTTGCATAGACGCTGCGCTGATGCGTGTCGACGTCGAAATAGCGCGCCTTCTGGTTAAAGCCCCAGCCGCTGTCGAAGGCATGTTCAAAGCTGTAGCCCAGCATCCACTGACGCTGCTTAAACCCATTCCACTCATCACCGGCGTAATCGCGCTTGCCCGCGTATTTCGAGCGCAGGTAGGCGAGCGGCAGCGGGTTTGACGGCGTCAGGCTTGGGGTGTTTTGCGCCAGCGCGTCCAGGGTCAGGCGGGTTTTGCTGTCGGGCTGCCAGGTGACGGACGGAGCAACCAGATAGTTTTCATACCGGGTGGTGTGCGGCTGATCGTCGTTTTCCGTCGCTTTACCCAGCAGACGGTAGTTCCAGTCGCTGTCGGCAATCTGCCCGGTTGAGTCGAGATAGCCCTCTTTCAGGTTGCGATTGCCGGTGTTAAAACCGAATTCGGTTCGCGCTTCACGCTGCGGCTTTTTACTCTGGATATTCACCAGCCCGCCCGGCGAACCACCGCCGTAAAGAACCGATGAGGGACCTTTCAGGATATCAACGCTGTCAATCAACAGCGGATCGATGCGCGCTTTGGTATTGCCGATGACGTTATAGGGCAGCTGCAGCCCGTTGTAGAACTCCTGGTCGACGGTAAAGCCACGAATTTTATATTCGCTCATGTAGGAGGTATTCCCCCGCACCTCGGTTGAGACGCCCGGAGCATAGCGCAGGATTTCATTCACCGAATTCGCATGGCGTTTTTCAATTTCCGGCGCAGAGACGGTCGTGATGACCTGCGGCGTTTTACTTTCAGCAACGGCTGACTTCGTGGCGCTGTTCGTCCAGGCCGGCAGCGCGCTGCCCTGCTCTGCGCCGGTGACGACGATAGTGGATTCTTCGGCGAAAGCCGGAACGTGCAGTGCGAGCGTGACGGCGCCTGCCAGGGCGCATAGCGTAAAACGTGAGGGAGTCATAATGTCGTCTTGTTGTTAGATGCGATACGGAACGACAATTATTATCATTTAGATTAACAAATCAATACGCAGGCAAAAAAACGGCCCTCCGCAGAGAGCCGTTTACGTCATGTTATGCTCGTCGCAGTAACCTGAATATGCCCAGCACCACAATGGCGCCCACGACAGCGACCAGAAAACTGTGCAGGTCAAAACCACTTATGTTGCCTCCGAAGCCAAACATCGTCGCCAGCCAGCCGCCCACAACCGCACCAACGACCCCGAGTACGCAGGTCAAAATAAAGCCGCCGCCATCGTTTCCCGGCATGATCAATTTCGCGATAGCGCCAGCAATAAGACCAAAGATAATCCAGGCGATGATACCCATAGCGATGCCCTCTTGCAGGTTTAACGCGTGCGCAGAAAACCTTCTGCACAGCTAACTTAAGTATAGGTCATCGCCGGAAAACCATTTTCATCTCACCGACTTATCTTTACGTAAACAGCCAAAAAAAACTCACCGGTTTGTATTAAGTTTCATTGCAGATTGCCGATAACGCTAAGACAGTCTGTCATCAATCAAGGAGCCATCCGGCGTGAGTCATTACAGTGAGCAGTTCCTCAAGCAAAATCCGCTGGCTGTATTAGGGGTATTACGCGACCTGCAAAAAGGTGAAGTGCCGCTGCGCATCAGCTGGTCGAATAATCAGTTCATCAGCAAGATCCTTGACGCCTCGCAGGAGCGGCTGGTGATTGATTTAGGCAGTCAGGAGTATGAAAACCGCGCGGCGCTGAAGGCGGAGAATATCGCGGTGATGGCCGAAACGCAGGGCGCCAAAGTGGAGTTTGTCCTGTCGCGACTGGAACTGAGCGAGTACCAGGGACTCCCTGCTTTTGCTACCCCACTTCCCACCAATCTCTGGTTTGTTCAGCGTCGTGAATATTTCCGCATTAGCGCTCCGCTTCACCCCGCCTATTTTTGTAAGGCCAAAATGCCGGATAAAAAAGAGATCCGCTTCCGCCTCTTCGATCTGTCACTGGGCGGCATGGGTGCGCTGATGGATACGCCGAAACCCGACGGACTGGTAGAAGGCATGCGGTTTACGCAAATTGAACTGGATATGGGGGGCTGGGGTCGCTTTTATTTCGATGCACAGCTGATTGCCATCAGCGACCGTACCGTCGTGGACAGCAAAAATGAAACCATCACCACGCCGCGTCTGAGCTTCCGCTTCCTGAACGTCGGGCCCGGTGCAGAGCGTGAGCTTCAGCGCATCATCTATTCGCTGGAGCGGGAGGCGCGGGAACGCGCAAATAAAGTTCTGTAAGAAAATCGGGCAGCGTGACCGCCGCCCGTCTGCGGCATTACATGGCATCCATCGCTTTCTGTACTTTCCAGATATAACGAGGCGCCTGTGGTGCCGGGTGATTTTTCGCTACATGCTCAAAGAATTCGTCTTTGTCCATGCCGTTAATCTCTTCTATCGCCTCTTTGCGGTCAGAGGAGAAGGTTCTGAGCAACGCGCCGGCACCGTTAACGTAAGAGACCACCAGCGCGTACTGCATCACCTCCGGATCCTTAATGCCCTTCAGCACGCCGTGCTCCATGATGCTCAGATAGGCCGTGCCCATTGAAATGTTACGTTCCGGGTTCTTCAGCTCGCTGGTTGACGGCTGACCGCTCCAGCCCATATAGCGGTAAACTTCTTTCCCCGCCGTTGACGCTTTAAGCTGCATCAGCCCCACCGCGTTGGATTTGCTGACAAGCGTAGGGTTACCGCCGGACTCCACCGCAATGATCGCCGTGATAAGACGCGGACTGACGCCCCAGGCCTTCCCGGCTTGTTCACTGATCGGCATCCACTGCATGGCCCGTTTCACCGGCACTTCCGGGTTCCAGGGTGGGTTTTGATAATCATGTTTTGAACTACAGCCAGCAAGCAACACAATCAAAAAAGCAAACCATCTCAATTTCACGTCATCTATCCTTATAGCCGGTCATCGCGGTGCGCCGCCTCTTGAAGCAGGCGTCGTATACGCGGCATGATATAGACAATTAGTTTCTCATTCAGCAAGGAATTGCCATGTCTCAGTTTCATCTCATCGCGCCGTCTGGCTACTGCATTAACCAGGACGCGGCGCAGCGGGGCGTTCAGCGTTTGCTGGAATCGGGTCATCAGGTAGAAAATCAGACGATTATCCCCCGCCGCCAGCAGCGTTTTGCCGGTACAGAAGCGCAGCGGCTGAATGATATCAACAGCCTGGTGAACCTGAAGGGCGAAAACCAGATTGTGCTGGCGGTGCGCGGAGGATATGGCGCGAGCCGGCTGCTGGAGAGCATTGACTGGCAGGGTCTGGCGCAGCGCCAGCAGCATGATCCGCTGCTGATTTGCGGCCATAGCGATTTCACCGTCATCCAGCTTGGGCTGCTGGCGCTGCATAACGCTATCACCTTCAGCGGCCCGATGCTGGCCGGTAACTTCGGCGCCCCGGAGCTGAATGCGTTTACCATGGAACACTTCTGGCGCGCGCTGCGCAATCCCACCTACAGCGTGGAGTGGCAAGGCAATGGGCCGCACTGGGAATGCGAAGGTCAGCTCTGGGGCGGCAACCTGGCGATGCTGGTTTCGCTTATCGGCACGCCGTGGATGCCGCACATCGAGGACGGCATTCTGGTGCTGGAAGATATCAATGAACATCCGTTCCGCGTCGAACGCATGCTGTTGCAGCTCTATCATGCCGGTATTCTTGAACGCCAGTCCGCGATTGTGCTGGGCAGCTTCAGCGGTTCTGCGCCGAATGACTATGACGCGGGTTACTCCCTGGAGACCATGGTTGAGTTCATTCGCTCGCGGCTGGATATTCCGGTCATCACCGGTCTGGATTTCGGCCATGAGCAGCGCACCGTGACCCTGGCACTGGGGGCACACGCCTCGCTGATCCACAATGATTCCGGCAGTCGGCTGACCATCAGCGGCCATCCAGTCATAAAGGCATAAAAAAGCCGTTATACCCCCTTAATAAAACGCTGTTGCCGTCGTTAATATGTTAGGGTTTTAGTAACAGCGTTAACATTGAGGTGGGAGTAAGAGAACATTGGATGCCGCAGCGATAATCAGCCTTTTCATTTTGGGTTCCGTCCTTGTAACCAGCAGTATTTTATTAAGTTCATTTTCATCGCGTCTCGGCATACCTATTCTTGTCATTTTCCTCGCCATCGGCATGCTGGCCGGCATTGATGGCATTGGTGGTATCCCTTTCGATAACTACCCTTTCGCCTACATGGTGAGTAACCTGGCGCTGGCGGTGATCCTGCTGGACGGCGGGATGCGCACCCAGGCGAGCTCCTTCCGCGTGGCCTTAGGGCCCGCGCTGTCGCTCGCGACGGTTGGCGTGTTGATAACCTCCGGCCTCACCGGAATGATGGCCGCGTGGCTTTTCCATCTCAACATCATGGAAGGTTTGCTGATTGGCGCGATTGTTGGCTCAACCGATGCGGCAGCGGTGTTTTCTCTGCTCGGCGGAAAAGGGCTTAACGAACGCGTGGGCTCCACGCTTGAGATTGAATCCGGCAGTAACGACCCGATGGCGGTGTTTCTCACCATTACGCTTATCGAGATGATTCAGCAGCATGAAAGCGGGCTGAGCTGGACGTTTGCGTTACATATTCTGCAGCAGTTTGGCCTGGGGATTGTCATCGGCCTGGCAGGGGGATATCTGCTCCAGCAGACGATCAACCGTATATCGCTTCCTCTGGGGCTTTACCCGCTGCTGGCGCTGAGCGGCGGCATTCTCATTTTTGCCGTCACTACCGCAGTGGACGGCAGCGGCATTCTCGCCGTCTACCTCTGCGGGTTCCTGATGGGCAACCGCCCTATTCGTAACCGGCATGCCATTTTACAGAACTTCGATGGTCTGGCCTGGCTGGCGCAGATCGGCATGTTTCTGGTGCTGGGTCTTCTGGTTACGCCATCGGACCTGCTGCCGATCGCCGTTCCGGCGCTGCTGCTCTCTGCATGGATGATCTTCTTTGCCCGTCCGCTGTCGGTATTTGCAGGCCTGCTGCCGTTTCGTGGCTTCAACCTGCGCGAGCGGATCTTCATCAGCTGGGTGGGCCTGCGCGGCGCGGTGCCGATTATCCTTGCGGTGTTCCCGATGATGGCCGGTCTGGATAACGCGCGGCTGTTCTTTAACGTGGCGTTCTTCGTGGTGCTGATTTCGCTGCTGTTCCAGGGAACCTCGCTCGGGTGGGCGGCGAAAAAAGCCAAAGTGGTGGTCCCTCCCGTGGGCTGGCCGGTCTCCCGCGTGGGGCTCGACATTCATCCGGAAAACCCGTGGGAACAGTTCGTCTATCAGCTGAGCGCCGACAAATGGTGCGTGGGGGCTTCACTGCGCGATTTGCACATGCCGGCCGAAACGCGCATTGCCGCTCTGTTCCGCGACAACGTTCTGCTGCACCCCACCGGCAGCACCCGCCTGCGCGAAGGGGATATTCTCTGCGTGATTGGCCGCGAGCGCGACCTGCCCGCGCTGGGCAAACTGTTCAGCCAGTCGCCTCCGGTGGCGCTGGATCAGCGTTTCTTTGGCGATTTTATTCTGGAAGCCAGCGCCAGGTTTGCCGATGTCGCGCTGATCTACGGCCTGGATGAAGGTGCTGAAGACGGAGATAACCAGCAAACGCTGGGCGAAATCATCCAGCAGCGGCTTGGCGCTGCCCCGGTCGTGGGAGACCAGGTGGAGTTTGCCGGGATGATCTGGACCGTTGCCGAAAAAGAAGATAACGCGGTGCGGAAAGTCGGTTTGAGGCCGATGGAAGAGGAAGCGGAGTAGCGGTTTTTTTGCCGGGTGGCGGCTTCGCCTTACCCGGCAAAAAAACCTCGAACGTAGGCCGGGTAAGCGTTAGCGCCACCCGGCGAACAAAGGTTACACCGTCACAACCGGCACTCTCGGTGCCAGCGCGCACATCAATTCGTACCCCACCGTGCCCGCCGCGGCAGCAACGTCATCAATCTTAATTTCGTTACCCCACAGCTCGACCGGTGAACCGATGCCCGCCTGCGGGCAGGGCGTCAGGTCAACGGCCAGCATATCCATTGAGACGGTGCCCACCGTTCCCGTGCGAACCCCATCGACCCAGACCGGCGTACCGGTCGGCGCGATGCGCGGGTAGCCGTCGGCATAGCCGCCCGCCACGATGCCAATCCGCTGCTCGCCCTTTGCCCGGTAGCGGCTGCCGTAGCCCACCGTGTCGCCGGTCTTGAGCGTCTGCACGCCAATGATTTCACTGCGCAGGGTCATGACCGGCTTCAGGCCGCTGTTGGCGATATCCTGCCACTGGCCTGAGGGAGACGCGCCGTACAGAACGATCCCCGGACGCACCCAGTTATAGTGCGCCTCGGGATGCCACAGCGTGGCCGCCGAGTTCGACAGCGAGCGCGGGCAGTCCAGCCCTTCTGCCGCCTGCTCAATGCGGACCATGGCATCGGCAATGCCGTCCGGTCTTTCCGCGTCGGCAAAATGCGCCATCAGCGTCATTTCACCTACGTTCTTCAGCGCGCGCAGCTGCTGCCAGACCGTATGCACCCGCTCAGGCTGGAAGCCCAGGCGGTTCATGCCGCTGTTCACCTTAAGATAGATATCCAGCGGAGCATGGAGCTTCGCATCCTGAATCGCCTTAATCTGCCAGTTGCTGTGCACGCTGGTAGTCAGACGGTACTTATCCAGCAGCGGCAGATCGTCGGCGTGGAAGAAGCCCTCCAGCAGCAGTATCGGCCCTTTCCAGCCGCGCTCGCGCAGCAGAATGGCCTCTTCCAGATTGAGTAAGGCAAAACCATCGGTGGCGCTCAGGGCGCTCCAGATACGGTCAATGCCGTGGCCGTAGGCATTCGCTTTCACCACCGACCAGACGCGCGAACCAGGTGCCGCCCGACGAACAATTTGCAGATTATCCTTCAGGGCCTGCAGGTTCAGCTGGGCCAGAACAGGACGGGACATGACAGCTCCTTAGTTATGCGCGCCGTGCAGATGCTGTGGACGCGAAGGCGTAAACCCCGATTGATAGCGTGCGGCGCTTAAATCGTCAAATGGAATTGCCGGCGTGCGCCCGGAAATCAGGTCGCTCAGCAGTTGGCCCGATCCGCAGGCCATCGTCCAGCCAAGCGTGCCGTGGCCGGTATTGGTCCACAGGTTTTTAAACGGCGTGCGGCCCACAATCGGCGTACCGTCCGGGGTCATCGGACGCAGGCCGGTCCAGAACGTCGCCTGCTCCACAAAGCCACCGCGCGGGAAGAGATCGCCCACCACCATCTCCAGCGTTTCACGACGCGGCTGCAGCAGCTCGGTGTTGAAGCCGACAATCTCCGCCATGCCGCCTACGCGGATGCGGTTATCGAAGCGGGTAATGGCGATTTTGTAGGTTTCATCCAGAATGGTCGATACCGGAGCACCGCTCTCTTCTTTCACCGGAATGGTCAGCGAGTAGCCCTTGAGCGGGTAGACCGGAATGTCGAGAATGCCTTTCAGCATGGCGGTGGAGTACGAACCAAACGCCATCACGTAGGCATCGGCTTTGATCACCTCGTCGCCGCACTTCACGCCGTAAATTTTTTCCCCTTCCGACAGCAGCTTGTCGACAGAGGTGTTAAAGCGGAACTTCACCCCCGCCTGCTCGCACATTTGCGCCAGACGTTGCGTAAAGAGCTGGCAGTCGCCGGTTTCGTCATTCGGCAGGCGCAGGCCGCCTGTCAGCTTATGCGCCACTTCCGCCAGCGCCGGTTCAACCTGCCCTAACTGACTGGCTTCCAGCAGCTGATACGGTACGCCGGCATCTTCCAGCACGGCGATATCGCGGGTGGCATTTTCGTACTGTTGCTCGGTGCGGAAGAGCTGCAGCGTTCCGCCCTGACGGCCTTCGTACTCAATCCCCGTCGACGCGCGCAGCGCTTTCAGGCAGTCGCGGCTGTATTCCGCCAGGCGCACCATGCGCCCTTTGTTCTCCATGTAGTGGCGGGTGTCGCAGTTGCGCAGCATCTGCCACATCCACTTCAGTTGGAACTGCGTGCCGTCAAGGCTGATGGCCAGCGGCGCATGGCGCTGGAACATCCATTTAATCGCTTTCAGCGGAACGCCCGGCGCAGCCCACGGAGCGGCATAGCCGGGAGAGATTTGCCCGGCGTTCGCCGCGCTGGTTTCGAGCGCCGGACCGGATTCACGATCGATAACGGTTACGTCATGTCCCGCCTGACTTAAATACCAGGCGCTGGTTACCCCAACGACACCACTTCCCAGTATGACAACACGCATAGCCACTCCATTATGTGCAAAAGAACAATCTTCTAATTACAGATTGATAACCTAGTTGAAAATATTATTCAACATATGACTTTTTTATGGTGACTTACCTCACACATCCCCCAGCATCAGGGGATAGTGCTAATTTGGGATCTCCTGCTGCGCGTTATTTTTAACCAGCATAATATGCTGAGACATACCGTTTTTTTGCCGTATCAAAAACGCGAAATCGCAAAGAAAAAATTTCTGCCCCAGCACGCTTTTTAACACGTTGATCTATGCTTGAAAGGAGGCTCTCCAGACAGAGAGAGCACCCACAACGAGGGCGCGCTAATGGCTACTATTGATTCCCTGAACAAGGACAACACACGTCTGAGCGATGGACCCGACTGGACCTTCGAGCTGCTGGATGTTTACCTCGCCGAAATCGACCGGGTCGCAAAACTGTATCGTCTGGATACCTATCCTCATCAGATTGAAGTCATTACGTCCGAACAGATGATGGACGCCTACTCCAGCGTCGGGATGCCGATTAACTATCCGCACTGGTCGTTTGGTAAAAAATTTATTGAAACAGAGCGGCTGTATAAGCACGGCCAGCAGGGGCTGGCGTATGAGATTGTCATTAACTCCAATCCGTGTATCGCCTATTTAATGGAAGAGAACACCATTACCATGCAGGCGCTGGTGATGGCGCACGCCTGCTACGGGCACAACTCCTTTTTCAAGAATAACTACCTGTTCCGCAGCTGGACGGATGCCAGCTCCATCGTCGATTACCTGATCTTCGCCCGTAAATATATTACCGACTGCGAAGAGCGCTACGGCGTGGACGAAGTGGAAAAACTGCTCGACTCCTGCCACGCGCTGATGAACTACGGCGTGGACCGCTACAAACGTCCGCAGAAAATCTCCCTGCAGGAGGAGAAAGCGCGGCAGAAAAGCCGCGAAGAGTATCTGCAGAGCCAGGTGAACATGCTGTGGCGCACCCTGCCGAAGCGTGAGGAAGAAAAAGCGGTCGCCGAAGCGCGTCGTTATCCGTCCGAGCCGCAGGAAAACCTGCTCTATTTTATGGAGAAGAACGCCCCGCTGCTGGAGCCGTGGCAGCGTGAGATCCTGCGCATCGTGCGCAAGGTGAGCCAGTATTTCTATCCGCAAAAGCAGACGCAGGTGATGAACGAAGGCTGGGCGACATTCTGGCACTACACCATCCTCAACCATCTGTACGACGAGGGTAAAGTTACCGAGCGGTTCATGATGGAATTCCTCCACAGCCATACCAACGTGGTGTTCCAGCCGCCTTACAACAGCCCGTGGTACAGCGGCATTAACCCGTATGCGCTTGGCTTTGCCATGTTCCAGGACATTAAGCGTATCTGCCAGTCGCCAACGGAAGAAGACAAGTACTGGTTCCCGGATATCGCCGGCTCTGACTGGCTGGAAACGCTGCACTTTGCGATGCGCGACTTCAAGGATGAGAGCTTCATCAGCCAGTTTATGTCGCCGAAGATCATGCGTGACTTCCGCTTCTTCACCGTGCTGGACGACGACCGCAACAACTATCTGGAGATCTCCGCAATCCACAACGAGGAGGGTTACCGTGAGATCCGCTCTCGCCTCTCTTCCCAGTACAACCTGAGCAACCTTGAGCCGAATATTCAGGTGTGGAACGTCGATTTGCGCGGTGACCGCTCCCTGACGCTGCGCTATATCCCGCACAATCGCGCGCCGCTGGATAAAGGGCGCAAAGAGGTGCTGAAGCATGTGCATCGCCTGTGGGGCTTTGACGTGCAGCTGGAGCAGCAGAATGAAGACGGGAGCGTCGAGCTGCTGGAACGCTGCCCGGCGCGGTTGAATACGCTGTAGTGCAGCCTTTTTTGCCCGGTGGCGCTACGCTTACCGGGCCTACAAGACCCGCAGGTCGGGTAAGGCGTAGCCGCCACCCGACGAAAAAAAACCTCTCATACGAGAGGTTTTTTATTTCAGCGGCTCTGAATCGCCAAATCGCCCGGCAACGTTTTCTGCATGCGGTGCCAGATTTCACCGGAATCATGACCGTAGCGGCGCACCGTCTCATAAACCTGATCGTGCAGGCCTTCGGTACAGAGCTTGCTCAGCTTATGGTAGAAGCCCAGCGCCAGGCTACGCGCTTCCGGATTGGCAAAGTAGTGGCGGCCGATGCGGGTATAAAGCCCTTTCATACCGTTGAGGATCAGGCCATACACCGGGTTGCCGGAGGCAAACGCCAGGCCGCGAAACACGTTGTAATCGAGGGTGGCAAAAGCATCGGCGTGATCTTCCACCTCGTTCGCTGTGGCCAGCACCGCAAGGGCGTCTTCCGGATGCTGACGGAAAGCGGTACGAATAAAGATCGTCGCGATGTTGGTGCGAACGGAGAGCAGATTATCAATGAGCTGCGGCACGCTTTCATGGTCGAGACGCGCCAGCGTTTCAAGAATGTTCAGCCCGGACGTTTCCCAGAAGTTGTTTACTTTCGTCGGCTTGCCGTGCTGGATAGTCAACCAGCCATCGCGCGCCAGCCGCTGGAGCACTTCACGCAGCGTGGTGCGAGTGACGCCAATCAGTTCAGAGAGTTCGCGTTCAGCCGGAAGAATGGACCCCGCAGGGAAACGATTATTCCAGATGCTTTCAATGATGTACTCTTCCGCGAAACCCGCCGGGCTCTGCGCCTTAATGACCATAGTGAGATTTCCATTACACAGCTTTAGCAAATTGGACTCATCATACCAGAGGCAGCCAGTGGCAGGTAGCACGGCAAAGAGAGAAAAGAGGGATCGCCGTTTCATTTTTATGAAATTTACAATGCAGCCTTATCCGCCTCCAGGCCGCGATTTTTGCGTATACTGATGTTTTGTCTTACTTGACGGGGATGGACGTCTGTCGTGGAAATTTCTTTTGGGCGCGCACTGTGGCGCAACTTTTTAGGCCAGTCTCCGGACTGGTACAAACTTATACTTCTGGTGTTCCTGGTCGTTAACCCTCTCCTCTTTAGCGTAAACCCGTTCATTGCCGGGTGGCTGCTGGTGGCGGAGTTTATCTTCACCCTGGCCATGGCGCTGAAATGCTATCCCCTGCTGCCGGGCGGACTGCTGGCGTTTGAGGCCGTCGTCATCGGCATGACCCGCGCCGAGCACGTCAAAGCCGAGCTGGCATCCAATCTCGAAGTGCTTCTGCTGCTGATGTTTATGGTGGCGGGCATCTACTTTATGAAACAGCTGCTGCTGTTTATCTTCACGCGCCTGCTGCTCAGCATTCCGTCGAAAATGTTGCTCTCGCTGGCGTTTTGCCTTGCGGCCGCCTTCCTGTCGGCCTTCCTGGATGCGCTGACGGTCGTCGCGGTGGTGATAAGCGTAGCGGTGGGGTTTTACGGTATTTATCACCGCGTGGCCTCCTCTCGTCCGGGCGAGGATTTGCAGGATGACAGCCACGTCGATGCGCATAATCGTGAGGTACTGGAACAGTTTCGCGCCTTCCTGCGCAGCCTGATGATGCATGCTGGCGTCGGTACCGCGCTGGGCGGCGTGATGACCATGGTGGGCGAACCGCAAAACCTGATCATTGCCAAAGCGGCGGGCTGGCACTTCGGTGAGTTCTTCCTGAGAATGGCGCCGGTGAGCATACCGGTGCTTTTCTGCGGGCTGGCGACCTGTCTGCTGGTGGAGAAGTTTCGCCTCTTTGGCTATGGGGCCCAGCTCCCGGAGCCGGTACGTCAGGAGCTGCATAAATTCGATCTGCAGAGCCGACGCCAGCGGACGCGCCAGGAGACGCTGCGTCTGATTGCCCAGGGGATCATCGGCGTCTGGCTGATCGCCGCGCTGGCGTTCCATCTTGCCGAAGTGGGGCTGATTGGCCTGTCGGTCATTATTCTCGCCACCACCTTTACCGGCGTGACGGACGAGCATACCATCGGTAAGGCGTTTACCGAAGCCCTGCCATTTACCGCCCTGCTGGCGGTGTTCTTTGCCGTCGTGGCGGTGATAATCGACCAGCATCTGTTCGCGCCGATTATTGCCTTTGTCTTAAAGGCATCGCCGGATGCTCAGCTGTCGCTGTTTTACCTGTTCAACGGCCTGCTCTCGTCGATCTCAGATAACGTCTTCGTCGGGACGGTCTATATCAACGAGGCCAAAGCGGCTATGGAGCAAGGCGTTATCAGCGCCGGACAGTTTGAGCTGCTGGCCGTGGCGATCAATACCGGCACCAACCTGCCATCGGTGGCGACGCCAAACGGCCAGGCCGCCTTCCTGTTCCTCCTGACCTCCGCCCTCGCGCCGCTCATACGACTTTCTTATGGCAGGATGGTGTGGATGGCGCTGCCCTATACGCTGGTGCTCACGATCGTGGGATTGCTTTGCGTCAAAATTACCCTCATTCCCTGTACGCAATGGTTGATACAAGCGGGTATACTTGCGGCGCAATAAACACTGCATCTCGGGCAGTTCGCTGCCCGTTTGCCTTTTCGCACGATAAACATCCAATTACGTTTTATTTCGCCAGGTACAGGTGGCGCGAAAAACGAATTCGTTTACACTGCGATTTCTAAGCATGTTCCAGGGAAATGATTATGTTGAGATTTTTAAACCAGTGCTCCCGCGGTCGCGGAGCGTGGTTGTTAATGGCCCTGACCGCCTTTGCGCTGGAAATGGTCGCGCTGTGGTTCCAGCATGTAATGGGACTCAAACCTTGCGTGCTTTGTATTTATGAACGCTGCGCGCTGTTCGGCATTATGGGTGCGGGCCTGGTGGGCGCGATTGCCCCAAAATCGCCGCTTCGCTATGCCGGTATTGCCATCTGGATATACAGCGCCTGGAAAGGAATTGAACTCTCCTGGCAGCACACCATGATGCAATTGCATCCGTCACCGTTTATGACCTGTGATTTTGCCGCCCGCTTCCCGAGCTGGCTGCCGCTGGACAAATGGCTGCCGCAGGTGTTTGTCGCATCCGGTGACTGCTCCGTTCGTCAGTGGGAATTCCTGACGCTGGAGATGCCGCAGTGGCTGGTGGGCATTTTTGCCGCATACTTCGTCGTGGCGCTGCTGGTGCTGATTGCCCAGCCGTTCAAACCGAAGAAACGCGATTTGTTCGGAAGGTAAAAGCAAAACGGCAACCGAGGTTGCCGTTTTTAGTGTTTGCGCCCTCTCCCGTGGGAGAGGGTTGGGGTGAGGGCATCAGGCCGCACAAACACAAGAAAAAACCCGCCTAGGCGGGTTTTTTTATCTCAACGGGTCGGGTGGTTCATGATGTGGTCTTCCCAGTCACGCACCTCGGACTCTTTCACCGCGATGTGGCGCACTGAAATGCGCTCACCGTGCATCGCCGCTTTTGAACCGGTTAACAGCGGATGCCAGTCAGGCAGACCTTTCCCTTCCGCCAGCAGGCGATACGCGCAGGTATGCGGCAGCCATTCAAAGGTGGGCAAATTATCCCGGGTTAACTTGATGCAATCCGGCTCAAACTCGAAGCGGCGCTCATAGTTACGGCACTGGCAGGTTTTAATGTTTAACTGCTTGCAGGCAACGTTGGTGAAGTAGATTTCGTCCGTGTCTTCATCCATCAGCTTGTGCAGGCAGCACTGACCGCAGCCGTCGCATAAGGATTCCCATTCCGCGTCCGTCATGTCGTCGAGAGTTTTGCTTTGCCAGAAAGGGATGTCGTTCATCAGGATGTCCACACGTCAAAAGAAAGCGCACCTTATAACGAGTCTGGCACGTCGATGCAAGTTTTGCCGCCCTTTTCAGGCGGCAAGAGGAGGTTACAGCACGCGGGTTTTCAGCGACAGGCCGTTAAAACCGACCTCAAGCTCGTCACCGCTGAGCAGCGGGCCAACACCTTCTGGGGTTCCGGTCAGGATCACATCGCCCGGCTTCAGGGTAAAGAAGCGGCTCATGTAGGCGATCAGCGGCACAATCTTATGGATCATGTCTGCCGTGGTGCCCTGCTGGCGGATTTCACCGTTAACCTTCAGGCTGAGCGGGGTGTCCTGCGGATCGCCGGTAAATTCGCTCACCGGCACAAACGCCGAGATCGGGCAGGAATTATCAAACCCTTTGGCTTTTTCCCAAGGCTGCCCGGCTTTCTTCATTTTGCCCTGCACGTCACGTAGCGTCAGATCCAGCGCCACGCCGTAGCCGGCAATCGCTTTCTGAACATGATCTTCGGAGGCCTGACGCAGCGTTGCGCCGATCAGCACGGCGAGTTCAACTTCGTGATGCACCGAGCCGAGCCCCTGCGGCAGGGCCAGCGGCTGGCGGATATCGCAAAGCGCCGTTTCAGGCTTAATGAACAGAACCGGCTCTTCTGGCGTCGCGCTGCCCATCTCCTGAATATGTTTTGCATAGTTGCTGCCCACGCAGACGACTTTGCTGACGGGATAATCCAGTAATGCACCTTGCCAGTTGTGATGTTGATACATGGTCGACCCCTAAACGGTTGATGTGTTGTGCCCAAAAACAGTTGAGACTATTTTTTACCGTTCGCCTCAAGATGCTGTTTTAATAAATTCTCGGGTGGCGGTGGAAGCTGTAAATAATAGCCTTGCTCGGCTAAGGCCGTTTTTACTTTATCCAGATCGGCATTAATCAGTTTCTTACGACCATCAAGCGGCAGCAGCATCGCCAGCTGTGGTCGGCCAAAGTTCTTCATTAATTCTTCAGGCACGCGTGAAAAATCGTCTTTCTTTTCGACATAAAGATAGGTCTGGTCACGGCTTGTACTTCTGTAGATCACACAAAACATGTTTTTACTCTGAATTAATGGGTGGTTGCTTGCCTCAATATACTCCTGACTATAACATGCCTGATACTCTTCGGAATATCGCAGCGAGTGGTTGCGGTTAATAGCAAATTGAGTAAGGCCAGGATGTCAAACACGCCCATCGAGCTTAAAGGCAGTAGCTTCACCTTATCAGTGGTACATTTGCATGATGCAAAACCCGAGGTTATTCGTCAGGCGTTAGAGGACAAAATCGCCCAGGCTCCCGCCTTTCTGAAGCACGCCCCTGTTGTTATCAACGTTAGCGGTCTTGAGGCTCCGGTTAACTGGAAACTTCTCCAGCAGGCCGTCTCCTCGACCGGACTGCGTATCGTGGGCATCAGCGGCTGCAAAGATACTGAGCTGAAAGCGGAAATTGAGCGTGCGGGGCTGCCTCTTCTGAATGAGGGCAAAGAAAAAGCCTCGCGTGCGGCACCCGTTGCCGTGCAAACGCCCCCTCCTGCGGTGCAAAACGTTACTACCGTCACAAAAACGCGAATGATTGATGTGCCGGTTCGTTCCGGTCAGCGCATTTATGCACCAAACTGTGATCTGATTGTTACAAGCCACGTCAGTGCTGGCGCTGAGCTGATTGCAGATGGCAACATTCACGTATACGGTATGATGCGTGGACGTGCGCTCGCGGGTGCAAGTGGCGATCGAGACGCGCAAATATTTTGTACTCACCTGACGGCGGAACTGGTGTCCATCGCAGGTGAATATTGGCTGAGCGACAAGATCCCAGCCGAATTTTATGGCAAAGCGGCTCGCCTGCTTCTGGCAGACGACGCGTTGACCGTTCAACCGTTGAATTGATCCCTTTTTAACAAGGAATTTCTATGGCACGCATTATTGTTGTTACTTCGGGTAAAGGAGGCGTTGGCAAGACCACCTCCAGCGCGGCCATCGCTACTGGTTTGGCCCAGAAGGGAAAGAAAACCATCGTTATCGACTTCGATATCGGTCTGCGTAACCTCGACCTCATCATGGGATGTGAGCGTCGCGTCGTGTATGACTTCGTGAACGTCATTCAGGGCGATGCCACGCTGAACCAGGCGATGATTAAAGACAAGCGCACCGAGAACCTCTACATTCTCCCGGCCTCTCAGACGCGTGACAAAGACGCCCTGACCCGTGAAGGAGTGGAAAAGGTGCTCGATGAGCTGAAAAAAATGGATTTCGACTTCATCGTCTGTGACTCCCCTGCCGGTATCGAAACCGGTGCCCTGATGGCACTGTACTTCGCTGATGAAGCGATCATCACCACTAACCCTGAAGTTTCATCCGTGCGAGACTCAGACCGCATTCTGGGGATCCTCGCCTCTAAATCCCGTCGTGCGGAAAATGGCGAAGACCCGATTAAAGAACACCTGCTGCTCACCCGCTACAATCCCGGCCGCGTGAACAAAGGTGACATGCTGAGCATGGAAGACGTGCTGGAGATCCTGCGCATTAAGCTGGTGGGCGTTATCCCGGAAGATCAGTCCGTGTTACGCGCTTCTAACCAGGGCGAGCCAGTGATCCTTGATACATTGGCAGATGCAGGTAAAGCTTACGCCGATACCGTTGACCGTCTGCTGGGAGAAGAACGTCCTTTCCGCTTCATTGAAGAAGAGAAGAAAGGTTTCCTCAAACGCCTGTTCGGAGGATAAGTTATGGCATTACTGGACTTTTTTCTCTCGCGGAAAAAGAACACCGCCAACATCGCAAAAGAACGTCTGCAAATTATCGTTGCGGAGCGTCGTCGTAGCGACGCCGAGCCTCACTACCTGCCACAGCTGCGTAAGGACATCCTGGAAGTGATCTGTAAGTACGTGCAGATTGACCCGGAGATGGTGACGGTGCAGCTGGAACAAAAAGACGGGGATATTTCGATTCTGGAGCTGAACGTTACGCTCCCGGAAGCGGAAGAGTCGCGTCCGTAGGTTTGTGATTTCGTAGCCCCGGTAAGCGCAGCGCCACCGGGGGAATATGCCGGGTTTATCACCCGGCATATTTTTTATCGCGGATAACCTTCCAGCAGGGTATTCAGGCGATCGGCCATCAATTCCCCGCGCCATCCCGCCATCATTTCCGGTACGCCATTCTGCGGCTTCAGCTTCCAGTGCCAGTTCAGCAGCTGGTTAATCTGACGACGTGAGGCGAGCAGTTCAGCGCTTAGCTTGCTTTCCGTTGCAACGTTCTGCACCAGCGCTTTGATCTCCTTAAACGCTTTGCGATAGCCCGGCATATCCATCAGGTTCAGCAGCGGTTCCGGTAGCGCATCTTCCGGCAGCTCCTGCGCTTTTGCGACCAACGCCAGCAGGGTTTTGCCGTGGAAGCGGATCTCGCTGCCCGAAAGCCCAATGCTGTCCAGCTCGCCCAGGCTGCCCGGCATATAGCGCGCCACCGCCCAGAGATGTTCTTCGCGAACCACAAAGTTAACGGCCAGATCGCGCTCGCGCGCTTTACGCAAACGCCAGTCTGCCAGCAGCTGCAGGCACGCCAGCTGACGCGTACGCAGCTGCCAGGCGTTGCTGATATCGCGCCAGGCCTCTTTCGGGTCAACCACTTCCTGACGACGCTGCTGGGTCATACGACACTCGTCGAGCGCCGCAGGCAGCCATCCGGAGGCTTCTGCCTCTTTCATCAGCTGTCCGGCAATCGGCAGCAGGTAAAACACGTCTGCCGCCGCATACTCCAGCTGACGCTCGGTTAGCGGACGCGCCAGCCAGTCGGTACGGGATTCACTTTTATCCAGCGTCAGGCCCGTATACTCCTCTACCATGGCAGCAAAGCCCCATGAGAGCGGACGATTGCTGAATGCCGCGAGGATCTGCGTGTCAATCAGCGGCTGAGGCATGATGCCAAAGGTGTTCAGAAAGACTTCCAGATCTTCACTGCCTGCGTGCAGGTATTTCGTCACGGCGGTATCGAGCAGCAGGTCACGCATCGGCGTCCAGTCGGTAATGCCGAGAGGGTCGATCAGCGACACGTGTTTACCGTCGTACATCTGAATCAAACCCAGCTGCGGATAATAGGTCCGGGTACGGACAAACTCGGTATCCAGGGCAATGGCAGGAAAGTCGCGCGTCACTTCGCACAGCGAAGCCAGCTCGTCGTTGGTCGTGATCATCTGGTAATTCAAAACGGGTTCTCTTTTGTTTGCGCCCATAAAAAACGCCGGCTTAACCGGCGTCTGGGCGATTAGCGTGAAGCTCAGGCCTTATTGTCTACTTTGCCACGGGCTTCGTCACGTAATTCTCGTCGTAATATCTTCCCGACGTTGGATTTCGGCAGCTCGTCGCGGAATTCCACCAGCTTCGGCACCTTGTAGCCCGTCAGCTGACGACGACAAAACGTTACCAGCGCTTCCTCGGTGAGAGAAGGATCTTTCTTGACCACAAATATCTTCACCGCTTCACCGCTGCTGCCGGAAGGCACGCCGACTGCCGCCACTTCGAGCACGCCGCTGTGCTGCATAACCACGTCTTCGATCTCATTCGGATAGACGTTGAAACCGGAGACCAGGATCATGTCTTTCTTACGATCGACGATGCGCAGGAAGCCTTCGTCATCCATCACCGCAATATCACCGGTGTGCAGCCAGCCGTCTTTGATGATTTCGTCGGTCGCATCGGGGCGCTGCCAGTAGCCCAGCATCACCTGCGGACCTTTGACGCACAGCTCCCCCGGCTCGCCCGGCGCGACTTCGTTATCGTTATCATCGACCAGTTTCGCTTCAGTGGAAGGAACGGGCAAACCAATGCTTCCGCTATGATAGTCGATGTCATGCGGGTTAACGCTGACCAGCGGCGCGCATTCCGTCAGGCCATAGCCCTCCAGCAAATACTGACCGGTGAGCTTCACCCAGCGCTCGGCGACCGCCTGCTGAACCGGCATGCCTCCGCCCGCAGAGAGATGCAGCGTGGAGAAGTCCAGCTGCTGGAACTCTTTGTTATTCAGCAGCGCGTTAAACAGGGTATTTACCCCCGTCATGGCGGTGAACGGGTATTTCGCCAGCTCTTTCACCAGGCCCGGGATATCGCGCGGGTTGGTGATGAGGATGTTCTGACCACCCAGTTCAATAAACAGCAGGCAGTTCATGGTCAACGCAAAGATGTGATACAGCGGAAGCGCGGTGATCACCACCTCTTTGCCCGGATGCAGCAGCGGCCCGTAGGTGGCGTTTACCTGTTCAAGGTTTGCCAGCATATTGCGGTGGGTAAGCATGGCCCCTTTGGCGACGCCGGTGGTCCCGCCTGTGTATTGCAGAAACGCAAGATCTTCCGCGACCACTTCGGGTTTCACATACTGCATACGGTAGCCCGCATGCAGCGCGCGGCGGAAGGAGATGGCGTCCGGCAGATGGTATTTTGGCACCAGACGTTTGACGTATTTGACGACAAAGTTAACCAGCGTGCCTTTGGCGGTGGAGAGCTGGTCCCCCATGCGCGTCAGGATAACGTGTTTCACCTGGGTTTTGTCGACCACCTTTTCCAGCGTATGGGCGAAGTTGGACACAATGACAATCGCAACCGCGCCGCTGTCGTTCAGCTGATGCTCTAGCTCGCGCGGGGTGTACAATGGGTTGACGTTGACGACAATCATCCCGGCTCGCAGGATACCGAACAACGCCACCGGGTATTGCAGCAGGTTCGGCATCATCAGCGCGACGCGGTCCCCTTTTTGCAGCCCCAACCCTTCCTGCAGATACGCCGCAAACGCCCGGCTGCGCTCCTCCAGCTTACGGAACGTCATCACCTCGCCCATATTCACGAATGCGGGCTGGTCCGCATAGCGCCTTACCGAGTGTTCAAATAATTCCACCAGGGATTGATAACGGTCAGGATTGATCTCAGCAGGAACATCTGCGGGATAACGGTTAAGCCAAACCTTCTTCAATGCATCACCTCTGAAATGAGTGTTCGTCGTCATCACAACCCCGATAATAAACAGTTTGTTAACATTATATTAACTCAGCGTACCAGTTTATTAATTGTTCAGATTTAAGGTTGCGAAGCGCGTCACTCTTTTTTTTCGTTTTATCCGTAAAAAAACAGAGACAGCGGCTGAGCCGCTGTCTCTTTTCTAACAATAACAGTAAGTTACTCAGTAACGATCGTCTGAACCTGTGCAGGGCCCGGGTTGTACCAACCCCAGCCCGGGTAGCCATAACGATAAGGATGTGGACCCCACATCCACGGATCCATCGGCTGAGGCGGCATGATCACCTGCTGTGCAAGCCGCCAGCGTTTATACCCGTTGACCTGCATGGTCATAAATTTGTACGGCGTGTTGCCGATTTTGCCCTGCACGGCGCCGGTAATCGGCCCGACGACGGTCACCAGCTGTCCGCGGAAATCGACCGGATCGAGGAAACCGCTGACGTCCGCATAGATACGTCCCCGGGAGGCCTCGCCCAGTACAGGCCGCGCGCCGCTGTCCAGCGGAACGGTCGCGATCTCCAGACGGGTTTTCCCCTGCTGGTTTTGTACGTCTATGACCTTACCGCCAAAGCGCGCTTCCTGGCCGACGTACAGCTCAGGCGCATTCATCACCCGAACCAGATCCTGCTGTGGCGTCGGGCTGCTGCCCTTAATCGCATCAGGAACGGAAACGCATCCGCTCAGTGCTATGGCAACTGCGCCTGCCATAATAAGGCGTACTACTTTAGTCTGAACCGCCATGATGCGACTCCTTTTTCTCAGTTCCTGTTACTGAGATTCACTCGCGGCCCGGAAGTTTCTTCCACGCGACGGTGTTTCGCAAATAAACCGGTTCCGCCTGTTCAACGGCCACGGTTTTTCCTGCTGCGAGCAGCTGGCTGGCAATCGGAAGCATATCTTCAGCAGCCGGGAGCAGCATGTTGCCGTCCACCAGCGTCAATCCGGTGTCGTTCGCCATCTCAGGCCACGCTGGCCAGCCCGTGCCGACGGTCGCCCACTCGCCGGACAGCTGCTTCAGTCGTTCTGTGACCGCTTCTGGCTTAAGCACGGCTTCCGTCTCTTCACCGTGCCACACGCCCTGCTCGTCGCGGGTGTATTCGGCCCAGTAGACTTCGCCCATGCGGGCATCTATTGCGGCCAGGACGCGCGTTGCCCCGGTCATGCGCCATGCGCCCTGCGCCATGGTGGCGAGGGTAGATACGCCGATCATCGGCAGTTCGGCGCCCAGCGCCAGCCCCTGCGCAATGCCTATCCCGATACGTACGCCCGTAAAGCTGCCGGGGCCGCGGCCAAAGGCCAGCGCGTCGAGGTCGGTTAAGGAGGTGTTGCCCTGGGTTAAAATGGCTTTTACCAGGGGCAGAATGCGTTGGGTGTGTTCCCGGGGGCACTCTTCGAAATGGGCAGAAACAGCACCGTCGTTCAACAGAGCAACAGAGCAAGCCTCTGTCGCGGTATCAATAGCCAGAATTCGCATCGGTCGTCGCGCTCTCGCAAGGGTCAGTCACAAAATGGCGCGCATCTTAGCACACTCCGGGGTAAATTACTCCGCCGTTGGGTTTGCCAGGAAACGCACCGCGCGTTTTATGTCCCGCGTCCGCGGCGCGGGCGGCAGGCTTGCGAGGAAAGTCGCCCCGTAAGGACGCATCACCAGCCGGTTATCGCAGATGACCAGCACGCCGCGGTCGGTGACGTCACGGATTAAGCGCCCTACCCCTTGCTTAAGCGTGATGACCGCATCCGGCAGCTGTACCTCGTCAAACGGATCGCCGCCGCGCAGACGGCAGTCTTCCATCCGCGCCTTCAGCAGCGGATCGTCCGGGGAGGTAAACGGCAGCTTATCAATGATCACCAGCGAAAGCGTGTCGCCGCGCACGTCCACCCCTTCCCAGAAGCTGCTGGTTGCCACCAGCAGAGCATTACCGGCGCTGACAAACTGCTGCAGCAGCTGGCCTTTGCTGGTTTCGCCCTGCAGCAGCACCGGTAGCGTCATGGTGGCGCGGAACTGCTCGGCGAGATCGCGCATCATGGCGTGGGAGGTGCAGAGCATAAAGCAGCGGCCGTTGTTGGCCTCGATCATCGGTTTTAGCATTGCAGCCAGATGGCGCGCCGCACCCGGCTGGTTCGGCAGCGGCAGATTACGGGGAACGCAGAGCAGCGCCTGTTTTTCGTAGTCGAACGGGCTGGGCAGGAGCAGCGATTCCGCCTGCTCAATGCCGAGGCGCTCGGTGAAGTGGTGCAGATCGTCATTCACCGACAGGGTTGCCGAGGTAAAGATCCAGCTTCCCGGCTTTTGCGCCATCACCTCTTTAAATTTATCAGCCACCGTCAGCGGCGTGAGCGCCAGCGTGAAATGCCGCGAGGTGCACTCGTACCAGTAGCTGTACCCCGGCTGGTTGATCTCTTTCAGCCGTTTGAGCCGACCGCGATAGAGCGTAGCGCGCTCGAAGGCTGCATCCAGCAGCGCGGAGCGGCCGAGGGACAGTTTCGCTACGTCGTAGCAGAGCTCCAGAGCGTCATCGAGCAGCAGCAGCGCGCGCTGGATATTTTTGTCCGCCAGCAGCTCGCGCAGGTTACCGCGATAGCCCGGCTCGCCGAGCTGTAAGCGGAAATCCTGCGCGCTCTGCGCCAGGCGGTCGGCGCACTTCTGCAGCTGCTGGGTATCTTTGAGTTCGGTCCGGTACGCAATGGTGAAATCTTTCGCCAGATCCTGCAGCTGACGGCTGGAGAGCGACTGGCCGAAGTACTGGCTGGCGATATCCGGAAGCTGGTGCGCTTCATCAAAGATCATCACGTCCGCCTCGGGGATCAGCTCGCCGAAACCGCTGTCCTTGACCACCATATCCGCGAGAAACAGGTGATGGTTTACCACCACGACGTCGGCGTCCATCGCCGCTTTGCGCGCTTTCACCACGAAGCAGTCTTTATACAGCGGGCAGTCGCTGCCGAGGCAGTTGTCGTTGGTGCTGGTCACCAGCGGCCAGGCCGGGGAATCTTCCGGCACGCTCGCGCAGGTGCTGATATCGCCCTCTTCGGTCTGGTTCGCCCATGACCGAAGGATAATGACGTCGCTCAGCGTCTGTACCGGCAGATCGCCGCCCGCCAGCGCCTGCTGCTCAAGGCGCTCCAGGCAGAGATAGTTGGATCGCCCCTTCAGCAGGGCCAGACGTCCCTTGTATTTCAGCGCCTTAGCTACCGTGGGCAAATCGCGGCTGTAGAGCTGATCCTGCAGCGCTTTTGAACCGGTGGAAATAATCACCTTTTTTTTCGCCCGCAGCGCCGGCGCAAGGTAAGCATAGGTTTTACCCGTGCCGGTACCGGCTTCAACCACCAGCGGCTGAGCCTTATCGATGGCGCGTGCAACGGCGTGCGCCATCTGTCGCTGAGGCTCACGGGGTTTGAAGCCGGGGATAGCCAGCGCTAATTGACCTTCAGGGGAAAAATCGTCTGCCACGGTGCTCTCTCACTGTATTTTTGCACAGGGATTATGTCAGCCCATCCTCTCATGTGCCACCCCAAATAGTGACGACAGGAGAACAATATGGCAGTCTTGCCGCCTGATGACGAAAAATAACGAGGAAACGTTTATGACAATTGTGCGCATTGATGCCGAAGCCCGCTGGTCTGATGTGGTGATCCATAACCAGACGCTCTACTACACCGGCGTCCCGGCTAACCTGGACGCGGATGCGTTCGAGCAGACGGCAAATACCCTGGCGCAGATTGACGCGGTGCTGGAAAAACAGGGCAGCGACAAATCCCGCATTCTGGATGCGACGATTTTCCTGGCAAACAAAGATGACTTCGCGGCAATGAACAAAGCCTGGGATGCGTGGGTGGTGGCGGGTCACGCGCCTGTACGCTGCACCGTACAGGCCACGCTGATGAAGCCGGAATACAAGGTCGAGATTAAGATTATCGCGGCCGTTTAAGCCCGATTACTCTTCATCTTCATCCTCGAAACGCGCCACGATCCGCTCGCCGGTATGCGTGGCGCGCAGTTCTTCCGCCACCAGGGAAATCGCCTGTCCGCTGCTCATCCCCTGGGACATCAGTTCCTGAATTCGCTCAACCGCTTTCTGCTGCTGTTCATGGCTCAGAGAAGGTAAACCTGCAAACATCGTCAACTCCTGCTAAATTATTCGCGCTAATTATTTCACGCTGCCCGGTAGTATGCCATACATGAACATGCGCTTCCCCACTGTTATTACCCTGCCCTGGCGGACAGACGCCGCTGAATACTGGTTTGCCCGCCTGAGCCATCTTCCGTTTGCGATGCTGCTGCATTCCGGCCATGCGGATCATCCCTATAGCCGCTTTGATATTCTGGTCGCCGATCCGCTGAAGACGCTGACAACCGATGACCTTTCGCTGACGGACGATCCGCTGGTGCAGCTTCAGCACGACATTAACGCGCTGGGCTTATCTGCCACACCCAACCCGGACCTTCCTTTTCAGGGGGGCGCGCTGGGCCTGTTTGGCTACGATCTGGGTCGCCGTTTCGAAACGCTGCCGGAGCATGCGCAGGCTGATATTTCCCTGCCCGACATGGCCGTGGGGCTGTATGACTGGGCGTTAGTTGTTGATCACCAGAAAAAAACGGTTTCCCTGCTGAGCCATCGTGACGTGCAGGCGCGTCTGGCGTGGCTTGAGGCACAGCAGCCTGCACCTGCCGGGCCATTCACGCTGACCTCCGACTGGCGCTCGAACATGAGCGCCGCGGAGTATGGCGAAAAATTCGCGCGCGTTCAGGCGTATCTGCAAAGCGGCGACTGCTACCAGGTTAACCTTGCCCAGCGCTTCCAGGCGACATATCGGGGAGATGAGTGGCAGGCGTTTACCCGTCTTAATGCCAGCAATAAGGCGCCGTTTAGCGCGTTTGTGCGTCTGGAACAGGGGGCGATCCTCAGCCTGTCGCCCGAGCGTTTTATTCATCTGGCCGAGGGCACGATTCAAACCCGTCCGATTAAAGGCACCTTGCCGCGTCTTGCCGATCCCGACGCCGACCGCAAGCAGGCGGAAAAACTCGCCGCCTCGCCGAAAGACCGCGCCGAAAACCTGATGATTGTCGATCTGATGCGTAACGACATTGGCCGGGTGGCCGTTCCGGGCAGCGTCCGCGTGCCGGAACTGTTTGTCGTCGAGCCTTTCCCGGCGGTGCATCATCTGGTCAGCACCATTACCGCGCGGCTGCCTGACTCGCGCACGGCCTGCGACCTGCTGCGCGCGGCGTTCCCGGGCGGCTCCATCACCGGCGCGCCAAAGGTGCGGGCGATGGAGATCATTGATGAGCTGGAGCCGCACCGCCGCAACGCCTGGTGCGGCAGCATCGGCTATATCAGTCTGTGCGGCACGCTGGATACCAGCATTACCATTCGTACGCTGACCGCCTGCAACGGAAACCTTTACTGTTCGGCCGGGGGCGGCATTGTTGCCGACAGTGAGGTCGATGCGGAATATCAGGAAACCTTTGATAAAGTTAACCGTATCCTGAAACAACTGGAGTAATCACGGGTGGAAAAAGAGAACCTGACGCTGGATGACTTTTTATCGCGTTTTCAGCTATTACGGCCGCAGGTTAACCGCGAAGCGCTGAATCAACGTCAGGCGGCCGTGCTGATCCCGGTCGTGCGTCGCGCGCAGCCGGGCCTGCTGCTCACCCAGCGTTCCGCCCATTTACGCAAGCACGCGGGTCAGGTCGCTTTTCCGGGGGGCGCGGTAGACAGCTCCGACGCCTCGCTGATTGCCGCCGCGCTGCGCGAAGCGCAGGAAGAGGTGGCCATTCCGCCGGAGGCCGTTGAGGTCATCGGCGTGCTGCCGCCCGTCGACAGCGTCACCGGTTTTCAGGTCACGCCGGTTGTCGGCATTATCCCGCCAGGCCTGCAGTATCACGCCAGCGTCGATGAAGTCTCCGCGGTGTTTGAAATGCCGCTGGAGGAAGCCCTCCGACTGAGTCGTTACCACCCGCTGGATATTCAGCGTCGTGGGCATGACCATCGGGTCTGGTTGTCCTGGTATCAGCATTATTTTGTCTGGGGCATGACGGCGGGCATTATTCGTGAGCTGGCGTTGCAAATCGGCCTGAAGCCTTGACTATACTTTACATTCCGCCCTCTTCTGCCAGGTTTGCGATCTGCGTCGCGCTATTAGCAAAACCCATCGTTAACCATTAGTTTAATTCATGTGAATAGTTAAGCCGAGGTCGGTGTTCCCTCTTACACTATGCGCAGTTATAACATCGTTACTGGAACCCCGGTAACCCTGTCAGGAGTGTGAAAGTGATTAGTATATTCGACATGTTCAAAGTGGGAATTGGCCCTTCGTCTTCCCATACTGTTGGCCCGATGAAGGCCGGTAAACAGTTCGTCGATGATCTGGTCGAAAAAGGATTACTGGAAAGCGTTACCCGTGTCGCCGTGGATGTTTACGGCTCGCTGTCATTAACGGGTAAAGGCCACCACACCGATATCGCCATTATTATGGGTCTGGCAGGCAACATGCCGGATACCGTTGATATTGATGCCATCCCGGCATTTATCCGCGACGTGGAAACACGCGGCCGCCTGCTGCTGGCAAACGGCCAGCAGGAAGTCGATTTTCCGCAGGATGACGGCATGCGTTTCCGTAGCGACAACCTGCCGCTGCATGAAAACGGCATGACCATTCACGCCTGGAGCGGTGAAAAAGAGATCTACAGCAAGACGTACTACTCCATCGGCGGTGGTTTCATCGTGGATGAAGAGCATTTTGGCAAAGACAGCGTCGGCGACGTCAACGTACCGTACCCGTTCAAATCGGCGACCGAGATGCTGGGTTACTGCAAACAGACCGGTCTTTCACTGTCCGGTATGGTGATGCAGAACGAACTGGCCCTGCACAGCAAAAAAGAGATTGAAGACTATTTTGCGAACGTCTGGCAAACCATGCGCGCCTGTATCGATCGCGGGATGAACACCGAAGGCGTTCTGCCGGGTCCACTGCGCGTACCGCGTCGTGCCTCCGCCCTGCGCCGTATGCTGGTGACCACGGACAAGTTTTCCAACGACCCGATGAACGTGGTTGACTGGGTAAACATGTTTGCCCTGGCCGTTAACGAAGAGAACGCCGCCGGTGGCCGCGTCGTGACGGCGCCAACCAACGGCGCGTGCGGTATTGTTCCTGCGGTGCTGGCGTATTACGACCACTTTATTGAGCCCGTGACGCCGGACATCTATATTCGCTATTTCCTGGCGGCAGGTGCCATCGGTGCGCTGTACAAGATGAACGCCTCCATCTCCGGTGCGGAAGTGGGCTGTCAGGGTGAAGTCGGCGTGGCCTGTTCCATGGCGGCGGCAGGTCTGGCAGAGCTGCTGGGCGCAAGCCCTGAGCAGGTCTGCGTGGCGGCTGAAATCGGTATGGAACATAACCTCGGTCTGACCTGTGACCCGGTCGCGGGCCAGGTGCAGGTGCCGTGCATCGAGCGTAACGCGATTGCCTCGGTGAAAGCCATCAACGCCTCACGTATGGCGATGCGCCGTACCAGCGAACCTCGCGTATCGCTGGATAAGGTGATTGAAACCATGTACGAAACGGGCAAAGACATGAACGCGAAGTACCGCGAGACGTCCCGTGGTGGCCTGGCCATTAAGGTGCAGTGCGACTAATACTGCCTTTCGCCCATCTGCAACGGATGGGCGAATTTCCCTCTTCTTCCTCGTCTCCCGCTGTTTTCCCCACTACACTTTCACTGTTGCGTCCGGCTTTTGTGGCTGGTGGCTTATCAGGCGACCGTTCATGCAAACTGCACAAACGATCATTAAAAACTATCGCCGAAAACGCGTTATCGTCTGTGTCACGGTTGCGCTCCTCACACTCATCCTGACGTTAGGCATTCGCTTTATTTCACAGCGCAATGTTAACCAACAGCGGATCCTCGATTTTACCAGCCACACCGTCCGCGCTCTTGATAACATACTGCTTTCTCTGGAGAACCGCCGCAGCGTGCTGCAGCCCCTGGTGGGACAGCCCTGTCCCCAGGCGCACCTGGCGCTGCGAAAGCAGGCCGCCATTTTGCAGACGGTACGCTCTATCGCCCTGATTAAAGACGGTATCCTGTACTGCTCGAGTATTTTCGGAAGCCGCGATGTGCCCGTTCGTGACTTCCTGAAAGAACTCCCCGCCAGCACGACGAAGCTGATTTTATCCACCGACCAGTGGTTGCTTAAGGACAGCCCGATATTGATTCAGTGGTATCCCGTTTCTCAGGACGGTGAAGCAGGCGTCATCGAGATCATCAATATCGATCTGATCGCCAAAATGATCCTCGAGCCCCAGCGCCCGCTTATCAATGACGTGGCGCTGACCGTGGGCGATCGCTTTCTGCGCTATGGTCAACGCGTCAGCGACAGCCTGACGTTTGATGATGAAGACTCTCTTTTCCAGCAGTCATCAACCCGAAATCCTTTCACCATTACGGTCAGCGGGCCAGGTCCTGGAGCATTAGCCTTAAAAAGCCTGCCAGCCCAGCTGCCGCTGGGGCTTATGCTGAGCCTGTTGCTGGGCTATCTCGCCTGGCTGGCGACGGCAAACCGGATGAGCTTTACGTGGGAGATTGATATGGGCATTGCGGGGCGGGAATTTGAGCTTTTCTGCCAGCCGCTGGTGAATGCCCGCACCCAGGCGTGTACTGGCGTGGAGATCCTGCTGCGCTGGAACAACCCCCGTCAGGGTTGGATCACCCCGGAGGTGTTTATTCCTCTGGCAGAAGAACATAACCAGATTGTCCCCCTGACCCGCTATGTCATCGCCGAAACGGTGCGCCAGATAGGCTACTTCCCTTCCAGCGCCGGTTTTCACATCGGCATTAACGTTGCCGCCAGCCATTTCCGTCACGCGGTGTTGATACAGGACCTGAACCGTCTCTGGTTCAGCGCCTTTCCGCGCCAGCAGCTGGTGATAGAACTCACGGAACGGGATGCGCTGCTGGATGCGGATTATCGCATCGTGCGCGAACTGCATCGCAAAGGGGTGAAGCTCGCCATCGACGATTTTGGCACCGGAAACAGCTCTCTCTCCTGGCTTGAGAAGCTGCACCCGGACGTACTGAAAATCGACCAGTCCTTTACCACCGCCATCGGCACCGACGCCGTGAACTCGACGGTGACGGATATGATTATTGCGCTGGGCCAGCGGCTTGATATTGAACTGGTTGCTGAGGGGGTCGAGACAGAGGAGCAGGCGCGCTATTTGCGCCGCCACGGCGTGCCTGTCCTGCAGGGCTTTTTCTATGCGCGGCCCATGCCGCTACGGGATTTTCCGAAGTGGCTGGCGGGGAGCGCGCCCCCGCCAGCGCATCATAACGGGCACATCGTGCCCTTAATGCCGCTGCGCTAAGCCGGCTTACTCATCTTCGTCGTGGGCTGATTGTTCTTTAACAATACGAACCATATCAACGCGATAGTCGTTGGCTTCAACGATCGTAATGTGCAGCGGCGAAAGCTCGATCACATCTCCGACGCGCGGGATTTGCCCGTTAACGGCGATCACCAGACCGGCAACGGTCGCGATGTCTTCTTCATCGTTAATCACGTTTTCCAGCCCCAGCGTGTGCGAGAGCGCGTGCAGGTCGGTGGTACCTTTAACCAGCCAGCCTTCACCGTCGGCAACAATCTCTGGCGTTTCGTCTGCATCCGGGAACTCACCGGCAATCGCTTCCAGCACGTCCAGCGGCGTGACCAGCCCCTGCACCACGCCAAACTCGTTGGTGACGATAACAAAGCTACCGCGAGCGCGACGCAGCACCCCGAGCAGGTTGATCGGATCCAGGGTTTCCGGCACGACAATCGCAGGCGACGCCGCAGCAACGGCTTCCACGTTGACGCCCTCTTCCAGGGCCACCAGCATCTCTTTCGCCCGCACGACGCCGATGATCTCATCCAGCTCACCACGACACACCGGGAACAGGCTGTGCGGTGAAGAGAGCAGCTGCTGGCGAATTTCATCCACGCTCAGGTTAGCATCGACCCAGCTGATTTCCCCGCGCGGCGTCATGATGCCGCGCAGCGAACGGGAGGCCAGGGAGAGCACGCCGTTAATCATGTAGCGTTCCTGTTCCACAAACGCCCCTTCCGGGACCGGAACCGGATTATGGTTTTCGGAATCAGACTGAACGTTCACCTGACGACGACCGCCCATCAGGCGCAGAATGGCATCTGCGGTACGGGCACGCAGCGGCTGATTCGACTGCTGCTTAATAAAGTTACGACGCGCAATCTGGTTGAACAGCTCGATCAGGATCGAGAAGCCAATCGCGGCGTACAGGTAGCCTTTCGGAATATGGAAGCCAAAGCCTTCCGCCACCAGGCTCAGACCAATCATCAGCAGGAAGCTCAGACACAGCACGACCACCGTTGGATGCTGGTTGACGAAGCGCGTCAGCGGCTTCGAGGCCAGCAGCATCACCGCCATTGCAATAACGACAGCCGCCATCATTACCGGTAGATGGTTCACCATGCCGACCGCCGTGATCACCGCATCCAGCGAGAAGACCGCATCAAGCACCACGATCTGCAGTACCACCACCCAGAAGCTGGCATAGCCTTTACCGTGCCCATCATCGTGCTGACGGTTTTCCAGCCGCTCGTGAAGCTCTGTCGTCGCTTTGAAGAGCAGGAATATCCCCCCAATCAGCATGATTAAATCACGCCCGGAGAAGGTGTAATCCATGACGGAGAACAGCGGTTTGGTCAGCGTGACCATCCAGGAGATGACGGAGAGCAGCCCCAGTCGCATGACCAGCGCCAGCGAGAGACCAATCAGACGCGCTTTATCACGCTGTTTTGGCGGCAGTTTGTCCGCAAGGATGGCGATAAACACCAGGTTATCAATGCCGAGAACAATCTCCAGCACCACCAGCGTGAGCAATCCCACCCAGATTGACGGGTCCATTAAGAATTCCATGACAAGCTCCTGCTAAAGGAATGACGAAACGGTGCCCCACTCAATGTGGGCAAAACAGAGGTAAACAGAGTCGATACGTGGCGAGGATCGCCGGTGAATAAGGCGCGAAATGGCCTGGTAGATGACTGACGTCGGTGACGGTCCATATAGTGGGCTGTAGCCCTATACTCCTGAACAATTAAACGGAGGCTAAACATATCAGAGACACTGTGTTTTTAGCAAAGATTTACGTTCCTTTGCAAAGTTCTGTAACACAGCCGCTTTACGCTACAGATAAATCTGTAACGCGTGGCTAAATTACGGATCTTCATCACATAAATTATTTTTTCACTATCTAAAATAATTCGCGGAAGTCTTAGTTTTTTGAACTCTAACCCTTATCTGAATCGATTCGGTTCGCCAATACGATTCTCAGTACGACTGCCTGGCAGGCGTATTAATGATAATAAAAGGAGGTAGCAAGTGACCATTGCTATTGTCATAGGCACACATGGTTGGGCTGCTGAGCAGCTACTCAAAACGGCAGAGATGCTGTTGGGCGAGCAGGAAAACGTCGGCTGGATCGATTTCGTTCCCGGTGAAAACGCCGAGACGCTGATTGAGAAGTACAACGCTCAACTCGAGAAGCTGGATACCAGCAAAGGCGTGCTGTTTCTCGTTGATACATGGGGCGGCAGCCCGTTCAATGCTGCCAGCCGCATTGTCGTCGATAAAGAGCACTATGAAGTTGTCGCCGGGGTCAACATTCCCATGCTGGTGGAAACCTTCATGGCGCGCGACGACAATCCGGCGTTCGATGAGCTGGTGGCACTGGCCGTTGAAACTGGTCGCGAAGGGGTTAAGGCCCTGAAAGCGCAGCCGGTTGAAAAACCTGCCCCTGCGCCTGCAGCGGCACCGAAAGCGGTAGCACCGGCAAAACCGATGGGCCCGAACGATTACATGGTTATCGGCCTTGCGCGTATTGATGACCGTTTAATCCACGGCCAGGTCGCCACGCGCTGGACCAAAGAGACCAACGTTCGACGCATTATCGTGGTCAGCGACGAAGTGGCCGCCGATTCCGTTCGTAAAACCCTTCTGACTCAGGTTGCTCCTCCTGGCGTTACCGCGCACGTCGTGGATGTCGCCAAGATGATCCGCGTTTACAACAACCCGAAATACGCGGGTGAACGCGTGATGCTGCTGTTCACTAACCCGACAGACGTTGAGCGCATTGTTGAAGGCGGCGTGAAAATCACCTCCGTGAACATTGGTGGTATGGCATTCCGTCAGGGCAAAACGCAGGTCAACAACGCCATTTCAGTCGATGCGAAAGATATCGAGGCATTCAACAAGCTGAATGCGCGCGGTATTGAGCTGGAAGCCCGTAAGGTTTCCACGGATCAAAAACTGAAAATGATGGATTTGATCGGCAAAGTTGGGAAATAAGCCCGCGCCGGTTCTCATATAAAGTTTACGTAATAGGAGAAGTGCAATGGAGATTACCACTCTTCAGATTGTGCTGGTGTTCGTGGTCGCATGTATTGCGGGTATGGAATCCGTACTTGATGAATTTCAGTTCCACCGCCCGCTGGTGGCCTGTACCCTGATTGGGGCCGTTCTGGGTGACATGAAAACCGGTATCATCATCGGTGGTACCCTGGAAATGATCGCCCTGGGCTGGATGAACATCGGCGCGGCGGTTGCGCCCGATGCCGCGCTGGCCTCTATCATTTCGACCGTTCTGGTTATTGCCGGTCACCAGAGTATTGGTGCAGGTATCGCCCTGGCAATCCCGCTGGCAGCCGCAGGCCAGGTTCTGACCATCATCGTTCGTACTATTACCGTTGCCTTCCAGCACGCGGCGGATAAGGCGGCCGACAACGGCAACCTCACGGCCCTGTCATGGATCCACGTTTCATCCCTGTTCCTGCAGGCGATGCGTATCGCGATCCCGGCGGTTATCGTGGCGATCTCTGTGGGTACCAGTGAAGTCCAGAGCATGCTGAACGCCATTCCTGAAGTGGTCACCGGCGGCCTGAACATCGCGGGCGGTATGATCGTGGTCGTTGGTTATGCGATGGTCATCAACATGATGCGCGCAGGCTACCTGATGCCGTTCTTCTACCTCGGCTTCGTGACCGCGGCCTTCACCAACTTCAACCTGGTTGCACTGGGTGTGATCGGTGCGGTGATGGCGATTCTCTACATCCAGCTCAGCCCGAAATATAACCGCGTCGCGGGTGCCCCAGCGCAGGCTGCTGGTAACAACGATCTCGATAACGAACTGGACTAACAGGTGAGCGAAATGGTTGATATGACAAAAACTACCACCGAGAAAAAACTCACTCCGGGTGATATTCGTGGCGTGTTCATCCGTTCTAACCTGTTTCAGGGTTCATGGAACTTCGAACGTATGCAGGCGCTGGGCTTCTGCTTCTCCATGGTACCGGCGATCAAACGCCTGTACCCGGAAAACAACGAAGCGCGCCGTCAGGCCATCAAGCGTCACCTGGAATTCTTTAACACCCATCCTTACGTTGCGGCTCCCGTACTGGGCGTAACGCTGGCAATGGAAGAACAGCGTGCAAACGGCGCAGAGATTGACGATGGTGCTATCAACGGTATCAAAGTCGGTCTGATGGGTCCGCTGGCCGGTGTCGGTGACCCTATCTTCTGGGGTACCGTGCGTCCGGTCTTCGCGGCACTGGGTGCCGGTATCGCGATGAGCGGCAGCCTGCTTGGCCCGCTGCTGTTCTTCATCCTGTTCAACGCCGTGCGTCTGCTGACCCGTTACTACGGCGTGGCCTATGGCTACCGTAAAGGGGTGGACATCGTTAAGGACATGGGCGGCGGCTTCCTGCAGAAACTGACTGAGGGGGCGTCAATCCTCGGCCTGTTTGTCATGGGGGCACTGGTTAACAAGTGGACGCACGTGAACATCCCGCTGGTGGTATCAACCATCACCGGGCAGGATGGTCAGACGCGCGTCACCACCGTGCAGACGATTCTGGATCAGCTGATGCCGGGCCTGGTCCCGCTGCTGTTGACCTTCGCCTGCATGTGGCTGCTGCGTAAGAAAGTGAACCCGCTGTGGATCATCGTTGGCTTCTTCGTCATCGGTATTGCGGGCTACGCCGTCGGCCTGCTGGGTCTGTAAGTATCAATGCTATAGGCCGGGGGCTTGCCCCCGGTTTTTTTTATCTGGAGGATGAATGACTGTCACGGACATCGTACTGGTTTTATTTGTTGTTGCCCTTCTGGCTTACGCGATCTATGACGAGTTCATCATGCCCCGCCGTCACGGCGAGACGCTGCTCTCCCTTCCCCTTCTGCGACGCGGGCGCGTGGATGCCTTTATCTTCGTGGGTCTCATCGCCATTCTTATTTACAATAACGTTACCAGCCATGGTGCATTATTAACCACATGGTTATTATGTGCGCTGGCATTAATGGCGATTTATCTGTTCTGGATCCGCACGCCGAAAATCATTTTTAAATCCCACGGATTTTTCTTCGCCAATGTGTGGATAGAATATAACCGTATTAAAGAGATGAATTTATCCGAAGACGGCGTGCTGGTGATGCAATTAGAACAACGCCGCCTGCTTATTCGGGTGAAGAATATTGACGACCTGGAAAAGATATACAAGTTACTCGTTAAAACTCAATGAGTTAGATATATAGCAATGGCTATATATTGCGTTTATCTTGCGCAAGAAATATAGCCAAAGCTATATCTCCTTCGTTAATTTTATCTCTATTTGTTAACGATATTTTCACGCTTAAAGACAAATGAAAATCGTTATCAACAAGTGTTTTAAATAATGCCTCTTCAATGTTGTTTTATATTCTCAAAATATGTTAAGGTTGCGCCCGTCGTTGGGGAGTAGCCGATTTCCTGTTCGCAGGAAATGTACGTGTCAACATACTCGTTGAAAAACGTGGCACGTACGGATCGCTGACAGCACATCTTATGTGCAGCGCGATCAGGCGAGACCATAGATACATCAACTGCTGTTTACTGGGGGCAGTGATGTGTCATATGGATATCCCCGGTCTGGACGCTGTTATGAATATCTCCGCTACGATCCTTCTCGCTTTTGGCATGTCCATGGACGCATTCGCTGCTTCCATCGGAAAAGGCGCCACGCTCCACAAACCTAAGTTCTCAGAAGCCCTGCGTACCGGTCTGATTTTTGGCGCTATCGAAACGCTGACGCCGCTTATCGGCTGGGGTCTTGGCATGCTCGCCAGCCAGTTCGTGCTGGAGTGGAACCACTGGATTGCGTTCGTCCTGCTGGTATTTCTCGGTGGCCGAATGGTGATTGAAGGTTTTCGCGGCAGCGATGAAGAAGACGAGGAGCCTCAGCACCGCCACGGGTTCTGGCTGCTGGTCACCACGGCCATTGCCACCAGCCTTGATGCGATGGCCGTCGGTGTCGGTCTGGCATTCCTGCAGGTCAATATCATTGCCACCGCGCTGGCCATCGGCTGCGCAACCCTGATTATGTCCACGCTGGGCATGATGGTCGGACGGTTTATCGGCCCGCTGCTGGGTAAACGCGCTGAGATCCTGGGGGGGATTGTGTTGATTGGCATTGGTGCCCAAATCCTCTGGGCACACTTCGCCGGTTAATCTTCGCGCTGCCAGAGGTGGATACTGAAGTCCGTCTGGCAGCCAAATGTTGAGTGTGCCGCTAACGCTTCCCATACTTCCGGTTTTGCCCGCCACGCGAACGGCGTCATCTGCAATAACGCGACGGCCTCTTCCCCTTTCAGCGTCATTTCGTACGCCACCGATTCCGCTTGCTTCAGGGTAAAACCGGCCAGCTGCTCAGAATGCGGGGCATGCAGACGCACTTCGTCGTAGATCAGCCCTTTCAGCTCCATCAGATGACGCGGGCCCGGCGTCACGGTGACTACCCATCCGCCCGGTTTTACCACGCGAGCCAGCTCTTCCGCCTTGCAGGGCGCGTAAATGCGAATAACCGCGTCCATGCTGGCATCGTCAAACGGCAGCCGGTGGCTGGACGCCACGCAGAACGTCACGTCCGCGTAACGCTTTGCCGCTGCGCGAATCGCCACTTTCGACACGTCCAGACCGAACGTCTGTGCGCCCTTCTCACGAGCAACCTCCGCAAACCGTGCGGTGTAGTATCCTTCCCCACAGCCGATATCGAGCATGGCGGTGGCTGAATCCGGCAGAATGTCATCCAGCATCTGCGCGACGGTCTCCCGCAGCGGCAGATAGTGCCCGGCATCAAGAAATGCGCGTCGCGCCTGCATCATCTCTGCACTGTCGCCTGGATCGCGGGAGCGTTTATGCTGCACCGGCAGAAGATTCACGTAGCCTTCTTTTGCCCTATCAAACTGATGCCCCTGCGGACAAGTATAACTTTTATCTGAGTGCGTCAGGGGGGCGTGGCAAAGGGGACAGCTGAAGGACATGGTGACTCCGGAGCATAATCAAAGGGCGAAGTGTACCGCTATTCGCCCTGGTTATAAACGCCCGGTTAACGCATAACGATAAGGTGATCGGACCCTGCCGGTAACCCGTCAGGTTTCACATTTTCCAGACGCAGCACGTTGCCCATAATCTCACTGAAGACAGGGGCGGAGACGGCCCCGCCGTAGTAGGCACCATTTTGCGGATCGTTAATCACCACCACCAGGGCAAAACGCGGATTGCTGGCAGGTGCAACCCCTGCGGTGTAGGCGACGTATTTATCGACATACTTCCCGCTATCGTCAATTTTCTTCGCCGTACCGGTTTTCACCGCCACCCGGTAATCACGAACGGCGGCCTTAACCCCTCCGCCGCCCGGCAGCGCAACGCTCTCCATCATATGCTCCACCTCGTGCGCAATCTCTTCTGGCATGACGCGTTGCCCGATAACAGGGGGATCGATACGCGTAATCGAGAGAGGTCGCTCAAGCCCGAAGCCGCCAATCGTGGCGTAGACGTGCGCCAGCTGGAGCGGCGTCACCATCAGCCCGTAGCCGAAGGCAAATGTCGCGCGGTCGAGCTGGCTCCAGTATTTACGCTGGGGCAACAGCCCCGCGCTCTCACCCGTTAAGCCAAGCCCCGTATTCGTGCCGAATCCAAAATTTCGGTAGGTATCAATAAGATGCTGGACAGGCATTGCCAGGGACAGTCGGGACACGCCGGTGTCGCTCGATTTTTGCAGGATCCCGGTCATTGTCAGTTCAGGATAATAGCCCACATCGCGGATACGATGCCCGTCGAGGGTATACGGATGCGTGTCAATGACGCTGTCCGGCTGCACCAGCCCCTGCTGCAGGGCCGTCATCAGCACCAGCGGCTTGACCGTGGAACCCGGTTCGAACGTATCGCTGATCGCACGGTTGCGAAAATCGTTTATCGTTGCGCCTTCCCGGTTATTGGGGTTGAAATCCGGATAGCTCGCCATGGCGAGTATTTCCCCTGTGGGGATATTAATGAGCACCGAGGCCCCAGACTCGGCCTTGTTCCAGGCCACGGCATTATCGAGCGCATCCTCGGTGATGGTTTGCAGACGCTCGTCGATACTTAACTGGATGTTATGCGCCGGCGCGGGCGCAACTTCCGTCAGGTTTTCAACCACGCGTCCATAGCGATCTTCCCTTACCTGGCGCACACCCGCCTTGCCGGTCAGCTGCGCGTTGAAGCTTTTTTCCACGCCCTCAATGCCCTGCCCGTCAATATTGGTGAAGCCAATCAGGTTCGCTGCCACATGGCCGGCAGGATAAAAACGGCGGGATTCATCGCGTAAATTGATGCCGGGCAGATTGAGTTTATCTATCCACTTTGCCTGTGCCGGATCGACCTGACGGGCAAGATAAATAAAACGGCCCTGCGGGTTGGCGTTGATTCGCGCCGAGAGTGCGCCCAGGGAGAGATGTAGCGCGTTTGCCAACGCCTGCCAGCGTTCGTCGACGCCAACGCCTCCTTTTGCCAGCACCGTTTTAGGATCGGCCCAAACGGCCCGTACAGGCACGCTCACCGCCAGGGGACGACCTTCGCGATCCATTATCATGCCGCGCGGCGCATCAATCGCCAGCTGGCGGAGGGAGCGCATATCTTCCTGCTTCACCAGATTGTCAGGCTTGATGATTTGCAGCCAGGCTACGCGGCCAAGTAAAAAGGCCAGACTACAGAAAATAGCTAAACAGAGCAGCGCAAAACGCGCTGGCGTGAAATTGCCAGCGGTCATTATCAATTTCTTCTTCACCTGAACCCCAGGACTGTTAAACAACGCCCTGATTTAACGGGAAAAGATGCGCTTAGGGAGGCGAAACAGTGCTACTAACCTCGCAGCTTTGCAACAAGTTACTAACAAGACCGTGAATGGTAATATTTTGAAAGATTAAGGACATAAAAAAGCCCCGCGTTATGCGAGGCTTTATGTCTGAGAGTGAAGTGCTAAGCGCTTCAGTCAGCAGCGGTTCGATCAGATAGCAGTTACGTTAACTGCAGCTGGGCCTTTCTGGCCGTCCTGAATTTCGAACTCAACGTTCTGGCCTTCAGCCAGAGTTTTGAAGCCGTTACCCTGGATTGCAGAGAAGTGTACGAACACGTCTTTGCTGCCGTCAGCAGGAGTAATGAAACCAAAACCTTTAGACTCGTTGAACCACTTAACTTGACCTTTAATCTTTGCCATTTTGCAAAATTCCTTAGAGTGTTTTCTTAGCCCGCAGGCATTAACTGAGATAAAACTGAGACATTACTGCATGAGGCACTAATATAAGGTTCGGCAGAGAAGCGGTATTCAACGACAACGTGTTTACTCAGGACTTCTTTACTGAAAATGCCACACATAAACAGAACTGTACCTCGTTTGACCCAAAACGTGTTATCACACACTATGTTTAATATGGCAAGCCATTTTTAAACATGTCTCGATCCGCCGCACAAATTCGAACAGTGCCTGTCAGGTTTTGCACAATTATGCGCATCACGTCCAGACAGCCCTGCTGCGTAACAAAGACCCAGCGTTGCTTTCACAACCGCTGTAATCTAAGACTTTTTTAACATAGCTCAATCATTACGAACCGTCCAGCAAACAGGAAAAGAAATCTTACGTCTTGATTGAGTTAGAACAATTTGTGAAAACTTATGCTTAAATCATTGTAACGCGACCAAATTGTTTCAGAGAAAAAACAGTGTTAATAACCCGCGCCCAGCTGTATTAAAATGCACCAGCGAATAAACAGCGTTATGCACCAAAATAATGAAATTTTTATGACTCTGCATCAAAAGAAGGCAAGCAAAACGTTTCGATAAAAATAAAACATTCCTGCGCGCCTTTACATCAACAATATATGCAACAATTTATCGCTTCGTTTATAAGGATAAATATTCACCAATCTTCAGTATCCTGAAAGAATGGTTAACTGGTGCTAAATTATCGAGTGCGTGAGTTAACTCCTGCACAGGTTCATCTAAGGATTCATCTGCCAGTTCAAACACGCCCCAGTGAATAGGGAACGCCAGAGGTGAGCCCAGCTGCTGCCACAATGCCACCGCAGATTGCGGATCCATATGATGGACAGCCATGAACCATCGTGGGGCATAGGCACCAATCGGTAACGCGGCGGCATCTATCTGGCCCAGGCGTTCAGGAATTAACAGCAGCTCAGGTGAATAACCGGTATCACCGCTAAACCAGAAACGGTGATGCCGTCCTTCCATCACCCAGCCGCACCATAAGGAACGATTGCGGTTCCATGGCGTGCGCATGCTCCAGTGCTGTGCCGGTACGGCGGTCAGCGTCATCCCCTGCGAGGTGAAACTCTGCCACCAGTCGAGTTCGACCACGCGTTTTGCTCCCCGGCGACGAAACCAGTCGGCGAGGCCCAACGGAACAAAAATACTGACGTCGGGGAAGCGTTTGAGGATACGGCGAAGGGTTGCGTCATCAAGATGATCGTAATGATTATGGGAGATGACGACCGCATCAAGCTGATGAAGCTGGTCGACTGACAGCGCGGGAGGCGTTTTGCGCTGTGGTCCCAGGAAAGGGAGCGGAGAAGCACGTCGAGAAAACACCGGATCGGTAAGGATGATATTGCCGTCCAGCTGCAGCAACACGCTCGCGTGTCCGAGCCACCATACCCCATCTTCCTGAGGTAGCGTAAGCTCAACCGGTTGCCACCACTGGCGGATAAAGTCTTCATAACCCAGCGCGGGCGGCTTCGGTAATCCGGCCTCTTTACGCGCTTTACGCCAGCGGTCAAGGTCGCCGGGTTGATGTCCAACAGGATCGGTATTACGAAAACCGTTCGGGGTGTGATGTTTCAGGGAGGGGTCATACCAGGGGTTTTTCCAGACCACAGCCACCTCCCAGGACAAAAAGATTAACGCTCAGCCACCAGGCGGATAAAGTCATCTTCGTCTTTGTTATCTTCAGCGACTGCGTCTTTCGGCGCGTCTTTCTCTTCCGGTTCGTTAGCCTCACACAGACGGCGTAGCAGCGCATTCTGACGTTTTTGCTGATCGAGCAGCGCTTCCAGCAGTTCAATCTGCTCGTTAGTACGGGAACTGGCGCGATTCACGAAAAACCAAATGACCAGCCCGACAAGCAGAACAACCAAAGAAATCATCAGGGATGCTATATTCAGCAGCCCTGAATTCAGTAACTCACCCATTTCACCACCTCAATAAAAACGTCTATTTTACCACTGGCGCGAAGGAAGGACATCACCTTGAGAAAAAATGCGTGTTACCACGGAATAAATTTATTGATTGCGCAAACGCCGCTAAAAAACTGTACATCCTGATCGCACATCACATTGATCGTCTGCGTCCATAACACCACGCACGCTATCAGCACGATAATCAGAATTACCCAGCGTATTTTTTTCACTCCACACTCCGTCTAATGACCTGATGTAACGAGGTTATCACGCTTATCTTAAACAAGGGCTAACTGTGCCGCCATCGCGCTTTTTTCAGAATCCTGCACTTGTTTCGTTTCGTAAACCGTTTACGCTAGCATTATGATAACAACGATAAAAGAGGTAATGATGCGCTTAATCATTCGAACAATTATTGCACTGGCCATTGTCTGGATTGGCCTTCTGCTAACGGGTTATGGCGTACTTGTGGGAAGCACCGAAAATGCTGCCGGGTTAGGCATTCAGTGTAAATACTTAACAGCACAAGGAATGAGCACTGCGCAATATCTGCATACTGACAGCGGGATTGTTGGCTTAACCCACTGTCCGGTCCTGCGTAAGACTTCCGTCGTGATTGATAATGGCTAGTCAGCCGGGTAAATGACCGACAAAAAACGCCGCAACAGATGCGGCGTTTTTTTATGTGAACAGAGATTAGAACGGGTAGTCGTGATACCCCATCTGTTCAGAAATCTTACGTGCGGCAGTGTGGAGAATAGCCACATACTCATGCAGACGCTCTTCAGAAAAACGTAAGGTTGGGAAGGAGATACTTAAGCCCGCGATCACCACGCCAAAACGGTCAAATACCGGAACGCCGATGCAGCGCAGTCCCTCTTCCTGCTCCTCGTTATCTTCGCCATACCCCTGTTCGCGTACGCGATCGAGCACCGTTAGCAGCGCGTCCGTGCTGGTAATGGTTCGTGAGGTACTTTGCTTGTATTCCACGCCTTCGAGGATCTGCTTCACTTCCTCACGATCGCGCCACGCCAGCAGAACTTTACCAATGGCGGTACTATAGAGCGGGTTGCGACGACCAATGCGCGAATACATGCGCAGATTGTACATGGAGTCGATTTTATGGATGTAAACTATGCTGTCTTCATCCAGCGCGCCGAGATGGATGGTCTCTTTAGTGAGGCGAGAGATTTCACGCATCTGAATATCGGCGCTGCGGATCAGGTCAACATTTTGTAGCGCGCGGGCACCCAGCTCAAACAGCTTCAGCGTCAGGGAGTATTTTTCAGATTCGCCTTCCTGGGCAACGTAACCCAGCGATTTCATGGTCTGCAAAAAGCGATATACGGTGCTTTTTGACATCATCACGCGCTGTGACAACTCTGTAATACCTATTTCACGCTCCTCTCCCAGAGCCTGTAAGATGCCAAACACCTTCAGCACGGAAGAAACAGAATCTGGCTGTTTATCCAAATCCGCAATAGCCATTTACCACCTCATAGCGAGTGTTTTATAAAAATCAGAACCGGTTTTTATTATAAGTTCCCGTCATGTCACCTGCAATCAATCCCCGTTTACTTCGTTACAAATCTGCGACATATCACGGCTGTAACAATGCTAAAATAGTTACCCTGAGAATAATTTCACGCTGAGCTTTTTTAACCCTAATGGAAAAGACCCTTTCCGATGGCCTGCCTTTACCCCAGCGGTATGGCGCGATAGCGACCATCATTATCGGTATATCAATGGCGGTCCTTGACGGCGCAATCGCAAACGTTGCCCTGCCAACCATCGCCAGCGACCTGCACGCCTCTCCCGCCAGTTCGATATGGATTGTTAACGCCTATCAGATTGCGATCGTGGTTTCCCTGCTCTCGTTCTCTTTCCTGGGCGATATGTTCGGTTACCGTCGGGTGTATCAGTGCGGTCTGGTGGTTTTCACCTTTACGTCTTTGTTCTGTGCTCTTTCAGATTCACTGCATACCCTGACGCTTGCCCGCATTGCGCAGGGTTTTGGCGGCGCGGCGCTCATGAGCGTAAACACGGCGCTGATCCGCTTAATTTATCCGCAGCGTCATCTGGGGCGAGGAATGGGGATAAACTCGTTTATTGTCGCCGTCTCTTCTGCCGCCGGGCCAACGATTGCGGCGGCGATCCTTTCCGTTGCGTCATGGCAGTGGCTGTTCGCCATCAACGTGCCGCTGGGTATTGTCGCCATCTTCTTTGCCCTGCGCTTTCTTCCCGCTAACGGTCCCAAAAGCACCATGCCGCGCTTCGATGTGGCGAGTGCGGTGATGAATGCCCTGACCTTTGGCCTGTTGATTACGGCGCTGAGCGGATTTGCGCAGGGACAGTCTCTGATGCTTACCGGCGCGGAGCTTATCGCCCTGCTGGCGATCGGCTTCTTCTTTGTTCGCCGCCAGCTCACTCTCCCTGTGCCTCTACTGCCTGTTGATCTGCTGCGTATTCCCCTCTTTTCCCTCTCCATTTGCACGTCTGTCTGCTCGTTCTGCGCCCAGATGCTGGCACTGGTCTCCCTACCCTTCTTTCTGCAAAGCGTGGTTGGACGTTCAGAGGTGGAGACCGGCCTGCTGCTCACCCCCTGGCCGCTGGCGACCATGGTGATGGCACCGCTGGCAGGTTATTTAATTGAACGCGTCCATGCCGGTTTATTGGGTGCTTTGGGGCTGGCGGTGATGGCGACAGGCCTTTTCGCGCTGGCATTGCTACCGTCATCGCCAACCGATCTGGACATCATCTGGCGCATGATCCTGTGCGGCGCGGGGTTTGGTCTGTTCCAGTCCCCTAACAACCACACCATTATCACCTCCGCGCCGCGTCATCGCAGCGGAGGAGCCAGCGGTATGCTGGGGACCGCGCGTCTGCTGGGCCAAAGCAGCGGTGCGGCACTGGTCGCCCTGATGTTTAACCTTGCCGGACAAAACGGTAACCACATTGCGCTTCTCACCGCAGGTGCCCTTGCTTCCCTCGCGGCGGTCGTCAGCGGCCTGCGGGTGACACAGCCCAGGGTTCAGGCATAAAAAAAGCCGGGCAGAGTGTTCTCCTGCCCGGCTTATTAGGGTTCCTGGCGTTACTTCAGGTATTCCCCACTGCGCAGCGCTTCAATACGTTTATCCAGCGGCGGGTGAGACATAAACAGCTCGCTCAGCGATTTGGATTTACCGTTAATGCAGAAGGCCATCATGCTGTTCGCTTCCTGCGGCTCGTAGCTGGTTTTCAGACGCTGCAGCGCGGCAATCATCTTCTCACGACCAACCAGCTTCGCAGAGCCGGCATCCGCGTGGAATTCACGGTGACGAGAGAACCACATGGTGATGATGCTGGCCAGAATACCGAATACCAGTTCCAGAACCATCGACACGGCGAAGTAGATCAGCGGGTTGCCGTTGCTCTCTTCACCTTCGTCGCGGTTGCCGCCCATAAAGCCAGCCGCAATCTGCGCCAGGATACGGGAGATGAAGATCACGAAGGTGTTCACCACACCCTGAATCAGGGTCATGGTCACCATGTCACCGTTGGCGATATGGCTGATTTCGTGGGCGATAACCGCTTCAGCTTCGTCACGGCTCATGTTCTGCAGCAGACCGGTGCTGACGGCAACCAGTGACGCATCGCGACGGGCGCCCGTGGCAAACGCGTTGATGTCCGGGGCATGGTAAATCGCCACCTGCGGCATGGCGATGCCGGCCTGACGGGATTGCTGAGCCACCGTATTCATCAGCCACTGTTCCATATCGTTACGCGGCTGTTCAATAACCTCACCACCCACCGATTTCAGTGCCATCCACTTCGACATCAGCAGGGAGATGAACGAGCCACCAAAACCAAACAGCAGCGCCATAATCAACAGACCCTGAACGCTGCTCGACTGAATTCCTGTCAGGCTTAGCACGAGCCCGAAAACCACCATGACCGCCAGGTTGGTGAGCAGGAAGAGCGCGATTCGCATCATAATTTTCTTTTTACCTCAGTTTAACAAAACGCACTATGCGATTACCCACATCGTATGGGTATTCCGGTTATTTTCAAGCATCCGGCGGGCGTAAGTCACCAGAAAGACACAACTTTACACAATTGGAAATCTGGCTGACGGAAGGATGAAGAACAAAAAGAAACAGGCACAATTTCTTGTGCCTGTTGGGAGATTATTTTGCCGGAGCGGGCTGTACGGCAGGTTTCTCTTTTTCCTGATTCGCCAGGTCGAGAGCGATATGCACCGTCTCATCCAGATACGGATCCGGCTCCTGGTAATCTTTTGGCAGATCGTCCAGTTTTTTGAGCAGAGGCTTGCCTTCACGCTTGAAGCGATCGTTGATACGCGCCAGGCGGGTTGCATCGTCTTCGTTGTTCTCTTTCTCACGCTGTGCGTAGTTCAGAGAAACGATATTCCGCTTATCTTTCAGGGCATTGAAGCGTGCGATGTCCTTCATGATGTACTGGAATTCCGGATCTTTCGCGATGCGGTCGTTATGCGCTTTCAGCAGTTCAGGGCCAAATTGCGTCATATCACCCGCTTTCACGTAGGTCGCGGCATTGATGCTGTCCCACGGTAACGCGTTATCTTCAAACTTCTCGCCGGTTTCCGTCTCTTCCGTGCCTGTCGGCATCATAATGTCCGGCGTTACGCCCTTACGCTGCGTACTGCCGCCATTCACGCGGTAGAATTTCTGAATGGTGTACTGAACCGAGCCCAGTGCAGGCCATTCCGGACGCAGCATTTGATCGTAGATACGATTAAGAGAACGATACTGCTGAACGGTGCCTTTCCCGAAGGTTGGCTCACCGACGATCAGCGCACGGCCATAATCCTGCATGGCAGCGGCAAAGATCTCAGACGCGGAAGCACTGAAGCGGTCAACCAGGACCACCAGCGGGCCTTTGTAGTAGACCACACCGTCGTTGTCGGCATCTTCACGCACTTTACCGTTGTTATCGCGCACCTGCACCACGGGACCCGATGGAATGAACAGACCAGAGAGTGAAACCGCTTCCGTCAGCGCTCCGCCGCCGTTACTGCGCAGGTCGATGATAATGCTGCTGACGTTCTGCTTTTCAAGCTTCTGCAGCTGAACTTTCACATCGTCAGTCAGCCCTACGTAGAAGCCAGGAATATCCAGGACCCCCACCTTCTCTTTACCCACGGTTTTCACCGACATTTTCACCGCGCGGTCTTCCAGACGGATACGCTCGCGGGTCAGGGTAACGATACGGGTTTTGGTGCCTTTTCCGGCTGGCAGGACTTCCAGACGAACCTTGCTGCCTTTCGGACCTTTGATCAGCGCAACCACGTCATCAAGACGCCAGCCGATCACGTCGACCATGTTCTGTCCGGTTTGTCCTACACCCACAATACGATCGCCTACGCTAATCGCTTTGCTTTTGGATGCCGGGCCACCCGCAACCATCGAATTGATCACCGTGTAATCATCGTCCATCTGCAGCACCGCGCCGATACCTTCAAGAGACAGGCTCATCTCGGTATTGAACTGTTCGGTGTTGCGTGGAGAGAGATAGTTGGTGTGCGGATCGATTTCGTGAGCAAAGGCCGTCATGGCCAGCGAGAAGACATCCTCACTGTTGGTCTGCGCCAGACGACGAATGGCGAATTTGTAACGACGCGTCAGCGTGTCACGGATCTCTTTTTCGTCTTTGCCGGTAAGCTTGAGGCTCAGTTCATCGTATTTAACTTTACCGTCCCACAGCGCATTCAACTCGGCTTCATCTTTCGGCCAGGGTGCTTTACTGCGATCCAGATTAAAGGTGTCGTTGCCGGTGAAGTCCATCGGACGTTCCAGCACTTTCAGCGCGTACTGATAGCGTTCGAAGCGGCGCTTTTGCGACAGGTTGTAGAGATCGTAGAACAGATCCAGCTTGCCTGAGCGCAACTCATCACCCACCTCGGATTTGCGCTTAGCGAACTGCTCGACATCGCTGGCGAGCAAAACGTTATGGCTGTAATCCAGCAAGTTCAGATAGCGGTCAAAGATTTTGGCCGAAAAGGCCTGATCGAGATCGAACTGACGATAGTGCGAGCGGGTAAAACGTGAGGTCACGCGCTCGCTCACCGTCGCGTGCTGCGTCTCTTCCTTGAGAACCGGAATTTGATCAACACGCGTGATATCGTCCACTGCAAAAGCGTGACCTGTTATGGCAAACAGGCCCGCCAGCGCGGTGAGCTTAAAAAAAGTGTTCATGCCAGGCTTGGCCTCCGTTTCAGAACAACAAGTGTTCTGCGCGTACAATCATTGACATACCAGAAGTCAGCTGTACACGAACGCCATCTTTGGTGATTTCCAGTACGGTGGCGTCCATAGCATTGTTACCCGCTTTTACCTTCAGCGCCTGACCTACGCTCAGGGCGTTAATGTCAGAAACCGGCGTATGGCGCGGCTCTTCACGAGGGGCACGCGGGGCTTTTGCTGCTGGTTTGTCTGCACGCGGTTTGCGATCGTTATTATCGTGACGGCGCGGCGCAGGGCGTGGTTTACGCTCACGACGAGGCGCATCTTCCTGGCCGTTTGCCGCGGCGGCTTCGCGTTTTTTCGCCTGCTGTTCTGCACGTTGTGCCTGAACGCGTGCTTTGGCTTCTTCAAGCTGCTTGCGCGCGTGCTCAACGTGCTGCTCGTCCAGCTCACCACACGGGTTGCCGTCGAGATCCACACGGGTCGCGCCAGCTTTGATACCGTACAGGTAACGCCAGCTCGAAGTATAAAGACGTAAGGCGGAACGCAGCTGAGTTTTGCTGAGGTTCATTTCCCCTTCAACACGTGCCACCAGATCCTGAAAAATACCGACTTTCAGGGGACGCGCTTCACCTTCCGCGCTGAAGCACTGCGGGAAACGCTCGGCCAGAAATGCGATAACTTCTTTACTGCTATTCAACTTAGGTTGATTTTCCATGAAATTTCCTGATTACAACGGACGTTGCCAACAAGCGCAGGCATGAACAGGCGTCATTATAATGACGCTATCAGTAAATGCTACGTTATCCGTTGATTATCCTGCGACGCTCGCAAAGAATTTTTGATAATCGGTTGCCGCGAGTACGTTTTCCAGATTAGCCACCAGCTCGCGCAGCCCCTGTTCGTCCTCGGTTGTAAAGCGACTGAAGACCGTACTGTCGATATCCAGAACGCCAATAATCTGATTTTTGACCACCAGAGGCAGAACGATTTCAGAATTACTGGCGGCATCGCAGGCAATGTGCCCGTCAAATGCATGAACATCTTCCACACGCTGGACCTGATTCTCGGCCACCGCCGTGCCGCATACGCCGCGCCCTACCGGAATACGCACGCAGGCCAGTTTGCCCTGGAACGGACCGAGCACCAGCGTTTCACCTTCCAGAAGGTAAAAGCCGGCCCAGTTCACGTCAGAGAGACGTTCAAACAGCAATGCGCTAGTATTTGCCAGAGTGGCTAAGAAGCTGGTCTCACCCGCCATCAATGCCTTAAAATCGCGGTTCAGATCCGCGTAGAATTCTGTTTTGTTCATTATTCAATCACTTAGTTGTCTTACAAATTTACCGCATAGCCTATTAAAATAAGCATTAAATGCGCTCATGCTCAAGATGAATCCGTTCATGAGTTATTATAACTTTCAACAATACTTATTTGTGCGCAGCTGATGGCCTTAAAAACAACCAAAATTACGCCGACAAGAAAGATAACTGTCCATACGGTAAGCGAAGCTTTGCCACGTGCACATTATCAGCGTTGCCCCCAGTGCGATACGCTTTTTATGTTGCCGAAGATGAAATCGCACCAAAGTGCCTTCTGTCCCCGCTGCGACGCCAAAATTCGCGACGGCCGAGACTGGTCGTTAACCCGTCTCGCCGCCATGGCCGTCACCATGCTGCTGCTGATGCCCTTCGCCTGGAGCGAACCGCTGCTGAAACTCTACCTGCTTGGCGTGCGCATTGACGCCAACGTGCTGCAGGGTATCTGGCAGATGACCCGTCAGGGCGATCCCATCACCGCCGCCATGGTGCTGTTCTGCACCGTTGGCGCGCCGCTGGTGCTGGTTGCCGCCATTGCCTATCTTTGGTTTGGCAATATCCTCGGCATGAACCTTCGCCCGGTGCTGCTGATGCTGGATAAGCTCAAAGAGTGGGTGATGCTGGATATCTATCTGGTGGGAGTGGGCGTTGCGTCAATAAAGGTACAGGACTACGCCTTTTTGCAGCCCGGTATCGGGCTCTTTGCTTTCATCTGCCTGGTATTGCTAAGCATCCTGACGCTGATTCACCTGAACGTTGAGCAGCTCTGGGAACGGTTTTACCCTCAGCGCCCCGCTACGCGTCCCGATGAAAATCTGCGCGTCTGTCTGGGATGCCACTATACCGGCTTACCCGACGCGCGTGGACGCTGCCCGCGGTGCCACATTCCGCTGAGACTGCGCCGCAACAATAGCCTGCAAAAATGCTGGGCCGCGCTGATCGCCTCCCTGGTGTTTCTGATCCCAGCCAATATGCTGCCGATTTCTATCATTTACGTGAATGGCGGGCGTCAGGAGGATACTATCCTCTCCGGGATTATCTCCCTTGCACACAGTAACGTCGGGGTGGCGGCGATCGTCTTTATTGCCAGTATCCTGGTTCCCTTTACCAAAGTGGTGGTGATGTTTACCCTGCTCATCAGCATTCACTTTAAATGTGAACAAGGCTTACGAACACGCATTCTGCTTCTGCGGTTCGTCACCTGGATTGGCCGCTGGTCAATGTTAGATCTGTTCGTGATTTCGCTGATGATGTCGCTCATCAATCGCGACCAGCTACTTGCTTTTACAATGGGACCCGCGGCTTTTTATTTCGGCTCTGCGGTGATATTGACTATTCTTGCTGTGGAATGGCTGGATAGCCGCTTACTTTGGGATGCACATGAGTCAGGAAACCCCCGCTTCGCCGACTGAAGCGAGAATTAAAACAAAACGCCGCATTTCGCCATTCTGGTTGCTGCCCGTCATCGCCCTGATGATTGCAGGCTGGCTTATCTGGACGAGCTATGAAGATCGCGGGAGTACGGTCACCATTGATTTCCAGACCGCCGACGGCATCGTCGCCGGGCGAACGCCCGTTCGCTTCCAGGGGGTTGAAGTGGGTACGGTTCAGGACATCTCCCTTGGAAAAGGGCTGAACAAGATTCAGGTGCGGGTCAGTATTAAATCTGACATGCAGGATGCCCTGCGCAGCGAAACGCAGTTCTGGCTGGTGACGCCTAAAGCCTCTCTGGCCGGCGTGTCCGGGCTGGATGCGCTCGTGGGCGGTAACTATATTGGCATGATGCCAGGTAAAGGCGAGCCGCAGGATCACTTTGTTGCTCTGGATACGCAGCCCAAGTACCGCCTCAATAACGGCGATTTAATGATCCATCTGCAGGCGCCGGATCTCGGTTCTCTGAACAGTGGCTCACTGGTCTATTTCCGCAAAATCCCGGTTGGCCGCGTGTACGACTACGCGATTAACCCGAATAAACAGGGCGTCACCATCGACGTGCTTATCGAGCGTCGCTTCACCAATCTGGTGAAAAAAGGCAGCCGCTTCTGGAACGTCTCCGGCGTGGATGCGGACCTCAGCCTGAGCGGTGCGAAAGTGAAGCTGGAGAGTCTGGCCGCGCTGGTGAATGGCGCTATTGCCTTTGACTCCCCGGAAAACTCAAGCCCTGCCACCGCTGATGACTCATTTGGATTGTACGCCGACCTGGCGCACAGCCAGCGCGGCGTGATCGTCAAACTTGCCCTGCCCGATGCTAAAGGGCTAAAAGCGGGCTCAACGCCGCTGATGTATCAGGGGCTGCAGGTCGGCCAGCTCACCAAAATGACGCTCAACCCGGGCGGATCGGTCACCGGCGAAATGACGGTCGATCCAAGCGTGGTCGATCTCCTGCGCGAGAAAACGCGCATCGAAATGCGCAGTCCAAAGCTCTCTCTGAATGATACCAGCCTCAGCACGCTGTTGACCGGCAATACGTTTGAGCTCATTCCCGGTGAAGGAGAACCCAGCAATAGCTTCGTGATTGCCCCGGCGGATAAAGCCCTGCTGCAAAAGCCGGGCGTGGTAACCGTCACGCTTAATGCGCCAGAAAGTTACGGTATCGAAGCCGGACAGCCGCTAATTTTACACGGCGTGCAGGTCGGTCAGGTGCTGGAGCGTAAGCTCTCCGCGGATGGCGTGACGTTCTCGGTCGCCATCGATCCGCAATACAGCGACCTGGTGCACGGTGACAGCAAATTCGTGGTGAACAGTCGCGTCGATGTGAAGGTGGGTCTGGACGGCGTGGAGTTCCTCGGCGCCAGCGCCAGCGAATGGGTGAACGGCGGCATCCGTATTTTGCATGGCGATAAAGGCCCCGTGCGCGACAGCTATCCGCTGTATGCCAACCTGGAGAAAGCGATTGAAAACAGCCTGAGCGATCTTCCGACCACCACGCTGACGCTAAGCGCCGAAACGCTGCCGGACGTACAGGCGGGATCCGTGGTGCTGTATCGCAAATTTGAAGTCGGGGAAGTGATCACCGTTCGCCCGCGTGCGGACGCCTTTGATATCGAACTGCACATCAAGCCGGAGTACCGCAAGCTGCTGACGCCAAACAGCGTCTTCTGGGCCGAAGGCGGCGCGAAAGTTCAGCTTAACGGTAACGGGCTGACCGTGCAGGCCTCCCCGCTCTCACGCGCGCTGCGCGGGGCGATTAGCTTCGATAATCTCAGCGGCGCGGGTGCGAATCTGCGCAAAGGTGATAAGCGTATTCTCTTCCCGTCCGAAACCGCCGCACGTGCAGTAGGCGGGCAGATTACCCTGCACGCGTTTGATGCCGGTAAGCTGGCGGAAGGCATGCCAATTCGCTATCTGGGTATTGATATCGGGCAGATCCAGAAGCTGACGCTGATTACCTCACGTAACGAGGTGCAGGCCACCGCCGTGCTTTACCCGGAATATGTGCAGACCTTCGCCCGCACGGGCTCGCGCTTCTCGGTGGTCACGCCGCAGATCTCGGCCGCGGGCGTTGAGCATCTCGACACCATTTTGCAGCCGTACATCAACGTTGAGCCCGGCCAGGGTAATGCCCGTCGCGATTTCGAGCTGCAGGAAGCCACGATCACCGACTCACGCTACCTTGGCGGCCTGAGCATCGTGGTGGAAGTGCCGGAAGCAGGCTCGCTGAACATCGGCACGCCGGTACTGTTCCGCGGTATTGAAGTAGGTACGGTCACGGGCCTGACGCTCGGTACGCTCTCCGACCGCGTAATGGTGGCGTTACGCATCAGCGAACGCTACCAGCACCTGGTTCGAAATAACTCGGTATTCTGGCTGGCATCCGGCTACTCGCTGGACTTCGGCCTGACGGGTGGCGTGGTGAAAACCGGCACCTTCAACCAGTTCATTCGCGGCGGTATCGCGTTTGCCACGCCGCCGGGAACGCCGCTGGCGCCGAAAGCGCAGCCAGGTAAACACTTCCTGCTGCTCGAAAGCGAACCGAAAGAGTGGCGCGAATGGGGAACCGCCCTGCCACGTTAAACAGCAAGGCTCCGGTGTCAACGCACCGGAGCCTTTATGTTACACTGCGCACCTGAACTTTTCCCTGTGGTGTGCCCGTGGCTCAAAACTCCGTATTTCTTCCTGAACAATTCCTGGCGCAGATGCGCGAGGCGCTTCCTTCTCACCTGTCGTTAGACGATTTTATCGCCGCCTGCAAGCGTCCGTTACGCCGAAGTATTCGCGTCAACACGTTGAAAATCAGCGTCGATGATTTTCTGGCACTGGTCTCGCCGTACGGCTGGCAGCTTACGCCGGTACCGTGGTGTGCTGAGGGGTTCTGGATCGAGCGCGATGACGAAGCCTCACTCCCGCTGGGCAGCACCGCTGAACATCTGAGCGGCCTGTTCTATATTCAGGAAGCCAGCTCGATGCTGCCTGTTGCCGCCCTGTTTACCGATGGCAATTCGCCTGAGCGCGTGATGGATGTTGCCGCGGCGCCCGGCTCAAAAACCACGCAAATTGCCGCCCGGATGGGTAACCAGGGGGCGATCCTTGCTAACGAGTTTTCCGCCAGCCGCGTGAAGGTGCTGCATGCCAACATCAGCCGCTGCGGTATCCATAATGTTGCCCTGACGCACTTCGACGGACGGGTGTTTGGCGCCGCCCTACCGGAAGCCTTCGATGCCATTCTGCTGGACGCCCCCTGCTCCGGCGAAGGGGTGGTGCGCAAAGATCCAGATGCGTTAAAGAACTGGTCCGTGGAAAGCAACCTGGAGATCGCCGCCACGCAGCGAGAGCTGATCGAGAGCGCATTTCACGCTTTGCGCCCTGGCGGCACGCTGGTCTATTCAACGTGCACCTTAAACCGCGATGAAAACGAAGACGTCTGCCTGTGGTTGAAAGCGAACTACCCGGATGCGGTCGAGTTCCTGCCATTGAACGATCTGTTTGCCTCAGCACAAGAGGCGGTCACCCCCGAAGGTTTCCTCCACGTGTTCCCGCAGATTTACGACTGCGAAGGGTTCTTTGTGGCGCGTCTTCGTAAAACGCAGGCGGTTGCTCCCCTGCCCGCACCTAAATTCAAGGTCGGCAACTTCCCGTTTGCCCCTCTTAAAGGTCGCGATGCAGCACAGCTTGAAGCCGCCGCCAAAAAGGTTGGGCTGGTCTGGGATGAGAGCCTGTGCCCCTGGATGCGTGATAAAGAGATATGGCTGTTCCCGGCACAGATCGAGCCGCTCATCGGAAAGGTCCGTTTTTCGCGAATCGGGATCCGCCTGGCGGAAGTGCATAACAAAGGGTATCGCTGGCAGCATGAGGCCGTTATCGCGCTTGCCGGACGCGAGAATACCTTTGCCCTGACGCATCAGGAAGCCGAAGAGTGGTATCGTGGTCGCGATGTCTATCCGGACAGCGCGCCATCAGGCGATGAAGTGATAGTGACGTATCAGGGATACCCGCTGGGGCTGGCAAAAAAGGTCGGCTCAAGGCTGAAAAACAGCTATCCGCGCGAGTTGGTTCGGGATGGTCGGCTGTTTACCGGTAACGATCGCACGGGCTGAAAAAAAGCGCATTTTTTTACTGGCGATTTTGCTCTCCTTGTCTACGATCAAAAATGGGTGACTGCACTGGTCATACCAGATTTTGACAACAGAACCGGAGAGCACTATGACGAAAACCAGCGTGCGTATTGGCGCTTTTGAGATCGACGACGCAGAGCTGCGCGGCGAAGCACAAGGCGATCGAACGTTAAGTATTCCCTGCAAATCCGACCCGGATTTGTGCATGCAGCTCGATGCATGGGATGCAGATACCAGCGTCCCGGCAATACTTGATGGCGAACACTCTGTCCTTTACCGTGAGCATTACGATAGTAAAACCGATGCCTGGGTCATGCGTCTTGCCTGACCTAAAGAGAACCCGCCCGAAGGCGGGTTATTTATTACTGCAGCTGCGCCAGCGTAAAGTAACCGTCAAATACGGCGCCCGTATCAATGTAGTGGAGATTATTAAAATCATACCTTCTGTCGAGGGGCGTATGTCCGAACCAGAAATGATCCGCGCCGCTGATGCCCTGCCCTTTGCCCACCATAAATCCCATCAACCTGTCGCGGTTCCATAAGACGCGCTGAGCGCTGACCGGTTTTTGCCATTGGTATTCCGCAGCCGGATAATCCGCATGGGCTATCACATTCAGACCGTTCGCACAGGTTATCTCGATGATATGCGGTAAATCGCGACAGGCCTCAAGCAACGACAGCGCAAGCTGTTGCTGGTCGCGTTCAAGATGCGCAAACCACATTCCGCCATTCATCGTCCAGAGCGAAAAATCGTTATTATCCAGACTGTCGAGCGCCATTTGCTCGTGGTTGCCCCGCACGGCACGAAACCATTTTTCATGTATTAACTGCAGGCATTTCACGCTATCAGGGCCACGATCGATGATATCCCCGACAGAAATAAGCAAATCCTCATACGGGTTAAAATGACGGCGTTTAAGCTCATCCATAAGCCACTGATAACAGCCGTGTATATCGCTGACAACCCAGACGTGACGCCACATCCCACCTTCAATTCGCTGATACATAAGCCCTCCCATAGGAAGTATAGTTACAGTTGACTTATGTGTAGGGACGCTGCACAGGAGCGCTTTTCATGAAGCTAAACAAACAGTAAACTAAGGATAAATAAATGTTTCACCAGTATTAATACTCTTTTGCATGCCCCCTAAAATATGCATTGCATAAACTTTGAGGTTTTCCCGTGTCAAATACGCGCCTGCAAAACGATGCGCCACAATCGCATCGTACCCATATCATTTCCGAACTGGTGAAAGGCAAACTCGTTCCAGGCCCTATCTGGCAAAAACGCGAGTACCGTCTTAAATTTCTGTTACGTTCATTGCTGTTCTGGTCTTCTACGCATCGCATGCTCGATGCGCTGGCTCGCCGCGACGATTTTGATCAGTTACTGGCTTCGCAGATCACCCTGCCGAGCAAAACACATCGCCAGTATCTGATGCGTGGCATGAACGCCAATGCGCGTGCTGATGCCATCGTCAGCCATTATCAGTGGATTGACTCTCTGAAAGACGTCGGCCTGGTCAAGGCCTTAACCGGACCACAAGAGCAATCCATTGTTGAGTTTCATGCCAAAGATGGCGTGAGCTATAACGTCAACGCCATGAATGCCAGTAAAGCAGAGCGTGAGGGCGAATGTACGCTGTGGCTGCGTGATAACGAAAATACCCTGCTTGCCAGTGTGACATTTTGCGTTGCTCGCGAAAACGGAGAATATGTTCTGGTGATTGGCGGTCTTCAGGGCCCGCGACGCAGCGTATCCCGTGATGTGATCAAACAGGCAACCCGAGCCTGCCATGGTCTCTTCCCGAAACGCGTGTTGATGGAAGTGCTTTTCCAATTGGCCACACTTTCCGGCATCAAAGCCATTTATGCGGTCAGCGATGAAGGTCATATCTTCCGTGCACTGCGTTATCGTCTGAGTAAAGGTCGCCATTTCCACGCCAGCTACGATGAGTTTTGGGCCTCTATCGACGGTCAAAAACGTTCAACCTTCAGTTGGCAGTTGCCATTGCAGATGGAGCGCAAATCCCTTGAGGAGATCGCCAGTAAAAAGCGTGCCGAATACCGCCGTCGCTTTGAACTGCTTGATGAAATTGAGGCATCCGTTAAATCCCGCTTTTAAACACGGTTCTGGCTTTTACTGATTGCACACGAAAATTTAACAAAACAGGCAAAAAGGGCTGGACTTCCGCATGCTGTGTTGCGTTATGTTTTAAGCAGTCGAACAGGACGAGCGCGCTGTATGAGAAAGAACTATTGGGATTACTCGTTTACTTTCATACAGATAAACAGACCGAATGCGATTCCTGTTTATACCTGCAATTTATATTTCTGCGGTATATCAAACACATACGCATCAACCAGATTAAAAAGCATACATCTGGTGATGCGTTTTCAGGCACTAAAAATCATATAGTTACTTAAAATTCCGGACAAATTCGGACGTATTTCGAATCGATTCATATCAAATTTACCAGCCGCCCCCGTTCCTGCATACTACGGGTTGCGGCTTCCTGATTGTAAATTTTCAACCGTATGATTTAACTCATTGAGTGCCTGAAGGCATAGTGAGATAACACCTGGATATTTCATAGCGTAGCTGTGTTTACTGTCATCTCGTTTTCTTGTTAGCGGTATTACAATAAAAACCGCCCGTAGGGGGCTATGCTAATGAAACGGGTAATTTATCCTCTGATACGCCCTTGTCTCGTAGTGACTGTCGATACATTGCGATTCTCTCCAGCTCAACTTGAGATGGATAACTATCAGAGAGATATATTGCGAACTCGTATACAGGCGGCGGGTTGAAAGTTATCACTGAATACCCAGCATCTTCCAGCAACTCAACAACAATCCCATATGATGGCCTGATACCCGTAAACCAGTAACAGCCATGTCTCTCCATACCCTGAACCGCCTTAGCTGCATGCTCTCTAAAAATAGCCAAATAAACAGATTCAGTAAATGCTTCCATTACACAAACTCCAGTCATCACTTTACTCTAAAAGAACTACAACAAATGTGTATGTAGGAATGCTAATTTCATAGATCTATTTTATGCTGTTCCTGAAGAAATCTTACAGAGTAAAGGCTATGAGTTTAGAGAAACTGCTTCCAGACCAGCTTATTGAAAAGCGCTTTTACACCTTCCATTATCAAAGCTACAAAAATCATATAGCCACCTAATACGGTCAGTATGTTGGACTATGCACCACTGAACAGCAACCCAATGTCACCTATCAACAGAAGCCCAATGCCGATCCAAAAAAATATGAAAGCTATGAACAGTAATTGAATAAACCAAATCAGTTAACCCAATCTTCAATTGCAACTTTTCCATTCTTCTGCCTCAGCCAATGTGAGTAGATTGCTTATTATACGCAAAAATCAACTTACCTTTCACACCATTAATTTTAATGATCTGAATCACCCGCTATAGCCTCGCCATCCTGAGTTATTAATGCCTTCCCCTGAACTTTTGCGAAGTCCAGCCTACCGCAGAGCGCAATCAGGATGGTGTCACCTATTTCCGGATTTCTGGCAATATTAATTATCACGTACTCAGCTGATGTTTCGATAGTTCGGCAGTTGTCCTCATGACCGCAAAGGTTGGTAATAGTGAGTATCTCTTCAGCGAGGTCTAATGCAGGAGATTGAAAACCCATGATAACCCCCTAACACCTAACTGTATGTTTATAGAGCTCAACTAAAAACTGAGGGTCAAGAATTTGGGTCAAAAAACCGCACAAGCGGGTAAGCGATTAATAAAAAAGCACTAAACACCATTCTCTGACTCAAGAGAAACCATATAAAATCATCCCTAACTAAAACTTTGATGTTAATGATCCACAACCAGGTGTGTTCGTGAATGTAATGCAGAAACGGGTACCGAAATCTACTGTTATAAATACTCACATCCTTCCTTTATAACCATCAATGTAAGCTTCAGAGATAGCATCGCTCATGGCTTTACGCTGTTTAGCAGACCATGATTTATTGTCGACGTAACGAGTGCCCGCAAAAATAGTTTCACTCTGGATGGAGTTCAGAAATGCCTCGCTACGAAACTTATCTGCACGCTTGTTCGCGTCCTCTAAAGACATGCCTGATAAGCGGTCTTTTGCTCCCAGATCATGAAAAGTTTTAAAGAATGGCACCGCCATCTTAATACTGTCGGCTTTTATAACGCGTACATTCGGGTCAAAGCCGTCATCTGCAGCATATACATACTGGCGTGCATGGCGTTCTGCACTTGTTTGAGGGGTGCATGCGCTGCTCATCAAAGATGATGTTAACAACGCACACACGAATAATCCGTTAGATTTATTCATGAAGATCTCCTTTCCAGTAAACAATATTCCCATCAGTAGCTTATCAGGATTTTCCGCTCTCAGTCATACCCCAAAATCTGTCATTGACACGTTAGAAACAGCGGCGTAGGATTCGAACTACTGTATATATAACAATGTGTTTATATACAGCATTATCTAACTTTTAACCGTCAAAGAGGAATTAACTATGAGTGGTAATGGTGGCGACAACGCACACAACAATGCGTTCAGTGGTGGCAAAAATCCTGGCATCGGTAACTCTGGTTCTGGCAGCCATTCCGGTACATCAGGAAATGGAGGGAATGGTGGCCGTACACAGAATATTAATGGATTTTCTGTGGATCCAAACAACAGTGCACAGGTGAATGCTGCTAACAGAGGTGATGCGGCTGGAGTATTTTCTGCCGGTGGTGCAATTGCTATCAGTTCCGGAGTAGACAGTCATTCAGGTAAAGGCTCCGGTGGTAATGGTGTTAACTCAGGTTCACAGTCTGGTAGTAATAACTCCCAGAATCAAAATGGAAATAGCACTACGAGTGCTCCATCTACCTGGGATAGGACGGCAAAGTACTATGGCTCCAGTGATAAAGTTTCCCGAAAAGCGCTTAAGAACTTATATGAACAAGCAGTGCGGGATGGAAGTATACCAAAAGCAGCCCGGGGTAATTTGCGCGAAAATGTCCAGAAGATGCTCGATGAAGATAAACAAATTGAAGCATTACAAAAAGCCAGCGAAATTATTGCTGACATGGGGGAAAAAGTTGGTAGTCACCTGGGGCAAAAATATAAAGATGTGTCAAGGGACATCGCAAGTAACGTTAAAAACTTCCAAGGTAAAACAATTCGTAACTACAATGATGCAATGACCTCTCTGAATAAGATTATTGCCAATCCGGGGATGAAAATTAATCAAGGTGATAAAACTGCGATCGTTAACGCATGGAAAAGTCTGAATGCAAGTGACATGGCAAACAAACTCGGCAATCTAAGCAAAGCATTTAAGACTGCAGATCTGGTAATCAAAGTCGAAAAAATCCGAGAGAAAAGTATTGAAGGGTATGAAACAGGAAACTGGGGTCCATTGATGCTAGAGGTAGAGTCCTGGGTTATTAGTGGCATTGCTGTCGGTGTGGCTATGGGAATCTTTGGCGCCCTGGCATCTTTTGTTGCGACAACCGTCGGGCTTCCTATTACTGCATTAACAATTGCAGGAATTATCGGTATCAGTTATCTGGCTTCATTCATTGACGATAAAATCGTTGATAAAATCAACAATGAAATAATCAGACCAGCTCATTAATCTAAAAGGGGCAGAGATGTTATCTGCCCCTTAGCTTTCAACGGTGCTTTATTTTTAACTTTAAAATCAAGAAAACTGCATAAGCATAGCTGATGTAATAGCAGGTGAGTATATAACACACATAAAATACGCTTACAAAAAAAACGGTAAGAAGATAATCGTTCCCTGATAAAAGCCTCATAAATCGTCCTGATTCAGTTAACTCCACGTTACACACCAACAAATAATAAACAATTGCAATATAAAACACGGTGAATAGCATAAAAGCCAAAATACCTTTCGTGAAAGAAAAAGTGGTTTTTAAATTTAACTCTCTCCGCGCAATCAAAAAAAACAAAACACCTAACAAAGGAGCGATTTTAACATAAAAACTCATAACACCACTTAATAATGGGTTACTGGCTGAAATCAGCTCAGGAACTTTACCAGATAAAGTATACAAACAATTTAGAAAATCGCTCCCTTGGTTGTTAGCATATAATAAAAAAATCAGAAGCAAAGGTATAACCCCGACAAGAAAAATATAATACATCCTTTTTGCCGCAATGTTTGTCATATCCCTTGATTTAATTTGCTTCATAGACATATCACCTACCCTGTGTTTGGAACTTGTCCCTCTGAGTTTAGTCAGTGGATTGAATAATAGAATAATTATATTGCAGATCTGCTAGCCGATCCATTTTGTCGGTGTTGTTGAATTTTTTTCATACATAAAAGCAAATAATACAATTAGTGGGTTAACTTTTCTCCACAACCTTATGCCAGTTATCTGCAAGCTCTCTTCGAGCCCCCCTCTCCCCTCCTGGCGGAAAAGAGAATCCAACTCGCCATTTTGAACAACCGTTAGAGCACCTAATTTCTGCGCCCCCCCAGTTCAACCCACGACTTCGGACCTTCAGTGAAGAGGACATGCCACAATTGGGGCATTTCGGTAGATCAGTCATTCCCCAGCCCCTGCAGACGCTGAAAATTAGCCAGCTTCGCTTTCGTGCGGCCGATTTCGGTCGAGATATGGCGCGATGAGGGAATAATCAGATCATCTGGGCGGCTGGCGAAATGCATTTTCTCTCATTTACGGTCTTAAATTACCATCCTGAGATTTACGCCTCTTATGCATTTGCTAACAAACTCAACAGTGTAAGCAGGGTCCTTCCTCGAGTTCATATGATTGCAAAAAACAGACTCACGCATACATGGGGACAGCATCTGCGTATGCCTCGGTACTTAACTCTATAGATAATGATGTTCTTCAATTACTTGCCACAAACCCTGAAATTTTTGATTTCGAAACAATTGATGATGGAGTAGTTAACATTAACGACTTTCAGACCATGGGGGTTGTAGCATTTGCGAAAGGACGTCTGTTCTCAATTCTCCCAACTGGAAGTGTGAGGATCATGAATCGCCGAGTTAAGGTAAACGCACCTTATAAGCAGTCTTGCCTTGAAACGAGAGATCGCATGGTTGCAAAACTCTGAGATCGTCTGTGCAGAGCATTCCCAGCATTGCATGAGTTTGGTTGTTAATTTAAAAAACGGTGTGGTATAACGGGAATTGCCGGATATTGAAGTTCGGACAATTTTGGGACATTTTCGGACAGAGCGTCGTAAGTGACTGAAATATAAGACAGATAAAAAGAGACCGAATACGATTCCTGTATTCGGTCCAGGGAAATGGCTCTTGGGAGAGAGCCGTGCGCTAAAAGTTGGCATTAATGCAGGCTAAGTCGCCTTGCCTTTTAAGAATAGATGACGACGCCAGGTTTTCCAGTCCACAGCTAAAGCGGTCGGAAAAAAAGCGCCAGAGCATCATAAAATGTGAAAAACCGCAGTGCTTTCGCAAGCATCTGCGGTTTTTTATTGGAAACCTGAACGTTAGCAGAGCTTGTCGGCACGCTCGATAAACGGCGCCAGACTCATCTTTTGTCCCGGATGCGCCGGGTCATCGATCTGAATAATGCTGATCGGCTGGCCGCTACTCTTGCCGCTGGCTACCTGCTGCTCTGCGGTATCATTTAACGGGTATTGCACAAGCGTGCTCGGGTTAATGGCATACAGCGCATGGCCCGGACGGCAGGTCAGCATCACCTCTTCGCGATTGAACGCCCATTTGTCCTTACCGACTTCAAAACGGCTGACGGTGATAACCTGCGGTGCGGCAAGCGCGCTCCCCGTGCAGGCCAGCAATATGAGAGAAAGTACTGTCTTTTTCATATGATATTTAACCTTGTCAGAAGGGTTCCCAGGTAGCGAACAGACTGACCGTTGCCAGTACCAGCGCGCCCAGCACCACTTCTGCCTGTGTCATCCTGATAAAAATCTGTTGTGCTCGCCCGGTCTCCGGACGAAACCGTGGCACCAGAAAATACCGATTTGCCAGCGCAATTACCACCATCAACGCCACCAGCGCACATTTGAACAACAAAAACTGCACGTAGCCAGCCTGCCAGGGTATATGGACGCCCAGTATCATGAGCGTATTGATCGCTCCGCTGAGCAGCACGCCCGCGACGGCATAATGGCCCACGCGCGAGAAGCGCATCATGGTATAGATGGCGGCATTCTGCCAGCGCCCTTTCGCCAGACGCATGCAGAACAGCAGGGGCAGTAATCCGCCAAGCCAGGCTGCAGCGCAGATCAGGTGAAAAGCATAGTTAAGCCGCTGCAACGCCCCCATCGGACCGTCGTTCATCGCCGCGTGACCTACCCCAGCCAGCAGGATAAGCTGGCCCATGGCGAGCAGCAGCAGCCGCGACCCCTTCAGCGGCGCGAGCCATGCCGCAGCGACCGTCATCGCAGCGAGAATCATTTGCCACAGCCAGACGCCGCCAAACTGTGTCCTCATCACGCCGTACCAGACCTGCGGGGCAAACACATCTCCCCAGCCGTTACCCATCAGTCCGCCCTGAAGCATAAACATCAGGAGTGCAGCCTCCAGGCTCACCAAGGCCGCCACTTTCTGCTGCAGCTGGAAACGCCGGGACATCAGCCGCTGGAGGGAAGAAGGCGCAAACCAGACGCTGTAAAGCGCGTTGCCAAAAACCAGCATCAGCGCCCCGAAATGGATAAAGCGCAACCCGATATAACACAGCGCCAGCATGCTATTTCACGCTAAAGTGATAGCTGCCTTTGGTTTTATGACCGTCTACAGAGACGACATGCCAGTCTACCTGGTACGTCCCTGACGTCAGCGTTTGTTCCAGCGGAACGGTGAGTAGCGCCTTGTTCTTTTCGTCTCGCGTAGCGGTACCCGTTTTGATGACCTGCTTTTGCGCGTCCGTCACCACCACACCGCTAAATCCCGGTTCGATGCCTTCTGAAAAATGCAGCGTAAGTGCCTGCGGAGCGCTCACCACGCTGTCCGCTGCTGGGATCTGCTGCTTAAGATGCGCATGCGCCAGCGCGGAGGAGGTCATCATTGTAGAGGTCAGAAAAACCAGTGCGCATACCGCGCGGGAAGCGGAGAAACCCATCGCAATCATTCCTTTTTGTTATGTCTGTATGCTAAAGAATAACGCTGTATAATAAGCGAGTCGAGGAACATCCTGCCTCCGCTTGTCATCGTCGTGCAATCGCGGTAACGTTGCCGCCGCATAAAAAGGAGAAGGTAATGAAGATCAATCTGGCCGCCCTTCCACAGGACGAGATGGATAAAGTAAATGTCGATCTCGCTGCCGCTGGCGTCGCGTTTAAAGAGCGTTACAACATGCCTGTTGTGGCTGAAGTCGTTGAACGGGAACAGCCCGCCCATCTGCGCGACTGGTTTCGCGAAAGACTCATCGCCCACCGTCTCGCCTCGGTTAACCTCTCCCGTTTACCGTACGAACCTAAAGTTAAATAAGCTTAACGAGCCGTTACACTTCCTTACGCGGAATCTGGCAGGATAAGAAAACCCTGATAAATTTAGGTGTATTCTTAAATCTCTGCGACTCAGTGTATAAGGAAGTCACGATGTCACATTGGAATATAGCGGCAGCTCAGTATGGCGGTCAGCACCAGAGTGTGGATGACCATGTTACGCACCACCTGCGCTTCATCGCCGAAGCAGCACGGCAGCGATGTGATTTGCTGGTCTTCCCTGAACTCTCATTAACGGGCTCAGGCGCACCGACGTTACCTCCCCCACCCGATGACGCGCAGCTGGAACCGCTGCTTGACGCGGCACATTTTTACCGGATTACCGTGATTGCCGGGCTCCCCCTGGAACGGAACGGTCAGCGCCAGAAAGGCCTCGCGCTCTTCACGCCCGCCCGTCACCGCATCCTGCGCTACCCGCAAGGTAGCGGTGCCAGCCTGGTGCCGGGGGAGAAACAGCTCAGCATTATTGATGCGCATGCCGATTCACCCAATCTCGATCCCAGAGCGTCGCTGTTTACCAGCAGTCAGTCCGTAGAGGATCACCGCTGGCGGCAGTCCATCAGTACCCTGCAGCGCTTCGCGCATAAATATGCCATTGCGGTGCTGATGGCGAACGCCTGCGGCGGTAGCGCGCTGTGGGATGAAAAAGGCCAGCTGATCGTCCGCGCAGATCGAGGCGAGCTGCTGTTGACCGGCACGCTCGGCGGAGAGGGTTGGCAAGGCGATATCATTCCTTTAGGCTAGGCGTTTTAAGCTCAGGAGTGTTCAATGCTGCGCGTCATCGATACCGAAACTTGCGATCTTCAGGGCGGAATAGTGGAAGTGGCTTCTGTCGACGTGGTTGATGGTAAAATCGTCAATCCAATGAGCCATCTGGTGCGTCCCGACCGCCCCATCAGCCCTCAGGCGATGGCTATCCATCGCATTACCGAATCGATGGTAGCGGATAAGCCGTGGATCGAAGAGATCATTCCGCACTACTACGGTAGCCCGTGGTACGTCGCGCATAACGCCAGTTTTGACCGCCGGGTGTTACCTGAAATGCCGGGGGAATGGATTTGTACCATGAAGCTGGCGCGTCGCCTCTGGCCGGGAATTAAATACAGCAACATGGCGCTGTACAAGTCCCGCAAGCTCAGCGTCAGAACGCCTGAGGGACTGCACCATCACCGGGCCCTGTATGACTGCTATATCACCGCCGCGTTACTGATAGATATTATGAATATCTCTGGCTGGACGCCGGATGATATGGCGACCATCACCGGCCGTCCTGCACTTCTGACCACATTTACCTTTGGGAAATATCGCGGGAAGCCGGTGTCCGAGGTGGCGGATAAAGACCCGGGCTATTTGCGCTGGCTGTATAACAACCTCGACAGAATGAGCCCGGAACTGCGCTTAACGCTGAAACATTATCTGGGCGACGCTTAACGCTCCGCACGGCCTGGCAGCGTGTCCTGCGCCAGGCCTATTAAAAAGGCATATTCCAGGGCAACTCCTTCGTAGGATTTAAATCGTCCCGATTTCCCGCCGTGACCGGAGTCCATATCGGTACACAGCAGCAGCAGGTTGTCATCGGTTTTCAGCTCCCGCAGTTTTGCCACCCATTTTGCTGGCTCCCAGTACTGCACCTGAGAATCATGCAAACCGGTGGTAACCAGCATATGCGGGTAGGCTTTCGCCTCCACGTTATCGTACGGGCTGTACGTTTTCATATAGCGGTAGTACATCTCATCCTGCGGATTACCCCACTCTTCAAACTCCCCTGTCGTAAGCGGGATGGATTCATCGAGCATGGTCGTCACCACATCGACAAACGGAACCTGCGCGACAATCCCCTTAAAGCGGTCGGGACGCTGGTTGATCGCCGCCCCCATCAGCATGCCGCCCGCGCTGCCGCCCATCCCAAAGCAAAGCTGCGGATCCCCGTAGCCCTGCTCAATCAGCGCATCGCAGACGTCGAGGTAGTCATTGAAGGTGTTTTTCTTTTTCAGGAATTTCCCGTCTTCATACCAGTGCTGCCCCAGCTCACCGCCACCGCGAATATGGGCGATGGCGAAGACAAAGCCGCGATCGAGCAGGCTTAACCGACTGCTGCTGAAATCGGCGTCCATGCTTGAGCCATACGAACCGTAACCGTACACCAGGATCGGGTTTTTGCCTTTCTGGAAGTGGGCTTTGTGATAGACGAGCGAGACGGGGACCTCGACGCCATCCCGGGCGGTGACCCACAGGTGCTCGCTGCGGTAGTTTTCAGACTCAAACCCTTTGACCTCGGTCTGTTTAATCACCTGACGCTGCCCGGTATCCATATCCAGCTCAAACAGGGTGTCCGGCGTGGTCATCGATGAGTAGCCGTAGCGCAGCCGCGAGGATTCAGGTTCAGGGTTGAAACCAATCCACGTCACATAGGCCGGGTCGTCGAACGCGATCCCCACCACTTCCCGCGTTTTACGGTTGATTTGCCGGATACTGGTCAGCCCTCGCTGACGCTCTTCCACCACCAGCCAGTCGGTAAACAGGGTGAACCCTTCAAGCATCACCTGATCCCGCGCGGGGATAAGCACCTCCCATTTGCGCTCATCGCGCACTTTGGTTTTATAGAGACCAAAGTTTTTGCCCTCGCGATTAGAGCGCAAATAAAAGCTGTGCTGGAAGTGATCCAGGCTGTACTCGTGATCCTTGCGGCGCGGCAGGAAACAGAGCGGCTGGGCGTCGGGCAGTTCGGCATCCAGCAGCAGAACTTCCGAGGTCGTCGCGCTGGCCAGGAAGATAATCACATAGTGGCGCGAGGAGGTTTTATGCAGGCTGACATAGAACGTTTCGTCTTTCTCTTCATAGACCAGCTCGTCGTCAGCGGAGTCCGTTCCCACGGTGTGTCGCCACACCTGATAAGGCAGCAGCGTCGAGGCGTGCTTTTTGACGTAGTAAACCGTCTCGGAATCATTCGCCCAGACAAAATCCGGGGAGACGTTTTCCAGCATTTCCGGATACCAGTTGCCGGTGTCCAGATTGCGAAAACGCAGGCCGTACTGGCGACGGGAGAGATAATCCTCCGCCAGCGCCATCACCGCGTTATCCGGCGAAATGGACATGCCGCCCAGGGTATAAAATTCGCTGTGGGCGGCGCGCTGGTTGGCATCCAGCAGAATATCCCACTCATCCCATTCGGCGCTTAATACCGACTGACGCTGGTAGATGGGATACTCATTGCCGGGCTCGTAAATATGGCGATAGCGATAGCCGTTTTTGGTCCAGGGCGCGGAGATATCGCGCTGAGGAATACGCTGCACCATCTCATTCAGCAGCTGGTCCTGAAGCGTCTGCTGGCTGGACATGACCTTGCGGCCATAGTCGTTTTCCTCGTGCAGGTAGTCGAGTACCTCTGGCCGGGAGCGCGAATCGTCCCGCAGCCAGTAATAGTTGTCTATGCGCGTATCGCCATGCGTGGTGATCGCATAAGGAGTACGTCGAGCTTTCGGTGGCATGTCATCATTCTTTTAAGTTTTACACCCTATAAGGTTGGCAAAACCCACGCATGATGCAAGCGAAACAGCGTCGCGACGGCGGAGGCTATCCCTGTAACGCCTGTTTTTGTTCGCGGATATCCCGCTCAATGCCCTCGCGCACGTCCTGAGGGATCTTTAACGCATCACCCAGGGCGTTAAGGTAGCCCCGCTCCATAAAGTGATCGATATCGATGGCGGCACAGCTGAGGAAATAGAGCTCCAGCGCCTCTTCCTCATTTTTCACACTTTGCGCAAGACGCTGCGGCTCAAGCGGCTGTTCGATGGCCTGCGCCACCAGCGCTCTGCCCTTCTCTTCAACGCCGGCTTCACGCAGCTGCTGCTCGATCGCCGATCGTTCTTTATCGTCAATATGCCCGTCACTTTTCGCGGCAAAAACCAGCGCAAGAATGAGCCGTTCGGTACGCAGATCCAGCGGCGAGGTGTGCTCGCCATAATGCGGTTCATCGCTGTGCGCGGTCCGTACCCGGTCCTTGTACTTATTCCACAGCACGGTGCCCGCGATAGCGCCGCCGCCGGCCAGCAGTGCACCTGTGCCATATTTTGCCAGCAGCTTGCGTGAGGATTTATTCGCGACCAGCAGGCCTGCCAGCCCGCCGAGCGCCCCGGGTACCAGCAGTTTGCTCAGGTCCCGTTCGCCAGAAGATGTTTTCTGCCCTAACAGGGATTGCAATTGATTTAACCAGCCAGACATGGTTTCCCTCACTTAACGGTGAACATGTTCCACAGCGTAAGCGAGCGGGCGTCAGGAAATGTCTGGTCGGGCTAAAGAAGCGCAAATTTCTGCCCTCGCGTTTATCCCTGCGCAAGACAGACGCAAACGTTTTCGTTTATACTGCGCGCAACTTTTTTAGGGGGATTGTTATGATTCGTTTAGGAACTGCGCTGCGACCTGCGGCGACGCGAGTGGTGCTGTTGGGATCGGGCGAGCTGGGAAAAGAGGTCGCCATTGAGTGCCAACGTTTAGGTGTGGAAGTCATCGCCGTAGACCGTTACGCCGACGCACCCGCCATGCACGTCGCCCATCGTTCTTATGTGATTAACATGCTGGATGGCGATGCCCTTCGCGAACTGATTACGCGCGAGAAGCCCGATTTCGTTGTACCGGAAATTGAAGCGATTGCCACCGATACGCTGATCGCCCTGGAGCAGGAAGGCCAGCGCGTGGTGCCCTGTGCGAAAGCCGCAAAGCTGACCATGAACCGTGAAGGCATTCGTCGCCTGGCGGCAGAAGAGCTGGGATTGCCCACCTCGAGCTATCGTTTTGCGGGCGATAAGGCCGCGTTCCTGCAGGCCGTAGAGGAGATTGGCTACCCGTGTATCGTTAAGCCGGTGATGAGCTCCTCCGGTAAAGGGCAGAGCTTCATTCGCGACAGCAGCACGCTCGATAAGGCGTGGGATTACGCCCAACAGGGTGGCCGCGCCGGCGCCGGTCGCGTCATCGTTGAAGGCGTCGTGAAGTTTGATTTCGAGATCACCCTGCTGACCGTCAGCGCCGTTGACGGCGTCCATTTCTGCGATCCGATTGGCCACCGTCAGGAAGATGGCGATTACCGCGAATCCTGGCAGCCGCAGCAGATGAGCGCCCTGGCGCTGGAGCGTGCTCAGGCGATCGCCCGTAAAACCGTCCTCGCGCTGGGCGGCTATGGCCTGTTCGGCGTAGAGCTGTTTGTATGCGGTGATGAGGTGATTTTCAGTGAAGTCTCCCCTCGCCCGCATGACACCGGCATGGTCACGCTGATTTCGCAGGATCTTTCCGAGTTCGCCCTGCACGTGCGCGCCTTCCTCGGCCTGCCCGTCGGCGGTATCCGTCAGTACGGCCCGGCCGCCTCGGCGGTCATCCTGCCGCAGTTAACCAGCCAGAACGTTACGTTTGAAAACGTCGACGCGGCAGTGGGTGCCGGGTTGCAGGTACGTTTGTTCGGCAAGCCGGAGATCGACGGTACCCGTCGTCTTGGCGTGGCATTAGCCACCGGGGATAACGTTGACGACGCCGTGGCGAGAGCGAAAGCAGCCGCAGCAAGCGTTAAGGTAACGGGATAAAAAAACGGGCCGAAAGGCCCGTTTTTCATGCGGCGAATGGCTTACTGCTTCGCGCCTTCCACCGCTTCGCGAGCCAGTTTTGTGATGCGATCCCAGTCGCCCGCTTCCAGCGCATCCGCCGGAACCAGCCATGAGCCACCGATGCACAGCACGCTTTTCAGCGCCAGGTAGTCACGGTAGTTGGCAGGAGAGATACCCCCCGTCGGGCAGAAGCGTACCTGAGAGAAGGGACCCGCAATCGCCTGAAGCGCTTTAGTGCCGCCGTTCGCTTCAGCCGGGAAGAATTTGAACTCTTTCAGACCGTAGTCCATGCCCAGCATCAGTTCAGAGACGGTGCTGATGCCCGGGATCAGCGGAATAGTGCCTTCGGTCGCGGCTTTCAGCAGCGACTCGGTCAGGCCCGGGCTGATGGCAAACTGCGCGCCCGCTTCGGTCACTTCAGCCAGCTGTTTTACGTTCGTCACGGTACCCGCACCGATGATGGCGTCCGGCACTTCTTTAGCAATCGCGCGAATGGCATCCATCGCGCAGGCGGTACGCAGGGTCACTTCCAGAACGCGAACGCCACCCGCAACCAGCGCTTTCGCCATCGGTACAGCGTGCTCCAGCTTGTTTACCACGATAACCGGCACGACAGGGCCAGTGGTCAGGATTGCTTCTGCACTTGTTTTCCAGTTTTTCATCAGAGTTTTCTCTCGCCAGATCGTTAAAATCAAGTCGTCTTAAAACGTAATACAGGTTGCGCCCTGCTCCGCACCGGAGAGCTTCTCACGCAGCGCGCTGAACATTTCGCGTCCGGTCCCCACGCGCGATGCGCTCAGGTCAGGAATATGGGGTTGACGTGCCGCCAGCTCGGCGTCATCCACCAGCAGGGTTAACTCGCCTGTCTGACCGTTAACGCGGATCATGTCACCGTCGCGCACTTTCGCCAGCAACCCGCCGTCGTAGGCTTCAGGCGTCACGTGGATGGCTGAAGGCACTTTGCCGGATGCCCCGGAGAGGCGTCCATCGGTTACTAACGCAATTTTGAAACGGCGGTCCAATAATACACCAAGTGGTGGCATAAGTTTATGTAATTCTGGCATCCCGTTAGCTTTAGGCCCCTGATGACGCACCACCACCACGCAGTCTTTGTCGAGCAGACCGGCGTCAAAGGCGGGTAACACGTCGTGCTGGCTTTCAAACACCACCGCCGGCGCTTCGATAATCTGGTTCTCTTCCGGTACTGCAGAGGTCTTCATTACCGCACGACCGAGGTTGCCGCTCAGCACTTTGGTGCCGCCGTGTGGAGAGAACGGTTTGTCGATGGTGGCGATCACCTGCGCATCAAGAGACGCGCTCGCCCCTTCGCGCCAGTCCAGCTCGCCGTTGTTCAACCACGGCTCCTGGGTATAGCGCTGAAGGCCAAAGCCTGCCACGGTATTTACGTCTTCATGCAGCAGTCCGCCTTTCAGCAGCTCGCGCATCAGCAGCGGTACGCCGCCCGCGGCCTGGAAGTGGTTAATATCCGCCGGACCGTTCGGGTACAGGCGTGCCATCAGCGGCACCACGGAAGAGATCTCGGAGAAGTCATCCCAGTTAATCAGAATGCCCGCCGCACGCGCCATGGCCACCAGGTGCATGGTGTGGTTGGTTGACCCCCCGGTTGCCAGCAGCGCGACAATCCCGTTGACGATGACTTTTTCGTCGACCATTTTGCCCATCGGCATCCATTCGTTGCCGTTGCCAGTCAGACGCGTAACCTGACGGGCCGCGGCCTCGGTCAGCGCCTTGCGCAGCGGCGCGTCCGGCTGGATAAAGGACGAGCCCGGAAGCTGCATCCCCATAAATTCCACCACCATCTGGTTAGTGTTAGCCGTACCGTAGAACGTACAGGTCCCCGGCGCATGATAGGACGCAGCTTCCGCCTCCAGCAGCGCCTGACGGTCTGCTTTCCCTTCCGCGTACAGCTGGCGGATGCGCACTTTTTCTTTGTTCGGCAGACCGCTCGCCATTGGGCCTGACGGCACGAAGATCGCTGGCAGATGCCCAAACGACAGCGCCGCCATTACCAGGCCCGGGACAATCTTGTCGCACACGCCGAGATAGAGCGCGCCATCAAACATATTGTGCGACAGGCCAACCGCCGCGGACATAGCAATCACTTCGCGGCTCAGCAGGGAGAGTTCCATACCGTCCTGGCCCTGCGTCACGCCGTCGCACATGGCGGGTACCCCACCCGCCACCTGGCCGACCGCATTCACGCTGTGCAGCGCTTTACGGATGATATCCGGGTAAACCTCATAGGGCTGGTGCGCGGAGAGCATATCGTTATAGGAGGTAATGATGGCGATATTGTTACGCAACATGCTTTTCAGCGACGCTTTATCATCAGGCTGGCAGGCGGCGAAACCGTGCGCCAGGTTACCGCAGGCCAGTTGAGATCGGTGGACGGTGTTGCTCTTTGCCTGTTCAATCCGGGCGAGGTAGGCCGAGCGGGTCTCTTTCGAGCGCTCAATAATGCGTTGTGTTACGCGTAACAATGTCGGATTCATAAAAGCTCCTCTAATTTATCTGTCCGGGCTCTGGAGTTTACAAAGTCGCTGGCAGTTGTTAACAACGCTGAAACGCTTGCTGTCCGGAGCTCAGGGGCAAAATCACTTCCGGCAGTGTAATAAAAAAAGCTCCGCGGGTGAATCCACGCGGAGCTTAAAAGTTGAAAATTGTGCCACTAGCTGAGTTAGATCATGTTACCGGTAAAATAACACTTTCGGGCTAGCGGATTATCTTACTCAAACTCGTTCCAGGAGCGGCCATCGCGGGTGATCATCGCCACCGACGCGACCGGTCCCCAGGTGCCCGCCTGATACGGTTTTGGCGCATCCTGGTCGGCAGCCCAGGCTTCGGTGATGGAGTCGACCCATTTCCACGCCTCTTCCACTTCATCGCGGCGCACGAACAGCGCCTGGATACCGCGCATGGTTTCCAGCAGCAGACGCTCGTAAGCATCGGCCAGGTGCGTCTGGTTAAAGGTTTCAGAGTAGCTCAGATCCAGCTTGGTGGTCTGCAGGTTGTGTTTATGATCCAGACCCGGCACTTTGTTCAGGATCTGGATATCCACGCCCTCGTCCGGCTGCAGACGAATGGTCAGTTTGTTCTGCGGCAGCTCCTGCCAGGACTCTTTGAACAGGTTCAGTTCCGGGTTTTTGAAGTAAACAACCACTTCGGAACATTTGGCCGGCAGACGTTTACCGGTGCGCAGGTAGAACGGAACCCCCGCCCAACGCCAGTCGTCGATATCCACGCGGATTGCCACGAACGTCTCGGTGTTGCTGGACTTGTTCGCGCCCTCTTCTTCCAGGTAGCCAGGCACTTTTTTGCCCTGCGCAAACCCGGCGGTGTACTGACCGCGAACGGTCTTCTCACGCACGTTGGAGCGGTCGATGCGGCGCAGTGACTTCAGCACTTTCACTTTTGCGTCACGGATGCTGTCCGCCGTCAGGTCAGACGGTGGAGACATAGCAATCATGCACAGGATCTGCAGCAGGTGGTTCTGGATCATGTCGCGCATCTGACCGGCCTGGTCAAAGTAACCCCAGCGACCTTCAATCCCCACCTCTTCCGCCACGGTGATTTCCACGTGGTCGATAGTGCGGTTGTCCCAGTTATTTACAAACAGGGAGTTAGCAAAACGCAGCGCCAGCAGGTTCAGTACCGTCTCTTTACCGAGATAGTGGTCGATACGGTAGACCTGGCACTCTTCAAAGAACTCGCCCACCTGGTCGTTGATTTCACGCGAGGTTGCCAGCGAGGTACCCAGCGGCTTCTCCATCACGACGCGCGCCGGTTTGGCGTTCAGTTTGGCTTCGCCCAGGCCTTTGCAGATGGCGCCGAAGGTGCTTGGCGGCATGGCGAAATAGTTAATGGTGACACGGTTTTTCTGATCCAGCATCGCGCCTAAGCGGGTAAACGCGCTGACGTCATTAACGTCCAGGTTGCAGAAATCGAGACGTCCACTCAGGGTATCCCACAAACTTTCATCAATTTTTTCCTTCATGAAAGTTTCGAGCGCCTCGCGGACGACTTTGGTATAAGCGTCCTTGTCCCAGTCGGCGCGCCCTACACCCAGGATACGGGTATCCGGATGAATTTGACCCGCTTTCTCCAGTTGATACAGGGAAGGCAGCAATTTTCGGCGTGCAAGGTCGCCTTTCGCGCCGAAAATGACCAGGTCACATGCCTGGGCTGTTTGCGTTACCGCCATGTCATTCTCCTCAGTTGGATCACCTGGTACTTCTGCCAGGTATCGTTGTAATTTTATTACAATGCACTGTACTGCTTTTACGTCATTCCCGAAACCATTAGCGCTTATCGTCGCGTGCGATACCGCGATTTTTCACCCTTTGGATGATTACGACGGCTTAATGACGCAACAACCGTCGTTTCTTTGCGCAACAGGGTCACAGTAAAACCCGACACCGATCAAGTAATGAAAAAAAACAACAACATTATCTTGTCGATTGTTACCCTTAATGGAAGCCACAAGGGTAATATCGGCTAAATCGAATCACGATTTCATCAATTTATGAAATCGTTTACACCCATGAGCATCCTGTTAACATGAACATGCTGGAAAAAATCCAGTTTCAACTGGAACACCTTAGCAAATCCGAGCGAAAAGTGGCCGAGGTCATTCTCGCCTCTCCCGCTCAGGCGATTCATTCAAGCATCGCCGCTCTGGCACAGGAAGCGGGTGTTAGCGAACCCACGGTCAATCGCTTTTGCCGCAGCCTGGAAACGCGCGGCTTCCCTGATTTTAAACTGCATCTGGCACAAAGTCTGGCTAACGGCACCCCTTATGTTAATCGTAATGTGGATGAAGACGACAGCGTTGATGCCTATACCGCGAAAATTTTTGAGTCGGCTATGGCTTCGCTTGACCACGTCCGACAGTCTCTGGACATGAGTTCCGTGAATCGCGCGGTGGATTTACTTACCCAGGCGAAGAGGATTGCGTTCTTCGGTCTCGGCTCATCGGCGGCCGTGGCGCATGACGCGATGAACAAATTTTTCCGCTTTAACGTCCCGGTTATTTATTCCGATGACATTGTGCTGCAACGCATGAGCTGTATGAATTGCAGTGAGGATGACGTCGTGGTACTGATTTCACATACCGGCCGCACCAAGAGTCAGGTAGAGCTGGCGCAGCTGGCCCGTGAAAACGATGCCATGGTGATTGCCCTCACCACGGCAGGCACGCCGCTGGCGCGTGAAGCAACGCTGGCAATCACCCTCGACGTGCCGGAAGACACCGACATTTATATGCCGATGGTTTCCAGACTGGCGCAGCTCACCGTGATTGACGTGCTGGCGACCGGTTTTACCTTACGTCGGGGCGCAAAATTCCGGGATAACTTGAAGCGGGTCAAGGAAGCGCTGAAGGAATCGCGTTTTGATAAAGAATTGCTTATAAAGAGCGATGTTCCCTGATAGTTGATAACGAAGACGTAACCAATAATTACGATGTAACGATTTACGGCATTCGGTCCACTCTCCGCTGCCTTGCAGCAGATGAAGACCGATTCAATGTTCACGCAACACCAAAGTTGTTTCAGTCAACGGAGTATTACATGTCCAGAAGGCTTCGCAGAACCAAGATCGTAACCACCTTAGGCCCGGCCACCGATCGCGATAATAATCTTGAGAAAATTATCGCCGCTGGTGCCAACGTGGTGCGTATGAACTTCTCTCACGGTACGCCAGAAGACCATAAATTACGTGCCGACAAAGTGCGTGAAATCGCAGCAAAACTGGGCCGCCACGTGGCTATCCTCGGTGATTTGCAGGGTCCCAAAATCCGTGTCTCAACCTTTAAAGAAGGTAAAGTTTTCCTCAATATCGGCGACAAATTCCTGCTGGATGCCAACCTGGGCAAAGGCGAAGGCGATAAAGAAAAAGTCGGTATCGACTATAAAGGCCTGCCGGCTGACGTGGTACCTGGCGATATCCTGCTGCTTGACGACGGTCGCGTACAGCTGAAAGTGCTGGAAGTTCAGGGCATGAAAGTGTTCACCGAAGTCACCGTCGGCGGCCCGCTCTCCAACAATAAAGGCATCAACAAACTGGGTGGCGGCCTCTCTGCAGAAGCGCTTACCGATAAAGACAAAGCGGACATCGTGACGGCTGCGCTGATCGGCGTTGACTACCTGGCCGTCTCCTTCCCGCGCTGCGGCGAAGATCTGAACTATGCGCGTCGCCTGGCGCGCGATGCAGGCTGCGATGCCAAAATCGTCGCCAAAGTTGAGCGTGCGGAAGCCGTTTGCGATCAGGATGCCATGGACGACGTGATCCTCGCGTCTGACGTGGTGATGGTTGCGCGCGGCGACCTGGGCGTGGAAATTGGCGACCCTGAGCTGGTCGGTATCCAGAAAGCGCTGATTCGTCGCGCACGTCAGCTGAACCGCGCGGTGATCACCGCCACTCAGATGATGGAATCGATGATCACCAACCCAATGCCAACCCGTGCAGAAGTCATGGACGTGGCGAACGCCGTGCTGGACGGTACCGATGCGGTGATGCTCTCTGCGGAAACCGCCGCGGGCCAGTATCCGGCAGAAACCGTGGCCGCCATGGCGCGCGTCTGCCTGGGCGCTGAAAAGATCCCAAGCATCAACGTCTCTAAACACCGTCTGGACGTGCAGTTCGACAATGTGGAAGAAGCGATTGCGATGTCGGCAATGTATGCGGCAAACCATCTGAAGGGCGTTACCGCGATCATCACCATGACTGAATCTGGCCGCACCGCGCTGATGACCTCGCGTATCAGCTCGGGTCTGCCGATCTTCGCCATGTCCCGTCATGAGCGTACCCTGAACCTGACGGCGCTGTACCGCGGCGTGACGCCAGTCCACTTCGACAGCACCAATGATGGCGTGGCCGCCGCGCACGATGCCGTAAACCTGCTGCGCGACAAAGGCTATCTGGTGTCCGGTGATATCGTCATTGTGACCCAGGGCGATGTAATGAGCACCATCGGCTCAACCAACACCACCCGCGTTATGACCGTCGAGTAATAACGTCTCTGTTAAAAAGCCCTCTCCAGATGGAGAGGGCTTTTTTATTTCGTTGGATACAGCTCTTTGCGTTTATACGGCTCTGTTTCGCCCGGTTTGCGCGTTTTAAGCAGCTTCAGAATCCACGTGTACTGTTCGGCATGCGGCCCCACCAGTATCTCTACCTCTTCGTTCATTCGACGCGCGATGGTGTGGTCGTCTGCGGTCAGCAGATCGTCCATCGGAGGACGGACCTCAATACTCAGACGATGCGTTTTGCCGTCATAGACCGGGAATAGCGGGATCACGCGGGCACGACAGACTTTCATCAGGCGACCTATCGCAGGGAGCGTCGCTTTATAGGTCGCAAAGAAATCGACAAACTCGCTGTGCTCGGGGCCGTGATCCTGATCCGGTAGATAGTAGCCCCAGTACCCCTGACGTACCGACTGAATGAAGGGCTTAATGCCATCGTTACGGGCATGCAGGCGTCCGCCAAAACGACGACGCACCGTGTTCCAGACAAAATCGAAAATCTTATTGCCCTGATTGTGGAACATTGCCGCCATCTTCTGGCCCTGAGAGGCCATCAGCATCGCCGGAATATCAACGCCCCAGCCGTGGGGGACGAGGAAAATGACTTTCTCGTCATTGCGGCGCATCTCCTCGATGATCTCCAGCCCTTTCCAGTCAATGCGATCGACGATTTTATCCGGCCCTTTCAGCGCCAGCTCCGCCATCATCGCCATGGCCTGCGGCGCGGTAGTATACATCTCATCAATGATTGCCTCGCGCTCGGCGTCGCTTTTCTCAGGAAAACAGTAATAGAGGTTGATCTGCGCACGACGGCGGGCGCTCTTGCCTAAACGCCCCGCCAGACGACCAATTTTACCCAGAACGGGATCGCGAACAGAGGCAGGCAGCATCGCCATCCCCGCAAAGGCGTAAACACCAAGCCAGGCGCCCCAGTTGCGCGGATGGCGGAAGGATTTTTCAAACTCAGGAATGTATTCAATATTGTTTTTTTGGGTTTCCATGCTGGATCCAGGGTCTGATGACGCAAAATTTTATTCAGATAGTGTAGCGAGGCAGTCGTCCACGCACAAAAGAAAAAGCCGGCGTCAGTGTGCGCCGGCTTTTTTAACAAAAACAGAGAACTTAGTTTAAGCTCAGCTGCGGCATCACCTCTTTCACCTGCGCCAGATAATCAGTACGATCTTTACCTGTCAGGCCTTCAGTGCGCGGCAGTTTCGCGGTCAGCGGGTTCACTGCTTGTTGGTTGATCCACACTTCATAGTGCAGGTGCGGGCCGGTAGAGCGTCCGGTATTTCCGGAGATCGCGATACGGTCCCCGCGCTTCACCTTCTGGCCCGGTTTGACCAGCAGCTTACGCAGGTGCATATAGCGGGTCGTATACGTACGGCCATGACGTACCGCGACATAATATCCGGCGGCACCGCTACGCTTGGCCACCACCACTTCGCCATCCCCTACCGCCAGTACCGGCGTGCCCTGCGGCATAGCAAAGTCAACGCCACGGTGCGGTGCGACGCGCCCGGTTACCGGGTTCAGACGACGCGGGTTAAAGTTCGAGGAGACGCGGAACTGTTTTGCCGTCGGGAAACGCAGGAAGCCTTTCGCAAGGCCCGTACCGCTGCGGTCATAGAACTTACCGTCTTCGGCACGAATCGCGTAGTAATCTTTGCCCTCAGAGCGCAGACGTACGCCCAGCAGCTGGCTTTGCTCGCGTTTGCCGTCCAGCATTTCGCGGGACATCAGAACGGAGAACTCATCGCCCTTCTTCAGCTTACGGAAATCCATCTGCCACTGCATGGCTTTGATCACCGAGCTGATTTCAGCGCTGGTCAAGCCCGCATCTCGCGCGCTGGAGACAAAGCTCGCGCCCACGGTGCCTTTCAGAACGCTGTTAACCCAGTCGCCCTTCTGCATTTCGCTGGTCATCTTGAAACCGTTTGCAGTGCGATCGTAGGTGCGGGTTTCGCGGCGGGACATTTCCCAGGTCAGACGCTGGAGATCGCCATCCGCCGTTAGTGTCCAGGAGAGCTGTTGTCCAATTTTCAGGTTACGAAGATCTTTATCCGCAGCCGCCAGCTGGCTGATATTGCCCATGTCGATGCCGTACTGGTTCAGCACGCTGCTCAGCGTGTCCCCGGTAGACACAACATATTCGTGAATACCGGCTTCGTTCTCGGTTTTATCGTCCAGCTCATCCTGCGGGATGGCTTCATCTTCCTGAGCCGCCTGGTCGATAGGCTCACTGGCTTCAGGCAGCAAAGAACGGATTTCGCTCTTTTCAAGCTCAATGGTTTTGATGATAGGGGCAGAACTCGGGTGGTAAACATAGGGCCGCCAGACGGCGACCGCTAAGGTGAGTACTGTAAGCGACCCCAGCATAACGCGGTGGGGTCGAGGCAGATTGTTAAATGCCAGGGCGACAGAGCGGGCTATCTGTTGCACGTATTCACTTCCTCGTTAATCTCCTTTCAGGCAGCTCGCATACTGGTTCGCCAGTTGGCTGAGGAACTGCGAATAGCTCGCTTTGCTCAACTGGATATTCGTACCTAGCGGGTCAAGGGTTCCCATGCGCACGGATGTTCCCCTGGCCACGGCTTCTACGACCGCTGGCCTGAACTGTGGCTCAGCAAAAACGCATGTCGCTTTTTGCTCAACCAGCTGTGTTCTGATTTCATGTAAACGCTGCGCACCAGGCTGAATTTCAGGATTGACAGTAAAATGACCCAGCGGGGTCAAACCGTAGTGTTTTTCGTAATAGCCATAGGCGTCATGAAAAACGAAATACCCTTTACCTTTCAACGGTGCGAGCTCATTACCTACCTGCTTATCGGTTGCGGCTAATTGTGCCTCAAAATCCTTCAGGTTGGCGTCTAGTTTGGCTCGACTTTGCGGCATAAGTTCCACTAATTTGTCATGGATTGCAACCGCTGAAAGCCGCGCTATCTCTGGGGATAACCAAAGATGCATGTTGTACTCGCCGTGATGGTGATCTCCATCACCTTTTTCACCCTCTGCAGCGTGATGGTCATGTTCGTCACCGTCGTCATCCGCCCCTTTCATGAGCAGCGGTTTCACGCCGGGGAGGTCTGCAATCGCGACCTGCTTTTCGCCGGCAACCTGTTTTGCTGACTTCTGCATGAACGCTTCCATTTCCGGGCCAATCCAGACGACTAAGTCCGCGTTTTGTAAGCGTTTTACATCTGACGGGCGCAGGGAATAGTCATGCTCGGATGCACCATCAGGGAGCAGAACCTGGGTTTCCGTGACCCCGTCTGCAATGGCCGACGCGATGAATCCGAGTGGTTTAAGCGAAGCGACAACCGCAGCGTTAACATCTTGTGCGGTTGTACCCCAAAGGGCAGCGGATAATGCTGCGAAAAGAAGCGTATTTTTATGTAACATAATGCGACTAATCATCGTAGTGAATGCGTGGAATGTGATATTATAACATTCGTTGACTTCTTCAAGCTTAAAATGACATGACGACATTGGTTTCCCTTGAAAATATTTCGGTCTCATTTGGCCAGCGCCGCGTCCTCTCTGACGTGTCGCTCGATCTGAGGCCCGGCAAAATTCTGACGCTGCTCGGCCCCAATGGCGCAGGCAAATCCACCCTGGTGCGCGTGGTGCTGGGTCTGGTCGCACCCGATGAAGGCGTGATCAAGCGCGAGGAAAAATTGCGTATCGGCTATGTGCCGCAAAAACTTCATCTCGACGCCACGCTGCCGCTGACGGTCAGCCGCTTCCTGCGTCTGCGCCCCGGCACGCGTAAAGCCGATATTCTCCCGGCACTGAAACGCGTGCAGGCGGGCCATCTTGTCGATGCGCCGCTGCAAAAACTGTCCGGCGGTGAAACTCAGCGCGTCTTACTTGCCCGCGCGCTGCTGAGCAGCCCGCAGCTGCTGGTGCTGGATGAGCCAACACAGGGGGTCGACGTCAACGGCCAGGTCGCGCTATACGATCTTATTGACCAGCTGCGTCAGGAACTGAACTGCGCGGTGCTGATGGTATCCCACGACCTGCATCTGGTGATGGCAAAGACTGACGAAGTGCTGTGTCTTAACCACCATATCTGCTGCTCCGGCACGCCAGAAGTGGTCTCCATGCACCCGGAATTTATCTCCATGTTCGGCCCTCGCGGTGCTGAACAACTGGGCATCTATCGCCATCATCATAATCATCGCCATGATTTACAGGGACGAATCGTACTGCGTCGGGGAAATGGACACTCATGATTGAACTGTTACTGCCCGGCTGGCTGGCCGGGATTATGCTTGCCTGCGCCGCGGGTCCGCTCGGCTCGTTTGTCGTCTGGCGCAGAATGTCCTATTTTGGCGATACCCTGGCGCACGCGTCCCTGCTGGGTGTGGCTTTTGGCCTGCTGCTCAACGTCAACCCGTTTTACGCGGTGATTGTGGTCACGCTGTTGCTGGCCGCCGGTCTGGTCTGGCTGGAGAAGCGCCCTCACCTCGCAATTGATACGCTGCTTGGCATCATGGCGCATAGTGCCCTGTCTCTGGGCCTGGTGGTGGTCAGCCTGATGTCGAATATCCGCGTGGATCTGATGGCTTACCTGTTCGGTGACCTGCTGGCCGTCACGCCAGACGATCTCATCGCAATCGCCATTGGCGTTGTGGTGGTGCTCGCTATTCTGCTCTGGCAGTGGCGTAACCTGCTGGCCATGACCGTCAGCCCGGACCTGGCGTTTGTCGACGGCGTGAAGCTGCAGCGCGTTAAGCTGCTGCTGATGCTGGTAACGGCGTTAACCATAGGCGTGGCGATGAAGTTTGTCGGCGCGCTGATTATTACCTCGCTGCTGATCATCCCTGCGGCTACGGCGCGTCGTTTTGCCCGTACGCCGGAGCAGATGGCCGGTGTGGCCGTGATTGTCGGAATGATTGCGGTAACGGGTGGACTCACCTTCTCGGCGTTCTATGACACGCCTGCGGGGCCGTCTGTGGTGTTGAGTGCAGCGGTGCTGTTTATCTTCAGTATGATGAAGAAGACCGCAAATTAACATCGAGGGCGCTGATGCCCTCACCCTGGCCCTCTCCCACAGGGAGAGGGAACAATGCATTACGGCATTGCCGGTGGCGTAATGCCGAAATGATTCCACGCCCGCACCGTCGCCATACGTCCACGCGGGGTGCGCTGCAGGAAGCCCTGCTGGATCAGATACGGTTCAAGCACGTCCTCAATGGTTTCGCGCTCTTCCCCGATTGCCGCAGCCAGGTTATCCAGCCCGACCGGGCCGCCAAAGAACTTATCCAGCACCGCCAGCAGCAGTTTACGGTCCATATAGTCAAAGCCTTCGGCATCGACGTTCAGCATATCCAGCGCCTGAGCGGCGATCTCGGCGGAAATCGAGCCATCGTGCTTCACTTCGGCAAAGTCACGCACGCGGCGCAGCAGGCGGTTGGCGATACGCGGCGTACCGCGGGAACGCTTCGCCACTTCAAACGCCCCCTCTTCGCTCATCTCCAGCCCCATATAACGGGCGCTACGGCCAACGATATGCTGGAGGTCCGCTACCTGGTAAAACTCAAGACGCTGCACGATACCGAAACGGTCGCGCAGTGGAGAGGTCAACGACCCGGCGCGGGTCGTTGCACCAATCAGGGTAAACGGCGGCAGATCGATTTTGATGGAGCGCGCGGCCGGGCCTTCGCCGATCATGATATCCAGCTGGTAATCTTCCATCGCCGGATAGAGCACTTCCTCCACCACCGGTGACAGGCGGTGGATCTCATCGATAAACAGCACGTCATGCGGTTCGAGGTTGGTCAGCATCGCAGCGAGATCGCCCGCCTTCTCCAGCACCGGGCCGGAGGTGGTGCGCAGGTTGACGCCCATTTCATTGGCGACGATATTCGCCAGCGTGGTTTTCCCCAAACCTGGAGGGCCAAAAATCAGCAGGTGATCGAGCGCATCGCCGCGCAGCTTTGCCGCCTGGATGAAAATCTCCATCTGGGAACGAACCTGCGGCTGGCCGATATACTCATCAAGCAGTTTTGGGCGGATCGCGCGATCCACCACGTCATCTGCCTGAATAGTGCCTGCCGATACCAGGCGGTCTGCTTCAATCATCCTTTACCTCACAATGCAGCGCGCAGCGCTTCGCGAATCAGGGTTTCACTGCTGGCGTCCGGTTTGGCAATTTTGCTCACCATACGGCTGGCCTCCTGAGGTTTATAGCCCAGCGCCACCAGCGCGGCAACCGCTTCCTGCTCGGCATCATCATCCGTGGCAGGGCCGCCTGGCGAGGTCAGTACCAAATCGGCAGCCGGCGTGAACAGATCGCCATGCAGACCTTTAAAGCGGTCTTTCATCTCGACAATCAGGCGCTCTGCCGTTTTCTTGCCGATGCCCGGAAGCTTAATCAGCGCAGCAGGATCTTCGCGCTCAACGGCATTCACAAACTGTGACGCTGACATGCCGGATAAAATCGCCAGCGCCAGCTTCGGGCCAACGCCGTTAGTTTTAATCAGCTCGCGGAACAGGGTCCGCTCCTGCTTGTTATTGAAGCCGTACAGCAGCTGGGCATCTTCACGCACCACAAACTGAGTAAAGACAATCGCCTCTTTGCCCGCGTCCGGCAGCTCATAGAAGCAGGTCATCGGCATATGGACTTCATAGCCCACGCCACCCACTTCCAGCAGCACTAACGGGGGTTGTTTTTCAATGATGATGCCTCTGAGTCTGCCTATCACGTGACGCTCCTGCGTTCTGGGAGAAATTAACTGCCGACATAATAAAAAAAGGCTGGATGTTTATCCAGCCTGATTTCTCATTATCGTAACCTGCCTCGCGCCAGATTAAGCCGCGACTCGCTCATCTGCATCGCGTTCTGGCTGACGTGACAGTGGGTAATCGCAATCGCCAGCGCATCCGCGGCGTCAGCCTGCGGGTTCGCTGGCAGCTTCAGCAGGGTCCGCACCATGTGCTGCACCTGACTTTTCTCCGCGCTACCAATGCCCACCACCGTCTGCTTGACCTGACGTGCCGCGTATTCAAATACCGGCAAATCCTGGTTGACCGCAGCCACAATGGCCACTCCGCGCGCCTGACCGAGCTTTAGCGCCGAATCGGCGTTTTTCGCCATAAAGACCTGCTCGATAGCGAAATAATCCGGCTGAAACTGGGTGATGATCTCCGACACGCCCGCATAAATGAGCTTCAGGCGCGACGGCAGATCGTCCACTTTGGTGCGAATACAGCCACTGCCCAGGTAGGTTAGCTGGCGTCCCACCTGACGAATAACGCCATAACCGGTGACGCGTGAGCCTGGGTCAATCCCGAGAATAATCGACATCACGCGTCTCCTGTAACGGATTTACACGCTCTCATTAGAGAGTCGCTGCAACCTCATCAGAGATTTCACCGTTGTGGTACACTTCCTGCACGTCGTCGCAGTCTTCGAGCATGTCGATCAGACGCAGCAGTTTTGGTGCGGTTTCCGCATCCATGTCCGCTTTGGTGGACGGGATCATGGAGACTTCAGCGTTGTCCGCTTTCAGGCCAGCCGCTTCCAGCGCGTCGCGCACGGCACCCATCTCTTCCCATGCGGTGTAAACGTCGATAGCACCGTCATCGAACGTCACCACGTCTTCCGCACCGGCTTCGAGCGCCGCTTCCATGATCGCATCTTCATCGCCTTTCTCGAAGGAGATGACGCCTTTTTTGCTGAACAGGTAAGCAACGGAACCGTCAGTGCCCAGGTTGCCACCGGTTTTGGTGAACGCGTGGCGCACTTCCGCAACGGTACGGTTACGGTTGTCGGACAGGCACTCAACCATCACCGCCGTACCGCCAGGGCCGTAACCTTCATAAATGATGGTTTCCATGTTCGCGTCTTCGTCGCCGCCCACGCCACGTGCGATAGCACGGTTCAGGGTGTCACGCGTCATGTTGTTGGACAGCGCTTTATCAACCGCCGCGCGCAGACGCGGGTTAGAAGCCGGGTCACCGCCGCCCAGACGCGCTGCCGTCACCAGCTCGCGAATGATTTTGGTAAAGATCTTACCGCGCTTGGCATCCTGTGCCGCTTTGCGGTGTTTGGTGTTGGCCCACTTACTATGACCTGCCATAAAAATATCCTCAAAGAGCGCGCCTTTTCAGGCAGCGTTAATTACAAATTCTTCAATCGCCTGCCGGTTGCTCCACGACTTGGTCAGTGCGGCGGCCTCCGCCGCATTCACCCAGCGGTAGGTCAGGTGTTCGGTAAACACGATCTCCCGTTCATGGGGGAGCGCGAGACAGAACCACGACTCCGTGTTGCGCCTGGTACCCGGCGCGTAGCGATGACGTAAATGGCTAAAAATTTCAAACTCCACCGTGCGCTGACAGTCCTTCAGGGTCAGTTGCTCGCGGGCAACGTCAATGGCGACCTCTTCCTTTACTTCACGCGCGGCGGCCTGCGGCGCGGTTTCTCCCTCTTCCAGACTGCCGGTTACCGACTGCCAGAAATCAGGGTCATCGCGCCGCTGCAACATCAGCACCCGCTTCGTGTCTTCTGCATAAATGACCACCAGAACCGAAACGGGAAGCTTATATTCCATATCAGTTTTTCTCTTCCTTCTTCACCACTTCAATGCCCAGCTCAGCCAGAGAGGCTGGGTTAGCAAAGCTTGGCGCTTCGGTCATCAGACACGCTGCGGCAGTGGTTTTCGGGAAGGCAATAACATCACGAATGTTATCGGTGCCGGTCAGCAGCATGGTCAGTCGGTCAAGACCGAAGGCCAGACCTGCGTGCGGAGGCGTACCGTATTTCAGCGCGTCCAGCAGGAAGCCAAACTTCTCGCGCTGCTCCTGCTCGTTGATGCCCAGGATGCCGAACACGGTCTGCTGCATTTCACCGCTGTGAATACGCACGGAACCGCCGCCCACTTCGTAGCCGTTGATAACCATGTCATAAGCGTTCGCGACCGCGTCTTCCGGCGCCGCTTTCAGCTCTGCTGCCGTCATGTCTTTTGGCGAGGTGAACGGGTGGTGCATCGCCGTCAGGCCGCCTTCACCGTCGTCTTCAAACATTGGGAAGTCGATAACCCACAGCGGCGCCCATTTGTTTTCGTCGGTCAGGCTCAGGTCTTTGCCGAGCTTCAGACGCAGCGCGCCCATCGCATCCGCCACAACTTTCTTGTTGTCTGCGCCGAAGAAGATCATGTCGCCGTCCTGCGCGCCGGTGCGCTCAAGGATAGCTTCCACGATGTCCGCGTTCAGGAATTTCGCTACCGGGCTGGTGATACCTTCCAGACCTTTCGCACGCTCGGTCACCTTAATATAGGCCAGACCTTTCGCGCCGTAGATCTTGATGAAGTTGCCATAGTCGTCGATCTGCTTGCGGCTCAGTGCTGCACCGCCCGGCACGCGCAGGGCCGCCACGCGGCCTTTAGGATCGTTAGCCGGGCCAGCGAAGACGGCAAACTCAACGCCTTTCACCAGGTCTGCAACGTCCACCAGCTCCATCGGGTTACGCAGGTCAGGTTTGTCGGATCCGTAGCGACGCTCGGCTTCAGCGAAGGTCATAATTGGGAAATCGCCCAGCTCAACACCTTTTACGTCGTTCCACAGGCTACGCACCAGGGCTTCCATCACTTCACGCACCTGCTCGGCGGTCATGAAGGAGGTTTCCACGTCGATCTGGGTAAATTCTGGCTGGCGGTCAGCGCGCAGGTCTTCGTCGCGGAAGCATTTAACGATCTGATAGTAGCGATCGAAGCCGGACATCATCAGCAGCTGTTTGAACAGCTGCGGAGACTGCGGCAGCGCGTAGAATTTACCTTTATGAACGCGGGATGGGACCAGGTAGTCGCGCGCGCCTTCCGGCGTGGCTTTGGTCAGCATCGGGGTTTCGATATCGAGGAAACCGTGATCATCCATAAAGCGACGCACCAGGCTGGTGATTTTCGCACGGGTTTTCAGGCGCTGAGCCATTTCCGGGCGACGCAGATCCAGGTAGCGGTATTTCAGACGCGCTTCTTCAGTGTTGACGTGGTTGGAGTCAAGCGGCAGCGCTTCAGCACGGTTGATGATCGTCAGATCGGACGCCAGCACTTCAATGGCACCCGTCGCCATGTCGGCGTTGACGTTTTTCTCGTCACGCGCACGCACGGTGCCAGTAACCTGAATGCAGAACTCATTACGCAGCTCAGAGGCCAGCTTCAACGCATCTGCGCGATCCGGGTCGAAGAACACCTGAACGATACCTTCGCGGTCGCGCATATCGATGAAGATAAGGCTACCAAGATCACGACGACGATTGACCCAACCACACAGGGTGACCTGCTGTCCGACGTGGGACTGACGCAGCTGCCCGCAATATTCTGTACGCATGAGATATCCCTTAATTAGCCGCAGGCTAAATGTCGCCTGGTATGCAGGCTACTATGTCGCAGCTTTCTGTATGTCACAACTGGATGAAAAAAGGCGGCTATTATACTGGAAATTCCGCCGGACGATAAGAGCGAACCACGGCCAGGCGGTCGTTTGCTGCACTCTTATTGCGCATTCTCACAAAAATTAACAAAATTATGCGACCAATAACAGGCCATCACGTCGTATGGTGTCCAGAAGTGATTAATTTAACGGGAGTAACGATGTTAACCCTTGATGCCAGAAAAACCGCGCTTGTAGTGATTGATTTACAGGAAGGCATTTTGCCCTTTGCCGGTGGCCCGCATACCGCAGACGATGTGGTCGACCGCGCCGCTCGCCTGGCGGAGAAATGCCGTGCCAGCGGTGCGCCGGTGGTCATGGTGCGCGTCGGCTGGTCCGCGGATTACGCCGAAGCGTTAAAACAGCCCGTTGATGCGCAGGCACCCGCGCGAGCCCTGCCGGAAAACTGGTGGACGTACCCGGTCTCACTCGGCAAACGCGACAGCGATATTGAAGTGACCAAACGCCAGTGGGGTGCCTTCTACGGTACCGATCTCGAGCTGCAGCTCCGCCGTCGCGGCATTGACACTCTCATCCTGTGCGGCATTTCCACCAATATCGGCGTGGAGTCAACCGCCCGCAACGCCTGGGAACTGGGCTTTAATCTGGTGATCGCCGAAGATGCCTGCAGCGCGGCCTCCGCGGAACAGCATCAGGGCAGCATGACCCATATCTTCCCGCGCATCGGCCGCGTGCGCAGCACGGATGAGATCCTTCGCGCACTATGATGTATGTGGGCCTGCCCCAGTGGTCGCACCCGAAATGGGTGCGCCTTGGCATCACCAGCCTTGAAGAGTATGCCCGACACTTCAACTGTGTCGAGGGCAACACCACCCTGTATGCGCTCCCCAAAGCTGAGATTGTCGCACGCTGGCGGGAGCAAACAACCGACGATTTCCGTTTCTGCTTCAAGTTTCCGGCGACCATTTCTCACCAGGCCGCACTGCGAAACTGCGGTGAGTTGACCGACGAATTCTTTGCCCGGATGGCGCCTCTGGCAAACCGCATCGGCCAGTACTGGCTGCAGCTTCCGGCCGTCTTTGGCCCTCGCGACCTGCCCGCACTGTGGACGTTTCTGGACGCCCTGCCCCGGGAGTTTACCTATGGGGTGGAGGTCCGACACAAGGACTTCTTTGCGAAGGGCGAAGCAGAAAAAGCGCTCAACCGCGGCCTTCTTGAACGTTCCGTCAACCGGGTGATCCTCGACAGCCGTCCGGTGCACAGCGCGATACCGCACAGTGAGGCCATCATTGAGGCGCAGCGTAAAAAACCGAAAGTGCCGGTCCACGCCATCATGACTGCGCAGAACCCGATGGTCAGGTTTATCGGCAGCGATAACATGCAGCAAAACCAGGCGATGTTCGCCGTCTGGCTGGAAAAACTGGCCTCGTGGGAACACACCACCACGCCGTATCTCTTTTTGCACACGCCGGATATTGCCCAGGCCCCCGAACTGGTCGATGCTCTGTGGCAGGCCTTGCAGGCTGCGGTGCCGTCCGTGGGCAGCGCCCCTGGCATCCCACAACAATCTTCTCTTTTCTGATATCACCCCCTATCATAGTGAAGTGCCATCTGCCAAAAAACAGGGAGTTTGTATGGTCAGCGCGCTGTATGCGGTGTTAGGTGCATTACTGCTGATTAAGTTTTCATTTGATGTTGTGCGCCTCAGAACGCTGTACCGTGTCTCCTACGGTGACGGCGGATTTTCAGAGCTACAAAGCGCTATCCGCATTCATGGCAACGCGGTCGAATACATCCCCGCAGCCTTAATCCTGCTGCTTTTTATGGAGATGAATGGCGCAGAAACCTGGATGGTTCATATCTGTGGCCTGCTTCTTATTGCTGGCCGCCTGATGCATTATTACGGCTTTCACCACCGCTTAATCCGCTGGCGTCGTTCCGGCATGAGTGCGACCTGGTGTTCGCTTTTGCTGATGGTGCTGGCTAACCTGTGGTATATGCCGTGGGAGTTGGTTTTCTCCCTCCATTAGCGCACAATACGCCACTTTATTTTTCCCGGATTTTTACGTTATGTCAGATCGCGACACGCTTTTTTCCGCGCCTATCGCCAGCCTGGGCGACTGGACCTTCGATGAACGGGTAGCTGAAGTCTTCCCGGATATGATCCAGCGCTCTGTTCCCGGTTATTCCAATATTATCTCTATGATCGGCATGCTGGCTGAGCGCTTCGTTCAACCCGGCACGCAGGTCTATGACCTGGGCTGCTCGCTCGGCGCGGCAACGCTGTCGGTTCGTCGTAATATTCACCAGGAAGGCTGCCGAATCATTGCCGTCGATAACTCCCCGGCCATGGTTGAGCGCTGCCGTCGCCATATTGACGCGTACAAAGCCCCTGTTCCGGTGGACGTGGTGGAAGGTGATATCCGCGAGATTGAAATCAATAACGCCTCGATGGTGGTGCTGAATTTCACCCTTCAGTTCCTGGTGCCGGAAGACCGCCAGCTGCTGCTGGACAAAATTTATCAGGGGCTGAATCCTGGCGGCGCGCTGGTGCTCTCGGAGAAATTCAGCTTCGAAGATGCCGAGGTTGGCGAGCTGCTGTTCAACATGCACCACGATTTCAAACGGGCGAACGGCTACAGCGAGCTGGAGATCAGCCAGAAGCGCAGCATGCTCGAAAACGTGATGCTGACGGATTCCGTAGAAACCCACAAAGCGCGTCTGAGCAAAGCCGGGTTTGAGCACAGCGAACTGTGGTTCCAGTGCTTTAACTTTGGCTCTCTGGTGGCGCTGAAAGCGGGGAAACCGGCATGATCGAATTCAGTAACTTCTATCAGTTGATTGCCAAAAACCAGCTCTCCCACTGGCTGGAAACCTTGCCCGCGCAGATTGCCGCCTGGCAGCGCGATCAGCAGCACGGCCTGTTAAAGCAGTGGTCAAACGCGGTGGAGTTTCTGCCCGAGCTGACCCCGCATCGTCTGGATCTTCTGCACAGCGTAACCGCCGAAAGCGAAGAGCCGCTTCCGGCCGGGCAGATCAACCGCATCGAAACGCTGATGCGCAATCTGATGCCGTGGCGCAAAGGCCCGTTCTCGCTGTACGGGGTGAACATCAATACCGAATGGCGCTCGGACTGGAAATGGGATCGCGTTCTGCCGCACCTTTCCGACCTGACCGGACGTACCATTCTGGACGTGGGCTGCGGCAGCGGTTACCACATGTGGCGCATGATTGGCGCGGGCGCGCACCTGGCGGTCGGTATTGACCCGATGCAGCTGTTCCTGTGCCAGTTTGAAGCGGTACGTAAGCTGCTGGGTAACGACCAGCGCGCGCACCTGCTGCCGCTGGGCATTGAACAGCTCCCTGCCCTGAAAGCGTTTGATACCGTGTTCTCCATGGGCGTGCTGTATCACCGTCGTTCTCCGCTGGAGCACCTGTGGCAACTGAAGGATCAGTTGGTCAGCGGCGGCGAGCTGGTGCTGGAAACGCTGGTGATCGAAGGGGATGAACATGCTGTTCTGGTGCCGGGCGATCGCTACGCGCAGATGCGCAACGTTTACTTCATCCCTTCCGCGCTGGCGCTGAAGAACTGGCTGGAGAAGTGCGGGTTTGTGGACGTGCGGATTGCCGATGTCAGCGTGACCTCTCTCGAAGAGCAGCGCCGCACCGACTGGATGATTACCGAATCGCTGGAGCAGTTCCTCGACCCGGCCGACCACAGCAAAACCATCGAAGGCTATCCGGCCCCGATGCGTGCGGTGTTGATAGCGACGAAGCCGTAGTTTTCCCCTCACCCCGGCCCTCTCCCCTATGGGGAGAGGGTTAGGGTGAGGAGATAAAAAAAGGCCCCTGTTGAAATTGCAGGGGCCTGGTACAAGCAAGCATCATATTGGGCGACATGATGCGCGGTAAAAATCGGTACGTTGCTACACGTGATGGCGCTCAATCAGCGACTTCATTTCCGCAACCGACTCTCCCTCTACGCCGTAGCGTGAATACTCATCTGCTTCAGCATCCGTCGACATTGACAACCCTGTATTGCGATAACGCATGGGCGAAGGTATCCATTTACCCGCGGAGCTGTGCAGCTCTTCTACCCCAGCGTTTAAAAACCGTTCCAGATTGCTGGCGCGGACTCCCGCACCCGCCATTATTATTGGAACACCGGAATGTGCTTTTAGTTCCGTAATTAATTGCAGTCCTTTTTCAGCTGACGCCTGTTGACCCGATGTCAGAATGCGCGCCACGCCAAGTTCTCCAAGCGTTTCAAAGGCCTGAAGCGGATCTTTACACATATCAAATGCACGATGAAAAGTGACGGCCAGCCCCTGTGCGGCGCTCATCACCTGACGCATGCGCGGGAGATCGATATTGCCGTCTTCATCCAGCAGACCGGTGACCAGCCCGGGGAACCCCAGGTCGCGCACGAGGGCGATGTCTTCAAGCATGGCACTGAACTCGCCTGCCGTGTAACAAAAATCACCGCCGCGCGGGCGAATAATCGGGTGAACGGGAATGGTGAGTGCCTGACGGGCAGACTTTAACACGCCGAAGGACGGCGTCAGCCCGCCCTCTTTGGGTGCCGCGCACAGTTCAATACGGTCAGCCCCGTGTTTTTGTGCGGTCACAGCACACTCCACGCTGTAACAACAAATCTCCAGCAGCGCCATTTAATCCTCCTGAAATCCCACTAAACGAATCATCATGCCACGCCGTCCATTTTCAGTCGCGGCGTGAACTCACATCTCTTACGCTTCGCTGGCAACGATCTGCTCAATGGTCCACGGATGAAATTTCACCGTGACCTGTCCGTCCGTGACGGCCAGCGTCGGGTTAGGTAACCGCTCGCGCTCGCCTTTGGGAGAACTCGTCTTCACAAAAATTCCCGGCTTGCTTAAGCCGTCGTCAGAAAGCAGGGCCAGCGCGCGCGCGTTCAACGTCTCCGGTTCACCCGGCAGGACAATTTCGATATGCTCCCAGCCTTCGTGCGGATAGCGCTTCTCGCCTGGCCACGGCAGCTCAACCACGGTGAAGTGCCAGTGGGCCACGTTCACCGGTTCATGCAGTTTAAACAGGCAAATGGGGCGACCATTGATGATGTTCTCGGAGAGCAACACGCCGCACTGTTCGAAACCGCGACGCCAGCGCTCTGCGGTGGCATTCTGATGACAGCGCAAAGAGATGTGATCAGCCTCAAGCGGTGCGATATCCAGACCCAGACGGGTGGCAAGTTCTGTGAACGCCTGGGTGAAGCGCGGTAAATCTGCGGAAATATCATGCAGTTCGTCAATGGATTGCCAGTTCGCCATAATTCACTCTCTTTTCGTGTCGCAAAGCCGCTAATTTACTCTGTTGCCCTGTTTTGACCAACCGCTGAATCCGGCTTTTTATGACTGCATGTTTATGCACACCTTCACTGCCTGGATTCTGAGCAATCTTCAGGCCCCGCGATGCTGACGACAGAAGGCATTTGCAGTATACTCCCGCCCTAAATTCTTTAACTGGCGCGGGCGGTTGTAAGCCCGCATCAAAAACGTAAGGTATCCAGGTGAATATTCAGGCTCTTCTCTCCGAAAAAGTCAGTCAGGCACTGATTGCCGCAGGTGCACCTGCGGATTGCGAACCGCAGGTTCGTCAGTCAGCAAAAGTACAGTTTGGCGACTATCAGGCTAATGGCGTGATGGCAGTGGCTAAAAAACTGGGCATGCCGCCGCGACAGCTCGCTGAGCAGGTACTGACGCATCTGGATCTCACCGGCATTGCCAGCAAAACCGAAATTGCCGGCCCGGGCTTTATCAATATCTTCCTGGAACCTGCGTTCCTGGCCCGCCACGTTGACGCGGCGCTGAAATCCGATCGTCTGGGTGTGTCCCAGCCGGAAGCGCAGACCGTCGTGATCGACTATTCTGCGCCGAACGTGGCGAAAGAGATGCACGTTGGCCACCTGCGCTCCACCATCATCGGTGATGCCGCAGTGCGCACGCTCGAGTTCCTCGGTCACAAGGTGATCCGCGCGAACCACGTGGGCGACTGGGGTACCCAGTTCGGCATGCTGATTGCTTACCTGGAAAAACAGCAGCAGGAAAACGCGGGTGAAATGGCGCTGGCGGACCTGGAAGGGTTTTATCGCGAAGCCAAAAAACACTACGACGAAGACGAAGCCTTTGCCGAGCGCGCGCGCAGCTACGTGGTAAAACTGCAGGGCGGCGATCAATACTTCCTCGAGATGTGGCGCAAGCTGGTTGACATCACCATGTCTCAGAACCAGCTTACCTATAACCGCCTGAACGTCACCCTGACCCGTGACGACGTGATGGGTGAAAGCCTGTATAACCCAATGCTGCCCGGCATTGTGGCGGACCTGAAAGCGAAAAATCTGGCGGTTGAGAGCGAAGGCGCAACAGTTGTGTTCCTTGATGAGTATAAAAACAAGGAAGGTGAACCGATGGGCGTGATCATCCAGAAAAAGGATGGCGGCTATCTCTACACCACTACTGACATCGCCTGCGCAAAATACCGTTACGAAACGCTGCATGCCGACCGCGTGCTGTACTACATCGACTCCCGTCAGCACCAGCACCTGATGCAGGCGTGGACCATCGTGCGTAAAGCCGGTTACGTGCCGGATTGCGTTCCGCTGGAACACCACATGTTCGGCATGATGCTGGGTAAAGACGGCAAGCCGTTCAAAACCCGTGCGGGCGGTACCGTGAAGCTTTCTGACCTGCTGGACGAAGCGCTGGAACGCGCCCGCCGTCTGGTGGCCGAGAAGAATCCGGACATGCCTGCTGACGAACTGGAAAAACTGGCCAACGCCGTGGGTATCGGTGCGGTGAAATACGCGGATCTTTCCAAGAACCGTACCACCGACTATATCTTCGACTGGGATAACATGCTGGCGTTTGAAGGCAACACGGCGCCATACATGCAGTACGCTTACACCCGCGTGCTGTCGGTATTCCGTAAAGCTAATATCGACGAAAGCGTGCTGGCAAATGCTGCCGTGACCATCACGGAAGATCGTGAAGCGCAGCTGGCGGCACGTCTGCTGCAGTTCGAAGAGACGCTGACGGTTGTCGCGCGTGACGGCACGCCGCACGTGATGTGTGCTTACCTGTACGATCTGGCGGGTCTGTTCTCCGGCTTCTACGAGCACTGCCCTATTCTGTCTGCGGAAAACGAATCGGTCCGCAACAGCCGCCTGAAGCTGGCGCAGCTCACGGCGAAGACCCTGAAGCTGGGTCTGGATACCCTGGGTATCGAAACCGTAGAACGTATGTAATACAAAAAACCCGGCAAGCGCCGGGTTTTATTTTTTGCAGTCCTGCTCACGCAACCGTCAGCGGTAGTTCACGATGACAGAATTACTCTGCACCTTCAGCGCCGGGATCAAACGTCCCCCGCCCGGCACTTCCCAGATGAAACGCAAAGGCTCAATGGCCGGTACGCCGTTGAACGCCTGCGTCGTACCATTTTCGCCGTCGATTTCCGTGCAGCGCGTCTGAGAACAAAGACGCACCCGCAGTCCGGCTGGCGTAGGGCCAATCAGCCGGTAGTTCCAGACCACAAGGCCCATCTGACCGGAAACGCCTTCAGAAGGCGAAAGCGGATTAGAGGACATGGCGACGCCCCGGTTGCTGAGGGTCACCCCCATGCTGCTTGCCTGCCAGGTCCCCTCCCCACCAGCCTGTGCCACCAGCGGGAAGAGCAAAATCCAAAGCCATTTACGCATTATTTTCCTCCAATCGTCGCGGTCATGCGGATATGACGGTTGTCCGACAGCTCCAGATTCGAGAGTACGACCAGCTGATTCAGGCTACGACGCAGGAAGCGCGACAGCAGCGGACGCAGCGCATGGTTCACCAGCAGCACCGGCGGCGCGCCAAGCATCTCCTGACGCGCCAGCGCCTCCTGGGTTTGCGCCAGCAGACGGTCCGCCAGGCCCGGCTCCAGACCGCCCCCGCCCTGCAGGGCCTGAAGCAGCAGGCGTTCAAGCGGCGTATCGAGGCCAATAACCTGCACTTCTCCGGTTCCCGGGAACCACTGCTGGGTGATCGCGCGCCCCAGCGCCACGCGCACCACCGCCGTCAGCTCGTGCGGATCGCTCTGGATTGGCGCATGCTCTGCCAGCGTTTCCAGAATGGTGCGCATATCGCGGATCGGTACCTTTTCTTCGAGCAGGTTTTGCAGCACCTTGTGCAGCGTCGTCAGCGTCACCACGCCCGGGACCAGATCTTCCGTCAGCTTCGGCATCTCCTGCGTGACGCGGTCCAGCAGCTGCTGCGCTTCCTGACGACCAAACAGCTCTGCCGAGAATTGCCCAATCAGGTGATTAAGGTGGGTCGCCACCACGGTACTGGCTTCAACAACCGTATACCCCTGGATCTGCGCCTGCTCTTTCAGGGCACTTTCAATCCAGATCGCGGCCAGACCAAAGGCCGGGTCGATGGTTTGCTCGCCCGGCAGCGTGCCTGCGGCGGTACCGGGGTTAATCGCCAGCCAGCGGCCCGGATAGGCATCACCGCTGCCAATTTCAACGCCTTTCATCAGGATGCGATAGCGCGCGGGCGGCAGGTCCATATTGTCGCGGATGTGTACCACTGGCGGCAGGAAGCCCATATCCTGCGCGAATTTTTTACGGATGCTGCGGATACGGCCAAGCAGCTCGCCGTCCTGCTGGAAATCGACCATCGGGATCAGGCGATAGCCCACTTCCATTCCCAGGGAATCTTCCAGCTGAACGTCGTTCCAGGTCGCTTCGACGGCCTGGGTATTCTCCGGCATTTTTACCGGAACAGGTTCCGCAGCCGGTTTGGTTTCACGGCCACGCATCCACCAGGCTAGCCCCAGCAGACCTGCCGTAAACAGCAGGAAGACGAGGTTTGGCATCCCCGGCACCAGACCGAGCAACCCGAGAACCGCCGCGGCAAGCAGCATGACGCGCGGGTTACTGAACAGCTGGCCCACCATCTGCTCGCCAACGTCCTGATCGGTGCTCACGCGGGTCACGATGACACCCGCCGCCGTGGAAATCACCAGCGCCGGGATCTGCGCAACCAGACCGTCACCAATGGTCAGCAGCGTATAGCTTTCCGCCGCGTGGCCCATGTCCATCCCGTGCTGCAATACCCCCACCAGCAGGCCGCCGACCACGTTAATCACCATGATCAGAATGCCTGCGATGGCGTCACCGCGCACAAACTTACTCGCACCGTCCATGGAGCCGTAGAAGTCCGCTTCCTGCGTCACTTCCGAACGGCGTTTTTTGGCTTCATCTTCGGCGATAAGACCGGCATTCAGGTCGGCGTCGATCGCCATCTGCTTGCCCGGCATCCCGTCCAGCACAAAACGCGCGCCCACTTCCGCGATACGCCCTGCACCTTTGGTGATAACCATAAAGTTGATGATAACGAGGATAACGAACACCACGATACCGATAGCGAAATTGCCGCCCACCAGGAAGTGGCCGAACGCTTCCACCACTTTACCCGCCGCTGCCGCCCCGGTGTGACCTTCCATCAGGATGATACGCGTGGACGCCACGTTCAGCGCCAGTCGCAGCAGGGTGGTAAACAGCAGAATGGTCGGGAACGCGGCGAATTCCAGGGTACGCTGGGTGAACATCGCCACCAGCAGCACCATAATGGACAGCGCAATATTGAAAGTGAAAAGCAGGTCGAGGATGAACGCCGGGAGCGGCAGTACCATCATCGACAGAATTAGCAGGATCAGAATCGGCCCGGCCAGGATCTGCCATTGGGTCGATTTCAGGTTGCCGGGCAGGCGCAACATTGCCACCAGATTAGCCATCAGTGTCCTTCTCGTTCATAAAATCCAGCGCGGCAGGCACCGGAAGGTTCTCAGGTTTCACAGGCCGTTGACCGCCGGCCAGACGCCAGCGCTTCAACTGCCATACCCAGGCCAGCACTTCCGCCACGGCGGCGTAGAGTTGTCCCGGGATCTGTTGTCCAATATCCGCATGGCGGTACAGGGCACGCGCCAGCGGAGGGGCTTCCAGGATCGGCACGCGGTGTTCGGTGCCAATTTCCCGGATACGCAGAGCGATCAGCCCCGCCCCTTTCGCCACCACTTTCGGCGCGCTCATTTTGTTTTCGTCATAGCGCAGCGCAACGGAATAGTGCGTCGGGTTAGTAACAATGACGTCGGCCTTCGGCACATCTTCCATCATGCGGCGACGGGCGGCGGCGCGCTGCATCTGGCGGATGCGCCCTTTCACGTGCGGGTCACCTTCCATCTGCTTATATTCGTCACGAATATCCTGCCGTGACATGCGCAGTTTTTTGAAGTGGGTATAAAGCTGGAAGATCACGTCAAAACCCACCATCGGGATAATGCTGAGCACCACCAGAAGCGCGCAGAGCCCGACCAGATTCAGCGCGTTGCTCATCGCGGTGAGCGGTGATTCGCTGATAAGTCGCATCATTTCCGGCCAGTGGTACCAGAGGTAAAACCCCGCGGAGCTGCCCATCAGCACCGATTTGAGAACGGCTTTGAGCAGCTCAGCCCCGGTCTGCGCAGAGAACATTTTCGCAATGCCCGGCAGCGGGTTCAGTTTGGAAAATTTCGGCTGCAGCGATTTGGCGCTAAAAACCAGACCACCGAGCATCACCGGCGAGACCAGCGCAACCAGCACGACCCCGGTAATCAGGGGCAGCAGCGCAACCATGGCCCCTTTAATAAGCTGAATAATCTGGCTGAGGATCAGATTCGGATCGTTGACCATGCTGTGGTCAAAGCGTAAGCCGGTGGACAACATTCCCGCCAGTTTGCGGGCGAGCGACTCCCCGCCCCACCAGATAATGCACACCCCTACGATAAGGATCAGCAAGGAGGTCAGTTCTCGGGATCGGGGGATCTGCCCTTCCTCACGCGCCTTTTCTAGTCGGTGGGGTGTGGGGGCTTCCGTTTTGTCGTCGTTCTCTTCTGCCACAGTGCATGCTCAGCCCATTACGTCACGGGTATCATGCCAGCGCAGCGGAAATCCAATGGCGGGAAAAGCCCGTTTATTCGGGCTCTTTTCGGTGATTTTGTCGCAAACCGCCTCAGGTGGCGTTCACCTCCTGAGGCGGAACGGACCATCAAAAGCCGAGGCTGTCCAGCAGGTCGTCGACCTGATCCTGGCTTGCCACCACGCCCGCTTTACTGGCGTCGAGCTGAGGACCATTGAGCAGGCTTTCATTCTCGCGTTTTGGACGGGCTGCCGGCTCCGGAATGTTCTCCAGCAGAACCATCAGCAGCTGACGTTCAATCTCCTGGATAACATCCATCATGCGCTTGATCACCTGACCGGTCAGGTCCTGGAAATCCTGCGCCATCATGATGTCCAGCAGCTGGGCGTTGGTGAAGCTGGTGTGACCCGGCACATCACCCAGGTACTGACGGGTATCCGTCACCAGCTCGCGGGCATCCGCCAGCTCGATAGGGTTCTCAAACCACTCGTCCCAGCGTTTGCTCAGCGCTTTCGCCCCCTTTTCCATCGCATCCTGGTGCGGCTGTGACGCTTCAACGCTGTTCAGCGCACGTTCCGCGGCCTGAGCGGTCATCTGCACAACATAGTCCAGACGATCGCGGGCATCAGGAATGGCTTCCGCGGCTTCGGCAATCGCCTGATCCAGACCCAGCTCGCGCAGGCTGTCACGCAGCATGCGCGTCAGGCTGCCGATGCGGACGATGATATCGCTCGGCGAGTGTTCTTCAACGGGTTTCATAGCAGGTTGCAACATTTCCATCACCTCACATGCCGAGTTTCTCGAAGATCTTACCGAGCTTCTCTTCCAGGGTTGCCGCGGTGAATGGCTTCACCACATAGCCGCTTGCGCCCGCCTGTGCAGCGGCAATGATGTTCTCTTTTTTTGCTTCTGCAGTGACCATCAGAACCGGCATAGACGCCATTCCCGCATCGGCACGAATGGTTTTCAGCAGTTCCAGACCGTCCATGTTAGGCATGTTCCAGTCGGAGATAACAAAACCAAACCCGCCAGCCTGCAGTTTGTTCAGCGCATCAACACCGTCTTCTGCTTCTTCAACGTTGTTGAAGCCCAGCTCTTTCAGCAGGTTGCGCACGATGCGACGCATGGTGGAAAAGTCATCCACAACCAAAAACTTAAGCTCTTTATCCGCCATAAAATAATACTCCTGAGTCAAATACGTATTGCCTGTCCGGCACTGATTTTCGCCAGCATCTGCTGGCTTACCTGGCTAAGATCGACCACTTCGCTCACGCCACCCATATTGATGGCCTCGCGCGGCATGCCGAACACCACACAACTTGCTTCATTCTGCGCAATCGTCCAGGCGCCAGCCTGGTGCATTGCAAGCATTCCGGCGGCACCATCGTTGCCCATCCCCGTCAGGATCACCCCAACGGCGTTGCGCCCCGCATGTTTCGCCACCGAATGAAACAGCACATCCACCGACGGACGGTGCCGGTTGACCGGCGGTCCGTCATGAATTTTGATTTGATAGTTAGCGCCGCTGCGCGACAGCTCCATATGCTTGTCGCCCGGGGCGATATAGGCATGTCCCGGGAGCACGCGCTCGCCGTCTTCCGCCTCTTTCACGCTGATCTGGCACAGCTTGTTCAGGCGCTCGGCGAACGAACGGGTAAAGCCTGGCGGCATATGCTGAGTGATCAGAATACCCGGACTTGAAAGCGGCAATGGCTGGAGTACATGACGAATTGCCTCTGTTCCTCCGGTTGACGCGCCAATCACCAGCAGTTTTTCCGAGCTGAGTAAGGGACCGGCCTTCAGGGTCGCAGGCGCGGCCATCGGCGTGTGGGCGGCAAGCTTCGCCCTAGACGCGGTGCGGATCTTCTCGGCGATCATTTCACTGTAGGCCAGCATCCCTTCGCGAATGCCGAGCTGCGGTTTGGTGACAAAATCCACCGCCCCCAGCTCCAGCGCGCGCAGGGTGATTTCCGAGCCTTTTCCGGTCAGGGAAGAGACCATCACCACCGGCATGGGCCGAAGCCGCATTAATTTTTCGAGGAAATCTATGCCATCCATGCGCGGCATCTCGACATCCAGCGTTAGCACGTCGGGGTTATATTTTTTAATTAAATCCCGCGCTACCAGCGGATCGGGCGCGGTTGCCACCATCTCCATGTCGCTGTGGCTATTGATAATTTCAGTCATGATCTGACGCATCAGCGCTGAATCATCGACAGACAACACCCTGATTTTACTCATGCTTTTTCCTTACTCAGCGCATATACCGTTTGCCCACGCAGGCTAAACTCACGCGCGAGGTTGCTGAAGTTTTCCGAGTGCCCTGCAAACAGTAAACCGTCAGGCTTGAGCAACGGAACAAACCGACGCAGAATGTCCTGTTGCGTCGTTTTATCAAAATAGATCATGACGTTACGGCAAAAGATAGCGTCGAACGGCCCCGGCACGTTGTACTGCTTATCCAGCAGGTTTACGGGCGCGAATTCAACGCAGTTCGCCAGCTCCTGGCGTACGCGTACCAAACCTTCATGCGGGCCTGTCCCGCGCATGAAATAACGCTGCAGCTGCTGCGGTGACAGCGTTTTCAGCTCATCCTGGCGATAAACACCGTTACGCGCCTTCTCCAGCACCTCGGTATCGATATCGCTGGCGTAGACTTTCCAGCGTCCGGGCGTCATGCCCAGGGTGTCAGCCAGGGTGATCGCCAGCGAATACGGTTCTTCGCCCGTCGAGGCGGCCGCACTCCATACGCGATACTCCCCGGTGCGACGGCGTGCGTGCTCGGCCAGGACCGGGAAGTGGTGGGCTTCACGGAAAAACGCCGTCAGGTTGGTGGTTAACGAGTTAATAAAAGCCTGCCACTCCGCGCTGTTCTGGTTCGCCTCGAGCATGCTCAGATAGCGGCCAAAATCATCCAGCCCCAGCGTGCGCAAGCGCCGCACCAGGCGGTTGTAGACCATGTCGCGCTTATGATCCGCAAGCACGATCCCCGCACGCTGGTAGATTAACTGACATATCCGACGAAAATGCGCGTCGGACAGCGCGAGGCGCTGTGTCATCTGCAACAATAATGACGTTTGCCCAGGGGGCATTGGTGATGTCATAGCGCCTTCTTAATTACATTCAGGATACAACTGGCACGGCCTGCGACCGCCCGACTTCTGTTACTGCTTCAACGTGCTCTTTCACATTAAACACCGCGACCAGTCCGGTCAGACGATCTGCCTGGCTGGCCAGCTGATCGGTTGCCGCTGCCGCTTCCTCAACTAACGAGGCGTTCTGTTGCGTCACCTGGTCCATCTGGCTGACGGCCTGTGCAACCTGCTCAATGCCGCGACGCTGTTCGTCCGACGCCGAGGCAATTTCGCCCATGATGTCGTTCACCCGCGTCACGGAGGTGACAATCTCGTGCATGGTTTTCGCCGCCGTATCCACAAGCGTTGAGCCCTGCTGAACGCGCGAGACCGACTCTTCGATCAGCACCTTAATCTCTTTCGCCGCGTTGGCGCTGCGGCTCGCCAGGTTACGCACTTCCCCTGCCACCACCGCAAATCCTCGCCCCTGCTCCCCGGCGCGCGCCGCTTCAACGGCGGCATTCAGCGCCAGAATGTTGGTCTGGAACGCGATACCGTCAATCACGCTGATGATGTCACCAATTTTCTGCGAACTGGTGGCAATCTCCTGCATGGTGCTGGCGACATGGGACGCCTGGTCTCCGCCTTTCTTCGCCGTCATCGCCGCCTGTTTTGACAGGTCAGACGCCTGACGCGCGTTATCGGCGTTCTGGCTTACCGTCGCGGTCAGTTGCTCCATGCTGGCCGCCGTCTGCGCCAGCGAAGCCGCCTGCTGCTCGGTGCGGGACGAGAGATCGTTATTGCCCGCCGCAATCTCTGAGATCCCGGTGTGCATGGCATAACTGCCCTGCCGCACGTCGCTCACCGTTTCCCGCAGCGATCCCTGCATCGCCTTCAGGCTGGCAAAGATCGCCGAAATTTCGTTCCTGCCGAACACCGCTACCGGACGCGCCAGATCGCCTTTCGCAATACTGTCGAAGTGGCTGCTGATAATCGCCAGCGGCTGGACAATCATTCTGCGCGACCAGAGCAGTGCGGCGCCGGTCAGCAGCCCTGCCAGAATCACCACCACGGCAAAGATGACGCCCGACATGTGATAGCTTTGACGGCTCTGTTCACCGGCACGCTGAACAGACTGGTTAATATCCTGCTGCCACGCGTTAAAGCTGCCATCAAACGCCGCCTGCGAGGCCTGAACCGGCGCGGTCATAAAGTCCGACAGCTGGTTGTTCTCAAGCCACGTCGCCTGATGGTCCAGATCGCTGTACCACTGTTCAAAGTTCGTCTTCATGGCGGCCTTCAGCGCTTTCTCTTTCTCGCTGTCGGCGGCCTGCGCCGTAAAAGCTTTAAACTGTGCGTCAGCCTGTTTCAGGCTGTCGCGCGCGGTCGCCATCAGCGCTTTAATGTCATCCGGCGGATAACTCAGCGCGGTTAAGGTTCCTGCCTTGTTCAGCGCAGTGCTTGCCTGCAACAGCACGGCACGCGTTTGTGCCAGTGCGGAGCGCTGCTGATTACTCGTCTCAACTTCCTGCAAATTCTGATAGCCATCGCGAAACGCCCAGAAAGACAACCCGTTACTGCCAACCTGCAACACACCGCAAAGGATCAGAATCAAAAACAGTGTGGTCGAGATACGAATACGATTTAACATCCACGCTCCCATCAAGCGGCAAGCAGCCGCGGTTTAATTGTCAGTCAAAATGTTTCCCAGTTTTCATCTTGTCCGGTCGTCGCGGTGCGCGTACGGTTTGCAGCCGATTCAGCGGCTGGCGCGCGATACGTCGCCTGCGGGGTGACCGTGTTTCCAGCGAGTGAAGCGAGACGAAACGCCGAGACGGCCATCTTCAGACGGCTCGCCTGGTCTTCCAGCGCAGCGGCCGCCGCAGCGGACTCCTGCACCAGCGCGGCGTTTTGTTGTGTCACGCGATCCATTTCCGATACCGCCAGGGCAACCTGGTCGATACCACGACTCTGCTCATCAGACGCAGAGGCGATTTCACCCATGATGTCCGTCACGCGGGTGACGGCATTCACGATGTCATTCATGGTCTCCCCGGCGCTTTCCACCAGCACGGAGCCGGTATCCACGCGGGAGACGGAATCTTCGATCAGCGACTTGATCTCTTTTGCCGCATTGGCGCTGCGGCTGGCCAGATTGCGCACTTCCCCGGCCACCACGGCAAACCCGCGTCCCTGTTCGCCCGCACGCGCCGCTTCCACGGCGGCGTTCAGCGCCAGAATGTTGGTCTGGAAGGCAATACCGTCAATGACGCTGATGATGTCGGCGATTTTCTTCGAGCTGTCGGCGATTTCGTGCATGGTTTTCACCACGCCATCCACCACGCGACCGCCGCGCTGCGCCGTCTCGGAGGCGCTTTCTGCCAGCTGAGACGCCTGACGGGCGTTATCGGCGTTCTGCTTCACGGTCGCGGTAAGCTGCTCCATGCTGGCGGCCGTCTCTTCCAGGGCGGAAGCCTGCTGCTCGGTACGAGATGAGAGATCGTTGTTCCCCATCGCAATTTCGCTGGTGCCGGTATAAATAGCTTCCGACCCGTTGCGCACGTTGGCGACGGTGTCGATTAACGAACGCTGCATGTGGTCAACGCTGTTTGCCAGCTCGGTGATCTCATTACGCCCGGAAACGGTCAGCGTTTTGGTCAGATCGCCGCCGGCAATTTCACGAATGTGGGCAATGACGCGGCCAAGAGGATTCAGCAGGATATGACGAATGCCGTACCAGACCGCGACCAGCACAATGACCAGCGCCAGCGCCATCACGGCCATCTGCCATTTCGCAAAACGATAGTCATTCTGGCTTGCGGTAAAGGCTGTGTGATAGAGATCGCCACTGACCTTCGCGTATTCCCCCAGCGCCGCGCCGAGTGCGTTTTGCATCCCCTGCGTAGGCTGTGCGAAATAGGCGTCCATATTGCCGCTCTCCAGGAACTGAATCAGTTCCGTCAGACCGGCATGGTAGGCGCTGTATTTTTCATCGATATTCTGGCTCACCTGCTCCATCGCAGGCTGCGGGGTGATCTTTTTGAAGGCGTCGTAGTGTTTAGCGGCGTCAGCAAGGGTGGCACGGGCATTTTTCAACAGATCGGTTTTCGCGCTGCTCTGCTGATTGTTGGGATCCATCATCATGCGCGCGGACGAGCGGCTCAGGTTGATACGCGTTTGCAGCATCAGATCCCACGTTGACGTGAGTTCACTTTGCTGCAGACGGAGATCGTTCGAGGCCGCGAAGCTGTCCTGGTTCTGTTTTAATGACGAGAAAAAAAGCCCGCCGGAGATAAGCTGAAGAAGTGCGAAAATGACCAGCACCATCATAAGCATTGTGACAACGCGGATACGGTTCAACATACAACACCTTCTCATAGATTTATTAACGGTGTTATCGGCACTACCCACAGGAACTTTACATTTGAGAAAGGGAAAAGCGCGGGGCTAAAACGCCACGTCAACAATCAGCGTATCGGTGTAGGTTCCGGCGGGTGGCGTGGTCTGATTGGTCAGGACTTTCGCGGTGTAATTGTAGGTGCGCAACAAGCCGTCGGTGCTGACCTGTGACGATACCGCGCTGGACCAGCGCTCGCTGCCGCTGCCGCCCCAGCGGTTACTGGTGGCTTCTTTATAGATGTCATAGCTCATGGCGTTGCTGCCGCTCACCATGCGCCGCACGTTGTTCAGCGCGTTAGCCCCGTTGTTAATGCCGATGGTATACGTACTGCCTTTGGTACAGGTGACGGCAATCGCCTGCGAAACGGTAGGGAAACTTTGTACCAGCGGTGCGCTGTTGAAGTTCACGTCCGGCGTGGTTATGGCGCTGCAATCGTTGGTAACAGTCATGTTCAGTAGAATGGTGGTCGTCGCGGTGCCCGCCTGATTGATTGTGCAAATGCCGAGCGCGCCCACGGAGCACACGCTGTAGTTAACGCTGAAGGTTAACTGAACCTGATATGGCCCGGCAGTGACGTTTTGTCCGGCGACGGTGCGAAAATAGAGCGGAATGTTGTACTGCTTTGACCCCAGCAGCCCCAGCAAGGTATTTCCACTCCAGGTATACGATTTACTTATCTGTACCTCGCTGCTGCTCGCGCAGCCCGAGAGTCCGCACAGCCGGGTGGGGATCACGTCCGTGATAGTCGCATCATCTGTCCGTTTCATGGTGGCCCGGCTGCTGCCCGAAACCGATGCCGCGGTGTAGGTCAGCGTCACCGAGTCGTTGGTCAGCAGATTCAGTATGGCATCACAGGACACCACCAGCGTGCCGGTGGTTTCCACCTCGCCTGTTCCGCTGAGCGCGAAGGAGGTGACGCTGCCAAATGAGGCATTGACCGTACTGACGGTACACGCCGCCCAGCCGCCGCTGGAGAACAGCAGCAGAATCAACAGCAGCAGGCGCGTCATGGCGCCTCCCGACAAATCAGCGGCCCGTAGGTTTTCAGCTTGTGTTCCGGATTGGCCCCCACGGTCAGGGTCGCCCTGCAGCGTTTTCCGTCAGGCGCTATCACCTCCAGCGGGTTCACATCACTGAGATTTTCCAGCCAGGCGATGCCGTCATACCCCACCACCGCATTGCTGCGCGAGACCCGTCGGACCTGGCTTCCCACCGTCAGCGCCTGCCCGTGCGCATCATGCAGAATAACGCTTGCCACCCGCTCCTGCTCCATCGGGAAATCAACCAGATAGCCGCTGTGACGGCGGATCGCGATCCGTCGCTCGGTCTCTTTCAGACGGGTATCCGCCGGCAGATTCAGGGTATCGATCCGGTAGCTTGCGGGGTAATACGCCGACACCCCGCTGACCAGCAGGTAGCCGTTGTTATTGGTTTTACCTACGGGCTGGTTCTCGTAGCTGACGGGCACATCCGGATGACCGTCGGTACTGATGACCACAAACGCATCGTTGATTTTATTCGCTGCAAACAGTTCGCCGTCCATCAGGACAATTGCGCCCATCGCCTCGCCCCACCAGGTCATGGTATCCCTTTCGCCATAACCGCCGCCCTGCAGCTCTATGTTGTTATTGCGCCAGCCCAGCGTCCCCTGTTGATAATCACTGGATCTTGACTGGTTGGCCCAGGCCATGTTCCAGCTAAACCCACCGTCAGAAGGCATGGAATGGTTATAGTTGATGCGCTGGGTACTGCCTGCATCCGGGGTATTTTCAACGGTGAACGCGGCGCTGTCGCGTGCCCCCAGCGGCACCTGCAGCGACAGCGCGACCGTCCAGTCTCCCCGCTGCTGATCCCGGCTGCCGGCGAGGTAAATACTGCTCGCCCCCCACAGATTGCGGCTCCAGGAGAGATTGAGCAGCTCGGTTTTTTGGCTGTCGAAACTCTCCACGCCGATCCAGGCCGCACCGATGTTGCCGTACTGTCCCAGATTGAAGGTCAGAGAATACTGGTCCGTATTACGGCTGAAGCTGGCGATGGGTTTATCGTTTTCGTCATACACCGTCGGCTGGTCGTAGAGGGCAAGATTGCCAAAGCCGCGGCCGCGACGCGTGTGCTGGGTGGCGACGCTAAACGCGCTGGTGCTGTACTGGTAACCCCAGTTGATTTGCCCGCCCGCATCATCGCGCATGCGGCTCTGCGAGTAAGAGGTATTCACCACGCCAAACTGGCCGAGTTTTATCACGGTCCCCGCCCCACCCAGCGCCAGCTCCTGCGCCCCTTCCGCGTGGCCTTCCAGCGTTAGCCAGTCTGTTAGACCGTAGCGATACGAGCCGCTGCCCGCCGCGGAACCGTAGTCAAAATTCTTGATGCCGTAGTTACGCCGCAGGCTGCCCAGGGTCACGGCACCGTCGCTGAGCCCTTGCTTAAGCAGGTCGCTGGTGACGTAAAACGGTAGCGTGGTGCTCACCTGGCGCCCCAGCGCATCCGTCGTGACCAGCACCGCATCCCCGGCGCCGTTGATATAGGGCAGATTGGTCAGGGTGAAGGGACCCGGCTGAAGCTGGGTTGAGCCGGAACGATAGCCATTGATAAAGAGATCGACCGAGGTGGGTACCGCGGCCTCCCCTGCGAACTCGGGCAGCGGCCATGTCACCAGATCGGGGCGCAAGGAGAAATCCCGCCCGACGCTTATCCCCCCCATCCGGACGCTGGAACTCCAGCTCAGGGCATCGCTAATCACATCCCCGACGCTCCAGCTCATCGCGTCATCTTCGTTAGTGAACAGCAGGGTCGTGTCATAGCGAACATACCCTTCCTGCTGGCCGTCGTTACCGCTGAAATTTTCGCGCGCGTAGCCGGTGGAGGAAAAGGAGCCGTTCTCGTTGAAGTAGCGGAACTCATGCCAGAACGACGCCTGACCGCCGATATGCTCCGTGCGGTTGGTGTAGAGATCGTAATTGAGCAGCGCCCCGCGCCCGTAGTGCGGTTTGGCCTGCGTCGCTTGCGCGCTGAACGGCGTCACCCGGGCCGTCACCCAGTCGCGGGGAACGGTCAGCAGCAGGCGCTGCGCGGCGCTGTCGTACTCCACCCGAACCAGGGCAAGCGAGGAGAGATTCACCTCTCCGGTGGGAACATGCGCCGGGGGCAGCCCCGCGCGCAGCAAATCGGCGCTGGAGATAAAGAAAGCGCCTTTACGTTGCGTCACGGGCACGACCAGACCGGTATCGTAGTGGTTGACCACGAGGGCAAGCTGGAAAACCGCTTCATCATGTATCGCCTGTGCCTGGGGCGGCGGCGGTAAACTGTCGTCACCGGGCTCGGCCCAGGTCGCGGCGCTGAAGCAGAGCAGTATCATCATCGCCGGCTTCAGTTGACGGGCGTTGACTGCCATTGTGCGTCCCTGGCATTAATCTGCGCGCTCATCCGCTCTGGCTGACGAACGCCAGCGGGTACCGGCCAGCTGCGGGTGCTGCCCGGAAGGACGTAACCCAGTAATCCCTCCGCAACCGTGCGTTTCTGCCCCCCCTGCTCCAGCGCCACCTGGCTTAGCCTGACATGGATATCCCCGCGATTTCGAACCTCCAGCGCAGGCTGTCCACCCGCCTGCGTCACCCGCCAGCTCAGGTTTCGGGTCTCCACCAGCGCATGGTGCGCGCCCTCTTTTATCGTCGGCATCCCCTGTCCATACACAAACAGAGGAATGGAATATCGCATCTGCAATTTGAGGCCAATGGAGGGTTCGGCTTTGGCATCAGGCTGGGGGATTTCATCGACAATAATGCGGTAGGCCTGTTCGACGCCTGCGGGCACTGAAGTCTGTTTGATAAGGCGAATAAGCTGCTTGCTGCCCGTGCCAATCGTGACGATCGGCGGGCTTGCGACCACGTCCTGCTGCGCGGTATAACGCTCGTGTCCGTCCTCCTGCTTCCAGCGCACGATGCGGACCTGCATCGTCGTGGCGCTGTTTCCCTGGTTCTGGATCCACAGTTCCGTGGCATTGGCGTCCGCAGCAAGCCACGGATCGATAGGCCAGAGCAGGATAGTGGCCGCCGCCTGTACCTGGCCGATTGCCGCAGCCATGCCCAACGCGCCCGCCAGACAAACGGGTCTGAAAAATGGCTTCATCAACACTCTCCCTTTATTACCATGACAAGGTCACGGTGAGCTGATCGGAATAGGTTCCCGCCGGGCTAAAACCGGTCAGTAGCGCCACGCCAAAAAGCGGCAGCGCGATGTTATTGCTATTGGTATAGGTCACCGCTATCGCCTGGTTGACGCCAATTTCGCTGTTCGCGGCCAGCGAGCTGCTGCTGTAAAGCCGGTACGGCACCAGTTCTGTTCCGCCTGATCGCTTCATCCGGCGGACGGAGGCGTAATTCTGCCCGCCGTTAATGCTCATGCTCAGCGCCACGCCCGGCGTACAGGCGATAGACAACGCCCCGTTTGGCACAAAGCTGGTGCTGACCGGCGCGCTCTCGACTCCGTTATGGGTGCCAAAATCCAGCGTACCGAGAAGCCCTCCGCTACCGGTGGCTACCGCGCATCCCGGTACAATCGTCGCGCTGACCTTAAACGACTGTGATGTCACCGCATTCGCCGCGGGCATCATGAGCAATCCGACGAGCAGCGCGAAAAAAGGCTGCACGTGTCCCTCTGCGCATTTGCGCAGACCTGTGAGAGTTGCCTTCATGGCTATTCGGGACTAATAGGTTACGCTGACGTTAATCGTGTCGGTGTAGGTTCCCGGGACGACCGTCACGCTGTTACCACCGCCGGTAATACGTCCGTAGAGGGTGTAACTGTCTACACCTCCGGCCGTTGAGGCGATCGGCAACGCGGCGTTGTTGGCAATCACTGTGTTAAACCCGCTGTCGCTGTACAGGCTGTAAGCCACGCCCTGGGCCGCGTTGGCCGTATTAACCAGATAGCGTTCAGGCGTCCCCGGCGAACCGACAACGGTTCCGGGTGCCGTAGAATGGGTATTACCGGTGATCGCCACCGTATAGCTGGCGGTCGTACATTGAATGGTGAAGGTGTTTCCGCCGCTGGCGCCGCTCAGCTGCGTCGTAAGAGTGGAAAAGGTTGCCGGATGGGTACCGAAATCGAGCGTACCGAAATTAATGCCGCTTTGCGCGGGCGATCCGTTTATCAGACAGCCGTTTGTCAGCGTCAGCGTCGCGCCGATGGTGCCACTGCTGGTGACGGCCAGCGCCTGATGGGCCGTAGTCGCAGTTAGTAAGGTTACTGCGCAGATCAAAAGGAGTTTTCTTTTCATTTACCACCCTCCAGAAGACGTCTCCGTTCCCTTGCCACATTTTATTTTTGTCGTTCAAGATGTTAGCCCCGCTTAAGGTTCCTTTGAGGGGGTTATTGAGAATTTAGTTTACGGATATCGCTTCGACCACCCGCCCCTCAACGCATAAGCCATATGTCTTATTGACTTAATTTCCTTATTAATAACAGAGAGTTAAATTTATTTAATCCGCGATTTTATTTTTTCCGGAGAGAATATATCCATTAAAGTGTGATGCAGATCACAATATATCGTCAGGGCAATAACAACAAAATTAATAAAACTTAAAAAGGTGTTGTATCCCCCTACACTTTGCGTCAATTTATGTGCCGAATAATTTCCTGCATCGTAATAAAAAATTTATATGTATCGATGCGGGCTACATCTGAAGCGCATAGAGGGTCTTTTTTCGTGGCAAGTGCAAACAAACTCACACTCTTCATCGTGATATTCATGCTGGCGGGTATTCTTTCAGGGGCAGCAATTCATGAATATGCATCTGCGGATGCCATCACAGCCTGGTCGGATAACATTACCCTTCTGACCGATATTTTCCTCCGTCTGATCAAAATGGTCATTGCACCATTGGTCTTCAGCACGCTCACCGTCGGCATTATGAAGCTGGGCGAAACCTCCACTATTGGCCGCGTTGGCGGTAAAGCGATGGTGTGGTTTATCAGCTCATCCGTACTCTCTATTCTGGTTGGCCTGTTTATCGTCACGCTGGAGCATCCGGGAAGCGGTCTGAACCTGACGATCCCAACCGAAGCGGTGGATACCGGTCTGGCCGTTGGCGGCATGACGCTGAAAGCGTTCCTGTCGCACACCATTCCAACCAGTATCGCAGGGGCGATGTCGAACAATGAGATCCTGCAGATTGTGGTGTTCTCGATGTTCTTCGGCATCGGCGGCGCGTCGCTGGGGCAGAAATTCAACGCGCCGCTGGTGGCCGCGCTGGATGTGGTTTCCCATATCATGCTGAAGGTCACGGGTTACGTGATGTACGTTGCTCCGCTGGCCATTTTTGCGGCGATCTCCTCCGTGATTGCCACGCAGGGTCTGGGCATTCTGCTGAACTACGCCTCCTTTATTGGCGGCTACTATGTTGCCATTCTTCTCACCTGCATGGTGCTGCTGGCCGTGGGTTACATGGTGCTGAAAAAAGAGGTGTTCCGCCTGGTCAGCATGCTGAAAGATCCGGTCCTGGTGGCGTTTACCACCAGCAGCTCTGAAGCCGCCTACCCTAAAACGCTGGAGCAGCTGGAGCGTTTTGGCTGCTCGCGCAACATCGCCTCTTTCGTTCTGCCGATTGGCTACTCCTTCAACCTGGTGGGTTCGATGGTGTACTGCTCTTTCGCTTCGATGTTTATCGCTCAGGCGTACAACATTCACCTGAGCTTCTCGGAAGTGACGGTTCTGATGCTGACGCTGATGCTGGCCTCCAAAGGGATTGCGGGCGTACCGCGTTCATCCCTGGTGGTGCTGGCCGCGACGATCCCAAGCTTTAACATTCCGGTGGCGGGTATTCTGCTGCTGATGGGGATCGACCACTTCCTGGATATGGGCCGTTCCGCAATTAACGTTCTGGGGAATGGTATTGCGACCGCGATGCTGTCGCAGAATGAAGGTGCGCGTGAAGCTGAAGCGGAAGCTGAGCTGGTAAAGCAGGAAGCGTAATGGCATGAAAAAAGGGTGAGGCCTGATGCCCTCACCCCAACCCTCTCCCACAGGGAGAGGGAGCAAACACAAAAAACGGCAACCTGGGTTGCCGTTTTGCATTTACCTACGCTACGTGACTCGCCGCGATATCCAGCAGCGCCATCTCATCGCTGTTCAGCAGCTTCTCGATGTTCACCAGAATCAGCATACGCTCGCCGAGCGCGCCCAGACCAGTCAGGTATTCGGTCGACAGCGTGACCGCAAACTCCGGCGCTGGGCGAATTTGGTCTGAGGTCAGGGAGAGCACATCAGATACGCCATCGACCACGATACCGACCACGCGCTGCCCCAGGTTCAGAACGATCACCACGGTGTTGTCGTCGTAGTCAACGTCGCCCTGGCTGAACTTCACGCGCAGGTCCACGATTGGCACAATAACGCCACGCAGGTTGGTGACACCTTTAATAAAAGCAGGCGTGTTAGCGATGCGGGTAACCTGGTCGTAACCACGGATTTCCTGCACTTTCAGGATATCGATGCCGTACTCCTCATCGCCTAAAGTGAAGACCAGGAATTCCTGCCCTGATGGCTCGCCCGCCAGTTTCGTTACATTACTCATACCGGTCATGTTATTACCTTCTACTTAATCAGGCGGCTGTGTACGCCACACGTTGTTCACGATTTAATCCCTGAAGCGCCGACACATCGACGATCAGCGCCACGCTACCATCACCCAGAATGGTGGCGGCAGAAATACCCGGCACTTTGCGGTAGTTACTTTCGAGGTTCTTCACCACCACCTGGTGCTGGCCAATCAGCTGATCAACCAGCAGCGCGTAGCGGCGGCCCGCGCTTTGCAGGATCACAACGATACCCTGCGTGGCCTCTGTCTTCGCCCCGTCTACCTCGAACACTTTCCACAGTTCCACCAGCGGCAGGTACTCACCACGCACTTCAAGAACGCGCTCGCCACCCGCCAGCGGATGCAGATCTTCTTCGCGCGGCTGCAGGGATTCCATCACGGCGTTCAGCGGCAGGATAAAGACTTCGTCCGCCACTTTGACTGACATGCCGTCGAGGATCGCCAGCGTCAGCGGCAGAAGAATGCGAATGGTAGTGCCGGAACCCTGTTTAGACTGGATCTCAACGTGGCCGCCCATTTCCTGGATGTTACGTTTCACCACGTCCATGCCTACGCCGCGCCCGGAGACGTCGGTCACCTGCTCTGCGGTAGAGAAGCCCGGTGCGAAGATCAGCATGCCCACTTCTTCGTCGGTCATGTTTTCATTGACCGCCATCCCCTGCGAAATTGCTTTTGCCAGGATGCGCTCGCGATTCAGACCGGCGCCGTCATCAGTCACTTCGATGCAGATGTTCCCGCCCTGATGTTCCGCAGAGAGGATCAGGTTGCCGACCGGGGATTTTCCGGCGGCAATACGGTTTTCCGGCAGTTCGATACCGTGGTCGAGACTGTTACGCACCAGGTGCGTTAACGGATCGATGATACGCTCGATCAGGCTCTTATCCAGTTCGGTTGAGCTGCCCATCAGGGTCAGTTCAATCTGTTTATTCAGCTTGCTGGCAAGGTCGCGCACCAGACGCGGGAAGCGGCTGAAGACATATTCCATCGGCATCATACGGATGGACATGACCGATTCCTGCAGGTCACGGGCGTTACGCTGCAGCTGGCCCATGCTGGTGATCAGATCGCCATGGGTGACCGGGTCGAGTTCGTTTGAACGTTGCGCCAGCATCGACTGGGTGATCACCAGTTCGCCCACCAGGTTAATCAACTGGTCAACCTTCTCAACGGCAACGCGGATACTGGTTGACTCGCTGGAGCGCGCGGCAGGTTTTTCACCACGGCCAGGCGCAGCGGCCTCTTTTGGTACTGCCTTCAGCGCCGGGGCCGCAGGCGTCACAGCCGGTGCCGCGGCCTGAGCGACAACAGCCACCTCTTCCGCAGCCGCAGGGGCGTCAACCGCAGCCGTTTCGGTTTCGAAAGCGATCTGGTCAGCTTCAATCACAAAGCACAGCACCGCCACGATATCGTCCTGGCCAATCCCGTCATCAAGCGTCGCGGCCAGGCTGTCTTTGCCTTTTACCACGTTGCTTAATTTCGCCAGGTTACCCAGCTCTTCTTCCAGCAGGTTAACTTCGTTCTCTTTCAGGCGCGACAGCACAACGCGCAGTTTGCCCGCCTGCGCAGCGGCTGGCGCGGCCTCGTCGGCAGCAACCGCATCGACAACGCTCAGTTTCGCGGTCGAAACAACCGCTGCGGCAACCTCACCTTTTGCTTCCAGCGCGAGCTGGCGCAGCGCATTGCAGATGTATTCAAAGCTGGCGGCATCAGGCTCTGCCGAACTTTTATAGGCGTCGAGCTGTTCCTGCATAATATCTTTGGTTTCCAAAAACAGGTTGATAATGTCGGTATTGAGCTGCATCTCACCGCGTCGTGCTTCATCAAGCAGGTTTTCCATTAAATGGGTCGTTTCCTGCAGGATGGTAAATCCAAACGTTCCGGCTCCGCCTTTAATAGAGTGCGCCGCACGGAAGATGGCATTGAGCTGCTCGGAGTCCGGTGCTTCGGGCACCAGGTCGAGCAAGTGTTGTTCCATATCGGCCAACAATTCGTCGGCTTCATCAAAGAATGTCTGGTAAAAATCGCTAATATCCATGCTCACGCTATCACCTCGGATTGGCTGGTGGCGATGTTGGAACGGCAGCCGAAGGAACGGCCCCAGGCTGTTTTAAATCGTCCAGTGACTCATTCTGACTTTCGGCGTTTTCATGCAGGATGGCCTGCTCCGCCTGCTGGTTCAGCACTAAAAGACTGATACGACGGTTGATGGCATCATCCGGCCCGCGGTCGGAAACGCGCATGGTTGCGGCCATGCCGACTACGCGCAGTACCTTGCCATCATCAAGCCCACCTGCCACCAGCTCGCGACGCGAGGCGTTGGCACGATCGGCAGAAAGCTCCCAGTTGCTGTATCCCTTCTCCCCATTGGCGTACGGGAAATCATCCGTGTGTCCTGACAGGCTGATTCGGTTAGGAATGCCGTTCAGCACCGGTGCAATACCGCGCAGAATGTCGCGCATGTACGGTTCGACTTCCGCACTCCCGGTTTTAAACATTGGGCGGTTCTGGCTGTCGATAATCTGAATACGTAGCCCTTCCTGCACCAGGTCGATCTTCAGATGTGGGCGCAGCGCGCGCAGCTTCGGATCCGCCTCAATCAGCTGATCGAGATCGCCACGCAGTTTCTTCAGACGCGCCTGCTCCATCTTTCTTTTCAGCTCGTCGATGTTCGGCTCTTTTTTCACCTCACCCTTCTGCTGGGTGTAATCATCGCCGCCGCCCGGGATCGGGCTTTCGCTGTTAGAAATACGCGGCCCACCGGCCACCGCCGTTGCCAGCGGTGTGCGGAAATATTCGGCAATCTGGATCAGTTCTTTTGGGCTGGAGATGGAGATCAGCCACATCACCAGAAAGAACGCCATCATTGCTGTCATAAAGTCGGCGTACGCAATTTTCCACGAGCCGTGTGCGCCATGCCCGCCGCCCTTGTGCTTGCGTTTTTTTACGATGACGATCGGATGGGACTGGTTTTTCATGCGTCCTCAGTTGTCGTCTGTTGGTTTGGGTTTTTCACCGCACGCACGTGTTCTTCAAGCTCGATAAACGACGGACGCTCGCTGGAGTAAAGCGTTTTACGGCCAAACTCAACCGCGATCGGTGGCGCGTAACCGTTGAGGTTAGAGAGCAGCGTGATCTTCACGCACTGCATCATTTTGGTGGTTTCCGCGCTTTTCTGGCGCAGAACGCTTGCCAGCGGAGAGATGAAGCCGTACGCCAGCAAAATACCGAGGAAAGTCCCCACCATCGCATGGGCAATCAGCGCACCGAGCTCTGCTGCCGGACGGTCTGCCGAGGCCAGGGCGTGAACCACCCCCATTACCGCAGCAACGATACCGAATGCCGGAAGCGAGTCGCCGACCAGCGCCAGGCTGTTGGCCGGCACTTCAGATTCGCTTTCGTGAGTTTCGATCTCTTCGTCCATCAGCGCTTCGATTTCGAAGGTATTCATGTTGCCGCTGATGATGAGTCGCAGATAGTCGACGATGAAGTCCAGCATCATGGCGTCAGCAAGAATGCGCGGATAGCTGGCAAAAATTTCGCTCTCTTTCGGGTTTTCAATATCCCGTTCAAGCGAGAACATCCCCTGCTGACGCGACTTCGCCATCAGGCGATAGAGCAGTGCCAGCAGATCCATATACATGCTTTTGGTGTATTTCGAGCGACGGAACAGCAACGGAATCGCTTTCAGCGTGCCCTTGATCGATTTACCGTTGTTGCCAACGATAAAAGCCCCTACCCCTGCACCGCCGATGATAATAAGTTCAGCCGGTTGATAGAGTGCTCCAAGGTGCCCGCCGGTCATCATGTAACCGCCGAAAACTGTACCGAGAACTACCAGGTAACCTAATAAGATAAGCACGACATCATCCTTCCGCTAGTGACTATGGCAAGGACGTCCAGCTCGCAGCGTTTACCGTTTGCGGGGTAAAAAAAAGCAGCGGTAATTGCTTACCGCTGCTGGAATCTTTCCCACACGTTCGGGTTAAACAGCTTGTTCGATCTGTTCATCCAGCAGTTGTGGAATAATATCGGCAGCATCCCGGGAAAGTTTACGTCTTTTTACTGCACGGGATGGAGGCTGACATAAACTACAGGCGAAGCTGCCTGCAGGCTGATGAGCGTGGGTAATAAAATTGCCGTTGCAGCAGTTGCAGCGCGACAGCTCAAGCATTCCGCTCTCAACAAAACGCACCAGCGTCCATGCGCGGGTCAGCGCCAGCAGAGGGCCTTCTTCCTGCTGTGGGCATTGTTCAAGGTAAAGTTTGTACGCTTTGATCACGGCGTCAACGCCGCTACACAAACCGGTTTTGAGAAGATACTGCCAGGCATTACAGAACATGGAAGCGTGAATATTCTGCTCCCACGTCATAAACCAGTCGGTAGAAAACGGCAGCATGCCTTTCGGCGGGGGACTACCACGTAACTCTTTGTACAGCTTGATGAGACGGCCACGGCTCAACTGCGTCTCGCTTTCCAGCATTTGTAAACGAGCACCCAGTGTAATCAGCTCCATAGCCAACTGTATGTCACGCGCTTCCTGAACAATGCTTTTCTCGCTCATTGCTAGGCCCTTTTCTTACGGGCTGCGTCATCAGGCTGGCTGATTTCGTTAAGCAAGCGAGTGGAGAGAAGAATACCGGTATGGATCTGTTGAAGATCGTCCACACGGGAATCCTGCGTCAGACGCGTTATTGTCTGCGAATCATCGAAACGGAACTGGCAAACCAGTTGATTCGTTTCAGCCAGTTTAACCATCTGCGGGAGGGTTAAACCGCCCAGCATGGTTGCCATCTCTTCGTTAATACCCAGACGAAACATCGCGGACGCCTTGTCCTGACTAATCAAACGCTGCGCGAGCAGTAAATACGACAAATTGATGTCATAGATATGTTTTAGCAACTCGGATGTATGCATTGTTCCCATCCCGAATAACCAACTATTATTTTTATGCGGAAAGACCGCACCCCGTGATGTCGCCGGGAAATCACCCGGTATAAAAAAGAAAAGGCTAAATGCATAGTTGAATTTAGGTTTGTATTCACTGAAACGCGTAAGAGAGAAACCGCGAATGCGTCTCTTACATGTTTTATCATTTCTTACAAATAACTAAGATTTTTCCTAATTCGACGCAAACTCTACTCGTCAGTTTTGTCACATACAATCCAGCCACCCTCAAATTTAAAAAAAATGTGATCCACGTCACACAATTTAAGTGAATATGACCCATAAATCCATCAGTATGACTTGTAATTTGTTTGTTTTTTAACCAATCAGTACTGTTTTGTATTCTTAATTGACGAATACTCATGCAGACGGGCGATCCGAACTGGCATGCAACGTGCTTCTACCCCCGTAAGCGCTACGCTGAAACATTTACAACAACCCCCTCTCCCGGAAACATTTTTCTTACCGTGAAAAAACATATAGTTATGCAGGTAGCACAAAAAAGATGTTTCAGGACGTGATCATTCGAAATGAGTTTGTAACGCGCCAAAACGATTTAACAGTTAAAGCGTGAATTTGTGTGATTTACGTTAAGTTGTTAATTTTTTTCATTTAGGCGTATTTTTCAGTTATTCTTCTTATAAGAATAATTAATGAATAATTATGATAAGCTTCACACTAATGTCGTAATCAGCTCTTGCAGAACCAGGGAATTCGCGGTAAAGGTGATCAAACGCTGTCTGACAGACACCTAAGGAGTGCGCCATGAGTTACTCCCATCTTCTTGTTTCCGTTGCAGTTTCTCCAGAAAGTCATCAACTCGTCGCCCGGGCCGTTTCCATTGCCAGACCCCACAATGCCCGCATCAGCCTCATCACGCTCGCCGCAGAGCCAGAGATGTACAATCAGCTGGCCGCCCCCATGCTGGAGGATATTCGTGAGGTCCTTCAGGAAGAAACGCAGCAATTTCTGCGCGAACTGGTGGAAAAGGCACAATATCCGGTTTATGAGACAATTATTGCAACCGGTGAACTTAACGCCCATATTCTCGACATGTGTCGTAAACAACATATTGATTTAGTGATTTGCGGGAATCATAACCACAGCTTTTTATCGCGCGCAGCCTGTGCGGCGAAATCCATAGTCGCATCGAGCCAGGTTGATGTGCTGTTAGTGCCACTTGGGGGGAGTTAACCCCCCAGTGGAAAATCAGGCGAGTTTAGGGAAGGTCGCGATCTTTTTTTGCAGATCGCCTTCATGACTTTGCGGGGTGATATCCCGGAGATCCTGAATAAAACGTGCCTGCCAGTGGTTAATGTCGTTCTTACGGATCGTCTCCATCATATCAGCATGACGGGAAATACGTTCCGTGAGCGGCATAGTCAGGGCACGATTCAGCGCGTTTGCCACGTCGTCCCTGTCATAAGGGTTAACGATAAGCGCCGACGTGAGCTCATTTGCGGCACCGGCAAACTGGGAGAGCACCAGAACACCCGGGTCGTCAGGATCCTGGGCCGCCACATACTCTTTCGCGACGAGGTTCATCCCGTCGCGCAGCGGCGTAACCAGGCCAACATCCGCATAGCGGAAGACCTTCATCAGGATCTTACGGTCAAAGTGCTGGTTCAGATAAAACAGCGGCGTCCAGCCCAGCTGCCCGTAGCGGCCATTAATGCGCCCTGCTTCTGTCTCCAGCTGATGGCGAATGTCCTGATAGGCCTGAACCTCACCGCGCGACGTCGGCGCGATCTGGGTATAACGGATTTTACCGTGATGCTGCGGATATTTATCCAGCAGCGTTTCATACGCCAGGAAGCGTTCCGGCAGCCCTTTGGAATAATCAAGACGCTCAACCGAGAAGATATTTTTCACGTGTTTGAGTTCATTCTTAAGCTGCGCCAGCTTCGGTGGCAGCGGGCCGGAAGCCTGCTCCGCGATTTCGTCAGGTTCAATCCCAATTGGATACACTTCGGTGCGGAACGTTTTCCCCCACGCCGTATGGGTTTTCCCGCCTTTGGTCACCAGACGCGCTTTACCTGACACGGAGTCAAGGAATGCGAGGCGGTCATTTTCGGTCTGGAAGCCCAGCAAATCGTAATCACACAGCGCTTCCAGCAGCTCTTCATGCGGCGGGAGCGCGGTAAAAATTTCCGGCGTCGGGAACGGGATGTGCAGGAAGAAGCCAATCCGGTTATTTACCCCTCTTTTTCGCAGCTCTCTGGCGAAGGGCAACAGGTGATAATCGTGGATCCATAAAATATCGTCTTCTTCGATTAATGGCAGCAGTTTATCCGCCAGCAGCGCATTCACGCGCGAGTAGCCTTCGAAGGATTCACGCTGGAATTTGACCAGGTCAAGACGATAGTGAAACGCGGGCCACAGGACGGCATTCGAGAACTGCGAGTAATACTCGTCGTAGTCTTTCTCTTTCAGTGCAAATGAAGCCCACGTAATGTTTCCGCGCGTCACCTTTTTGAGCGGTTTCTCTTCTTCACTGATTTCCCCACTCCAGCCAAACCACAGCCCGCCAGCGGCTTTTAAGGCACCTAATACCCCTACCGCCAGGCCACCCGCACTGGCTTTTTTATCGTCAGGCGGTGCGATTCGGTTAGAGACGACGACTAAGCGACCCATAATGGTTTCCCCCTTTGCTTTGCGCTATTTGTTGTTGTTGCTGGTTAGCGATGTCAGATATCCACTGCCAGACGCTGGCGACATCCGCCAGTCGCCATTCGGCAACAGTGTCACCAGGCCCCACCTTGACGGCGATCCCTCCGGCCTGATTCACCACGCGAAACCCGGCCTCGTCGGTCAGGTCATCCCCAATGAAAACGGGCGTTCGCCCTTTGAAAGGCGGCGACGCCATAAACGCGGCGATGGCCGCGCCTTTATTAATCCCTTTCGGTTTTAACTCAACCACGCATTTGCCGGGCTGCAACGCCAGCTGTGGATGCGCATCTGCCACCCTCTGAGCAAGCGTAAGTACTGCCTCCTCATGCTGCGGCGCCTGACGATAATGCAGGGCAAAGGCCATGCCTTTGGCTTCCAGCTCGGTGCCAGGCAGCGCTTCCAGCGCGTCAGAAAGCTGCTTATGGAGCGTTTGCGTGAGTGCGTCGGGGAGTGAAACGATATGCGTTTGATCATGGATGTCGCGGCGCTCCGCTCCGTGTACACCGGCTAGCGGAAAGTGGTATGGACTGGCGAGCAGATCCAGCTCGGCCATTGAGCGCCCTGATATCAATGCCAGTGCTCCCTCATTCATGAGTGAGAGCTGATGCAAATCCTGTAACACCGCCTCCGGAATAGACACCTGATCGGGGTGCGGTTTTATCCCGGCGAGCGTGCCGTCGAGATCAAAAAAGAAAGCATAGTGTCCGGGCAGTACAGGCGGTGCGGTTAACGTGTCAGCCACCCTTTTCCTCCTTACGGTTTACGAGAGGTAAACGCCTTTACCTCTTTCATAGCCATGTAAGTATAGACAGTGTGACGTGGCTCGCCATTTGACAACCGCCCCGCCAGTATTACTGGCGGGGCGGTTAAGAGGTCAACTAAGGTTATAAGTTGAGCAATAAAAGACAGGAAAAAGGGTTACACGGTACGCTTCGCTTTTTGCTTGTAACGGTCGAAAATCACCGCTGCCAGCAGGATCAGACCACGAACCACGTACTGCGAGAACGGTGAAATATTCAGCAGGTTCATGGCGTTCTCCACCGTCCCTAAAATCAGGATACCGGCCACCACATATGAGATTTTTCCGATGCCACCCTTGAGGGAAACGCCCCCTAACACGCAGGCCGAAATGACGATCAGCTCGTAACCGATAGAGGTCATCGGCTGGCCGCTGGTCATACGCGACGCCAGAATAATCCCCGCAGCGGCAGAAACCAGCCCAGAGAGCACAAAGATAATAATCTTGGTGCGTACGACCGGCACCCCAGCCAGACGGGCGGCCTCTTCATTACCGCCAATCGCCAGCGTATTACGGCCAAAGGTGGTCCGGTTAAGCAGGAAGCCGAACAGGATCAGGCAGGCCACCGTCAGCCATATAGGCGCAGGCAGACCCAGCCAGTTGGCATAACCCAGCGTGAAGAAGCGCTCGTCTTCAATCCCCACCGCTTTACCGTCGGAGATGATATAGGCCAGCCCGCGGACAATTTGCATTGTCGCAAGCGTGGTGATCAGGGCGTTAATCTTCAGGCGCGCGATAACAAAACCGTTCACCAGACCGCTGATGACGCCGAGTAACAGACCGGCTAAGACGCCAAACCACAGGCTCTCCGTCATGTTGATCACCACGGCCGTCGTGACGCCCGCACAGGCAATCACCGACGCCACCGACAGGTCAAAATCGCCGGAGGCCAGGCAGAACAGCATCCCGCAGGCCACCATCCCGGACATGGAAATGGCCAGCCCCAGCCCCTTCATATTAATGAAGGTGGCAAAATTAGGGACAAAGATCGCGCAGGCAAGGAACAGTGCGGCAAAAACCACCAGCATGCCGTACTGATCCCAGATACGTCCAATACTCAGCGCCGACTTCGACTTCGGCACTCCGGATGTAGTAACAGAGGACATCATTAACTCCTTACTCAGGCGACAGCCTGGCTAACTTTAGGCATGGCGAGGTTCAACGCCTGTTGTTCATTCGCCTGTTCATGAAGTAATTCGCCGGCAATTTCGCCTTCACGCATCACCACAATGCGGTCGGCCACGCCAAGCACCTCCGGCAGATCGCTGGAGGCGAAGAGCACCGCCACGCCGCGTTTTGCCAGCTCATAGATCACGTTATAAATCTCGTGTTTTGCCCCCACATCGATACCGCGCGTCGGCTCGTCCAGCAAAATGACCTTCATATCTTCTGACAGCCAGCGGCCTAAAATTGCCTTCTGCTGGTTCCCGCCTGACAGATTCATGATCAGCTGTTCCGGACCCGGCGTTTTGATATTCAGCGAGCGAATATGGTGGTCGGCGTTACTCGACTCCCAGCTATCGTTTATCAGGCAACCGGCGCGAATAAACTTACGACGGGCAGAAATATTGATGTTGTCGCGCACCGAGTGCACCGGAATGATCCCCTCGGCTTTCCGGTCTTCCGGGCAGAGCATCATCCCCGCCCCGATCGCGTGGGCCGGTTTCTGGATATCTACCCGTTCGCCGTCAATAGAGACCTGACCATCGGTAATACGGGTACCGCCGAACAGACCTTTCATCAATTCGCTACGCCCCGCCCCCACCAGACCAAACAGGCCGACGATTTCACCGCTGCGTACGGATAACGAAATCGGTGTTCTGACGCCCGGCGCTTTGACGTTATCCAGGCGCAGGCGTTCCGGGCCGTACGGGCGCGGTTGCCAGTGATAAATATCGCCCAGATCGCGTCCGACCATCGCCTGAACCAGCTGGTCATGGTTCACCTGCGCCATGTCGGTAAAGGTGCGCACATAGCGTCCATCTTTAAAGACGGTGATGGCGTCGCTCAGGGCAAATATCTCTTCCATACGGTGCGAGACATACAAAATCGTGCGGCCTTCCTGACGCAATTCGCGGATCACGCGGAACAGATTTTCGATTTCACGCTTAGAGAGCGAACTGGTAGGTTCGTCGAAGGCAATAATTCTGGCGTTACGCGCCAGCGCCTTGGCAATTTCAACCATCTGCCACTGGCCGATGGAGAGGTATTTCAGCGGCGTCTGGGGATCGACGTCCAGGCCCAGATGCTTAAGCTGCAGCCCCGCTTCATAATTAAGTAGCGAACGATTTACCACGCCGCCTTTGTGCGGGAGCTGTCCCAAATAGATGTTTTCCGCCACGGTCATCTCAGGAATGAGGTGCAGCTCCTGGTAGATGATCGCCACCCCGGCATTGAGCGCCGCCGTGGTATCGGCAAACGCCACCTCTTCACCGCGTATGGCCAGCGAGCCGGTAGTGGGCGCGTAGTTACCGCTGAGGATCTTCAACAGCGTGGATTTTCCCGCACCGTTTTCCCCCATCAGGGCGTGAACCTGGCCGGCATAGCAGTCGAAGCTGATATCGGTCAGCGCGTTAACACCGGGGAAAGTTTTCCCGATGCCTCGAAAAGAGAGATACGGATCAGACTGTCGCATAACGTCTCCGTGATTCCTGTAGTGTGTACGTCTGGCCCCTCACGAAGGATGAGGGGCACAATCACCGCGTATTACTTCCCGCCCAGTCCTTTTTTCGCCAGCTCCTCTTTGAAGTTGTCGCGGGTAATCAGCACCACGTCGGTCACTTCGGTAAATTTCGGCGGCTCAGCCCCTTTGGTGACCCAGTTATAGAGCATCTCACTGGATTTATAGCCGTGAACGTCCGGGCTTGGCAGCAGAGAACCGTAGAAGCCGGTAGCCTGCGCTTTGGACAGCTCGCTGACGGCGTCAACGCCGTTGATGCCAATCCCGATCACGTCAGGCGCTTTAAAGCCCTGGCCTTCCGTCGCGCGTACCCCACCCAGCACGGTGTTGTCGTTCATGCCGACCACCAGCCAGTGTTTGACCTCCGGATGCTGAACCAGCATAGAGTTCGCGGCGTCGAAAGCGCCCGGGATATCGTTAGATTTGGTTGGGACTTTGTAGATCTGTTTTTCCGGGAAACCGGCCGCTTTCAGCGCGTCCATTGAACCGGAAGTACGGCGACGTGCGGTGTCCAGCTCGTCTGCGGTAATGGCCATCACCGCAGTCTCTTTGACATCCCAGCCGCGCTTTTGCATCTCTTTATAGAGTTCCTGCCCCTGGCGTTCGCCGATTTTGGTCGCCGCCATCATCACCAGAGGGACGCTGTCCATCGGCTTGCCTTTGGCGTTAACGAACTGATCGTCAACCGCGATGACCTTCATATCGTAACCGCGCGCTTTCGCCGCGATGGCCGAACCGAGTTTTGGATCCGGAGTACAGATAACGAAACCTTTCGCACCGCTGGCCGCCAGGCTGTCGATGGCGTTCAGGGTTTTCTCACCGTCAGGCACGGCGATTTTAATCACTTCAAAACCTAAATCTTTCCCGGCTTTATCGGCGAATTTCCACTCAGTCTGGAACCAGGGCTCTTCGGGCTGTTTTACCAAAAAACCGAGTTTTAAATTCTCAGCGATAGCGGATTGTGACATAACGGCAGCCAGACCGATGGCCGCCAGCGCTTTAGTAAATTTGTGCATGGTAAACTCCAGCTTTAGCATTCTTTTCTGTAGGGAATATGTGCGTGCTTCTTATTTAATCGGACTTAAAACAAGGCATTAGCGCTTACCTCGTCATAAGCGTTATTGCTGGTGATAGTTTTAGCGGGAAATTAATCATCCATAAGAGAGCCCCATCACACCGCAGAATTACAGTAATTGCGTACATAAATTCAGCGAAAAATGACATAAAAAAGGCAGGATTTGTCAGACAAATGAAAGTGGGTTAAGCAGAATTATCCATAAGATTAGCTAAGAAATCCCTGATACCCCTCAGCGGACTAAACGTCACCCGGTGTTAAAGGGGTTCAAGATGTTTTTCATCAAAAATGCACCAAGCACCTGAACACGGTTATTCCGCAGAATTTGATTTAGCGCAATTTTATTAGCACATCATATATTCGAAACGATTAATCCGTATTTCTCTTTTTCACGGAGTATTATTCCAACTTAATATTTTCGAAAGAGTAACAGTGTATCACTGCAATAAAAATTGTTAATTATTAGAGCATTAACCCATATTCAATTCATGGCGAGCTGATTGCATTTCTGTACTATATTAAACTTTGTAATGTATGGTAAATACAGCCCAATTAAGAGTTTTCTTAGACCAAAGACAAGGGTATGCTTATTTATATCGAACACAGGAAGTGAATTTCGGTCGACTTCGGTCACGGCAGAATGTGTATTTCTGCTCTTTTCTTCATATTTGCCTGACGCTCAGGTTAAGCAACGGACATCACGTCCCACAGTCAATAAGGATATGAGTATGGCTACCCAAACGATGATGCAAAAACTTAACGCGCAGATGAACCTTGAGTTCTACGCCTCGAATCTGCACCTTCACTTAAGTGCGTGGTGTGCCGAGAATAGCCTCACGGGATCTGCCACATTCTTTCGCTCTCAGGCGCAAAGTAACGTCACCCATATGATGCGTGTCTTTAACTTCCTGAAAGCCGCAGGGGCAAATCCTGTCGTTAAAGCCCTTGATGGGATCAATGAAAATTACTCTTGCCTGGAAGAACTGTTTCAGAAGACGCTTGAAGAGTATGAACAACGCTGCAGCACCCTCAACAAACTGGCCGATGAAGCCAAAGCGCAGCAGGACATTACGACGCTCAGATTCTTACGCGATATGGATAAAGAGCAGCAGCAGGATGGCCTGCTGCTGAAGACGCTGGCGGATGAGATCCATAATGCGCAGCAGGCAGGTTTATGTCCTGAGCAAACCGACCGTCATCTGCTCGACATCGTGGCGGTGCAGCACCACTGAGTTTTTTGGCCTGCTCCCATTCGGAGGAGCAGGCTCCCTTCACGTCTCCAACCTTCTGCTTTTGCTGAAATTTAACAAATCAGATCTGGCTCCCAATGATTAACCACACAACGTGTGATGATTTATTTAGTTACATAATCATTGACGAGGGAGCATCATGATCACCATTGAGTTTGTTGTCATTCTCCTCTGCCTGCTGACGGGTACGCGTTTCGGCGGTATGGGGCTCGGGTTAATCAGCGGTATTGGTCTTTTTATTTTATGTTTTGTCTTTGGTCTGCAACCGGGTAAGCCGCCGGTAGACGTTATGCTGACCATCCTCGCGGTGATTGGTTGTGCCGCTACGCTGCAGACTGCGGGTGGCCTCAACGTCATGATGCAGTTTGCTGAACGTCTGCTGCGCAAACACCCACAGCACATCACCCTGCTCGCTCCATTCACCACCTGGATGCTGACCTTTCTGTGCGGCACCGGGCATGTGGTCTATACCATGTTCCCCATCATTGCGGATATCGCCCTGAAAAAAGGAATCCGCCCCGAGCGCCCTATGGCCGTGGCATCGGTCGCGTCGCAGATGGCGATTACCGCCTCCCCCGTGTCCGTTGCCGTGGTGTCGCTGGTGTCCATCCTGGCGGCCCAGCATGGCATCGGCCACGCGTGGGGGATCCTGGAAATTCTCGCCGTGTCGGTTCCCGCTTCACTTTTCGGCGTAGCTATTGCTGCCCTGTGGAGTTTACGCCGCGGAAAAGATTTGGCGGATGACGTGGAGTTTCAGGAAAAGCTGAAAGATCCTAAGCAGCGCGAGTTTATCTACGGTGGAACGGAGACGTTAATGAATCAGCGTTTCCCTAAACAGGCCTACTGGTCCACGTGGATTTTCTTTGCCGGTATTGCCGTAGTCGTTTTGCTAGGTGCGTTCCCTGAGCTGCGCCCCGCCTTTGAGCTGAAAGGCAAAATGACGGCGCTGTCGATGAACCTTGTTATTCAGATGATGATGTTAATTGCAGGGGCCGTGATGCTAATGGCCTGTAAGGTCAACGCGTCGGCGATTTCCAACGGCGCGGTGTTTAAGGCCGGTATGGTCGCGATCTTCTCGGTGTTCGGCGTGGCGTGGATGAGCGATACCTTTTTCCAGGCGCATCTCGACGAGTTAAAGCTGGCGCTGGAAGGCGTCGTGAAAAGCCACCCGTGGACGTATGCTATTGTGCTGTTTCTGGTGTCAAAACTGGTGAACAGCCAGGCGGCTGCGCTGACGGCCGTTGCGCCTATGGGCCTCATGCTCGGCATCGACCCGAAAATGCTGATCGCCTTTTTCCCTGCGTCATACGGCTATTTCGTCCTGCCGACCTACCCAAGTGATTTGGCCTGCATCGGCTTTGACCGTTCAGGCACCACCCGCATCGGCAAATTTATCATCAACCACAGCTTTATTCTGCCTGGGCTGATTGGGGTAAGCTGCGCGTGCGCGGCGAGCTATCTGCTGGTCCAGACGTTCTTTTGACAGCATCAAGGGGCGACACATGCCGTCGCCCATTTCCCGATTTTAGTGGGATTCACCCTGCGGCGTGAATCGCAGTTCAATCAGCGCGATGGCTTTCTGGATCGCACGAAGCGTAACCGGGTCAGCGGCAGCGGGATGGCTGGCGAAATCGATGTTTTTCAGCTGCGTAGACATCTTCTCGCGCACTTCAACCGGCGCAATCACGTCCAGAACATCAAGGATTTGTTTGATAACCAGCTGACAGGCGACAACGTCAGAGACCAGTTCCTGATCGGCGCTCAGGTTTTGTGACATGGGGTTTTCTCCTTATTTAAAGGCCGCCATAGTAGCAAAACACACCCCTGGCATCTTCCCTTCATCGCCTGCAGGTATAAAAAAACCCGCCGAAGCAGGTTTTTTTATCAGAACATGGCGCCCGGCGGCACGTCTTTGAAGGTGCGGCAGTAATTGGCCCACATACTTTTCAGGATTTTGCGCAGTTTCACGATGATGCTCCATTAACTTGTTATACAACTTTATTATCAACGTGCCTATAATATGACCACCATCACAAAAATCAACACTTTTGTGATGCGCATCACATTTATATCAGGGCATGGCCTGAAAGCGCTCACCGCGGACCCGTTGCGAAGAGTGAGGGCAGATTGTCCGGCTATTCCAGCCATTGCAGCGGGCATCTGCGGGTACGATAACGTATTTCCATCCACTCAGAGCGAATCATGAAAAGAGTCATTGTAGCCGGTACAATCCTGCTGCTCGCGGGATGTACCATTAACCGCCAGGCTGAAGTCAGCAGCCTCGACGCGCCGAACGGCATCGTCCGCCTCGACTACGGCCAGGCTGCGCTGCAAAATGCGTATTCCGATGAGTATGTGAATAACGGCACGGCGGCAAAAGCGTGTCAGAGCATGGGTTATGCCACTGCCTCAGCCTATGGTCAGCCCATTAAAACCTGCACTCTGACCAGCGGCTCTTTGTGCCTGAACGAGAGCGTGACCATCCAGTATAAATGTATGGGTTACGCCGTTAATCCTAAGTCAACTAATCCGTGGTATTAATCGAAGCTGCCAGCGCATGCTGGCAGTTTATTTCATTACGAACAAAAATAATTCTCATTAATAAGTTATAAAAATCGCCAATGCGTTTTATTCCCATTCGTATTTTAAATAAATAAAATAAAGATTTTACGTTTTGCAAATAATTAAATAACAAATTATAGTGTCGCTCATTGTGAACCAGAAATAATAATCCGGAGCGTCACCATGCTGAAAACTGAAATGATCGACAAGCTCAACGCACAAATGAACCTTGAGCTTTTTTCATCCCTGCTCTACCAGCAGATGAGCGCCTGGTGCAGCTACCACAGTTTCGAGGGCGCTGCCGCGTTTCTGCGTCGTCACGCTCAGGAAGAGATGACCCACATGCAGCGTCTGTTTGATTATCTGACAGATACGGGCAGCCTGCCGCGCATTGAAACCGTGGCATCACCGTTCGCTGAGTATAATTCTCTTGATGAACTGTTCCGCGCCACCTACGAGCACGAGCAGCTTATCACGCAGAAAATTAACGAACTGGTTCATGCCGCGATGACCAGCCAGGATTATCCAACCTTTAATTTCCTGCAGTGGTACGTCGCTGAGCAACACGAAGAAGAGAAGCTGTTTAAATCCGTGCTGGATAAATTATCTCTGGTCGGGAAATCCGGCGAAGGTCTTTACTTTATTGATAAAGAACTCTCCACTCTTGATACGCAGAATTATTTTCAGCGCGGTGCCGGTTTCCGGCACCGCGTTAATTTACATACACCCCGCACAGCTGGTGCAACGCCAGTCATGGGGATTCACGGCCTGGTAAAAATAGCGGTAGCTGGACGTCTCCAGCGGAATACCCACCTCGAAAAACAGATCCGTTAACCAGTCGACATTCTCGATGATCCACTCATCTTCCTGTAAGCCTTGTGCAAAGGTTTCATCTTCAGGATCAATAACCGAATAGATTGCCCAGGTGCCCATATCCTTTTCGCGACGGGACTCGGGAAGGTTCAGGGGCTGATTCTGCCAGCTGATTATCCAGTGACCATGGCACAACAGGTTACCTCCCCGGCTCCATGCCGCGGTAAAGGGATTCTCCCCTGCCATAAGACCCTCACTTAATTTGATAATTTGTATTTATTGTTTACGTTACGCCGGAATGTCGCGCAGCAGTATTGCCCTTATGAGGTAGGCACAGGCCTGGGTCATTAATACGTAAATAATTTTTTACACCACTTGTAACGGTGATTTGACGAGTAACGGCTTTTCCCTTACTCTGCGCCGCAGATTTTGTCGCGGTTAAGAAGCGTTGTAGAGGAAAGCGTGAAAAACAGAACTCTGGGAAGTATTTTTATCGTCGCCGGAACGACAATTGGCGCAGGAATGCTGGCAATGCCCCTGGCAGCCGCGGGCGTGGGATTTGGCATGACCCTGCTGCTGCTGGGAACGCTCTGGGCGCTGATGTGTTACACCGCACTGTTGCTGCTTGAGGTTTACCAGCACGTACCCGCCGACACCGGTTTGGGTTCGCTTGCGGCGCGCTATCTCGGACGCTACGGCCAGTGGATAACCGGCTTTAGCATGATGTTCCTGATGTATGCCCTGACCGCCGCCTATATCAGCGGCGCCGGAGAGCTCATCGCCTCCAGCGTCAACGACTGGTTTGGCTCTGACATTACCCCTGCGACGGGCGCCATCTTCTTTGCGCTCATCGGCGGCGGCGTGGTCTGCGTGGGCACATCCCTGGTCGATCTGTTTAACCGTTTTCTGTTCAGCGCTAAAATTCTCTTCCTGTTTGTCATGCTGGTGCTGCTGGCGCCGCACGTGCACAAGGTTAACCTGCTGACGCTGCCGCTGGAAAAAGGGCTGGCGCTCTCCGCGATTCCGGTCATTTTCACCTCGTTTGGCTTCCACGGCAGCGTGCCGAGCATCGTCAGCTATATGAACGGCGATATCCGAAAACTGCGCCGCGTCTTTGTTATCGGTAGCGCGATCCCGCTGATTGCCTATATTTTCTGGCAGCTGGTGACGCTGGGCAGCATTGACTCTTCAACCTTTATTGGGCTGATGGCGCAACACGCTGGCCTGAACGGTTTTCTGCTGGCACTGCGCGAGGTCGTCACCTCCCCACACGTGGAGCTGGCGGTACACCTGTTTGCCGACCTGGCGCTGGCAACCTCATTCCTGGGCGTGGCGCTCGGCCTGTTTGATTATCTGGCCGACCTGTTCCAGCGCCGCAATACCGCGGCCGGACGGTTACAGACGGGCGCAATTACCTTCCTGCCGCCGCTGGCGTTCGCGCTGTTTTATCCGCGCGGATTTGTGATGGCGCTGGGCTACGCAGGGGTAGCGCTGTCGATCCTTGCCCTCCTCCTCCCTTCCCTGCTGGCATGGAAAAGCCGTCAGCAACATCCTCAGCAAGGGTATCGCGTGGCGGGGGGAAAACCGCTGCTGTGCGTTGTGTTTGGCTGCGGGGTGGTGATTATTCTGGTGCAGGTGTTGATTGCAGCCGGGATGCTGCCGGAAGTGGGTTAAATAAAAAAGGGGCTGTCATCAGCCCCTTTTTTATCAGTGCAAACAGCAGCTCTTAAACTTCTTCCCGCTGCCGCAAGGACACGGATCGTTACGCCCGACCTTTGTGCCGTTCACAATCGGCTTCTTCGCTTCCGGCTGCTGCGGGTTGTTTACCCAGTATTGATATAAACGCAGTGCCGCAGGCTGGATGCTCTCGATGCTGGCGATGTACTCCTCTTCGGACAGTTCATCCAGCTTGTCGCTGTTCTCTTCCGTTCCGTGCAGCGCAATCACTTCAAGATCGGCCTTCAGGGCTTCCGGCAAGGCAGACCAGTCCGTCAGCGCCACGCCGCGCATGTAGCCGTAGCACCACTCTTCCACCACGGTATAACTCTCACCGTCAACGTCGTTATAGCCAAACATCGGTTCGAACTGATCCGGGTATTCGCTCAGACGCTCGGCAATATCGTTCATGTGCTTAAAGCAGAGATCGATAAAACGGTTCATTTCCCGATCGTTTTTCCAGCGCGGAATGTACTTCTCGCCACCCCAAACCGCCACCAGCCAGGCATCTGGCTCAACGACAACAGGACCGGAAAGCACTGCGGTAAGCATGCCGTCCAGTTCGGACACGTCAATTACGGACGCGTCATCATGACCGTAAGACATTAACGTCTCTTCAAGCCACGCCATTTCGCTTTCATTCAATGGGCCTTCAGTCATCGCTGATACTCCTGCAAAAAGGAAACGATCCTAACACATATCTCCCCCCTCTCCGGGCTGAAGTTTAGGTCTTTATTGCTGCAAAAACGTGCAAACCGTGACCTTTGCACAACTTATGGGCTTTATTGTTAACGATATGTGATCTCCGCTGTAATTTCTTCTCCTCCCGCAAGGCGGCATAACGCGGCGCTCTATACTCAAACATGTCGCATGCTCGTCAATGGGTTAACCATTCTGGCAACGTTTTTGCTTAACGTTCTTCGCGCGTCCCTGCGCAGGGAAATCTCGCCGTAATATGCAGGATGCCGTCTGTATCTTGTTCGTTTAGTGCATTTTGTTCTTGCTCGTGTTTCGGATTGGCTGCGCCGTCGGGCGTTCGGGTTTACGCCGTGGTGCAAAAACCTCTTTGCTAAGGAACATAATAATGTCGCTGAAATTTATCAGAACTCCTCTTTCTCTTGTGTTGGCCGGTTGCCTGGTGACGGCGTTTTCCGCCCGGGCAGATATTGTGATTGGCGTGGCCGGACCGTTCACGGGTCCGAACGCCACCTATGGCGATCAGTACTGGCACGGCGCTACGCAGGCCGCTGAAGACATTAATGCCGCAGGCGGCATTAACGGTGAGAAAATCAAACTGGTTCAGGGGGATGATGCCTGCGAGCCCAAGCAGGCCGTAGCCGTCGCCAACCGTTTAGTTGACCAGGATAAGGTCAACGCCGTGGTCGGCCATTTCTGCTCCTCTTCAACAATGCCCGCATCCGAGGTGTATAGCGACGCAGGTATTATTGCGATTACCCCCGGCTCAACTAACCCACTGATCACCGAACGCGGCATGAGCGATATGTTCCGCATGTGCGGCCGCGACGACCAGCAGGGTCAGGTTGCCAGCGACTTCATCATCGACAAGCTGAAAGCCAAGCGTGTGGTGATCATTCACGACAAAGACACCTATGGTCAGGGTCTGGCTGACGCCACCAAAGCGGCACTGGCGAAACGCGGGGTTCAGGATGTGATGTACGAGGGGTTATCCCGCGGTGAAAAAGACTTTAACGCGCTGGTCACCAAGATCGGCGCGCAAAAACCGGACGTCGTGTTCTTCGGTGGCTGTCACCCGGAAGCCGGTCCGCTGGTTCGCCAGATGCGTGAGCAGGGCGTACAGGCAAAATTCTTCTCCGGGGACTGTATTGTCAACGAGGAGATGGTGACCGCCGCGGGCGGCCCGCAGTATACCAATGGCATTTACATGACCTTCGGTAAAGACCCGCGCCTGATCCCGGACGGTAAAGCGGTTATCGAGAAATTCCGCGCCGGTAAATTCGAGCCGGAAGGTTACACCCTCTACTCCTATGCCTCCGTACAGGCCATTGCCGCGGCCTTCAAGGCCACCGGCGGCAAGGACTCGGCCAAAGCCAGCGAGTGGCTGAAGGCCAATTCCGTCGACACGGTGATGGGCAAAAAAGCCTGGGACAGCAAAGGCGATCTGAAAGTGTCTGACTACGTGGTTTACCAGTGGGACGACAAAGGGAAATATAAGGAAGTGCAGTAACGGGACGGAGTCACGCTCAACGTCGGCGGGCCTGCCCGTCGGCGCGTAATAAACATCAGGCTGCGCGGCTCGCGCAGCCTATAAAACGAGCGCGCTAAGATGAGTACATTCTTCCTGCAACAGTTAATCAATGGCTTAACGCTGGGTTCCGTCTACGGCCTGATCGCCATCGGCTACACCATGGTGTACGGCATTATCGGGATGATCAATTTCGCCCACGGCGAAGTGTATATGATTTCCGCCTATCTCTGCGCCATTGGCCTGGCGCTGCTCTCGTTCTTCGGCCTGCAGTCCTTCCCGCTGCTGATCCTCGGCACGCTGGTGTTCACCATTGTGGTCACCGGGGTGTACGGCTGGACTATCGAGCGTATCGCCTACAAGCCGCTGCGCAACTCCACGCGCCTAGCGCCGCTGATCTCCGCCATCGGGATGTCGCTTATCCTGCAAAACTACGCGCAGCTGAGCCAGGGCCCGCGCCAGCAAGGGGTACCGACCATGCTGGACGGCGTCATTCGCCTGCATCTGGGCGAAGGGTTCGTGCAGATAACCTACACCAAAGTGTTTATCCTGGTTGCCTCGTTTGCCGGCATGCTGGTGCTCACCTGGATAATCAACCGTACCCGGCTGGGGCGGATGTGCCGTGCGGTCCAGCAGGATCGCAAAATGGCCTCCATTCTGGGCATTAATACCGACCGGATTATTTCGCTGGTCTTTGTCATCGGCGCGGCGATGGCGGGCCTGGCGGGGGTGCTGATCACCATGAACTACGGCACCTTTGATTTCTACGTCGGGTTTGTGATCGGTATTAAAGCCTTCACGGCGGCGGTACTTGGCGGCATCGGCTCCCTTCCCGGCGCGATGCTCGGTGGCCTTATCCTGGGTGTGGCGGAAGCGCAGTTCTCGGGCATGGTGAACTCGGACTATAAAGATGTCTTCTCGTTCGGCCTGCTGGTCATGATCCTTATTTTCCGTCCTCAGGGCCTGCTTGGACGCCCGATTGTGGCCAAAGTGTGAGGGAGAAAATGATGACATCACACGGTTTTTCACTTAAACGCTGCATTCTGGACGCGATTTTTTCCGGGCTGATTGCGCTGATTATCTTCGGCCCCATCGCGGGCGTGGTGCTGGACGGGTACAGCTTTAACTTCGCCGGGCAGAGACTGGCCTGGATGGTTGGCATCGTCATGTTCGGACGCTTTCTGTTGAGCGCCTTTTTAGGTACCGCCCCGGGGGCCCGTTTCCAGGCGCGCTTCGAGGCCGATAGCGCGGGCGTTTATGTCCGGCCGCCGGAATACAAAAGCCGCATGCGCTGGATTATTCCTCTGGTGATTACCCTTGCGATTTGCTTTCCGTTTGTCGCCACTAAATATGTGCTGACCGTCGCCATTCTCGGGCTGATCTACGTGCTTCTCGGTCTGGGGCTGAACATCGTCGTGGGCCTGGCCGGTCTGCTGGATCTGGGATATGTCGCGTTCTACGCGATTGGGGCGTACGGTCTGGCGCTGGGGTACCAGTATCTCGGCTTAGGCTTCTGGAGTATGCTGCCGCTGGCGGCAATCATGGCCGCCGCCGCAGGCGCCCTGCTCGGCTTCCCGGTGCTGCGCATGCACGGTGACTATCTGGCCATCGTCACCCTCGGGTTCGGGGAGATCATTCGCCTGATACTGAACAACTGGCTGACCTTCACCGGCGGCCCCAACGGCGTGTCTGCCCCTCCCCCGACTTTTTTCGGTCTGGAATTTGGACGACGCGCGAAAGAAGGCGGCGTGCCCTTCCACGAGTTTTTCCACCTGACCTACAACCCGAACATGAAGTTTATCTTTATCTACGCGGTACTGTTCCTGGTGGTGATGCTGGTGCTCTACATTAAGCACCGCCTGACGCGGATGCCGATTGGTCGGGCGTGGGAAGCCCTGCGTGAAGACGAAATTGCCTGCCGCTCAATGGGGTTGAACCATGTTCTGGTGAAGCTGTCCGCCTTTACGCTGGGCGCGTCGACCGCGGGCATTGCCGGGGTGTTCTTCGCCACCTATCAGGGGTTCGTGAATCCAACCTCCTTTACCTTCTTTGAATCGGCACTGATCCTCGCCATTGTGGTACTGGGCGGTATGGGCTCGACGCTGGGCGTGGTGCTGGCCGCCTTTGTGCTCACGGTCACGCCGGAACTGCTGCGCAGTTTTGCCGAGTATCGCGTCCTGCTGTTTGGCATGCTGATGGTGGTGATGATGATCTGGCGTCCACGCGGTTTGATCCGCATTAACCGCAGCGGGTTTGCCGTGCGTAAGGGCGTCGCACCATGAACGAAACGATATTACGCGTTGAGCATCTTATGATGCACTTTGGTGGGATTAAGGCGCTAAACGACGTCAACCTGGACGTGCAGCGCGGCTCCATTACCGCCCTGATTGGGCCAAACGGGGCGGGAAAAACAACCGTGTTTAACTGCCTGACGGGCTTCTACAGAGCCTCCGGCGGCAACATTTTGTTTAACACCCGCAATAAAACGACCAACGTGATTCAGGTCCTTGGACAAAAATTCCAGCCGGGTGACTGGATTAACCCCGCGCAGTTCGGGCAACGTCTGTTCTACAAAATGTTTGGCGGAACCCACCTGGTCAACCGAGCCGGGCTGGCGCGCACGTTTCAAAATATTCGTCTTTTTCGCGAGATGTCGGTCGTGGAAAACCTGCTGGTCGCGCAGCATATGCGGGTGAACCGCAATCTGCTCGCCGGGATCCTGAATACGCCGTCCTACCGGCGGGCGGAAAGCGACGCCCTGGACAGAGCCTTCTACTGGCTGGAAGTGGTGGATCTGGTGGAGTGCGCCAATCGCCTGGCGGGAGAGATGTCGTACGGCCAGCAGCGGCGTCTGGAAATTGCGCGGGCAATGTGCACTGGGCCAGAAATGATCTGTCTGGATGAACCCGCCGCAGGGCTGAACCCGGTTGAAACGCATAAGCTGAGCAGCATTGTTCGCTTTCTGCGGGATCACCATGACATCACGGTATTACTGATTGAGCATGATATGGGGATGGTGATGGACATTTCGGACGACATTATCGTGCTCGACCACGGCGATGTGATTGCCAGAGGAAAACCCGAGCAGATCCAGCATGACGAAAAGGTCATTGCCGCCTATCTGGGCACGGATGAAAGCGAGGTCACCCTATGAACGAACCGCTGCTGGCTTTTCGCGAGGTGGATGTGTTTTACGGCGTCATTCAGGCGCTGAAGCAGGTCTCCCTCGAGGTGAATAAGGGTGAAACCGTGGCGCTGATTGGCGCAAACGGCGCGGGTAAATCGACATTGCTGATGTCCATCTTTGGTCAGCCTCGTATTCGCAACGGACAGATCCTTTTCCGCGGTGAAGATATCAGCCATAAGTCCACCCACTACGTCGCGTCCGGCGGCATTGCGCAGGCGCCGGAAGGCAGACGAATCTTCCCGGATATGACCGTTGAAGAGAACCTGCTGATGGGGACCATTCCCATCGGCAGCCAGTTTGCCGCTGAAGATATGCAAACCATGTTTGACCTTTTCCCTCGTCTTAAAGAGCGGCGTAAACAGCGCGCGATGACCATGTCAGGCGGGGAACAGCAAATGCTGGCGATCGCCCGGGCGCTGATGAGCCGTCCGAAGCTGCTGCTGCTGGATGAACCGAGCCTGGGCTTAGCCCCGATTGTGGTGAAGCAGATCTTCCAGACGCTGCGCGAGCTGGCCCGCAGCGGCATGACCATTTTTCTGGTGGAGCAGAATGCGCACCACGCATTGAAGCTATCTGACCGGGGGTATGTGATGGTGAACGGACAGATCCGGCTGAGCGGCAGCGGTGAGGAATTGCTGGGCAATCAGGACGTGAGGAAGGCGTATTTGGGCGGGGTGTGATTTGACACCTGCCGAATGGGCTTATGCCGTGATGGATCTTTTCGGCACATACGGGATAGAAGCACTGGAGGATACGTTAGTCGATATCGCCTCTTTGTTTGGATTGCTTCCGGCAGTACTTACAGGTTTGTTAGTAAGAAAAGCAGTAAAAAGAATGTGACTTATGAGCCTTCAGGCTTAGCCTCGAAGGCTTTTTTGACTCGGAAACGCAAAACCCCGAAAGTTGGATACCCAACTTTCGGGGTTCACTTCATTTCTGTGGTTTCACGATAACGTCGTTAAATAAAACTGTCGTCGTCATTGCTATAGTCGTCATCTACATCGTCGTTCTGCCAGGTGTCGTTATTATTGCCGAACGGATCGTTCTGGTTGAGGAAACGGGTGTCAGAGACGTTATTAACGTCGCCGTATTGATTACCGACCAACGGTTCACCACCGACAGGCATTGTCGGTTCTTCGATAATGTTCACGATCTCTTCCGGCCGCGACTGATGGAACATGCTGGTAAGCATCTCGGCCAGCGCGATGCCACCGGCCACGCCAGCGGCTGTCTGGAGTGCGCCAGCCATAAAACCGCCGCCGCGAGTAGCCGGCGCTGGCGCCCGTGAGTAATCCTGCGCCGGTGGCTGTTGCGGCTGGGCATTCCAGCTGTTGTCAGGCTGCGGGTTACTTTTCCCACCACCAAACAGGCCGCCGAGGAAACTGTCGCCCGTCGAGGGTTTGCTTTTTTGCGCGGCTAATTCGCTTTCAAGCTCCAGAACGCGGGCCTGCAGGCGTTTCAGCGCCGCTTCCTGAATCAAAATCGATTGCGCCATATAGTAGGGGGCCGCAGGCTGCTGTCTGACGAATTCGGCGATCTGACGCTCTGCATCTGCGTCCCGTTGGCTGTTTTGTTGTCCGGCCTGTTTCAGACGCTCGAAAAGGCCGTTGATAAGCTGCTGTTCTTCATATTGCATGACAATAACCTTCCGCTCTCCAGGGTGGATACCAACCAGTTTATCAGCGGCGGCAACCTGTGTCTGGCGAGTGAAATCTTTGTTTAAGATTGGTTGCAGGTTTGCTGAAAATCGCCCTGCTTTCCGGGCTTGATATTAGAGAATTAGGCTTAACGTTCTGGTATGGCAGCAAATTCTCGGGCACAGCACGATCGTGATGACGATGAGATACGCTCACTTCGCGCTAAACTGGAGGCACAAAAAAACCACCATTCGGTGGTTTCACGACACTGCTTATTGCTTTGATTATTCTTTGTTTCCCATGGTAGCCGGAGTGGGACTTGAACCCACACAGCGCAAACGCCGAGGGATTTTAAAACTATAAGGAAGGTTAGAAATGGACAGCGCGAAATCCTGGCTGAAGAGTCTGGGTGCTGGCGATTCCGGCTTCCAGGTTTCTGTAGCGCAGGGAATGCTCTATTTTCCGGTTAGCATGTATTACCTCGGTTATGACTTCATAGACACGGCTCATCGCCATGCTAATTTTGATGGTCGTGTGAGGATGGCGAACATGTTCAAACGAGGAATATCGGTTACTCAGGAAACTCAAAAAATAGTTAACGCTGTTATCAGAGAGTTCATGTCAAAAGTTAACATGGATAATATTCAGGGGATTGCACAAAATTTTACCGGCGTAATGGCTGGTAAATTCATATTCGCTGAGCTAACCGGAGTAAAACTAGGTGCTGCCGTATCGTCACGCATTATGACCTCGTTCGCCGCAGGCGTGGTCATCGGAAGCGCTCTCACAATTGGCGCAGAAACATCGAGAGCTATCTATACGGCTAGAAAGCTTGAAAACCAGAACCCTGTACTCTACTACCGACTTAAGAGTATGGGTGATTTAGATCTTCTGTATTTTCTTGTTGAAGAAAAATTGAAACCTTTTCTTGACGCATGCAGCGTAGCAGATGTAAACAAGCATGAATTTAACGAAGTATGTAAATACTTTTTTGGTGGGTTATGAACGCTCAGGACATTATCAAGTTAATAGCATCCCGAATTTTGCGCGGGTTGGGAATGGGAATTGCTTCTGCGGGCCTATTGTCCTGTATTTACTTCTTTTCATTTTCAAAAGACGAATCCCGTTTTATCTGGGGTGCAGCGTCAGGTGCTCTCATTGTCCTTGGTTACTTTATATACCGAATTGCGATACTCAAGGTTTTTGACGAACGTTGAAGACCTCAATTGCTCATACTCCATCAAAAAGCCCACCGATTGGTGCGCCTGGCGTTAGAGGGTCAGGGTTAACTGCTTCCTACCATAATGAGATGACGGAAAAGCATCGGATGGGATGAAATCAGCTGGTAACTTATCGCGTGGTGCGCGTTTGGTTGATGATCGCGGGGCAGTAATGCCCTCTTCTTGTGTCGAAGATGAATGGTGAAAAATAGACAATAAAAAACCACCTTTCGGTGGTTTACACGACACTGCTTATCATTGATTTTATTCTAGTTTTCCCATGGTAGCCGGAGTGGGACTTGAACCCACACAGCGCGAACGCCGAGGGATTTTAAATCCCTTGTGTCTACCGATTCCACCATCCGGCCAGGGAAGAAAGTGGAGGCGCGTTCCGGAGTCGAACCGGACTAGACGGATTTGCAATCCGCTACATAACCGCTTTGCTAACGCGCCGTAAAACTTTTCAAACTGACACCCGCTACTGCGTATGTCTTTAATCTGGAGCGGGAAACGAGACTCGAACTCGCGACCCCGACCTTGGCAAGGTCGTGCTCTACCAACTGAGCTATTCCCGCATGTCATCAAGTAATTGTCTAACCACTTGATTTCATTATCGTCCGGCTGACTGTGCCGCCGTTCGATGCGTTGCATTCTACTGATATGACGTTATGAGTCAACGTTATTTTTTACATCCCCGGATCGTTTGCTGAAATTTACGGCGAAACGATCACTGATCAAGCAAATCCCCGCGCGCAGCGTTCAAATATTGCAGCATGGACCACAGCGTCAGCACTGCCGCGACCCACAAGAGGCCAATCCCCGCCCACTCAACCCAGGCGTTCGGACGCCAGAGCATCCAGACCAGCGCGGCCATCTGCGCCGTCGTTTTGACTTTACCAATCCACGAGACCGCTACGCTGCTGCGTTTCCCCAGCTCCGCCATCCACTCGCGCAGTGCAGAGATGATGATCTCACGGCCGATCATGGTTGCCGCAGGCAGCGTTACCCACCAGGTATGATAGTGCTCGGCCACCAGCACCATGGCGATAGCGACCATCACTTTGTCCGCTACCGGATCGAGGAAGGCACCGAAACGGGTGCTTTGATTCCAGCGGCGCGCCAGATAGCCATCAAACCAGTCTGTTACCGCTGCAATCAGGAAGAGCAATGCGCAGGCAAAAGGTGCCCAGACAACCGGCAGGTAAAACGCCAGCACAAAGAACGGGATGAGTACAACACGAAAAAGAGTGAGCAACGTAGGGATATTATATTGCATAGTGACGGTAACTATTTGTTGTCAGTAAAATTTAGCTCTATGTTGCTACAGAGCCCTCAATGTTTCAACGAGTAGTAGATCTTTTCTGCCAGCCCTTGCGAAATACCCGGCACTTTTGCAATTTCCTCCATGCTGGCGTTGAGTAAACCTTGCAATCCGCCCATATACTTCAGCAGCATCTGACGACGTTTTGGCCCCACGCCTTCGATCGTCTCCAGTGAACTGGTGTTTTTCACCTTCGCCCGTTTTTTGCGGTGACCGCTGATGGCGTGATCGTGCGATTCATCGCGAATATGCTGGATGACGTGCAGCGCCGGGGAGTCCGGTGGCAGACTGAAGCCCTCACCTTCCGGCTCGAAGAACAATGTCTCCAGCCCGGCCTTACGATCGGCCCCTTTTGCGACACCCAGCAGCAGCGGATGGTTTTTATCCCAGCTGACATCAAGCGACTCAAATACTGCTTTCGCCTGGCCGAGCTGCCCTTTCCCGCCGTCAATCAGGATCACATCCGGGATTTTGCTCTCCTCTATGGCTTTACCATAGCGACGGCGCAGCACCTGATTCATCGCCGCATAGTCATCACCCGGCGTGATCCCGGTGATGTTATAGCGGCGATACTCGGCGCGCAGTGGGCCATTCGCATCAAACACCACGCAGGACGCTACCGTCTGTTCCCCCATCGTATGACTGATGTCGAAACACTCCATCCGCTTCACTTCCGGAAGCTTCAGCAGCGCCGCCAGGGCCGTTAAACGCTGGTGCACCGTCGACTGCTGCGACAGCTTAGTGGTGAGTGCCGTCGCCGCGTTGGTTCGCGCCAGCTTGAGATAACGCGCACGATCGCCGCGCGGTTTGGTTTGAACATTCACCCGGCGGCCCGCCAGTTCAGAGAGCGAATCGGCCAGCAGGGTTTTATCATCAAGATTAAAATCGAGCAGGATCTCAGAAGGCAACGTGCGCATCTGGCTCCCCTGCAGATAGAACTGGCCGACAAAGGTTTCCACCACTTCACCCAGCTCGGTACCGCCAGGGACCTTCGGAAAATAGCTGCGGCTGCCGAGCACTTTGCCCTGGCGTATGAACAGCACATGCACGCAGGCCATCCCGGCGTCAAAGGCGACGCCGATGACATCAAGATCGTCACCGGTATTTGAGACAAACTGTTTCTCCGTGACTCTGCGCACCGCCTGAATCTGGTCGCGGATACGCGCGGCCTCTTCGAACTCCAGAGCAGCGCTGGCTTTTTCCATCCGCGCGATCAGCTGCGTTAAGACCTGATCGTCTTTACCGGCCAGGAACAGGCGCACGTACTCCACCTGCTGGGCATACTCTTCTTCACTCACCAGTCCGGCCACGCACGGTCCCAGGCAGCGGCCAATCTGGTACTGCAGGCACGGGCGCGAGCGGTTACGGTAAACGCTGTTTTCACACTGGCGGATCGGGAAGATTTTTTGCAGCAGCGCCAGCGTTTCACGCACGGCATAACCGTTAGGGAACGGCCCGAAATATTCACCCTTCGCATGTTTTGCCCCGCGATGCATGGCGAGGCGAGGATGGGTGTCGCCGCTTAGAAAGATAAACGGGTAGGATTTATCATCCCGCAACAGGACGTTATAGCGCGGCTGGTAGAGCTTAATATAGTTGTGCTCAAGCAGCAGCGCTTCTGTCTCTGTATGCGTGACGGTAACATCAATATTCTGAATGAGTGAGACCAGCGCTTCGGTCTTACGGGAGGCCAGATTGCTGCGAAAATAGCTGGAGAGACGTTTTTTAAGATCTTTAGCCTTCCCCACATAGATAACCGTACCGCCAGCGTCATACATGCGATAGACGCCAGGCTGGCTGGTTACGGTTTTCAGAAATGCTTTTGAATCGAACACATCACTCACTGACTTAACAACGTCTCCGCATTACACAAACCATGTCGGATGGCCAGATGCGTCAGTTCGACGTCACCATGAATGTTCAGTTTACTGAACATCCGATAACGATAGCTGTTTACCGTTTTCGGGCTGAGATTCAGCTGTTCCGAGATCTCATTCACCTTCTGACCTTTGGTGATCATCAGCATAATCTGCAATTCACGCTCGGACAAACTGGCAAACGGTGATTCGGTTTTCTCGGGCTCAATCTGACTCAGCGCCATCTGCTGAGCGATGTCGGACGCAATATAACGCTGTCCGGCAAACACGGAACGGATAGCATTGACGACTTCCTGCGGTGCAGCACCTTTACTCAGGTAACCCGCGGCCCCCGCCTGCATCACTTTCGCGGGCAGTGGATTTTCGGTATGCACGGTCAGCATGATGACTTTGGTGTCTACAAAGGTACGCGCGATTTTGCGTGTTGCCTCAAGACCACCGATACCGGGCATGTTCATATCCATCAGCACCACATCGGCGGAGTTAGTACGGCACCATTTTACCGCATCTTCACCACAGCATGCCTCACCGGCAACTTTAATACCTTTAATATCTTCAAGAATGCGTCGTATCCCTGCGCGCACCAGTTCGTGGTCATCAACAAGAAGGACGTTGATCAAAGGAAATGTCTCCAGAATAGGGATAACGCTACTGAGTGATAATTTGGTTTATATTAACGGTTTTCCTGACAAGATTAAAACGTTAAAAAACCGGCTATTCGATTTTGCTCTCGTTTTTGGAAATTAGCCTGTACAGGCGGTGGAAAGAGAGGCCGTGTTTTTAGGGCTCTTGCGGCTTTTTTTAATCATCTGTATTCAAAAAGTTACAAAAAACTTGCAGGCTTTCCCTGCAAAAAAAACAGTTCTCAAATTTTTGTAACAATAATTAACGGCAAGCGAGCCGGGCATAAGCAATTAATAGCCTGTAACAGCGCTTCAGTTTACCGGTACGTTCTGTTTACGCAATTAAACACCCACGTAAAAGTACGAAAAACAACCGCTGCATTTTTTGCTTCAGCTTGTGGTATACTCCGCCGCCTTGACTTTCGTCGTCGCGCTTTAGCGCCGTTTAATAATGAGGAAAATAAATGAGCACACCTGAATTTGCCACTGCGGAGAATAACCAGGAACTGGCACAGGAAGTAAACTGCCTGAAAGCACTGCTGACGCTGATGCTGCAGGCGATGGGCCAGGCTGATGCCGGTCGTGTGATCATTAAAATGGAAAAACAAATCGCGGAGATGGAAGACCAGGCTGAATCAGCGGTATTTGCTAACACCGTTAAACAAATCAAGCAAGCGTACCGCCAGTAACAAAAAACGGCTGGATGCAGTGCATTCAGCCGTTCGCTCGTCTGTCACGCAGAACGTTTTACGGAGTCAGATCAGTCCCGTTGCCGCCGCGTAGCATGCGATCTGGGTCTTATTGGGCGCGTTAAATTTCTTCTGCATATTCTTCTGATGGAAGTTAACGGTATTCTCTGAGATCGAGAGAATGATCGCTATTTCCGCTGACGTCTTCCCTTCCGCAGTCCATTTCAGAATTTCACGTTCGCGCTTGCTGAATTTCATTTCGGGTGGCATGACCATCTCATGGTCAAAACGCATCAGAGAGGTTAAGGCCATTTGCACCAGCATTTGCAACCGCAGTTCTATTTCCTCATGGGCTAATGGTCCTTCCTGTACACGAGTACGAGAAACAGAGAGGAAGCCGAGCGCATGATTCGGCAGCATCAGGCACTGCGTTATTCCCGCGCGTAAACCGTGGTCCTGGGCGCAATGCCATAATTCCTGCGCCTCAGCGAATAATGCGTCTGTCCAGGGGAGATGCCCCTGAATGAAATTCTCCGCTTTTAAAACCGGATCGATCGCGAAATAGTTCGCGGATTGATATTGCGCCATCCACAGCTTGGGGTAAGTGGTTTGCAGGGAGATCTTAGGGCGGGTAAATGGCACGGGATGGCGCACGCAGAGCGCGTAATAATCGAATTCCAGCGCCTGAGTTTGTCGCTCCAGCTCCTGATATACCTCGGCGGCACAGGTCAACTCCTGAAACCGGAGGGAGCAATCCCGTCGCCAGGTGAAAAAGTCTAAATCCTTCATACTTACTAAATGAAGCCTCTGAACAGATAATCATTATTATGGTGAATATAAGCTAACACAGAAAACTTTTTTCTAACCACAAAATATCGGCAATAGCACAATTAACTTTACTATCGATAAGGTTTACCTGAGCCGGATGGAATAAAAAAACAGAGGCTTCCACAAAGAGGGAGAATAATTTGCTCCAGGGTAATTTTCTGGAGCAAATGCGTGCAAAAATGCTACTGCATAAGGAATTTTTCAAGGAACTGACGGGTTCGCGGCTGTTGAGGGTTGGCGAATAAGCTTTTCGCCGGCCCCTGCTCCACAATCCGCCCCTGATCCATGAAGATGGCTCTGTCAGCAACATCGCGGGCAAAGCTCATCTCATGCGTCACGATCACCATCGTCCGTTTTTCCTGCGCCAGCTGGCGAATGGTGTTCAGCACCTCACCCACCAGTTCCGGATCGAGCGCTGAAGTCGGTTCATCAAACAGGATCACGTCCGGGCGCATCGCCAGCGCGCGCGCTATCGCCACGCGCTGCTGTTGCCCTCCCGACAGACGCCGCGGATAGCTGGTCTCTTTCCCCGCCAGCCCGACTTTGGCCAGCAGCTCGCGAGCGCGCGCCGTCGCTTCCTCTTTAGGCTCACCTTTAACGATAACCGGCCCTTCAATAATGTTCTCCAGCACCGTACGGTGCGGGAAGAGGTTGAAGTTCTGGAAAACGAAGCCGACATGCTGGCGCAGACGGCGAATCAACCCTTTCTGCTGGCTGATAGATTTCCCGGTATCAATCGTTATCTCCCCGACCCGAATGGTACCGCCTTCCGGCTGTTCAAGCAGGTTAATGCTGCGCAGCAGCGTGGTTTTCCCTGAGCCGCTCGGCCCAATGATTGCCACCACTTCGCCCTGCTCGACTTCAAGATCGATCCCGTGGAGCACCGTTTGACCGTGGAATTTTTTCACCAGGTTTTTGACGTCGATAGCACTCATTTTGGATCACGCTCCTGGCGATTAAGCTGGTTTTCGAAATAGTTTTGCAGGGCAGACAGCACCGTCGCCATCACCCAGTAAATCAGCGAGGCAGCCAGATACATGGTAAAAACTTCAAGCGTACGGGAGGTGATGAGCTGTGCCTGACGGAACAGCTCCGGTACCTGAATCGTTGCCGCCAGGGAAGTATCTTTCACCAGACTGATGAAGCTGTTGCTCAGCGGTGGAAGCGCCACGCGCGCCGCCTGCGGCAGAATGGCCCGGCGAAGCGTCTGCCATGGCGTCATCCCGATACTGGCCGCCGCTTCCCACTGGCCTTTGTCAATGGAGGAGATGGCCGCACGCAGGGTTTCAGAGGTATACGCCGCAGTATTGAGCGACAGACCGATCATCGCTGCGGGAATCGGATCCAGCTCGATACCAAACTGCGGTAAGCCGTAGTAGATCATAAAGAGCTGGGCGATAAGCGGCGTACCGCGAAAGACGGAGATATAAAAACGCGCCAGCCAGCGCACCGGCAGGATGGGTGACATGCGCATTAAGGCCAGCACAAATCCCAGTACCAGCCCGAAGAACATCCCGCCGATACTGAGCTGTAACGTAAATACCGCACCTTTCAGCAGATACGGCAGAGAATCAATAACCAGTTGAATACTTTCTTGCATTATTATTTTTCGACCTGACTTTTAGACATGAGGATGGTAGGCAAACAGCGCAGGCGCCCCGCCTGTATGGACAAATAAAATCGGCCCTTCATCCTTAAAGCGTTTCTGCGCAATGCCATCAATCAGTCCGGCCATCGCTTTGCCGGTATACACCGGATCGAGCAGTATCCCCTCGAGGCGGGCCAGCAGTTTCACCGCTTCCATGCCCTCTTCGTTCGGCGTGCCGTAACCCGGCGCAAAATAGTCATCCCAGAGCAGAATATCGGCCTTTGCCTTCAGCTCCAGTTGCGCGGCGACCGCCTGCTGTAAAGTCACCACTTTCGGCTTCTGATCCGCGACGCTACGGGACACCGTCACGCCAATCAGCTCGACGTCCGGCAGCAGTTGCTCCAGCCCTACCGCCAGCCCGGCATGCGTGCCTGCACTGCCGGACGCGACCACCACGGAGGAGAGGCCCACCGCGCCCTCGCACTGTTGGGCAATTTCCAGCGCACTTTCCACATACCCCAGCGCGCCCAGCGCATTCGAACCGCCAACAGGGATAACGTAGGGGCGGAAACCCTGCGCTTCCAGACGCGTCGCCAGCTCATCGAGCTGGGCGGTCGGGTCGGTCAACGCATCCACCATTTCGACCTGTACATTAAACAGGTCCAGCAGTAGACGGTTACCGTTGGTGAGATAGTTTTCTGCCCGCGTGCCAATCGGGTTTTCCAGCAATGCCACGCAATGGAGTCCGAGCTTTGCCGCCACTGCCGCCGTCTGACGAACGTGGTTGGACTGGATAGCCCCGGCAGTGATGAGCGTATCCGCGCCCTCGCGCAGGGCGTCCGCCGCCAGAAACTCCAGCTTACGCAGCTTATTGCCCCCCATCGCCATGGGCGTCACGTCATCACGCTTAATAAAAATATCGCGCCCTAAATAATCAGAAAATCGCGGCAGGTACTCCAGCGGCGTCGGCGCGCCGATAAACTCCAGGCGAGGAAAGCGCGTTAAATTCTGTAGTGACATGGGTTCTCCGGTAACTCTGACAAAATGTGATATTTTTCATTATGCACGCAGACGCGAAAGAAATAAAAAAGGCGCTTTTAAAAGCGCCTTTTTTTACGTCAGAAACTTATTTCGTGACGTCTGCACCGAACCACTTCTCGGAGAGCGCTTTCAGGCTTCCGTCTTTTTGCATGTCAGCAATCGCGGAATCAATCGCTTTGACCAGGTCTTCGTTACCTTTACGCACGGCCACGCCTGATTCCTGACGAGAGAACGCATCACCCGCTACCGCCAGGGTGTTGTTGGTTTTCTTCACCAGATCCAGCGCTGCCAGGCGGTCAACCAGAATGGCGTCGATACGGCCCACGCGCAGATCCTGGTATTTCGTCGGGTCATCATCATAGGTGCGGATATCCACGCCCTGCACGTTCTGGCGCAGCCACTCTTCGTAGTTAGTCCCCAGACCAACACCGACTTTCTTCCCTTTCAGGTCTGCGGCAGTTTTAATCCCGCCTTCGTTGCCTTTCTTCACCAGCGCCTGAATACCGGACACGGTGTACGGCGTAGAGAAGTCATACTTCTTCTTACGCTCGTCAGAAATGGTCACCTGATTAATCACCACATCAATACGTTTGGAATCCAGCGACGCCAGCATACCGTCCCATTTGGTCGGTTTCAGTGACGCTTTAACGCCGAGGTGCTTCGCTAGCTCTTCAGCAAACTCCACTTCGAAACCGGTCAGCTTACCGTCATCGCCCTGGAAGCTGAACGGAGGATAGGTTCCTTCCAGCCCGACCAGCAGCGTACCGCGCTCTTTTACTTTATTCAGCAGGTTTTCTGCGGCGAACGTTTTCACGCTCATGCCTGCAACCAGCGCAACGGCCATAACACCCATCAGCGCCTGACGACCCAGAAGTGCAAATTTCATAAATACCCCGATATAGTGGAATTTTTACGTAGTGTAGAGAAATCGCCTGTAACGTCAAAGGCGACTGCGCTACATCTTATTCTTTTTTAATATATATCAGAAGTTGTTCCGGCGTGGGCTTTTTGCTTTATGGCACCCGGCATTTGTACCTTGTATTGCGCATACTTGCGCAGCGCAATTCGGTAGTTATTGGTGCTGGTCGCAGGCAGCCACGGCTCCAGATTTTCATCCAGATAACCGGTTTTCAGCAGATCGCGAGAAATATTGTTTACGGTCAGATGTTGCCCAAGGCGACGCAGGCGAACCACATATTCGCGAACGGTGCCGTGGCTCATCTCCGTTTGTTCAAACAGGAATTGCTTGAAGCCGATGATGTCGAAGAAGTCGCTTTGCTCTTTGCAGTGGAGATCCCCACAGAAACGGCAAAGCGCCACCCACTCTTTTTGCTCTTCGAGCCATGCTGCTTCGTCCATCAACGTGTCGAGACGCGAAATCGCAATCTTATTGACGATTTCGCCCCGGCGAACCAGCGTGATACGATCGAGTAACTTGTTACAGTGGGCGCAATGCGTCTGGCTGTGTTTAAAGTCTTTCAGGTAGCGGCTTAAAGGCCGTCTTTTAGATTGCTGCACCGTCATGATAACTCCTGGTTGTCAATACGTTGTGCGGCATTTTTCAGGTGAATCAATCACCTATAACTTACCCAGCTTGGTTCGTAAGCGTTTAATGGCCTGGCTGTGCAGCTGGCTCACCCGCGACTCTCCCACCTCCAGAACAGCGCCAATCTCTTTGAGGTTAAGCTCTTCCTGGTAATAAAGGGTCAATACCAGCTGTTCGCGTTCAGGCAGAGCTTCAATAGCCTCCATGACGCGCTGGCGTAAATTCCCTTCCATTAAATGGTGTAACGGGTTTTCTTGCTGGTGCTCATCCGTCACCAGCTCGATGCTATCGCCATGCTCTTCGCGCCACTCGTCATAAGAGAAGAGTTGGCTATTATTGGTATCGAGCAACATCTGACGATACTCTTCAACAGCAATGCCAAGACGTTCCGCCACTTCGGTTTCCGTTGCGTTACGTCCCAGTTCCTGTTCCAGCTGCCCCATCGCATGCGCCACTTCGCGCGCGTTGCGGCGAACACTGCGCGGCACCCAGTCGCGGCTGCGCAGCTCGTCCAGCATCGCACCACGAATACGCTGAACTGCGTAAGTCGTAAATGCCGTTCCTTGCAGAGCGTCGTATCGGTCAACTGCATTCAATAACCCGATACCGCCCGCCTGTAGCAGATCGTCGAGTTCCACGCTCGCCGGCAAGCGCACCTGGAGGCGCAATGCTTCGTGACGCACCAGCGGGACATAACGCTGCCACAGCGAGTGTTTATCCATTACACCTTCAGCGGTATAGAGTGAATTCACGATAAACAGCCCTGCGTTAGTTGAGTTATCGGCATGATTATCCGATTCTGCAGGGCGTTCAATTGGATGAAAAAGGGGGATAAAATGAGGTTATTCTGAGGTTGCCCACAACAGGGGCAACTTTTCTGCCTAAATTAACAGTTGTAACAATGAAAGATCGTCGCCCAGTTTGACGCTATCTATATGTTGATGAAAGAGCTTTCCCGCTTCCTGATTATGCTGGCTAAGGGAGTGGAAGCTGTAAATAACATCAATAATATTATCTTGTTCAATTTTTCCCGCCACGAGAGCCTGACCGGCAAGTAACGTTTTCAGGAAATAGAACTCCGCAACGATTAAATAAAGATTATTCAACATGCTGCGGCCATTGTTCTGTGGGAAGCCCTGCTCCCAGAGTTTGTATTTAAAAAAGTTCTTAAATAAATGGTCATTGGTCGCCAGGTAACTGCCCGCCACATCGCGCCAGACGGACTCGATGTTCTCCATGACCTTCTCTGCCGGTACGGCATCACCGACAGATTCGAACTGTTGATAAAGCTGAGTAAAATAGCGGTTTAATACCGCGCCGCCGCGAGCGGTCGCTTTCTTCGTAAAGTAGCTCTGGATAAGCGAAATTAACGCGAATTTCAGGCTGTAGTTCTGATTAAACCCGCCCAGTTCCGTTTTGATTTTACCGCTCACCAGTTCGTTAACCAGCGAGAAATAAACCGTTTCAAGCGTGCCGATATTCTCTTCGAGATTCTCGAGCTTTTCAGCCACCATGAGGAATTTCACCACGGCGTAAACCTGCTCTTCAACGCAGACCGCTTCAACGCTGAAAAGGTTTTGGCAGAAGAGATTGATGACCTTTGCTTTTAAATCAATCATTGGCGCAGTATTGACGTCCTGCTGGACAATGACAGATTCCATCATCGACATAGACTCCCGATCGTTCAACAGAAGTCGGGTCACTTCCGGACACGAGAGGTTCAGCGATTTTTCGATTTCATTTTTATAGACCCGGTTTGTCCGTGGAAACGACGAACAGGTTGGGCTTAACGCCTGCGCGCCCATGGCGCTATGAATAGAACAGAGTTTTTCAGTATCCATAAACGGGCAGTTTTTACTTTCCGTATGGAAAATCACTTCGCCCCAGTTGCCATACTGTTTTTTGGTAACTTTTATCGCCGTTTTCGCCGTATGACGAATGGCGGCATTTTTGCTGTTCAGGTAACGGTTAACGGAGGATTTATCAAACGCGATGGTCCAGCCCTGACAACAATGTTCACGGCATTCCCCACCGACACATGAAAAATCTGCGACCAGCTTTGGTTGAGTGACACTGATTTGTTTCACAGGTGGATTCTCAAATAGCAGAGATAAAAAAACCCCGCCGAAGCGGGGTTTCACGCGTAATATTAACGCAGCAGAGACAGAACGGTCTGTGGAACCTGGTTTGCCTGAGACAGAACAGAAGTACCAGCCTGCTGCAGGATCTGCGCGCGGGACATGTTGGAAACTTCAGTTGCGTAGTCAGCGTCCTGGATACGGGACTGAGCAGCAGACAGGTTGTTAGAGGTGTTGTTCAGGTTGTTGATTGCAGAAGTGAAGCGGTTCTGCACAGCACCCAGACCAGAACGTGCTTTATCAACGGTAGCGATAGCTTTGTCGATGGTGTTCAGGTCAGTAGCGGTCATTGCTTTCAGGTCGATAGCGTTCACGCCCAGAGTAGTAGAGTCAGCTTTAGCGCCGCTCAGATCCAGGTTGATGGTGTCGCCGTCGTTAACGCCAACCTGAATTTTAACCACACCAGCAGTACCTGCAGTGCCGTCCAGCAGTTTGATGCCGTTGAAGTCAGTTTTGCCCGCAACACGGTCGATTTCAGCCAGACGAGCGGTAACTTCATCCTGCAGAGAAGCCAGGTCAGATGCGCTGTTGGTGCCGTTGCTTGCCTGAACAGCCAGTTCACGAACACGCTGCAAGTTGTTGTTGATTTCGTTCAGAGAACCTTCAGCAGTCTGCGCCATGGAGATACCGTCGTTGGCGTTACGTGCAGCCTGGGTCATCCCTTTGATCTGAGCGGTCATGCGGTTTGCAATCGCCTGGCCAGCAGCATCGTCTTTCGCGCTGTTAATACGCAGACCGGAAGACAGACGCTCGATAGCAGTGCCCAGAGAAGACTGAGATTTGTTCAGGTTGTTCTGAGTGGTCAGGGACAACAGGTTAGTATTGATAACTGCCATAATTTTGTTTCCTTCAAAAATTGGGTTTTAGGTCCGGTGCCTAACACTCACAGCGTCTCTCACCGTCAACAAGGTTATCGACGGGTCCCCAAAAGACTTTAGAATCAATTTTGAAAAAATTACAAGCCGATGATTATTAATGATTTTATTTTTAAAAAATCAATTAAGGTCCGCCAGAGGCTTATTATTTACGCTTTTTAAATGCACAAAGAGATGACAAAAAAGGCACACACTTATTCGTGTTTTCAATGCTGTGATAATGACCCTAAAGTGCAATCCTTTCATTTACCCCGCCAGGACGCGTCTATTCTTTGGATTATTTTTTTCTCGCCATCGTAAACTTTTACCTTGAGAGGCCGATAAGAGTCCTGAACTACTTTCGTATTTTAAGGAAAATATGCATGGCTACTATCAGTAACCTCGGGATAGGTTCTGCAGGACTCGGGGATTTATATAATCAGTTGGAAGCGGCAGAGAAAACCAAGCTGACGACGATTACTTCCCAGCAATCAACGTATAACGCACAGCTAAGTGCTTACGGCAAGCTGCAGAGCGCCATGACATCGCTGCAGACTGCGACCGCTGCACTGGGTAAAGCAACCACCTGGAACTCAACGTCCGTTAGCAGCACCAACACGGCCTTTACTGCCACCACAACGGCTGACGCGTCCGTGGGTTCCTTTGTTGTCAACGTCAACCAGGTTGCGAAAGCACAGGCACTCACTACCGGCTCCTATGCTAACAACACGGACCTGCTGGGCGATACGACAGGTACAACGCGTAAAATCACCATCACCCAGCCGGGTACCACAACGCCTTTAGAGGTCACCCTGGCAGATGGCGATACGTCGCTGGCCGGGATCGCGAGCGCCATTAATAAAGCGAACGGCAACGTCACCGCCAGCGTCATTAAAGCGAAAGACGGTGATTACCGCCTGATGCTGTCATCAAAAACCACCGGTACCGATGGTGCGATGACGGTAAGCGTTACCGGCGACGCCAAGCTGCAAAGCGCCATTGGCTACGATTCAACCACCAAAACGGGCGCGCTGACGGTGAATACCGCCGCACAGAACGCGATTGTGGTGGTGAACAACATCTCGATCGAGCGCCAGTCAAATACCATTACCGATGCGCTGCCTGGGGTCACCTTCAGCGTGAAAGCGCAAAGCATGGCAGACGAAACCCTTGAGGTTTCACGCGCAACGGATGCGAACCAGAAGGCGATCACGGACTGGGTCACAGCGTATAACTCGCTGCAGTCTACCATTAACAGCCTGACGAAGTATGTTCCGGTCGATGCAGGCTCCGGCAGCCAATCTACCAGCAACGGCGCGCTGGTCGGTGATGCGAACGTGCGTGGGGTTCAGTCTCAGCTGCGCGGCCTGCTGACCGAAGTGCAGACCGGCTCCATTCAGATTATGGCCCAGTTGGGGATTACCCAGGATCCGGTGAAAGGCGCGGACGGTACCGTCGGTAACCTGAAAGTCGACACCGATAAGCTGAAAAAAGCGCTGACCGACAACCCGAACGCCGTACAGCAGTATTTTGTCGGTGACGGAAAGAAAACCGGTATGGCGACCCAGATGAACAACACGCTGACCACCATGCTCAGCACCAGTACCGGCAGCGCCGGGGTGATCCAGAACGCGAAAGACGGGATCAACAAAACGCTGAAAACGCTGGGCGAACGTTACGATGCCATGGATGCTCAAATTGAAGCCACCATGGCACGTTACAAAACCCAGTTCACCAGTCTGGACGTATTAGTCACCAAAATGACCAGTACAGCCAACTACCTGACCCAACAGTTCTCACAAAAGTAGTCGTAGCCTTCAGGAGTGGATATGTATAAGACCTCTGGTGTTCAATCCTATCAGCAGATAGGAGTCGAAAGCGCAGTCATGAATGCCAGTCCACACCAGCTGATTGTCATGTTGTTCGACGGGGCGCATAGCGCCCTTGTTCGCGCGCGTCTGTTCATGGAAGCCGGACAAATTCGCGAAAAAGGCGAAGCCTTATCCAAAGCCATCAACATCATCGACAACGGTTTAAAAGCAGGACTGAACATGGAGGTTGAGAGCGAGTTGTCCGGTAACCTTGCCTCCTTGTACGAATATATGGTTCGACGTTTGTTACTGGCGAATGTCAGTAATGACGTAGACGCAATTGTTGAAGTCGAGGGTTTATTAAACAACATTGCGGATGCGTGGAAGCAAATCGGCCCCAATGCGTCCTCTATATCAGGATAATTTTTGATGAATAATCCCAGCGCAGCGCTTAGCCACTGGCAGGCGCTACATGCTCAGAGCATTGCTATGCTAAATCTCGCACATTCTGGTCAATGGGATGCGCTTATCGAGCAGGAAATGCATTACGTTCAACTGGTGGAAAAGATTTCGCAAACGCCCATCATGTCATGCCCTCCGGCTCAGGTTGAGCAAGCGCGTGCGCTGCTGGAAATGATCCTTGAAAATGAGAATGCGCTAAAGGCACTGTTGAAAGTCCGCATGGACGAACTGCGCAGTTTGATTGATCAAACCGGTAAACAGCAATCCATCACTTCTACCTATGGAAAGCTGTCAGGGAATATTCTTTATCCAGAAAGTTTTACCCGCGACACACAACTATGATTTCTTCATCCATACTCCAGAAGTCTGCCAACCGGCTTCTGGAGCAAGGATGATGAAAAACCCCACCCTGTTACAATGTTTTCACTGGTATTACCCTGCTGGCGGTGAATTGTGGCGAGAGGTCACGGCGTTAGCTCCCAATCTTAACGAAATCGGCATCAACATGATCTGGCTGCCGCCCGCCTACAAAGGTGCGTCAGGCGGGTATTCTGTCGGCTATGACTCTTACGACCTGTTCGATCTGGGCGAGTTTGACCAGAAAGGCAGTATTGCCACGAAATACGGCGACAAAGCGCAGCTGCTGGAGGCCATTAACGCCCTTAAAAGCAACGACATTGCCGTGCTGCTGGACGTGGTGGTCAACCACAAAATGGGTGCCGATGAGAAAGAATCTGTCCGCGTTCAGCGTGTGAATGAACAGGACCGCACGCAAATCGATGACGAGGTCATCGAGTGTGAAGCCTGGACCCGCTATACCTTCCCTGCCCGCGCCGGGCAATATTCCCGGTTTATCTGGGACTACAAATGCTTCAGCGGCGTCGACCACATTGAAAACCCCGATGAAGACGGCATCTTTAAAATCGTCAACGACTACACCGGCGAAGGCTGGAACGATCAGGTTGATGATGAGATGGGTAACTTCGATTACCTGATGGGCGAAAATATCGACTTTCGCAATCACGCCGTGACCGAGGAGCTCAAATACTGGGCCCGCTGGGTCATGGAACAGACGCGCTGCGACGGTTTTCGTCTGGACGCCGTTAAGCATATTCCCGCCTGGTTTTACAAAGAGTGGATTGAGCACGTCCAGGAAGTCGCCGACCAGCCGCTGTTTATCGTGGCGGAATACTGGTCCCACGAGGTGGATAAACTTCAGGCCTATATTGACCAGGTCGAAGGCAAAACCATGCTGTTTGATGCTCCCCTGCAGATGAAATTCCACGAGGCGTCACGTCAGGGTCGGGATTACGACATGAGCCAAATCTTCACCGGTACCCTGGTGGAAGCCGATCCATTTCATGCGGTGACCCTCGTCGCGAACCATGACACCCAGCCTTTACAGGCACTCGAAGCGCCGGTCGAAGCCTGGTTCAAGCCGCTGGCCTACGCGCTAATCCTGCTGCGGGAAAATGGCGTGCCGAGCGTCTTTTATCCGGATCTCTTCGGCGCCAGCTATGACGACACGGGAGGAGACGGTGAAACGTACCATATTGATATGCCGGTCATTGAGCAGCTTCACGAGCTGATCCTCGCGCGTCAGCGTTTTGCCCACGGCGTGCAGACGCTGTTTTTCGACCATCCTAACTGCATTGCCTTCAGCCGCAGCGGCACGGATGACGATCCCGGCTGCGTGGTGGTGATGTCAAACGGGGACGACGGTGAAAAAGTGATTTGTCTTGGGGAAAATTACGGCAACAAAACGTGGCGGGATTTTCTCGGCAATCGCGAAGAAACCATCACTACGGCGGCGGATGGCGAAGGCACTTTTACCTGCAAAGGCGGAAGCGTGAGCGTGTGGGTAATAGAGGATGCGCTTTAGAACAGGAAACGTGCGGCCTGATGCCCTCACCCCGTCCCTCTCCCACAGGGAGAGGGCGCAAACACCAAAAACGGCAACGAGGTTGCCGTTTTGCGTTTACCTTTAGGGCAGTTTACTCGCCAGCGGATTCTTGCTCAGGTAATCGGCACACTCAACCGTTGGGCGATCGACCTTCTGCAGCTCCAGCCCGTCGTACTCAAGCGTCAAGCCATCGCGCTCCAGCGGATAGATATCGAGCTTACGCGTCACGTTGTAATAACTGTCTGAACGCAGCATGATTTTACCCGGCACGGCAATCACGCGCTGCCACTGACGGCAGTCCAGCGTATCGCCCTCCTCCGTCACCACCAGCGTGGCAATCGCATTCGGGCTGACCATGTTGCTCTGCGGCCCTTTCGACTGCCAGTACCCCGCCAGATGCGCCGGGACAGGATGCTTAATCACGTCGTTATAGTTATCGACCTGAACGCACCCGGTCAGTGCCAGCAGCGCGCCAGCAATTGCTATTTTTTTCATCATCTTTCCTGCATTCGAAGAAAAAAATATTGTGGCATTAAAGCGCTGCGGCTGCCAGCGAAGATCGACAGGTCTTAAACCTGCATTCCCATGACCTCTTGATAGGCCGACACCAGCTTGTTACGCACCTGGATCCCCATCTGCAGGGAAACCGAGGCTTTTTGCAAATCGGTCATCACATCATTCAGCGCCACGCCCGGCTCACCGAGGGTGAACTTTTCTGCCTGAGTGCGCGCTGCGGTCTGGGTATCACTGATACGGTCAAGAGCGGCATGCAGTTGCCCTGCGAAGCTGATGCTCGGCTGCTGATCTGCCACATTCTGATTACGGGCCGTCATCGCCGTTGCCTGCAACTGACTGATTACCCCTTCAATGCCCTGTATAGCCATGACTTTCCCCTGGATGGTTTTTTACGCGGTCAAGACTAACAGCTTGTCAATAAGATAATGGCGGTAAATAGCATGAAAAAACCAGGTTATTTGACCCATAGAAAATCACGAATCATCAAATAATGGCAGGGCCATCAATATGGAACTTTTGTCGTGTTTGCCGACCCGGGAGTCAGTTTTGTTTCTCTACACGAATAACGTAAACCACCAGGATTTAAGAGGTGCGCAATGAGTGCAACAGCATCGACAGCGCCGCAGAATAAATCACTCGAGTGGATGAACCGCCTTCGCGCGAATCCTAAAATCCCGTTGATCGTGGCAGGCGCTGCCGCAATTGCGATCCTTGTAGCGATGGTCCTGTGGGCGAAAAGCCCTGATTACCGGACACTCTACAGTAACCTTTCCGATCAGGATGGCGGCGCCATCGTCACCCAGCTTACCCAGATGAACATCCCTTATCGCTTTGCCGATAATGGCGGTGCGCTTGAGGTACCGGCAGATAAGGTGCACGAACTGCGTCTGCGTCTGGCTCAGCAGGGGCTGCCGAAGGGCGGCGCGGTGGGTTTTGAGCTCCTGGATCAGGAAAAATTCGGTATCAGCCAGTTCAGCGAGCAGGTGAACTACCAGCGTGCGCTGGAAGGTGAACTGGCCCGCACCATTGAAACATTAGGCCCGGTGAAGAGTGCCCGCGTGCACCTGGCGATGCCTAAACCTTCTTTATTTGTCCGTGAACAGAAATCACCTTCGGCTTCCGTTACCGTGAACCTCGAACCTGGCCGCGCGCTGGACGAAGGGCAAATCAGCGCGGTGACGCATCTTGTCTCCAGCGCCGTCGCCGGTCTGCCACCGGGTAACGTAACGCTGGTTGACCAGAGCGGTCACCTGCTGACGCAATCCAACACCGCCGGTCGCGATCTCAATGACGCGCAGCTGAAATATGCCGCCGATGTCGAAAGCCGTCTCCAGCGTCGTATTGAAGCGATCCTCGGCCCGGTTGTGGGTAACAGCAACGTACACGCGCAGGTTACCGCGCAGATCGACTTCGCGAATAAAGAACAAACTGAAGAACAATACAGCCCGAACGGCGATGCGGCTCAGGCGGTAATGCGTTCACGCCAGATCAATTCGAACGAACAGGTCGGCGGTGCATACCCAGGCGGCGTGCCGGGTGCGTTGTCTAACCAGCCGGCCCCGGCTAACGCGGCGCCGATCTCTACGCCTCCGGCCAATCAGCAGAACGGTCAGCAAAATAATCAGCAGACCACCTCAACGGCCAGTAACGCCGGTCCGCGTACCAGCAGTCGTAACGAAACCACGAACTATGAAGTGGACCGGACGATTCGCCACACTAAACTGAACGTGGGCGATATTCAGCGTCTTTCCGTTGCGGTAGTGGTGAACTACAAAACGCTGGCGGATGGCAAACCGTTGCCGCTGACCGCCGAGCAGATGAAGCAGATTGAAAACCTGACCCGTGAAGCGATGGGTTACTCCGAGAAGCGCGGCGATACCCTCAACGTGGTGAACTCACCGTTCAACTCGGTTGAAGAGACCGGCGGTGAACTGCCGTTCTGGCAACAGCAGGCGTTTATCGACCAGCTGATGTCCGCAGGCCGCTGGCTGCTGGTGCTGATTGTCGCGTGGCTGCTGTGGCGTAAGGGCGTTCGTCCGCAGCTCCAGCGCCGCGCTGAAGCCGAAAAAGCGGCTCGCGAGCAGATGAATGCGCGTCAGGAAACCGAAGAAGCGGTTGAAGTACGTCTCAGCAAAGATGAACAGATGCAGCAGCGTCGTGCTAACCAGCGCATGGGCGCTGAGGTCATGAGCCAGCGCATTCGCGAAATGTCAGATAACGATCCGCGCGTCGTGGCGCTGGTCATTCGCCAGTGGATGGGTAACGAACATGAGTAATACGCTTACGGGCACCGATAAAAGCGTCATCCTGCTGATGACCATTGGCGAAGATCGCGCGGCAGAGGTGTTTAAACACCTCTCCCAGCGAGAAGTGCAAATTCTCAGTGCGGCCATGGCCAACGTGCGTCAGATCTCCAACAAGCAGCTGACTGAAGTGCTGGCAGAGTTTGAACAGGAAGCCGAACAGTTTGCCGCGCTGAACATCAACGCCAACGACTACCTCCGTTCCGTGCTGGTCAAGGCGCTGGGCGAAGAGCGTGCCTCCAGCCTGCTGGAAGACATTCTGGAAACCCGCGATACCGCCAGCGGTATCGAAACGCTCAACTTTATGGAACCACAGAGTGCCGCCGACCTTATTCGCGACGAGCACCCGCAGATTATCGCCACCATCCTTGTCCACCTTAAACGTGGTCAGGCGGCCGATATTCTGGCGCTGTTCGAAGAGCGCCTGCGTCACGATGTGATGCTGCGTATCGCCACCTTCGGCGGCGTCCAGCCTGCCGCGCTGGCGGAGCTGACCGAGGTGCTCAACAACCTGCTCGACGGCCAGAACCTCAAGCGCAGCAAAATGGGCGGCGTAAGAACGGCGGCGGAAATCATCAACCTGATGAAAACACAGCAGGAAGAGGCGGTCATTACGGCGGTTCGCGAATTCGACGGCGAGCTGGCACAGAAAATCATCGACGAGATGTTCCTGTTCGAGAACCTCGTGGAAGTGGACGACCGCAGCATCCAGCGCCTGCTCCAGGAAGTGGATTCCGAGTCGCTGCTTATTGCCCTCAAAGGTGCCGAGCAGCCGCTGCGCGAGAAATTCCTGCGCAACATGTCTCAGCGTGCGGCCGATATCCTGCGCGACGACCTTGCCAACCGCGGCCCGGTTCGTCTGTCTCAGGTGGAAAACGAACAGAAAGCCATTCTGCTTATTGTTCGTCGTCTGGCGGAAACCGGCGAGATGGTGATTGGCAGCGGAGACGACACCTATGTCTAATGAGCTGCCGTGGAAGCGCTGGACGCCGGACGATCTGGCTCCTCCCCTCTCCGAGTTCACGCCAGCCGCGCTCCCGACCGAGGAGCTTGACCCGGATGTCGAGCAGCCCGAGCTGAGCGAAGAAGAGCAGCAAGCACAGATGCTGGCTCAGCTGCAAATGCAGGCGCACGAGCAGGGCTACAATGCCGGTCTGAACGAAGGCCGGCAGAAAGGCCACGAGCTGGGGTACCAGGAAGGTCTGTCGAAAGGGTTAGAGCACGGTATCGATCAGGCGCGCCAGCAGCAGGCGCCGATCCATGCCCGCATGCAGCAGCTGGTCAGCGAGTTTCAGCACACGCTGGACGCGCTGGACAGCGTGATTGCCTCGCGACTGATGCAGATGGCGCTGGAAGCCGCGCGTCAGGTGATCGGCCAGACGCCCGTAGTGGATAACACTGCGCTGATTAAACAAATTCAGGGTCTGCTTCAGCAGGAGCCGCTGTTCAGCGGGAAGCCGCAGCTGCGCGTCCATCCGGACGATCTGCAGCGCGTGGAAGAGAGCCTGGGCGCGACGCTAAACCTGCACGGCTGGCGCCTGCGCGGTGACCCGTCGTTACATCACGGCGGCTGCAAAGTCTCTGCCGACGAAGGCGATCTGGATGCCAGCGTCGCCACCCGCTGGCAGGAACTGTGCCGCCTGGCGGCACCGGGAGTCGTCTGATGACTGCGCGCCTCACCCGCTGGCTCACCACGCTCGACAACTTTGAGACGAAGATGGCGCAACTGCCATCTGTTCGTCGTTATGGGCGACTGACGCGCGCCACCGGTCTGGTACTGGAGGCCACCGGCCTGCAGCTGCCGCTGGGCGCGACCTGCGTGATCGAGCGTCAGGACGGTCTGGAAACGCGTGAAGTGGAAAGCGAAGTGGTCGGGTTCAACGGCCAGCGCCTGTTCCTGATGCCGCTTGAAGAGGTGGAAGGCATTCTGCCCGGCGCGCGCGTGTATGCCAAAAACACGTCTGGCGACGGGCTGCAAAGCGGGAAGCAGCTGCCGCTTGGCCCTGCCCTGCTGGGCCGCGTTCTGGACGGCAGCGGGAAGCCGCTCGACGGACTGCCCTCCCCGGACACCACCGAAACCGGCGCGCTGATCACCCAACCGTTTAACCCCCTGCAGCGAACCCCTATCGAGCATGTGCTCGACACCGGCGTGCGCCCGATTAACGCCCTGCTGACCGTGGGACGCGGGCAACGTATGGGCCTGTTCGCCGGGTCAGGCGTGGGTAAATCCGTCCTGCTCGGCATGATGGCGCGCTACACGCAGGCTGATGTGATCGTTGTAGGTCTGATTGGCGAACGTGGTCGTGAAGTAAAAGACTTTATTGAAAACATTCTGGGAGCGGAAGGCCGCGCCCGCTCGGTGGTCATCGCCGCGCCGGCGGACGTGTCGCCGCTGCTGCGTATGCAGGGTGCCGCGTATGCCACCCGTATTGCCGAAGATTTCCGCGACCGCGGAAAGCACGTGCTGCTGATCATGGATTCCCTGACCCGCTACGCGATGGCGCAGCGTGAAATCGCGCTGGCCATCGGTGAGCCACCGGCGACCAAAGGCTACCCGCCTTCGGTCTTCGCCAAACTCCCTGCCCTCGTTGAGCGCGCGGGGAACGGCATCAGCGGCGGCGGCTCCATCACCGCGTTCTATACGGTACTGACGGAAGGCGATGACCAGCAGGATCCAATTGCCGACTCCGCCCGCGCGATCCTTGACGGTCATATTGTGCTGTCGCGTCGTCTGGCCGAAGCCGGACACTATCCGGCCATTGATATTGAAGCCTCTATCAGCCGCGCAATGACGGCGCTGATAACCGAGAAGCACTACGCCCGCGTGCGTAACTTTAAACAACTGCTCTCCAGCTTCCAGCGCAACCGCGATCTGGTCAGCGTGGGGGCGTATGCCAAAGGCAGCGACCCGATGCTCGACAAAGCGATTACCCTGTGGCCGCAGCTGGAGGCATTTTTGCAACAAGGCATTTTTGAACGCGCCGACTGGGAAGATTCAATTCAGGCACTGGAGCTGATTTTCCCGCAGGTGTAACACAGGTGGAGGGCGAAGGTCATGGCGCAAAACAGCGCGTTATCAACGCTGAAAGATCTGGCTGAAAAAGAAGTTGATGATGCCGCATTGCAGCTTGGCGCAATGCGACGCGGGTGCCAGCAGGCTGAAGAACAGTTGAAGATGTTGATCGACTATCAGCATGAATATCGCACCAACCTCAATACCGATATGACACAGGGCATTGGAAGCCAGCGCTGGATTAACTATCAGCAGTTTATCCAGACGCTGGAGAAGGCGATAGATCAGCATCGCCAGCAGCTTAACCAGTGGACCCAGAAAGTCGATACCGCGCTGAATTTCTGGCGTGAGAAGAAGCAGCGGCTGCAGGCCTGGCAGACTTTACAGGACCGACAGATCGCGGCAACGACCCTGGCGGAAAACCGTCTGGATCAGAAGAAAATGGATGAGTTTGCCCAGCGCGCATCAATGAGGAAACCGGAATGATCACACTGCAACAACTGCTGATGAGCGACAGCGACCTGTCAGGCGGCATGCAAACAGGGAAAGGCACCGACGGTGCACAGGACTTTCTCTCTCTGCTGGCGGGCGCCCTGTCGGACGCAACGGGCAAGGGCAAAGATGCGCCGCTGACCCTGGCTGACCTGAAAGCCGCCGGCAGTAAGCTGTCGAAAGTGGCTCAGGACGCCAAAGGGGATACCACCCTGCAGGCCAAAATCGCCGACCTGCTCTCGCGCCAAACCGCCATGAATGGCAATGAAACGTCGCCTATCACCTCGCTTGATACGCTGGTTTCCGGGCTGGTACCGCTGTCTAAAGGTGACGCACTAAAGACGCTCAATGCGGCGAACAGCAAAGATGACGGTAAAAGCGAGCTGAGCGAAGAAGAGCTGGCCGGATTGAGCGCCCTGATGGCGATGCTGCCGCACCAGCAAACTACCGCCTCTCGCGTGGCGGGCAGTGACGGCGTTTCGGCTACCGCAACGCTGAATTCCGCGACGCTTTCGCACAATGGTGCGGACCAACCGTCCCTGAACGCGCCTGCGGGAAGCCATGATAAAGCGCAGAATTCTACGCCTTATCAGAGCCAGGTGAAAAATAACGAACCTGCCCTGTCGGGCAACGCGCCGACAACCCCGGCCCTGGCCGCGGCGGCAGAGAAGCAGGAGCTCGCCAGTTCCTCCTCCTCAGCCTCCCCAACGGCTACCCTGGCACCGATTATGTCCAGCCATGCGACCAGTCAGACGGCCGCCACCGTCGCCACCGCGCCGGTGTTAAGCCAGCCTCTGGGCACCCACGAATGGCAGCAATCCCTGAGCCAGCACATCACCCTGTTCACTAAGCAGGGCCAGCAAACAGCCGAGCTGCGTCTGCACCCGGAAGATCTGGGTCAGGTGCAAATTTCGCTTAAGCTGGATGATAACCAGGCGCAGCTGCAGATGGTCTCTGCGCACAGCCATGTTCGTGCGGCGCTGGAAGCCGCGCTGCCGGTACTGCGGACCTCACTGGCGGAGAACGGAATTCAGCTTGCGCAGAGCAGCGTCAGCAGCGAGAGCTTTGCCGGGCAGCAGCAGTCCTCATCCCAGCAGCAGCACCAGGCTTCGCGTTCCGGCAACGCCGGCGGTTTTAATGAAGAGAGCGATGAACTACTGCCTGTTCCTGCTGCCCTGCAATCCGCCGCACGCGGTAACAGTGCCGTAGACATCTTCGCCTAAACGCCAGAGGTAGCGTGATTATCCCCGTCTTTTCCACGCTTTGACGACAGCAGGACACGGGATAATCACCTTATTAAGCTGTACCGAAACAGGAAGCTCGTATCAGATGACTGACTCCGCTATCACCAAAAAAAGTAAGCGCTCCATCTGGATCCCGCTGCTGGTGTTGATCACGCTCGCCGCCTGCGCCACCGCGGGCTATAGTTACTGGCGTATGCAGCAGAAACCTACCACCGCTGCAGCCAAAGCTGAAGCGCCGCCTCCGCCGGCTCCAGTTTTCTTCCCGCTGGATACCTTCACCGTCAATCTGGGTGATGCGGATCGTGTGCTTTATGTTGGCATTACGCTGCGCCTGAAAGATGAAGCCACTCGTTCACGTCTGAACGATTACCTTCCGGAAGTGCGCAGCCGCCTTCTGCTGCTGTTCTCTCGTCAGGACGCTTCGACGCTGGCCACCGATGTGGGTAAGCAGAAGCTGGTCGACGCCATTAAACAAACGCTGGCGACCCCGCTGGTAAACGGCCAACCTAAGCAGGAAGTCACTGACGTTCTGTATACAGCATTCATTCTGCGGTAACGACATGGGCGACAGTATTCTTTCTCAGGCAGAAATCGATGCGCTGCTCAACGGCGACAGCGATAACAATGATGATCCTAAACCGGGTATTGGCGGCGATAGCGATATTCGTCCCTATGACCCGAATACCCAGCGTCGCGTGGTACGTGAACGTCTGCAGGCGCTGGAGATCATTAACGAACGTTTTGCACGTCAGTTCCGTATGGGGCTGTTTAACCTGCTGCGTCGTAGCCCGGATATCACGGTCGGTGCGATCCGCATTCAGCCGTATCATGAGTTTGCCCGCAACCTGCCGGTGCCAACCAACCTTAACCTGATTCATCTGAAGCCGCTGCGCGGCACCGGTCTGGTGGTGTTTTCCCCAAGCCTGGTGTTCATCGCGGTGGATAACCTGTTCGGCGGCGACGGGCGTTTCCCGACCAAAGTAGAAGGTCGTGAATTCACCCACACCGAACAGCGCGTCATTAACCGCATGCTGAAGCTGGCGCTGGAGTCTTACAGCGACGCGTGGAAAGCGATTAACCCGCTGGAAGTGGAGTACGTCCGTTCTGAGATGCAGGTGAAATTTACCAATATCACCACCTCCCCGAACGATATCGTCGTTAACACCCCGTTCCACGTGGAGATCGGTAACCTGACCGGCGAGTTCAACATCTGCCTGCCGTTCAGCATGATCGAACCGCTGCGCGAGCTGCTGGTTAACCCGCCGCTGGAGAACTCCCGCAACGAGGACCAGAACTGGCGTGAGAACCTGGTCCGCCAGGTCCAGCATTCGCAGCTTGAGCTGGTGGCGAGCTTCGCCGATATCCCGCTGCGGTTATCTCAGATCCTGAAATTACAACCCGGTGATGTTTTGCCGATAGAAAAACCCGACCGCATTATTGCCCATGTGGATGGTGTCCCCGTGCTGACAAGCCAGTACGGCACGATTAACGGTCAGTATGCGTTACGCGTTGAGCACTTGATCAACCCGATTTTGAATTCGCTGAATGAGGAACAGCCCAAATGAGTGACATGAACAATCCGTCCGATGAAAACAGCGGAGCACTGGACGATCTGTGGGCTGACGCGTTAAACGAGCAAAAAGCGACCCCGGCCAAAAGCGCAGCGGATGCCGTATTCCAGCAGCTCGGCGGCGGTGATGTCAGCGGCACGCTGCAGGACATCGACCTGATTATGGATATCCCGGTTAAGCTGACCGTTGAACTGGGACGCACCCGCATGACCATTAAAGAGCTGCTGCGCCTGACGCAGGGCTCCGTGGTAGCCCTTGACGGTCTGGCCGGTGAGCCGCTGGATATTCTGATCAACGGCTATCTGATTGCTCAGGGTGAAGTGGTGGTGGTGGCCGATAAATACGGCGTACGTATCACCGATATCATTACCCCGTCTGAACGTATGCGTCGTCTGAGCCGTTAAGCATGAAAACCCAGGCAACACTATCGCAACCTTCTGCCGTTCCCGGCTCGCCTCTGCTCCAGGTGAGCGGGGCGTTGTTCGGTATTATTGCCTTTATTCTCATCGCCGCCTGGCTGGCGAAGCGCTTTGGCCTGGCGGGTAAAACCGCCGGTGCCCGCGGTCTGAAGGTCAGCGCCAGCACCACGCTGGGGCCACGCGAACGCGTGGTCATCGTCGAGGTGGACGACGCGCGTCTGGTTCTGGGCGTAACGGCCTCAAACATCAGCGTATTACATAAACTGCCGCCCGCCCCTGCTGTGGTGGACGAGCGCGCAGACGCCCCTGCGGATTTTCAGTCCGTCATGAAGAGTTTGCTTAAGCGTTCCGGGAGATCCTGATGCGCCGTTTGTTATCCCTGACGCTTGCGGGCGTTGGCCTGTTTGCTCCCGCGGTTTATGCACAGCTGCCCGGTCTGGTCTCCACCCCTCTCGCGGGCGGCGGACAAAGCTGGTCCCTTCCGGTCCAGACGCTGGTGTTCATCACCTCGCTGACGTTTATTCCGGCCATCCTGCTGATGATGACCAGCTTCACCCGCATCATCATCGTCTTTGGTCTGCTGCGAAACGCGCTGGGCACTCCTTCCGCACCGCCAAACCAGGTTCTGCTTGGGCTGGCGCTGTTTTTGACCTTCTTCATAATGTCGCCGGTGATCGATAAGATTTATACCGACGCCTACCAGCCGTTCAGCGAAGATAAAATCTCCATGCAGGAGGCGCTGGATAAAGGCGCGCAGCCGCTGCGAGAATTTATGCTGCGCCAGACGCGCGAAGCCGACCTGGCCCTCTTTGCCCGCCTGTCCAACACCGGCGAGCTGCAGGGACCGGAATCTGTGCCAATGCGTATTCTTCTGCCTGCCTATGTCACCAGCGAGCTGAAAACCGCGTTCCAGATTGGCTTTACCATCTTTATTCCGTTCCTGATTATCGACCTGGTGATCGCCAGCGTCCTGATGGCGCTCGGGATGATGATGGTGCCGCCCGCGACCATTGCCCTGCCCTTTAAGATCATGCTTTTTGTGCTGGTCGACGGCTGGCAGCTGCTGGTCAGCTCGCTGGCGCAGAGTTTCTACAGTTAAGGAACGGCAATGACACCCGAATCGGTCATGATGATGGGCACGGAGGCGATGAAAATCGCGATTGCTGTTGCCGCTCCGCTGCTGCTTGTCGCGCTGGTTACCGGTCTGATTATCAGTATTCTGCAGGCCGCCACGCAGATTAACGAAATGACGCTGTCGTTCATCCCGAAAATCATCGCCGTGTTCGTGGCGATTATCGTGGCCGGACCGTGGATGCTGAACCTGTTGCTGGACTATATGCGCAACCTGTTTACCAATCTGCCGTACATCATCGGCTGACCTGACGATGCTGCATTTCACCAGCGACCAGTGGGTTCAGTGGCTCGGCGTCTATTTCTGGCCGATGCTGCGCATCATGGCGCTGATCTCCACCGCCCCCATTCTTAGCGAGAAATCGATACCCAAGCGCGTCAAGGTGGGGCTGGGCATTATCATCTCCATTATCGTCGCCCCCTCTCTCCCCCCTGTGGATATTCCGATCTTCTCGGCGAACGCGGTGTGGGTCGCCCTGCAACAGGTGATGATTGGCGTCGCCGTCGGCTTTACCATGCAGCTCGCCTTCGCCGCGGTGCGTACCGCAGGGGAACTGATCGGCCTGCAGATGGGGTTATCGTTCGCCACGTTTGTTGATCCCGGTAGTCATCTCAACATGCCCGTGCTGGCGCGCATTATCGATCTGCTCGCCATGCTGCTGTTCCTGTCTTTCAACGGCCATCTGTGGCTTATCTCCATGCTGGTGGATACATTCCATACGCTGCCGATTGGCGAAAATCCGGTGAACAGCAACGCTTTCCTGGCGCTCACCCGCGCGGCGGGGCTGATCTTCCTGAACGGGCTGATGCTGGCGCTGCCGATCATCACCCTGCTGCTGACCGTCAACCTGGCATTAGGTTTACTGAACCGAATGGCGCCGCAGCTTTCGGTGTTTGTCATTGGTTTTCCGCTGACGCTGACGGTTGGAATTTTATTAATGTCATTACTGATGCCACTTATCGCTCCCTTCTGTGAACATTTATTCGGCGAGATATTCAACCTGTTAGCGGATATTGTCAGCGAACTGCCTCGTAAATAATAGCCCGCACTGTTGCTACTGTCTTTCTGAGGATATTCCTAAAATAAAACGCGAAAAACATCTTCCAGGATATATCTGACGCGGTTTAATTGTTTCTAACCATCTCACAATACTTAATATTTACTTTACTTTAAGAAGATTCCTGGCAAATTATACGTAACTTTACGGGATAGTGAGTCCGCCTGAAAGTCTTTGTCATGCTCACAGGTTTATTATTTTTTTCCATCCCGTATGGCTGTTTTGAGCTCTCAGGCAGATGGTGAATTATCGTTACGCATTGAGTGAGGGTATGCCATGTCAACGATCATTATGGATTTATGCAGCTACACCCGGCTAGGGTTAACCGGGTACCTGGCAAGCAGAGGGGTAAGAAAGAGAGACATCAACGATGCACACACCGTTGACGAACTCGCAGCCGCTTGTGACGAACTAAAACCAGGCGTGGTGTTTATTAATGAGGACTGTTTCATTCACGATCCAGCCAACAGTCAGCACATTAAGCAAATCATTAATCAGCATCCTAAAACCCTGTTTATTGTTTTTATGGCGATCGCGAATATCCATTTCGATGAGTATTTGTTGGTCCGTAAAAATTTATTGATCAGTTCTAAATCGATTAAACCCGAGTCGCTGGATGACATTCTGGGTGATTATTTGAATAAAGAAGTTAAGAATGTAGGAGCGGTTAACTTACCCACCCTATCATTAAGCAGGACTGAATCAAGTATGCTGCGAATGTGGATGGCGGGACAAGGAACTATTCAGATCTCGGACCAGATGAATATTAAAGCGAAAACCGTTTCGTCACACAAAGGAAATATTAAACGGAAAATTAAAACGCATAATAAGCAAGTGATCTACCACGTGGTACGCCTGACCGATAATGTGACGAACGGGATTTTTGTCAACATGCGTTAGTTGCTTAAGACCCTGTGCACCCTACCTTTGATCTCTGGCCTGGCCAGAGATTTTTGCTTCTATGAGGTTGTCGGGCACGCGCTGTGCTACCCGACGCCGTGCTAGTCTGCCTTCTCAACAAAAATACCGTCCGGATGCCCCAGTTCGTTAAAAAACCAGATGCCGAGCGGGTAGTCTTCCAGTGATACCAGATACATTGTACCTTCGCTAAACTCTTCAATTGCCAGCACCACGCCCGGGCGGCGTGGCCCACCGTCCGTTTTAACCGTTACCCGATCGTTGACCTTCATACATTCCTCCTCTGGTTTTGAGCCAGTGTAGAACAAAACGCAAAAACGCACATCGCCGCCCGGCGTGAATGGCGTTTTTATCTACAGTCTATACTTAGCGATGGACCCGGCTGAATGAGGAACCCCGCAATGAAGACCGATAAAGAGTACAGCGACACCATCAAGCGCGAAGTCGAGGTGGATGTCGATGCCCTGCTGGCCGCCATCAATGAGATCAGTGAGTCAGAAGTCCGCAGGACGGACGACAATTCGGACCACGTCATTGTTAACGGAAGGGATTATCACACCTATCGTGAGCTGGCCGAGGCCTTCGAGCTTGATATTCACGACTTTAGCGTGTCTGAAGCCAATCGGTAAGGCGAAAAAAATCCCGGTCATGGGGATGACCGGGATCAAAACTTGCTTATGCAAGAAGCACTTGAAAATTCGTTACACCAGGAAATCTGATGTACACGCCACACTATCCCCAACGAATTTGTCTGACAAGCATATATTCTTATGATGAATATAATATTTTTAACATAATGCTTTTTGTTATGAGCAATAACATACGCCGAATGCGGGTTTGCCAGGGACTGTTCCCATTTCTCCTGTTAACACTTCGGTCATTTTTTAGGAATTTTCTTAGAGCGCAACGCAGCTATCACGGGAGTCACTATGCCTTCACTGCGGGATACCTTGCTGATTTTTTCTGACCTGGATGGCTCGTTGCTGGATATTCATACCTATGAGTGGCAGCCAGCAATGCCCTGGCTGGACAGGCTACTGGATAATCAGATACCGGTTATTCTCTGCAGCAGCAAGACCGCGGCAGAGATGCTGGATATCCAGCAGGATCTGGGCCTGGAAGGCTTGCCGTTTATTGCCGAGAACGGCGCGGTAATTCAGCCTGACGTGCGTTGGGAGAAGGTTCAGCGCCAGATCAGGGGGATGACGCACCGGGATATTCGCCCGCGGGTCGAACACATTCGCCTGCAGACGGGCTTTAAGTTCACCACCTTTGACGACGTGGACGATCGCGTTATTAGCGAGTGGACCGGACTGACGCGCTACCGTTCGGCGCTTGCCCGCAAGCATGAAGCATCCGTCACGCTCATCTGGCGCGATACCGACGAGAAACTGGTTCAGTTTGAAGAGCAGCTGGCGCACAGCGGTCTGAAATGTCTGCAGGGAGCGCGCTTCTGGCATATTCTGGACGCCCGCTGCGGTAAGGACGTGGCGGTTAACTGGCTGATTGCGCAGTACCGCGAGCAGGAAGAGATCGAACCCACCACGCTGGGGCTCGGCGACGGCCCTAATGATGCACCGTTGCTCGACAGCGTTGACTTCGCGGTGGTCATCAAGGGTATTAACCGCCAGGGCATCACGCTACGGGACGATAACCCCGGGCGGGTTTATCACACCCGGCAGCCCGGCCCCGCGGGCTGGCAGGAGGGACTGGATCACTTCCTGTCCTAATCCCGCCAGACGACCCGGTTACGGCCGCACTGTTTGGCCTGATACAGCCGGGCATCCGCCACGGACTGCAGCTGTTCGAACTCGTAGTTACCCGCTTCATCCGCGCTGCTGACCCCCAGCGATGCGCTGATGCGCAGAGTCGTGCTCTTCTTCACCAGGATCTCCTTGCTGTCGATCCGGCAGCGAATGCGCTCGGCGACGCCTCTCGCCTCTTCCAGACCAATCCCTGGCAGGACGATGCAAAACTCTTCCCCGCCTACACGCCCTGCCACATCATTTTTGCGTAGCGCGCTGGCAATCAGTCCTGCTGTATGCGATAGCACCTTATCACCGGCCTGATGGCCGAAACGGTCGTTGATGTTCTTAAAATGGTCGAGATCGATCTGAATCACCGAGAACGGCAGCGACTGCTGGCGACAGGTTTCCGCCAGCAATTTGGCGCGATCGAACAGCGCGCCGCGGTTATTCAGCCGGGTAAGCGGGTCATGCCAGGCCTGCCACTGGAGCGAGTGCTGAAGCGTGTACATGTTACTCACCATCCGACGGATCACCAGCCATGAGATCAACAGCATGGCGGTAAAGAGCGCCCACAGCAGCGCCAGAACAATACTGATGCTGCCGAAGTCGTCCTGCACTCCTTCGTGCAGGGTGTGGATCCGCAGGACAACGCCATCGAAGTGATCGAGCCGCTCCCAGCTAACGAAACGGCTTCCGAGGCGGATCCCGCCGCCGGTAGCGTGCTCAATCGCCTGCGCAATCTGCGCCGTTTCGCGTTCGTCAAAATGGTTAACCGCGTTTTCCGCGTGGGCTGAGCTGGCAATCATATTGAGCCGGGTATCGTACAGCTGATACTCCCCCTCCGTTCGATCTTCCGTCGCATCGGCCAGCAGACGCTGCATCGTGCTCAACGTAAAATCCATCGCCACGACGCCATACCAGTAATGATCGAAATAGATGGGAACGCTGGCGGTGATCGTACGTTCATCATTGGTCCAGGATGAAGGGGTAGAGATAAACCAGCGCACCGCGCGAGCGCGATTGTTCCGTTCCGACTGCTGGGTAAACCAGGACTGCGTGACCAGATGATAATAGCGGGAGGTGATATCACCCGCCTGGTCCGGCGTATCCGTGGAAACGAAAAATCCGGCGCGGGACACGTAGATCACTCGCGCTTCCGTTTGCACTCTCGATGACGCCAGCCTGAGCAGATACCCCACTTCGAGCGCGGCAGAAATTTCGTGGCTGAGGCGCTCGGCGTCACGATTCAGAAGCGTGGTTTTTTCGACGAACGCGTCCGAAACGCCATTAATGGGAAGGGTGCGTTTTTTATCAACGGCAAGCTGCCAGGTGGGGAGCGTGCGGACGGTGTTAAAGCGTGACACCGCGTTCTGTAATGCATCAAATGCCAGCGGCGTCTGGATTGCATCACGCATGCCCTGACGGAACAACAGCATCCTGTCCACGCTGTTCTGTAACTGCCTGTCCAGCGAACTGGCCACCGTATCCAGATGGTTGCGCTGGCTGGAGATATACGCCTCTTCTAGGACCACCACCTCACGCCAGGTCAGGAGCGTGGAAAACACCAAAACGACCAGAAAACAGAGATTAACAATCAACCCCGGATTGCTACGCTTATGCAGCCATTGCAAAAATGATTGTCTTACAACAAAGGTATCGCGCTGCACACACACTCCATGATGACGGCCTTACACCCGGTACGTGAGATAAAAACGCCCGGCAAAGCCGGGCGTTATGTGATTAAGCCTTGTCCCGCTGGTGCTGCCCGTCCCCCGGCTGAAGCTCATCTTCACGAAATGCTTCCCGCTTGATGCTATAGCCATCGTGCCACCGACATTCCACCATTCCGCTGGAATACCCGGTGACAATCATACTTGGGCCGCCCTTCTTAGGCTTAACTTCATCACTGACCAAAAAGACCATACCTGCCTCCTGTATCAGGGTGAAACTGTTTCAATTTAGACGAGGAATGGTCTTTTTGCATCCCACAACGGGTAACAATTAGTGCGACGTGCCGCGTATTTTTTCAACCAGCTTGACCGCCGCGACCACGATAGCGCCAATGATAAAGCCCAGCACCAGATTCAGCAGCGTGGGCAGAATCGCCGCGACAACGGCACCCTGCGTCGAGGAAAAATGTTCGATAGCATGGTGCAGCGGCGCAATGCCGTGAACCACGATCCCGCCGCCCACGAGGAACATCGCCAGCGTGCCCACTACCGACAAACTCTTCATCAGCCACGGAGCCAGCACCAGCAGGCTTTTGCCGATGCCTCTTGCTACCGCGCTCGACTTTTCTTCCAGCCAGTAGCCGATATCATCCAGCTTCACGATCAGTCCCACCAGGCCGTACACGCCTACGGTGACCAGAATGGCGATGCCGGAGAGGATAAGAACCTGATTCAGGAGCGGTGCGTCGGACACGATGCCCAGCGTAATGGCGACAATCTCCGCGGACAGGATAAAGTCGGTCCGAATGGCGCCTTTGACCTTATCGCGTTCGAAGGTTTTCGGATCCTGAGCGGCCAGCGCTTCAAGACGCTGCTGGCGTACCTCCGGCGTATCGCTCTGCTTGCGTGCGCTAAAGGAGTGCAGAACCTTCTCAACGCCCTCGAAGCAGAGAAATGCCCCGCCAATCATCAGTAACGGCGTGATGGCCCAGGGAATGAATGCGCTGATCAGCAGCGCCAACGGCACCAGAATCACCTTATTCAGGAAGGAACCTTTTGCTACGCCCCACACCACCGGCAGTTCACGGTTTGCCCTCACCCCACTCACCTGCTGGGCGTTAAGCGATAAATCATCTCCCAGCACGCCTGCGGTTTTCTTCGCCGCCAGTTTTCCCATCACTGAAATGTCATCCAGTAAGGTGGCAATATCATCCAGCAATGTTAATAAGCTACTTCCTGCCAAAATCTTAATCCTTCATTTTTTGGTAATTAAGTGAATAGTATGGAGCAAAAGCGCCAACCCGGAAACAGGCACCTGACGTCAACAAAAAATTCACATCCGCTACACAATTAAAGGGCTCGCCAGCGCGATAGTTTTCGCGTTTACTATCAGCGAACTTTTTATTTCGTCGTGAGGGATTATGCGTTTCCGGCAACTGCTACCGCTCATCGGGGCACTCTTTTCGCTGTACATCATCTGGGGTTCAACCTACTTTGTCATTCGCATCGGCGTGGAAAGCTGGCCGCCGCTGATGATGGCGGGCATTCGCTTCCTCTCGGCGGGCATCCTGCTGCTGGCCTTCCTGCTGCTGCGCGGGCATAAGCTCCCCCCACTGCGCCCGATGCTGAACGCCGCCCTGATCGGCCTGCTGCTGCTGGCGGTGGGTAACGGGTTTGTGACGATTGCCGAGCACCAGAAGGTCCCGTCCGGGATCGCCGCCGTGGTCGTTGCCACCGTACCGCTGTTTACCCTCTGCTTTAGCCGCCTTTTCGGTATCCGCACCCGCAAGCTGGAATGGCTGGGGATCGGTATTGGCCTGGCCGGCATTGTTCTGCTCAACAGTGGCGGTAACCTGAGCGGGAATCCGTGGGGCGCGGTGATTATCCTGATTGGCTCGATGAGCTGGGCGTTTGGTTCCGTCTACGGTTCGCGTATCGAACTGCCGACCGGCATGATGGCAGGCGCGATAGAGATGCTCGCCGCGGGGATTGTCCTGCTGCTAGCCTCCGCGCTGACGGGAGAAACGCTGACCGCGCTGCCGGACCTGTCGGGCTTTCTCGCGGTAGGGTATCTGGCGCTGTTTGGCTCTATCATCGCCATTAATGCCTATATGTTCCTGATCCGCAACGTCTCCCCGGCTGTCGCCACCAGCTACGCCTACGTCAACCCGGTCGTGGCCGTGCTGCTCGGGACGGGACTGGGGGGAGAAACGCTCTCACCTGTGGAATGGATTGCTCTTGGGATCATCGTATTTGCCGTCGTGCTGGTCACGCTGGGCAAATACTTGCTGCCGGCAAAACCGGTGGTCACCCCTTGCGAGGTTGAGAAACCGTAAGCAGGTGAATGCCCTGCGTGTCGATCTGCGCGGTCTGGCCGCCGCCGCAGATCCACTCTTCCAGCCGTTCGCTCAGATCGGCATCGTTCAGCTTTAATCTGCCTCTCAGCGCACACTCCCAGACGATCAGCACCCGCCAGCCCTGCGCCAGCAGCGTGGTCAGATCCCGCTTGTCGCGCTCGACGTTCTTGCCAATCTTATCCAGCCAGAAATCGGTGCGCGTCGCCGGGACTTTAAACAGATAGCAGTCATGATGGTGCCAGAAACAGCCGTGGGTAAAGATGATGCACTGCCAGGCGTCGATGACGAAATCCGGCCGGCCCGCAAGCGCGGGATCCTGCACGCGGAAGTCAAAGCCCGCCTGCGTCAGCAGCCCGGCCAGTCGCTTTTCGATGGCGGTGTCACGCGTGCCGATGGCACGCATGTTTTTGCTGCGCGTCGCCTTATCGTGAACATCCGTCATTGACGGCCTCACCCTGACGGAGCGCCACCGCCTGTCTGATGCGCGAGGCCAGCAGTTTGGCCACAGCGGCGAACGCGGGAACCACCACCGAATTACCAAACTGGCGGTACGCCTGGGTATCCGAGACCGGAATGCGGAAGCGATAACCCTGCGGCGTTTCAAAGCCCATCAGCCGGGCGCATTCGCGGGGCGTTAAGCGTCGCGGACGGTGACGCTGATTATGCGGATCGTCAAAATCTTTTTCACCCAGCGCCTTGTCCCACCCTCTGTCGATCAGGATTTCCGCGCCGTCTTTGTAGTAGCGAGCAGACAGCGTGCGGGTCACGCTGTGCGGATCGTTCGGGTTTACCATCCCAAAACCGAAGCCGTTACCCTTTGCCTGATGTTTCTTGGCATAGCGGTAGAGGTATTTCCACAGCACCGGGGTGAGGATAAATTTCGCGTCAACGACGGGTTCCAGCAGGTCGGCCACCGTAGGACGCCGCTCGGGATACAAAGACGGGATATCCCGCAGGGTGAAATCCCCCTTGAGATTGAGATCGCGGCGGAAACCCACCAGCACGATACGTTCGCGGTGCTGGGGCAGGAAATGTTTCCCATCAATGATTTTGGGATCGTCCGCGCCCATGTCCTGTGAATCGGCCACGTCATAACCCAGCTCATCCAGCGTTTGCATGATAATGCGGAAGGTTTTCCCGCCGTCGTGGCTTTTTAAGTTTTTGACGTTTTCCAGTACAAAAATGGCCGGACGACGGGCGTCAATAATGCGCGCCACGTCAAAAAACAGCGTTCCCTGGGTATCACAGGCGAAACCGTGGGCGCGTCCAAGAGCATTTTTTTTAGAGACACCGGCCAGCGAGAAAGGCTGACACGGGAAGCCGGCCAGCAGCACATCATGCGCCGGGATCGTCTGACGAATGTGTTCGGCGGCCTGTTCATCGCTCACGCCGCTTTTATGGCTCAGGGTGACATCGCGGATATCCGCGTTGAAATGATGCTCGTGCGGATCGCAGTACCAGTTGGCCTTGTAGGTACGCACGGCGTGTTTGTTCCACTCGCTGGTAAACACGCACTGGCCGCCGATGGCTTCAAAACCGTGCCGAATGCCGCCGATACCGGCAAACAGATCGATAAAGCGGAAGGCATAGTTCGGGTGCGCGGCAGAAGGACGCGGAAGCAGGTTTTGCAGATAACGAAACTCGCCTTCACTCAGGCGACGCCCTGCTCGCTCGCTGGTCAGCAGACGTTTAAGGATCGCCGGGCTCCAGTGGCTCTCGCCGTGCGCCACCAGCAGACTGGCCAGCGTTTTAGCATCATAGATATCCAACAGCTGGCGCAGTAAGGCCTGCACCGTTGCCGTTGATTTCTCAGCCTGCGCGGGCGCGGGCTCTGTCACTGATCGATTTTCCTGCATTCTTTTAACCGGAGAATAAAGACTGGGAACAGATTACCACAGTTCAGTTGCGCAAACTGCGACGGAAGCGGTTCAACACCTGGCTATCCAGCCCGAGGCAGTCGCCGTGTAATTCGGCGCTGAGTTTCGCCATAAACTGGATCAGGAAATCGGCATTGTGACGTGCCAGCTCGCGGCCCATTTCCGTTTGCATTGTATCAGGCAATCTCAACAGCTTGGTCTGAAAATGGTCGAGGGCAAACGCACGGTCGTCGAGGGGACGCGCATCGGCAAAGGGATCGTCGGCGTCAAAAAGCGGCACGCCCAGCGCGCCCGAGATTGCAAAGACGCGCGCCAGGCCGATAGCGCCTAACGCTTCCAGCCGGTCAGCATCCTGCACAATTTTGGCTTCCATACTCTGCGGCGCAATCCCGGCGCTGAAGCTGTGTGCCTCAATCGCGTGCGCAACGGCGGCAGCGTGCTCTGGCGGAAAGTCCGGGAAGTCGCGGCGCAGAATGTCACCCGTCTTGCGTGCTGCCAGCTCTGATGACCGGCTGCGTTCGGGATGGTTTTTCGGCAGGCTGACAATATCGTGAAAATAGCATGCGGTCAGGATCACCAGCGGCTCCACCGTGTGGTGAACCATGATTTTTTGCGCCGTCATCCAGACCCGTCGAAAATGTGAAATATCATGTGCGGTATCGTCGGTGCTGTGGTTTTCCTCGAGCCAGCGCTCAAATCTGTGCTGCCACCGGGCAAGTTCCATCGTCATGTCCTGTTGTTTCAATGAGAGTGAAATATAAAATAGCTGAATTAAAACAATTTAAAAATAGAATTCCGAAATACTTAATAATAATTACACCATATAAATTCAATGAATTAATTCACTGGAAAAATAAAGAGATTAATAGAAATATTTAGCAATATTTCATCGAATTTAATTACATTTATTTTTGAAACTAAATGACATCTTCTGGAATAGTATCAACCCTGTAATTACGGAGAGTAATTACATATATTCATATAAATTATCTTTTAAGGGAATATATAATGAAAAGAAAAGTTCTGGCAATTCTGGTACCCGCGTTATTAATGGCAGGCGCAGCAAATGCGGCTGAGATGTACAACAAAAACGGCAACAAAGTTGACCTGTACGGCAAAGTCGATGCGCGTCACACCTTCTCTGACAACCCTGGCGACGACGGTGACGAAACCTATGTGCAGATTGGTTTCAAAGGCGAAACCCAGATCGCTAACGACCTGATCGGTTACGGCCAGTGGGAATACAAAACCTACGCTAACGATACCGAAGGCGCGGGTGACAAATCCTTTAACCGTCTGGCATACGCTGGCCTGAAATATGGCGAATACGGTTCATTTGATTATGGCCGTAATTACGGCGTCGTGTATGACGTAGAAGCCTGGACCGATATGCTGCCTGTATTTGGCGGTGACTCTTACACCTGGACCGATAACTTTATGAACGGTCGTGCTAACGGTCTGGCAACCTACCGTAACCAGGATTTCTTCGGTCTGGTTGAGGGGCTGAATTTCGCGCTGCAGTATCAGGGCGCGAACGAAGGCCAGGATGCAACAGAAGATCAGGAAGGCACGAAAAACGGTCATAAAGACGTACGCTTCCAGAACGGCGACGGCTTCGGCATGTCTACCTCTTATGACTTCTCTGGCGATCTCTCCGGCCTGAGCCTGGGTGCTGCGTACTCGTCTTCTGACCGTACTAACGCACAAGAAGCTGCGGGGGTGAATAATGCGCGCTTTGCCAGCGGTAAAACAGCAGAAGCATGGACCATTGGTGCGAAATATGACGCCAATAACGTCTACCTGGCGATGATGTATGCTGAAACCCGCAACATGACGCCATACGGTGATTATGGTATTGCAGATCAGACTCAGAACTTCGAAGCGGTAGCACAGTACCAGTTCGACTTCGGCCTGCGTCCATCCCTGGCATGGGTTTACTCCAGGGGCAAGGACATGACTTATCCAGGCAACGCCAGCAACCCTCAGGGTCAACATGGCGACATGGACCTGGTTAACTATATCGACCTGGGAATGACCTACAGCTTTAACAAGAATTTCTCTACCTATGTTGACTACAAAATCAACATGCTGGACAACGATGATAGCTTCTACGAAGCCAATGGTATTTCCACCGATGACATCGTTGGCGTAGGCATGACCTACCAGTTCTAATCTCCAAAAATATCAAAGGCCGCAATTGCGGCCTTTTTTATATCTTCACTTTATATTACGGCGCTTCCTGCAGCGCCACGCGGATAAACCCGTTATTCTGCGCCAGCAGTTCATGGGCTTTCCACGCATCCAGCCCAGTCAGCACCATCAATACCGCCGTTTTACAGTGATGGTTACAGCTCTCCAGCGCGGCTTTTGCCTCCGTCCTGCTGCATCCCCCCGCTTCCATCACAATCGCGATTTGTCGTTCAGCCCATTTGGTTGTGCCTGCCTCAAGATCCACCCGCAAGTTGCTGTAAACCCGTCCGGTTCGGACGGCCAGCCCGGTGGCGATCATCGAGAGGATCATTTTCTGCGCAATCCCCGCTTTGGTGTTGAGATAGCCTGCGACGACGTCGGCCCCCAGCTCCGGAGCGATAACCATGCTCGCCAGCTGTGCAGCTTCACTTTGCGCATCACCGGTAATAATGGCGACCGGTGAACCCAGCGACCACGCATGGCGCATTGCCCCCCAGACCCACGGCGTTTTTCCGCTGACGGTCACGGCCAGCATCATATCGTGTTCACCAAACTTGATGGCCTGCAAATCGGCAACGCCGCGCTCGTAGCTCCCTTCCCCCTCTTGTGCCGTAACGGCCACCACCGGGGTTTTGCCCGGCGCATAATCATCGGCAACCTGTTGCGCAATGCGCCCTGACGGCCCAGCGCCAACGATGACCAGTCGACCGCCGTGGCTGAGCGTCGCAGCGGCGTTGTCCACCACGCGGGCGAGAGTAGGTAAACAGGGGGTAATCGCAGCAGAAATGAGTGCATCATCCTGGTGAATGACTTTCAGCATGTCCAGCGTGGACAATCTATCAATATTCATCGTGCTGGCGTGCCGTCTTTCCTTGACCGAACCGGTAAGCATAATGCTCATAAACAGCCTCCTTATTATGAGTACCCACACACTATAAAGTGTTTTATATAGATGACCTGCGAGGAGGGTCACGAAAAGAGGACCAAATCCACGCCTTTACATGGCTTTAAGAAAAGCGCGTCATCGGCGATAATTACCCCTTTCTTAATCATCGCGGAGTGTTGATGATCGATTTGCAGCCTTTCCTTTCGACGCGCAAGCGCCCCATGAAACTGAACACGCTGGTCACGTTGATGGTGTGCGCGATTATTGCCTCTGTGCTGCTGGTGGTCTTTGCGCTTTACTCCGTACAAATCACCCGGGCGACCCGCGATGATGTTAAAGACACTGCGCTCGGCATTGCCCGCACCCTCGCCGACAGCCCCGAGATACAGCGCGGCCTGATGCAGGCACCGCAGGAGAATATTATTCAGCCCATCGCCCAGGCGGTGACAAAACGAAACGATCTGCTGTTCACCGTGGTCACCGATATGCGCGGGATCCGCTATTCACACCCGAACGAGGCGCTGCTGGGGCTGCATTTTATCGGCGATGATTTAACCCCCGCGCTGGAAGGCAAAGAGAACGTATCGGTTAACCGGGGCGCGCTCGCCGAAGCGCTGCGCGTTTTTACGCCCGTCTACGACGGCCAGCACGAGCAGATCGGCGTGGTGGTGGTCGGTATCTCCCTGAATAAGGTTGAAGAGCAGATTGCCCGCGGGCGGCTAAACGCCGTCTGGACCATTTTATTCAGTATTTTTATGAGCTCCATGGCAATTTGGGGCCTGGTGCGGGTACTGAAACGCATCCTGTTCGGACTCGAACCTTACGAAATTTCCGCCCTGTTCGAACAACGTCAGGCGATGCTACAGTCGCTTCGGGAGGGGGTGCTGGCCGTCGATATTCACGGACGGGTGACGATGATCAACCAGACCGCCAGAGAAATATTGCTTCTCCCCTCCGGCAAGCAGACCGAAAACGCCAGCGCGCCCCTGCTGGCCAGCCTGCGTGAAGTCTCAAAGACGGGCGTCGCGCGCCAGGATCAGGAGATCAGCTGTAACGGGCGTCTGTTGCTGTGCAATATGGTGCCCGTTAAAAGTCAGGATCGGGTGATCGGCGCCATCACCACCTTCCGTGATAAAACGGAAATCAGCCAGCTGATGCAGCGTATTGATGGCATGGTCAACTACGTCGACGCCCTGCGCAGCCATACGCACGAGTTTATGAATAAACTGCATGTGATCCTGGGCCTGCTGCACATGAAGCGCTACGACAAGCTGGAAGAGTACATCCTGCAGACGGCACAAAATTACCAGACGGATATCGGTACGATACAGAGCAAGGTAAAATCCCCGGTTATCGCCGGGTTCCTGCTGGGTAAAATCAACCGGGCGAAAGAAGCGGGCGTCACCCTGACGCTGGCAGATGAATGCCAGATACCGGATACCGCGAGTGAAGAACAGGTCGCGGTGCTGATCACCGCGCTGGGTAACCTCATTGAAAACGCGCTTGACGCGATGGAAGGACAGCAGGAAGGTGAGATCGGCCTGCTGCTGCATTATCAGAATGGCTGGCTAAGCTGTGAAGTCAGCGACGATGGCCCCGGCATTGATCCCGCTCAGCTGGAGTCTATTTTTACCAAGGGCTTCTCAACAAAAGGTGAAAACCGCGGCGTTGGGCTGTTCCTTGCTCGCCAGCAAATCCAGAACCTCGGCGGCGATATCACCGTCGAGTCTGAGCCAGGCGTATTTACCCAATTTTTTGTTCACATCCCCTGGGATAGCGAGAGGAATATCGCGTGATAAATGTATTAATTGTCGATGATGACGCCATGGTAGCCGACCTCAACCGTCTGTATGTCAACCGTGTTGAAGGTTTTAGCTGCTGCGGCGTCGCCTCCACGCTAAACCAGGCCGAGGCCATCATTAATAACCCCGGACAGCCTGTCGATCTGGTGCTGCTGGATGTCTATATGCAGCAGGATAACGGTCTGGATTTGCTGCCCGTTATTCGCGCATCCGGTCGCCCAATCGATGTGATTATGATCTCGTCCGCTGCCGACGCCGCCACGATCCAGACCTCCATTCATTACGGCGTGGTGGATTATCTGATCAAGCCGTTCCAGTTCCCCCGCTTTGAAGAGGCGCTGAACGGCTGGAAGGCAAAGCACAATCTGATGGGTTCGCACCAGTATTATGAGCAGGCCGACGTCGACCGGCTGATCCACGGCGGGGCGCCGGAACTGGCCGACAGTAAAAAGCTGCCGAAGGGGTTAACGCCGCAAACGCTGCGCACGATTTGCCAGTGGATTGACGCTCACCCGGAGACGGAGTTTTCTACCGATGACCTGGCAAACGCCGTCAATATTTCCCGCGTGTCCTGCCGTAAATACCTGATTTGGCTCGCGCAAATCAATATTCTGTTCACCAGCATTCATTACGGCGCCACCGGCCGGCCGGTGTATCGCTACCGTCTCCAGCCGGAGCAAACCGGCCTGCTCAAGCAATACTGTCAGTAACGCGGTAGTCGTTATCCAGCAGGGTAAAGCGGAAGTGGTGCATCGAGGAGATCACCACTTCTTTTTTTTTGGTCACAAAGATTGCTTCAATATCGGGTCGCGCGCGCAGGGCAGCACAGCCCTTCTCCACACCCATGCCGTACATCAGCGTGGTCCAGATATCACCGTCGATGGAGTCTTTCGAAATAATCGTCACGCTGTCCAGTTCGTTGTCCAGCGGATAGCCGGTGCGCGGATCGAGAATGTGGTGATAGCGCTTGCCGTTTTGTTCGAAGTAGCGCTCATACGTTCCCGACGTCACGACGGACAGGTTCTCTACGGTCATCGTGCCGATCAGCGCGTCACCGGCGAACGGTTTTTTCAGCCCCACGCCCCAGCCCCCCTCCGGCGAGCCTAACGTCTGGATGTTTCCGCCAAGGTTGATCAGCCCCAGCTCAGCCCCCTCTTTACGAAGGTAATCACGCACCCTGTCGGCGATATAGCCTTTGGCGATGGCCCCCAGATCGATCTCCATCCCCGCCCGGGTCAGAAACACGCTGAAGCTGGCCTCATCAAGGAGAACATCCTCTGGGCGGGTCATCGCCAGCAGCGACGCGATTTCATCGGCAGGCGGAACGCTGTCCCCCTGAAAACCAATCTTCCAGCGCTTCACCAGCGGACCGATCGCCAGATTAAAGGCGCTGTCCTTGAGCAGGCTTGCCGCTTTTGCACAGCGGATCAGCTCAAACACCGGTCGGCTGACGGTAACCGGATGCTGGCCGGCCGCATGGTTGATATCCATCACCTGCGAGTGCGCGCGGTTAACGGTAAGCAGGTCTTCGTACTGTTTGATCAGGCGAAACACGCGGGACGCGAGGGCTTCGTCATGGGAGAAGAGCTTCAGGAGGATGGGTGAGCCCATCAGGACGGCGGAGTAGCTGTAAACGCGATGGCTATCAGGCATGGTATGAGTCCTCAGATGTAGCCCCGGCAAGCACCGCGCCGCCGGGGAAAATGCCGGATAGCGCTGCACGCATCCGGCCTACATAGCAGGTGCCTTACCTCTTTTTCGAACGCAGAGCCGCCTGATGTCCTGCAAGGGTACCAAAAATAATGATATCTGCCACCGCGTTACCGCCGATACGGTTACCGCCGTGGATCCCGCCGACCACTTCACCGGCCGCAAACGCCCCTGGCAGCACGTTGTGGTTGCTGTCCAGCACGCAGGTTTCGGTGTTGATGGTCACGCCGCCCATGGTGTGGTGCACGCCCGGCGCAATCTGAATGGCGTAGAACGGCCCTTCGTTGATCGGTGCACGCAGCGCGGTGGTACGACCAAAATCGTCATCGTGCTGTTTCTCAACGAAACCGTTGTAACGTTCCAGGGTCGCGAGGAAAGCGTGGTAATCCATGCCGAGCGCTTCTGCCAGGGCTTTCGGCGAGCTGGCGCTGGTCACGAAGCCTTTGGCAATGTACTCATCCGCGGCTTTGTTTTTGGCGCGTACGTGCTCGTCAAAGACGATGTAAGCGTATTTCTCCGGCAGCGCGATGATTGACGCCGAGACTTTATCGCGGGTCGACATTTCGTTGTAGAAGCGCTCCCCTTTCTGATTGACCAGAATCGCCCCCCCGCCGCGAATGGATTCGGAAATCAGGTACGAGGTTTTCTGCTCGACGGTTGGGTGAATTTGGATTTCGCCCATATCCACAGTGCCCGCCCCGATACGCTCCAGCAGCGCGATGCCGCCGCCGGTAGCCCCTTTGTGGTTGGTGGTGACGAACCCTTCCAGATCCGGACGGTATTTCACAACCATCTGGCTGTTGGCGCTGAAGCCGCCGGTTGCCACAATCACGCTTTTCGCTGCCACGGTGATGGTTTCATTCTCTTCGGTGGTCAGGCGCACGCCGGTGACTTCACCGTTTTCGAAGAGGATGTCGCTGACGGAGGTATCCAGCATCACCTCGATGTTGCGTTTGTTAACGTTACGCACCAGGCCGCTAATCAGGTAACCGCCCACCGCAGAACCGTCTTTTGGACGGTGAGTACGGTCGATGCTCATCCCGCCGGTGGTGGTGATGTCGTTCAGCATAATGCCGCGGGTTGCCAGCCACTCAATTGCCTGCGGCGCGTTCTCGACAAAGCGACGCAGCAGTTCAGGGTTGTTCTTGTTGCCGCCGCCTTTCAGGCTTTCCTGGTAGAACAGCTCTTTGCTGTCCTGAATGCCCTTCACGCGCTGGAAGCGGGTTTCAGCGGCGTTCATACCGGCAGAGGCTTTAATGGTGTTCCCGCCGATGGTCGGCATTTTCTCGACAATCAGCACGCTCGCGCCTTCGTCGTGCGCCTGAATCGCCGCCGCCAGACCGGCGCCGCCGCTGCCGACAACCACCACGTCCACGCTGCGGGTTTCGTTCGGGTCAACGCCCTCTTCCGCTGCCAGCGCCTTGCTGGACTTCAGCATCGCTTTCGAGACCGCTTTCTTCACCGCTTCACTCTGGCTGGTTGCGCCGGTGATGGCATCCACGTGCGGGGTATTAGCGTCCAGAATGCGGGTACGGATCTCTTCAAAGCTGGTCACAAACTCAACGTCTTCACTCGGGCCGGAGGCCAGCTCGATGTCCGCAATGCGGTCGGTTTCCAGGCTGACGTTAATCACCAGTTCGTTAGCGTCATCCTGCACTTTCTCAGCAAAGGTACCCGGTTTGAATTTGGATTCGCCCATGCTCATGTCGCGGATCATCGCTTCTACCAGCGAGAAGCGCCACAGCGGTTCAGGAATGCTCAACGCCTCGCGTTTGGTGCTGTCCATAAACAGCTCAAGGCTTTCGCCAGCCGCGATACGGTCTGTCCAGTCCGGATAAGCGATGGTGGCGCGGCCCACGGCAATCAGGTCGTAACCGTGGTCAAGCGCTTCATTCACGTCTGAAGCATTCACCACGCCGCCCACGCCCATGACCGGAACCTGCGCCAGCGTTTCAGAACGCATCGCGCAGTATTTTTCGATAAGCGGCGTAGGGTCCTGGGTGTCGACAATGGAAGGTCGCAGGGTGGCGCCGACGGAGAAGTGCAGGTAGTCCACGCCGCGCGCCGCCAGTTTCTCCAGCAGGTACATGGTGTCGTCAAAGCGGATGCCCGGGATTTCCATCTCTTCAGGGGAGAAGCGGTAGCCAATAATAAACGCGTCGTCCGCGTACTGGCGCACCATCTTATGGGTGATATCCAGCACCGCCAGCGGGAACTTCGCGCGGTTATCGCGGCTGCCGCCCCACTCGTCATCGCGCTGGTTTGAATTCGGTGAGTAAAACTGCTGAATCAGATAGGTATTCGCCCCGTGGATTTCCACGCCGTCGAAACCGGCCTGGATGGCGCGGCGCACGGCCTCACCAAACTTGCCGATCATGCCTTCAACTTCTTCAGCGGTCAGAGCAACTGGCGTTGCGGCACCTTCACGCGGCGCAGCTACGGCGCTCGGGCCAACCGGGGTACGGCCACCAATCAGTTTCGGGTCAACCATGCGGCCGCCGTGGTAGATCTGCAGCAGCGCCTTAGAGCCTTTGGACTTAATGGCCTCTGCGATTTTCGCCAGCCCGGCAATTTTCTCGTCATTATCAATACCGATTGCGCCCGGGAAGGCGAGGCCGAGATCGTCGACGAAGCAGCACTCCACAATGATGGTGCCGATACTGCCGGAACGGGCACGATAGTACTCCACCAGTTCACTGGTGACGGTGCCGTCGTAATAGCCGGTACAGGTGGTCATAGGGGCCATTAACAAACGGTTTTTCAGTTCAGTACCATTCGGTAATGTGAAGGGGCTAAGAATGCGTTCGTTAGTGCTCATAATAGAAACTCCAAACTTTTAAAAATTAAGAATTCGTTATCGGATTGGTTTTTTAGTTCGTCGTTATTTGCCGATGTCATGATATTAATATAATGATTTTTTTAGCTTCTAAAGTTATTACGTTAGTTAAAAAACTATTTAATCCCTGCAATAACACAAATAACACATTGGTGTTAGCGAATGTAATTCAGTCATTCACAATAATTTAAAATTCGTTAAATAATCAATGGTAAAACCATTTCACCGTAACACATGAAAATCATTCAAAATCAATACAATGGAAAATAACAAAAGGTAAAAATGTTACAAGAATGATAAAATTTACTCATAAAATACGCAATACCCACATACGCCTGAGTGGTTATTAATAAAAGCATAAAAATAACGCTGCAATTCTGTTTTTTTGATCCCGATCAATAGTTATGGCATCCAAAAGCGCAATATAAAAACATCAACATTTTTTAATTTAGCGCCTCAATAAAAGCGTTAAATTGCTATTACTGAAAATACAAAACAGCATCTTTAATAACTAAAAAAAGCAAAGAAACTTAAGAAAGTGATTTTGTTTTTCAGTGCGACCGAATTTTTGACAACTTAAGACGTGAAACTATGAATACAAAAACTGCTGTAACGCCCCCTGTGGCGAACCAGGCATCAAATGGAAACGCAAAACGATTGCTGATGATGGCGTTACCCATCGTCGTCGCCGTACTGCTGCTGTTTGTTCCGGTACCGGAAGGACTGCCTCCTTACGCATGGCACTACTTCGCTATCTTCGTCGGCGTGATCGTCGGTCTGATCTTCGAACCGCTGCCGGGCGCGGTGATCGGTCTGACCGGCGTGGTCGCCATTGCCCTGTGCAGCCAGTGGGTGCTGTTCAGCCCTGAGCAGCTGGCTGACCCGAAATTCAAGCTGGCAGGCGCCTCCTTTAAGTGGGCGGTGAGCGGGTTTGGTAACTCGACCGTCTGGCTGATTTTCGGTGCCTTCATGTTCGCCGCAGGCTATGACAAAACCCGCTTCGGCCGCCGTCTGGCGCTGATTCTGGTGAAATACCTCGGCCGTCGCAGCCTGACGCTCGGTTACGCGATTACGTTTGCTGACCTGCTGCTGGCACCGTTCACCCCGTCCAACACCGCGCGCAGCGGCGGGACCATCTACCCGATCATCGCTAACCTGCCGCCGCTGTACGGTTCTAAACCGAACGACCCAAGCGCGCGTAAGATTGGTTCTTACCTGATGTGGGTGGCGATCACCGCGGCCTGTATCACCAGTTCAATGTTCCTCTCCGCCCTCGCACCGAATCTGCTGGCTCTGGCGCTGGTGAAAAGTACGGTAGGTATCGACATCTCCTGGGGCACCTGGTTCCTCGCCTTCCTGCCGCTGGGTATCCTGCTGATTCTGGCCATGCCGCTGCTGGCCTACTGGTTCTACCCACCAGAAGTGAAGGTGAACAACGAAGTGCCGCTGTGGGCGACCCGTGAGCTGGAAAAACTCGGCAAACTGTCCCGCAATGAAATCCTGCTGCTGGTGTTCGTGTGCTGCGCGCTGCTGATGTGGATCTTCGCCGCCGCGTGGATTGAACCCGCTATGGCTGCCCTGCTCATTGTGGGCCTGATGCTGTGGACCGGCGTGCTGGAGTGGAACGATATCACCGGTAACAAAGCCGCATGGAACACCTTCGTCTGGTTCGCGACCCTGGTTGCGCTGGCGGATGGCCTCTCCTCTACCGGCTTTATCAGCTGGTTAGGCAAAGAAGGCGGTCTGTTGATGAGCGGTATCTCTCCGGGCGTGGCGACCATCGTCCTGCTGCTGGCGTTCTACCTGCTGCACTACCTGTTTGCCAGCACCACCGCGCACACCACGGCGCTGCTGCCAGCGATGCTGACCATCGCCTCCACCATTCCGGGCATGAATATGGAAGTGTTTGTTCTGCTGATGGTGACCTCGCTGGGCGTGATGGGGATCATCACCCCGTACGGTACTGGCCCAAGCCCGATTTACTATGGTAGCGGCTACCTGCCAACCAAAGACTACTGGCGCCTCGGCACCATCTTCGGTGCCATCTTCCTGGCGGCCCTGCTGCTGATTGGTTATCCGTGGATGTCCATGATGTTCTGATTCCTGACCGCCGGACTTCTCCTCCGGCGGTTTTATTTTTTTATACCCTAAATAATTCGAGTTGCAGGAAGGCGGCAAGAGAGTGAATCCCCAGGAGCTTACATAAGTAAGTGACTGGGGTGAACGAACGCAGCCAACGCACATGCAGCTTGAAGTATGACGGGGATGTGGAGCAATACGCTATGTCAAACAAACCCTTTATCTACCAGAACCCCTTCCCTCTTTCGCATGACGACACCAAATACTACCTGCTGACCAAAGAGCACGTCTCCGTTGCCGAATTCGAAGGCCAGGAGATCCTGAAAGTGGAGCCGGAAGCGCTGACCCTGCTGGCGCAGCAGGCCTTCCACGACGCCGCATTTATGCTGCGTCCTTCCCACCAGAAGCAGGTTGCCGCCATCCTCAACGACCCGGAAGCCAGCCAGAACGACAAGTACGTTGCCCTGCAGTTCCTGCGCAACTCCGAAATCGCGGCCAAAGGCGTGCTGCCGACCTGCCAGGATACCGGCACCGCTATCATCATGGGTAAAAAAGGCCAGCGCGTCTGGACCGGCGGCGGTGACGAAGCGGCCCTGAGCCAGGGCGTGTATAACACCTACATTGAAGATAACCTGCGCTACTCGCAGAATGCGGCGCTGGACATGTATAAAGAGGTGAATACCGGCACCAACCTGCCGGCGCAGATTGATCTCTACAGCGTGGACGGGGACGAATACAAATTCCTGTGCATGGCAAAAGGCGGCGGTTCTGCCAACAAAACCTATCTGTACCAGGAAACCAAAGCGCTGATCACCCCGGCAAAGCTGAAAAACTATCTGGTTGAGAAGATGCGCACTCTGGGAACTGCGGCCTGCCCGCCTTACCATATCGCGTTTGTGATTGGCGGTACGTCAGCGGAAAGCACGCTGAAAACCGTGAAGCTGGCCTCCACGCGCTACTACGACGCGCTGCCAACTGAAGGCAACGAACACGGCCAGGCGTTCCGCGACGTTCAGCTCGAACAAGAGCTGCTCCAGGAAGCGCAGAACCTCGGCCTCGGCGCGCAGTTTGGCGGTAAATACTTCGCCCACGATATCCGCGTGATCCGCCTGCCGCGCCACGGCGCCTCCTGTCCGATCGGCATGGGCGTCTCCTGCTCCGCGGACCGCAACATCAAAGCGAAAATCAACCGCGATGGGATCTGGATTGAAAAACTGGAGCACAACCCGGGCCAGTACATTCCTGAATCACTGCGCCAGCAGGGTGAAGGCGACGTGGTGAGCATCAATCTGGACAAGCCGATGAATGAGATCCTGGCGCAGCTCTCCGCTCACCCGGTCTCTACCCGCCTGTCGCTGAACGGTACCATCATCGTGGCGCGCGACATCGCCCACGCGAAGCTGAAAGAGTTGCTGGATAACGGTGAGGAACTGCCGCAGTACGTCAAAGATCATCCGATCTACTACGCTGGCCCGGCCAAAACGCCGGAAGGCTACGCGTCTGGCTCACTCGGCCCGACCACGGCGGGACGTATGGACTCGTATGTGGACTTACTGCAGTCCCACGGCGCGAGCATGATCATGCTGGCGAAAGGCAACCGCAGCCAGCAGGTGACGGACGCCTGCCATAAGCACGGCGGCTTCTACCTGGGCAGCATCGGCGGCCCGGCGGCGGTGCTGGCGCAAAACAGCATTAAGAGCCTGGAGTGCGTCGCGTATCCTGAGCTGGGAATGGAGGCCATCTGGAAAATTGAAGTCGAGAACTTCCCGGCGTTTATCCTGGTGGATGACAAAGGCAACGATTTCTTCCAGCAGATCCAGAACCAGCAGTGTAAAGGCTGTTCACAGCGCTGAGTATGAGATGCCGGGCGGCGCAACGCTGCCCGGCGGTAACTGGTTACGCTGCGTCTGCGTTATGTCACAAAACCGAGATATCAGTCACTTAGCCACATTAGGTGAATAAAAAATCAATTAGTTGTTAAGTTATTGTTGCCATTAATTGTATTTGTCCGGCGAATAATATTCATGCAAAAAATGCATCAGCCGATGCGACATTTGCGCTTATATATTTCCTCATCCTGATCCAGTTTTCAGAAACAGACGCGTAAAACGTCAACAATAAACTGGAGCTAACCATGTTTTCCTCAACCTCACCTGCAACCGTACGGTCGAAGGCGGGCGCGATACTTCGCGTCACGTCCGGCAACTTTCTTGAGCAATTCGATTTCTTTCTGTTCGGCTTCTATGCCACCTACATCGCCCACACGTTCTTCCCGGCGAGCAGTGAATTTGCGTCGCTGATGATGACCTTCGCCGTCTTCGGCGCGGGCTTTTTAATGCGTCCAATCGGTGCAATCGTGCTTGGCGCGTATATCGACAAAGTGGGGCGCAGAAAGGGGCTGATCGTCACGCTGTCCATCATGGCGGCGGGGACATTCCTGATTGTGCTTATTCCGTCTTATCAAAGCATCGGCCTGTGGGCGCCGCTGCTGGTGCTGACGGGGCGTCTGCTGCAGGGCTTTTCCGCCGGTGCCGAGCTTGGAGGCGTCTCAGTCTATCTGGCCGAAATCGCCACGCCGGGCCGCAAAGGGTTTTACACCAGCTGGCAGTCCGGTAGCCAGCAGGTCGCCATTATGGTCGCCGCGGCGATGGGCTTTGCCCTGAATGCCCTGATGGAGGAGAGCGCTATTCGCGAATGGGGCTGGCGCATCCCGTTCCTGTTCGGCTGTTTAATCGTGCCGTTTATCTTTTTCCTGCGCCGCAAGCTGGAGGAAACGGAAGAGTTCAGCGCGCGCCGCCATCATCTGGAGATGCGTCAGGTCTTTAAAACGCTGCTTGGCAACTGGCAGGTGGTGGTCGCGGGCATGCTGATGGTGGCAATGACCACCACCGCGTTCTATCTGATCACCGTCTACGCACCCACCTTTGGCAAAAAGGTGCTGATGCTGAGCGCCTCGGACAGCCTGCTGGTCACGCTGCTGGTGGCGATCTCTAACTTCATCTGGCTGCCGGTGGGCGGTGCCCTGTCGGACCGTTTCGGGCGCAAGCCGGTGCTGATTGCCATGACCCTGCTGGCGCTGGCGACCAGCTACCCGGCCCTGACGCTGCTGGCGAGCGCACCCAGCTTCTCGATGATGCTGAGCGTGCTGCTGTGGCTCTCCTTCCTCTACGGCCTCTATAACGGCGCGATGATCCCGGCCCTGACGGAGATTATGCCGGCTGAAGTGCGCGTGGCGGGCTTCTCGCTGGCTTACAGCCTGGCAACGGCGGTCTTTGGCGGCTTTACCCCGGTGATGTCCACCGCGCTGATTGAATACACCGGTGACAAAGCCTCGCCGGGCTACTGGATGAGCTTCGCCGCGGTGTGTGCCCTGCTGGCAACGCTCTACCTCTACCGCCGCCGCGCGGTATCGCTGCAAAACACCGTCAAGTCAGAGGGGGCAGTATGAAACGCACTTATCGCTATACCGCCAGCGCGCTGGTGCTGACGTTCCTGAGCGTCAATGCCTTTGCCCAGGACGTGAAGGTCATGATTTCAGGCGGCTTCAAAGCCGCCCTTGAAAAGCTGGCCCCGGAATATGAACACCGGACCGGGGATAAAATTGTGATCATCCCCGGCCCCTCAATGGGCAATACGCCGCAGGCGATCCCAAACCGACTGGCGCGCGGCGAGAAGGCAGACGTGGTGATTATGGTGGGCGATGCGCTGGAGAAGCTCGAAAAGGCCGGCCAGACCCAGCCGGGTTCGCGAACGGAACTCGCGGATTCTCCCGTTGGCATGGTAGTAAAAAAAGGGGCGGATATACCGGATATCAGCAGCGATGCGAAACTGCGTGAAACGCTGCTGCAGGCCCGCTCCATCGCCTACTCTGACAGCGCCAGCGGCAGGTACGTCAGCCAGGCGTTGTTCAAAAAGCTGGGAATAGAAAAAGAGGTGGCAGGTAAAGCGACAAAGGTCGAGCGTATTCCGGTTGCCTCAGAAGTGGCCAAAGGAAAATACACCATCGGTTTCCAGCAGGTCAGCGAGCTGCTGCCGGTTCAGGGCGTCACCTTTGTCGGGAAAATCCCTGACAATGTGCAATACATCACGCGCTTCGCGGGTGCGGTCACCCGCCATGCAGAACATCCTGCGGAGGGGAAAGCGCTGTTGACCTATCTCGCCTCACCGCCCTCAAGGGCCGTCATCACGGAGACGGGGATGATCCCCGTTACGTCCGGTGATACTGCTCGGTGATCTGCTTTTCCAGTTCAGCCGCAATGTAAGACTGGATGCGCCCCCGGCGCCGGATAAGCCCCACGGTGCGTTTCACTTCCGGCGCCATCAGCGGCAGATGCGTCAGCAGCGTGTGCTCTGAGGTCGGCATTGACATGGCGGGAACGGCAGCGATGCCGATCCCCGCCTCAACCATACCGAGCATCGTGGTAACGTGACGTGTTTCGCAGACGCTGGGCCGCTCGGGAACGATATCCCCCAGCATCCGGTCGAGCAGATTGCGGTTGCCTGACGTTTTATCGAGGGAGATATAATCCTGCTGGTAAAACGTCTTCCAGGTCAGGTGACTCTTCTGCGCCAGGGGATGATCCTTTCTGCACGCCGCGACGTAGACATCCTCCACCAGCGGGAAAAATTCGATTTCAGACGGCAGGTTTCCTGCAAAGCAGATACCAAAATCCGCCTGGCTGCGGGCCACGGCGTCAATCACATTGCCCGCGCTGCTGTCGATGAGCTTAATGCGAACGCGCGGATAGCGAGACTGAAAACGCCGGATCACGTCAGGCATAAAGTAACAGGCCGCGGAAGGTACCGCGGCAACCGTGATCAGCCCCGTCCGCTCTTCACTGGCCTTATCGACATCCGCGAGCATTGACTCAACGCTGTCGAGCAACTGTGCGGAGCGCTCGGCAAAGTTTTGTCCGTAAAGCGTCAGCGCCACGCGGCGGGTGGTGCGATCGAACAGCCTGTTTCCCAGCGCGGCTTCCAGCTTTTCAATCCTGCGGCTCAGCGCCGACTGGGATAAACAGATAGATTCAGCGGCGACACGGAAGTTACCGTATTCCACTAACGCTCTGAAAGCATAAAGATCGTTAAGGTCAAAATTCACGGGCATAGCGTCTGGATGTCCTGTCAGGGAATACGCAACAAAGTCAAAAATAATAGCGTCTTATTGACCTGCCGCAACCGCCCAGGCGTTGAAATACCGCTCAGAGGTCGTTGAGATGCAGGCGGACGTACCCGGCGCGGTCTGCAATGGCCTGCCGATCCTCTTCCGTCATGTCCGCTAGCTGTTTAAAGACAATGCCCAGGCGGGGATTGTTACCGAGACGCGCCTTATTGCGCGCAAAGAAGTCCCAGTAAAGGGCATTGAAGGGGCAGGCCTGCTCTCCGGTACGCTGGTTGTGTTGATACCGGCACCCCTGACAGTAATTACTCATCTTATGAATATATGACGCGCTCGACACGTAGGGTTTACTCGCCAGTAACCCGCCATCGCCAAACTGGCTCATGCCGAGGGTGTTGGGCAGCTCCACCCACTCAAAGGCATCAATATAGACTCCCAGATACCATTCATGGACCGCCTGCGGCGACAGGCCGCTGAGCAGGCTAAAGTTGCCAATGACCATCAGGCGCTGGATATGGTGGGCGTAAGCCTCGGTGAGCGACTGCCCAACGGCATGCGCCAGGCAGCGCATCTGCGTCTTGCCCGTCCAGAACCAGTCCGGCAGCGGGGCATGCTGGTCTAAGGCATTCAGCTCCCGATAGCCCGGCATCTGCGACCAGTAGATCCCGCGCACATACTCCCGCCAGCCGAGAATTTGTCGGATAAACCCTTCAACGGCAGGCAGCGGCGCGTGGCCCGAACGCCACGCCTGCTGGGCGGCCGCGACCACTTCCCGCGGATTCAGCATTTTAGCGTTCAGCGCAAATGAAATTAACGAGTGGAAAAGAAAAGGTTTCTCCACGTGCATCGCGTCCTGCCAGTTTCCAAACTGCGGGAGCACGTGCGCGATAAAATCATCCAGCCTGGCTTTGGCTTCCGCACGGTTGAGCGGCCAGCGAAAATTGTCGGCCTGCGGTTCGCCGAAGGTCTTTACGCCGCAGCGTTGGATCTCAGCCCATAAGGCGGAACGATCGTGGCAGGGACGCGCGTCCACCGGCGCGGGAGGCTCGCCGGACCAGCGCTTGCGGTTTTCAGCATCGAAATTCCATTTCCCCCCTTCCGGCTCGCCTGCTGAGGTCAGCAGTACGCCGTGCTGACGACGCATTTCCCGGTAAAAGTACTCCATTCGCCAGCTTTTGCGTGACGCAAAGAACGCGCTGACCTGTTCCCGAGTGGTGAAAAAATGCTCGCTGCTGACGCAGGCCGTTTCAACGGAGACCGTTTTCGCCCACGCCTGCAGCTGCGTATCAAGACGCCATTCGTCGGGCTCCTGCCATGTCACTCTGCCAGCGCCGTAATGCGCGACAAGCGCGTTGAGATTGTCTTCCAGCGCGCCGCGGTTTGAGCTGTCAGAAAGTCGGACATACCTCACCCGATGCCCCTTCTCCTTTAATGCAGAGGCAAACGCGCGCATGGCGGCGAAGATAGCGATAACTTTCTGGGCGTGATGAAGCACATAGGCGGTTTCGGCCCGGAGTTCCAGCATCACGTAAATGATGTTCGGACTGGAGGTATCAAACCAGCTGTGATGCGGATTAAGCTGATCGCCCAGGATCAGACGCAGCTCGGTCAACGGTGGCTCCTGCGGCAACGCTCAGAACAGTATTTAACCTCATTCCAGCATTTCGCCCATTTCTTGCGCCACGTCATGGGCCGCTGGCAGTGCACACACAGTCGACTGGGCAGGTCCTGCTTGTTACCTTTGAAATCGCTCATCTTTTCAATACCGCACTGATTAATTCACCCCACCTGCGGATAAAGGCCACGACAGACTTCACAAAATGAAGGTGATGCCCGCAAACCGCTACCCACCGCTACGTACGAAATGATAGTTTATTCAGGCTGGATTTGTCGCAGTGAGCGATTTTCTGGCATCTTAACCGAACCTGACTTTCCCATTTTTGTTCAAGTGACGAGTTTGCGAGCAAAGCGATGATAAAGTGGCCCTGGAAAACGAATGAGGCTGGCCGGGATGTGGCGCTGCCATGGGATGACGCGCTGACGATCCCTGTTCTGGCTAATCTAAACCCGGATGAACAATCGAAACTGGTTCAACTGGCGGATCGTTTTTTGCAGCAAAAACGCCTGGTGCCACTGCAGGGGTTTGAACTCGATCCCCTGAAAAACGCCCGCATCGCCCTGCTTTTCTGTCTGCCGGTGCTTGCACTCGGCATTGAGTGGCTGGACGGTTTCCACGAAGTGCTTATCTATCCCGCGCCGTTCGTGGTGGATGACGAATGGCAGGACGACATCGGGCTGGTGCATAACCAGCGCGTGGTGCAATCCGGACAAAGCTGGCAGCAAGGGCCGATAATCCTCAACTGGCTCGACATTCAGGACTCGTTCGACGCGTCCGGTTTTAATCTGGTTATCCATGAGGTGGCGCACAAGCTGGATACCCGCAACGGCGATCGCGCCAGCGGAGTGCCGCTGATCCCGCTTCGCGAGGTGGCGGGCTGGGAGCACGACCTGCACGCGGCGATGGATAACATCCAGGATGAAATAGACCTGGTCGGCGAAAGCGCGGCCAGCATTGACGCCTATGCGGCAACCGACCCGGCCGAATGCTTCGCGGTGCTCTCGGAGTATTTCTTCAGCGCGCCCGAGCTTTTCGCGCCCCGCTTCCCGGCGCTGTGGCAGCGTTTCTGCCAGTTTTATCAGCAGGATCCTCTGCAGCGTCTGCGGCAACATGAGGAGTCTGGCGGACATTCCTCCCGCCAGATCCATTAAGGTTTTTCAACAGGGGTCCGCTCGGTTGACCGTACCCCTATGCTCAGGGCTAAAAACAACACCGCCATTCCCCATGCGGTTACCATTAAAGCCTGCTCCCCGTAAAAGCGCGTCACCACAGGCACCAGCAGCGCGCTGACGCCGTAACCTAACGTGTGGCTGGTGGCGATGACGCCCGCCCCTTTCCCGGTGGTCAGCCTGTCGTTCAGCAGCAGCTGGTAGCCCGGCGTGGCCATCGCCGCCCCGAGTGACGTGATAACAATCCCTACGTAGAACAACGCTAAACCGGCGACAGACATCAGCCCAAGCCCGGCCACCATCAGCACCGCCGCGATGCAGAGCAACGTCACCGGAGTGAAATGCTGCGGGCGGACCACCAGAAACTGCGCCGCGAGCGTGGCCAGCGCGGCCAGGCTCAGCAGGAGCGCGACATGATGGCTGATCTCCCGGGCGTTACCGTCCAGCAACGGGCTAAGATGCGGTGACAGGCCAATCTGCATCAGGCTCACCAGCGCCGCCAGCAGCAGCGCCAGCAGCAGGAACGGCAGCATGGAGGCCTGCAGGCGGGTTGCCTGGTGGGCTACCGGCGGCAGCGGCGGGTCCGCGACTTCGCGAAGCACCAGCAGCAGAGCGATAAGCGGCGCAACCGCCATCAGCCAGAGCGGCGCCACCGGATTAACGCTGAGCATCAGCGCTGCCAGCGGTGGGCCGAGCAAACGCCCGCAGCTGAGGCCGGAGCTTATCGTCGCCAGTGCCGCCATTCTTTTCTCCAGTCCCGCACGCTGAATCGCCCACGTCTGGGCCGCAGGCACCAGCCCCGAGACCGTCAGTCCGTAGAGCAGGCGCGAGAAAATAAGCCCCGCCAGCCCCCAGACCGTATCCAGCCTTCCGGCCGCCATCGCCCAGACCACCAGCGCCATCACGACAAAACTGGCCAGATAGCCGCTCAGTGAGGCCACCATGACGGCCTTACACCCCCGCCGCTCGCTCTGGCGTCCCCACCAGGGCGATGCCGGTAAAAAGAGCATGGATCCAAACATCAACAGTCCGGCCCAGACCGAGAGCGACAGCCCGGTCTGGGTGACCAGCTGCGGGAGCATCACCAGCAGGCCGTTTTGACCGATGCCCAGTAAACCCGCAGATAGCGCCAGGGGCCAGTTAGCTTTTGAGGTGACGTTTTCGGTCAATATTTCAGAGTCAGTGCGCATGAGAATGTGAACATAGTGTCAATAAATGTGTGGAAATTATGAAGTTTATGAAAACAAATATTGCAAAAATGGTTGCGACTGTAAACAGAATGAATATCATAACGAGAATCATTATCAATCATGGAATGAGGTACATCTATGCGTGCTCTGCTCCGCGCCGCCGGTACAGACGTTGCAGCCCAGTGTTTTTTAAACGCCCTGTTGCGCGAAACGAAGGACTGGCGCTATCTCTCCGCTACCGCTGCGGATGCGCTATCTGAGATTCATATCCCGCTTTCCCAAACCCAGGCGCTTCGGGTGCCGGTACGCTATTTCTCTCCTACCCAGCATCATCAGTACCATTTCCCGGCAACGCTTATTCAGAACAACAGTGATAACGGTGACGCCGTCACATTCGGTCAACTGGTTGATTTAATTCTTGAAAAACCGTCCGTAAAAGGCTCGCTGGATGCCAATACGCTGGCGCGTTTTAAGCAGCGCGTTCTCGAAAGCCATGTGCACACCTGGCAGGCGATCGATCTGCGCCACGGCTGGGCAACCCTGCGCGATAGGCCGCTGACGTTTGCCGAAGCGGAACAGGCGCTGCTGGTCGGCCATGCGTTTCACCCGGCACCGAAGTCGCACGAGCCGTTCAACGAAACCGAGGCGCGTCGCTATCTGCCCGATTTCGCCTCCCGCTTCCCGCTGCGCTGGTTTGCCGTTGAGAGCACGCTCGTTGCCGGCGACAGCCTGAACGTCTCCCTGCGTGAGCGTCTGCTGCGCTTCGCGGCCGAGAGCGCGCCCGAGCTGCTCGGCCACTTCACGGACACCCGCTGGCTGCTGCCGATGCATCCGTGGCAGGCCGACTATCTGCTGGAGCAGGACTGGTGCCAGCGTCTGGCGGAAAACGGTTTACTGCAGGACCTGGGTGAAGCGGGCGCACAGTGGCTGCCCACCAGCTCGTCACGCTCGCTGTACAGCGAGACCAACAGCGACATGATTAAGTTCTCCCTTAGCGTGCGTCTGACCAACTCCGTGCGCACGCTGTCGGTGAAGGAAGTTAAGCGCGGCATGCGCCTGGCGCGCCTTGCGAAAACGGAACGCTGGCAGGATTTACAGGCGCGCTACCCGACCATGCGCGTGATGCAGGAAGACGGCTGGGCGGGACTGCGCGATGACAGCGGCGTCATTCAGGAAGAGAGCCTGATGGCACTGCGCGTTAATCTGCTGTTCGATACGCCAGACACCCAGACCAACGTGCTGGTGAGCCTGACGCAGGCCGCGCCGGACGGCGGTGACAGCCTGCTCGCCGCGGCGGTGCGCCGTCTGAGTCAGCGTCTTGATTTACCGCTCGCCCAGGCCGCCCGCTGCTGGCTGGACGCCTACTGCGACCGCGTATTGCTTCCGCTGTTCAGCGCCGAAGCGGACTACGGTCTGGTCCTGCTGGCGCACCAGCAAAATATCCTCGTTGAGATGCAGCAGGATTTCCCGGTCGGGCTGATCTATCGCGACTGCCAGGGCAGCGCGTGGACCGAAAGCGCCGACGCGTGGCTGAAAGAGGCTGGCGAAACGGAGGTGGAAAACCGCTTTGGCGAGAGCCAGCTGCTGCGCTACTTCCCTTACTACCTGCTGCTGAACTCTACCCTTGCCGTTACCGCCGCCCTTGCTGCCGCCGGTTTTGACAGCGAGGAGAGCCTGATGTCCCGGGTGCGCGACGCGCTGGCGGAACTGCGCCGCACGGCGAAGCAGACCCGCTGCCTCGACTACGTGCTAGACAGCCCGACCTGGAACTGCAAAGGCAACTTCTTCTGCTACCTGCACGATCGCAATGAAAACACCATCGCCGATCCGGCGGTGATCTATTTCGACTTTAGCAACCCGTTCTACAAGGAGAAGGCGTGATGGCTATCGCGAATATCGTCCATTCCGGCTACGGCTTTCACTGCACCGCCACGGATCGCACCCTGCCGCTGGCGTTGGGTCTCGACGGCAGCGCGGTGCTGGAGCGTCTGAAGGGGATCCCGGACGGCTGGCTGGTGGAAGCCCTGGATCAGCTGTTTGTGGCCGCCCCCGCGCTGACCGGCATTACGTTACCCTGGGCGGACTGGCAGGATGAACCCCAGACGCAGGCGCTGTTTGGCCTGTCCCATGGGGATTATCTGGCGCGTGACGCCTTCTGGCAGTTGCCGCTGTGGCTGAAAGGCGAACGGCATCAGGCGAGCGGCGGCATGCAGTTTGACGAGAGCCGTCAGCTGTACTTCCCGCTGCGCCCTCACCGCCCGCAGGGCGAAGTGTACCGCCGTTACGATCCGCAAATTAAGCGCACCCTCAGCTTCCGCGTCGCCGACGTGGCGCTGGACGGCGAGCGCTTTACCCGCTGGATGAACAACCCGCGCGTGAACGCCTTCTGGGAGATGGCGGGCCCGCAGGCCGAGCAGGAAAGCTACCTGCGTCGTCAGCTTGACTCGACCTACTGTTACCCGGTTATCGGCTGCTTCGACGACCAGCCGTTCGGCTATTTTGAGCTCTACTGGGCCGCGGAAGACCGCATTGGCCGCCACTACCGCTGGCAGCCGTTTGACCGCGGCCTGCACATGCTGGTGGGCGAAGAGAACTGGCGCGGCGCGCAGTACATTCGCAGCTGGCTGCGCGGGTTAAGCCACTATCTGTATCTCGATGAACCGCGCACCACGCGCATCGTCGCCGAGCCGCGCTTCGACAACCAGCGCCTGTTCCGCCATCTGGCCTCCGCCGGTTTCGACACGGTGAAGGAGTTCGACTTCCCGCATAAACGCTCGCGCCTCATCATGAGCCAGCGTCACCGCTTCTTCAGCGAGGTGGGCCTGTGAACGCGCTCTGGGAAAAAGTGAACCGCGAGATGGTGGCGAAGATCCTCGCCGAGCTGGAGTATGAACGCACCCTGCGCGCCGAGCCGCTTGAGTCTGACGCCTGGCGCATCACTATGGGCAACGAGTCCTGGCAGTTTCGCGCCACGCGCGGGATCTGGGGCTGGCTGCATATCGACCCGGACAGCCTGACCACCGCCAGCGGCGATGCCATCGAAGCGGAAAGCGCGCTGCTGCAGCTGGCTGCGGTGCTGGAGATGAGCGACGCGCAAACGGCAGAGCACATGGAAGATCTCTACGCCACGCTGCGCGGCGACATGCAGCTGCTGCAGGCGCGTGAAGCGCTGGACGCGGACGAGCTGATCCACCTAGACCCGGACGAATTACAGTGCCTGATGCGCGGTCACCCGAAGTTTATTTTCAACAAAGGCCGCCGCGGCTGGGGTCTGGACGCGCTGCGTCAGTACGCGCCTGAGTATCGCGGACGTTTTCGTCTGCACTGGGTTGCCGTTCAGCGGAAGCATCTGGTCTGGAGCAGCGACGGCGATTGCGATATCAGCACCCTGCTGGCTAGCGCCATGGACGAGGCCGAGCGCGCCCGCTTTGACGCCCGCTGGCAGGCGCTGGGTCTCGACGACAGCTGGCTGCCCGTGCCGCTGCACCCGTGGCAGTGGCAGCAGAAGATCGCCATTCATTTCCTGGCGCAGCTGGCGCGCGGTGAGATGGTTGAGCTGGGCGAGTTTGGCGATGAGTACCTGGCGCAGCAGTCTCTGCGCACGCTCACCAACGCCAGCCGTCGCGCGCCGTTTGACATCAAGCTCCCGCTGACCATCTACAACACATCCTGCTATCGCGGCATTCCGGGCAAGTACATTGCCGCCGGACCGCTGGCCTCGCGCTGGCTACAGCAGCAGTTCGCCAGCGACGCCACGCTTGTCCGCTCTGGCGCGCAGGTGCTTGGCGAACCCGCCGCCGGATACCTGTCGCATCCGGGCTATGCGGCGCTGCCGAAAGCGCCCTACCGCTACCAGGAGATGCTGGGGGTGATCTGGCGCGAGAACCCGTCCTGCTATCTGCAGGACGGCGAACAGGCGGTGCTGCTGGCGGCGCTGATGGAAACCGATAACGACGGGTGTGCGCTGATCGACGCGTGGATCAGCCGTTCCGGGTTAAGCGCCGACGCATGGCTGGAAAAACTGTTTGAGGCATCGGTCATCCCGTTCTATCACCTGCTATGCCGCTACGGCGTGGCGCTGATCGCCCACGGCCAGAACGTGACGCTGGTGATGAAGGACTACGTCCCGCAGCGCATCCTGCTGAAAGATTTCCAGGGCGATATGCGCCTGGTGGATGAGGATTTCCCGCAGGCGCAGAGCCTGCCGGAGCAGGTGAAGGCCGTCACGGCGCGCCTGAGCGCGGATTACATTATTCACGACCTGCAAACCGGCAACTTTGTGACGGTGCTGCGTTTTATCTCACGCCTCACCCTGCAAAGCGGCGTCAGCGAAACGCGTTTCTATCAGATCCTCGCCGGAGTGCTGCACCGCTATATGGCCGCGCACCCCGAGCTTGCTGAGCGCTTCGCGAAGTTCGACCTGTTTAAGCCGCAGATTATTCGCGTGATCCTTAACCCGGTCAAACTGACCTTCTCCGAACACGACGGCGGCAGCCGCATGCTGCCGAACTACGTCACCGACCTTGATAACCCTCTTTTTCTGGCCTCCCGGGAGTCAGCGCAATGAAAACCTATGATTTCATCGGCATTGGTATTGGCCCGTTTAACCTCAGCATCGCCGCGCTGGCGGAAGGGCTGGACGGCTTTAGCTCGCTGTTCCTTGAGCGCAAGCCGCACTTCTCCTGGCACCCCGGCATGATGGTGCCGGACTGCCACATGCAGACCAGCTTCCTGAAGGATCTGGTCAGCGCCGTGGAGCCCACCAACCGTCACAGCTTCCTGAACTACCTGGTGCAGCGCAAAAAGTTCTACCGCTTTCTGACCACCGAGCAGCGCACCGTCTCCCGCGAGGAGTTTGCGGACTACCTCTGCTGGGCGGCGGAAAACCTTACCAACCTGTCCTTTAGCCAGCAGGTGCAGCAGGTGAGCTTTGATGAAAAAAGCGGCCTGTTTGAGGTGGCGACCCAGCGCGACCGCTTCCTGGCGCGCCACGTCTGCGTGGGGATTGGCAAACAGATCAACCTGCCTGACTGCGTCACCCTGCAGGACGACACCTGCTTCCACGCCAGCGAGATGATGCTGCGCACGCCGGATCTTGCGGGCAAGCGCGTCACCGTCGTCGGCGGCGGCCAGAGCGGCGCCGACCTGTTTTTGAATATCTTCCGCGGCGAATGGGGCCAGCCGCTGAGCCTGAACTGGGTATCGCGCCGCAACAACTACAACGCGCTGGATGAAGCCGCCTTTGCTAACGAGTATTTCACGCCGGAGTACGTGGACAGCTTCTCCACGCTGGGGGAAGAGGCCCGTCGTCAGATGCTGCACGAGCAGAAAATGACCTCCGACGGCATCACCACCGAGTCCCTGCTGGCGATTTACCGCGCCATGTACCACCGCTTCGAAGTGCTGCGTGAAAAACCCTGGGCGCACCTGATGCCGTCCCGCTCGGTGACAGCCCTGACGCGCCTGGAAAACGGCCAGCGCCTGAGCATACAGCATCACCTTGACGGCGGCCGCGAGCAGCTGGAGAGCGACGTGACGATCTTTGCCACCGGCTATCGCGCCGTGCAGCCTGCGTTCCTGGCGCCGCTGTCTCACCGCCTGCATCTGGATACGGACGAAGCCTTCTGCATCAACAACGATTTCACCCTCGAATGGGACGGTCCGCAGAGCAACCGCCTGTTCGCCGTGAATGCCGGGATGCACCGTCTCGGCATTGCCGAACCCCAGCTCAGCCTGATGGCCTGGCGCGCGGCGCGCATTCTGAATCGCGCGCATGCCGACGAGCCGTTTGAGCTGGCTACCACCCCTGGCGTTATCCACTGGCGAAGCACCACCAGCCCGGAGAACAGTCAGGTTTTTAAATCATTAGCAAAAACCACCGAGTACTGACACACACAATCAGGGTCAATATAACCATGAAACGTTCTCATCTTTGGGTTTTAAATCCTTGTTTGCTTGCAATGCTTTCTACCTCTGCGTGGGCGGAAGAACAAAAGGAAGAAAATATCGTTGTCTCCGCCAGCCGCGCGCACCGCAGCGTGGCGGAGATGGCGCAGACCACCTGGGTCATTGAGCGGGCTGAAATTGAGCAGCAGGTTCAGGGCGGGAAAGAGATTAAAGAAGTGCTGGCGCAGCTGATCCCGGGCATGGACGTCAGCAGCCAGGGACGTACCAACTACGGCATGAACCTGCGCGGCCGCTCCATGATGGTGATGGTGGACGGCGTGCGCCTGAACTCGTCCCGCAGCGACAGCCGCCAGCTCGACTCTATCGATCCGTTCAACATTGACCGTATCGAAGTCATCTCCGGTGCCACCTCACTCTACGGCGGCGGCAGCACCGGCGGCCTGGTGAACATCGTCACCAAAAAAGGCCAGCCGGAAACCGAAGTTGAGTTCCAGACCGGGACAAAGAGCGGATTTAACAGCCACAACGACCACGATGAGAACGTGTCGGCAGCGGTCAGCGGCGGCAACGATAACGCTTCCGGTCGTCTGTCGGTGTCGTATCAGCGCTACGGCGGCTGGTATGACGGCAACGGCGACGAGGTAATCATTGATAACACCCAGACCGGCCTCCAGTATTCCGACCGTATTGATGTGATGGGAACAGGCACCATCAATATTGACGAGCACCAGCAGCTGCAGCTGACGACCCAGTACTACAAGAGCGAGTCCGACGGCAAGCATGGGCTGTATCTCGGGAAGAACTTCTCGGCGGTAACGGGGGATGCGACCGCCTACAACAAAGGTAACCTCGATTCTGACCGCGTGCCGGGTACCGAGCGCCATCTGATTAACCTGCAGTATTCCAACACCGACTTCTGGGGCCAGGATCTGGTCGCGCAGATTTACTATCGCGACGAGAGCCTGACCTACTATCCGTTTCCGACCCTGACCAAAGGCGTAGTGAGCAGCATCGGCGCGTCGCAGCAGAAAACAGATTTCTACGGCGGCAAGCTGACGCTAAACAGCAAGCCCGTGGACGATTTAACGCTGACCTGGGGTATGGATGCCGACCACGAAACCTTCGACGCCAACCAGCAGTTCTTTAACCTGAGCAAAGCCGCGGCGAGCGGCGGCATGGAGCTGGATAACGCCTACAACGTGGGCCGCTACCCGGGCTACAGCATCACCAACCTCGCCCCGTTCCTGCAGGCCAGCTACGATATTGACGCCATCACCCTGAGCGGCGGCGTGCGCTACCAGTACACCGAGAACAAGGTGGACGACTTTGTCGGTTACACCCAGCAGCAGGCCATCGCCACCGGGAAAGCGACCTCCGCCGACGCGGTGCCGGGCGGGAAAACCGATTACAACAACTTCCTGTTTAACGCCGGGATCCTCGGTCGCCTGACCGAACAGCAGCAGGTATGGTTTAACTTCTCCCAGGGCTTCGAAATTCCGGACCTGGCGAAGTACTACGGCTCCGGGACCTATCAGCTCAGCAACGGTCACTATCGCCTGCTGAACAGCGTCAACGTGAACGACTCGAAGCTGGACGGTATCAAGGTCAACGCTTATGAGCTGGGCTGGCGCTACACCGGGGATAACCTGCGCACGCAGGTTGCGGCGTATTACTCGCTCTCGGATAAAACCATCACCATCAACAAGACGGACATGACCATCAACCTGGAAGACGACAAGCGTCGTATCTACGGGGTGGAAGGTCAGGTGGACTATTTCTTCACCGACAGCGACTGGAGCACCGGGGCGAACTTTAATGCCATCAAGTCTGAAACCCGCGAAAACGGGAAATGGGAGAAGCTGACGGTCGACAGCGCCAGCCCGTCGAAAGCCAGCGCGTGGGTCAACTGGGCGCCGGGCGACTGGACCCTGCGCGTGCAGAGCACGCAGACCTTTGACGTGTCAGACTCCGACGGCAAGAAGATCGATGGCTATAACACGGTCGACTTCCTGGGCAGCTACGCCCTGCCGGTGGGTAAAGTCAGCTTCAGCGTGGAAAACCTGCTGGACAAAGACTACACCACCGCCTGGGGCCAGCGCGCGCCGGGGCTGTATAGCCCAACCTACGGCGCACCGGGTCTGTACACCTACAAAGGCCGTGGACGTACCTTTGGTCTGAACTACTCGGTACTGTTCTGATCCAGCGCGCCGCCTGCGGGCGGCGCATTTTGTTGTGTAATTTCGAAGCAAATTTACTATAAAATCAGCGATTTGCTGAAATTGTCGGCAAACGAACGAAAAGTGCGTTTTCACCCTTTGACAAGGCGTACCGAGGTCGCTACTATGCGCCTCGTTCACACGATTCCTCTGTAGTTCAGTCGGTAGAACGGCGGACTGTTAATCCGTATGTCACTGGTTCGAGTCCAGTCAGAGGAGCCAAATTTGAAAAGCCTGCTTTTAAAGCAGGCTTTTTGCTTTTCATTATTCCCACGCTAGCTCAAGATAGCTTCTCGTCAGGCAGGCCCTTCATTTGCAGCACCATAAGAATGCGTTCCAGTTGTTTGAACGCTAATTCCTCTCAGTAAAACTGGAAAACATATTAGCCGCTGTTACTCATATTGTATTTCCATACAAAGATGCCCCCTTTGGTAGGGTTAAAATATCTGCCTCTGTGTTATTCTCTAACCATTAATTTCAGGGAGATACTCAGGTTAAGGCTCTTTTAGCATGATGCAACACTCGTCTAAGGATATCCTTTCTGCGTGGCATGATTATGTGAAATTCAGTGGCGCAGAAAAGAGTAAAATACCGGCCAGCAAGGTGCATGAGCACCAACAACTCATGCTCGGTATAAATAACTGTGAAGAAAACCAGAGCGGGGTAATACTCCATGTTACGCCTGAAATGCGCAACCACTGGCGCCAGCGTTTCGTCGAATATGACGAAAAGGGTAGAATTACCCATATTGAGCCTGTTAACCTGCTTTTTCCGGTACTGCGCTGTATCGAAAACGAGCGAGGTAAGGCCAATGTAAAATACCTTCCGCTGTTCTCTTTCCCCCTCCCCAAATCATTTTTTGAACAGAACGAAAACACCCTGCTAGTCCCCGTCAAAGATGGACAACTTGTTAGCGCATTCCCCTTCGCTTTTCGCGAAATGTTTGGTATTCAGCTGGATGAGCTCGGTGAAAATCGTCATATGATGAGTATCGTTAGCGCGCTCACGGGATGTAAATATGACACGTTCCTTGAGGCGTTTAAGGCTCTTCAGAAATGGGTCACTCAGCAATCAAACAGTAAATATCAGGGGCTGGAAACTGCGTTTAATGCCCTGGTGGCTCCGCTGCATAATGAGGATTACAACCTCAAGCGTGATGCGGAAGATTTCACCTGGCTGTGTAATAACGCAGTTGGTGATTTCCCGTTACTGGAGCAGTATCTCAGCCATATCCATAGTGACGAGAAGGCCCCACATATTCACGAAGTGGTGACTGGCGGTTTGTTTGAAACACAATATCCTCTGGGCCATGGGCAGATGGCGGCAATACAGGCGATTAATCAGGATGAGCGCCTGGTTGCTGTACAAGGTGCGCCTGGTACGGGTAAAACCACGCTATTCAAGTCACTCATCGCACAACAACTGGTTGCCAGAGCACTGGCGATTGCTGATGGAAAGGACCAGAATTTCGGCATGCTGGTCACGTCCACGGCAATAAAAGCGGTGGAGAATATCATTGACGATCTGCGCAGTGACCCTGCAACTGAGGATCTAGACTGGTTATGGTTTCATAGCGGCTCGAACGAACAGGTTCAGCATGAGCTTACCCGGCTTGAGAAACTGATTGGTCGTTGGCGACAGGAAAGCTATGACCAACAGCAGCAGCACGATTTTTTAGCGGTTTTACTCAAGCATCGTGACGAGATGAACGCTTGTTACCGGGCGTATCTGAATGAAAAGGCAGTCGCGATACAATCTGTTGTGGATTGTGGTCTGGACACCCAACTAGCAAAAGAGCTACCAGCTCGTTTCATGGAAAAAATTCCCTCGCTCGCCGCTCATGCACAGGTACTCGGCATTGATGTTTCGCTTCATCACCCCGACGACCTGGATACCTTAGCCTGTCAGTTAGAACAGCGCCTGCAGGAAATTAGGGAGATAAAAACGCAGCGTCTACAGGCCAGCAGAATTTACCAGACGTTGCAGGCGACATGGCCGCAGCAGCATAGTCTGGAGCAGATACTTAGCTGGATGGATTCACCGCTACGCCCAGCCCTGGAGCTGCATTACCGCGACTACCCGCGTAGAGGGATAAAGCGTTATCTGGCTCGTTTTTTCGAGAGGAAATATCCAGCAAGGTTGCAACAGATGAGCCTGGCTGCACCGGAGGACTTTCTCAAATTCAGGCTTTCTTCCCTTCCCCATCGTCAGCTGGCTGCTCTGGCTGATGCTGGGGAAATGCTTTCACAGCAGGTAGATAGCCTGGCGCTACTGGCGCTGCTCCTGCATGCGGAACCCGAAGCTCAACAGGAAGTTGACCTGCTGATTCTTAATACTGAAGTAGAAGAATTGCAGGCACAATGGCGTCAGGTTATCCGGGCGCAACAGCTAACGGCACAGTATCAACAGCGTTATCCGGAAGGTAACTGGTGCGACATTTTGCGTAAACGCTTTATCAGGCAACACCGGGAAATGTTCGAAGCCGCTATCGGTTACCTCTGGCAGGAACAACTGAAACGGAAAATTGAGCTTGAAGAGGTGCTGACCCACTGGCGGGCCCTGATGAGTAAGCGTCGCAGTGCGGGCTACTATCGCTGGCTGGATAAGCTAGATGATTTCTATCGCGCACTGTCTCTTGTATATCCGGTAATGGCGACCACGCTGGTTTCCGCGTGGAAGGTTGCTGGTTATCGTAAGCTCGATGAACTCAAGGGGCATAAACCATGGCACCTGGCACTGTGCGACGAAGCGGGCATGATTTCGCTTGAATCCCTTGTGCCCCTTTTGAGTCGCAGTGAGAAAGCGATGATTGTTGGCGATCCTCTGCAAATTGAACCCATTAGAAACCTGTCAGAAAACATGCAAACACAGTTGCGTGAGCGTCATTTCGCCAGCAACAATACGTTGTATGAGCGTGTTTCACCTGCAAGCGTCACGGGCTGGCACCGTGCTGCTGGTACGCTTTCCGGCAAGGTAGACGATACGGGTAATGGCATCATTCTCGATGAGCATCGCCGGTGCCAGCAACCTATTGCCGACCTTTTCATCCGACTGGCGAACTACCATGGCGTCAGCGTGGAAACTGCCCCCCCTTCCAGCCGTATTGCCAGCGCGTTTGAGAAATCAGGCGGGCATCATTTGATGTTCTACAGCGTAGAAGGCCAGAAAGGCGATACGGTTAACACTAATCTGGATGAAGTTGATGCTATCGAGCTATTGCTGGATAAGCTGGAAGAAGCTGGTTACGATCTGACTGCCGATGTTGGTATCGTCACTCCCTATAGCAATCAGAAGTCATTGTTGATTAAACGTCTTGCGCAACGAATGAATCACTGGCAGAAAAACTGCATTGGTACAGTGCATCAGTTTCAGGGCGTAGGCTTTGAGGTCATCATTTATAGTCCGGTTATTTTTCATCCTCTTGATAATCCGAATTTTCAAAACGACGCACCAAATATGCTGAATGTCGTGGTTTCACGCGCAAAGCAGCAATTTATCGTCGTAGGTAACCATCATCGATTGCGGCAAGCAGGTGGATACCTGAAAGTCCTTGCAGATAGCGTTGCCGAAAGCTTCCTGCTTGAACAGGGTAGCCAGCATCCGAATTTTGCCAGTCTAAGCCAGACTCCCCGTCTACAGCGTTATTATCGCGACTGCGAACATATTGCCGCATTTAGCGCTCTGGCCAGCCAGTGTGAACAGGAGCTGGTTATCATCGCTCCGTGGATCCGTCGAGGAGGTAAGAATTATCAGAGGCCGGAGCTGGCGCAGTTGGTAGCCACGCAGCGGCGTGGTGTCAGGGTTAAAGTTTATTACGGCTACTATCACCAGTGCATGGATCGTGCGGAAGATAATGATGAGACTCTGGTTGCCGAGTACCGCGAACAACTAGGAAAAGAGAATATTATCCGGTTGACGGAAGGGACACATGAAAAGGTAATGATGATCGATGGCCGCTACATTGTTCTCGGGAGTTGGAACTGGCTATCTCATGGTTATCACCATAGCTGCGAGCGCAGTAAACAGTTCACTAATGCGATTCGTCATGAGATCAGTGCAGAGCTGGATGATGCATCGCTGGTGAGGGAGCTTAGGGAGAGGTTGCGGCTGGAATAACAGACTCATTGAATGCTCCCAGTCTGATGAGACAAATTTGAAAAGCCTGCTTTTGAAGCAGGCTTTTTTATTTTTCTCCCCCACATCAGAAGAATTACGAAGTCATGATGAGGTCCCCCGTTCATGGCTTCATAACGATACGACCAAGCGGTTTCGCTGTCTCAGCGTATTCATGGGCCGCGGCGGCGTTAGCCAGGGGGAAGACACGGTCAATGACAACCCTGATGTGCCCTGCAGCCACAGCCTGCAACATGTCGTCCACGCTTGTCCGAACGCCAGGCCTTTCAAAAAGAGGCCCCATAAATACCCCCATGAGCGTCTGGTTAGACTGCATTGGCGGCCACAGGTCGACGGTCAGGCTACCGCCGCCCGCATTACCGACGAAGACGAGACGTCCTTCCGGAGCGAGTGCAGAAAGCGAAGCTGGCAACGTCGTCCCTACCGGATCGATGACGAGGTTAACACCGGTGCCATGGGTGAACTGTCGGACACTGTCCACAACGTTATTCTTTGCACGATCCACGACGTGATCGGCGCCAAGTTCCAGCAGCCGGTTTATTCGCTGCGTTCCGCTTGCCACGGCGATGACCGTCGCGCCTGCCTGTGAGGCAAGCTGAACGGCGGCGAGCCCCAGGCCCCCCGCCGCTGCCTGAATTAGGACGGTTTCTCCATGCCGGAGCATCCCTCGTGTGAAAAGGCAATGATGCGCGGTTCCAAAAGAGATCGGTACCACCGCCGCGTCTGCTGCATCCACCCCATCCGGTATAAGCCAGGTACGTTCCGCCGGCACAGCCCAACGTTCCGCATGCGATCCCTGCATGCTAAAAGCAGCCACTCTGTCTCCAACCTTACGGCTACGGACTTTCGATCCGACAGCAACCACTGTGCCCGCGGCCGCGTAGCCGACGACCCATGAAGGGCCAGGCGGCGGAGTTGAGCGGCGGTTGATCAAATCTCCCCCTTCAATCGAGATAGCCTCGACAGAAATCAGGACATCGTCAGGCCCTGCGACCGGATCCGGGACATCGATATATCGCAGGACGCTGGGAGCGCCTTCCACGTCATAAACCGCTGCTTTCATCAATTTACCTCTGTCTTATCATGACTCGTGGGCAGCCGGGCAATCACCTTAATCTCAAACTGGAATCCGTACAGCCACGTCACGCCGATCCCCGTCAACGTCGGGTAAGGCGCTTCCCCCCAATATTCTGGCAGGATACTCCAGATAGCGTCGAGGTTTGACTCGGGATCGACGACAAAGAGGGTCACGTCAACCACGTCACTGAACGTGCAGCCCGCAGCCGTCAGAACAGCATTAAGGTTTTCGAATGCCAGCCGGACCTGCGCGTTGAGATCCTCTTCAGGCGAACCATCCTCCCGGCTACCCACCTGCCCCGAAACAAACAGGAAGCCGTTAGATTTAATGGCGGGTGAATACCGATTGCGCTCATAAAGCGCCTGGCGTCCGAAGGGAAAAACGGCTTCGCGTGTTGTCATGTCTGTACCTTTGCAATGGGGCGAAATCTGCCCGGTGAATATAAAGACACTTTACAGGCGCCACATCGGACGGATAAACAAGCGACTTTGTCCATCATTGTTTGTAATATCCAAACAATCGGTGAAAAGAGAGGACAAGGGATGGATCGTTTCGATGCGATGCGCGCCTTTGCTCGCGTGGTGGAAGCAGGCAGTTTCACAAAGGCTGCCCAAACGCTTCATATGAGCAAAACCACGGTGACGCAGCTTATTCAGCAGCTGGAAGCGCGCCTGCGCGTCAGGCTGCTCCATCGCACTACCCGCAGGCTCGGTGTGACTCCTGATGGCGCGGTCTACTACGAGCGCGTCATCCGCCTGCTGGCGGACATGGAGGATGCTGAAAACAGCCTGTCCAGTGCGACGATGACCCCCAGGGGACGCCTGCGGATAGATGTGCCCACTCCTCTTGCCCGCTTTGTTCTGGTGCCCGCGCTACCGGCTTTTCATGCACGCTACCCTGATATCCAGTTCGACATGGGCGTGAGCGACCGGGTGGTGGATCTGATCGGTGACAATGTGGATTGCGTCCTGCGCGGTGGCGAAATCAACGACCAGTCCCTGATCGCACGCCATGTCGGCGATTTGCAAATCGGTGTTTACGTCGCCCCTAGTTATGTGGAACGCCTCGGCGCCCCTGCGCACCCGCGAGAGCTGGAAAACACCGACCATCGCATAGTGGGATTCTTGTCCTCACGCACCGGTAAGGTTGATTCTCTGGTACTGCATGGTGAGAGTGAACATATTGAAATCACGGGTAACTATGTACTTGCCGTGGATGATGGCAATGCTTACCTCGAAGCTGGATTAGCCGGGTTAGGCGTGATTGCGCTACCCGCCTATATGGCGGCAGCACATCAGGCTTGTGGCTCCTTGATTCCGCTATTTGAACAATGGCGGATTAAGCCAATGCCCCTGTACCTGGCGTTTCCGCCGAACCGCCATGTCAACGCCAGACAGCGCGTTTTTATTGATTGGATCGTTGAATTGATGCAGCAGCATGTCCCTAATTCCAATAATAAGTCACTCCCTCCCAGCCCCTGATTCGCTCATTAGGGTTGGTTACTTTCCACAGCACTCGCCGCCAGGCCGCCACTTCCTCCTCCAGCCATGCCTTAAAGAGTGTCACCTCCGGCTTCACCTCCGTAGACTGCGCCGTTACCAACCAGTAAGGCCAGGGATATGGTGCGGTGATGGAGGTTAGCTGGACCAGTTCACCTCGGGTGATGGCATCCTGAACCAGAGAGCGACGCTCCAGCGCGATACCTTTCCCGAGTCGAACGGCTTCGATAATGATATTGGAGTCGTTAATGCATAAACCGTCAGGCACGATCTCTTTCTCAAGACCCGCATTCATGCACCACGTTTTCCACGACTCCATAGAGAAAATAATATGACTCTTTGCAATCTCCGCTGGCGTAGCGGGCAGCACGCCCCCGTTAAAGCCCGGTGCGGCCACCACAATAAGCTCATCGGAAAAAAGGTAATGGCTTTCACTCCCTTCCCAGTTCCCCTGCCCCATCCGTATCGCGATGTCTATCCCTTCCTGCAGCAGGCTGGTGACCGTCAGGCTGGCCTGGATCCGCAGGGTGATAAGCGGATATTTCGCCCGAAAACGAGCCAGACGCGGTAATAACCAGTGGCATCCAAATGACGGCACCATCGCCAGCGTCAGCTCCTGCTTTCTCGGCTTCACCTGTACGAGTCGGGTGGCATCCGCAATATGGTTCAACGCCTCGCGTACCTGTAAGGCATAGAGCCGCCCTTCTTCGTTGATCTGCACTCCTCGCCCCTGACGGATAAACAGCTTTACGCCCACCATCTCCTCCAGCACTTTGATCTGCTGACTGATAGCGGAATGGGTTACGTGGAGTTCTTTCGCCGCCAGCGTCACGCTGCCGAGACGGGCGACGGCTTCAAAGCTTCGCAAACTGGCAATGGGTGGAAAATCCGACATGAAAGCACTTCCTTATCTGCGCTGGATATACAGCGGCAACCTGACCATATGTCAGTAATACTAACCTTTACGGTAAGATACTGAAGATATTCGCCATGCAAATTGTATTGTAATGTCTGGTCATCCTCTTCAATGACGCGTTATTTCACAGAGACAGGAAAACGGGAACGATGATTAAGCTTGTTGGCATGATGGATTCACCTTATGTACGGCGCGTGGCGATCTCCCTTGAGCTTTATGGCGTTGAGTTTGAAAGCCAGCCGCTGTCAGTCTTTAGCACCTTCGACGCGTTCTCCCGGATCAACCCCGCGGTAAAAGCCCCGACGCTGGTTCTGGATAACGGAATACGGCTGATGGACTCCTCGCTGATACTGAATTATTTTGAGGCTCAGGCTGCCCCCGAGCGGAAACTCCTGCCCGTCGCGCCGGATGCGCTGACAAAGGATCTTCAGACGCTGGGCTTTATCCTCGCCGCCGCTGAAAAAGCGGTGCAAAATGTGTATGAACACAACCAGCGTCCGGCGGAAAAGCAGCACGCTTTATGGGTCGAACGCATTACAATTCAGCTGCTGGCGGCCTGCAGGGAATGGAATGCCTTACTGGAGACGCGTCCGGCGACCGCAACTCCCGATCAGGTTGCCGTCACGAGCACGGTTGTCTGGACGTTTATTCAGTCGATGATCCCGCACGTTGTTAACGCAGCGGATTTTAGAGAGATTCAGGCGTTTGCCGAATCATTCGAATCACAGGCGGTCTTCAGAAAATACCCTTTCAGCTAAGTGATGAGCCCGGTAAGCACTCGCCACCGGGCAAGCCAACACTTAAATCTGATAATCAATCGCCACTTCTTCCGGCTCCATCACCTGGCGTTTAATCTCATCCACCGACAGCCCGGCATTGCACAACTCGATAAAGCGCCACACATAGTTGCGCTGCAGCTGCCCGCGCTTCAGGCCAAGCCATACGGTATTGGCGTCAAACAAATGACGCGTATCAAGACGTACCAGGTTCCCGTCCTCGCGTTCTCCGCTGGACTGTTCCGCCACCAGGCCAATGCCCAGACCCAGCTCGACGTAGGTTTTAATCACATCAGAATCCTGCGCGCTCAGCACCACGTCCGGCGTTAGCCCTTTGCGGTTGAAGGCTTCATCAATGCGTGAACGTCCGGTGATCCCTTGGCGGTATGTGATCAACGGCCATTTGGCAACGTCTTCCAGCGTCAGGGGAGAGACCTGATTCAGCGGATGATCGACCGGAAGTAATAAGCTGTGGTACCAGCGGAACCAGGGGAACGCCACCAGCAGCGGGTCGTTGCTCAGGCGTTCGCTGGCGATGCCAATATCCGCCCCACCGTTTTGCAGCAGCACTTCAATTTCCTGCGGCGTGCCCTGGATAAGCTCCAGACGGACGTCAGGGAAAAGTTCGCGGAACGCTTTAATCACCGGCGGCAGGCTGTAGCGCGCCTGGGTGTGGGTGGTGGCGATGGTGAGTACGCCCGAGGCGTCATTGGTGAAGAGATCCGCCAGACGACGCACGTTGCTGGCCTCGTTGAGGATCCGCTCTGCAATGGTGAGCAAAGCCTTACCCGGCTCCGTCATGCCGAGCAGCCGCTTGCCGCGACGGATAAAGATCTCTATGCCCAGTTCCTCTTCCAGCTCGCGGATATGGCGGCTGACGCCGGACTGAGAGGTATAAAGCATATTGGCGACCTCGGTCAGGTTGTAGTCCCGCCTGGCCGCCTCACGGATAATTTTAAGTTGCTGGAAATTCACGATTCACTCCGGCGCATCTGACATAGCTCTATTGTTAGAGTCAGCCGAGCTGCAGAACAAATAATAAAAACCAGCATCTTATTCTTTTATGGAATATCAGCTCACGAGCTGGAGTTCACGGTTCTCAAGCGATGGCTTGCTGACCAGCGACATCAAAATCTCTTTTACCGCCTGCGCCTGTGGCGACAGCGAACCGCGTGCGGACATGTTCAGCGACAGCGGCAGGCTCATGGAAGGCGTGGTGATCCGCGCCATCCAGCCGTTTGCCGCACTGCACAGCGAGCGGGCTGCAGATTCTGGCAGAACGGTCACCCCCATGCCGCTGGCAATAGCTGCGGTCAGCGTGGAGATCGAGTCGATTTCGCCGATGATTTTGGCCGTCAGGCGGCGCAGGGAGAACGCTTCGTCCACGCGCACGCGCACGGCGCTGTAGTCGCGCGGCAGATAGAGGTTCATCTCTGCCACGGCGGCAAGATCGACGCTCTGGCCCGGGCAGTCGCGGGTGCCCACGAGGTAGAGATCTTCTTTCAGCAGCGGCTGGCTGGTGATGCCGGCGACCGGGGAGCGATCGTAAAGGACCGCCATATCCAGCTGGCCGCTGAGCAGTTTGTCATTCAGTACGGAACCGCTGTTTTCATGCAGGTATACCAGCACTTCAGGCAGCTCAGCGCGAACGGCCTGCAGCAACGGCATGGTAATTGAGGACGCGGCCGTTCCCGGCGCCAGACCGATAGAAACGTGCCCGCTCAGGGTCTGGCCCACGTTATTCACCGCCAGCTGCGCCTGTTCACACTGGCGAAGAATGGTGCGCGCATGGGTATACAGGATCTTACCGGCTTCCGTTGGCGTGACGCCGCGTTTGGTGCGGATCAACAATTGCTGATCCATCTCGCCTTCCAGAGTAGCCACCTGCTGGCTCAGCGCAGGCTGCGCGATATGCAGCACTTCTGCCGCTTGAGTCAGGCTGCCGATATCGACGATTTTTACGAAGTATTTCAGTCGTCTTAAGTTCATTTTGCCCCCTGTTCGAAATGCTGTGCCGGAACCGGCTGTCGTTGTTGAACAGGTTTTGCAATATGAATGCCACTTTTACCAGGCGGTCTGAATTGTTCGCTAAGCGTCTGAAAATAAGGAATCCTAATTACAGAGGGGGATTTAATTACCGAAACAGCAGTTTATGATCTGCCCCATTAGGGGTATACCCGCACCATGACGGTGCATTCCGCTGCCAAAAACATCACTTTGCCGATTTTGTCAGCAAACGATCGAAAGGCGGCGATCCACCCTTTGACAAGGTGAACGCAGGTCGATAATATGCGCCCCGTTCACACGATTCCTCTGTAGTTCAGTCGGTAGAACGGCGGACTGTTAATCCGTATGTCACTGGTTCGAGTCCAGTCAGAGGAGCCAAATTTGAAAAGCCTGCTTTTAAAGCAGGCTTTTGCTTTTCTGCACAAGGTAAATGCAAAACGGCAACCTTGTTGCCGTTTTTAGTGTGTGCCCCCTCTCCCGTGGGAGAGGGCCGGGGTGAGGGCACCAGCCAGCACAATCCCCTTACATGCCTACCTTAACCGGCATCCCTGACCGCCGTTCCAGTTCGGCTCCCGCCCCCTCGTTTATCAACTGCGTCCGCTGCGCAGCTGACATTGGCAGAGGCACTTTCCGGGTCGATTCAAACTCCGCGCGGTTACGCGATAATGGCTCGTGAACTTCCACCCAGCGGCTGCCGTCCGGCTCCGTGGTGACTTTAACGGGCCGATCGATAAGCTGCACGCGAGTTCCGACGGGAACGTTATCGAAAAGGTATTTGATGTCGTTATTACGCAGACGAATACAGCCCTGGCTCACCCGCAGCCCGATGCCAAAATTCGAGTTTGTGCCGTGAATGGCATAGAGCCTGCCGATATAGATGGCATACAGCCCCATCGGGTTATCCGGCCCGGCGGGCACGAATGCCGGAAGCGTTTTCCCTTCTGCCGCATAGGCACGGCGCGTATTCGGCGTCGGAGACCAGGTTGGCCCCACCTGCTTACGCTCAACGGCCGTCACCCAGTTACGCGGGGTTTCACGCCCGGCCTGACCGATGCCGATGGGCAGCACTTCAACGGTATTGCTGCCGGGTGGATAATAGTAGAGGCGCATTTCCGCCACGTTAACGACAATCCCCTCGCGAACGGTGTCGGGCAAAATGAGCTGCTGGGGGATCACCAGCCGGGTGCCGGATTTGGGTAAAAAAGGATCCACCCCCGGGTTCGCTTCCAGCATATTGCTTAGCCCCTGCCCGTACTGCGCGGCAAAGGCCTCAAGCGGTAATGTATTATGATCCGGCACGATAATGACCTGCGAACTCCCTACCAGACGGCTGCCCGCCGGCGGTAAAGGATAGCTCACCGCCTGCACGCTCTGGCTGATAAGTAATGCAGCAAGACAGCCCAACGCCTCTTTACGACACATCTTCCCTTCCTCAGTCGCTTCGCTCTTTATTAAGCATAGCGTAGCCGTTTTGCATTACCCATCAGGAAATAAAATCAGTTTGCACAGGCCCCCTGTCGCGGTAGTCTCATAGGTTCCGTTTATATGACGGGCGCAATGTGAGTGACCTTTTCTTATACCAATAATTAAAAATAAGTGCAGACAGGACAACTATGGACTCCACCCTCATCTCCGATCGTCCCAACGAGGAGACCCCTTCGCTCAATCGTGCCCGCCGCGCCGCACTCGGCAGCTTCGCGGGTGCCGTCGTCGACTGGTATGATTTTCTGCTTTACGGTATTACCGCCGCGCTGGTGTTCAACCGCGAGTTTTTTCCCCAGGTCAGCCCCGCGATGGGCACGCTCGCCGCGTTTGCCACCTTCGGCGTCGGCTTTCTGTTTCGCCCGCTGGGCGGGGTGATCTTCGGCCACTTCGGCGACCGTCTTGGCCGCAAGCGCATGCTGATGCTCACCGTCTGGATGATGGGGATCGCCACCGCATTGATTGGCATTCTCCCGTCGTTTTCCGCCATTGGCTGGTGGGCCCCAGTGTTGCTGGTGACATTACGCGCCATTCAGGGCTTCGCGGTAGGCGGCGAATGGGGCGGTGCGGCGCTGTTATCCGTTGAGAGCGCGCCAAAAAATAAGAAAGCGTTTTACAGCAGCGGCGTGCAGGTCGGGTACGGCGTAGGGCTGTTACTTTCTACAGGGCTGGTGTCGTTAATCAGCCAGCTCACCACCGACGAGCAGTTCCTGAGCTGGGGCTGGCGCATTCCGTTCATCTTCAGCATCGTGCTGGTCATCGCCGCGCTGTGGATCCGTAACGGGATGGAAGAGTCGGCTGAGTTCGAAAAGCAGCAGGAAAAACCGGCCGTCAAAAAGCGGCTGCCGGTGATGGAAGCCCTGATTCGGCACCCTGGCGCTTTTCTGAAAATTATCGCCCTGCGCCTGTGCGAGCTGCTGACGATGTATATCGTCACCGCCTTTGCGCTGAACTACTCGACGCAGAATCTCGGCCTGCCGCGCGAGCTGTTCCTGAATATCGGCCTGCTGGTCGGCGGGATCAGCTGCCTGACGATACCCTGCTTCGCCTGGCTGGCGGACCGGTTTGGCCGCCGTCGCGTCTACATCACCGGCGCGCTGATTGGGAGCCTCAGCGCCTGGCCATTCTTTATGGCGCTGGAGGCGCAGTCGATCTTCTGGATTGTCTTCTTTGCCATCATGCTCGCGAACATCGCTCACGATATGGTGGTCTGCGTACAGCAGCCGATGTTTACCGAACTGTTCGGCGCCAGCTACCGCTACAGCGGCGCGGGCGTGGGTTACCAGGTCGCAAGCGTGGTCGGCGGCGGGTTTACGCCGTTTATTGCCGCCGCGCTGGTGACCTTCTCCGGCGGAAACTGGCACAGCGTGGCGATTTATCTGCTGGCCGGTTGCCTGCTGTCGGCGGCAACGGCGCTACTGATGAAAGAGACGAGCCACCGCTGATCTCACTTTTGTTTCACAGGCGTGTGACATACTATCGGGTAGAGTCGCATACCTGTGGAACAAGGAGACAGAGATGAATAATAAGGGCTCCAGCCTGACCCCGGCTCAGGCGCTGGAAAAACTCGACGCGCTGTACGAACAGTCCGTCAACGCGCTACGCGGCGCCATCAGCGAATATATCGAAACAGGGAAACTTCCCGACGAAAAGGCCAGAACCGAGGGCCTTTTTGTTTATCCATCGCTCTCTGTGACCTGGGACGGCAGCGCCAGCACGACACCGAAAACCCGCGCCTACGCCCGTTTTACCCACTCCGGCTGCTACAGTACCACCGTTACCCGCCCGGCACTTTTCCGCCCGTATCTTGAAGAACAGCTGACGCTGCTGTATCAGGATTACGGCGCGCACATTCACGTTGAGCCCTCGCAGCATGAAATCCCTTATCCGTACGTGATAGACGGCTCGGCGCTAACGCTGGATCGCTCAATGAGCGCGGGGCTGACCCGCCACTTCCCGACGACGGAGCTTTCACAGATTGGCGATGAGACGGCCGATGGGATCTATCACCCGGCAGAATTTTCTCCCCTGTCGCACTTTGATGCCCGCCGGGTCGATTTCTCCCTGGCGCGACTGCGCCACTACACCGGCACGCCCGTCGAACATTTCCAGCCGTTCGTCCTCTTTACCAACTACACCCGCTACGTTGACGAGTTTGTCCGCTGGGGCTGCAGCCAGATCCTCGACCCGGAAAGCCCGTATATCGCGCTGTCCTGCGCGGGCGGGATCTGGATCACCGCGGAGACCGAAGCGCCCGAGCAGGCTATCTCCGACCTGGCGTGGAAAAAGCACCAGATGCCCGCCTGGCACCTGATCACCGCCGACGGCCAGGGCATTACGCTGATTAACATCGGCGTGGGCCCGTCAAATGCCAAAACCATCTGCGACCATCTGGCGGTGCTGCGTCCGGACGTGTGGCTGATGATCGGCCACTGCGGCGGCCTGCGTGAAAGCCAGCTGATTGGCGACTACGTGCTCGCCCACGCCTATCTGCGTGATGACCACGTGCTGGATGCGGTGCTGCCGCCGGATATCCCAATCCCGAGCATCGCGGAGGTACAGCGTGCGCTGTATGACGCGACCAAAGAGGTCAGCGGCATGCCGGGTGAAGAAGTTAAGCAGCGCCTGCGCACCGGTACGGTCGTCACGACGGATGACCGGAACTGGGAGCTGCGTTACTCCGCCTCCGCGCTGCGGTTCAACCTGAGCCGCGCGGTGGCCATTGATATGGAGAGCGCCACCATCGCCGCACAGGGGTATCGCTTCCGCGTTCCCTACGGCACCCTGCTGTGCGTCTCCGATAAGCCGCTGCACGGCGAAATTAAGCTGCCGGGGCAGGCCAACCGCTTCTATGAGGGGGCTATCTCAGAGCATCTGCAGATTGGTATTCGCGCCATTGACCTGCTGCGGGCGGAAGGTGACAGGCTCCATTCCCGCAAGCTGCGCACCTTCAACGAGCCGCCGTTCCGCTAATAACGATAAGGAAAAACAATGTCCAGCACATCTCCGCTCTCTGCCCTGCGCCACTGGCTCGAGGCCAGCCATCTCGACGGGATGATCGTCCCGCGTGCGGATGCCTGGCAGAGCGAATACTGCGCGCCATACGACGAAAAGCTGGCCTGGCTGACGGGCTTTGACGGTTCGGCCGGCATGGCGCTGGTGCTGAAAAACAAAGCGCTGCTGTTCGTCGACGGGCGCTATCAGGTTCAGGCTCGCGTTCAGGTCAATACGGATGAGGTTGAGATCCACCACCTGCACAACGAGCCGCTGGCAGAATGGCTGGCGGAAAACGTGGAGGCCGGGACGCGCATCGGTTTTGATCCGCTGCTGATGACCAACTCGGAGTTTGAGCAACTGTCTGCCACGCCGTGCGAGCTGGTTCCTCTGAAGGCCTCGCCGTTTGACGCCCTATGGGTTGACCGCCCTGCCGCACCGGCGGGGCTTATCCGGGAAATGCCGGTTGAACACAGCGGCGAACGCAGCGCGGACAAACGTCTGCGCGTCGCCGCCGTGCTGGCCGCAAACAATGCTGATTATCTCGCCGTTACGCTGCCGGATAACATTGCCTGGCTGCTGAACGTGCGTGGCGCGGATATCCCTTACAGCCCGGTACCGCTCTCCTTTGCTCTTCTGGGCCGTGACGGTCACGTTGAGTGGTTTGTTAACGACAATAAGCTCAGCGCCCTGCCTGAAGAGGTGCGCAATGCGTTTACCATTGCGCCGCAGGACGCTTTTATCGAACGCTGTCAGCAGATTGCTGCGGGCAAACGGGTGATGATTGATGCCGATTCCGCGCCGGTGGCTCTGCGCTTCGCCATTGAGCCACGGGGAGAAATTGTCTGGCGGACTGACCCCATCACCCTGATAAAGGCCACCAAAAACCCGGTTGAGCTCGCAGGTTATCGCGAGTGTCATCACCAGGACGGTGCCGCCTGGGTCAACTTCCTGGCCTGGCTGAGCCGTGAAGTGCCGCTGCGCGAGGCGGCAGGGAATCCGCTAACAGAGCTGGAGGTTCAGGCGCAGCAGCTTGCGTTCCGTCAACAGCAGCCTGGGTTCATCGAGCAGAGTTTTGCAACCATCTCCGCCTCTTCGAGCAATGCGGCGATGTGTCATTACCATTCGAGCGAGGCCAGCAATAAGCCCATCGGCCATAACCATTTTTACCTGAACGATTCTGGCGGCCAGTATGTGAATGGCACCACCGACGCCACGCGCACGCTGGCATGGGGTAAGGTCGATCCGCAGCAGCGACTGCACTACACCGCCGTGCTGAGAGGCTTCCTGTCGCTGATTACCCTGCAGTTCCCTTCCGGGACTCAGGGGCATCAGCTGGATGCGTTTGCGCGTCGCCCGCTGTGGGAGATGGGGCTGGATTACGATCACGGCACGGGACATGGCGTCGGTCATCAGCTTCTTATCCATGAGAACCCACATCGCATCGCCAAAAAGGTCAACCCGTGGCCGCTGGTGGCGGGCAATATCATGACGATTGAACCGGGCTACTATCTGGGCGACAGCCACGGTATTCGTATTGAAAACCAGGTGGAGATCGTGGAGAGCCGTCCGGGGTTCTGTAGATTTGCCTCGCTGACGCTGATCCCGATCGACTTAAGTCAGGTTGAGCTGCATTTGCTGAGCGAGCAGGAAAAGCAGTGGCTGGATGCGTATCACCAGCAGGTACGCGAGGCGCTGTCACCGCTGGTAAACAGCGATGCGCGTCCGTGGCTGATTGAGGCGACGGCGCCGATTAGTTTGTAATTTCGTGCGGTCTGGTGCCCTCACCCCAACCCTCTCCCACGGGAGAGGGTGCACACACTAAAAACGGCAACAAGGTTGCCGTTTTGCATTTACCTTGCGCAGAAAAGCAAAAAGCCTGCTTTAAAAGCAGGCTTTTCAAATTTGGCTCCTCTGACTGGACTCGAACCAGTGACATACGGATTAACAGTCCGCCGTTCTACCGACTGAACTACAGAGGAATCGTGTGAACGGGGCGCATATTATCGATGCCTCCCCGGGATGTCAAAGGCAGAATGCATATTTCCGATCGTTTGCCGAATTATTCTCCACTTCGCGCAATTGTCAGGCATTTTTTCGCGGATATTTCCACAGCCAGCGCCCGCTGACCATCCGCCAGTAGAACAGCGCGCCCCGCACGGCCCAGTCGAGGAACATCCCCAGCCATACGCCGACCACTCCCCATCCGAGCATCACCCCGAGCGTATACCCCGCCACGACGCGACATCCCCACATGCCTAGCATCGACACCCACATCGCAAAGCGGGCATCGCGCGCGCCCTTTAGCCCGGCGGGCAATACCCATGAGGCCGCCCAGATGGGCATAAAGGCCGCATTGAGCCAGATGAGGATCTTAACGACCTCTTTAACGTCGTCTTCGTGGGTATAAAACGAGGCCATCAGCCCGGCAAACGGGGCGGTTCCCCAGGCAATCACGGTCAGTCCAATGGTCGACAGCCAGAAGACGTGCCGCAGCTGCCGCTCCGCCTGGCCTATCTGCCCTTTCCCGAGCCGTTTCCCGGTGATGATGGTTGATGCAGAGCCCAGCGCGTTACCCGGCAGGTTAATCAGCGAGGCGATGGAGAAGGCGATGAAGTTACCGGCGATCACGTCGGTGCCCATGCCGGCGACAAACATCTGCGTCAGCAATTTCCCGCCGTTAAACAACACCGACTCAATGCTTGCAGGAATGCCGATCCCCATCACTTCCCAGATAATGGCGAAATTAAAGGGGCGAAAATAACTTTTCAGCGTCAGACGTAGCGAGGGAGTGATCCCCGCCATCAGCACCCCGATGATGGCAGCCGCACCGATATAGCGTGAAATGGTCAGCCCCAGTCCGGCGCCGACGAAACCCAGCCCGTCCCACGAGAACACACCGTAAATCAGCACGCTGCTGATAATGATATTCAGGATATTCATTCCGCCGTTGATCAGCAGCGGAATTTTGGTGTTGCCCGCCCCGCGCAGCGCACCGCTACCAATCAGCGCAATGGCCGCCGCCGGATAGCTGATGACGGTCATTTCCAGGTAGGTCAGCGCCAGGTCTTTAACCTCATTCGTGGCCTCCCCGGCGACAAAGTCGATAATCTCTTTGCCGAAATAGTGGATCACCGCCGCCAGAACAATTGAAAAAATGGTCATGATCATCAGCGACTGGCGGGCCGCCTCGCGTGCACGTTTGGGGTCCAGCTTGCCGAGGCTAAAGGCCACCACCACCGTCGTCCCAAGGTCAATGGCGGCAAAGAACGAAATCACCACCATGTTAAAGCTGTCCGCCAGCCCCACCCCGGCCATCGCCTCTTTCCCCAGCCAGCTCACCAGGAAGGTACTCAGGACTCCCATCAGCAAAACGCAGGTATTTTCCAGGAAGATAGGCACGGCAAGAGGGGTGATTTCACGCCAGAAGAGAACCCGATAGCTTTTACGTTTTGCATACCATGGCGTGCGCACGATCGCCTGGCGTAAGGAGGCAGTAACGTTCAAAATGGACCTTAGCGAGAAAAGTTGAAACTCCATTTCAAATGATGGGGGAGAAATGCTCATCCTGCAAAGTATTTTCCGGAAAAAGATGTGTGGATTTACAACAAACTGACGACAGAATCAGCAATCAGTCGATTTTCCCTAAGATCAGGTTTGACAAAACTTTTTTCGCCGCTAAGATAAGCCTCCACAACGATTCCTCTGTAGTTCAGTCGGTAGAACGGCGGACTGTTAATCCGTATGTCACTGGTTCGAGTCCAGTCAGAGGAGCCAAATTTAAAAAGCCTGCTTTTAAAGCAGGCTTTTTGCTTTGCGGATGAGGGAAAATGAACGCTCTGTTTGTCTACGGCACGCTGCGCCCGGGCCACTCAAATGCGCATATTCTTGAAAAGATTGGCGGCGAATGGCTGGCCGGTTCCGTATCCGGTACGTTTTACGAACGCGGCTGGGGCGCTGCGGCGGACTTTCCGGGGATCGTGCTCCACCCTAACGGACCCCGCGTCGAAGGCTATTTGTTTATCTCTGATAGCCTTGCCGCACACTGGCCAATGCTGGATGAGTTTGAAGACGGCTACGATCGGGTTGAGGTCACGGTGACCACTGCTGAAGGCAAGCAGGTCCAGGCCTGGATTTATCAGCTACAGCCCCATTCTGCGTCATAAAAAAAGGCTCTCTGTCACCAGAGAGCCTTTTTCACTATTCGCTGCGATTACTCGCTTTTTGCTTCGCCGTTTTTGATTTCGCCCATCACTTTCAGCTTCTTGGAGATGTCGCGACGCTCTTTGGACAGCTCAGCGTTTTTGATGATGTAGTCATCAACACGGTCTTCATAGTCGCTCTTCATGCTGGCGATGATGCCCTGAATAGCTTCAACGCTCATGCCTGGCTTGATGTAGTCGCTCAGGTTGTCGAGCAGCAGAACACGTTTCTGGTTGTCACGGATCTTCTTCTCAACGTCCTGGATTTCACGCTGCAGTTTGTTTTTGCGGCGGAACAGGCGGACGAATTCCAGAACATCCTGGAACGAAGGCTTGGTAGTTTCCATTTTTACACCCCTGATAATGTGAGATTCGGATTCGTTAAGGCAACCGTTGTAACAATAACCTTACTGACAGCGGCTGCGAATGACAATGAGTATATCGTTTAAAGCTATCATAACCCCAATTGCTGCTGAATCGAAGCAGCAGCCGTCACATACGCCTTTTATTTGCGCAGCGCCCGGCAAATCAGGTGCGATAACAGCTCAAGCTGCCGCGCCAGTTCCATGCTCAGCCAGACGTAGCCATGAATAGGCGTTTCCGCCACGTTATCGCTCTGGCGTTCATTGATTAACTGCTTCAGCTCCGCGACGATCTCGTTCAGTCGCTCGCTGTTGGCCAGAATCGGCTGCGGGTTCCCTTCATAGAGCGCATGAGCGATGGTCAACAGTGTTTGCTGCGTCATCTGCTGGGTCTCTTTGAGGGTCTGCGCGTTAAGCATCAACAGATGACTTGGGCGCGTGGCCCAGTGGGCGTTGATTTGCAGCTCAAGCATGCAGACCAGATTGCGGCTTACCGTCTGGATAGCTTCGAAAATTGATTTCTGAATATGGGTTTCTTTGCTGGCGGGGGTGATCAAGCCGCGCATTTTGACCACGTCGTTAAGGATGGTCTGCAGGTGCTTTTCCAGGCGCGGGCGCTCAACCAGATTCGGGGAAAAACCGGCCTGATAGACGCGGTTAAACGCGGTGACGTAGCTGGCCATCTGAATACGCCAGTGCAGAAAAGCACGCTGCGGCCAGATACCGGTGAAGAGCATCGCCAGCAGTGAACCCAGGATGACATCCCCGCTTCGCCACAGCGCCGTGGTCATATCCCCGGCGGGCGCACCGACCACCACCGCGAGCGTAATACCGATCAGCAGCGCCTGATAAGGTTTTTTGCCCAACGCCAGCCAGCCGCACAGGAACATGGCGGCACCGCACCACGCCAGCATGACGGGAAATGAGATGAGCTCCAGCTTCAGAGCAATAAGCCCAAGGGCTGAGCCTAAAACCGTCCCACCAATTCGCTCTAAAGCGCGCGGAACAACGTTCCCCCAAAACGAGATGGGCCCCATCACCACCACCAGCGTGATCAGCGGCCACGTCCCTTCCGGAACATCCAGCAAACGCACCAGTACAAACGTCAGCACGAAAGCCAGCGCGATGCGGCACCCATGCACCACGCGGTAGTGTTTGTACAACCGAATTTCAAAAGGGGTTAATGATTTGTCGGGACGCACACCCGCTCTCCAGCTACACGGCAAATCACAATTGTACTGTGTTTTCAGCCGGGTGGATCGCTCCCGGCTGAAAAACCCTTCATTTAACAGGCCTAAACCGTTTTATGCTCTACCGCGATATACATTTCGATATCCCAGTAACCGTCCGCATTGCCGTCATTGAGATAGCGTTCGAAGCAGGGTTTGAGCGCCATCTGGTACTTATTGTCCTGCAGCAGGGAATTGAAGAACTGATACCACGGCGTGGCGAAGTCGTAGTTTTCCACGCGCGCCGTCGCCACGGCATAATCCCCGGCCGCGATTTCCGTCATCATGACGCCTTCGCTGTTTTCCGGGATAACGAAATCATCCGGTACCGTAACGGCCGTATCACAGCGCAGTTTTTCTGGCGGGACTTCATCCGGGTTATCGTAGTAGACCGCCACCCACTCCAGCGGATCAATGTGACACCCGTCGACCCACATCACCAGCTGTTCAAAGCCCTGTTTTACCGTTTGCTCCCACGGTCCGACCAAATGAAAACCGGCAATCTTACGTTTCTGTTGCTGCTTAATGCTGTAGTCCATGCTGCCTCCGCTTATTACTGTATATTTATACACTATAAAACCGGATTACTATTATCAGCAAACGAGGAGTGTTTATTATGTGAGCAGACTCGCAACCCTGCCAGTCTGCTCATCTGCCGTTAGAGCGTGTGGTGCAGATAATCGCTCAGCCGAGAGAACAGGCCGCCTTTATCAACGGCTTCCAGCGTCACCAGCGGCCAGTGCGCCACCACTTTGTCGCGGTCGTAGAGCTGGATCTCCCCGACCCGCTGGTGCGCGGCGATCGGCGCTTCCAGCTCTTTTTTATCCAGTACGTATTTGGCTTTGATGTTGGGCACTTCCGCTTTCGGCAGGGCCAGCCAGAAGTCCTGGTCGGTACCCAGTTTCACCTGCTCCTTATCGCCGTACCAGATCCGCTCTGTCCCCACTTTTTTACCGCTATGCAGGATCTGCACCGTATCGAAATTCTGCTGCCCCCAGTGCAGCAGTTTCCGGGCCTGGTCTTCGCGCCCTTTCGGACTGTCCGCCCCCATCACTACCGCGATTAACCGGCGCTGGCCGTCAACGGCGGACGCAATCAGGTTAAAACCCGCCCCCGAGGTATGCCCTGTTTTCAGCCCGTCCACGTTCATGGTTTTATCCCACAGCAGGCCGTTACGGTTTTGCTGGGTGATCCCGTTCCAGGTCAGGCTCTTTTCGCTGTACATATGATAAAACTCGGGCTCACCGTGGATGATGGCGCGGGAGAGTACGGCCAGGTCATAGGCCGAGCTGTGCTGGCCCGGCGCATCCAGCCCGTGGACGGTTTCAAAATGCGTATCGCGCAGGTTCAGCTTCTGCACGTAGTCGTTCATCATCTTCACAAACTGCGGCTGACCGCCCGCCACGTGATCGGCCAGCGCCACGCAGGCGTCGTTGCCGGAGTCGACAATCAGGCCGCGGCTTAAGTCGCGCACGGAGACGCGATCGCCTTCTTTCAGGAACATCAGCGATGAACCGTCAAACACCGGGTTCCCTTTTGCCCAGGCATCGCGCCCTACGGTGACGATGTCGTCCGGGGTAATGCGGTGGCTATCAATGGCCCGATCAACCACATACCCCGTCATCAGCTTGGTCAGGCTCGCCGGATTGCGTTGTTGATGTTCGTTGCCCGCCGTTAAGATCTGACCAGTCGTGTAATCCATCAGCACCCAGGAGCCAGCCTGAATGGCCGGAGGCTGCGGCGAAAAATCCAGTGGTTCGGCCGCAAAAGCAGATGAGACACTCGAAGCGAGTAAAGAAACAGCAATAAACAGACGGCGTTTCAACGGTATATCCTCAGGTCATTAAAAATCGATGACCTTTTTACGGGAGTTCTGATGTCGTTACCTGGCTTAATTGCAAAAAAATGTGACAGAACGCAAATTTTTCTCTGAAGCTGGCGCGCAAATCTGCAACGCGGAGGTGCTTTTTATTCGGTCTCGACCGCACGATCGTTTACCATAGTGACGTCATTTTTTAACAGGATGGTATTACTGGTGTCTGACTCTGCCGCTCGCCCGACTTTTTTATTTCATGACTATGAAACCTTTGGCACTCACCCGGCGCTGGACCGACCGGCGCAGTTTGCCGCCATCCGTACCGACGACGAATTCAATATCATTGGCGAGCCCGAGGTCTTTTACTGCAAGCCTGCGGATGACTATCTGCCGCAGCCCGGCGCGGTGATGGTCACCGGGATCACTCCTCAGGAAGCGCGGGAAAAAGGCGTTAACGAGGCAGAATTCGCCCGACGCATCCACGACCTGTTTACCGTCCCCAATACCTGCGTGGTCGGTTACAACAACATCCGCTTCGATGACGAAGTGACGCGCAATATCTTCTATCGTAACTTCTACGATCCCTACGCCTGGAGCTGGCAGAACCGCAATTCGCGCTGGGATTTACTCGACATCATGCGCGCCTGTTATGCCCTGCGTCCCGAAGGCATTAACTGGCCGGAAAATGAGGAAGGGCTGACGAGCTTCCGGCTGGAACACCTGACGCGCGCCAACGGCATCGAGCACAGCAATGCCCACGACGCGATGGCCGACGTCTATGCCACCATTGCCATGGCGAAACTGGTGAAAAGCGCGCAGCCACGACTGTTCGAGTATCTGCTGAGCCACCGCAGTAAACAGAAGTTGACCACGCTGATTGATGTGCCGCAGATGAAGCCGCTGGTGCATATTTCCGGCATGTTTGGCGCCTGGCGCGGTAATACCAGCTGGGTCGCCCCGCTGGCCTGGCATCCGGACAACCGCAATGCGGTGATTATGGTGGATTTGGCCGGCGATATATCGCCGCTGCTGGAGCTCGACAGCGATACCCTGCGCGAACGGCTGTACACGCCGAAGAATGAACTCGGCGATCTGCCTGCGGTGCCAGTCAAACTGGTGCATATCAATAAATGTCCGGTTCTGGCGCAGGCCAATACGCTGCGCCCGGAAGATGCAGACAGGCTGGGCATTAACCGGCAGCACTGCCTCGATAACCTGAAAGTGCTGCGCGAAAACCCGCAGGTGCGCGAGAAGGTGGTCGCCATCTTTGCCGAGGCGGAGCCGTTCGTACCGTCAGAAAACGTAGATGCCCAGCTCTATAATGGTTTCTTCAGCGATGCCGATCGCGCTGCAATGAATATCGTTCTGCAAACCGAGCCGCGTAACTTGCCTGCCCTGGATATCACCTTCGCCGATAAACGCATTGAAAAGCTGATGTTTAATTACCGCGCGCGTAACTACCCGGGAACCCTGGATGAAGCAGAGCAGGAACGCTGGCTGCAGCACCGTCGCAACGTGTTTACGCCAGAGTATCTGCACAGCTACGCACAGGAGCTGGAAATGCTTTATGGCCAATATGAAGGGAATGCAGAGAAACAGGCGCTGCTGAAATCCCTGTTCCAGTACGCGCAAGAGATAGTTTGATCGATGGGTATAAAAAAGCCGGAGGCGATGTCTCCGGCTTTTTTTTTGCCCGGTGGCGCTTCGCTTACGCGGGCCTACGGGGTATGTAGGTCGGGTAAGGCGTAGCCGCCACCCGACACAGTCTTACGCGACGTCTTCGTACTGAGGAACCGGGTTACGGAAGCTCTTCGTGACGCAGGCCAGGTAAACCAGGCCGATACCCGCCCAAATCAGGCCAAGCACCATCGAGCTCTCTTCCAGGTTAACCCACAGCGCGCCCACGGTCAGGGCACCACACATCGGCAGGAACAGATACTGGAAGTGATCTTTCAGCGTCTTGTTACGCTTTTCACGGATCCAGAACTGAGAGATAACCGACAGGTTAACAAAGGTAAACGCCACCAGCGCACCGAAGTTAATCAGCGCCGTTGCCATCACCAGGTCAAAGTTAATTGCCAGAAGCGCGATCGCACCGACCAGGATAATGTTCATCGCCGGGGTACGCCAGGTTGGATGCACGTAGCCGAAGAAGCTTTTCGGGAATACGCCATCGCGGCCCATTACGTACATCAGACGCGCAACGCCTGCATGCGCGGCCATACCGGACGCCAGTACGGTGATGGTGGAGAAGATCAGCGCGCCGACCTGGAACGCTTTACCCGCCACATAGAGCATGATTTCCGGCTGAGATGCATCCGGATCCTTGAAGCGAGAGATATCCGGGAAGTACAGCTGCAGGAAATAGGTCGAGAAAATAAAGATCAGACCGCCAATCAGCGCCGTCAGGAAGATGGCGCGCGGGATCACGCGCTCTGCATCTTTGGTTTCTTCAGACAGGTTGCTGATCCCGTCAAAACCGGTAAAGGAGAAGCACAGAATGGTTGCCCCGGTAATCATCGGGATCACATGCGCATCACCAGACCAGAACGGTTTGCTGCTCGCCAGCGTGCCAGCGCCTTCACCGTGGAACACGCCATAGATCACCATGCCAAGAATAACGGCAATCAGGACAACCTGAAGCACAACGATAACGGAGTTAAAGTTGGCAACGGACTTGATGCTGCGCAGGTTAAAGGCCGTCATAAAGGCCACCAGCGCCACGACGAACATCCAGGATGGAATCGACGGCACCAGCGCTTCAAAATAGATTTTTGCCAGCAGAATGTTGATCATCGGCGCGAACAGGTAGTCGAGCAGCGAAGACCAGCCCACCATAAAGCCAACCGTCGGGCTGATGGATTTCTGGGCATAGGTGTAGGCAGAACCGGCAGACGGATAGCGACGCACCAGCTTACCGTAGCTCAGCGCGGTAAAGAGGATCGCAATCAGCGCGAAGCCATAAGCCGTCGGCACATGACCGTAGGTGAGGCCCGATACGATACCGAATGTATCGAACAGCGTCATTGGTTGCATATAGGCCAGGCCCATCATAACAACCGGAATCAACGTAAGCGTTTTACGTAATTCCACGCGAGAGGTGTTTGGAGTTGCGTTATGCGACATAGTTATTCTCCTTTACGGTAATAACCGCCACGTAAGCGAAAAATTGCCCCATTTCTTTCTTCCTCAGCGACAACAACTGTCGGATTTTAGTAAATATCTATCCGGTACGAAGCCCGGCCTCTTGGTTTTTAGTTTCGTTTCGTACATGCAAAAAAAAATAACCGACGCCTTTTATATCGTCGATTATTCATTTGGTTGCAGCGGCGGCATTTTGCCCCACATCGGATACAAAAGGCAATACTTTGCAACGCAGCGGGTAATTTTCTTTTTCCTAACTGGCTGATTTCTCGACACTGCCCTGAGCATATACAGCGGCGATAGCACTATTTGCTAAAATTTCGTCCCGCCACCAGGCGCTGGCCAGCCCGGAGGTCTGTTCATTCCAGCCCACCCATACCGATTCATGGCTGTTTTGAGCAAGTACCTGTTTTTCAACAAGCGCACCGCTGTCAATGTACCGCTGTGCCAGATAGCGGGGTAAATAGCCGCAACCCAGGCCGCTGATTTGCAGCTCCAGCTTGGTTTTAAAGTCGAAAACGGTGATAGCCTCCTGCTCGTCAAGCAGCTGCGAGGAAACCGCACATTCCGGACGAGAGCTGTCCCCCACCACAATCGCGCGGTAGCCTTTAATCACGCGGCGGTTAAGCGGCTCAGGCTCCTGAGCCAGCGGATGATGGGGCGCCACGGCGAACACCTGCTCCAGCACGCCCAGACGCGCAAAACCAAACTCGCTCAACTGGGGAGGCTCGTGGAGTGCACCGACAAAAATATCCGCCCTGCCCTGGGTTAAGGCATCCCAGGAGCCTCCCAGCACGCCGTTTATAAAAATGAGTCGGGTCACGCTGTGGTGTTGATAAAAGGCTTCAATCAGCGGCGTCAGGAGAGAAAAGGGAAAGGTATCATCCACGCCAATCACCAGCTCGTTTTCCCAGCCCTGGTGGAGTTTTACGGCCTGTTTTTCGAGTTCACGAACGGTATGGAGGACTTCGCGTCCCTTTTCCAGCAGCATTTGCCCGGTACGGGTAAACCGCGCGCGGTGCCCAGAGCGATCGAGGATCTGGATATTGAGATCGCTTTCCAGTTTTTGAACGGTATAGCTCAACGCAGATGGGGTTTTGTAGAGCTTTGCCGACGCAGCGGCAAAGCTCCCCTCTTTTTCCAGTGCATCCAGAATAATAAGAACATCCAGCAGCGGTTTCATGCTCGCCCCCTTCTGGTGTGCGATCGTCTCCGCTGCGGGACTTATTCCATGGGCATCACCAGCGGATCGGGATACTGATACTCAAACCCCAGCTCATGACAAATGCGATTGCCATCAACAATTTTGCCTTTACTGTCATCCTTTGCCTCACCAAAGACCGGCGGCGCCAGGCCCAGCTGACGCGCCATCAGCGGGTAAAACGTGCTGCGCGCCGGATGAGACGGTGCACATATATTATAGATGTGTCCACCTTTCGGAGCCTGTAAGAGTAGCTCAATCGCGGCAACAACATCGTCAAGATGCACAAGATTGACAACATGCTGGCCATCTGGCGCAGACTTCCCGGCGAAAAAGCGTCCCGGATGACGGCCAGGGCCCACCAGCCCCGCCAGACGTACGATATCAACCTGCGTGCCGGGAAGATTATGCAGCCAGTCTTCCAGCTCTTTCAGAACCTGACCGCTGGCCGTAACGGGACGGCGCTCGGAACTTTCTTTCACCACGCCCTCAACCTCACCATAGACCGAGGTCGAGCTGGTAAAAATGATGCGGGGAACATGGTGCGCCAGCGCGCTGTCGACAATCTCCTGCATCGCCTGCAGATAAAACGACTCGCCCGGGCCACTGCGCCGTGCGGGGAGAGTGATCACCAGCGCATCGACGTTCATCAGCGTGTCCAGGTCGTCAGCGTCACACACCAGTTCCGGTTCAAGACGCAGTTCAACGCCATCAATACCGCACATGCGCGCTGCCTCTACCCCATCCGCCGTGGTTTTGCTCCCGGTCACCTGCCAGCCTTTCGCGGCTAATGACATCGCCAGCGGCATTCCCAGCCATCCTAAACCGACAATCGCGACCTTTTTCATGCGAATTCTCCTGACTCTCACTCGTCTTTTATAAGGCTACGCCAGCCCGGCAGAACACACAATTCATAGCATCAATATGAAATGAATTAATGATCAAAAAAAGCCCTTGCAATATGTCGTACAACTGGTTTACGTTAAAAGACATCAAATGAATAAGCATTCATCGAGAATTTATATGACACGCGTTCAATTTAAACACCACCATCATCACCATCATCCTGACTAGTCTTTCAGGCGATGTGTGCTGGAAGACGTTTGGATCTTCCAGTGGTGCATGAACGCATGAGAAAGCCCCCGGAAGATCTTCTTCCGGGGGCTTTTTTTTGGACCGAATTCAGACAGGTTAAAACAGGTTAACGAGGAATAAAGAATGTTAGATAACTCACGTTTACGCATAGCTATTCAAAAATCAGGCCGTTTAAGTGACGATTCACGCGAACTGCTGGCCCGCTGCGGGATTAAAATTAACCTGCACACCCAGCGCCTGATTGCTCTGGCTGAAAACATGCCCATCGACATTCTGCGCGTGCGTGATGACGATATTCCCGGCCTGGTCATGGATGGCGTCGTTGACCTCGGCATCATCGGGGAAAACGTGCTGGAAGAAGAGCTGCTGACCCGCCGCGCGCAGGGCGAAGACCCGCGTTACTTCACCCTGCGTCGTCTGGACTTCGGCGGCTGCCGCCTGTCGCTGGCGACGCCGGTTGATGAAGCCTGGGACGGTCCGGCCGCGCTGAACGGCAAACGTATCGCCACCTCCTACCCTCACCTGTTAAAGCGTTATCTGGATCAGAAAGGCGTGCAGTTTAAATCCTGTCTGCTGAACGGCTCTGTTGAAGTGGCCCCGCGTGCGGGTCTGGCGGACGCCATCTGTGACCTCGTCTCTACCGGCGCGACGCTGGAAGCGAACGGTCTGCGCGAAGTGGAAGTGATCTACCGCTCCAAAGCGTGCCTGATTCAGCGTGACGGCGAGATGGCCGACGCTAAGCAGCAGCTGATCGACAAACTGCTGACCCGTATTCAGGGCGTAATTCAGGCGCGTGAGTCCAAGTACATCATGATGCACGCCCCGACCGAGCGTCTGGATGAAGTGATTGCCCTGCTGCCTGGCGCCGAGCGTCCAACCATCCTGCCGCTGGCGGGCGATCAGCAGCGCGTGGCGATGCACATGGTGAGCAGCGAAACCCTGTTCTGGGAAACCATGGAAAAACTGAAGGCGCTGGGCGCAAGCTCCATCCTGGTGCTGCCGATTGAGAAGATGATGGAGTAATGGCCATGAGCTTTAACACAATCATCGACTGGAATACCTGTAGCGACGCACAGCAGCGCGAGCTGCTGATGCGCCCGGCAATTTCCGCCTCTGAAAGCATCTCGCGCACCGTGGCGGAGATCCTGGATAACGTCAAAGCCCGCGGCGATGACGCGCTGCGGGAATACAGCGCAAAGTTTGATAAGACGGAAGTCGGCGCATTACGGGTTACCGAGCAGGAAATCATTGATGCCAGCAATCGTCTGGGCGATGACATCAAGCAGGCGATGGCCGTAGCGGTGAAAAATATTGATACCTTCCACACCGCGCAAAAGCTGCAGACCGTAGATGTCGAAACCCTGCCCGGCGTGCGTTGCCAGCAGGTCACGCGCCCGGTTGCGTCCGTCGGCCTCTATATTCCTGGCGGCTCTGCCCCGCTTTTCTCCACCGTACTGATGCTGGCGACTCCCGCACGCATTGCCGGGTGTCAGAAAGTGGTGCTTTGCTCACCGCCACCGATTGCCGACGAGATCCTGTACGCGGCGAAGCTGTGCGGCGTGCAGGCGGTCTATAAAGTGGGCGGCGCGCAGGCGATTTCCGCCCTGGCGTTCGGCACAGAATCCATTCCCAAGGTCGACAAAATCTTTGGCCCTGGCAATGCGTATGTGACCGAAGCCAAGCGTCAGGTCAGCCAGCGTCTGGACGGTGCGGCCATCGATATGCCCGCCGGTCCGTCTGAGGTGCTGGTGATTGCCGACAGCGGCGCCACGCCGGACTTCGTGGCGTCCGACCTGCTTTCCCAGGCGGAACACGGCCCGGACTCGCAGGTCATCCTGCTGACGCCGGATGCCGATATGGCAAAACGCGTAGGCGAAGCCGTGGAGCGTCAGCTTGCCGACCTGCCCCGCGCCGACACGGCACGCCAGGCGTTAGCGGCCAGCCGCCTGATTGTGGCGCGCGACCTGGACCAGTGCATTGCCATTTCTAACCAGTACGGCCCGGAGCACCTGATTATTCAGACCCGCAACGCGCGCGACCTGGTCGACAGTATTACCAGCGCGGGCTCGGTGTTCCTCGGCGACTGGTCACCGGAGTCCGCGGGCGATTACGCCTCCGGCACCAACCACGTGCTGCCAACGTATGGCTATACCTCAACCTGTTCCAGCCTGGGCCTGGCGGATTTCCAGAAACGCATGACCGTGCAGGAGCTCTCCCGCGAAGGGTTTGCGTCTCTGGCGTCTACTATTGAAACCCTGGCCGCCGCCGAGCGCCTGACCGCCCACAAAAATGCCGTTACGCTGCGCGTTGCAGCCCTGAAGGAGCAAGCATGAACATTGAAGAATTAGCCCGCGAAAATGTCCGTCGCCTGACGCCCTATCAGTCTGCGCGTCGTCTGGGCGGTAAAGGGGATGTCTGGCTGAACGCCAACGAATATCCAACAGCGGTGCAGTTTGAGCTGTCGCAGCAAACGCTGAACCGCTATCCGGAGTGTCAGCCAAAAGCGGTGATTGAAAACTACGCGCAGTACGCGGGCGTGAAGCCGGAGCAGGTGCTGGTCAGCCGCGGCGCGGATGAAGGCATTGAACTGCTGATCCGCGCCTTCTGCGAGCCGGGCAAAGATGCGGTGATGTACTGCCAGCCGACCTACGGCATGTACAGCGTCAGCGCGGAAACCTTCGGGGTGGCGTGCCGCAACGTGCTCTCACTGGAGAACTGGCAGCTGGATCTGCAGGGCATTGCCGACAATCTTGACGGCGTAAAGGTCGTGTTTGTCTGTAGCCCAAACAACCCCACCGGACAGATTATCAACCCGCAGGATATCCGAACCCTGCTGGAGATGACGCGAGGCAAAGCGCTGGTGGTGGCCGACGAAGCCTACATCGAGTTCTGCCCGCAGGCGACGCTGGCAGGCTGGCTTGAAGAGTATCCGCACCTGGTGGTGCTGCGTACGCTGTCGAAGGCTTTCGCCCTCGCGGGCCTGCGCTGCGGCTTTACGCTGGCCAATAAAGAGGTCATCGACCTGCTGCTGAAGGTGATCGCTCCGTACCCCCTCTCCACGCCGGTTGCCGACATTGCCGCACAGGCGCTGGCGCCGCAGGGCATCAACGCCATGCGTGAACGCGTGGCGCAAATTCTGGAAGAGCGTCAGTACCTGGTGACGGCCCTGAAAGATATCCCGTGCGTGGAGAAGGTGTTCGACTCGGAAACCAACTACATCCTGGTGCGCTTTACCGCTTCCAGCGCCGTATTTAAATCTTTATGGGATCAGGGCATTATCTTACGAGACCAGAATAAACAACCTTCTCTGAGCGGATGCCTGCGCATTACCGTCGGCACCCGTGCAGAGAGCCAGCGCGTGATTGACGCCCTGAAAGCGGAGAAAGTATGACCCAGAAGATCCTTTTCATCGATCGTGACGGCACCCTTATTTCGGAGCCACCAGCTGATTTTCAGGTCGACCGATTCGACAAGCTGGCGTTTGAAGCTGACGTGATCCCGGTGCTGCTCAAGCTGCAAAAAGCCGGATACAAGCTGGTGATGATCACCAACCAGGACGGTCTGGGTACCGACAGCTTCCCGCAGGCAGACTTTGACGGCCCGCATAATCTGATGATGCAGGTTCTGACCTCTCAGGGTGTGGTTTTTGATGAGGTACTGATTTGCCCTCACATGCCGGCCGACGAGTGCGACTGCCGTAAGCCAAAGGTGAAGCTGGTCGAGCGCTATCTGGCGGCGGATGTGCTGGATAAGGCCAACAGCTATGTCATCGGCGATCGTATTACCGATATTACGCTCGCGGAAAACATGGGCATCGCGGGGCTTCGCTACGACCGCAACAACCTTAACTGGGCGATGATTGGCGAACAGCTGACAAAACGTGACCGCTTCTCGCACGTTGAACGCAACACCAAAGAGACGCAGATTGATGTGAAGGTCTGGCTGGACCGCGAAGGCGGCAGCAAGATCCACACCGGCGTCGGTTTCTTCGACCACATGCTGGACCAGATTGCCACCCACGGCGGTTTCCGCATGGAGATCACGGTAAAAGGCGACCTTTATATTGACGATCACCACACCGTGGAAGATACCGGCCTGGCGCTGGGCGAAGCTCTCAAGCTGGCGCTTGGTGATAAACGCGGCATCAATCGTTTTGGCTTTGTCCTGCCGATGGACGAGTGTCTGGCGCGCTGTGCAATGGATATTTCAGGTCGTCCGCACCTGGAATATAAAGCAGACTTCAATTACCAGCGCGTGGGCGATCTGAGCACCGAAATGGTGGAGCACTTCTTCCGTTCATTGTCCTACACCATGGGCCTGACGCTACACCTGAAGACCAAAGGCAAGAACGACCACCACCGCGTAGAGAGTCTCTTCAAGGCCTTCGGCCGAACGCTGCGCCAGGCAATCCGCGTGGAAGGTGACGCCCTGCCCTCATCAAAAGGAGTCCTGTAATGAACGTGGTGATTCTGGATACCGGATGCGCCAACCTGAACTCCGTAAAATCGGCCATTGCTCGCCACAGCTATGAGCCGGTGGTGAGCCGTGACCCGGACGTAGTGCTGCGTGCCGACAAACTCTTTTTACCGGGTGTGGGAACCGCACAGGCCGCGATGGATCAGATTCGCGAACGCGAGCTGGTCGATCTAATCAAAGCCTGTACCCAGCCGGTGCTGGGGATTTGCCTGGGCATGCAGATCCTGGGCCGCCGCAGCGAAGAGAGCAACGGCGTTGACCTGCTGGGCATTATTGACGAAGACGTGCCGAAAATGACCGATCACGGCCTGCCTCTGCCGCATATGGGCTGGAACCGCGTGTACGCCAAAGCGGGCGACAGGCTTTTTCGCGGCATTGAAGACGGCGCGTATTTTTACTTCGTACACAGCTACGCCATGCCGGTGAACGTGAATACGATCGCCCAGTGCACCTACGGCGAGGCGTTTACCGCGGCCGTACAGAAAGACAATTTCTTCGGCGTGCAGTTTCACCCGGAGCGCTCTGGCGCCGCAGGCGCGCAGCTGCTGAAAAACTTCCTGGAGATGTGATGATTATTCCCGCTTTAGATTTAATTGACGGCACGGTTGTCCGTCTCCACCAGGGCGATTACGGCCAGCAGCGAGACTACGGAAACGACCCGCTGCCGCGTCTGCAGGATTATGCCGCCCAGGGTGCGCAGGTGCTGCATCTGGTGGATTTGACGGGCGCGAAAGATCCGGCGAAGCGCCAGATCCCCCTGCTGAAAAATCTGGTCGCCGGTGTTGATGTGCCGGTACAGGTTGGCGGCGGCGTGCGTACGGAAGATGACGTTGCGGCGCTGCTGGACGCGGGCGTAGCGCGCGTGGTGGTCGGTTCAACCGCCGTGAAAGAGCCAGAGACCGTAAAAGGCTGGTTCCGCCGCTTTGGCGCCGACGCGCTGGTGCTGGCGCTGGATGTTCGTATTGATGAACAGGGTAATAAGCAGGTGGCGGTCAGCGGCTGGCAGGAAAACTCCGGCGTGACGCTGGAAGCGCTGGTCGAGATGTATCTCCCCGTCGGCCTGAAGCACGTGTTATGCACGGACATCTCTCGCGACGGTACGCTGGCGGGCTCCAACGTCTCGCTGTATGAAGAGGTCTGCGCGCGTTATCCGCAGGTGGCGTTCCAGTCTTCGGGCGGAATTGGTGATTTAAACGATATTGCCGCGCTGCGCGGAACGGGCGTACAGGGCGTGATTGTGGGCCGAGCCCTGCTGGAAGGTAAATTTACGGTGACGGAGGCGATTCAATGCTGGCAAAACGGATAATCCCTTGCCTGGACGTACGTGACGGCCAGGTCGTGAAAGGCGTGCAGTTCCGCAACCACGAGATCATTGGCGACATCGTCCCGCTGGCAAAACGCTATGCCGATGAAGGGGCAGACGAGCTGGTCTTTTATGATATCACCGCCTCCAGCGATGGACGCGTGGTCGACAAAAGCTGGGTGGCGCGCGTGGCGGAAGTGATCGATATTCCGTTCTGCGTGGCGGGCGGGATTAAATCCGCTGACGATGCGGCCCAAATTCTCTCGTTTGGTGCCGACAAGATTTCCATCAACTCCCCTGCCCTGGCCGACCCGGAGCTGATCACCCGCCTGGCCGACCGTTTTGGCGTGCAGTGTATTGTGGTTGGGATCGACACCTGGTATGACGCCGCAACGGGCAAGTACCACGTCAATCAATATACGGGTGACGAAAGCCGCACGCGCGTAACGCAGTGGAAAACGCTCGACTGGGTGCAGGAAGTGCAGAAGCGTGGCGCGGGCGAGATTGTCCTCAACATGATGAACCAGGATGGCGTGCGTAACGGGTATGACCTCGGGCAGTTGAAAAAAGTCCGTGCGGTCTGCCACGTTCCGCTGATCGCCTCCGGCGGCGCGGGCACCATGGAACACTTCCTCGAAGCCTTCCGCGATGCCAACGTGGACGGTGCGCTGGCCGCGTCCGTGTTCCACAAACAGATTATTAATATTGGTGAGTTAAAAACGTACCTGGCCGACCAGGGCGTGGAGATCAGGGTATGTTAACAGAGCAACAACAGGCGCAGCTGGACTGGAAAAAAACGGACGGATTACTGCCGGTAGTTGTCCAGCATGCCGTCTCAGGCGAAGTGCTGATGCTGGGGTATATGAACCAGGACGCGCTGGCAAAAACGATCGACAGCGGCAAAGTCACGTTTTTCTCGCGCACGAAACAACGTTTGTGGACCAAAGGGGAAACCTCGGGTCATTTCCTGAACGTGGTCAGCATAACGCCTGACTGCGATAACGATACCCTGCTGGTGCTGGCAAACCCAATCGGACCGACCTGCCATAAGGGCACCAGCAGCTGCTTCGGTGAAACGAGCCACCAGTGGTTGTTCCTGTATCAACTGGAACAGCTGCTGGCAGAGCGTAAAACGGCGGATCCGGAGAGTTCTTATACTGCGAAGCTGTACGCCAGCGGGACCAAGCGTATCGCCCAGAAGGTGGGAGAAGAAGGCGTTGAGACAGCACTGGCCGCGACCGTGCATGACCGCGAGGAACTGACGAATGAAGCGTCTGATTTGATGTATCACCTGCTGGTGCTGCTGCAGGATCAGGAGCTGGATTTGACGGCGGTGATAGAGAACCTTCGTAAGCGTCACAAATAAAAAAACCGGGGTATATCCCCGGTTTTTTTTAATCTGCAAATCAGGCTTTTGGTTTGTAGTTTCGTAAGGCGTTACGGCCAAGCACGAAACCTGAACCGATAATACCACCCAGCAGCACGGCAAGAATCAGAACAACCGCTTTTTTCGGACTGTCACGATGTACTGGGAGTTCCGGCTTCATGACATACCGGTAAACGTGGATCGTGTCAGGGTTTACATTCAGATTCTGGATGTCCAACAGATTTCGCTTGGTCTGGTAATAGGCCGTTGGGAAGACCAGCGGACGAGAAGCCTCATTGTCAATCATCGATTTCAGCCCCTCGCTACCCAGCAGGAACAATGTTTCCTGAGTCACTTCTTGGGTTTGCTGGACCTGCGGCGAGGTTATTTTCGCTGCTTCAGCGTTCTTGAGTGCCTCAGCAATCTGTTTGATACGCAGATCTTTTTGCTCCTGAGCAACCTTCTCCTGGTTTTGCAGGGAGTCATTCAGGGTTTTTATCTGTTCCTTGATGTTGTCCTTAAGGTCAACGGCAAGTTCTTTCGCCGTTTGCTCATCGACCTGCTGGATATACTGCGCCAATTGCTTTTGTGCGGCTTCTGCGGATGTACTGGTATAGGAGACGCTTAATGGTAACGGCTGTCCTTTAACCGTGGGCTCAATGGTAAGTTTTTCAGGCACTGACTGATTTTCCAGCGCCTGCGACAACGCGGAGAATGAGGAGTTAAAACGACCAATAGCACGTGTTTGATTATCAAGCATTGAAGGTGCTGCGGTACCGTAGAGGATATTCAATGCATTAGAATAGCTTGCTATCTGAGCAGCATCAGGTTGTGCAATAATTGCACTTGACGTCCATTTTTCCTTTACAATAGATAAAAAACCAATAGCAAGGGCAATAAAAACAACAACAAAGACTGCTATCGTCCACTTTCCACGCCACAGTTGCAGTACTAAATCAAATAAATCAATTTGCTCAGGGTCATTGCTTCGGCTGACCTGGCTATTGTTGTTTTGTGTCATACAATCCCTAACAGATGAAAAAGGGCAAACATAATGTTGTTCGCATAGTTTATCTATTGCTGGCAATTTTTCTATAAGAATCCGATGAGTAATATCGGAAAGATCGGTTATGTAACTTACCTCCCTTCGCGGTATCATAGAGGCCATGTGATGCGCTATGGCATCTGTAAGAATATAGGCTATGAGGGAAGAGATGAAATTTCTGGTAACGGGTGCAGCTGGTTTTATCGGTGCAAATGTCAGTAAACGCCTCCTTGAGGCCGGTCATCAGGTTGTCGGTATTGATAACCTTAATGAATACTACGATGTCAACCTGAAGCTGGCACGCCTGGAACTGTTAAAATCTGAGAGTTTCACCTTTCACAAGCTGGACTTAGCTGACCGGGAAGGTATGGTCACGCTTTTCGCCAGTGAGAAGTTTGATCGTGTGATTCATCTTGCCGCGCAGGCTGGCGTACGCTACTCCCTTGAAAACCCACATGTGTATGCTGATGCCAACATTATTGGTCATCTCAACGTGCTGGAAGGCTGCCGCCATAACAACGTTCAGCATCTGCTTTATGCCTCATCCAGCTCCGTATATGGCCTCAACCGCAAGATGCCCTTCTCGACTGACGATTCCGTGGATCACCCGGTTTCGCTTTATGCCGCGACCAAAAAAGCCAATGAACTGATGTCGCACACCTATTCGCATCTCTACAACCTGCCGACAACTGGGCTGCGCTTCTTTACCGTATACGGTCCGTGGGGACGCCCTGACATGGCACTGTTTAAGTTTACCAAGGCGATGATTGAAGGCAAAAGCATCGATGTCTATAACTACGGTAAGATGAAGCGCGACTTCACGTACATTGATGATATCGCTGAAGCCATTATTCGCCTTCAGGATGTTATTCCTCGGTCAGACCCAAACTGGACCGTTGAGGCCGGCTCACCTGCGACCAGCTCAGCGCCTTATCGGGTTTATAACATCGGCAACAGTTCACCAGTAGAGCTGATGGACTACATCACCGCTCTGGAAGAGGCCCTGGGTAAAAAAGCGGAAAAAAATATGATGCCACTCCAGGCCGGGGATGTTCTGGAAACCAGCGCCGATACCCAGCCACTTTATGACGCGATCGGATTTAAACCGCAAACCTCGGTTAAAGATGGGGTGAAGAACTTTGTAGACTGGTACAAACGTTTCTATAAAATTTGAATACATTCAATATGTCTACGCAAAAAGGAACTGCTATGTCTATTCCAGTAATTCACCAGACAGATCTTATCGTAGGTCGCTCTGTTAAACTTCGAAATGTAAAAATCGATGACGCAGCTTTCATTGTTGCGCTGAGAACGAATGAGAAAAAGGGTCGATTTATAAGCACGACCTCTGATGATACTAAGGCACAAGAAAAATGGATCGAAGGTTATCTGAAAAATGAGGGTCAAGCCTACTTTATCATTACCGATCTCGAAGATATACCTTTTGGTACGGTAAGAATTTATGATCAGCAACAAGATTCTTTCTGCTGGGGATCATGGGTCATTCATGAGGATGCACCTTCACATTTCGCAATTGAGTCGGCGCTTTTAGTCTACTACTACGCGTTGAAATTAGGTTTTACCCGCGCCCACTTCGATGTCCGTAAAGGTAATCTTTCTGTCATTAGGTTCCACGAGCGTTTCGGTGCTGTTCGTCAAAAAGAAACAGAAGATGATATTCTTTTCACTATTTCGAAAGACAGTATTCAGGACTCAATGAATAAATTTAAGAAATACCTTCCTCAGCATATTTTAATTAAATAAAAGACATTTTCCTCAATTAACATCAAATATAAAAAAGGACAGACCATTACGGTCTGTCCTTTTAAAGAACATTTTTTATTAATCACTACCAAACAGATCGCGGGTATACACTTTATCCGCCACGTCAGCCAACTCTTCCGCCATGCGGTTTGAAATGATGACATCGGCTTCTTTCTTAAATGCGTCCAGATCGCGGATCACCCGTGAATTGAAGAACTGATCCTCCGGCATGGCTGGCTCATAGATAACAACCTCAACCCCTTTCGCCTTAATGCGCTTCATGATCCCCTGAATAGAAGAAGCGCGGAAGTTATCGGAGCCACTCTTCATGATCAGACGGTATACGCCGACGACTTTCGGTTGACGCGCAAGGATGGAATCGGAGATAAAATCTTTACGTGTACGGTTAGCATCAACAATCGCCGATATCAGGTTGTTTGGCACAGCCTGGTAGTTTGCCAGCAGTTGCTTGGTGTCTTTTGGCAGACAGTAGCCACCGTAGCCAAATGAAGGGTTGTTGTAGTGATTACCAATGCGCGGATCGAGACACACCCCTTCAATAATCTGACGGGTGTTCAGTCCAAGACTCTCTGCGTAACTGTCGAGCTCATTGAAATAAGCCACTCGCATTGCCAGATAGGTATTCGCGAAGAGCTTAATCGCCTCAGCTTCAGTGGAGTCGGTAAACAACACCTGAATATCTTTCTTAAGCGCCCCTTCCTGAAGCAGCGCGGCAAAGCGCTCAGCACGCTCAGAGCGTTCGCCAATAACAATACGCGAAGGATGCAGGTTATCGTAAAGTGCTCTCCCCTCGCGCAGGAACTCCGGCGAGAAGAAGATGTTATCAATCCCAAACTTCTCTTTGATGGATTTAGTGAAACCAACAGGAATCGTTGACTTAATGACCATCACCGCACGAGGGTTGATCGCGATAACGTCTTTGATCACCGCTTCGACGGTTGAGGTGTTGAAGTAGTTGGTTTTGGGATCGTAGTCAGTAGGCGTCGCAATGATGACGTAATCCGCATCGCGATATGCATCTTCTTTGTCAGTCGTGGCGCGGAAATTCAGCGGCTTATTGCTGAGATAGTCCTGGATTTCTTTATCGACAATCGGCGATTTTTTCTGATTGAGCATGTCCACTTTGGCCTGCACGATATCCAGTGCAACCACTTCGTGGTTTTGAGCAATCAGAATGCCGTTAGAGAGACCGACATACCCTGTTCCGGAAATTGTTATTTTCATTCGCTAATGACTTCTGTGAGTTAACTGTACTGATGGTCACCTGACCATCGCGATAAACATAACTGTTGGGCTTTGTACCTCCTGGCAAACAGAACTGTCAAGGCAAACCAGGAGTAATCACTTCGAGTGGGATGAGATTCAGACTACTTCGAATATAAGGCAGCAGTTTTTGCATAAAAAAACCCGGAGACGAGCTCCGGGTTGCGATGACAGCGAGTGCGTTAACTCATTCCATCCATTCGGTATGGAATACGCCTTCTTTATCAGTGCGCTTGTAGGTATGCGCGCCGAAGTAGTCACGCTGGGCCTGAATCAGGTTAGCAGGCAGAACGGCCGCACGGTAGCTGTCGTAGTAGGCTACTGCAGCAGAGAAGGTTGGAACCGGAATACCGTTCTGAACAGCGTAGGCAACCACGTCACGCAGCGCCTGCTGGTATTCGTCCGCAATCTTCTTGAAGTACGGTGCCAGCAGCAGGTTAGCGATACCGGCGTTTTCAGCATAGGCATCGGTGATTTTCTGCAGGAACTGCGCACGAATGATGCAACCCGCGCGGAAGATCTTCGCGATTTCACCGTAGTTCAGATCCCAGTTGTTCTCGTCTGACGCCGCACGCAGCTGAGAGAAGCCCTGCGCGTAAGAAACGATTTTACCCAGGTAAAGTGCACGACGCACTTTTTCAACGAATTCGGCTTTATCACCTGCTGGTTTAGCCTGTGGGCCAGACAGCACTTTAGACGCCGCGACGCGCTGCTCTTTCAGGGAAGAAATGTAACGCGCGAAAACAGACTCAGTGATCAGAGACAGCGGTTCGCCCAGATCCAGAGAGCTCTGGCTGGTCCATTTACCGGTACCTTTGTTCGCTGCTTCATCCAGAATCACATCAACCAGGTATTTACCCTCTTCATCTTTTTTCGTGAAGATATCTTTGGTGATGTCAATCAGGTAGCTGTTAAGCTCGCCTTTGTTCCACTCGGTAAAGGTTTCAGCCAGCTCTTCGTTAGAGAGGTTCAGACCGCCTTTCAGCAGGGAATAAGCTTCAGCGATCAGCTGCATGTCGCCGTATTCGATACCGTTGTGCACCATTTTCACATAGTGACCTGCACCGTCTGCACCGATATAGGTTACGCAAGGCTCACCATCTTCAGCAACGGCTGCGATTTTGGTCAGGATAGGTGCAACCAGTTCGTATGCATCTTTCTGGCCGCCAGGCATGATGGATGGGCCTTTCAGCGCGCCCTCTTCACCACCGGAAACACCGGTACCGATGAAGTTGAAGCCTTCTGCGGACAGCTCACGGTTACGACGAATGGTGTCCTGGAAGAAGGTGTTACCGCCATCAATGATGATGTCACCTTTTTCGAGGTAAGGCTTCAGGGAGTCAATCGCTGCATCGGTACCTGCGCCCGCTTTCACCATTAACAGGATACGACGAGGCGTTTCCAGAGACTCAACGAACTCTTTCACCGTATAGAAAGGAACCAGTTTCTTGCCTGGATTCTCGGCAATCACTTCTTCGGTCTTATCACGGGAGCGGTTGAAAACGGAGACGGTATAACCACGGCTTTCGATGTTGAGCGCCAGGTTGCGCCCCATCACTGCCATACCGACAACGCCGATCTGTTGCTTGGACATTACATACTCCTGTCAGGTGTGAATAGTTGTAATTTCTAAATATGAGATATGGTGATTATACAGTTAAGATGTGAGTTTGGGAACAAAGTATAGCGATGACACTAAACCCTTATTTTTTGTATCTGAATTTTAACCATCGATTTCGCAGTGCTTTATTAACAGGAACCTCGAATAATTTAAATATAATAACAGATCCTAAAACAGACAAAATAAATGCAGTTAAAGCCGTCAACATTATAGCTAAGATATCATCAGCATGATTGTCATTTGTTATTTTAAAAATAACCCTTATGACAATTAAATGAATCATATAAAAAGAGAATGATGCCTCTCCTAAAAGAACAAAACAACGATGCGATAATAATTTAGAAATGACCCCGCCGTCATAAGAAAAAACAAACACCATAAATGCCATTGCGGGTATAAATAGCAAATCATAGCGTAAATTCATATCAGAAATAAAATTAGTAGAAAGATACAACGTCAACCCTAACAAAATAACTGATAATATCTCCATGAAACTAAACATACTTTCAGACAATACAGGCATTTTTGAAACATGCATGCGACATAAAAGCATACCAATAATGAATCCATTAATTCTAAAGAAAGGGTTTATGTAGAACAGCCAGTGATCAGATACTAGGTCTTGTGGGTGAATCAAGAAATAAAATTGAAGCACTAGTATCATTGCTAACAAAATTAGTAAAAAACGAGTTTTTAACACTACTAAAAACACAAAGCTACAATAAAAGAAAAGTTCGCAAGAAAGACTCCAACTCACTGGATTAAATGAAAAATAAACATCTTCCAATGGAATAAATGCATGCAGCAAAAAAAAGTTAAAAATAAGAGCAATGATGTGCAAAAAGTCAAAATTAGAGAAATGGCTAAAAACAAAAAAAGAAAACAACAATGTTAACCAATGGACAGGAAATATCCTAACGACTCTAAAGAAAATAAAATCCTTAGAATCAAAATACCCATCCGCTTTATGTTTCCTGAAGCTATACGATATTATAAAACCGGACAATATGTAAAAAAAAGTAACTCCAGCATAGCCAGAAAAAAAATATCTTGCGAAAGATTTTATTATTGGATTGTCAACTGAATTAAGAACGCCTAGATGATGCAGAAATACGCCAACTGCTGCAAAAAAACGTAGTGATGTTAAACTAAAGATATGTTTATTTAACATTAAAAAATAACCTATGAATTTTCATTGCTTCCGCATGACTGAATATATTTTTCTAAATAGGGTTATTGGCAACAATCTTGGAAGAGAGCGCAACAACAAGATGCACGAAGCGGATAAAAAATTTTGAAAACCAAGTTTATGTTTAAGTCTCGCCAGTATTAACTCGCTGTGGATATAAGACAAACCACGACGACGGTTTAACATAGCATTTCCAGTTCTTGCGTAGACTAATATATCAGCTATATTACCTACAGTTTTCCCTTTTGATAAAACTCTTAGCCATAAATTATAGTCCTCCATAAAATGGTGATGCATATAACCACCAACGCTCATAATTTCATCTTTTTTGAACATAACCGTCATATGATTAAAGGGGTTTTTTAAAACTGCATATTTCAAAATATCCACATGCGTTTCAGGTACTTTTCGAACGCCGGTAGAAATATTAATGTCGTTTTCAAATTCGCTGATTGCCCCTCCTAAAATACAAAGTTCAGGGGATTCACTAAACTTTCTTATCTGAAGCTCAAAGCGATTTGGCACACAAATATCATCGGTATCCATTCTCGCAATTAGAGCATGATTACAACTCTTCATTCCAATATTAAGCGCATTGCCTAAACCAACATTATTTGGTAGTGGAACAATATGTAGTGGTAAAATCTCCGCCCACTTATTTATGACGGAGTGTAATTGTTCGTTTATCGGCCCATCCAGCACTACAATAATTTCGTTAGCTTGATAGGTTTGATTAAAAAGACTTTCAAAGCATTGCTCCAAATTACCAGGGGTCTCTTTAGTATATAAGGACATTAGAACACTAAAATCGATCATTTCTTTATTAAATCCCTATAGCAAGCACGGTATTTTGATGCAACGACTGACATGTCATAATTTTGACTAACCATATTATATAAAGACGAAATCAATTCTTCATTGCAAGTATCCATGGAGTTAACTACTTTAACGAAATCTGAAACAGTACCATCAAAGAAACAGATATTGTCATTTTCCAGGAGTTCTCTATAAACTGGCAAATCACGACATATAATTGGAAGCTTAGCAATTATGGCTTCAAATAAACTTAGCCCAAAGGATTCACTTGAACTTGGCATTGCATAAATATCAAATGTCTTAAGATAAGGGAGTGGGTTTGCTCTAAACCCAGTAAATATGCAACGATCATAAACCTTCAAACTAATGGCTAGATCTATTAACTCTTTTTCCCTGGCACCACCGCCGACAAAAATAGCGGCATGATTCGGTAAAAAAGGTAGGGCATGGACGATGGTATCCAGATGCTTCCCTGATGTAATAATAGAAGTTGAACCAATAATTTTCAGATTTCGTTTTACTAAAGAGGCGGCGGCTTCAATATATTCATCTTCAAGAACTGAGCTTTCCTCAATTTTACTTTCAACTGCTAACACATCGATTCCACTGCTAACAATATAAACATCTCCATTTGAAAAAGAACTGTAATAATTTTTCGCTATCGATGTGAATACAAATTTATTAGGGATAAATGAGAGAACAAGCTTCCATAAAAAGACAGATATTCTTGCTTTCATTGGTTTATATCTTGAAAATATATCCTCTTTAAGAAAGTTATGCATTGTTGTTACAAATGCTGCTCTAACTCCAGAGCAGCGCAGCAATACAAGTAATAAATCAGGGAAAAAACCATGGCTGTGAACAATATCGAACCCACGAAATTTATTAATGGTACCTAAAGAAAAATCCACCCTATTTTTCTTTATCCCAACAAAATTGAGTTTGTTCTTTGTGTTTTCACGCAAATAAAATATTTCTACATAACAACCCTGTGCTGTAAGCAGCTTGCACAAAGCTTCCACTTGAATCCCAGGACCACTTTTTGCAAGGCTAGGTAATATCATTGCTATTTTCATAGGTATCATTACTTATCCGATATGAGCTCGCTTGTCACCAGAGCATTTTTGAAATAGGTTTCATATACTAATGAATCATAGTTGACATCATTTAATACAAACGGGATGAAATTAAATGTTAAGTTATCAAAGGAAATAGGAGCTATATCGTTTTTGAAATATGAAGCCATACTAAATAAGCTATAAAACAAAACCAACACAAACTTCAACACAACTTTCCTACCTATCTGAAAATATTTAAAGTAGTTATTAATCGCGACATCATAAAATAAAAATATAATAAAAAAAGTCGACATTCGTGACATGAAAGGTATAAAAATACCGACCAAGAAGACCAAGCCTCCAAAGAAAAGCTGTCTTTTTAAGAATACAACTGAATAATCTCCAGTATATTTTAGCTCTCCAATGTTTTTAAATTGATATAATAAGTAAATAATTGAGAAAATAAGAGAAGGCCCAACATGTAATGTTAAATCTGTGATTTCACGATAAACTTTAATCTTGAGAAAAATAACAGGCAGTAACTGCACACCTATATTCACCAGAGAGTCACTGGTCAGCAACAGCAAAAGAAAGGAGGCTATAGAGAGAGAAATAAATATAAAAGCTTTAGAATTCTTTATGCTCGCCAAAAGAAATGCACATCCGACAATAACTGCTGATGCATGAAATGCTATTGCAAGCAAAAGATAGAAATTAGACTTTTTTTTGTTTAAATTTAATCTAGTAGTTAATGCACATAGTGCTAATATTGCGGAAACAAACTGTCTTAACTGCTCTAAAATTAATGTATTACCAAAACAAATAATAAGCAATAGTAAAAAAAATGGTAAATTACAGTCTTTATTATCAAGGACAAACTTAGTAAGTATAGCAAATGACAACAGGAAAAACAGGAGCGTTGTGATGCCAAAGTTATAATGAGACAAGAATGACAAGCATGAATACAATAAATAAAATCCAGGCTCAAACCATGCAGTTCCTTCACGAGTGAAAAAGTTTACATAATAATTTACCCAATCTTCTCCATTAAGGTAAAAAGCGGTGTAAACCACGCCCAATAAAAAAACCAAAGAATAAGCGACTATTCTTTTTAAAGAAGCCTTAAAGTTTGGCCAAAGTAATGACAAGAACAGAAGCGGCATACATTGCGATAAAATAAACATTATTTACATAACCTATTATATAAAGATATATACCATTGAAAAAGATCAATATATTTCAAGAACCTCAATCTTTTATTGGAATTAGCTATGATCTGAATTAAGTTATGAACATAAGGAGCTTTGTATCTTTTTCTTACTGAAACATTAAACTTTAATAAATCTTTTTTTAATAACTCGCTGATGCCCGAAGACGTTACCTGGTTTTGATGAATACGATACTTTACAGTTATTACTGAACAATATGAAATACATTCATTATTCGAAAATAATTTATACCAAAGAGGTAAATCTTCTAGCAAGTAATAACTTTCATCATACCCATGATACTTGTCAAATGTTTCTCTGGATATCATTACCCCTGGAGCAACATTTGAAAAACCAAGTAAGAAGAGCCAGTCTGAGTATTTAGAATTTTGTTCCGACTTATTCTTTATTAAATTCCATGTAAAGGAATATGGGAAAACTTCAGTTGAAACATTTTCTCCAAATGTTTCAAATCGGGAAAACACAATACCGGTATTACTTTTTCTTGAAGCCATTAGATCTTCAATTGCTGTAGCTTCTAACAGATCATCTGCACCTAAAAACTTAATCCAGCTACCAGATGAAGCCATCGCACCTCTATTACAATTAGCAGGTATCCCAGCTCGTAGTTCACTAGTGATCACTTTAAATTTAACTTGTGAATTATTTTTTTCATTCCATTGTTTACAACAATTGACAGTATTATCTGCCGAGTTATCATCAGAAACTATAATTTCAATGTTAGAATAAGTCTGTTTTAAACAACTATCTAGCGTTTCTTCAATAAAATCAGCAGAATTATATGTCACTATTACGATAGACACCATTTCTTCATGGTTTAACATTTCGAAATCCATATATAGCCTTAAGTACCATAAACTTGAAGAGAGACCAAGTTAGTAATTTTTTATTATGCTTAGTAATTTCTATTATATTTTTAAGCTTAACTTTCTGAATTAAACTGGAAACCGCCAGGTCCCATTCACTTTTATTATTTATTTTTTTTCGCCAGAGGGACCTTTTTATTGTTAAATTAGTAGCAACTCTGATCATATACAAATGAACGGCAGGAATTAACAAGCTTAATGATGGAGTATCGGTGATGATGTCTGCTAATCGTTGAGCTGTAAATGCCATTTTAAACAAATTTCTATTAACTCTTCTGGTTGTTGAAAGTGTGTTTTCTGCATAATAATACTTCCCTTCAGATAGAGTAATTTTTCGGGCATTTAACATAGCCATCCGAGCTATTAACTCATCATCATTGACATTATTAGCTAAACCTCCAGCAATATTTTTGATTGCATTATAGCCAGCCAGAATCGTCTCTTTCCGATATATACCAAACGCATGAATACCCCATAACGAAATTGTATTCTCGAATGCAGTATATCCAGAAATCGGCCAATTTTGAATTGTGTAGTTAAAACGTGTGGGCTCCTTTTGAGTAGAACACACATAATAATCAAATAAAGCCAGATCAATTTCTTTATTGTTCTCAAATTCGGCCAATGCTTTTTTTATAGAAAATTGATCAAGTTTGTCATCGCAATCACAAAAAACAATAAAATTACTTTCGGAGTTATTAATCCCTACAAGGCGCGCCTCTGCAGCACCTCCATTTTTTTTGCTAATAACCCTGATATTTTTATTATTACGTATAAAAGAGTCATTAGAGATGATCTCAAATGTTTTATCAGTAGAACCATCATCAATGAGTACGAACTGTATTTGAGGGTCATATATTTCACACAGCATGTTTAGAAAAGCATTAATATTTCGCTCTTCATTATATACTGGTGTTATGACTGAACATTTATATGGATATTCTTGACTCATGCTATATCACTAACCTTTTGTAGCCTCTTAATATGAGCAATATATATAAGTATAGAAACTATTAAATAACCTAAATAGGTTATACAGTATGCAATGCTTACCCCAGTAAATGAGAAATACTTTGTTAACCCCCACGTTAATAAGGGAAATAAGATTGAAAATGTGATCTCCAGTATAGCATTAATCTTAAAATATCCCTTAGCTAATAACACTGTTGCAAATAACCAACTTGTTATTCTGAAAACATCACCCAAATTCTGAAATAAGAACAATTGTTTTGCTGCAATAAATTCCGAACTGAATAATATCTTCAATATATATTCTTTACCCCAAAATATACTCATAGCAAACATGCAGGCAAAGGGAATAACAATGAGACTGCCTGTTTTTAAAACAGAAATATGTTCTTTAACTGTCTTGGCGGCTGCTGTTTTGGGGAAATAATATACAGTTAGTGCGGTTGTCAGGACTGCCAGGTAAGCTTCAGATAACTTCGATACAGACTGCCAATAGCCAGCATATTCTGCTGAAAAATCTTTGGTTAAAATAGTCCTCACTAGAATGAGAGATACAGGGCCGGTCAGTGCGCCAATTATGCCCATGAAAAAATAATTTCTCATTTCAGATATATGAGACGAGGTGGTTTTACCAACCCAGAAATGATATTTGAACCAATCGCATTTCATGACTACAAATACAAGCCATAGGCCTGCAATTGCATTATTCAATGCCGCAGCAATCAATGCTCCCTTTAACCCAAAAAGATATACCAATAACATCATAGAGATGGCAGAAAAAACAACAGCACATCCATTAGCAACAAAAAACCTATAATGGTCTCCAAGACCATTGAGCACACCCAAGAATATATTATTTATAACATTTAGCGGTACAACAATCAAAGCAAGTATGACTATCCAATAATAAGCTTTCGTTGAAAATAAAAGCATTGATATATTACTTGATAGAATGCATCCCAGGCAAATGATAAACAGGCATGCTACTACAGAGAGCTTTAAGGCAGCTCTCCAGTAGTATTTTGCACTTTCATAATCATTTTTATTTTCTGCGGAATATCTGTTTATCCCCTGAGAAACCTGAGAGGATACAAAACCATTTATGAACGTCACCAGATTTTGTAATTGCCCTAATCCCGCAATCCCCACTGGACCTGTATATATTGCAACAACTTTTGATATCGCGAAACCGCATAATAGTCGCAGAAGTGTCAATATTCCGCTAAAAATAGTTACTTTTGCAAAATTCAAATTTGCCATCCATTTATTTTTTGAATGACAAAGTCGACCTCATCATCGGTCATAACTGGCGAAATTGGCAAAGAGAGTACGGAATTATGCAACATTTCTGAGACAGGTAAGGATAAATGTGAAATTTCTGAGTAAGCCTTTTGATGATGAGGAGGTATCGGATAGTGTACAAGGGTTTGTATTCCCTGATCATTCAAATAGTTAACAAGACTATCCCTATTTACTGTTTTAATAACATATAAATGCCATACGTGTGAAACATCATTGTCAGGATGAACTGGAAGAGTAATATTTTCGTTAGTAATATTCTCTTGATATTTCTTAGCTATATCTCTTCTGCGTTTATTTTCATTATCTAAATTTGGTAATTTGACGCTTAAAAGCGCTGCCTGTAATTCATCCAGTCGACTATTTACCCCTTTATAGAGATTTTGATATTTTACATGTGAGCCATAATTACGAAGAGCTTTTAGTGTATCTGCTAAGCCATCATCACTCGTTGTGATCGCACCAGCATCACCCAGAGCACCTAAATTTTTCCCCGGGTAGAAACTAAACGCACCTGCATCCCCCCAACTGCCTGCCTTGATTTTAAACTGCTCAGCTCCTTGTGATTGCGCACAATCCTCAAGAACTAATATATTGTTTGCAGCAGCATATTCCTGTATTTCTTTCATCGGTGAAATCTGACCGTAAAGATGAACAGGAAGGATCACTTTTGTTTTTGTCGTAACAGCTGCTTTTATATTTTCTAGAGATAAGTTAAAAGTATTTACATCAGGTTCTACAAGTATTGGAGTTAAATTATTTTCAGATATTGCAAGAATAGAAGCAATATATGTATTAGATGGTACGATAACCTCGTCACCTTCTTGCAATTTACCCATTTCTTTCCAGGCGCGTAAAACCAACACCAGGGCTTCTAAGCCGTTCGCTACACCAATACAGTGTTTAACACCACAGTAATTAGCAAATTCAGACTCAAACTTTTGGAGATGATTTCCCATTACATACCATCCCGAATCTAACACAGATTCGAATGCACTCATTAACTCCGCATGATAAACCTGATTTATTTTTTGAAGATCAAGAAATTTAATCATTTAATAACACACCCTATAATTTGTACTGTATATCAAAAAGTAATTTTTTTTAATGTTGGCTTTTCACTAACCCTAGTCGTTTTAATTTTTGAGGTCAGTGATCGCTTTGAAAGAAGCATAGTCTCGAATATAATCACTTTCATCATAATAATCATCGGCCAGAACCATTAAGACACAATCGTCGCTGAAATCATACATTTCATGCCAAACCATGGGTTCGATTATTAATCCAACCGTCGGTGAATCCAAAAGCACATGCTCAACTTGTTTTCCATCATCAAGCAAGAACTTACAAGATCCCTTAACAGGAACAGCTATTTGCGTTAGTTTTTTATGGGCATGAAAGCCTCTTCTGACGCCTGGTGTCGTATCAAACATGTAGTAGACCCGCTTGATATCAAGCGGTATGTCTTTTTCTTGCTCAATAACTACCAATGCACCCCTGTCATCACCTTTTTTGTTTAGCTGAATCAAATTCATTGTATTTTAATGCCCTTTTACTAATTTTAATAAATACTGTCCATAATGGTTTTTTGCTAATTTAGAACCAATAGCCGTAAGGGTCTCATCATTTAACCATCCATTTCGCCAGGCAATCTCTTCTGGACAAGCGACCATCATACCCTGACGTTTTTGAACTGTTTCGACAAAACTTCCGGCCTCAATTAAACTATCATGGGTGCCGGTATCAAGCCATGCAAAACCGCGACCTAACAATTCGACATTTAAATTATTATTGTTAAGGTAAATTTCATTGACTGTTGTTATTTCTAACTCGCCTCTTGCCGACGGTTTTATATTTTTTGCAATATCAATGACGTTATTGTCATAAAAATAGAGTCCCGTCACCGCCCAATTAGACTTAGGCTGAGCTGGTTTTTCCTCTATACTTATTGCCTTGAAATCACTATTAAATTCAACCACACCGAACCGCTGTGGATCCATGACTTGGTAGCCGAAGACTGTTGCCCCACTTATTCTACTACTCGCCAGCTGTAATTTAGGTGTGAATCCTTGTCCGAAGAAAATATTATCGCCTAATACTAAACAGACTGGCTCTTGCCCAATAAAATTCTCACCTATAATGAAGGCCTGTGCCAAACCATCAGGATTTGGTTGAATAGCGTAACTCAAATTAATACCAAATTGACTGCCATCCCCCAAAAGTCTTACAAAACCGCTCTGATCTTCAGGTGTTGTTATTATAAGTATATCTTTGATACCTGCCAGCATTAAAACGGACAAGGGATAATAAATCATTGGTTTATCATAAACGGGAAGAAGTTGTTTAGATACTCCCAAAGTTACAGGATACAGCCTGGTACCAGAGCCACCAGCGAGAATTATACCCTTCATTCATTATCTCCATATTGTTTTGATAACCAAGATGTGTAAGCACCACTTTTCACATTATTGATCCACCCTTGATTATTGAGATACCATTCAACCGTTTTACGAATGCCACTGTAAAAAGTCTCTTGTGGTTTCCAGCCTAATTCTTCAGCTATTTTGTGCGCATCGATTGCATATCTTCTGTCATGGCCTGGGCGATCAGCTACATAACGGATCTGACTGCGGTAAGATGTCCCTTTAGGTACAATTTCATCCAACAGATCGCAAATCGTATGGACCACGTCCAGGTTCTGCTTCTCGTTATGGCCGCCAATGTTGTATGTTTCACCCGGTTTCCCTTGAGTGACAACGGTGTAGAGTGCACGCGCATGATCTTCTACATACAGCCAGTCACGGATTTGATCGCCTTTACCGTAAATTGGCAGAGCTTTACCTTCCAGCGCATTCAGAATAACCAACGGGATCAGTTTTTCCGGGAAATGGTACGGGCCGTAGTTATTCGAACAGTTGGTGACGATAGTCGGGAAACCGTAGGTACGAAGCCAGGCACGCACGAGATGGTCACTGGAGGCTTTCGACGCTGAATACGGGCTGCTTGGTGCATACGCGGTGGTTTCTGTGAAGAGTGGCAGCTCAGTTGATTCCGGATGTTCATCAGGATGGGGTAAATCACCATACACTTCGTCGGTAGAGATGTGATGGAAACGAAACGTTTTCTTCGCCTGCTCATCCAACGTAGACCAGTACGCTCGAGCGGCTTCCAGAAGCACATAGGTGCCGACGATATTGGTTTCGATAAACGCAGCCGGGCCGGTAATTGAACGATCGACGTGACTTTCAGCTGCCAGGTGCATCACCGCATCAGGCTTGTGTTTTGCGAAAATGCGATCCATAGCGTCTTTGTCGCAAATATCTGCATGTTCAAAGGCATAGCGGTCGCTTTCGCTGACTTCACTAAGCGACTCAAGATTACCGGCATAGGTCAGCTTATCCACATTGACGACGTCGTCCTGGGTATTTTTAATAATATGTCGTACAACTGCTGAGCCGATAAAGCCGGCACCGCCCGTCACAAGAATTTTCACGTTATCTGTTCCGTCTGTTGGAAATGTCTGGATACTGACGCTCTGAAACCTGACCATTTAGAAACGGTTTCAGAAATTGAGCACGCTACCGCCCCTGGCTTAACAGCTACCAGTGTACTGAGCGGTGTTTGATTAAATGATTTTTCTTGTCTGGATACAGACAAAAACTGGCGTTAATTGTCGTCCTAAACGACCTTAGAAACAAGCACAAATCGCTACAAACCTGCTCAGGCTTGAATCAGATAACTCAATGTTATCATTAGTATTAATAACGAAAAACGGCAGTCATCATTATGGATATGCTTCAACACACCTTAATGATGACTGCCGCTGGTTCAAGCCGTGGCAGGAATATCAGTCGTTATTAGCCAGCAACTTTTCAATACGGCTTCTGAACTTCGCCCCTTCTTTCAGGTTACGCAGCCCATAATTTACAAACGCCTGCATATACCCCATTTTCTTACCGCAGTCATAGCTATCGCCGGTCATCAGCATGGCGTCCACGGACTGCTTCTTCGCTAACTCAGCAATCGCGTCGGTCAGTTGGATGCGGTCCCAGGCGCCTGGCTCGGTTTTTTCAAGTTCCGCCCATATATCTGCGTTCAGAACATAACGGCCAACCGCCATCAGGTCCGAATCAAGCGTCTGTGGCTGATCCGGTTTTTCAATGAACTCGACGATGCGGCTCACCTGCCCTTCCGTCTCAAGCGCTTCTTTCGTCTGAATTACGGAGTACTCAGAGAGATCGCCTTTCATGCGTTTAGCCAGGACCTGGCTACGCCCTGTTTCATTGAAACGTGCCACCATTGCCGCCAGGTTGTAACGTAGCGGATCGGCAGAAGCGTTATCAATGATGATGTCCGGCAGCACAACGATGAACGGGTTATCGCCCACTACTGGACGGGCACACAAAATCGAGTGGCCGAGACCCAGCGGCTGCGCCTGGCGCACGTTCATAATGGTCACGCCTGGAGGACAAATAGACTGAACTTCCGCCAGCAGCTGGCGTTTGACTCGCTGCTCCAGCAACGCTTCGAGTTCGTAAGAGGTGTCGAAGTGGTTTTCAACCGCGTTCTTGGACGAGTGGGTAACCAGGACGATTTCTTTGATCCCTGCAGCAACAATCTCATCGACAATGTACTGAATCATTGGCTTATCGACGATCGGCAGCATCTCTTTTGGAATGGCTTTTGTGGCTGGCAGCATATGCATGCCCAGACCTGCTACCGGAATGACTGCTTTCAAATTGATCATTATCTCTTCCACCTTAAAATGGTTGACGAAGTATAAACCGTGTCAGGAAAAATGCCTGATAAAGAAAGTCTACTGCGTCGAATGCAAATCACGTTTAGTTCAGAACGCTGATTACTTAAGTTCATTACGCTATAAGTGTGACCCAGAATCGTCAAAAACCCTATCAATAAAGAAGCCGTAGAGTCTGTTTCCGACAAATCCCAGATCAGCAGCCGCTATTCAGAAACGAACGTGATGTCATCTTTCTTCTCATGAACGAACTCATACTTCAACGTACGGTCCAGCCCTTGAGATAAGGTATAAGGCGCTTTAAAACCTGATGTGTGTACTTTCGTGGCATCAAATTGAGTGGTGGCACAGAATTTTTTGACACGAACGGAACTGATCGCATACTTTTTACCAGTCACTTTGCTAAGAATATCAAAGCAAAAGCCACCAAGCATACCTAAAGGATAAGGGAGATGAACTGATGGGATTTTTTTGCTAAGGCTCTTTTCCACCTCAGCAACCAGCTGATTCATATTCAGATCGGGCTTATCAACATAATTGTATACATCGTAGCCAGGTTTGACGTTGCTCAATCGGAATTTGATAAACTCCACAATATTGCCGACATAAGCCATGGACTTGTAGTTAGTTCCGGCCCCCACCATTGCGAATTTGCCACCCGCAATTTGCTTAAGAAGATTGAAGACATTGCCACGATTGCGTTCACCAAAAATGACCGTTGGACGAACAATTGTCAGAGATCGCTCTTCTGGAGCTTTGTTGAACCATTCACGCAGCACCTCTTCCGCCTGCCACTTACTTTTACCATAGTGGTTAAAAGGATCGTGCGGGTGAGATTCGTCAGGATTGACTTTATTGAGACCATAAACAGCAACTGAGCTGGTAAAAATAATGTTCTTAACATTATTTTTTTCCATCGCTGCCAGTACATTACGTGTACCCTGAACGTTTACATCATAGTAGAGCGACGTTGGGCTGACATCATCACGATGCTCGGCGGCGAGCAATACCACCGTGTCGAAACCGGCAAGCGCCTGATCGAGTTGCTCCTGATTACGTACATCTCCGGAAACAGTAATCTCAGGGTAGAAATGGCTTTGCTGTTTGTCGAAGTTGGTGACATCAAACTCAGCCTTTGAAATCTCGATCAAACGAGTCCCAACGAAGCCGGACGCGCCAATAAACAAAACTTTATCGTTCATAAACCACTCAGTGCATTTGTGTTTGGCAAACCTCCGGTAATCTCTGCATTCCCTGAGGTATCGCTAATGATAAGACAGAACTGACGAAAATGTGGCACGGATTATAAACTCTAAAATCGCTGAGTTCAGTAACAAATTTTAGGGGTTACCGCGCACTCAATGAGATATGATGTCAAGACTTACTTCCTGAAGGAAGGAAGCGCAAAGTTCAGCCTTTCCACATTCACCACCTGCTGGTCGACACGGTCAATATCCACCGAGCTTTGCCCCTTCTCATTAACGGCTTTTATGTTCGCCAGCGACAGCAGCGTCTCGTCTTTCGCCATAAATTTACCCCGCACATCCTTGCGCAGGTCGAAGTTGATCTTCAGGGCGGGCCCCACAGCAGCTTCCTGCATCACATTGATGTTGCGTAAAAAAAGATGTTGCGGCTTGTTGTGTAATTCAAGCGTAGCACGCTGCATATCCACGTTGGTTATCGCCACAAACGAGGTCGCGTTACCGGATGAAATCTGTATTCCTCGCAATTTATAGGCAAGCTGGCGGTTATCGAGGTGAATATTGTTGAGCTTGAAGTTCTGCGGGATGGACAAATAATCGCCTTTTATCACTCCATAGCCAATTAACATTCCGGCACTGTTCACCATGTCGACATTATCAATAATGAAATTATCACAGCCATAAATGGCCACCGTGGCGTTGTCTATTCCCGCCTTTTTACTGAAGTCGGGAGTAATATTTTTGGCCTTAATATTGCGGATAACAAAGTGTTTCCCGTTTTCCACGTGCACCAGCTGGCGACAGTTGCTGCCGGTAATGTTGGCCACCACGAAGTTCTTGACGGTTTGCTTCTCCGGATAATCATTATCGTAGGTGCTGCCGGCGAGGCCAATGCCGATGCCCCAGTTGATCTTGCCGTTGGTGCAGTTGATGTTGTCGATGACATGATCGGAGATCAGGATATTGCGATCGTTGATGGCGACGTTCCACTCGATCGCATCGCCCTGCAGGTGACTAAATTTGCTGTTGGTGATGCGCGCTCCGTCCACCTGGTTATGGAAACCCTGGCGCAGGATGGCGTAGTTGGCCTGACTCACGCTGATGTTATCAATCAGCAAATTGCGCATCACGCTGGGTTTCTTGCCGCCGATGTAGATCTGCGTCACCGGGCCAAACCCGCTCATGGCCAGCCCTTTAATAACGCAGTCAGAGCCGCGAACGTCGAGCGTAATGTTCTCCGTGCGGCCCGCACCTTCACCTATCACTTTGCTGCCTTCCTGCAGAACAAAGCGGCCGCGCCCGTTACCGGTTAACGCCCCGCGGATAAGCAGCGTTTTACCGTCGGGAATGAAAATGCCCGTATTGATGTTTTCGCAGGTGAGCCCGGCAGGGACCACAACCGTGTCGCCATCAGTAAACGCCTGCTTAAAGGCTGCGATCCAGTCGTTGTTATTGTACTGATTAACAGAGACCGTTTTTCCAGCAGCCGCTCGCGCAATGCGTGACGACAGAAGCGGCGTGGCCGCCAGAACGGACAGAGAAGAGACAAAGGTGCGTCGGGTAATCTTTTTCAGCATACATCCTCGGCGTTACAACGTTTGCAGCAGGCTCGCTAACTGGCGATTAATCACCTGCTGGTTAAAATCGGTTTCAACTTTTTGTCGGGCATTCTGGAGCACTGGCTCCAGCGTCTGCTGGTCGATGTCGCTGAAGGCAGCTAATCGGTCCGCAAGGGCTATCGCGTTATTCTCCGGCACCAGCCAACCGGAATGGTCCGACTTAATTAGCTCCGGGATCCCGCTGTGCAAGGTCGATACCACCGGTATACCCACGGCCATCGCCTCCATCAGCGCCACCGGAATGCCTTCCATATCACCATCGGCGCCTGTCACTGAGGGCAGCAGGAACACATCTGCCTCTTCGAGCATGGCCTTGACCTCGTGGCTCGGCTTGAAGCCGGGCATCTCTACGACATCTTCCAGCTGATACTGTTCGATAAGCGTGCGCAGACGACGCTCCCACGGCCCAATGCCGAGAATGCGGTAGTGGAAATCCACCCCGCGCGCTTTCAGCTGGCGGCAGGCTTCAATCGCCACATGCAGCCCTTTCTTCTCGGTCAGACGTGCGACGGAGATGATCTGCAGCGGTGTTCCCGGCACCTTTACAGGACGACGCGTGAAGCGCGTTAAATCCACGCCCATACGCGAAACGGCAATTTTCTCTCCCGGACAGCCCATGTTTTTCAGCCGTCCGGCCCACAGGTCGCTGATAGGCAGCATCATGTCGCCGCGTCGGAAAAGCTGCTGATACTCCGGGGTGTAGTGGTTCAGCACTTCGCGGCTGGAGATGTCGATGCCGTGGAAGATGGTCGCAATTTTACCGTCAATCACCCCCAGTTCACGCAGCTTCGCGGCGGTGACGCCCGCCGGGCCAAAGTGGGCAATAAACACGTCGGCACGATACGGCTGCGCCGTTTGCCCGCAGATGGCCGACAGGATCAGATTGCGTGACTCCGCCCCATAGCGGGAAACATTCAGCGCCCGCCACGTCGACGCGCGGTGGATCCCGCGTAAGGTCTGGCTGGCCCGGCGGCGCAGCTTGCTCAGCTTCCCGGACGGCTCATCCTGCAGCCAGCGGGTTTTCGCCTCCAGCCCATACTGGGTATACGCCGCATGGGTGTTTTGGGTATCGCCCTTTTGCAGGGCGATAATCTCCACGTCATATCCCATATCGATAAACGCGGTGATTTGGTTCAGAACAAACGTTTCGGACGACAGCGGAAATTTCAGTAAGAAGAAACCAACCTTCATTTCCCCTCCCGTACGCGATCGAGTACCGATTTCACCATCCCAATGCCCTTCTCGCGCTCGGCTTTCACCGCCACCGCCAGACGTTCATTGATAGCAGGCAGTTGGCCGAGCGTGTCCCCCACCATCGCCCCGAGCGATCCGTCCAGCAGATGACGAATATCCACCGCCATTTCCGGCATACCGAGCTGCTGCATAATCCCGGCGGACTTGTGCTCATAGTTAATGGCAATGGCCGGCGTGCCGAAGTTCATGGAGATAATGGCCGAGTGCAGACGGGTGCCCACCGTCAGGTCGCAGGCGGAGAGCAGCTTGCCCATCTCCAGGTCGTTCAGTTCATCCATCACCACGTGATAGCGGGACGGATCGTTCACAAGATTGCGCAGGTTCAGCGCCACCATACGGTCGTCTTTGTTGTAACTGTCGATACCGGTGCAGGTTGAGAGCGCCAGCACCTGGTAACCGCTGTCCAGCACGCGGTTCACCACGTCGGCGAAGGCTTTCTCATACGCCGCCTGCGTCGTGCCTAAACGTTTATCAAAGGGCGCCAGCTCGCGCAGGGTGATTGCGACGGTTTTCTGTTTCGCCGCCACGTCGAGCCAGTGCTGCACCGCGTAGCTCGGCTGGAAGCTGTCGTCCTGATGATCCACCAGCCAGGCGGTATCCACGCCGTGCTCAACTTTTGAGGTGTCAATTTCGCTGCGCTTCATCATGTCGAGGCTGACCGACTCGCGCAGGATCAACGCATCGCAGTGGCCAAACACATAGTTCGCCAGCTGGTTAAACTGCGGATCCTGGAATGGCCCGACGCTGTGGCCAATCATAAACAGCGGTTTTTTCGCCATGAACGTGCACAGCGCATGCTCAAACTGCGGCACGCCGTAGAGATCGACAAAGAACGAACCGCCAACCTGGATAATGGCGTCATAGCCGGACAGCAGGCGAACAAAGTCGGTAAAGCCCTGCGCGATAGCGATGTTGCGCAGCTTGCCGGTATCGGTCACACGGGAAAGCAGCACCTGGTGCTGATAGCGACGACGCAGCACTTTCTTCACGCGGCCCATCACGCCCGCGGCGTTGTTATGCTGTTTCATCTGGCTGTAGAGCGGGTCGCCCATCACCGGGCGGTTCAGTAACCAGGATGAGCTGACCGGATAACGGCTCATCACGTCCACTTCGGTCTCAGGCTTAAGGGTGTTAATTGCATCCAGTAAACCGCGCAGGATGGCGCTGTCGCCACGGTTGCCGCAGGTGTGGTTGCCAAGAATTAATAATTTCATAATGGCCTCTTAAATAACTAGCCTGCGCGAAGCAGCGTTTTCATTTTTTCGTTACGGCAAAACTGGCGCTTCATCTCTACCACCAGCGCATTGCGAGAAAGTACGATCATCACGACGAAGGCCAGCGCCCCCGCGGCAACCTGCACCGCCAGCAGCGCGGCCAGCGGCAAGTGGCCGCTGAGGATGATGCCCAGGCCGTAGCTCACCGCCAGGGTTGGCAATGAGAGATAGAACGGCAGCCACAGGCTCAGGATGTACTGACGGTAGCTGGAACCCAGCACCGGCTTGATCATGATGAAGTAGCTCAGAACGGTATTGACGATCTGCACCAGCAGGAAGCCCAGCGTCACGCCGATGGCGCCCGCCATATGCCCGCCGACGATAATCGCCGGAATAAACAGGAAGGTTTTGAACACGTTGAACTTAAAGCTGATGTCCACGCGCGCTTTTGCCATCAGCAGGGACCCAATTGGATTCCCCACGGAGCGCAGCAGCCCTACCACGCACAGCAGCTGCAGGATCGGAATGATGCCGTTCCACTTTTCACCAAACACCAGCGGCACGAAGTTGCTGGACACCACCATCAGCCCCAGCAGCACCGGGAAGTTAATAATCCCCACCACGGAAAGCAGCTTGTAGAAGTTGACGCGCAGCTTCTCTGTGTCGTCCTGAATCTTGGCAAACGCCGGGAACAGGACGCGGGTGATAATCGGGTTCAGCTTCATCGGCGGCACCACCGCGACGTTGTAGGCCAGGTTGTAGCCCCCCGCCACGCTCGCGCCAAGAATACGCGCCAGCACCAGCGTCGACAGGTTGGTATTCACATAGTTGATGATGCTGTCCGCCGTCAGCCACGCGCCAAAGCGCAGGTTGGACGAGACGGACGCCAGCGAGAAATGCAGCCCCGGACGGTAGATCTTGCGGCCAAAGTAGCCGAACAGCAGCGTACGGACGGCAGAGTTAACCAGGTATCCCAGAATAGCGGTCATCGCCAGCGGCCAGAAATGGGCGCTCACCACGGTGAAGGTAAAGCCCGCCAGAACGGCGCTGGTCTCGATCATGCCGATCTTGTTGAACTCCAGCTCTTTCTGCATCAGCGCGCGGAACTGCTGTCCGTGCGGGATCACCACGAAAGCAAACGACAGCGTGCGCATCAGCGGAGCGAGATCCGGGTTGTGCAGCACGCTGGCGATGGTATCGCTCAGCAGAAACACCAGCACAAACACGAAAATCCCCAGCCCCACGTTCAGCCAGTAGAGCGTGGTCAGCTCCAGATGGCTAATCTCTTTGCGCTGGATAATCGAGTTGGCGATACCAAAATCAGACAGCGTATCGGCCAGCGCGATAATCACCAGCGAGACGGTCAGCAGGCCGAACTGGTGATTATCAATAATGCGCGCCAGCACGGTCATCTGCACCAGACCGAGGCCAATGATGACGATGGTCGCCATCGCTGACCACTTCGCCCCGCTGATGGTTTTTTCACGTAAGCTCATCTTAGTACGCCGCTTTGTTCACGAAACCTTTGAAGATGGTCAGAAAAACAATCTTGATATCGAACCAGATACTCCATTCACGGATGTACTCCAGATCGAATTCGATACGTTTTTCCATTTTTTCCAGCGTGTCGGTTTCGCCGCGCCAGCCATTGATCTGCGCCCAACCGGTGATGCCCGGCTTCACCTTATGGCGCAGCATGTAGCCCTCAATCAGCGAGCGATACTGCTCGTTGTGCGCCACCGCGTGCGGACGCGGGCCAACAATCGACATGCCGCCGGTAAAGACGTTGATAAACTGCGGCAGTTCATCCAGCGAGGTGCGGCGCAGGAAGTTCCCCACGCGGGTGACGCGCGGATCGTTCTGCGTTGCCTGGGTCACCACCTTGTCGTTTTCCATCACCTTCATGGAGCGGAATTTCCACACCATAATCGGCTTACCATCCATACCGTAGCGAGTCTGGCGGAAGATAACTGGGCCGGGAGAGCTCAGCTTCACCGCCAGGGCAATGCAGCACAGAACAGGCGAAATCAGCAGCAGGATCAGTGAAGAGAGCACGATATCTTCCACGCGCTTCAGCACGCGGTTAATGCCCGACAGCGGCGTGTCGTATAGCGGTACCACCGGCACGCCGTTCACCTCTTCAATACGGGAGTGAAGAATGTTGAAGGTAAACACGTCCGGGATCAGGATCACGGAGCAGGTGGTGTCCGCCAGCTCGCGCATCAGTTGCTTAATGCGGGATTCGTCTCTCATCTGCATGGCAATGTAGACGTTGTGAATTTTGCCGGCTTTCGCGTCTTCAATAAGCTGGTCGTAATTACCCGCCCAGTCCGCAGGGACGCCGCCCGGCTTCGCGTCGTGATAGATCCCCACCACTTCAAAACCTAACCACGGCTCTTTGCGGAAGCTGTCGAGCAGTACCTTCCCGACCGGCAGATCGCCCGCCACGGCAACGAAGCGACGGTTATAACCCCGGTTACGCAGCCAGCCCGCACCAAAGCGGATCAGGGAGCGGCACACCACCATGCCGACGCTGGTTAACAGATACCAGCAGAGATAGGTGACGAGGCGATTGTCAAAATCATGGCTGAACGCCACCAGGCCTGCGCTGAAGATCAGGCTAAGGGTCCAGTTCTGCAGCAGCAGCATCAGTTCGGTAGTCATTTTGACGCCGCGCCACGAGCGGTAGAAATCGGTCATTCCGCCGATCATTTGAAACACGACCAGCGCAATCAGGGCCATCAGCAGATGCATATATAAGAACGGCAGCCCGCTGATCCGACACACCGCCCACAATCCACCGACCATGATGGTGATATCAGAAAAACGCTGCACCATAGAGATTAACGATGCATTCGTTCTCGCTCGTTCGCGTTTTTTTAGATTCGTCATCGTTGTTCCTGTATTCGGTTCCCCCTCCCACCGGGAGGGGCAATTATTACTGATTCAACAGCGCCAGAATGTCCTTCGTTCGGGCTTCCATCAGCGCGGTGTCAGCACGGGACTCCACGTTCAGGCGCACCACCGGCTCGGTGTTGGACGAGCGCAGGTTAAAGCGCCACTGCGGGAACGCCATGCTGATGCCGTCCGTACGGTCAATTTCCAGCGCGTGAAGCGCAAAATGCTGCTCCACGCGGGCAATGGCCTCGGCCGGCTCCGCCAGCTTGCTGTTGATCTCCCCGCTCGCCGGGAACGCCGCCATGCGGTCACGCACCAGCTCGCCCAGCGTCTGCCCCTTCAGGCACAGCAGCTCGGTGACCAGCAGCCACGGGATCATCCCGCTGTCGCAGTAGGCAAAATCACGGAAGTAGTGGTGGGCGCTCATCTCGCCGCCGTAAATGGCGTCTTCTTCGCGCATGCGCTCTTTGATGAAGGCGTGGCCGGTTTTGGACATCACCGGCGTGCCGCCTGCCGCGGACACCACGTCGACGGTGTTCCATGACAGACGCGGGTCATGAATGATTTTCGCGCCCGGGTTTTTCTCAAGGAACGCTTCCGCCAGCAGGCCGACAATGTAGTAGCCCTCGATGAACTGCCCTTTCTCGTCGAACAGGAAGCAGCGGTCGAAGTCACCGTCAAAGGCGATACCCATGTCCGCACCGTGCTCAATCACCGCGTTGCGGGTGTCGTCGCGGCACTCCGGCAGCAGCGGGTTAGGAATACCGTTCGGGAAGTTGCCGTCCGGGGTGTTGTGCACTTTGACGAAGGTCACCGGCACGTTCAGCGCCTTAAAGCGCGCTTCAAGGGCATCGACAACCGGGCCGGCCGCGCCGTTACCGGAGTTGATCACCAGCTTCAGCGGCTTGAGGTTCGCCACGTTGATGTAGCCCAGCAGGTGGTCGATGTACTCTTTCTGCAGGTTGATTTTTTTGTAGCTGCCGCGCTTAGCCTCATTCACCGGCGGGAAATCGTTGGCTTCCGCCAGACGCTGCACGTCGCGCAGGCCGGTGTCGCCGCTGATAGGGCGTGCGCCCTTGCGCACCAGCTTCATGCCGTTATAGTCCATCGGGTTGTGGCTGGCCGTCACTTCGATACCGCCGTCCACGCCCAGGTGGAAGGTGGCAAAGTAAATCTCTTCGGTGCCGGAAAGACCGATGTCCAGCACGTCCACGCCCGCGTCCTGCAGCCCTTTCGCCAGGGCCAGCTTCAGGGATTCACTGGTCAGGCGCACGTCGCCGCCCAGCACGATGGTCTGCGGTTTTAAGTATTCGCCGTACGCGCGGCCAATGCGCCACGCAATGTCTTCATTCAGCTCTTCGCCCAGCTTGCCGCGAATATCGTAGGCTTTAAAACAGGTTAATTTTTCCATGATGACCCCTTTTTCAGGCAACAGTCGGCCCTGACCACTAAATGGCCAAATTAATTTTTTTGTCATTCGTAGGCCCGGTAAGCGCAGCGCCACCGGGCATAATGCAGAGTGCTACACCCGCCCGTAGCGGTCCTGGAAGCGCACGATATCGTCCTCTTCCAGATACGAGCCGGAACGCACCTCAATTAAGTCGAGAGGAATTTTCCCCGGGTTCTCCAGACAGTGCGTCGCCCCCAGCGGAATATAAATGGACTCGTTTTCACCCAGCAGTTTGACTTCACCGTCGATAGTGACTTTGGCGGTACCCGCCACCACCACCCAGTGCTCGGCGCGGTGATGGTGCATCTGTACCGACAGCCCCTCGCCCGGCTTCACGGTGATGCGTTTCACCTGATAGCGGTCACCGGAATCAATGGAGTCATATTTCCCCCACGGACGGTACACTTCGCGGTGAATATGGTGCTCGTGGCGACCATCCGCCTTAATTTTCTCCACCACTTTTTTAACGTCCTGCACGGCGTTACGGTCGGCAATCAGCACGGCGTCTTTGGTCTGGACAACCACCAGATCTTTCACCCCGACCGTGGTGACCAGGCCGGACTCGGCGTAGACGTAGCTATTTTCCGTTTTGTGGCTAATGACATCGCCGTGATGGACGTTACCCTCCGGGGTATGGGCGCTGATCTCCCACAGGGAGGACCAGGAGCCCACATCGCTCCAGCCCGCATCCATCGGCACCACAACTGCATCTGCCGTGCGCTCCATCACCGCGTAGTCAATGGACTCTTCCGGGCAGGCGAGGAACGCCTCTTCATCCACGCGGATGAAGTCGAGATCCGGGTCCACCACCGCCATCGCTTTCTCGCAGGCGTTCAGAATATCCGGGCGGTATTTGCGCAGCTCTTCCAGATAGCGTCCGGCGCGGAACAGGAACATCCCGCTGTTCCAGTAATACTCACCGCTGGCAACGTAGGCCTGCGCGGTTTCCAGATTCGGTTTTTCGACAAACTGCGCCACGTCAAACGCCACGCTGTCGCCTTCACCCGGCGCCACGCTGCCGCGACGGATGTAGCCGTAGCCGGTTTCCGGCAGATCCGGCACGATGCCGAAGGTCACCAGTTTGCCGCTTTCGGCGTAAGGAATGGCCGCACGGACCGCGTCGCGGAATGCGTCTTCCTGTTGGATAACGTGGTCTGCCGCCAGAACCAGCATCAGCGGGTCACAGTCCGGGCTGCTGCGTTTTGCCGCCAGCGCCGCCAGGGCGATCGCAGGCGCGGTGTTACGACCGGCAGGCTCCAGGATGATGTTTTCAGTAAGTTTGTTCAGCTGGCGCAGCTGCTCGGCAACAATAAAGCGGTGCTGTTCGTTACAAATTACCACCGGGCTTTCACACTCCACGCCGTGCAGACGGTTGACCGTCGTCTGCAGCATGGTGAGATCCCCTTTCAGACAGAGGAACTGTTTTGGATAGAGCACGCGGGACAGCGGCCACAACCGGCTACCAGAGCCACCAGCCATCACAACCGGATACAAAGTGGTTTGACTCATGATTTATCCCCGTATATCTGCAATAAATTGGCTCAGCACGTTCTCTTTCTCGAGCGTGCGTTCGGCATATTCACGTGCCACCGTGTTCACTTTTGGCATGGCAAGTGCCTGCTCAATTCCGGTGACCAGCGCCGGGACCGATTCCGGCTCCACGCACACGGCAATGCCCGGATAGCTGTCACACAGCTGGCCTAATTCTGTTTCGGCTTCTGCCGTAATCACCGCGTTGCCGCCCACTGCCAGAATGTTGGTCAGCTTGGACGGCAGCACCGCATCCGCGGCACCGCGTTTTTGCACCACCAGATGGCAGTCACCCATCTTCAGCAGCGCAGGCAGTGCCTCGTAAGACTGAAGCGGGAAAAATTTCACGTTGGTCAGGCCGCGTTCGCCGACCATTTTTTCCAGCCGCGCTTTTCCACCACCCTGCCCGACAATCACAAACGTCCACGGATGTTGGTTCAGCAGTTGGGCCGCTTCAATCACGCTCTCCAGCCCCTGCTTTTCGCCGATGTTGCCTGAGTAAAGAATGATTTTTTGATCTTCAGGCAAGCCAAGCTGCGCGCGCAGCGCCTGAGCGTCTTGCTCAGTCACGTCGCGAAAACGCGCCACTTCGGACCAGTTCGGGAAGAAGATCACCTTTTCCGCCGGGACGCCCTTCTCCTGCGCCTTGTTCATCATCGAGCGCGAAATCGTTGAGACGTAATCCACGTTGTGTAAGCCACTGCGCTCAAACGCGCTGGCGAGCTTAGCCACCTTGCCGCCCTTGCTTTTGCCTGCCATCCCCAGGCCCAGCATGGCGTCAACTTCATAATCCTGAATGTGCAGCAGGGTGCGCGCGCCGGAGAGTTTGCCCAGCAGGCGCATGCCCGGCGTGCAAAACAGCGTTGGCACCACGCCGATGATGCGATCCGGCTTCCAGCGGCGCTGCGCCATCAGCGGGAAGAAACTGCTCAGGGCAAAGCTGCCGAGATGAATCAACCGTTTCAGCGTCGAGGGCTGCTTAGGCACATACAGCGGGCAGCGCCAGACGGTCGCTGCACCCTCTTCGCGACGGTAGCGCCAGCTTGAGTAGCGCTCCCCGACTTTCCATTCCGGGTAGTACGGCGGCGCGGTAATGACCCGCACGTCATGTCCCTGGCTCGCCATCCACTCGACCATCTCGCCGGTGTATTTCCCGATGCCGGTTAGCTCCGGCGAGTAGTTGATTCCGTACACTAAAATTTTCATAAGCCCGGCACTCCGGACTGACGATCGGCCAGGAAATAGGCACGGCTGTTGTCGTGCACATTGTCGCTGGCCAGCAGCGCCTCTGGCGTCTGCCAGCGGTAGTCGTCATGCTGAGAATCAGGCAGACGCAGGTCTGCCTCACTCACCTTCAGGCGGAACCCCAGCACGATGTAGTGCGTGGTGAACCCGGTGCCTGAAAAGTTATCGTCATAGAAGTGCTGCCAGACCCCGTAAAACTGGCCCGCCGCCATCGGCAACTGCAGGCCCAGTTCCGCCAGAGTGAGACGCTCAAACGCATCGCTCAACGTCTCATCCTTCTGCACGCGCCCGCCGGGCACGAACCAGAAGCCCTGTGCAGGACGGTTGGTTCGTTTCCCCAGCAAGAACTCGCCGCGTTCGTTCTCCACGATCAAATCAATTGAGATGAGCGGAGTGGAACGCACTACCGTGGCAAAATCTTCCTGACTTAAAAACATCGTTACCCCCGGAAGCGGTGCTGGTTTTCCAGGAACCACTGGTAGGTACTGGCCAGTCCCTGCTCCAGTGACACCTCGTGATACCAGCCCAGCTGATGCAGACGGGTCACGTCCAGCAGCTTGCGCGGCGTACCGTCCGGCTTGGTGGCGTCAAACACCACGCGACCTTTGTAACCCACCACCTGCGCGATGGTTTGCGCCAGCTCGCGAATGGTGCAGTCCACGCCGGTACCGACGTTGATATGCGACAGCATCGGCTCGGTATTCTCCTGCCACACCTCGCGATCCAGCTCCATCACGTGAATGCTGGCGGCAGCCATGTCGTCCACGTGCAGGAATTCACGCATCGGCGTACCGCTGCCCCACACCACCACGTCCGGTGCGTTCTCGGCGGTCGCCTCGTGGAAGCGGCGCAGCAGCGCCGGGATCACGTGCGAGTTGCTCGGGTGGAAATTGTCGTGCGGTCCGTACAGGTTGGTCGGCATCACCGAACGATAGTCGCGGTTGTACTGACGGTTATAGGACTCGCACAGCTTGATCCCGGCAATCTTGGCAATCGCGTACGGCTCGTTGGTTGCTTCAAGCGTGCCCTGCAGCAGCTCGCTTTCGGCGATCGGCTGCTTCGCCATTTTCGGGTATATACAGGATGAGCCGAGGAACAGCAGCTTGTTCACGTTGTGCAGATGCGCCGCGTGAATGATGTTGCTCTCGATCATCATGTTCTCGTAGATGAAATCCGCCGGGTAAGTGTTGTTGGCAACAATGCCGCCCACCTTCGCCGCCGCCAGATACACCTGGTCAATGCGTTCGTTAGCAAAGAAGTCCTGTACCGCACGGCTGTCGAGCAGGTTCAGCTCGTCGCGGGTGCGGACAATCACTTCTACGTCACCGCGCTGCTCGAGCTGGCGCACAATCGCGGAACCCACCATTCCGCGATGACCGGCGACAAAAATACGTTGTTTTGTCATTCTCAGGACTCCAGCGCGATGGCAACCTCGTAGCCATGAGACTTGAGCAGGGAGTGTTTTTTCGCTGCTTCAAGATCTTTGGCAACCATCTCGGAAACCATCTCCTGCAGAGTGATTTCTGGTTTCCAGCCCAGCTTCTCGTGCGCTTTGGTTGGGTCGCCCAGCAGGGTTTCTACTTCAGCAGGACGGAAGTAGCGCGGGTCAACCTGCACAATCACGTCGCCTGGCTTCACGCCCGGTGCGTCGTGGCCGGTCACGGACACAACGATACCTTTCTCTTCCACGCCGGTACCTTCAAAGCGCAGTTTGATGCCCAGCTGTGCCGCGGCCATTTCAACGAACTGACGTACGGAGTACTGCACGCCGGTCGCAATTACGAAGTCTTCTGGCTGTTCCTGCTGCAGCATCATCCACTGCATTTTCACGTAGTCTTTGGCATGGCCCCAGTCACGCAGGGAATCCATGTTGCCGAGGTGCAGGCAAGACTCCAGACCCTGCGCGATGTTGGCGATAGCGCGGGTGATTTTGCGGGTCACGAAGGTTTCGCCACGACGTGGAGATTCGTGGTTGAACAGGATGCCGTTACAGGCGTACATGCCGTAGGATTCACGGTAGTTCACGGTGATCCAGTAGGCGTACAGTTTTGCTACCGCATACGGAGAGCGTGGGTAGAACGGCGTGGTCTCTTTCTGTGGGATTTCCTGCACCAGACCGTACAGCTCAGAGGTGGATGCCTGGTAGAAGCGAGTTTTCTTCTCAAGGCCGAGGAAGCGGATCGCTTCCAGCAGACGCAGCGTACCCATGGCATCAACGTCAGCGGTGTATTCCGGGGACTCGAAGGAGACCGCTACGTGGCTCATCGCGCCCAGGTTGTACACTTCATCCGGCTGCACTTCCTGCAGGATACGGGTCAGGTTGGAGGTATCGGTCAGGTCGCCGTAGTGCAGGTGGAATTTCGGGTTCGCCGCGTGAGGATCCTGATAGATATGATCCACACGTTCGGTGTTGAAAGAAGACGCACGACGTTTAATACCGTGCACTTCATAACCTTTTTCCAGCAGGAACTCTGCCAGGTAAGAACCATCCTGCCCGGTAACGCCGGTGATGAGAGCGACTTTAGACATGTTTATATTCCTCTACTTATGAATTTAATCAGTTTCAACGCGTTCGCGTATCACCACTGCGGGGTTGCCACGGCAAACTTTATTTGCCGATAGCGATTTAAAAACGCTGCTGCGGGCACCGACTACCGTGCCATCGCCAACAGAAACACCCGGTGCAACAAAAACATCCGTTGCCAGCCAGCATTTTTCGCCAATCACAATAGGCGAAGCGGTAATATCAAAATGCTGACTCATAAAATCGTGACTGCCGGTGCACAAATAACATTTCTGTGAAACCACCGAATTTGCGCCAATCGTAATCTCGCCCAGGGTATATAACACCGCGTCATCCCCTACCCAGGCGTAATCCCCAAGCGTTAATTTCCACGGATAGGTAATTTTTACCGAAGGTCTGATGACTACGTTTTTTCCTATTTTTGCGCCAAACAGGCGCAATAAAAATGCTCGCCAGCGGTACAGTATTTGTGGAGACCAGGCAAATAAGGTGGCCTGAACGGCCCACCACAGCTGCACTTTAATACCGCCCGCGCCCCGAAAACCTTTCGGTACGGAGAAACCTTTCAGATCCTGCATTACGTTTCCTTATATTCAGGCTTTGTTATATAAGGCTTTCGTTTTACCCGTGGTGCGCACGCGTAATAAATAAGACAATTCCGCCCAGAATGCCGGCACGCGTAATATTTTACGCTGTACGTTTTTGGCATCCTGGCACAATTCCAGATTATTAGACGTTGACACGCCGCCCATTGAGAATTCAGATACCAGCCCTTTAATTCGACGGAACGGGTAACCTGATTTGTACAGGCTGGCAGCCAGTGCATAATCGGAAGACACTTTATACTGCAAATCGTAAGGCTGTTTTTTCAGACCTTTTACCGGGAAGAAAATAGCCTGATGGCTGGCCGGTAAGCTGTGATAGATATACCAGCCTGGCTTCGCGCTACGGCACACTTTATGTCCGTCGCCAAAATCGAGCAGTGCATCGCCAATATACATGGCATCCTCTTTCTGGCGCGCCAGCTGACGGGCAAACAGCGCCACGTCATCATGGAAAATGTCACCCGAATTCAGGAAGATGGCATAACGGCCTTGTGCCATGTTGATGCCTTTATTCATCGCATCGTAGATGCCTTTATCTTTCTCGCTGATGTAGCGTAAGTTAAACTCACCGTTGAGTTTTTCCAGAAACTCCGCCGTGCCATCGTTCGAGCCGCCGTCGACCACAATCCACTCAAAGGTGAGGCTTGGATCGCGCGCCAGGTTGCGCAGCGAGCGCCAGGTTTTTACCACCCCTTCGTAATTACGAAAAGCGACAGTAATGACGCTAAGAAACATAAATCACCTCATTTCGTCATACGTTCGTAATATTAAGCGCCTTGCGCAGAATAAACGGACAGACAATCAAGAAAGCATATTCCGGGCTAAATATTGACCCGGTAAAAAACAGCGACACCGGAGTAAAAAGATAAAGCTGAACGCGAAAGTTCTGGTTATCACCAAACGCGTTAATCATCATTTTGAAAACTTTAAACAGATACCACAGGGTCAACAGTACGGCGAACCACGAAAAATAAATAATTAACAGATACAGACCATTGTCTATGGTTTTACCGACATCCGCACCGTTAAAGATTCCGAATGATGCAACATATTCGTAAAGTGAGCCGAATCTTACTACCCCATCAATATGGGTTAATGAATAACCCACCATCACCAGTGGTCCAATGATGCGATAATAGGACGAAGACCCTTCCGTTCCCAAATCACCCAGACGTTCTGAGATGTACGGGAAGGCAAATATCACGCCTACCATAAATACCGTCAGAGAGATAATCGCCAGCGGCAGTTTTTTCTTAATCGCATCTTTGTTCAGGTACTGGAACGCCCACTCCAGCAGGTAAAACAGGATAAATGTCATTACCCCTGAGAACGATCCAGACAGAACAATTCCTGCAAGAATCATAGCATCGGTCTTAGGCGTTTTGATACCAAACTGTTTGATGCTGAGCCAAATTGAGATTAACGCCAGAGCGAAAAACGCCGGTTCAAAATAGAGGGCTGTAGTACGCTTCCCGCCAAACTTGATGAAGTTCAATACATAGCTGTTACTGTAAATGAGATATTTCGAAATTATCTCCATCAGGCTGCTGCCACCGGTCAGAATAATTTGCGCCATCTCCAGTGCGGCAAGCATAACAATTAACGCAACGGCAATATAAAAGAACCTAAGGATTTTCCGATAATTGTGTGGAGAAATAGTTTTAAACCGAATACTCCAGACCATACCGATAATAATGACGATATAAACAAACAGCATGGTTGACGTAACGTATTTACTGGCATCCAGCGACTGGCCAAAGATGTAGTTAAACAGCGTCAGTCCCGTGCCCAGCCCTAAGGCAATCATCAGCTTCTTCAGGTTGATTTTATCGACATACAGCAGAAGCAGAACGGGCAAGAAGGTCACGATGGTTATCGGGAAGCTTTCGCCGAGCTGGGCAATTTTGACGTTGACCAGCAGGTAGATCAGCGGCAGCAGCAGATAACTACAGACTCTGATAGAACGAGACATACTCCTCCAGCATCTGTTGTCCACTGTAGGCCTTGCGGCTGCGGTTGCGGAACGATTCCAGGTCAGTGCCAAAAACGATCTCAGCAATCTGCGCCTTCGGCAGCTGTACCAGGGGCAGGACCTCCTGCTCCGTGAAGGTTTTCCCGCCGGATTTTTCCAGCACTTCACGCGCCGCATCGCTGTGGGTGGCAATCGCCGGCACGCCGATTGAGAGCGCTTCGCAGAGGATCAGCGGGTAGTTATCCACGCGGGAGCTGAACACCAGCGCGTCCATTTCATTCAGCGCGCTCATCAGCTTGCGCTTGTCGGTCTCAAACCCGTGGTTCACCACGTTGGCCCCTTCGAACGGTGAAAACTTGCCGAAGGTATGAAGCTCTATCTTGTCCCCCAGCGCCATCATGTCGCGCACCAGCTGCTGGTTGGTTTTACCGTCGTAGCGCAGGTCATGCGCTACTATAGCGATTTTCGGTTTGCCTGCGGTTTCCGCCACCGGGGTCAGCTCCGCAAGAATGGCTTCCGTCGCCACGTCGATGCCGTTGTTGATAATCTGACAGCGCCCTGCCCCGTACAGGCTGTTGAAGGCATCGGCCACGTGCTGGCTTGGAGAGATAAACGTACAGCCGAGCGAGAGCATGTCGCGGAACAGCTGACGCTTTCCGGCCACCAGCTGATGCGCGCGATCCACCTTCACCGGCGGATAGTTGCTTAACGTCGGGCACTTCTGGCAGTTATCTTTCCAGCCTTCGCAACCGTCGGTAAACGCGCAGCGCCCGGTTACGCTCCAGTGATCGTGCAGCGTCCAGACAAAGCGGGTGTCGGGCTTGTGGGCCTGCACCTTCTGACAAAACGCCACCACCTCTTCCAGATTCAGCCAGTAGCTGTGCAGCACGTGAAAATGCAGCACAACCGGGCCCGTGGTGCGGGTCACCGTGCGGTAAAGATTGTTCAGGTTGCCAAACAGATCGCGGTTAAACAGGCGGAACAGCGCGATGTTGGCAATCGAGGTCAGACGCGGCGTGTGCTTGTGCACCTGCGGGAAGTTATCGTGGCTGACGCTTTTCTTGCCGCCTTTGCCGTAGCCATAAATAAAACGCGACTGAAGTCCTTTTTGCAGCGCGCGCTGGTGCAGATCCAGGGCCACGCCTGCCGCTCCGCCTTCTGCGAGGCGTACGTTAAATTGCAGAATGTTCATTTAATCACCTTCACGCGGGCTTTTTCTCCCACCACCAGCGCGTTATCCGGAATGCTGTCCAGCACCACGCTGCCAGCACCAATCGTGACGTTATTACCAATCGTGATGTCACCGATGATCACCACGTTCGCCCCCAGCTCGACGTTATTGCCGATGACCGGGCAGGCCAGGCTGTCAGGCCCACGGTTGCCAATGGTGACCGCATGACGAATGGTGAAATCATCCCCGGCGACCACGAACTTGTTGATCACCACCGCATAGCCGTGGTGGATGGTAAAGCGGCGGCCAATGGTGGCAGCGGCCTGGATTTCATAGCCAAAAAAGCATTCGGTGATGATGCGATACAGCACCAGCACGGGTGCCGCCCAGATGTTGTTCAGGACGTTTTTCTTACGCCACACCGAGCAAAAGTGCGCGATGCGGTACGCCAGAACCATGCAGCACGGACGCAGGCTCCAGCTGTTAGCGCGGCAATCTTCCAGAAACATTATTTCCCCCGAAGCCCGTCAGCCAGGCGCTTGCCGTTACGCACGGAAAGCAGCGTCAGCAGCGTGCGCCAGTTCATGCGCTTATTGCGGATCTGATAGAGGGTAAAGAGCTGATATTTGCGGCTGGCACGGTCAAACTTGTCCTTATGCTTGCGGTAAAAATGGAAGTAGCCGGAGAACTTTTTCGGCGAGGAGGTGATTTGCATCTCCCCGTGGTTGATGTGCAGGATCTGCGTGGCCTCTTCCACTTTCCACGGTTCACCGTATTCCACCACCATGCGCAGGAAGATATCGTAATCCTGCGCGGCCTTGAGTTCGGTATCGAACAGGCACTCTTTGAAACGCCACGCCCAGGTGAAGACCTGGTTACCAATAATGTTGCGCTTGTAGAACAGGCGGCGAGAATAAGGTGATTTCGGATACAGCGGCAGGCTGGCGGGCTGCGAGTAAACTTCGCCCTGGCAGACATAGTCGTTGGCATACAGAAAAGCGTGCGTAACCAGCTGTTCTTTATGCGACAGGAAGATAGACAGACGGTTCGGCGTCCATTCGTCATCGTCGTCGATACCGGTCAGATACTGCCCTTTGGCCTGCATAATCGCCTGATTACGCACCGCACATGCGCCGGAGTTAATGGCGTTATGCGTATAGACCACCCGCGGGTCGTTGAGGTCAGTCACAAACTTTTGCAGCTGTTCATACGAGGAAGAGCAGTCATCAACGATGATCAGCTCCCAGTTATCGTAATCCTGACGTAACACCGACTTGATTGCGCGGATCGCCAGCTGCTGACGATTCCATGTCGGCATATAGATTGAAACTAAAGGGCGTTGTGTGGTCATTTTTTCCCCTCACCCCGGCCCTCTCCCCAAAGGGGAGAGGGTGAAAGGCAGCCAGTGGTTATCATTACGTTCGTCCCCCAAATCCAGCACCGAACAGTCCCCTCTCCCCTTTGGGGAGAGGGTTAGGGTGAGGGGTGTGGGGTGTGTTTTTTTATTTACTGTCAGACTTATATTCGTACTCGTAATACCCGTAATCCTGGTACCCGGTCGCGCGGCGGAAGATGGAGTTCAGGATCACCCCTTTCACCTCAATGCCGTTCTGCTCGAAGCGGCTCAGGCTGGTTTCCACCTCTTTCAGGGTGTTCACCGCGTAACGCGCTACCATCAGCGTGGTACCCGCATGGCGGCCAACAACGGCCGCGTCGGTCACGGCCAGAATTGGCGGCGTATCGATCAGCACCAGGTCGTAGTTTTTGCTCGCCCACTCCACCAGCTCGGTGAAGCGTTCGCTCATCAGCAGCTCGGACGGGTTAGGCGGCACCTGACCGCGTGGGATCAGGTCAAATTTCGGCACCGTTGTTGGTTTCGCGCTCTGGCTAATGTCGCCTTTGCCGAGCAGGATTTCCGACAGGCCGTTAACGTTGTTGGTGCCCAGCAGTTCGTGGGTATAGCCCTTGCGCATATCGCAGTCGATCAGCAGCACGCGCTTGTTGGTCTGGCTGACCACCGCCGCCAGGTTGGCGCAGACGAAGGTTTTACCGATTGACGGGCTAACGCCGGTTAACATCAGGACGTTGTTTTTGGCCTGCATCATGGCGAAGTGCAGACTGGTACGCAGGCTACGGATCGCTTCGATAGCGAGGTCGGTCGGGTTACCCACCGCCAGCAGCTGGCTCTGTTTGTAACGCTTAACGCCCTTGATGGTTTTGACACTGTCACGGGATTTTTGCCACTCAGACAGCGGAATGCTGGCATAGACGTTGATACCGCTCTCTTCCAGCACCTGCGGGCTTTCGATACCGCGGTTGAACAGGGAACGCAACAGCACGCCCACGATGGAGAGCATCAGGCCGAGAATAATGCTGCCGAGAATGATCAGCGCTTTCTTCGGCTTCAGTACGCCAGGCTGGGTAATAGCCGGGTCGACGATGCGCACGTCACCCACGGTACTGGCTTCGGTGATTTTCAGCTCCTGCTGCTTGTTCAGCAGCTGCATGTAAACCTGCTGTCCGGACTCCACGTCGCGGGTCAGACGCACGATCTCCTGCTGCGTTTTCGGCATCGCGGTCACGCGGTCATTGAGCTTCGCTTTCTCTTCTTCCAGCGTACGGCGTTTCTCCAGCAGCGTGCGGTAGGCCGGGTGACGTTTGGTATAAAGCTTGGAAATCTCCGCCTCTTTGAAGGTCAGCTCGTTGAGCTGCGCATCAATGTTAACCATCGAATCGAGGACCGATTTCGCTTCCAGCGGCAGGTCAACGGAGTCTTTATCCTGACGGTAGGCGTTCAGCTTGTTCTCGGCATCATCCAGACGGCCGCGTACTTCCGGGAGCTGTTTCGCAAGGAAGGCCAGGCTTTTCGCCGCTTCCGCCGATTTACGCTCAACGTTCTGCTCAAGATAGTTGCGGGTAATGCTGTTCAGGATGTCGCGGATCTGATCCTTATCTTCACCGGTAAAGGTCATGCTCAGCACGCCGGTGTCCTTACCGTTTTCGGTGACGGTCAGGTTGTTCTGCAGATTGTTGATCATCCCCAGCGTGGAGAATTTGGTGACGGTGAATTCACCGCCCTCCTGGGCGTTGATCGCGCTGACCATCATGCTGACGCCGTCTTTGGTCAGCATCTGCCCTACTTCACCGCGCGCGCTAAAACCTGCGTCGCTGGTTAGCTGGTACTGTTTCGGACCAAGCACCGTCAGGGTAAACGTCTGATCGGCAGCCCCTTTCGGCAGCACGAAGTCAGTCACTTTCACCGTGTCGTTGCTTCGCCCCATCAGACGATCCCAGCCGGCACCAAAGACCGGGAAGGTATTTTTGGTGACGGAGATATCGAGCCCGAGGTCGTGAACCGTTTTACCCAGCACCAGACGTGACTGGATGAGCTGAATTTCGGCGTCGGATGCCGGCGGCTTGTTCGCCAGCGCGGAACCGATGTCCTGCACCAGCGAGTTGCCGGTATTCTGCTCGATCTGCACCAGCGCGTCGGCGCTGTAGATAGGGGTGGCGAACAGCGTGTAGACGACGGCCGCCGCGGCAAATACGGCGGTAATGCCAAGCACCCACCACTTTGCCTCTACAACAGTGCCGACCAGGCGCCCAATATCAATTTCATCACTGCCCGAAATCGGGGCGGCAGAAGGTCTTGTTTTTTCTGTCATTGTTATCCCTGCTGAACTTTCAGTGCCTGCGCCCACTGTTGGGCAGACTGGTCAAGTAAGGTGTAAACCGCCTCAAAGGCCTCATGGCTTTTGCGATACGGATCGGGGATTTCACGTTCATTGTCCCAGTGACCAAACAGCATCACCTTGCCGCGCATCTCCGGAGCGATCTCGCACAGCGCATGAATATGGCGTTTTTCCATCGTCAGGATCAGGTCATACTCCCGGCACATGCGGCCAGTGACCTGGCGGGCCACGTGGCCGTCGAGAGAGAGGTGATGATCCCGCGCCACGCTCGTAGCGCGCTCATCGGCACCTTTACCGACCAGTGCACCCAGCCCTGCCGAATCAACGGTCAGTTCGGGCTGGTAGTGTTTCAACAGCCGTTCAGCCGTGGGGGAACGGCAAATGTTCCCCACGCATACCACCAGAATTTTGTTAAACATCGCGGATTACCAGGTATGAATGTCGCGCGCCGTATCCGTCATGTAGCGAACGCCACTGATGGTTGGCAGCAACTGGTTGATCAGACGGTTCCAGCGGGCAACCGGCGCAGTGGTGACGTACACCACATCGTATGGCTGAAGACGGAACTCCGTCGCCATCACCAGAGAGGTCGCATCGGACATATCCAGCTGGTAGATGTTGGCAATCTTGCCTTTCGCACTGCCCTCACCTTTAAGCGGACGGATCACGAAGATACCGGTCGCGTTAGAGGTCGTCAGATCGATACCTTCAGCATTGCCCAGCGCTTCGGTCAGGGTCATACCGCTGAAGTCCATTTTGAGGGTGCTCTGTTTCTTCACTTCACCCATCACGAAGACTTTCAGATCGTCATTGCGCGGCACGTAGAGAATGTCGCCCGGATAGAGCAGACGGTTCTGGGTCAGATCACCGTTTTGCATCAGCGCCTGCAGCGAAATGCGCTGCTCCTTCCCGTTGTGGGTGAGCACCACGTTGCGCCAGTCGGCGCCGTCGGTTAACCCGCCCGCGGCGTTAATGGCATCCAGTACGGTCAGGGGAACGTTGGTGATGGCCTGCTGGCCGGATTTGTTCACCTGGCCGGAGATATAGGCTTTTTGCGAGCGGAATGCGGCGATATTAACGTCCACCTGCGGATCGGCGATGTACTGCGCTAAGCGGCCGGTAATATCACTACGGATCTCGGCAAGCGTTTTCCCTGCAACATGGACTTTACCAATGTAGGGATAGAACATGGTGCCATCTGACTGCACCCAGTTACCGGTGTCGCTTGAGCTGCGGTACTGGCCCGCTGGCGTGGTCAGTTCCGGGTGGTCCCAGACGGTCACGTTGATCACGTCACCCGGCCCCACGCGGTACTGGTAGGACGCAATTTCCTGGTCCAGCGACATATTCGGCTGGGCAACATTCGGACGTGGACGTAATTGTTCGACCAGACGAGGCGTAAGTGGATAAACATTCACCATTTTGTCGAGATCAAAATCGGCATCCTGTTGCTTGATCACATCCTTACCCATTGTTGACATATTGCTGCCGGGAAAGACCGTGCAACCACTCATCAAGGTCACAGACACCAATAATGGCATCAATTTCATTTTGGATTTCATCATTGATTATTTATCACTTTGGCAGAGTAATTACCCTGTGCAATTTAAATAAGCTCGAGTCGTATTGGGTTTCAGCATGCAGTTAATCAAATAGAAATATAACTGGCATCAGTCCTAAAAAAAGCTTATTCATCCATTGGCTATTGACAGAATAATCGGGGCTGATTCACACGCTTTCAGGCACGCTACCGCCCTTGGCTTTCAGTTACCAATCCACTGACTAAACAATGTGTTATGGATAGACACCCTCTTGAGCAAGGTCTTCTGGAAATATATCAGCCGCTTGAGAAACCAGACGGATAATGAATAACCACCCCTGAAGACCGAACATTAATAGCAACACCGAGATTTAACATTTGATGCTGGGAGAATTGTTGCAGCTAACCTAATAGCAGGCAAGGAGACAACTGTCCTAATATCAGTTTTTAAGATTAATATTAAGAGCAAATTTTTGACCTTTTAGGAATTTCTTTATATTGACAAAAAGAGACTAAAAACCATTATCTGCGATATATCCTAAAATGCTTTCTTTGTAATTAAATATACGTATTTCGCTTATTTACACCCTGTTGAGAATGCTCTCTTTTTTACCCCTCGTATTAAGAGAAATCTCAGCCCGGCATTGCAATTTCCCCCAGCTTTATCCATGATCGAAGTGTGACATTCGTCATATAACAGAAGGTATTACTATTACTATGGAATGGATTGCCGATCCCTCAATCTGGGCCGGGCTGGTTACGCTGGTCGTCATCGAGTTAGTGCTCGGGATTGATAATCTGGTCTTTATCGCCATCCTCGCTGAAAAACTGCCCCCTTCCCAGCGCGACCGCGCGCGCGTGACGGGTCTGCTGCTGGCGATGGTGATGCGGTTGCTGCTGCTGGCCTCTATCTCCTGGCTGGTCACGCTCACTCAGCCACTGTTCTCCATTCACGGTCTGAGTTTTAGCGCACGCGATCTCATCATGCTCTTCGGCGGGTTGTTCCTGCTGTTCAAAGCCACCGTGGAACTCAACGAGCGGCTGGAAGGCAAAGACAGCGAGAACCCAACCCAGCGCCGCGGGGCGAAATTCTGGCCGGTGGTAGCGCAGATCGTGGTGCTGGATGCGGTCTTCTCCCTGGACTCGGTGATCACCGCCGTCGGGATGGTGGACCACCTTGCGGTGATGATGGCCGCGGTGATTATCGCCATCACCCTGATGGTGATGGCCAGCAAGGCGCTCACACGGTTTGTGAACAGTCACCCGACAATCGTCATCCTCTGTCTGAGCTTCCTGCTGATGATTGGCTTTAGCCTGGTGGCCGACGGTTTTGGCTTCCATATTCCGAAAGGCTACCTGTATGCCGCCATCGGGTTCTCCGTCATGATTGAAGCGCTTAACCAGCTGGCGATATTTAACCGCCGCCGCTTCCTGTCCGCGAATCAGACCCTGCGCCAGCGTACGGCAGACACGGTTATGCGCCTGTTAAGCGGTAAGAAAGAGGATGCGGAGCTGGACGCCGAATCCTCAGCCATGCTGGCCGACCACAGCGACGGGCTGATCTTTGATCCGCAGGAACGGCGGATGATCGAGCGGGTGCTCAATCTGAACCAGCGGACGGTCAGCAGCATCATGACCTCACGACATGACATTGAACATATCGACCTGACGGCACCGGAAGAGCACATTCGCGCCCTGCTGGATAAAAACCAGCACACCCGCGTGGTGGTGACCGGCGGTGAAGAGGAAGAGGAGCTGCTGGGCGTGGTGCACGTTATTGACCTGCTCCAGCAGCAGCTGCACGGCGAGCCGCTCAATCTCCGCATCCTGGTACGCCAGCCGCTGGTCTTCCCGGAGGGGCTACCGCTGCTCTCCGCCCTTGAGCAATTCCGTAACGCGCGCACGCACTTTGCCTTTGTGGTGGATGAGTTTGGTTCGGTGGAAGGACTGGTCACGCTCAGCGACGTAATGGAAACCATCGCCGGTAATCTGCCAAACGAGGTGGATGAGATTGATGCCCGCCACGACATTCAGAAAAACGCAGACGGTTCGTGGACGGCTAACGGCCATATGCCGCTGGAAGATCTGGTGCAATATGTCCCGCTGCCGCTGGATGAAAAGCGGGAATATCACACCATTGCCGGTCTGCTGATGGAGTATTTGCAGCGTATCCCGCAGCCGGGGGAAGAGGTTCAGGTGGGCGACTATCTGCTGAAAACCCTGCAGATTGAAAACCATCGCGTGCAGAAGGTTCAGCTCATTCCGCTGCGGGATGAGGAAGAACTGGATTTTGAGGTATAAAAAAGCCGGGTGGCGCTCCGCTTACCCGGCCTACGATGTTCGTTTTTTGTAGGCCGGGTAAGGCGAAGCCGCCACCCGGCGCAACAGGCATCACAGCTTATCCAGCAGTTTCTTCACATCCTTGCCGTCCTGCGAATCTTTATTACGATCCGCCCAGCCGCTAAGCCGACGTTTCGCTTCATCCTGCAGATGCTTACGCAGGATCTGATCCACCTGCAGGCTGTAATTCAGGGCCTGCCATTTGCCATATACGGTCAGCGGGACCGGCGTCTCTTTCAGGAAGTCGATGAGCTTGCTCTCACCCTGCCAGCCGGAAAGTACCCGCACGTTAAAGCGCGTGTCCGCCGTCTCTTTCACCAGATCCAGCTTACCGTCACCCGTCATTGATAACAGTGAAGAGGTGCCCTGCATTCCGTCGAGAGAAAGTTGTCCGTTGTCCAGCGTCAGGTCCGCGGTGAAGCTGTCGAAGCGCGTGGCGCTGTCATAGTTATCCTGCGCTTTCACATCGCTGCTGCGCTCAACCGCCTGCTGCACCAGCTGCTGGAAGTTAAGCCCTTCCATACGGGAGTTTTTCAGATCAAGATGCGCCTGCCCCTGCCACTCGCGGCGGAAAGCATCGGCATCAATTTTCGTGCCTGAGAAGTCACCCGCTAGCGTCAACTGACCCGTCAGGGATATCGGGTAGTTAAACGCTTTCAGGATGGTACCTATCTCAACGTTGTCGAGACGCGGCTGGAATTCCGCGCTGGCAACGTCTTTACGGACATCCAGCGTGCCGGGCAGCGAGAGGTTCCCTGCGCCCATCTTACCGCTCAGTTCGGAGATCACCAGCAAACCGTTATGGTTAAACATCTGGCTGCTCACGTCGGTAAAATCAATACCGCGCCAGCGCAGGCTATTGGCTTTCAGCAGAATATCCGCCGTGAATCCGCGCAGGGCGTTATAGTCAGGTTGATCAAGATTAGACGAGATAACCGGACGCGATACCGGTGCCTGGCTTTGCCCCGTCTGCGTGGCATCGCTGTCGGTGGCGCTGGCTGGCAGCGGCGGCAGCAGGTTTTCCAGATTGAGCTTGTCAAACTGCAGATTCAGCACCCACTTCGGCTTCTCTTCGAGCGTAACGCTCGCCTGCCCCTTCAGGCTACTGTCATTTGCCTGCAGGTTGAGATTATCCAGCTCCAGCTGCTTTTGTTCTTCGCGCCAGACGGCCTGCAGCGTTCCCTGCCCGGTGATCCCCTGAGTGGGAAGATCGGCCCCCGTCAGCTGCCAGTCCAGTTGCTGAATGTCAGCGGTGAGCTGGTGCGGATAGTCTGAGGCATTGACGCTGGCATTCAGCGACAGGGTCAAATCACGCTGATCGCGATTCACGCGCCCGCTAAACGCCACCGACGCAAGATGGTGATCGTCCTGTTCCATCTGCAGGTTAATGTTGCGAACGGTCACCTGCTCCTGGTGCTCATGCTGGAAAACCAACACGCTATCGGCCACTTTCAGCTTGCCGATATCAAAGGACCAGCCTGTATCAGACGGCTCATCAGGCAGGGTATTTTCGCGCGGCGCAACCGGCGCATTTGCATCGCGCACGGCTTCGGATTGCGGGGTGAGCTGAATCACCGCGCCTTTCAGCATCACCTGTTTAACCTGCAGCTGATGGGAAATGAGCGGGAACAGCGCCACATCAAGGCGCATGTTGTCTGCAGAGACCAGCGGCTGGGACGCCCCCGGTGCCGTAAGCGACATGCGGCCAGAGAGAATGCTGAGCTGCGGCCAGACGTGCCAGCGCAGCGGCCCGTCAAGCTTCAGTTGATAACCACTGCGTGCCTCGACCTGCCGCACCATGTAAGCGCGGAAATCGTTGGGGTTAACCAGCAGAACCAACGCCGAAAGGCCGGCCACCAGCACCACCAGCAAAATCATCAGCGTTGTCAGAACTCTTCTCATGGCATCCTCAATGGGCTAACGATCAGTCTTTATCAATACGGCTGGCAACCGCGCCCTGCTGGTCGCGATATTTTGCGTCCTGCCGACGGTTATAAGGACGATCTGCCGGGCCTGACAGCGGTTCAAAGCTCAACGCGCCGATCATCATCCCCGGGCGCAGCGCCAGCGGCAATTTACCGGCGTTGAAGAACTCCAGTACGATACGCCCCGACCAGCCTGGATCGATACGGTGCGCGGTCACGTGGACCATCAGTCCCAGTCGTGCCAGCGAAGAACGGCCATCAAGCCAGCCGACCAGGTCAGGAGGCAGGGTGACGGATTCAAACGTCACCGCCAGGGCCAGTTCACCTGGGTGCAGATAAAAGGCTTCGCCCTCGTCGATAACGATTTCGTCACTCATCACGCGATCGAGCGCGGCGCTGACTTCGTCCTTCGGCCCGCTAAGGTCAATGAACGGTGCGGTATGGCCGCTAAAGGTGCGGAATTTATTACCTAACCGTACATCAACGGTCACGCCATTGATACGCTCAACTGGTGGACGTGGGGTAATAGACAAACGGCCTTCATCCAGCCAGGCTTCTATATCGCGATCACAAAGACGCATGGCACTTTCTCCTTTCATGCATCGTACCCTGAAGCGGTAAGCGCTCAGGGTAAAACCAGGTTATCTCTGAACGGTACACAATTCACGCGGCTTATTCAAAAAACTGGCTGATTTTCGCTTTTAAGATATCAATAGCAATGCGGTTTTTACCCCCGCGCGGCACGATGATATCGGCGTATTGTTTGGATGGCTCAATAAACTGCAGGAACATCGGGCGGACCGTTTTCTGGTATTGCGCCATAACGGAGTCCATCGAACGCCCACGTTCATTCACGTCGCGCTTGATGCGGCGCATCAGGCAGATATCCAGCGGGGTATCAACGAAAATCGAGAAGTTCATGGATTCACGCAGGCGGGCGTCGGTCAGCAGCAGGATGCCTTCAAGGATAATGACCTTTTTCGGCTCAATGCGGATGGTTTCCTGAGTGCGGGTGTGTTCTACGTAGCTGTAAACGGGCAGCTCAATCGCCTGGCCGCTCTTAAGCGCTTCTAAATGCTGGAACAGCAGGCTGTGATCCATCGCATTGGGGTGGTCATAGTTGGTTTTGACGCGTTCTTCCATCGACAGATGGGATTGATCTTTGTAATAGCTGTCTTCGGGAATGACGCCGATATGCTCATCACCTACTTGTTCACGCAGTTCGCGATAAAGCGTACTGGCAATTAGACTTTTACCTGAAGCCGATGCGCCGGCGATGCCTATAATGACGCACTGATGAGACTTATCAGTCATAAATTTAGCGACCTGATTAACCTGGATGTTAAGGAAGGACGACGCCGGAGCGTCAAACGCGGCAATTATAGGGATTTCGCGGGCGTGATACCAGTCGAATGCACAGGTTCTGCGAGACTGGCCGAAAAGTGACGTTTTATTCCCTGAGTGAAATTTAAATGAACGTTTTTTCAGCGTTTAATCGTTTTTTTTAACGGAGTAAGTATTTAATAAGTCTATGGTGTCAAATTCTGAGCGGTCACCATATGAATTGTAAATTGTTTGTACTAGCATAAACCAAATTATCAAATTCACGCGTTCGGACATCTTCCCTGACGGCATGGCGTCTCTGGATAAAGCGGTAATGAATAAACAATACCAGCGGGTTTTGGTTACCACCCCACATCCTCTAATACGACTTGTCTGTCTGGGCCTGGTCACCTTTATCTTTACCTTATTTTCGCTGGAGCTCACCCGCTTCGGTACCCTGCTGGCCCCGCTCTGGTTCCCCACCGCCATTATGATGGTGGCGTTTTACCGCCATGCGGGAAAAATGTGGCCGGGAATCGCCCTGGCCTGTTCGTTCGGCAATGTTCTGGCCTCGTGGATGCTGTTTTCATGGGGGTCGGTCAGCTTCATCTACCCTTCTATCAACGTCATTGAGGCCGCTATCGGCGCGCTGTTTCTGCGCAAATGGCTCCCGTGGTACAACCCGCTGCAGAATCTGAACGACTGGATCCGCGTGGCCATCGGCAGCGCGCTGGTTCCGCCGCTGGTGGGCGGTATTCTGGTGTCTCTGCTGGCACCCGGCCCTGAACCCCTGCGCAATTTCTTCGTCTGGGTGTTGTCAGAAGCCATTGGCGCGCTGGCGCTGGTGCCGCTGGGCCTGCTGTTTAAACCCCATTATCTGCTGCGCCACCGTGACCCGAGATTGCTGCTGGAAACGCTGACCACGCTGGCCGTAACGTTAGCCCTCAGTTGGGCAGCCATCACCTGGCTGCCGTGGCCTTTCACTTGCGTGATTGTTCTGCTGATGTGGAGCGCCGTGCGCCTGCCACGGATGGAAGCGTTCATGGTGTTTCTGGTCACCGTAATGGTTGTGTCGCTGATGATTGCCCGTAACCCTCTGGCGCTGACCACGCAGCACGCCGGGCCGATGCTGAACGCCCCCTGGCTGCCGTTCCTGATGCTGCTCCTGCCCGCTAACGTGATGACCATGGTGATGTACGCCTTCCGCGCCGAGCGCAAACACATCACCGAAAGCGAGGAGCGCTTCCGCAATGCGATGGAGTATTCGGCCATCGGTATGGCGCTGGTCAGCATTGAGGGCAAATGGCTTCAGGCTAACAAGGCGCTGTGCAATTTCCTCGGCTACAGCCAGACTGAGCTCCAGTCGCTGACCTTCCAGCAGCTCACCTGGCCGGAAGATCTGCACACCGACCTGGAACAGCTTGAACAGCTGGTCAACGGCGACATCAATACCTATACACTCGAGAAGCGCTATTACACCCGCGACGGGGAAGTGGTCTGGGCGCTGCTTGCCGTCTCCGTCGTGCGTCATGCCGACGGCTCGCCGCTCTATTTTATCGCCCAGATTGAAGACATTAACGACCTGAAGCAGACCGAATGGGTCAATAAGCGCCTGATGGAGCGCATTACGCTTGCTAACGAAGCGGGCGGCATCGGCATCTGGGAGTGGGATCTGGAGCCAGACATTATCAGCTGGGACAAGCGGATGTTTGAGCTGTATGAAATCCCGCCGCACATCAAGCCCACCTGGCAGCTCTGGCATGACACGATGCTGCCGGAAGATCGCGCCCACGCAGAGAAGGTGCTGCGGGACTCTCTGATTTCCCGTCTGCCGTTTAAGCTGGAATTTCGCATCCGCGTGAAGGAAGGCGTGCGCCATATTCGCTCCCTGGCGAACCGGGTGCTTAATAAGCAGGGTGAGGTCGAACGGCTGCTCGGCATCAACATGGACATGACCGAGGTTAAGCAGCTCAACGAAGCCCTCTTCCAGGAAAAAGAGCGTCTGCACATCACCCTCGATTCCATCGGTGAAGCGGTACTGTGTACCGATATCAACATGAACGTCACCTTTATGAACCCGGTGGCAGAGAAAATGAGCGGCTGGCTGCAGACCGAGGCTATCGGCCAGCCGATCCTGAAGGTGTTGCACATCACCTTTGGTGAAAAAGGGCCGCTGATGGAGAATATTCACAGCGGCGATATGTCCCGTTCCGATATCGATCAGGACGTGGTGCTGAACTGCCGTACCGGTGGAAATTTCGATATTCATTACAGCATTACGCCGCTCAGCACGCTGGATGGGCAGAATATTGGCTCGGTTATCGTGATTCAGGACGTGACCGAGTCGCGCAAAATGCTGCGCCAGCTCAGCTATAGCGCCTCCCACGATGCCCTGACCCATCTGGCAAACCGGGTCAGCTTCGAAAATCATCTCAAACGCCTCCTGCAGACCGTTCGCGAAACGCGCCAGCGTCATGCCCTGGTCTTTATCGATCTCGATCGCTTCAAAGCCGTCAACGATACGGCAGGCCACGCGGCGGGCGATGCCCTGCTGCGGGAACTCTCTTCCCTGATGTTGACCATGCTCCGCTCCAGCGACGTGCTGGCGCGTCTGGGCGGGGACGAGTTCGGCTTACTGTTACCGGACTGCAATATTGAAAGCGCGCGCTATATTGCCGGTCGCCTGATCCACACGATCAATGACTATCACTTTATGTGGGAAGGCCGCCTGCACCGGATCGGCGCCAGCGCCGGCATCACGCTGATTGATGAAAATAACCATCAGGCGTCGGAGATCATGTCGCAGGCGGATATTGCCTGTTATGCCTCAAAAAACAGCGGGCGCGGCATGGTGACGGTTTACGAACCCCAGCAGGAGCGGGATCACCACACGCGCAGCATGATGTCGCTTGATGAACAGTGGCACATGATTAAAGACAATCACCTGATGATAATTGCCCGCAGCGTCGCCTCCCCGCGCATCCCGGAAAGCAGTAATTTCTGGCTGCTGTCGTTACGCCTGTGGACCAGTCAGGGCGAAGTCCAGGAAGAGCATGCTTTCCGCTCGGGCCTGGCGGAACCTGAGCTTTTGCACGCCCTCGACAGACGTATTTTTAGCGAGTTTTTCCGCACCTATGCCGCCCAGATCGCCAGTAAAGGCATGGGTGTGGCACTGCCGCTTTCTGAGGCCGGTTTAGCCAGCGTGACGCTGGTCGATGAGCTTCTAGACCTGCTGGATAAAAGCCCCATGCCGGGTCGTCTGCTACATCTGGTTATCTCTGCCGATGTGGTGTGCAGCCCGGATAAGAACCTGCAGCGGAGTCTGCAAAAGCTTCGCCAGGCGGGCTGCCGCGTGATCTTCAGCCAGGTGGGACGCGACATGAACGTCTTTACCCACCTGACCGCGAATATGGCCGACTATCTGATGCTGGACGCTGAGGTGGTAAGCAACGTGTATGGCAATCTAATGGATGAGATGATGGTGACCATTGTGCAGGGCCACGCCCAGCGTCTGGGAATGAAAACCATCGCGGGCCCCTGCAACCAGCCCATCATGATGGATACGCTCTCCGGCATCGGCATTGATTTTATCTTTGGTGACACCATCGCCGAGCCGCAGCCGCTGGATCTACTGCTCAACACCAGCTATTTCGCCATCAACTGACGGCGCCCAGCCGTCGGTGTACCAGATGTGCAGCAGCGCGTAAGAGCGCCACGGCTGCCAGCGCTCGGCATAACGACGAATTTGCGCGGGCGTCATCCCGGCAAAGCGTTGTTTAATCAGGTAATCATCCGGAAGAAATACATCTTTCGCCTGCCAGCCGCGCAGGGCCAGATAATTTGCCGTCCAGCGCCCTATACCCGGCCGCTGCTGTAGCGCCTTCATCCCCTCCTCTATGTTCGCGGGTGGGAAAAGCGGAAACGTCCCGTCGATGACCGACTGCGCCAGATGAATCAGCGACTCCGCACGCTTTACCGGCATACCTAACGCTTTCAGCGCCAGCGGATCCGCTGCCGCCAGCGCCTGCGGCGTGGGGAAGCAGAGATAGCCCGGGCAATCGGCCACGGGTTCGCCGCATAACGCCACCACGCGCGACGCCAGCTTCGCCGCCATCGCAACGCTCACCAGCTGTCCGAGAATCGCCCGGACGCCCTGCTCGTACGCATCCATCGCTCCCGGCAAACGTAAGCCCGGCCGGGCAGCACCGAGATCGCCCAGCGTATCCGTGATGTGCTGCGGATTGCAGGCAAGATCGAACAGGCGTTCGATGCGTTCAAGGCACGTCTGCGCAACCGGAATTAACCCCGGGCTGAGGGTCACGGTCAGCGTGTGTGTTGCGATATCCGGCGTCACGCGAAATATCCCCTGATGTCCTTCGCAGGCAAAACTGCGCTCGTAGTAGTCGTGTGTGACGGTTTCAATGCCCGTTACCGCACGCGCGCCAAGAAAGCCAAACATCCACTGCCAGTCATAAGGGGGAAGCCAGGTGAGGGTATACATCGTTACTCCTTTTTTAGTGTTATCAGCATAAACGGAAAGACACTGTATTGCCTTGCTTTCATATTCCTGTTGTCGCCATGCAGACATTTCGTTAAAGTCTCGCCCCTTCTCACCGGCATGGGGATTCATCGTGTTTATTGGATTTGACTACGGTACGGCAAACTGCTCGGTTGCGATTATGCAAAACGGGCAGCCACGGCTCCTGAAAATGGAAAAAGAGAGCCCGCTGCTGCCGTCTATGCTCTGCGCACCGACGCGTGAAGCGGTGAGCGAATGGCTGTTTCGTCACCATCAGGTTCCGGCCACGGCGGCGGAGACCCAGGCGCTGCTGCGCCGGGCGGTCAGCTTTAACCGCGAGGAAGACATCGACGTTACGCCGTCCAGCGTGCAGTTCGGTCTCTCTTCGCTCGGGCATTACATTGAAGACCCGGAAGAGGTCTACTTCGTTAAGTCACCAAAATCCTTCCTCGGTGCCAGCGGCCTGAAGCCGCAGCAGGTCGCGCTGTTCGAAGACCTGGTGTGCGCGATGATGCTGCATATTCGTCATCAGGCGCAGACGCAGGTCTCCAATGCGATTACCCAGGCGGTGATTGGCCGTCCGATCAACTTCCAGGGGCTGGGCGGCGACGAGGCCAACCAGCAGGCGCAGGGGATCCTTGAGCGTGCGGCGCACCGCGCGGGCTTCCGCGACGTGGTGTTTCAGTATGAGCCGGTTGCCGCGGGGCTGGACTTTGAAGCCACACTGACTGAAGAAAAACGCGTATTAGTCGTGGACATCGGCGGGGGCACGACGGACTGCTCGCTGCTGCTAATGGGCCCGCAGTGGCATAACCGTCGCGATCGTGAAAACAGCCTGCTCGGGCATAGCGGCTGCCGCGTAGGCGGTAACGATCTTGATATCGCGCTGGCATTTAAGAGCCTGATGCCGCTGCTCGGCATGGGCGGCCAAACGGAAAAAGGCATCGCCCTGCCGATCCTGCCGTGGTGGAACGCGATTGCCATCAACGATGTGCCTGCGCAAAGTGATTTTTACAGCACCGCCAACGGCCGCTTCCTGAACGATCTGGTGCGTGATGCGCAGGACGGTGAAAAAGTCGCCCTGCTCTATAAAGTGTGGCGCCAGCGTCTGAGCTACCGCGTGGTGCGTACCGCGGAAGAGAGCAAAATCGCCCTGTCCGATCGCGCTGAACATGCGGTCTCCCTGCCGTTTATCAGCGACGAACTGGCAACCGCCATTTCGCAGGACGGGCTGGAGGCGGCGCTCGCGCAGCCGCTGCAGCGCATTCTGGAACAGGTGCAGCTGGCGCTGGAAAACGGCAAAGAGAAGCCGGACGTTATCTACCTGACCGGGGGTAGCGCCCGTTCGCCGCTGATTAAAAAAGCGCTGGCGGAACAGCTGCCGGGTATTCCGATTGCGGGTGGAGATGACTTTGGCTCCGTTACCGCAGGGCTGGCACGCTGGGCGCAGGTGATGTTTAGCTAGCGTTGTTGCGGTGCGGTCTGGTGCCCTCACCCCGGCCCTCTCCCACAGGGAGAGGGAGAAAACACCCAAAACGGCAACGGATGTTGCCGTTTTGCGTTTACCTCCATTCAGACCATTCCTGACAGTCTTCCATATTTCCTCCATTTTTCCGCTGTGTTGCCTGACTAAACTAGTATCATTCCCCGAAGTCTTCAGGATGAGAACGTATAACGATGAAAGGCAGTAATAAATCCCGCTGGGCAATCGCCGCTGGCATCATTGTGGTGGTCCTTGCCGCCGCCTGGTACTGGCACAGTCAATCCGCGAATTCCGCCGCACCCGCTGGTGCCACCAGCCAGGCTCAGCGCCCAACAGGCGGAGGGCGCCACGGCATGCGCGGCGGCGCGCTGGCGCCGGTCCAGGCGGCGACGGCGGTGAATAAAGCCGTTCCTCGCTATCTCACAGGTCTCGGGACCATTACCGCCGCCAACACCGCCACGGTGCGCAGCCGCGTCGACGGCCAACTGATGGCTATTCACTTCCAGGAAGGACAGCAGGTTAAAGCGGGCGATCTGCTGGCCGAAATCGACCCGAGCCAGTTTAAGGTCGCCCTCGCCCAGGCGCAGGGGCAGCTCGCGAAAGACAACGCGACCCTCGCCAACGCCCGTCGCGATCTGGCCCGCTACCAGCAGCTGGTGAAAACCAACCTCGTGTCTCGTCAGGAGCTGGATACCCAGCAGTCGCTGGTCAGCGAAACGCAGGGCACCATCAAAGCCGACGAAGCCGCGGTAGCCAGCGCCCAGCTGCAACTGGACTGGAGCCGCATCACCGCGCCGATTGACGGACGCGTGGGCCTGAAACAGGTCGATATCGGCAACCAAATCTCCAGCGGCGACACCACGGGCATCGTGGTGATCACCCAGACCCACCCGATTGATTTAGTCTTTACCCTGCCGGAAAGCGACATTGCGACGGTGGTGCAGGCGCAAAAAGCCGGTAAAGGCCTGGTGGTGGAAGCCTGGGACCGCACCAACAAGCAGAAGCTGAGCGAAGGCTCTCTGCTCAGTCTGGATAACCAGATCGACACCACCACCGGCACCATCAAGCTGAAGGCGCGCTTTAATAACCAGGACGATGCCCTCTTCCCGAACCAGTTTGTCAACGCGCGCATGCTGGTCGCCACCGAAGAAAACGCGGTGGTGATCCCCACCGCTGCGCTGCAGATGGGTAACGAAGGCAACTTCGTCTGGGTGCTTAACAGCGACAATAAGGTCAGCAAACACCTGGTGAAAACCGGTATTCAGGACAGCCAGACGGTGGTTATCAGCGCTGGCCTTTCCGCAGGCGACCGCGTGGTTACCGACGGCATTGACCGTCTGACCGAAGGGGCCAAAGTGGAAGTGGTTGAACCTGCGAAACAGGGAGAGAAATCCTGATGCAGGTTATGCCCCCAGGCTCTACAGGCGGGCCGTCACGCCTGTTTATCCTCCGTCCAGTCGCCACCACGCTGCTGATGGTGGCGATCCTGCTCGCCGGGATTATCGGCTATCGCTTCCTGCCCGTGTCGGCGCTGCCGGAAGTTGATTACCCCACCATTCAGGTGGTGACGCTGTATCCAGGCGCCAGCCCGGACGTGGTGACGTCCGCCATTACCGCCCCGCTGGAGCGCCAGTTCGGCCAAATGTCGGGGCTAAAACAGATGTCCTCCCAGAGTTCAGGCGGGGCGTCCGTCGTGACGCTGCAGTTCCAGCTGACGCTGTCGCTGGACGTCGCTGAGCAGGAGGTACAGGCCGCCATCAACGCCGCCACCAACCTGCTGCCGTCGGACCTGCCTAACCCGCCGGTCTACAGCAAGGTGAACCCGGCGGATCCGCCGATCATGACGCTTGCCGTCACCTCCTCCGCCATGCCGATGACCCAGGTCGAAGATATGGTCGAAACGCGCGTGGCGCAGAAGATTTCACAGGTCTCCGGCGTCGGCCTCGTCACCCTGGCGGGCGGCCAGCGCCCGGCAGTGCGCGTCAAGCTGAACGCACAGGCCATCGCCGCGCTGGGGCTCACCAGCGAAACCATCCGCAGCGCCATCAGCAACGCGAACGTCAACTCGGCGAAGGGCTCGCTGGACGGCCCAACCCGCGCCGTGACGCTCTCTGCCAACGATCAGATGCAGTCCGCCGACGAATATCGTCAGCTGATTATCGCCTACCAGAACGGTGCGCCGGTTCGTCTGGGAGACATCGCCACTGTAGAACAAGGTGCCGAAAACAGCTGGCTCGGCGCCTGGGCCAACAAACAGCAGGCGATCGTGATGAACGTGCAGCGCCAGCCGGGGGCGAACATTATCGAAACCGCCGACAGCATCCACACCATGCTGCCGCAGCTGATCGAAAGCCTGCCGAAATCGGTCAGCGTGAAGGTGCTTTCCGACCGCACCACCAACATTCGTGCGTCGGTCACCGACACCCAGTTTGAGCTGATGCTGGCGATTGCGCTGGTGGTGATGATCATTTATCTGTTCCTGCGCAACGTTCCGGCAACCATTATTCCCGCCGTCGCCGTGCCGCTCTCGCTGGTCGGCACCTTTGCGGTGATGGTGTTCCTCGATTTTTCGATCAACAACCTGACGCTGATGGCGCTCACCATCGCCACCGGGTTCGTCGTGGATGACGCTATCGTGGTCATCGAGAACATCTCGCGCTATATCGAGAAAGGCGAAAAACCGCTGGCCGCCGCGCTGAAGGGCGCGGGCGAAATCGGCTTTACCATTATCTCGCTGACCTTCTCGCTGATTGCGGTGCTGATCCCGCTGCTGTTTATGGGCGATATCGTCGGGCGGCTGTTCCGCGAATTTGCCGTGACGCTGGCGGTCGCCATTTTGATCTCCGCCGTGGTGTCGCTGACCCTGACGCCGATGATGTGCGCCCGCATGCTGAGCCACGAGTCCCTGCGCAAGCAAAACCGCTTCTCTCGCGCCTCCGAGCGCATGTTCGAGCGCATTATTGCCGCCTACGGTCGCGTGCTGGCGAAAGTCCTTAACCATCCGTGGGCGACGCTCGGCGTGGCGCTCGGCACGCTGGCGCTCAGCGTGATGCTGTGGATTTTTATCCCGAAAGGCTTCTTCCCGATCCAGGACAACGGCATTATTCAGGGCACGCTTCAGGCCCCGCAGTCGGTCTCCTTCGCCAATATGGCGCAGCGCCAGCAGCAGGTGTCTGAGATTGTTATGAAAGATCCGGCGGTAGAGAGCCTGACCTCCTACGTCGGCGTCGACGGTACTAACCCGTCTCTCAACAGCGCGCGTCTGCAGATCAACCTTAAGCCGCTGGATGAGCGCGACGATCGCGTCAACGCCGTCATTGAGCGGCTGCAAAGCGCCGTGGCCCGCGTGCCGGGCGTTGAGCTTTACCTGCAGCCGATTCAGGATTTGACCATCGATACCCAGGTCAGCCGCACGCAGTACCAGTTCACGCTGCAGGCCACCACGCTGGATGCCCTCAGCACCTGGGTACCGCAGCTGGTGAACAAGCTTAACACCCTGCCACAGCTCTCCGACGTCAGCAGCGACTGGCAGGACAAAGGGCTGGCGGCGTACGTGAACGTCAACCGCGATACCGCCAGCCGCCTCGGTATTACCATGGCAGACGTGGACAACGCCCTGTACAACGCCTTCGGTCAGCGCCTGATCTCCACCATCTACACCCAGGCCAACCAGTACCGCGTGGTGCTGGAGCACAATACGGAGAACACGCCCGGCCTGGCGGGGCTGGACTCGGTGCGCCTGACCAGCAAAGACGGCGGCATTGTGCCGCTGAGCGCTATCGCCACGGTGGAAGAGCGCTATACCCCGCTGTCGATCAACCATCTGGATCAGTTCCCGTCCACCACCATCTCCTTCAACGTGCCGGACAATTACTCTCTCGGCGAAGCGGTGGAGGCCATTCAGGCGGCTGAAAAAGAGCTCAGCTTCCCGTCCGACATTCAGACCCAGTTCCAGGGCAGCACCCTGGCGTTCCAGGCTGCGCTGGGCAACACCATCTGGCTGATCGTCGCGGCGGTCGTGGCGATGTACATCGTGCTCGGCGTGCTGTACGAAAGCTTTATCCATCCGATCACCATCCTCTCTACCCTGCCGACGGCGGGCGTGGGGGCGCTGCTGGCATTAATGCTGGCGGGCAGCGAGCTGGACGTGATTGCCATCATCGGCATCATCCTGCTTATCGGGATCGTGAAGAAAAACGCCATCATGATGATCGACTTTGCCCTGGCCGCCGAGCGCGAGCAGGGCATGTCGCCGCGTGATGCGATTTTCCAGGCCTGCCTGCTGCGTTTTCGCCCTATCCTGATGACCACGCTGGCCGCCCTGCTCGGCGCGCTGCCGCTGATGCTCAGCACCGGCGTCGGCGCGGAGCTGCGCCGTCCGCTGGGTATCGGCATGGTCGGCGGTCTGCTGGTGAGCCAGGTGCTGACGCTCTTTACTACGCCGGTGATCTACCTGCTGTTTGACCGCCTGGCGCTGTGGACCAAAAGCCGCTTCCCGAAACGTGAAGAGGAGGCATAAGTGAAGTTTTTCGCCCTCTTCATTTATCGCCCGGTGGCGACGATTCTCATCTCGCTCGCCATTACCCTCTGCGGCGTTCTGGGCTTCCGGCTGCTGCCGGTGGCGCCGCTGCCTCAGGTGGATTTCCCGGTGATCATGGTCAGCGCCTCGCTGCCGGGCGCCTCGCCGGAAACCATGGCCTCGTCCGTTGCCACGCCGCTGGAGCGTTCGCTCGGGCGGATTGCGGGGGTCAACGAGATGACCTCCAGCAGCTCGCTGGGCAGCACGCGCATTATTCTGGAGTTCAGCTTCGACCGGGATATCAACGGCGCGGCGCGCGACGTGCAGGCGGCCATTAACGCCGCACAGAGCCTGCTGCCGAGCGGGATGCCGAGCCGCCCAACCTACCGCAAGGCCAACCCGTCCGACGCGCCGATCATGATCCTGACGCTGACCTCGGATACGTACTCGCAGGGGCAGCTGTATGACTTTGCGTCTACCCAGCTGGCGCAGACAATCTCACAAATTAACGGCGTCGGTGACGTGAGCGTCGGCGGGAGCTCCCTGCCCGCCGTGCGCGTAGGGTTAAACCCGCAGGCGTTATTCAACCAGGGCGTGTCGCTGGACGACGTGCGCTCCGCCATCAGCAACGCCAACGTGCGTAAACCGCAGGGGGCGATTGAGGACAACAGCCACCGCTGGCAGATCCACACTAACGACGAGCTGAAAACCGCCGCGGAATACCAGCCGCTCATCATCCACTATAACAACGGCGCCGCGGTGCGCTTAAGCGACGTGGCCAGCGTCACCGACTCGGTGCAGGACGTGCGCAACGCCGGGATGACCAACGCCAAGCCGGCGATTCTGCTGATGATCCGCAAGCTGCCGGAAGCGAACATTATCGAGACAGTGAACAGCATTCGCGCCCGTCTTCCGGACCTGCAGCAGACCATCCCGGCAGCAATCGATCTGCAAATTGCCCAGGATCGCTCCCCGACCATTCGCGCCTCGCTGGAAGAGGTGGAGCAAACGCTGGTGATCTCCGTCGCGCTGGTGATCCTGGTGGTCTTCCTGTTCCTGCGATCCGGCCGCGCGACGCTGATCCCGGCGGTGGCCGTGCCGGTATCGCTGATCGGTACCTTTGCCGCCATGTACCTGTGCGGCTTTAGCCTTAACAACCTGTCGCTGATGGCCCTGACGATTGCGACGGGCTTCGTAGTGGATGACGCCATCGTGGTGCTGGAGAACATTTCCCGCCATCTGGAAGCGGGCGTGAAGCCGCTGCAGGCTGCCCTGCAGGGCACGCGCGAGGTGGGCTTTACGGTGCTCTCCATGAGCCTGTCTCTGGTGGCGGTATTCCTGCCGCTGCTGCTGATGGGCGGGCTGCCGGGCCGGCTGCTGCGCGAGTTTGCCGTCACCCTCTCCGTCGCCATCGGCATTTCGCTGGTTATCTCCTTAACGCTGACGCCAATGATGTGCGGCTGGATGCTCAAGCGCAGCAAACCGCACTCGCAGCCGCGCCGCAAAGGCTTTGGACGTTTCCTGATGGCGATGCAGGAAGGCTACGGCAAATCGCTGAAGTGGGTGCTGAACCATACGCGGCTGGTAGGTCTGGTGCTGATCGGCACCATCGTGCTCAACGTCTGGATGTACATCACCATCCCGAAAACCTTCTTCCCGGAGCAGGACACCGGCGTGCTGATGGGCGGGATTCAGGCGGACCAGAGCATTTCGTTCCAGGCCATGCGCGGCAAGCTGCAGGACTTTATGAAGATCATTCGTGAAGACAAAGCCGTGGATAACGTGACCGGCTTTACCGGCGGGTCACGCGTTAACAGCGGGATGATGTTTATTACCCTGAAACCGCGCGGCGAGCGCAACGAAACCGCCCAGCAGGTGATTGACCGCCTGCGGGTGAAGCTCGCCAAAGAGCCGGGGGCCAACCTGTTTTTGATGGCCGTTCAGGATATCCGCGTCGGCGGCCGTCAGGCGAACGCCAGCTATCAGTACACGTTGCTCTCGGACGATTTAGCCGCCCTGCGCGAGTGGGAGCCGAAGATCCGCAAGGCGCTGGCCGCCCTGCCGGAGCTGGCGGACGTCAACTCCGATCAGCAGGACAACGGCGCCGAGATGGCCCTGACCTACGACCGTGAAACCATGTCGCGGCTGGGCATCAACGTTGAAGCCGCCAACAGCCTGCTGAACAACGCCTTCGGCCAGCGCGAGATCTCCACCATCTACCAGCCGATGAACCAGTACAAGGTTGTGATGGAAGTTGACCCTCGCTATACCCAGGACATCAGCGCCCTGGACAAGATGTTTGTGATTAACAACGACGGCAAGGCGATTCCGCTCTCCTATTTCGCCAGCTGGCAGCCTGCCAACGCGCCGCTGTCGGTGAACCATCAGGGGCTGTCGGCGGCGTCGACCATCTCGTTTAACCTGCCAGTTGGCTCATCACTTTCGGAGGCCAGCGACGCGATCAACCGCGCGATGACCCAGCTTGGCGTGCCGTCCACCGTGCGCGGCAGCTTTGCCGGGACCGCGCAGGTGTTCCAGGAGACGATGAACTCGCAGGTGATTTTGATTCTGGCCGCCATCGCTACGGTTTATATTGTGCTGGGCGTGCTGTATGAGAGCTACGTGCACCCGCTAACCATCCTTTCGACGCTGCCGTCGGCGGGCGTGGGGGCGCTGCTGGCGCTGGAGCTGTTCGGCGCGCCGTTCAGCCTTATCGCGCTCATCGGGATCATGCTATTAATCGGCATCGTGAAGAAAAACGCCATCATGATGGTGGACTTCGCGCTGGATGCCCAGCGCAACGGCAATCTCTCGCCGGAAGAGGCCATCTTCCAGGCCTGCCTGCTGCGCTTTCGTCCGATTATGATGACCACTCTGGCGGCGCTGTTTGGCGCGCTGCCGCTGGTGATCTCGGGCGGCGACGGCTCGGAGCTGCGCCAGCCGCTGGGGATCACCATTGTCGGCGGCCTGGTCATGAGCCAGCTGCTGACGCTGTACACCACGCCGGTGGTCTATCTGTTCTTCGACCGCCTGCGGCTGCGCTTTTCGCGTAAAAACAGAGAAACGGTAAACGGGTAAATGACTGAGCTTCCCAGCAACGTTCGCTGGCAATTATGGATAGTCGCCTTCGGCTTCTTTATGCAGTCGCTGGATACGACCATCGTCAACACCGCCCTCCCCTCCATGGCGAAAAGCCTGGGGGAGAGTCCGCTGCATATGCACATGGTGATTGTCTCCTACGTGCTGACGGTTGCCGTGATGCTGCCCGCCAGCGGCTGGCTGGCCGATAAGGTCGGCGTGCGGAATATCTTCTTTACCGCCATCGTGCTGTTTACCACCGGCTCGCTGTTTTGCGCCCAGGCCAATACCCTCGACCAGCTGGTCATGGCGCGCGTGCTGCAGGGCATCGGCGGGGCGATGATGGTGCCCGTCGGGCGGTTAACGGTGATGAAGATTGTGCCGCGTGAGCAGTACATGGCCGCGATGACCTTTGTCACTCTGCCCGGCCAGGTGGGGCCGCTGCTGGGCCCGGCGCTCGGCGGCATTCTGGTGGAGTACGCCTCCTGGCACTGGATCTTCTTAATCAATCTTCCTGTTGGCATCATCGGCGCCATCGCCACCCTGACGCTGATGCCGAACTACAAAATGCAGACGCGGCGCTTTGATTTCTTTGGCTTTATCCTGCTGGCGGCGGGCATGGCCACGCTTACCCTGGCGCTGGACGGGCAAAAAGGTCTGGGCATTTCGCCCCTGACGCTCGGGCTCCTGATCGCGCTCGGCGTTACCGCCATACTGTGGTACCTGTGGCATGCCAGAGGTAACGATAAGGCGCTGTTCAGCCTGAACTTGTTTAAAAACCCTACCTATCGCCTTGGCCTGTTCGGCAGCTTCGCCGGGCGCGTCGGCAGCGGCATGCTGCCGTTTATGACGCCCGTTTTCCTGCAAATCGGGATGGGATTTTCGCCGTTCCACGCTGGCCTGATGATGATCCCGATGGTGCTCGGCAGCATGGGAATGAAGCGCATCGTGGTACAGGTGGTGAACCGCTTTGGCTACCGTCACGTGCTGGTAACCGCCACGCTGGGGCTGGCGCTGGTCAGCCTGCTGTTTATGTCCGTGGCGCTGATGGGCTGGTACTACGTCCTGCCGCTGGTGCTGTTCTGCCAGGGGATCGTCAACTCCATGCGCTTCTCGTCGATGAATACCCTGACGCTGAAAGACCTGCCGGACGATCTGGCGAGCAGCGGCAACAGCCTGCTGTCGATGATCATGCAGCTCTCCATGAGCGTGGGCGTGACTATCGCGGGGTTACTGCTCGGCATGTACGGCCAGCACCACCTCAGCGTCGACACGCCGGTGGCGCATCAGGTCTTTTTGTATACCTATCTCAGCATGGCGGTCATCATCGCCCTGCCCGCTTTCATCTTCGCCCGCGTGCCGGATGATACCAGCAAGAACGTCGTCATCAGGCGCGGCAAAAGGAGTGGCTCATGAAATTCTGGCGTCCGGGCATTACCGGCAAGCTCTTTGTGGCGATATTTGCCACCTGTATCGTCCTGCTGATCACCATGCACTGGGCGGTGCGGGTCAGCTTCGAGCGCGGCTTTATTGATTACATTAAGCATGGCAATGAGCAGCGTTTGCAGGGCTTAAGCGATGCGCTGAGTGAACAGTACGCCCAGCACGGCAACTGGCGTTTTCTGCGCAATAACGACCGCTTTATTTTCCAGATCCTGCGCTCGCTGGAGCACGATACCGGCGACGATCGTCCGGGTCCGGGCATGCCGCCGCACGGCTGGCGCACCCAGTTCTGGGTGATTGACCAGGATATGCGCCCCCTGGTTGGGCCGCGTGCGCCGATACCGCCGGACGGCACCCGTCGTGCGATTAAAGTGAATAACGCCACCGTTGGCTGGGTGATCGCCTCCCCGGTGGAGCGCCTGACGCGCAACACCGACATCAACTTTGATCGCCAGCAGCGTCGCACAAGCTGGCTGATTGTCGCCCTCTCCACCCTGCTCGCCGCGCTCGCCACCTTCCCGCTGGCGCGCGGTCTGCTCGCCCCGGTGAAACGCCTGGTGGAAGGCACGCACAAGCTGGCCGCCGGGGATTTCACCACCCGAGTCGATACCCGCAGCCAGGACGAACTGGGCAAGCTGGCACAGGACTTTAACCAGCTCGCCAGCACGCTGGAGAAGAACCAGCAGATGCGCCGCGACTTTATGGCCGATATTTCCCACGAGCTGCGCACGCCACTGGCGGTGCTGCGCGGCGAGCTGGAGGCCATTCAGGACGGCGTGCGCCAGTTTACGCCCGAATCGGTGGCCTCTCTGCAGGCAGAGGTGGGCACGCTCACCAAGCTGGTGGATGACCTCCACCAGCTCTCCATGTCCGACGAAGGCGCGCTGGCCTACCAGAAAGCGCCGGTGGATGTGATTAACATTCTGGAAGTGATCAGCGGCGCCTTCCGCGAGCGGTTTGCCAGCCGCGACCTGAAGATTGACCTCTCCCTGCCGGACAGCGCGGTGGTGTTTGGCGACAAGGACCGGCTGATGCAGCTGTTCAACAATCTGCTGGAAAACAGTCTGCGCTACACCGACAGCGGCGGGGGGCTGCATATCTCCGGCAGGCAGGAAAACGGGCGTTTTGCCCTCACCTTCGCCGATTCCGCCCCGGGCGTGCAGGACGCGCAGCTGGAAAAACTGTTTGAACGTTTCTACCGTACCGAAAGTTCCCGCAACCGCGCCAGCGGCGGTTCGGGTCTGGGGCTGGCGATTTGCGTTAACATCGTCGAGGCGCATAATGGCACAATCCGCGCCGCCCATTCGCCTTTTGGCGGGGTTAGCATTACAGTAGAGTTACCTCTGGAACGGGATTTATCGAGAGAAGTATGACCGAGTTACCGATTGACGAAAACACGCCGCGCATTTTGATTGTGGAAGACGAACCCAAGCTGGGACAGCTGCTGATCGACTATTTACGCGCGGCCAGCTACGCCCCGTCGCTGATCGGCCACGGCGACCAGGTGCTGCCATACGTGCGCCAGACCCCGCCGGATCTGATCCTTCTGGATTTAATGCTGCCGGGCGTTGACGGACTGACCCTGTGCCGGGAAATTCGTCGCTTCTCCGACGTGCCGATCGTCATGGTCACCGCCAAAATTGAAGAGATTGACCGCCTGCTGGGGCTCGAAATCGGCGCGGACGACTACATCTGCAAGCCCTACAGCCCGCGCGAGGTGGTCGCCCGCGTAAAAACCATTCTGCGCCGCTGCAGGCCGCAGCGCGAGCTTCAGGTGCTGGACGCCGAAAGCCCGCTGATTGTCGACGAAAGCCGCTTCCAGGCGAGCTGGCGCAGCAAGCTGCTGGACCTGACGCCTGCGGAGTTCCGCCTGCTGAAAACCCTCTCCCACGAGCCGGGAAAAGTCTTCTCCCGCGAACAGCTGCTGAACCACCTGTATGACGATTACCGCGTGGTGACCGACCGCACCATCGACAGCCATATCAAAAACCTGCGCCGCAAGCTGGAGGCGCTGGACGCCGAGCAGTCTTTTATCCGCGCGGTGTATGGCGTGGGGTATCGCTGGGAAGCGGATGCGTGCAGGATTGCGTGACCTTTCGACGCTGAAACCCGCCCTAAGGCGGGTTTTTCTTTTCTGGAATCAATTCAGGAATCAACCATACTCTTTTTACCGGTTCGCTTACTGATAACTGGTGCCTCTCATTTTACTTTCGATCAAGGAGTTCCTATGTCTGGTTGGTTCGAATTAAGTAAAAGCAGTGATGGTCAGTTCAGGTTTGTGTTGAAGGCTGGAAACGGAGAGATCGTTCTTACCAGCGAGCTTTACACCAGTAAAAGTGCCGCCGAAAACGGCATTGCCTCCGTACGCACGAACAGCCCCCTGGACGAGCGCTATGAGAAGAAAACGGCCTCTAACGGTAAGTTCCATTTCAATCTCAAGGCAGGCAATCATCAGGTGATTGGCAGCAGCCAGCTTTATGCAACGGAACAGTCGCGTGATAAGGGTATCGCCTCGGTCAAAACTAACGGGTCTACTCAGACGGTAAAAGACAACACCTGACAGCACGACGCGCGCCGGGAGAGCGGTGACGCGACCCGGCGCTTTACCTCCCCGCCCCGCAGCGCTACAATGCCCGCCCTTAAAGTGGGGGATCTCCCCTTACCGCTGCACCAGGTGCCGCGGATCTGACCTGTCATCAGAACGAGAACAAACATGTTTAAACCGGAACTCCTTTCCCCGGCGGGAACGCTGCAAAATATGCGTTACGCTTTCGCCTATGGGGCCGATGCTGTCTACGCGGGCCAGCCTCGCTATTCGCTGCGCGTACGTAACAACGAATTCAACCACGAGAACCTGCAGCTCGGCATCAACGAAGCGCATGCCCTGGGCAAGAAATTCTACGTGGTGGTCAACATCGCGCCGCACAACGCCAAGCTGAAAACGTTCATTCGCGACCTGAAGCCCGTTGTGGATATGGGGCCGGACGCGCTGATCATGTCGGACCCGGGTTTAATCATGCTGGTTCGGGAGAATTTCCCGGAGATGGATATTCACCTCTCCGTACAGGCTAATGCCGTCAACTGGGCGACGGTCAAGTTCTGGAAGCAGATGGGGCTGACCCGCGTCATTCTGTCTCGCGAATTGTCCCTTGAAGAGATCGAAGAGATCCGCACCCAGGTGCCGGATATGGAAATCGAAATCTTCGTCCACGGTGCGCTGTGCATGGCCTACTCTGGCCGCTGCCTGCTCTCCGGGTATATCAACAAGCGCGACCCGAACCAGGGCACCTGCACCAACGCCTGCCGCTGGGAATACAACGTCCAGGAAGGCAAAGAAGATGACATCGGCAACATCGTTCACAAGCACGAGCCGATCCCGGTGACTAACGTCGAGCCAACGCTGGGCATCGGCGCGCCAACCGACAGCGTGTTTATGATTGAAGAAGCCAAACGTCCGGGCGAGTACATGACCGCCTTTGAAGACGAGCACGGCACCTACATCATGAACTCGAAAGATCTGCGCGCCATCGCCCACGTCGAGCGTCTGACCCAGATGGGCGTGCACTCCCTGAAGATTGAAGGCCGCACCAAATCCTATTACTACTGCGCGCGTACCGCGCAGGTATACCGCAAAGCCATCGACGATGCGGCGGCCGGTAAACCGTTCGATTCCAGCCTGCTGGAAACCCTGGAAGGCCTGGCGCATCGCGGCTATACCGAAGGCTTCCTGCGCCGTCATACTCACGACGACTACCAGAACTACGAGCATGGCTACTCCGTATCCGAGCGCCAGCAGTTTGTCGGTGACTTCACCGGCGAGCGCAAAGGCGCGCTGGCGGCCGTCGCGGTAAAAAACAAGTTTACCAAAGGCGACAGCCTGGAGCTGATGACCCCGCAGGGCAACATGAACTTCACGCTGGAGCATCTGGAAAACGGTAAAGGTGAAATGATTGAGGTGGCACCGGGCGACGGTCATACCGTCTGGCTTCCGGTTCCGGAAGAGGTGGAGCTGAAGTTCGCCCTGCTGATGCGTAACTTCAACGGTGAAAGCACCCGAAACCCACACGGCAAATAGTCAATCAGGGAAATTTTTTCGCGCTGGGATAATTCTTAGAATCGGATCACATACCGCTTCGTTCAATACGGGTATTATCCCTCCGCTGAAAAACATAACCCATAAATGCTAGCTGTACCAGGAACCACCTCCTTAGCCTGCGTAATCTCCCTTACGCGGGCTTATTTTTTGTACAATTCAGTCCACTTAGTCAGAATGAAATTGCCCCGCCCCACCAAATGAAGGGTGTTGATTCGCAGCAGCGTCTGCTGGAATATCTTTTACGAAAATCGGGCGGGTATAAGATATCCATCACAATTTTCATTGGTTCTGGCAGGATGGCGTGTTATTCGGATCATTCCTAACTCCCCTCCATTACATGCCCTTTACTCTTTATTTCTCAGCGTTATACGATTTCACATGGACGGAGAGACAACATGACGTTTCCTGGTCAGATTTCAAAGGATATTCCGGATTACGAACTCGCCCGCAGTCTGGGTCTAGCCTCCGGGGGCGATATTAATTTCACCGCCCTTGCCAATCAGCTGGACTGTAGCCGTAACTTTAGCCAGGTTGGGATCATCTACTCAGACGGTGCGCGTCAGTGGTTAGTGAGACCCTCAAGACGGATTGCGACGCCAAACGAAAGCTCGGTGAGTCATGTCGTCATCACTAAAGTAAACGCCTCATCAAGTAATCCTCTCCAGGCAACGACGACGACGATTCAGTCACCTTCATTAGCGACTGAAATAGGTTCTACGGCGATTTCTTGCGGAGCTGCCATTCTCACTGTCGTACTTGCTGCAGGCGCAGGTATGGCCATTCCTCTCACCGCAGGTTCTTCCGGCGCTGTTGCCGCTGTGATTGTCGCTGGTGGTGTAGCAACAGGAATTCAGTGTGCAAACGGGCTTGGCCGCTTGTCACTTATTGCCATGAATCATAATGACTATGTTGCGTGGATGGATTCCCAGGAGTGGTATACCGCAACCAATACTGCTCTTGATGCGATTTCACTTGCCGGGGCTGCTGCGGGTCTAAAAAGCGCTGTATTAACCTACCGCCTACTTAATCGCTCAACGTCTGAAAGTTTACTCTCGTTATTACAAAAAATGAGCCGGGCAGACCGCACGCGGTTAACTGAGGAAATCATTCGTATCCGAAATCCCGGGATCTCTAATTCAGGGGTTAAAGCAGCGATGAAAGCTGGCATTTACCCTAAACGTTACCCCTCGGAAGCGCTGCAGCTGCTCTTACAGCGAGAGCTGTTGAATGCTATTTCAAACTCCTCAGCATTTGTTGGCAGTGCTGTCTCGGGTACAATCCGGAATCCTCAGAATATTACACAATCTGGTAAATACGTTTTTGGTTTGATTCAGTCTTTTTCGTTTACAGGAAGTTATTGACCCGGACATGATAAATTACATCAAAAAGAGCCTTGCATTAAGTACTGTGATAACAGGTGAAATGGCGACTAACGATTGCCAACGGCTTGAATCATTGAAAGATCGCTTAAAAGGTCAGTTCGGTGTTCCTGTGGGTGTACATATGACAGGTATTCCCTTAGCAATAAGTACCTTACTCACTATTTTTTGCTACGCTATGCTACAAGTTTCTGTCTGGATGTTGCTATTTCGCCTGCTCGACTTACCTGAATTTAAGGTAATGATGGGAGTATTCCTTGCAGCAGTGGTGTATTGCATGATTGTAATGAGCACGATGTTTTTAACGGCCAGAGGTTCCTTAACGGGATATAAACTGCATATTTCTATCATTACACTGACTGGCTTGATGAGCATCGTTTATTTTATCTGGACGTGGATTTCGCTTTTATTTGGCTCTGTAGAGAATTACACACCGCAAATAACCTCACTATTAGGACTGGGATTTTTCGGCCTGAATATCGTGTGGATGAATACGTCAGTCTTTTACCGTTCAATTGCGCTAACGCTACATAATCGGGTGTGGCGTAAACAGTTGAAAATTGAGAACAGGCAAATGGCAGGGCTCAAACGTTGACAGCAAGCGTCAATTGAGGGACCAGCGTATAAAAGGTAAACGCCACGAAGGGGGATAAATCCCCTTTCCGCAGCCTTATTTTTTTCCTTTCATCCTGTTCTTACCCGCTTTTTTCCTCTCTGCTATACACTCTTACTAACGCTAAAAAAGGGAGCAGCGCGGATGGCAACCTATCAAGACAGTTTATTGATTCTCAATGGCAAAAGTGCGGGCAACGATCTGCTGCGTCAGGCAATTCAGGGTTTGCGTGACGACGGCGCGCGCATCCACGTAAGGGTAACCTGGGAAAAAGGCGACGCGGCACGCTATATCAATGAAGCCCTCGGGCTTGGCGTCAACACCATCATTTCCGGCGGCGGCGATGGCACCATCAATGAGATCGCGTCAGCGCTGATCGACCTGCCCCCGGCAAACCGCCCAGTGATGGGCATTTTACCGCTCGGCACCGCCAATGATTTTGCCACCAGCGCAGGGATCCCCGAGGAGTTAGAGAAGGCGCTCCAGCTGGCGATCCTCGGCAAGGCCACCGCTGTGGATATTGCGCAGGTGAATGATAAAACCTGCTTTATCAATATGGCGACCGGCGGGTTTGGCACGCGCATCACCAGCGAAACGCCGGAAAAGCTGAAGGCGGCGCTGGGCGGCGTGTCGTATCTCATCCACGGCCTGATGCGCATGGACACCCTCAAGCCTGACCGCTGCGAAATTCGCGGCGAGGATTTTCAGTGGCAGGGTGACGCGCTGGTGATTGGCATTGGCAATGGTCGCCAGGCAGGCGGCGGGCAGCAGCTCTGCCCGGAGGCGCTGATCAATGACGGCCAGCTACAGCTGCGTATTTTTACGGGCGACGGTCTGCTGCCCGCGCTGTTTACCACGCTGACGCAGCCGGAAGAGAGTCCGAATATCATTGACGGTAAATCCGCATGGTTTGAGGTGAATGCGCCGCACGGGATGACGTTTAACCTCGATGGAGAGCCGCTGAGCGGAAAACAGTTCCGCATTGAGGTGTTGCCCGGCGCGCTGCAGTGTCGGCTGCCGCCGGACTGTGTGCTTTTGCGCTGATGTTTCACACGATGCGCGGTGATGCCCTCACCCCAACCCTCTCCCACAGGGAGAGGGAGATGGAGGCGTCAGGCAATCGTGACTTTGCTATCCAGATAGACGTCCTGCACCGCATTGATCAGCTTCACGCCGTCGGCCATCGATTTCTTAAACGCCTTACGGCCAAGGATCAGCCCCATGCCGCCCGCGCGTTTGTTGATAACCGCCGTACGCACCGCGTCTGACAGGTCGGTATCACCGCCCGCCGCGCCGCCGGAGTTAATCAGCCCCGCACGGCCCATGTAGCAGTTCGCCAGCTGGTAGCGCACCAGATCGATCGGGTTATCGCTGGTCAGCTTGCTGTATACGCGGTCATCGGTATAGCCAAAGTTCACCGCTTTATAGCCGCCGTTATTCTCGGCCATTTTCTGCTTCACAATATCTGCGCCGATGGTCGCCGCCAGGTGGTTCGCCTGCCCGGTCAGGTCGGCCGACACGTGGTAATCCACGCCGTCTTTCTTGAACGCATTGTTGCGCAGATACGCCCACAGTACGGTGACCATGCCCAACTCGTGCGCGCGTTCAAACGCCGCGGAGATCTCTTCAATCTGACGACGAGACTGCTCAGAACCGAAATAGATGGTCGCCCCTACCGCCACCGCCCCCATATTGAACGCCTGCTCGACGCTGGCGTAGAGGGTCTGGTCATATTCGGTAGGGTAGCTCAGAGTTTCGTTGTGGTTGAGCTTCACAAGGAACGGAATGCGGTGGGCATAGCGACGCGAAACCGAAGCCAGCACGCCGTAGGTGGAGGCTACACAGTTACAGCCCGCTTCAATCGCCAGCTCAACAATGTTCTTCGGATCGAAGTAGAGCGGATTCGCCGCGAAAGAGGCACCCGCCGAGTGCTCAACGCCCTGGTCTACCGGCAGAATAGAGAGATAGCCGGTGCCGCCGAGCCGTCCGGTGTTGTAGAGCGTCTGCATATTTCGCAGGACCGAAGGCGGACGGTTGTTATCGATCATCACGCGATCAACGTAGTCATGACCAGGCAGATACAGCTGGTCGGCTGGAATGGTCATACAACGATGCTGTAAAAGGCTGTCGGCGTCTTTGCCAAGCAACTGCGCAATATCAGTCATGTGATACTCCCGTAAGTCCGACGTCGTGTCGGTGTGTGTTTATCCAGTCCCATCTTTTATGGGCAGACTAAGCCTGGTACCGACTTAACAGATTTTCCACCCTTTGCATTTTTTTTCAGCACAATCTGCTGGCTCGATTCGTGTACAACAAAACTGTTACATTGATCAAACAATCGCCGCAAAGGTATTTAAAAGGTATTATTAAGTGGTATGTTAAAGGCGTACCCTCTCTGACATGCAGGATTAAAAAATGAAAACGAAAGTCCAACTGTCATTCATGATGTTTGTTGAATGGTTTATCTGGGGCGCGTGGTTTGTGCCGCTGTGGCTGTGGCTGAGCAAAAGCGGTTTTACCGCCGGGGAAATTGGCTGGTCTTACGCCTGTACCGCCATTGCCGCTATCCTCTCACCGATTCTGGTCGGCTCGCTGACGGACCGCTTCTTCGCCGCACAGAAAGTGCTGGCGGTGCTGATGTTCGCCGGCGCCATTCTGATGTACTTCGCCGCACAGCAAACCCAGTTCAGCACCTTCTTCCCGCTGCTGCTGGTTTACTCCCTGACCTATATGCCGACCATCGCGCTGACCAACAGCATTGCCTTCGCCAACGTGGATGACGTCGAGGCCGATTTCCCGCGCATCCGCGTGATGGGCACCATCGGCTGGATCGCCTCCGGGCTGGCGTGCGGATTCCTGCCGCAGATGCTGGGCTACAGCGATATTTCCGATACCAATATTCCGCTGCTGATGACCGCAGCCAGCTCAGCCCTGCTCGGCGTGTTTGCCCTGTTCCTGCCGAACACCCCGCCGAAGAGCACCGGCAAGCTGGACTTCAAGGTGATGCTGGGGCTGGACGCGCTGATCCTGCTGCGCGACAAAAACTTCCTGGTGTTCTTCTTCTGCTCGTTCCTGTTCGCCATGCCGCTGGCCTTCTACTACATCTTCGCTAACGGCTATCTCACCGAAGTGGGGATGAAAAACGCCACCGGCTGGATGACGCTCGGCCAGTTCTCCGAAATCTTCTTTATGCTGGCGCTGCCGTTCTTTACCAAACGCTTTGGTATTAAGAAGGTCTTACTACTGGGTCTGATCACGGCCGCTATCCGCTACGGATTCTTCGTTTACGGCGGTGCGGAACAGTACTTTACCTACGCCCTGCTGTTCCTCGGCATTCTGCTGCACGGCGTGAGCTACGACTTCTACTACGTTACCGCGTATATCTACGTGGATAAAAAAGCGCCGGTGCACATGCGAACCGCCGCACAGGGCCTGATTACGCTGTGCTGCCAGGGCTTTGGTAGCCTGCTGGGTTACCGCCTGGGAGGCGTGATGATGGAAAAAATGTTCGCATACAAAGAGCCGGTGAATGGGCTGACCTTCAACTAGGCCGGAATGTGGGCGTTTGGTGCAATCATGATTGCCGTGATTGCCGTGCTGTTTATGCTGTTTTTCCGCGAATCGGATAAAGAGATCACCGCAATTGAGGTGGTTGATGGCGATGCCGCGCTGACACAAGGGGAAGTTAAATGAAACAAGAACGTGTTCTCGGGGCCCTTTACGGGCAGGCGTTAGGGGATGCGATGGGCATGCCGTCGGAGCTGTGGCCGAGAAAGCGCGTCAAGGCCCACTTTGGCTGGATCGACCGCTTTTTACCCGGCCCGGCAGAGAATAATGCGGCCTGCTATTTCAAACAGGCAGAGTTCACCGACGATACCTCAATGGCGCTGTGCCTGGCGGACGCGATCGTCGAGTGCGACGGGGAGATTAACCCGGACGTTATCGGCAAGCATATTCTGCGCTGGGCGCTCGACTTCGACGCGTTCAATAAGAACGTGCTCGGCCCGACCTCCAAAATCGCGCTTAACGCGATTCGCGACGGGAAACCGGTTAGCGAACTGGAAAACAACGGCGTGACCAACGGGGCGGCGATGCGCGCCTCCCCGCTGGGCTGCCTGCTTCCGGCCACGCGTCTGGAACACTTTGTTGAGCAGGTGGCGCAGGCCTCCAGCCCGACCCATAAATCCGATCTCGCCATTGCCGGCGCGGTGGTGATTGCCTGGGCGGTTTCCCGTGCCATCGACGGCGAAAGCTGGCAGAACATCGTCGATGCCCTGCCGGGTATTGCCCGCTATGCGCAGGAGGCGAAAACCACCACCTTCAGCGCGTCGCTGGCGGCGCGTATTGAGCTGGCCCTTAAGACCGTGCGGGAAGCCAACGGTATTGAGTCCGCCAGCGAGCAGGTGTACCAGCTCGTGGGGGCCGGAACCAGCACCATTGAGTCCGTTCCGGCAGCTATTGCGATGGTCGAACTGGCGGGAACCGACCCAAACCGCTGCGCCATTTTATGCGCCAATCTGGGCGGCGATACCGACACCATTGGCGCGATGGCGACGGCCATCTGCGGTGCGCTCCACGGCGTGCAGGCGATTGACCCGGCGCTCAAAGCCGAACTCGACGCCGCCAACCGGCTCGATTTCGGCCACTATTGCGAGAAACTGCTGCACTTCAGGGAGCAAAGGGAGGGCGTATGAATGCATTTGCCCAACGTCTCGACAATCTGCACGCCACGCGCCCGGTGACGGTGCTGGGCGCAGCGGTGATTGACGTCATCGCCGACGCCTACGCCCTGCCCTGGCGCGGGTGCGATATCGAGCTCAAACAGCAGGGGGTGAATATCGGCGGCTGCGCGCTGAACATTGCCATCGCCCTGAAACGGCTCGGCATTACGGCGCAAAACGCCCTGCCCGTCGGCCACGGCGTGTGGGCGGACATCATTCGCAACGCCATGGCGAAGCAGGATCTGCACAGCGCCATTGAGGCCGAAACCGGCGATAACGGCTGGTGCCTCGCGCTGGTGGAGCCAGACGGCGAGCGCACCTTTATGTCCTTTAGCGGCGTGGAGAACCAGTGGCAGCAGCGCTGGCTTGATGTGCTTAATATCCCGTCGAACAGCCTGGTCTATTTGTCCGGCTATCAGCTGGCCTCGCCCAGCGGCGAGCTGCTGACACGCTGGCTGGAGGGGTTACCGGACGTGACGGTCTTTATCGATTTCGGTCCCCGCATCGCGGATATTCCCGACGCGCTGATGGCGCGGATTATGGCCTGCAGGCCGATTGTGTCGCTTAATCGTCAGGAAGCGGAGATCGCAGCCGAGCGACTGGGTGTCGCGGCTGAAGATCTGGGTGCGGAGTGGCCGCTGCGTTTCGGTGCCGCGCTGATTGTGCGGCATGATAAAGACGGCGCCGCGTGGTATGACGGTAAGACCTCGGGCGTTGTTCCGGCGTTCCCGGCGACGGTTGTGGACACCATTGGCGCTGGCGACAGCCACGCGGGCGGCACGCTTGCCGGGCTGGCGGCGGGATGGTCGCTGGCAGACGCCGTTCTGCTGGGGAATGCCGTGGCGTCCTGGGTAGTCAGCCACCGAGGCGGAGACTGCGCCCCGACTCGCGACGAATTACTCCTCGCACACAAAGACGTATAGATCGCTGCGACAGTAGCTGATGCTGTACTCAATCGGCCGGTGCTGCTGGTCAAGCGCGACCTGCTTGATCACCAGCACCGGTATTTTTTCGTCCATCTTAATGTGCGCCTGAAACTCGCTGTCCGGCATACGGGCGCTGACCCGTGAACGGGTGCGCTGCGGGAAAATATTCTGACTGCGGAAGTAGTCGTACAGCGAAATACCAATCGCATCCGGATCGGGAATGAGCCCAACCGGCACCCAGGACTCTTCAATCGACACCGCATCGTCATCCACATAGCGAATGCGCTTGAGCAAAAAGACCTCGCTGTCCGGAAGAATCGACAGGTGGTTTGCCACCTCTTCCGGGCACTTCACCACCCGCTTGTTGACCCATAGCGTATTGGGCTTTTGACCGCGAAGCACCACCTGCTGGGAAAAGCCGCGCGCCTCTTTAAGCGAATATTCAAAGATGTTGTTGATTTGCGTGCCATAGCCACGGGAACGCGTCACCACGCCCTCTTCCTCCAGCGCCTGCATCGCTTTTCGCACGGTAATGCGCGACACCCCGGTTAACTGGCTCAGATCGCGCTCGCCGGGCAAAATATTCCCGTGCTCCAGCATGCCGCTGCGCACCGCGTTTTTTACCGTTTCGGCAAACTTCAGGTACAGCGGCGTGTTATCGGGCGCGGCGATCCGTTCATTCAGTTGAGCGATTAACCGGGTATGCGCTTGTTCCATCTCTGTTTTCTCAGGCGTGGTGTTTTCTGCCAGTATACTGGCTTACCACCATGCATGAAAATGATGAACCGGCCCAATACCGTGACCGACTTCCAGAGTATCGGCTTTTGCCAGCGCCGCCGATAGCCAGGATTTCGCTTCGCGCACCGTTTCGGCCCAGCCTTCATGCCGGGGACGCAGCGCCGCCAGCGCGGCCGAGAGCGTACAGCCTGTGCCGTGGGTATTTTTGGTGTGCACGCGCGGCGCGGTAAAGCGCACTTCGCCGTCGCGGGTGAAGAGCCAGTCCGGGCTTTCCGCGTCATCCAGATGCCCACCCTTCATCAGCACCGCCCCGCAGCCCATCGCCAGCAGCGCGTTCCCCTGCGCTTTCATCTCGCGTTCCGTTTGCGCGTGCGATGTGCCCAACAGCGCGGCGGCTTCCGGCAGATTGGGCGTGATGAGCGCCACCTGTGGCAGCAGCTTTTTGCGCAGCGTTTCCACGGCAGAGGCGGAGAGCAGCGGATCGCCGCTTTTCGCCAGCATCACCGTATCCAGCACCACGTTTTGTACCTGATAGCGTTTAAGCCGCTCGGCCACCGCTTCAACGATATCCGTTTCGGCCAGCATGCCGATTTTGGTGGTATCGATGCGCACGTCGCTGAACACTGAATCCAGCTGCGCGGCAACAAAATCCGGCTCGATACGGTAGACCGACTGCACGCCGCGCGTGTTTTGCGCCACCAGCGCGGTGATGACCGAGCAGCCGTACGCGCCAAGGGCTGAGAAAGTTTTCAGGTCAGCCTGGATACCCGCGCCGCCGCTGGGATCGGTGCCGGCAATGGTCAGGGCGTTAATTCGCTTCATGCCTGTTCCTCCAGCGTGTAGAGCGCATCCAGGAACGCGCTGGCAAAACTGCCCGGGCCACGCGACTGCACAACCGCGACCGTTCCGGCTCGTTTCATCCATCCGCAGGCGGCAGCGATGTTATCCAGCCGGTCACCCGGCAGCGAGCAGCTCGCCGCCACAACGGCAGAAAGCGCGCACCCGGTGCCCACCACGCGCGTCATCAGCGGGTCACCGCCCGTAACCGTTCGGGTACGTTGCCCGTCCGTGATGTAGTCCACCTCGCCGGTGACCACCACAATCGTATTGATCTGCCGGGCCAGCGCCTGGGCAGCAGGCACCGCGCTGGCGGCGGTATCGGTCGTATCGACGCCGCGCCCGCCGGCGCTAATCCCGGCAAGAGCAAGGATTTCAGAGGCATTGCCGCGAATGGCCGCCGGTTTCAGGGCAAGAATTTGATGGCAAAAACGGGTGCGGAACGCGATCGCGCCAACGGCAACCGGGTCCAGCGTCCAGGGTTTGCCTGCCGCCACCGCGCTTTCTATTGCCCGACGCATCGACTGGGCGCGCGGCGCGGTCAGCGTGCCAACGTTAACCAGCAGCGCATCGGCTATCGCGGCAAACTGCTCGGCCTCTTCGGCCTCGATCACCATCGCCGGTGATGCGCCAAGCGCCAGCAAAACGTTGGCCGTAAAGGTCTGTACAACATCGTTGGTCATACAATGGGTCAGTGGAGAACGGGTTCGGAAGTGGTGTAAAACGTGTAAATCGAGCAGGTCAGGCTGCATGGGTTCGCTCCTGCCTTGCGTGAAGAAGCGATACCGGGAAGGCATCTGACTTCCCTACGCTGGCATTATCCAGATCAGGTAATACGGGTATTTCTCAGCCTTCAACGAAGAAGGGCACCCCGAGTCATTTGGTAAGCATTAGCTTACTTTTTGCCAGATTAGGGGAAGTTGCTTGCTCAAGCAAGCACACTCTTTCGGATAATGATTCTTCACGCAAGGCAGGAGCGAAAGACTTCGAATACTCAGAAAGAACAACGACACCCAATTACTCTCTGTCTTTTTAATTAAACGACTAAAAGATCCTTCACAGAAAAGAAAATAATTAACATTTTAATAGATGGTATTGAGCAGTAGCTAATGAATTCCCTTCTCTTTCCCTTATATAATTCACTGGTATCCGACTGTCTCAATGTATAGCCTGCACACATAACCTTTATCATTTAGCCAACAGCACTTTGATTTTAAGTGCTTTTTCATAAAAACAGCTTCCCCTTTGTACTTGCACGCAGTACGATTAATCAACATGTTACCTGAAACTAAAGGGTTACTGATGGATACAGTTGAAGAATTAAATGGAACATATTTCTATCGTGGCGTATGCAATATCACTGCAGGAGAGTTATTTTTTTGGATTTTACTGGATAGAGTTAATGATCAATTTGGCGGAATTAAAGATGTTATTTCAATGAGCTGTATTATTCTGGGTCTGCCATTATTAAAAACAAGAGGTAAACCTTACGGAACCACAGCGGGTACGTCAATAGCATCAAAATACCTTCGCCACCTTCTTAACACTGAATTACCTGTAAGACTTCCAACTCTTACAGAAGCGAGCATAACAACACTTAAGCCTAAATATGTTACTAACCTGGGCGCTTTTGTGGGGCGTGGATTACCTGTTGTTGGTTGGGCTATAGTAGCGAGCGATATTAGTCAAATCGTTTATAAAACCGTTCGTGACTACAACACAATCGCACACGAGAAAGATCGCATATGGTAACAGATCAGGAAGTTTTAGAGCTATTCCGTAAAGAGTTACCTGTGTCAGGTACATTCACAGGAAAGCTGATACCGTTAGAGCTTGATGATATTCTTCAAGATTATGCAGACGATGATGATTTAATTTATTGCATTAATAAATACGACAGATTTTTTAATGTTGACATGTCAGCAATGAATTATCAGAAATATTATCCGTGGTTTAGAACGTGGTTCTTTAGAAGATGGTTTACTGATAAACCAGTAAAGCAAATCTCAAAACCTCTTACTGTAAGGATGTTTGCAGAATCGGCTAAAGCAGGAAGATGGTTATACGACTAACAGCAAGGAGCGTTAAAAATGGCTGTACCAGTACATTTGATTTTAAAAGATGATGGTGGATCTCAGATCATGGGGTCTTGTGACGTTCATGGACGTGATGGAAGCATAGAACTACGTAGCTTACAGCATAGCGTGATCATTCCTACAGACAATTTAACAGGTAAAGTGACAGGAAGCCGACAACATTGCTCATTCAATTTCACTAAAGAGATTGATAGTTCATCACCCTATCTGTTTAAAGCAGTTGCAACGGGGCAAACTCTTAAAAGCGCTGAGTTTAATTTCTATCGTATCAACTACAGCGGGCAAGAGGAAATTTACTACACCATTACACTAGAAAATGTGAAAGTAGTTAGCTTTAGCCCTGTGATGCATGATACCCGAACGGCTACGGGTACAGGCCATATGGAAGATGTGTCTTTAGCTTATGAAAAGATCACTCACCTTTATAAAGATGGCAATATCTTGCATTCCGATGCCTGGAATGAAAAGAGACAAGCTTAGCATAACCCACTCTAAATATGGGGCTATCATGCCCCCTCTTCTAAACTCTCCATTTCGTATAACAACCTTCTTACTTAGATATAGCAATTCAAGCAAGATACAACTTCGTATAAGTTTTCAACACATTTATTTTTAGTGAGTAACTACAGAGAAAATCTTTAGTTGAATACCCACTTTCATTCAAAACACAAAAAGGATTCAAAAGCAAAGAATGTAGGAAAATCTATAAATTTGAATTAACTGTTTTACACATTTAGCATGATTTTATAGTTAAATGCTTAAGCATACCTTATGCATTGAAATTTTCTCATGTTCTGAGATCCAGAACGTCATAAATCTTATCTAATTGTATTTATTAAGATAATACCTTTCATATTACAGCAGACCTGTTTAGCGATAAATGCTATCCATGATCTAGATCAATAATCAAAATTACACATTCATAGATAGTTACTGCACGTTGCGAAATAAGTTATCAAACTTAAATTTTGAGACTCACCAAGGTTTAATCCAGATATAACAGGAGGTTATATCTTCCTGCCCGGATAGCACCCTTACTTTAATTTTTTCTTGCATTGATGAGAGCTTTCAAATGAAGTCTTTAAATAAATCAGCTATCGCTGTTTTTATGTTTAGTGTTGTGTCTACTGGTGTAGCTGAAGCTTCTTTAACTGGTGCTGATCTTGCTGCTGCCAACTCTTACTTTAATTCACATCCAGACATTGTAAAATATGCCCCGTGGATTCGTGACAATGTAATAGCAAGCAACACATTGAATGATGCTAATAACACACTCGTAAGCAATAGCTATTATGATCAGGCGCAAGGTAAATTAATCTATGTAACACAGATTGGAGGGATCACTCCACCTGTATCTATGAGCACGTTAACCCCTTCTAAACCTGCACAAGTAAATTTAGCTGCTAATATACCCGTAGTAGTTTCTGGTAACACTGCTGTAACTAATACTAAAACAACTTTAAATGAGCCTGGTTTGATTGCAGCACCAGCTAACACTACAAATGCTAACAGTATTATAACTACTCCAACTAAGCAGTCTTTGATTGTTGAACCACCAAAGCCAATAATTAAAACTCCTCCTTTGGTTCAGAAGGTTCCTGTAGCTACGCCTGTTGCTATTCCTATAGTTAAACAACAAATTCCTACACCTATTAATCAGGGTGTACCTTCTCCATTACCACATAGCATACCTAACAAAGTACCTCCTTTGTTGACCAATAGCACCCCTAATAAAATTCCTGTCCCTATGGCTTACAACGTTCCGACGAAAGCCCCTGTACCGTTAGCTAATAACATCCCCGTTAAAGAGCCTACGCCATTACCATATAACGTACCACCCAAAATGTTGGTAAATAACACTCCTACTCCTTTGGTAGCCCCTCAAGCTATTTTACCAGTACAGAAAACTCCGGTTGTTCCACCACAGCCACAGGCTTACAACGTTCCGGTTAAACAACCAACAATTCAACCTTATAATGTGCCACCTAAAATAAGTCTCCCTATTCAGCAGATTCCTAACAAACAACCTATACCAGTTGCACAGCCTTACAATGTTCCGAGCAAAATCCCAACAGTACAAACTAACTTAATGTACACTCCAACTATACCGCCAAAAGCTATTATTCAGGCTCCTGTACAACAGATAATTAGCCGTAATGATCCTATCGGGGTTCAGGGCGGGGTTCAGAAATTAACAATCACTGTAGTAGATAGCCAAACTCCGGTAGCTACAACAATTCCTGCTCCAAATACGGCTAACACATCTTTAACCTCTGCGATTAATGCAAACGCTAAAGCTGATGCAAACACAAACGCACTTACTACTAAAGTAGATTCAAATACATTCAAAGCAGATCAGGATAGACAAGATCAAGCCCTGCAAGATGCTTCTGACAAAGCGACTCAGGCAATAAATACGGGCGCTTATGCGCAATCTTTAGCTGTTGATGCACAAACAGTAGCCGCTGCTAATAAAGCTGCTGTCGCTAACGTTCAGTCGCGTCAACAAGCACAAGAAACCACTATTCAGAATCACAGCGCACAACTGAAGAACCATGAAGAACGTATTACAGCGTTAGAAAATGAAAGTAATAACAACTTCCAGAACCTTAAGGATGATGTAGATAACAACCGTAAACGTGCTGCTGTTGGTGTTGCTTCTGTGGCCGCTATGAGCAACATCCCGCAGGTAACAGACTCTCAGACTTTCGCTATCGGTGCTGGTGCTGGCGGTTATGACTCTCAAGGTGCTGTTGCTATAGGAATCTCTGCTCGTGTTACCGATCACATCGTAACTAAAGCTTCTGTTGGTGCGGGTTCCTTCGGCGGCGCTACTTACGGGGCTGGTGTAGCTTTCGGTTTCTAAATAAAGTTTTTAACCCACGCCTCTTCGTTAGAGGCTTTTATTAAGAGTTTTAAATAACAAGCCAGTTAACCAACGATATCACTACAAACTCACCCTATGACTTATGGCTAACTGGCTTAATTTGATTATTCTGATGATAGCGAACATGACAAAATATATTTTATTCTCCACTATAGTGGCATTAGCATTAGTGGCCACAGGTTTCTTTATGGGGCTAATGTATGTTGAATGGGTGAGATTATGAAAGAAGCTATTCTTATAGATACACGCTTAACGATTCTCTTTATTTAAATAACGGTGTAGGACATATGAACAAGTTGATGATAGTAGCTTTGTCTGTTTCTGCGTTAGCGGGTTGTACTTCACAGGCTCAACGCATGGCAGATTGTGAAGCTCAAGGTATTAGCCGTGATGCTTGTTACATTGCAGAACAAAACAGGCAGGCAACGATAAACGCTTCAGCTGAAAAGCAAGCAATGGAAAATGCGCAAGCGCTCTATCCAGTACAGAAAGCACAATCTGCGCATGGTTTACCTAAAGGCTGTACACAAGTGATGGATGCTGCGGGGCAATGCAATACAAAAGCACCTAAAGTGAATAACATCACTAAGGAAGCTGATCATGTAATGAATAAACCTATCTCTGATAGTGCTGAATATCTTCTTGCTAATGGCTGGAAGCCTAATAATGGGGTATGGAAGAAACAAGGCTATACGCTTTTGCTGACTGTTGAAAATGAAAAAATCGTTAATTCGCAGCTTAAAAAATGAGATTCCCCTGACTTAAAAGGGGCTAAACAACAAATTATATTTGATTCGTGATTGTCAGTCTTTAGTGTATTGCTAAAGCCGCCCTTAACAGATGGGCGTTTTTTTCAATTATTCTTGAGGATTATATGATGATTGATGCAAATGAAGCAGTAAAAGAAGGGTTCGCTAAAATAAATCAGGCGACTGCGGTCGCCTTTTTTATTTGCCGGTCTCACTCCATGCAAAGGGTCAGAAATGTCATAAGCCCTTTTATTCTAATTGCCATGCCCCGCCATGAATAAGCGACGCTCCCCCCGCCCAGGCAAACAACGCCAGCTCGCGGCCGTCTGCATCAGGATAAATACGGCTGCTGAGGCACGCTTCCCCCTCATTAATAAACACCTCCACAGACGAGCTATCAAAGAAAAGGCGCAGGTTCAGCATGTCGTTCAGGTTAAGCGCGACGCTTCGGGTACCGCACAGGCCATACTGCGGATAGTGACGCTCCAGCACCAGGCGCTGCATCTGGACATCAACATAGATGCGTAGCCCGTCGCCGAGACGAATGCCGTATTGCTCCGCGCTGCTGTTCGCGCAATCCCATTGCAGAGTGACCTCCATCGCATCGCAGTGTTCCACCAGCGTCATCTGCTGGTTATTAAGCGTAGTTATCGGCCAGGGGAACCACGCCCCGCGCAGGGTTTCAACTTCTCTGGCTGGATGCATTTGCAGATGATTATCCGCACTCAGCGTCAGCTCGCGAGGTAAGGAGAGCATGCCTGCCCAGCCATCCTCCTGTTCCGGCAGAGGTGATTCCCACATGTCCAGCCAGCCGATAACAATGCGGCGGCCGTCGGGCGTCAGGAAACTTTGCGGCGCATAGAAATCATGCCCGTAATCCATCTCTACAAATTCACCTTCACGCACAAAGGGCTGGCCGGGCTGCCATTCACCTACCAGATACCCGCTCTGGAAAAGATTACGGTTTTTGAATCCGTCCGCCGCCAGCCCCTGAGGAGAGAACATCAGCACGCGTTTACCATTAAGGGTGAAAAAGTCCGGACATTCCCACATATAACCCATCTCTTTTTCAGCCACCGCGAGCACGCCCCTGTCCTGCCACTCTCGCAGATCGGCAGACAGGTACGCACGCACCTGGCCCGTATCACCCTCTCGCGCGCCAACGACCATGTACCACCACTCCCCTTCACGCCATACTTTCGGATCGCGGAAGTGATGCAGTCCAGGCGGTGTGTCAATGACGGTCCCGTGCCGCACAAAGTGGATGCCGTCACGGCTGGTTGCCAGGCACTGAACCTGGTAGAGATTAGCCTCATCGCCGGGATCGCCGTGGAATTTGTGGCCGGTGTAGATCAGCGCCAGCGTGTCGCCATCCACCACGGCTGAGCCAGAAAAACAGCCGTCCTTGTCGTCTGGTCCTTCCGGAGCCAGCGCAACCGGGAGATGCTCCCAGTGAACTAAATCTTTGCTGCGCGCATGGCCCCAGTGCATCGGACCCCATTGGGTCGAATACGGATGGTGCTGATAAAAGGCGTGATACCAGCCATCAAACCAGACCAGGCCATTCGGGTCGTTCATCCAGCCAGCACGCGCAGCGAGGTGGTAACGGGGATACCAGCGCAGGTTGAGCCCTTCGCGTCTGGACTGAATTTCCTGTTCTGCTTTCGTAATGGAATACGTCATTTCTCTACTCTTTGATCAGATGGTGGAAGGTTGCGGCATAAGCGGGTCAGAAGAGGACTTACCCGAGCGCAACAGGAAGATGGAGATAAACGTGGTGCTGAAGACCAGTAGCCCCATGATGAGATAGGACTGGGCAAAGCCGTATTTCTCATAGCTGTAACCTGCCAGCGGCGACAGCACCGAGGCAATCACCGAGCTTGTACAGGCAAAGCCCACCAGATAGAGGGTGGAAGAGAGTCGTTTATCAAAATGCAGGCTGTTGTATTTGAAGATGGAGACCAGCAAAACGGGCAGCTCAACCGCGTGCAATAGCTTGGTAATGGAGATCAATACCGGCCCCTCAACCAGACCCGATGCCACCATACGCATCGCCATCACCATTCCGGCGAAAATCAGGCCGTTTTTCGCACCGAGGCGATTCACCAGCCACGGGGCGCAAAACATGCCCGCCGCCTCCAGGAAGACCTGGAAGGAGTTGAGATAGCCATACATTGCGTTTCCTTCCTGCAGCGTCGGGAACTGTGAGGAGAAATAGACCGGGAACTGCTGGTCATAGACGCCATAAATACAGGTGCCGATAACAAAAAATACCAGCGCCCAGAAGCGCGGCAGCGTCAGCAGGCGCAATGCATCCTCCAGCGTGACCTTACCGCCGGACACCGCCTCCTGCATGGCGTGCGGCGCGGAAGAGACCCGGAGGCGTGCCAGCAACACAAAAAACACCAGCCCGGCGCAGCTCGCCACCGCGAAGTTCAGCTTCGGATTAATGTTGAACAGGAGTCCTGCAAAAAAAGTTGCCACTGCCCAGCCCAGCGATCCCCACATCCTCGCCTTGCCAAACTCAAACTGGCTCTGGCGAGCCACGCGCTCGGTATAGGACTCCAGGACCCCTATTCCGCCGTTAAACGTCAGCCCGATATAAACCCCGCCGAAAATACTGCCGAGTAACACGTTAATTTGCAGCAGATAACCAAACAGCAGGAAGGCCGGACCGGAAAGAATGAGCAGACAGGTCAGAAACCAGAGCAGGTTTTTTCGCAGGCCGAGCTTGTCCTGAATGAAGCCGTAGCAGATTTGCGCGCACAGCGCGGAGACGGACAGCACGGCATAGATAATGCCGGTATCCCCCGCTTTTAGGCCCACTTCCTGATGAAGCCAGATGGAGAGTAGCGAGCCGGAAGATGACCAGGTGACAAAAAAGAAAAAGAGTAGTGCGCTTAATAAAGGGTAGCTGTGAGAGTGATGCGTTTTCATCATGACATTCTCATGTTGGAGTAATGACGCAATGGTAACGTTAACATAATTTCTTTCTCATGCTGTTTGGTGAAGATTTAAGATGTTAATCACGAAAGTTAACGTTAACATTAAGAGAATGAGATCGCGATCAAACATTCATCACGGAGGTAAGCCTGACCAGGCATGTGCATCAGCCTTCCTTTTACATCAGCGACTTAGTTGTATACCCTTTCACACAGAGCATTAACGGAGTAAGAAAATGGCTTCCCTGAAGGACGTCGCAAAGCTGGCTAACGTATCGCTGATGACGGTCTCACGTGCGCTGAACAGCCCGGAGCGCCTTAAGCCGGAAACGCTGGCGCGCGTTCAACTGGCTATCGAGCAGACCAGCTACGTGCCCGATCTTTCCGCCAAGAAAATTCGCGGCGCGCATGCCTCGCCGAAAACCATAGGCGTACTGGCGCTCGATACGGTGACGACGCCTTTCTCGGTGGAGATCACGCTGTCGATTGAAGAGACGGCCAGAATGCACGGCTGGAACAGCTTCGTGATGAATATGTTTACCGATGACAACCCGGACGCCATTGTCGACCTTCTCCTTTCTCATCGGCCTGACGGAATTATCTACACCACCATGGGGTTACGTCAGGTTCCTCTCCCGGCCAAACTCCTCACCCTTCCCTGCGTGCTGGCCAACTGCGAAAGTGACGGCGAAAAGGTCGCCAGCTATATTCCCGATGATGAACAGGGGCAATATACCGCCGTGCGGGCGTTACTCGCGGAGGGTTATCGACGCCCTCTCTGCCTGCATTTGCCTAAGGGGCATCTGGCCACAACCCGACGTCGTCAGGGGCTGGAACGTGCATGCCGTGAAGTGGGGCTCGATCCGGACGGCCTGGCGCACAGCTATATGGCACTCGGCGATGAGCACTATCGCGACATTCCGTCAGTATTGCTGGCGCACATGCAGAATGGCATTCCCCGGTTCGACGCGGTTATCTGCGGCAACGATCGTATCGCGTTTATGGTCTATCAGACGCTACTGGGGCAAGGGCTTCGCATACCGGAAGATATCGCCGTTATCGGCTATGACAATATGGTGGGCATTGGGGAGCTGTTCCTGCCTCCTCTCACGACGGTTCAACTGCCACACTATGAAATTGGTCGCCTGAGCGCCCTGCATATTATTAATGGTGAAGAACATCAGGAAACCACGCGCGTAGAAAGTCCTTTTTTACCGCGTGATTCCGTTGCGCATGCAACGTAACCGCCGTTTTTTGCCCAAGACTCAGAAACAGGAAGCGTCCCCCTCCTTTTATGCCGTTCGATGGCACGATTTGTCACACTCTTTTCTGTGACTTTACACACCGGGTAAACGGCCTGTAACGCGCTGTTTTTATTTGGCATAAAATGCAATTTTCATTTTAAAAATGGGGATATTTCCTCGTTACAGCCCCGTGTCACAAAACAGTAAACAAATTAACCATTGAGCCCCGTGGCAAAAGGCTCTATATTGGCGGCGTTTTTTTCAGGCCCCCATCTGTTTTTTAACTTTTTATTCAATCGTGGCTCATAACGAAGCGGCGGTTGTAGGAGTGATATGATGACGGATAAAGTCCGTATTGACACCGTAGATGCCCACAAAAGCAACGAAACCTATCTGGCCCGTCAGGCCGAGTTTGAATCTAACGTCAGGAGTTATCCGCGCAAACTGCCTTTAGCCATCACTAAAGCAGAAGGCGTGTGGATCACCGATGCAGATAATAAAGAATACCTTGACTGTTTAGCAGGCGCAGGGACCCTTGCGCTTGGCCATAACCATCCTGATGTGCTGAAAAGCATCCAAAATGTCATTACCAGCGGCTTGCCGTTACATACACTGGATCTGACGACGCCTCTGAAAGACGCGTTTTCTGAATACCTGCTCTCTCTGCTGCCTGGTCAGGGCAAAGAGTACTGCCTGCAGTTCACCGGTCCATCCGGTGCTGACGCCGTTGAAGCGGCGCTGAAGCTCGCGAAAAAAGTGACCGGTCGTAGCGGTATCATCAGCTTCTCTGGTGGTTACCACGGTATGACCCACGGCGCGCTGTCCGTGACCGGCAACCTGTCTCCGAAAGAAGCGGTTGACGGTATGATGCCAGAAGTGCAGTTCATGCCTTACCCGCACGAATACCGTTGCCCGCTGGGTATCGGTGGTGAAGCGGGCGTGAAAGCGCTGACGTACTACTTCGATAACCTGATCAACGACGTTGAAAGCGGCGTGCGTAAGCCTGCTGCGGTGATCCTGGAAGCGGTTCAGGGCGAAGGCGGCGTGAACCCGGCTCCGGCTGAGTGGCTGCAGCGCATCCGTAAAGTGACTCAGGAACACGGCATTCTGCTGATCCTCGACGAAGTTCAGGCTGGCTTTGCCCGTACCGGTAAATTCTTCGCCTTCGAACACGCTGGCATTGAGCCAGACATCATCGTGATGTCTAAAGCAGTGGGTGGCGGTCTGCCGCTGGCCGTACTCGGTATCAAAAAGCAGTTCGATGCGTGGGCGCCAGGTCACCACACCGGTACCTTCCGCGGCAACCAGCTGGCGATGGCAACCGGTCTGACGACGCTGAAAATCCTGAAAGACCAGAACATCGCAGGCAAAGTGGCTGCACAGGGCGAATGGCTGAAAGGCCAGCTGAAAGAGATGGCGAAACGCTATCCGGTCATCGGCCACGTGCGCGGTCTGGGCATGATGATCGGTATTGAGATCGTTAAGCCTAACGAAGCCGCTGATCACATGGGCTGCTTCCCGGGCGACGGCGAGCTGTCTGCACTGATTCAGAAGAAGTGCTTCGAAGCCGGTCTGATTCTGGAGCGCGGTGGCCGTAACGGTATCGTTCTGCGTCTGCTGCCGTCTCTGCTGATCAGTGACGAAGAGCTGAAAATCTTCCTGGATAAATTTGAGCAGGCACTGCTTGCTGCGGGCGTTCGCCCGGCGTAACCGGAGTTGTTGATTACGATGTCTGATTCAAACCCAATTTTGTTCTCCTCTGCGCAGAGCATTGAAGCTTACCAGCAGGCGATTGAACAAAGCACTCAGGCTGTGATGCAGTGGCTAAAACAGCCTGAGATGTACCAGGGCAAAACGGTCGCGGAACTGCGCGACCGTATTAAGCTGGATTTCAACCCGAAAGGGCTGGGCAACGAAGCGGCGATTGAACGCGCCGTGGAGTTCTTCCTGAAAGACAGCCTGTCCGTTCATCACCCGCAGTGTGTGGCGCACCTGCACTGCCCAAGCCTGGTCGTAAGCCAGGCGGCGGAAGTGCTGATCAACGCCACTAACCAGAGTATGGACTCCTGGGATCAAAGCCCGTCCGCAACCATCATTGAGATCAAACTGATCGAGTGGCTGCGTACCCGCGTGGGTTATCAGGCCGGCGACGCAGGTGTTTTCACCAGCGGCGGGACTCAGAGCAACCTGATGGGCCTGATGCTGGCGCGCGATGCGTTCTTCGCGCGTCAGGGTCATTCCGTTCAGCAGGACGGTCTGGTTGGCGATCTGCGCAAAATTCGCGTGCTGTGCTCCGAAAACGCGCACTTCTCCGTGCAGAAAAACATGGCGCTGATGGGCCTGGGCTACCAGTCCGTGGTGCAGGTGAAAACGGACGAATTCTCCCGCATGGATCTGACCGATCTGGCGGCGAAAATCGAACAGTGCAATGCGAACGGCGAGCAGATTCTGGCCATCGTCGCGACGGCAGGTACCACCGATGCCGGTGCTATCGACCCGCTGCGTGCGATTGCAGAGCTGGCGGCGAAGCAGAACATCTGGGTACACGTTGATGCGGCCTGGGGCGGCGCGCTGCTGATGTCTGAGCAGTATCGTCACTACCTGGACGGCATCGAGCTGGTGGATTCCGTCACCCTGGACTTCCACAAGCAGTTCTTCCAGACCATCAGCTGCGGCGCGTTCCTGCTGAAAGAAGCACGCCACTATGAGCTGATGCGCTATCAGGCGGCTTACCTGAACTCTGAGTTCGACGAAGAAGCCGGCGTGCCTAATCTGGTTTCCAAATCTCTGCAAACCACCCGTCGTTTTGACGCGCTGAAGCTGTGGATGAGCCTGGAAGCGCTGGGTCAGGAGCAATACGCGGCGATCATCGATCACGGCGTGACCCTGGCACAGCAGGTTGCGGCCTACGTGAAAGCGCAGCCTGCGCTGGAGCTGGTTATGCAGCCGCAGCTGGCAAGCGTTCTGTTCCGCTTCCGCGGACAGGTGCAGACGGATGAAGCGGGTATCGCCCTGCTGAACCAGAAAATTGGTGACGCGCTGCTGGAATCCGGCCGTGCAAACGTCGGTGTGACCGAGCATAACGGCGTGACCTGCCTGAAGCTGACGCTGCTGAACCCAACCGTGACGCTGGAAGATATTAAAATCCTGCTGTCTCTGGTTGAGCGCACCGCGCAGGAAGTTCTGGCTAAGTAATACAACACCCCTCTTCCGCCGGGAGAGGGGTTATTTTTATACGCCTGCCCACCACATCCTTAATTTTAATCCCCAGTAGCTCGTCCAGCCCGTCGTGGTACTGACCACGTTCCCCTTCGACACAACCACCAGCGTTGGCGTGACGCTCACCTGCCACTGCTGCGACAAAGCACCGTTTGCATCGTTAATCACCGGCATTTTTAGCTGTTTCTTATCAACCCAGCGCTCAAGCTTTGCGTTGTCACCAGAACGCATGGCGATACTCACCACGTTCCCGCCCTCTTCTGCCAGTTGATTAACCGCAGGCGTCGTGTAACGGCATATGCTGCACCAGGTGGCCCAGACGTAGATCAGCAGCGGACGATCCTGGCTGAGCGCCGCAATATCGTGAACGTTGCCGTCGATGCTCTGCATCGGCGTTGCACTAAAACTGGCGGGGAGCGTCGGTTTTCGGTACTGATCAACACCCCATACCACGGCCAGCGTCAGCAGAACGAGTATGATCCCTTCCCGCGCCCAGCGGCGCAGTCGACTGATTTTGCGGTTATCCATTGTGACCTCTCAATTTAACCGGAGGTCATCATAGCGGGCGAGTTTGCGTCATGCTGTAAAGAAGTGTCGTGCTCCTAGCGGAAAACGATCCCCGGGTTATGTTCAGTTTTGTTACATTTTTCCTGGAACAAGCCATAGTCTGATACATAAAATAGTCAGGTTGCCGTATTGTTGACGTGCAAAAGCAAAAAGTAAAAACAGGTTAACTGGAGAAAAAATGGCTAAGTGTAAATGGCTGCTTCTGGGTGTCGTGATGACCCTGGCAAGCGTGGCTAACGCAGCACCAGCAGCATCAGGCATCAGCGCTTACGAAGAACAAGAGTTCATCGCTGACTTCACGAAATTCAAGATTGGCGACACGGCGCCGGCTCAGTATCAAACGCCGGAGTACACCATCAAACAGTACCAGTTGCGTAACCTGCCGGCTCCGGATGCCGGAACCCACTGGACCTACATGGGCGAGAACTACGTGCTGATTGGCGATGCGGATGGCAAAATCTACAAAGCCTATAACGGAGATATTTTCTATCACCGCTAATACCATCCTGATCCGCCCCTGGCAGGAAAGCGATCGCCCTTTCCTGCGCACGCTCTTCCTCCACGCCCGGCGTGAGGCCTGGCCATGGCTGGACAGTTCAGACTGGCAGCTTGAAGACTTTGACGCGGCCACCCGTGACGAAGTGATTTGGGTTGCCACGCAGAACGGCCGTCGCCTGGGTTTTGCCTCCGTCTGGACGAACGATAATTTCCTGCACAACCTGTTTGTCGACCCGCAGTATCAAAGCCATGGGGTCGGGCGTATGCTCCTGGAACAGGTTCAGAAGACGTTTACCAGTACGGGTTCGCTTAAGTGTCTGGTGAAGAATGCGCGGGCTGTCGCGTTTTACCAGCGGCACGGCTGGCACATTGAGGCGACGGGGGATTCTCCGGAGGGAGAATACTATCTGATGCATTATCGGCTTGGGTAAAGTCAGGTGGCGCTTCGCTTACCTGACCTACAAAACCGTATTTCGTAGGCCGGGTAAGGCGAAGCCGCCACCCGGCACTAAGCGAAGAGGAATTACACCGCGCGGAACGCGATTTCCCCTGGGATGACTTCGCCCTGCCAGTAAAGCTGCGCCGCAACGCGTCCCGCCAGCTGGCGATACATTTCTGCAAATTCGCTGTCCGGACGGCTGACCACCGTCGGCTTGCCGCTATCCAGATCTTCGCGCAGGGTAATGTGAAGCGGCATCTGTCCCAGCAGTTGGGTGTGATACTTCGCGGCCAGTTTTTCTGCGCCACCCGTGCCGAAGATAGGTTCGTGGTGGCCGCAGTTGCTGCAGATGTGCATGCTCATGTTCTCGACGATACCGAGCACCGGCACTTCCACCTTCTCGAACATCACGATGCCTTTTTTGGCGTCGATCAGCGCAATATCCTGCGGCGTGGTCACCACAACGGCTCCCGTCACCGGAATGTTCTGCGCCAGCGTCAGCTGAATGTCACCGGTGCCCGGCGGCATGTCCAGCACCAGATAATCCAGATCCGGCCACATCGTCTCCTGCAGCATCTGCAGCAGCGCCTTGCTGGCCATCGGGCCGCGCCAGACCATGGCGTTATCGTCAGTCACCAGGTAACCGATGGAGTTGGTCGCCAGACCGTGGGCCATGATTGGCGCCATGTGGGTGCCGTCCGGCGAGGTTGGGCGCTGGTTTTCCGCGCCCAGCATGTTCGGAATAGACGGACCGTAGATGTCGGCATCCAGAATACCGACCTTTGCCCCTTCCGCTGCCAGCGCGAGCGCCAGGTTAACGGCGGTAGAAGATTTCCCCACCCCGCCCTTGCCCGAGCTGACGGCAATGATGTTTTTCACGCCGTTCACGCCAGGCTGGTTTTTCACGCGCTTCAGCGTGGCGATGCTGTGGCTCAGCTTCCAGTCGATCGCCTTCGCGCCGGTCATGCGCAGCAGCTCAGAGCTGGTCTGCTCTTTCAGCGCGTCAAAGGCGCTGGTCCAGACGAACGGCATCTGCAGCTCAATGTGCAGCGTGTCGTCCAGCCAGGCGACGTGGTGTAACGCTTTCAGCGTAGTGAGATTGTGCTTCAGGGTTGGATGCTGAAAGTTAGCCAGCGTCCCGGCGACCATTGCTCGTAAGGCTTCCGGTGATTTGGCCTGGGATTGAGAACTCATCCCGACTCCTTTGTTCTTGTGAATAAGACCTTAGATGAACAAGTTTACCTGAAAGGCCGTGGTTTGTGCTTACTTAATAATGCCCCTTTTGGTAATATCAAAAACCCTTTTCACAGTTAAAAGAAGTAATGCCTACTATGACTCAAGTCGCGAAGAAAATTCTGGTAACGTGCGCACTGCCGTACGCCAACGGCTCAATCCACCTCGGCCACATGCTGGAGCATATCCAGGCTGATGTCTGGGTCCGTTACCAGCGAATGCGCGGCCACGAGGTTAACTTCATCTGTGCGGACGATGCCCACGGCACGCCGATCATGCTGAAAGCGCAGCAGCTGGGGATTTCCCCGGAGCAGATGATTGCCGAAATGAGTCAGGAGCATCAGACTGATTTTGCTGGCTTTGACATCAGCTATGACAACTATCACTCCACGCACAGCGACGAAAACCGCGAGCTGTCGGAGCTGATCTACACCCGTCTGAAAGAGAACGGTTTTATTAAAAACCGCACCATCTCTCAGCTGTACGATCCGGAAAAAGGCATGTTCCTGCCGGACCGTTTCGTCAAAGGCACCTGTCCGAAATGTAAATCCCCGGACCAGTACGGCGATAACTGCGAAGTGTGCGGCGCGACCTACAGCCCGACCGAGCTTATCGAGCCGAAATCCGTGGTATCCGGCGCCACGCCGGTGATGCGTGACTCCGAGCACTTCTTCTTCGATCTGCCGTCCTTCAGCGAAATGCTGCAGGCGTGGACCCGCAGCGGCGCGCTGCAGGAGCAGGTGGCGAATAAAATGCAGGAGTGGTTCGAATCCGGCCTGCAGCAGTGGGATATCTCCCGCGATGCGCCGTACTTCGGATTTGAAATCCCGAACGCGCCGGGCAAATACTTCTACGTCTGGCTGGACGCGCCAATCGGCTACATGGGCTCCTTCAAGAACCTGTGCGACAAGCGTGGCGATACCGTCAGCTTCGACGAATACTGGAAGAAAGATTCCACTGCCGAGCTGTACCACTTCATCGGTAAAGACATCGTTTACTTCCACAGCCTGTTCTGGCCGGCGATGCTGGAAGGCAGCAACTTCCGCAAGCCAACCAACCTGTTCGTACACGGCTACGTAACGGTGAACGGCGCGAAGATGTCCAAGTCCCGCGGGACGTTCATCAAGGCCAGCACCTGGCTGAACCACTTCGACGCGGACAGCCTGCGCTACTACTACACCGCGAAGCTCTCTTCCCGCATCGACGATATCGACCTGAACCTGGAAGATTTCGTGCAGCGCGTGAACGCGGACATCGTCAACAAGGTCGTCAACCTGGCGTCCCGTAACGCGGGCTTTATCGCGAAGCGTTTTGACGGCGTGCTTTCTGCTGAACTGGCCGATCCTGAGCTGTATAAAACCTTCACCGATGCCGCCGCTGCGGTTGGTGAAGCCTGGGAAAGCCGTGAATTCGGTAAAGCGATTCGTGAAATCATGGCGCTGGCCGATGTTGCCAACCGATATGTGGACGAGCAGGCCCCGTGGGTGGTCGCGAAACAGGAAGGCCGCGACGCTGACCTGCAGGCGATCTGCACCATGGGTCTGAACATGTTCCGCGTGCTGATGACCTGGCTGAAGCCGGTTCTGCCGCAGCTGGCAGCCCGTGCTGAAGCGTTCCTGAACACCGAACTGACCTGGGATGCAATCCAGCAGCCGCTGCTCGGCCACAAGGTCAACACCTTCAAGGCGCTGTACAACCGCATCGAGATGAAGCAGGTTGAAGCCCTGGTAGAAGCGTCTAAAGAAGAGGTGAAGGCGGCTGCGGCACCGGTTACCGGCCCGCTGGCGGACGATCCGATTCAGGAAACCATTACCTTTGATGATTTCGCCAAAGTCGACCTGCGCGTGGCGCTGATCGAGAACGCGGAATTCGTGGACGGCTCTGACAAGCTGCTGCGCCTGACGCTGGATCTCGGCGGCGAGAAGCGCAACGTCTTCTCCGGCATCCGTTCTGCCTATCCGGACCCGCAGGTGCTGATCGGTCGTCAGACCGTGATGGTGGCGAACCTGGCGCCGCGCAAAATGCGCTTCGGCATCTCTGAGGGGATGGTGATGGCCGCAGGCCCTGGCGGGAAAGATATCTTCCTGTTAAGCCCAGACGAAGGCGCGAAGCCGGGTCAGCAGGTGAAATAACAAAAAAGCCGGAGATTATCTCCGGCTTTTTTATGGCATTTTGTTTTCTCCCTCTCCCTGTGGGAGAGGGTCGGGGTGAGGGCATCAGGCCACACCCATTCTGCAATCACGCCTTCGGGTGATGCACCCGGTGAGTTAACCCGCGCAGGAAATTACGCAGAAACTGATCGCCGCACTCGCGGTAGTTTTTATGATCCGGCGCGCGCATCATGGCGGTGACTTCCGGCACGGATACGCGGAATTTTTGCTCAGTCATGATCGCCACGATATCGTCCGTTTTCAGCGAGAAGGCGATGCGCAGCTTTTTCAGCACCGTGTTATTGTTCACGCGACGCTCAAGCGCCAGCTCTGGCGCGGCCGGATCTTTGCCACGCTTATCGTAAATCAGGCCGTTCAGGAAACCCGACAGAATGATGTCAGGGCAGCGGACAAATCCCTCTTCGTCTTCTTTGGTCATCCACGTGTCAAAACTCGCAGACGTGGATTCCATGTCGGACAGCGCAAGAATGCGCACCATGTCGTTATTGTTCGCTTTCAGGGTGTAGCGCAGGCTACGAAGAATATCGTTACTTAGCATAGAGCCTTCGAATGTCGATGATGCAATGGCGCGCAGTGTACCAGCTTTACAGCCCAATCGCCTCTTTCAAACTCTTCAGGTAGCGACGGCTGACGGGCACCGTTTGCCCGGCACGCAGCACCAGCTCGGCCTGGCCGTTATCTTCCAGGCGGATCTCCTTCAGGTGCGCCATGTTCACCAGATACTGGCGGTGGCAGCGAATCAGCGGCGTGCGGCTCTCCAGCGTGCGCAGGGTCAGCTCGGTAAACCCTTCATTCCCTTCCGCGCTGGTGACAAACACCCCGCTCAGGCGGCTGCTGACAAAGGCCACATCATCCATCTGAAGAAGATAGATCCGGCTGTGCCCGGTGCAGGGGATGAACTTCAGCGGCTGCTGGTTTTCCGGCAGCAGCGTGACGTCCTGTACGATGCGCTCCTGACGTAAACGGGTGAGCGTTTTTTCCAGCCGCTTCTCTTCAATCGGCTTGAGCAGATAGTCAAACGCGTGCTCCTCAAAAGCCTTAACGGCATATTCATCAAACGCCGTCAGAAACACGATGTAGGGACGATGTTCCGGGTCGAGCATGCCGACCATCTCCAGTCCGCTGATGCGGGGCATCTGAATATCGAGGAACAGCACGTCCGGGCGCAGTTTGTGCACCGCGCCGATGGCCTCAATGGCGTTCGCGCACTCCCCCACAATCTCAATATCCGGTTGCTCCTGCAGCAGAACGCGCAGGTTTTCCCGTGCCAGCGGCTCGTCATCCACAATCAGCACTCTTAACATGCGTTTTCCTCCAGCGGCAGTCGTACGGTAATACGGGTAAATCGGTCTGGCTCACAGGCGACGGTAATGCCACAGTCGTCGCCAAAATGGGCGCGCAGGCGTTTATCCACCAGGCTCATCCCCAGACCGCCGGAGGCGGAAGGCTGGTAAAGCCCGGCATTGTCTTCAATATCCAGCACCAGATGGTGATTAAAACGGCTGGCGGTAATGGTTATCTCCCCCGTTCCCAGCAGCTGCGACGTGCCGTGCTTAATGGCGTTTTCCACAATCGGCTGCAGGGTAAAGGCCGGAAGATGCTGATACGCCAGCTCATCCGGCACGGAGAGCGACACCTGCAGGCGCGACTGGAAACGCGCCTGCTCAATCTGCAGATAGGCATTCACGTGCTCAATCTCATCGGCGAGGGTCACAATCTCAGACGGCCGTTTCAGGTTCTTGCGGAAGAAGGTCGACAGAAACTGCACCAGCTGCGCGGCCTGATCGCTGTCGCGGCGGATCACCGCTTTGAGCGTGTTGAGGGCGTTGAACAGGAAATGCGGATTGACCTGGGCATGCAGCAGCTTAATTTCGGACTGCGTCAGCAGCGCTTTCTGCCGTTCATACTGCCCGGCCAGAATTTGCGCGGACAGCAGCTGGGCGATCCCCTCCCCCAGCGTGCGGTTGATGGAGCTGAACAGACGGTTTTTCGCCTCATACAGCTTGATGGTGCCCATCACCCGCTGATTCTCGCCGCGCAGCGGAATCACCAGCGTGGAGCCCAGCTTGCACTGCGGATGCAGCGAACAGCGATAAGGCACCTCGTTACCGTCGGCGTACACCACCTCACCGGTTTCAATGGCGCGCAGCGTGTAGGCTGAGGAGATGGGTTTACCCGGCAGATGGTGATCGTCCCCGGTGCCGGTAAAGGCCAGCAGCCGCTCGCGATCGGTGATAGCCACCGCGCCGATATCCAGCTCCTTGTAGAGCACCTGGGCGACCTTCATGCTGTTCTCTTCGTTAAAGCCCTGGCGCAGGATCCCTTCGGTCGAGGCGGCGACCTTCAGCGCCGTCGCGGAAAAGGCCGAGGTGTACTTCTCAAACATGGCGCGCTTGTCGAGCAGAATGCGCATAAACAGCGCCGCGCCCACGGTATTGGTCACCATCATCGGAGCGGCAATGCTGCTGACCAGGTGCAGCGCATCCTCAAACGGACGGGCAATGAGCAGAATGATCGCCATCTGCGCCATTTCGGCTACAAAGGTAATGGCACCGGCGGTGAGCGGGCTGAAGACTTTATCCGGGCGGCCGCGTTTGATCATGTAACTATGCACCAGCCCGCCGAGCAGACCTTCCACGATCGTGGAGATCATGCAGCTGAGCGCCGTCATCCCGCCCATGGAATAGCGATGCAGCCCCCCGGTTAAACCGACAAGGCCACCGACGACGGGACCGCCCAGCAGCCCGCCCATCACCGCGCCGATAGCGCGCGTATTGGCAATAGAGTCTTCGATATGGAGACCAAAATAAGTCCCCATGATGCAGAAAATAGAGAAGGTGACGTAGCAGAGCAGCTTATGCGGCAGACGTACGGTGACCTGCATCAGCGGGATAAACAGGCGCGTTTTGCTCATCAGCCAGGCAATGACAAGAAACACGCACATCTGCTGAAGCAACAGCAGCACCAGATTAAACTCGTACATACTCAAAACCGCACACGCTAAAAACGCGTAACATACACTGATGCGGGTTTACTTTCTTTGAAGCATTCCAAAAAAGCGCAAAATCGTGTCCGTTATCACACCTTTTTCTGAATATCGCGCATGCTTCGCATTGTTTGTTCAAAAATCAATCAATCTTTCCTGGTTCGCCAAAGTGAGTCTACAGTTAAGCTGGGGACGCGTAAGCCAGGGGGCGAATATGGCGCTTTACACAATAGGTGAAGTGGCACTCCTTTGTGATATCAATCCCGTTACCCTACGGGCGTGGCAGCGACGGTATGGATTACTCAAACCGCAGAGGACCGACGGTGGGCATCGCCTTTTCAATGAAGCCGATATCGACCGCATTCGCGAAATTAAAAGCTGGATCGACAACGGGGTGCAGGTCGGCAAGGTGAAGTCCCTGCTGAGCCACGACGACCCGGACACGCAGCACCTCTGGCGCGAACAACAGGAAACCCTGCTGCGACTCCTGCAGGCGGGCAACCTGCAGCGCCTGCGCGCATGGATAAAAGAGCAAGGCCGCGATTATCCGGCACAGACGCTGATCAACCATCTTTTCATTCCGCTCCGTCGACGCCTGCAGTGCCAGCAGTCCACCCTGCAGGCGCTGCTCAGCATGCTCGACGGGGTGCTGATCAACTACATCGCCGTCTGCCTTGCCTCGGCGAAGAACAAAGCCGGAAAAGATGCGCTGGTGGTCGGCTGGAACGTGCACGATACCACCCGCCTGTGGCTGGAAGCGTGGATTGCCACCCAGAAGGGCTGGCGCGTAGATGTCCTGGCGCATTCGCTGGCGCAGCTTAAGCCTGAGTTTTTTGAGGGCCAGACCCTGCTGGTCTGGTGTGGCGAAGTGCCGTCCGCCACGCAGCAACAGCTGCTGACGGAATGGCGTGAGAATGGTTACCCGGTTTATTCCCTTGGTCCGGATGAGCCATAACGGCATTTAATGGTTCATTAACAGCTGCGCTTCACCGTATAATTGTTCCGTTAACAACAGGAGCACATGATGAAGGCAACCAAACTGGCCATTATTACCCTTTTTGTCCTGATGGCCGTAAGCGGTATCGGCGGCGTGATGCTGGCAGGATACTCGTTTATTGTTCGCGGCGGTGTCGGCTGAGGTATAGCGCGAGCCGCTCAAAAAGGCGATCGACGACGATTGCCGCCAGCGCGACCAGCACCGCTCCCTGCACTATATAAGCCGTATTAAACCCGCTCAGGCCGATAATAATCGGCGTTCCCAGCGTATTGGCACCAACCGTAGACGCAATGGTCGCCGTCCCAATGTTAATGATGACCGACGTGCGGATCCCGGCAATGATAACCGGTGCCGCAAGCGGCAGTTCAACCTTACGCAGCCGCTGGCCGCGACTCATCCCCATCCCTTCAGCCACGCTCTGCACCGACGCCGGTACCGCCGCGAGGCCCGCCAGCGTGCCCTGCAGAACCGGCAGTACGCCATATAAAATCAGCGCAATAATGGCAGGCTGCTGGCCAAAGCCCATCACCGGAACCGCTATCGCAAGCACCGCCACCGGCGGAAACGTCTGTCCAATGGCCGCTATCGTCTCTACCAGCGGACGAAACTCCCGGCCCGCAGGACGCGTGACCGCGATGCCTGCCCCTACCCCCAGCACAACCGCGATGGCGCTTGAGAGCGCCACCAGCCAGAGATGCGCAAGGGCGAGATTAATAAAGCTCTCCTGCTGATAGACCGGCCGCGGCAGCCCGGGAAAAAGGGCGTTAAACAGCGCCGCGCTGTGAGGCATCAGAAACAGCAAGGCGACAAAGAGCGCTACCAGCCAGAGGAGCGGATCACGCAGTGCCTTCACGCGTCACCTCCCCGGCCAGCAGATCGCGAAAATGTAAGGTTCCGCACGGCGTCCCGCGAGCGTCCGAGACGGGCAATACCTCGCACTGGCGCGCGACAAACGCGGACAGGGCATCCCGCAGGCTCATCTGCGCCTGCAGCGGTTCGCCGCTCACCGACACCGCATCCCGACGCATATAGTCGCTGACCGTTCGCAGGGAGAGCAGCCTGACGCCCAGTTCGCTGCGGCCAAAAAACTCGCGCACAAAGTCGTTCTTCGGCCAGGTTAATAGCTCAAGCGGCGAGCCCTGCTGCACCACTTCGCCATGATCCATCAGCACCAGATGGTCAGCCAGGCGCAGGGCTTCATCAATATCGTGCGTCACGAGAACGATCGTGCGTCCGAGAATGCGGTGAATGCGGGTCATCTCCGCCTGCAGCGCCCCGCGCGTGACCGGATCCAGCGCGCCAAAGGGTTCATCCATCAGCAGCACCTGCGGGTTGGCCGCCAGCGCGCGCGCCACGCCCACGCGCTGCTGCTGGCCTCCGGAAAGCTGGTGCGGATAGCGGTCGCGCAGCGCGGGCTCGAGCCCCAGCAAAGACATCAGCTCATCCACCCGATCGGCAATTTTTGCCCGCGACCATTTTTCCAGCTGCAGCACGGTGGCGATGTTCTGCGCCACCGTCCAGTGTGGAAACAGGCCGATAGACTGAATGGCATAGCCCATCCGACGGCGCAGCTCCAGCACCGGCAGGCTGCGGATCTCTTCTCCGGCAAAGCGGATCAGCCCGCTGTCGTGCTCAACCAGACGGTTGATCATCTTCAGGGTGGTGGATTTTCCCGAGCCTGAGGTGCCAATCAGCACGGAAAACGCCCCCTCGGCAAAGTTCAGGTTCAGGTGGCTCGCCGCCGGGCGACCGGCAAACGTTTTACTGACATCGTGAAATTCAATCATTGGCTCTTCTCCTGAGCAGCGCGAGCCATAAGGCAAACAGCGCGTCGACGACAACCGCCAGCGCAATCGTCGGAACCACGCCCAATAACACCAGATCGAGCGCACTGCTTAGCAGCCCCTGGAACACCAGGGCGCCAAAGCCGCCCGCACCAATCAGCGCCGCAATCACCGCCATGCCGACGGTCTGTACCGTTACCACCCGCAGGCTGCGCAGCAGCAGGGGCAGCGCCAGCGGGAGCTGAATTTTCCAGAAACACTGCCGCGCGCTCATGCCCATCGCATGGGCGCTTTCCAGCACGTCAGGTGCGACCTGGCCCAGGCCCGCGACCACGCCGCGCACCAGCGGCAGCAGGGCGTACAGCACCAGCGCGATAAGGGCGGGCGTTAACCCCGTTCCGGCTATGCCGAGCGTTCCCAGCACCGGAAATGACTTCACCAGCCCGGCCAGCGGCGCAATCAGCAGGCCAAACAGCGCAACGGAAGGAATGGTCTGGATCACGTTGAGCACGGCAAAGACCCCGCCCTGGCGTGAAGGATGGCGGTAACACCACATGCCCAGGGGGATCCCGAGCAGCAGCGCCGGAAAGAGCGTGCCGAAGAGGATCGTCAGGTGTTGTGCCAGGGCATCATCAAACACCTCCTGGCGGTTGGCGTACTCTTTTAACAGCGAGAGATTGTTCAGTTCCCCGCTGAACAGCAGGAACAAGGGAATGCACCATATCTGCGCGTTGAGCACCCAGCGCCAGACGGCGCTGGAGATGAGTCGACGAATGGCATCGCTGCTGACCAGCAGACAGAGCGCCAGCCACAGCCAGAGGCCGCTACCCACCGTGGTTCTCGCCAGCGGACTTTCTGCCGACGCCATGTGCGTCGCCGCCAGCCCGCCACTCCAGAACAGAATGATAAACAGCCCTTCAGCGAGGAGCAGCGTCAGCCACTGCGCCGTGCGCCCTTGCCAGAACGATAGCGCAACCCACGCGGCCAGCGCCGCCGCCAGCCACCCCGGCGTGAAAGACCAGACCTGCCAGAGTGCTTTGCCCTCCCCCGACATCAGACGGTTTGGGGCTACGTTGACAAACGGCAGCGCGACCGCCGCGATGGCCACGCAGGCCAGCAGCAGCAGGACGCGGTTATGACATTTTATTGGCACAGCCCTTTCCCGTTACTTCACAAGCCCTTGTTGTTTCAGGAAGTCGGCGGCCACTTTTTTGGCATCCAGCCCCTCGACGGCAATGCTGGCATTCAGCTGTTGCAGCGTTTTTTCATCCAGTTTTTCGAAGACCGGTTTGAGCCAGTCGGCAATCTCCGGATAGGCTTTCAGCACCGCCTCACGCACGACCGGGGTCGGGGCGTAAATCGGCTGTACGCCTTTAGGATCGGTCAGGGTTTGCAGGCCGAGCGCCGCCACCGGGCCGTCGGTGCCGTAGGCCATGGCCGCGTTAACGCCAGAGGTTTGCTGCGCCGCCGCTTTGATGGTCACCGCGGTATCCCCGCCCGCCAGAGAGAGCAGCTGCGCCTGGTCGAGCTTGAAGTCGTAGGCTTTTTCGAACGCCGGGAGCGCATCAGGACGCTCGATAAACTCCGCAGAGGCCGCGAGCTTGAAATCGCCCTTCTCTTTCAGGTAGCGGCTGAGATCCGCAAGCGAGGTGAGCTTGCCTTTCTCCGCCACGTCCTTGCGCACGGCGATAGTCCAGGTGTTGTTGGCCGGGGCTGGGGTCAGCCAGACCAGTTTGTTCTGTTCCGCGTCGAGCTTTTTGACTTTCTCATACCCGGCGTTAGCGTTTTTCCATGCCGGATCGTTTTCTTGTTTGAAGAAGAACGCGCCGTTGCCGGTGTATTCCGGGTAGATATCCAGCTCGCCGGAGGTGATCGCGCCGCGCACGACGGGCGTGGTGCCGAGCTGAACTTTATTGACGGTTTTCACGCCGTGGCTGTCCAGCACCTGCAAAATAATATTGCCGAGCAGCGCCCCTTCGGTATCGATCTTTGAGCCCACTTTTACCGGCTCCGCCGCCTGTAGCGGCAGACTTAGCGCCGCCAGCAGCACCGCAGATCCCAACATCCCCTTTGCAATCGTCATTCTACTATCCTCATTTATTTTGCTGCCTTTTTCAGAGGCTTGAGAGAAAAGCGTAGCTTAAAACGGCAGAATTAACCGTCAAAATGCCTTTTTAGCATAAGGTAAGACGCCTCCCCCGCAGGACGGGGGGAGGCAAAGGAGGGACAGGTTACAGCAGTTCGAACTCACCTTTATTCACGCGGGCGGAGTCCACGCCGATAAAGACGTTAAACTTGCCCGGTTCCGCGTCATATTTCATCTGCTGGTTCCAGAACTTCAGCGCATCCACGTCGATCGGGAAGCTGATAGTTTGGGTTTCGCCTGGCTTCAGGTTGACCTTCTCAAAGCCGCGCAGCTGCTTCACGGGACGGCTCATCGACGCGGTGACATCCTGAACGTACATCTGAATCACCGTTGCCCCTTCGCGCTTGCCGGTGTTGGTCACCTCAACGCTGGCGGTGACTTTGCCGTCACGCTTCATCGTAGGCGCTGACATTTTCACGTCAGAAACCTTGAAGGTGGTGTAGCTCAGGCCGTAACCAAACGGATACAGCGGGCCGTTAGCTTCGTCGAAGTAACGAGAGGTGTACTTGTTCGGCTTGTCGGCGTTGTACGGGCGACCGGTGTTCAGGTGGCTGTAGTAGACCGGGATTTGCCCGACGGAGCGCGGGAAGGACATCGGCAGCTTGCCCGACGGGTTGTAATCGCCAAACAGAACGTCGGCGATGGCGTTACCGCCTTCGGTACCGGCGAACCAGGTTTCCAGAATGGCGTCAGCCTGCTGGTCTTCTTTCACCAGCGCCAGCGGACGACCGTTCATCAGCACCAGCACCAGCGGCTTGCCGGTGGCTTTCAGGGCGGCGATCAGATCGCGCTGGCTCTGCGGAATGGTGATATCGGTCCGGCTGGAGGCTTCGTGCGCCATACCCTGCGCTTCCCCCACGACCGCGACAACGACGTCAGACTGCTTCGCGGCGTTCACCGCCTCGTCAATCATCTCCTTCGGCGTGCGCGGATCGACCTTCACAGCTTCCTCATACTGGTTGAGGAAGGTCACGATGTCTTTATCGTTGGTGACGTTCGCCCCTTTGGCGTACATCACCTTGGCGTTATCACCCACGGCACTCTTGATACCGGTCAGCACGGTCACCGACTGGTCAGCCACGCCTGCGGCAGACCAGCTGCCCATCACGTCGCGCTTGCTGTCGGCCAGCGGGCCCACCACGGCAATGGTGCCGGATTTTTTCAGCGGCAGCGTGTCGAGGCGGTTTTTCAGCAGCACCAGGCTTTCGCGCGCCACGTCACGCGCTTCTTTACGGTGCAGACGGCTTTCGGCGTTGGTATCTGCCGGATCAGACTCTTTCGGGCCCAGGTGACTGTACGGATCGTTAAACAGCCCCATGTCGTATTTCACGTTCAGCACGTGGCGCGCGGCATCGTCCAGCTCCGCCATCGTGACCTTGCCGCTCTTCACCAGCCCCGGCAGGTATTTGCTGTAATACTCATCGCTCATGCTCATGTTGATGCCGGACTTGAGCGCCACGCGCACCGCGTCTTCCGGGTCGGAAGCGGTACCGTGCTTGATCAGCTCTTTAATCGCGCCGTGGTCAGAAACGGTGATGCCTTTAAAGCCCCACTGGTCGCGCAGCACGTCTTTCAGCAGCCAGGAATCGGACGTCGCCGGCGTGCCGTTCAGGGAGTTCAGCGCCACCATCACCGCGCCGCTGCCCGCATCCAGCCCTGCCTTGTACGGCGGCATATAGTCGTTAAACAGGCGCTGCGGGCTCATGTCGACGGTGTTGTACTCTTTACCGCCTTCCACTGCGCCATAGGCTGCGAAGTGTTTGACGCTGGTCATCACCGAGTAGCGGTCCGCCGGGCTTTTGCCCTGCATCGCTTCCACCATGGTTTTGCCCATCGTGGAGGTTAAATACGTATCTTCACCAAAGCCTTCCGAGCCGCGGCCCCAGCGCGGATCGCGCGAGACGTCCACCATAGGTGCCCAGGTCATGTTCAGGCCGTCGTCCGCCGCTTCATAAGCCGACACGCGCCCGACGGTTTTCACCGCGTCGAGGTTAAAGGAAGACGCTAAGCCGAGGCTAATCGGGAAGACGGTACGCTGGCCGTGCACCACGTCATAGGCAAAGAACAGAGGAATTTTCAGGCGGCTGAGATCCATCACCTGGTCCTGCATCTTGCGGATATCCTGGCGGGTGACGGTATTAAAGATGGCCCCTACCTGCCCGTCTTTGATCATCGCCCGGATGGCCTCTTTCGGGTTATCCGGGCCGACGCTGATAAGACGCAGCTGGCCGATTTTCTCATCGACCGTCATTTTCTTGAGCAATTCCGTGACAAACGCATCCCGTGCTTCAGGCGTGAGCGGGTGATTGCCAAACAAATCCTCTGCCAGCGCAGGTTGCAGCGCCAGGCTTACGGCGACACCTACAGAACATAGCCATTTCATGTCGTTTTACTCTCTCATCAATAACCGCCGGACGATCTCGGCCATACCGTGCGAAAAGCGCAGTGTGCCACAAACCCTCAGAACGTTGCAGGGTTATTCTCTGATTTTTCTCGTGAATACTCGACCGCTTAACAGTTAATCGCGCTATGCTTTACAGCGAGAAATTTGCCCCACCACAAGGAGTGGAAGATGTCTTCTGTTCGAACAAACGATAACACGGCTTTTATTAACGAACTGTCGCGCCTGGTTGGCTCCTCTCACCTGCTTACCGACCCGGCCAAAACCGCCCGCTACCGTAAGGGTTTCCGCTCCGGCCAGGGCGAGGCGCTGGCGGTTGTCTTCCCCGGCACGCTGCTGGAGCTGTGGCGCGTGCTGAGCGCCTGCGTCGCCGCCGACAAGATCATTTTAATGCAGGCCGCCAATACCGGCCTGACCGAAGGCTCCACGCCGAACGGCAACGATTACGATCGCGACATCGTGATTATCAGCACCCTGCGCCTCGACAAGCTGCACCTGCTGGACAAAGGCGAGCAGGTGCTCGCGTTCCCCGGCACCACGCTCTATTCCCTGGAAAAAGCGCTTAAGCCGCTGGGTCGTGAGCCGCACTCGGTGATTGGCTCCTCCTGTATTGGCGCCTCGGTGGTCGGTGGGATCTGCAACAACTCCGGCGGCTCGCTGGTGCAGCGCGGCCCGGCCTATACCGAGATGTCGCTGTTTGCCCGTATTGACGAAAACGGCAAGCTGACGCTGGTCAACCATCTGGGGATCGATCTCGGCGTGACGCCGGAACAGATCCTCAGCAAGCTCGACGACGATCGCGTGAAGGACGAAGACGTGCAGCACGACGGCCGCCACGCGCACGATCACGACTACGTGACCCGCGTGCGGGATATCGACGCCGATACACCAGCGCGCTACAACGCCGACCCGGACCGCCTGTTTGAATCCTCCGGCTGCGCCGGGAAGCTTGCCGTTTTTGCCGTGCGCCTGGATACCTTCCCGGCAGAGAAAAAGCAGCAGGTATTTTACATTGGTACCAATCAGCCTGAGGTTCTGACCGAGATCCGCCGTCATATTCTGGGTGAATTCACCCACCTGCCGGTGGCGGGCGAGTACATGCACCGGGACATTTACGACATCGCCGAGCGTTACGGCAAAGACACGTTCCTGATGATCGACAAGCTGGGCACCGACAAAATGCCGTTCTTCTTCACCATGAAGGGCCGCACCGACGCGATGCTGGAGAAAGTGTCGCTGTTCAAACCCCACTTCACCGACCGCTTTATGCAGAAGCTGGGCAACGTTTTCCCGGCGCATTTACCGGAGCGAATGAAAACCTGGCGCGACAGGTACGAACACCACCTGCTGCTGAAAATGGCCGGAGACGGGATCGCCGAAGCGCAGTCCTGGCTGACTGAATTTTTCAAAACCGCTGAGGGTGATTTCTTTGCATGCACGCCGGAAGAAGGCAGCAAAGCCTTCCTGCACCGCTTCGCTGCTGCGGGTGCCGCCATCCGTTACCAGGCGGTGCATTCCGAAGAGGTGGAAGATATTCTGGCGCTGGATATCGCTCTGCGGCGTAACGATACCGAGTGGTTTGAACACCTGCCGCCGGAAATCGACAGCAAGCTGGTGCATAAGCTCTATTACGGCCACTTTATGTGTTATGTCTTCCATCAGGATTACATCGTCAAAAAAGGGGTCGATGCACACGAACTGAAGGAGCAGATGCTCGCCCTTCTGCGTGAACGTGGCGCACAATATCCTGCGGAACATAACGTCGGACATCTTTATAAAGCCCCCGACGCACTTAAGCAGTTTTATCGCGAGAATGACCCTACAAACAGCATGAATCCCGGCATCGGTAAAACAACGCGGAAGAAATACTGGAAAGAAAGCGCGGACGCGGAGCAGCGCATAACGCAAGCGTCTGATTAATTCCTACAGCCAAATTTGAGAGATTGTTAAGCGCTCCTTAATCGTAATAGAGTAACTGTCTGACGCCGGAGAAACGTTTCTCCGGCTTTCTATAACGAGGAGCAGGCTCATCATGTCGGCTATTGATGTTTTATCCGAGACCGAACTGGAAGTGCGCGATGCCCTTCCCGATGATGTGCATGCCATCGCCGCGATCTATGCCTGGCATGTGCTTCACGGGCGCGCGTCATTTGAAGAAGTCCCCCCCACTATCGACGAAATGCGTCATCGAATGAAAAGCGTGGCTGAGAATGGTTTACCGTGGCTTATCGCGCTGTATCGCGGCATCGTGGTGGGCTACTGCTACGCCACGCCTTACCGTCCGCGACACGCCTACCGCTATACCCTGGAAGAGTCGATTTACGTGGATGCCAGCATCACCGGGCGCGGTTTTGGCACGGCGTTAATGTCTGCGCTAATTGAACGCTGCGAACAAGGTCCGTGGCGGCAGATGATTGCCGTGGTGGGAGATGGCAATAATAATGCCGGTTCGTTACGCCTGCATAAAAAGCACGGCTTCGTGATTGTCGGTCAGCTGCGCAGCGTGGGCTATAAGAAAGGCGACTGGCGGGATACGGTAATTATGCAGCGCCCGCTCAACGACGGTGACTGGACGCTGCCGGAATAAACGCAAAACGGTAACCTGGGTTACCGTTTTTAGTGTTTACTCCCTCTCCCTGTGGGAAAGGGTCGGGATGAGGGCATCAGCGCGCGCAGGCTTTGTAGGCCGGGTAAGGCGAAGCCGCCCCCCGGCGCTGACAGACGGCTCAGTCGTTCTGCGCCGTCGCCATCTGCTCCGCTTTCTGCTTTTTATACGTCAATGCGGCGGCCGGAACGGGCTGCACTTTTCCTGTTTCAATCCAGGTACGCAGGCGGCTCGCATCCGCAAAGTGCGTGTATTTGCCGAAGGCATCCATCACCACCAGCGCCACCGGCTTACCGTTAAACACCGTGCGCATCACCAGACAGTGCCCTGCCGCATTGGTAAAACCGGTTTTCGTTAACTGAATATTCCAGTTATCGCGGTAAACCAGATGGTTAGTATTGCGGAACGGCAGCGTATAGGCCGGGTTCGCAAAGGTCGCCATCTCTTCACGGGTGGTACTGAGCTGACCAATCAGCGGGTACTGTTTGCTGGCAATCAGCAGTTTCGTCAGATCGCGGGCCGTGGAGACATTGCTGATCGACAGACCCGTCGGTTCAACATAATGCGTATTGTTCATCCCCAGCGATTTGGCTTTGGCGTTCATCGCGCGGATAAACGCGTCGTAGCCGCCCGGATAGTGGTGCGCCAGGCTCGCCGCCGCGCGGTTTTCTGACGACATCAGCGCCAGCAGCAGCATATTTTTACGGCTGATTTCACTGTTCAGCCGCACGCGGGAGTAGATCCCTTTCATCTCCGGCGTGTGGCTGATATCCACTTTGAGCTTTTCGTCCAGCGGCAGATGGGCATCAAGCACCACCATCGCGGTCATTAATTTGGTAATCGAGGCGATCGGGCGCACCAGGTCCGGATGGCTGGCGTAGATCACCTTATTGGTGTTGAGATCGACAATCATCGCGCTGCCTGAAGCAATTTGCGGTTGGGCAGCGGCAGCGGTCACCGCGGGCGTTTTGGCGACGGCCGGCACGGCAGCGGACGCACCCAGCAACAGCGCCAGGCTAAGTAAAGAGACTCGGAATTTCAGCATGGTGAGACTTCTGATAATTATTCACGCACGTCATGACGTACACCGCCTGTATCAACGGATAAACACAGGCTGGCTTCGGCATCATAGCCGTCAGCGGGCGTTGTCGCCAGAGGATAATCGTGAACAGATGCTGCATTGCTGGCATTTACGCCAGCAATGCAGTGAACTCAGAAGAGACGGTATCCATAACCCCAAAGGATCACCGTCAGCGCCAGTAACGCCTCCAGCACCAGCACCCCGATAGCGAGTGTTGAACTGGAAAAACTCAGGCCTTCTTCTTTATTGATATTCAGGAAGGTTGGAACCCCCAGATACAGCAGATACCCGGTGTAAAAGAGGGCAATGGTACCGATCAGCGCGCACAGCCAGACCAGTGGATAGAGCGCAACAATACCGCTTAAGAACAGCGGGGTCGCGACATATCCGGCAAAGACCATACAGTGCGCCAGCGATGGACGTTGCGGGTAGTTACGCGCCATCCAGTGAATGACTCGCCCCATGACCGCCACACCCGCCAGCATCAGACCATAAAAGACGATGGCCAGATAGAGTCCGGTAAACCAGGAAAGCTGAACCACGGTGCCATCACCGAAGTTCCAGCCGATTTGTGTCGTTCCGATAAAAGCGCATATTACCGGCACCGCAGCCATCAGCAGCACGTGATGCGTGTAATGATGCGAGACCGTTTCGTTCTCACTTTTAATGACATGCATTTCACGATCGGGATGGGAGAAAAGTCCCCAGACATGGTTCATAGCGCCCCCTTGTTGTCGGCCCGTCAGCGATACCTTAAGTATAATGCAGGCTTTAGATTATTTTATGTACAGTGGGAAATTTCCGTTGATTTCCCCGCTGTTGATTCATGGGGTATATGATTAAACGAGGTACACAGAGGGAGATAACAGTTACGTAATGGATATTAACGCACTCATTGAACAATATGGCTATGCCGCGCTGGTCATCGGTAGCGTGGCAGAAGGCGAAACCATCACCCTGTTAGGCGGCGTCGCCGCGCATCAGGGATTGCTGAAATTCCCGCTGGTCGTCGCCGCGGTTGCGCTGGGGGGGATGATTGGCGATCAGCTGCTCTACTTTCTCGGGCTGCGCTTCGGGCCAACGCTGCTTAAGCGTTTCACAAAGCATCAGAAGAAAATTCGCCGCGCTCAGCGGCTCATTCAACGCCACCCCTATCTGTTCGTCATTGGCACGCGCTTTATGTATGGCTTTCGCATTATCGGGCCGATACTCATTGGTGCCAGCCATCTGCCACCAAAAATTTTCCTGCCGCTCAATATTGTGGGTGCGATTGCCTGGGCGCTGATCTTTACGACGCTCGGTTATGTGGGGGGCGAAGTGATTGCGCCCTGGCTGCATAATCTCGACCAGCACCTCAAGCACTGGGCGTGGCTGATTCTGGTGGTCGTGGCGGTGATTGGGGTTCGACTGTGGCTGAAGCAACGGGAAAAGAGGCGGGATGAGGAGTGAGTGCGGCCTGATGCCCTCACCCTAACCCTCTCCCACAGGGAGAGGGAACTAAAAACACCCTCTCTCACAGGGAGAGGGGAACCTACCCCTCCGGCTTAAACTGCGGGTTCGCCAGCATAAAGCCCCCGTCGACGATAAACGATTGCCCCGTCGTGTAGCTGGCGTCGCTGTCGCACAGCCACGCGACCAGGCTGGCAATCTCTTTGGTATGGCCCGGCCTTGCCAGCGGGATTTCCGGCATTGAACCGTCCTTCACTTCGCTGTCGTCCATGTCATTCATCGGCGTGGCAATGGCACCCGGTGCGACGGCGTTCACCAGAATATTGTGCTTAACCAGCTCCATCGCCATGGATTTGGTTAACCCGCCGAGCGCGTGTTTCGCCGCCGTATAGGCGCTGGCCTCCGGAAGCGGAGTGTGCTCATGCACCGAGGTGATGTTCACAATCCGCCCCCCTTTCCCCTGCTTCACCATCTGCCTTGCGGCAATTTGTGAACAGAGAAACGCGCCGTCCACGTCGACGGTGAAAATATTCCGCCAGTCGTCAAACGGCATCTCGAGGAACGGCGCTTTGGTCATCGCCCCGGCATTATTGACCAGCACGTCCAGCCGACCAAAACGCGCAATCAGCGTTTCAATAGCCTCAGCGCCTTCCGGCAGCGTGCTTAAATCAAGATGGATAGCCTCCGCGCGCTGCCCCTGCGCTTCGACTTCGCGGCAGGTTTCCAGCGCCCCTTTCTCATCCGAGTGCCAGGTGACGCCAATATCAAACCCGCGCTCAGCCAGCATCAGGGCCGCGGTTTTCCCAATCCCGGAATCCGATGCGGTAACAATCGCTACTCTGGTCATACTCACCTCCTGAAAAACTGCAAAGAGGTAAGTATAGATAATGGCCTTTTTTAGCCATGATGATAGCCACCGCCCAGCGCCGAGGTCAGCTGCAGGGTAGCGTCGACATATTGCCCCTTCAGCAGCACGCCTTCGAGGTGCTCTTTGAGGGCCGGTATTCTGGCTTCACTGACACGGGAGCCCGCAATAATCCCCGCGCTGAAACGCGCCTGTGCCAGCGCCACAACCCGTGCCGCATCTTTTTCAACCTGCTGCTGTTGGCCGTTCTTCGCCATCAGCGTTTCGACTTCGCTGGCGGTGCGTGCCACCTGATTGACGGCCTCCACCACCGCTTTGTTGTAGTTGGCTACCGAAAGGTTGTTCTGCGCCTGAGCGATATCCAGGCTGGCGTTCAGCCTGCCGCTGTCAAAAATTGGCAGCGTCAGCCCGGCGGTGACGCCCATCTGCTGCGCGGATGAACGGAACAGATCGCTCAGGTGGAGGGCATCCTGCTGTAAGAACGCCATCAGGTTCACGTCAGGATAGAACGCCGCTCTGGCGGCCTCTACCTCGCTCATGGAGGCTTCGATATACCAGTGCGCCTCCTGAAGATCCGGACGGCGTGCCAGCAGTTCATATCCGAGCGTCGACGGTAACGAGGCTTCCACCGTCGGCAAGGCGTGCCGCGTAAGCTTCACGGAGGAGGAGTTCGTCAACGCGACCAGACGCGCCTCTATGGCTTTCATCTTCCCGTTGACCTCGGCCAGCTGCTCTTCGGTTTTGCTGGCGTTGATATCCGTTTCGACACCCTCCACCGAGGAGGTGATGCCGTGCTGGTACAGCTCGCGATCGGCACCGATAATATTGTCCTGCTCATGTTTGATCTGCGCGAGAACCTCCCCCGCGGCGGCCTGAGTTTGCCACTCCCAGTAGAGCCGCGCCACGCTGCCGGCCAGCAGCTGTCGGGTCTGCTCCAGCTCCGCTTTTTGCGCATTCACTTTGCCAATCCGGGCTTCGACCTGCGCGCGATTTTTACCCCACAGATCGAGATCCCAGCCTGCGGTCAGGCCAAAGGTGCCGTTGGTGTACCACGGCCCGGTGGTCCCTGCCGCCGGGTCGGTAATGGCAAAGGGCCCCATCAGCCCTTCGGCGGACATTTTCTGACGTTCAGCCTCGGCGGAAAAATCAATTTGCGGACCGTCGGCAGCCATAGCCGCTTTGGCCTGAGCTTCGGCAAGCGTAATCCGCTGACGGGCAATCTGCATATCCGGCGCATCGCTTAATGCTTTTGCAATAAGCCCGTTAAGCTGGGGATCGTTATACGCCTTCCACCACGCATTTTTCGGCCAGTCGGTATAATGCAATGAGGTATTCACAGACTTGGCGGCCGGTTGTGTATTTAGCGGAGAGACGGTGGAATGTTCAGGTGCGCAGGCTGCCAGAATTAATGCAAAGGGGACACTCAGAGATAAAATAAGAGAACGTTTCATTACGCCATATACTCAAAAAATAAAGGCGAAAAATACGCTTGATACTATTTATTTTTTTAGTAATGCGTGGCAATCCGTAAATTGTTATACATTTACATAATCAGAAAATTATTCACCAAATGAATAAATTACTTTGACTGAATAACCCGTGCAATATCAGAGGACGTCTGTAATGTACGAATCTCCTGAAATAACCCCAGCGCTTCATCGTACTCTTTACGTAAATAACTCAGCCACTGCTTAATTCGCGCGACGTGATACAAACCGGTGTCCCCCTGCTTTTCCAGACGACTGTATTTTTGCAGCAGCGTGACGACGTCTGCCCAGGGCATACGCGGTTCGTTATATTTCACCACCCGGCTGAGGTTCGGCACATTCAGTGCGCCGCGGCCAATCATGACCGCATCGCAGCCGGTGGCATGCAGACAGGCCTGCGCGCTCTCGTAGTCCCAGATTTCGCCGTTGGCGATCACCGGAATGGTGAGGCGTTTGCGGATCTCACCGATCGCCTGCCAGTTAATGCGATCGGCTTTGTAGCCATCTTCTTTGGTACGGCCATGCACCACCAGCTCGGTGGCCCCGGCCTGCTGCACCGCATCGGCGATTTCAAACTGCCGCGCGTCGCTGTCCCACCCAAGGCGCACCTTAACCGTCACCGGCAAATGCGAAGGCACGGCCTCGCGCATGGCTTTCGCGCCGCGGTAAATCAGCTCAGGATCTTTCAGCAAGGTCGCCCCGCCGCCGCTGCCGTTGACCAGCTTCGACGGGCAGCCGCAGTTGAGATCCACCCCGTAAGAGCCCAGCTCAACCGCGCGGGCGGCGTTTTCCGCCAGCCATTCCGGATACTGGCCGAGCAGCTGAATACGCACCAGCGTGCCGGAAGAGGTTCGGCTCTGGTTGTGCAGCTCGGGACACAGTCGGAAGAAGGATTTTACCGGCAACAGCATATCGACCACGCGCAGAAACTCCGTCACGCAGAGATCGTAATCGTTCACCTCGGTCAGAAGCTCGCGCACGAGGGAGTCGAGCACGCCTTCCATTGGGGCCAGTAAAACACGCATAGCAGTACCTGTGAAAAAAGACGCGCTATAGTAGCCGCTCTCTATATCGCTGGGAAGCGCTTCTGTTCAGGCAGAAAGTCACCCGGCGTTGCCCCAACAATGGCGCGAAACGCCGCCGCAAATGCCGCCGGGCCGGAAAACCCCAGCATCCAGGCCACCTGCTTAACCGGGTATCCGTTTGCGAGCAGGTCCAGCGAGGCACAAATCCTGGCACGCTGTCGCCAGGCCCGGAAGCTAAAGCCGGTATCGTTGATAAACGCGCGTGAAAACGTGCGTTCAGACATCGTGGCCCGTTCCGCCAGCCTTTCCAGAGAAAGATCCCAGAGATTGTTGGCAATGATGTCACAGGCAATGCGATGTAAGCGCTCATCCACGGGCATCGGTAATTCGGCTGAGATTTGCTGAGCTTCACTGAGGATATCGAGCAGCAAAACGGCCATGCTGCGCTGACTGGCTGGCCGGTATTCCGCGCTGAACAGCCCGGCAATCAGTTCTTTGAACAACGCTGTTGCCATAATCACATGAACCTCGTCTTTCCGCATAAAAGGCTCACATTGCGCTATCAGCGCCGGGCTAAACCAGACCGCGCGCAGCTCCGTTGTGGATAACACGCTGTAGGTATGCTCCTGAAAGGGAGGGATCCACAGCGCGCGCTGTGGCGGTATGACCCAGCGTTTGCTGCCGGTTTCGACCAGCATGACCCCTTTGATGGCAAACAAAAGTTGCCCCTGCGAATGCTGGTGAGGCGGATCGACTTCGCCGCGCGTATAGCGAATTGCCCCTCTTGACCATCCGATAGCATCGTCGTGAATTGGCGTTTTATCGATAACGGTTGGCATTTCACATTCTCCCCTTCCTCTTATGATGCTGCTTGTACACGTAACCAGAGAGAGACGCAATGCACATCCATTTTATTATTCATGAACATTTCGAGGCACCAGGCGCCTATGAAATCTGGGGGAAAAGTCGCGGCTGCAGTCTGAGCTACACCAGAGTGTATCAGGGCGATTCGTTACCTGAAGAACTGGGGAACACAGACCTGCTTATCATCATGGGAGGCCCGCAGTCACCCGCCACCACGCGTGAGGAATGCCCCTGGTTTGATGCGCAGGCGGAAAAGGCACTCATCAGCCGCGCGATAGAGGCAGGTAAAACGGTGATAGGCGTTTGTCTGGGCTCGCAGCTTATCGGTGAAGCGCTGGGTGCAGCGTTTTGTCATAGCCCGGAAAAAGAGATCGGCAAATTTCCCGTCAGGCTCACAGATGCAGGCAAGGCGAACCCGCTGTTTGAGGACTTTGGCAGCGTGCTGAACGTCGGTCACTGGCATAACGATATGCCTGGGTTGACGCCGCAGGCTAAGGTTCTGGCTTACAGCGAGGGCTGTCCCCGCCAGATCGTGCAATACAGCGAACGGGTTTACGGTTTCCAGTGCCATATGGAGCTGACGCCGGAGGTGGTAGAGTTGCTGATTGAGCATTCGCAGAGTGACCTCCGCCGCGCGGGTGAATTCCGTTTTGTCGAAACGGCGGAAAAACTCCGCTCGCATGATTATCGCGAAATGAATCAGGTGCTGTTTTCTTTTCTCGATAAACTGACAGCCTGTCGCTGATACCTTCTCTGGCACGCCGTTTCGCCAGCGCAATCCCTTTCCTCTAAACTGTAGCCTGCACCGTTATGGTGATACCGGACGTTCCATTCCGGAATGTCTGGTATGCTCAAAATTCATGATGTGATCCATGGCACATTTTTAGGTTTAATTGTATGATGAATGCGTTTCAGCAAGGACTATCACCATGAGCAAATCATTGAACATTATCTGGCAATATCTGCGCGCATTCGCCCTGATTTACGCCTGCCTGTATGCCGGGATTTTCATCGCGTCGCTGCTGCCCATCACCATCCCCGGCAGCATTATCGGCATGCTGATCCTCTTCGTGTTGCTGGCGCTGCAAATCCTGCCCGCAAAGTGGGTCAACCCCGGCTGCTTCGTCCTCATTCGCTATATGGCGCTGCTTTTCGTGCCTATCGGCGTCGGGGTCATGCAGTATTTTGATTTGCTCAAAGCCCAGTTCGGCCCGATTGTGGTCTCCTGCGCGGTCAGTACGCTGGTGGTTTTCCTGGTGGTGAGCTGGAGTTCACATCTGGTGCATGGCGAACGTAACGTGATTGGGGAGAAAACAAAAAAATGATGGACAATATCTGGTGGTCCCTGCCGCTCACCCTTGCAGTCTTTTTCGCCGCACGTAAGCTTGCCGCGCGTTTCAAAATGCCCTTGCTGAACCCCCTGCTGGTGGCGATGGTGGTGATTATCCCGTTCCTGCTGCTCACCGGCATTCCTTACGAACGCTACTTTGCCGGCAGCAAAATCTTAAACGACCTGCTGCAACCCGCCGTCGTGGCGCTGGCGTTTCCTTTATATGAGCAGCTGCACCAGATCCGCGCCCGCTGGAAATCCATCATTACCATCTGTTTTGTGGGTAGCCTGGTGGCGATGATCACCGGCACGTCGGTGGCGCTGCTGATGGGCGCTTCCCCACAGATTGCGGCGTCAATCCTACCTAAATCGGTGACCACGCCTATCGCGATGGCGGTTGGGGGCAGCCTCGGCGGTATTCCGGCCATCAGCGCGATGTGCGTCATTTTCGTCGGTATTCTCGGCGCGGTGTTTGGCCACACTCTGCTAAACGCGATGCGTATTCATACTAAGGCGGCTCGGGGGCTGTCGATGGGCACCGCCTCGCACGCGCTGGGCACGGCCCGCTGCGCGGAGCTGGATTATCAGGAAGGGGCATTTAGCTCCCTAGCGCTGGTGATCTGCGGGATTATTACCTCTCTGCTGGCCCCGTTCATTTTCCCGCTTATTCTGGCAGTGATGGGCTAAAATTTGCGATGCGTCGCGCAAATTTCATTTTGATTTCATAAGTTGCATACATAATGAGAAGTGGATCACATATAAAGCCCTGACGGCTCCGTAAACTACCGATCCATTAACCTTTATGAGGCAAACGCCATGCACCCACGTTTTCAAGCTGCTTTCGCCCAGCTTGCAGAGAATTTGCAGTCAGCCCTTGCTCCCGTTCTGGCAGATGCGCACTTCCCCGCCCTGCTGACCGCGGAGCAGGTCACGATGCTGAAACAGGCAACGGGACTGGACGAAGACGCGCTGGCTTTCGCACTGCTTCCTCTGGCTGCTGCCTGCGCGCGGGCCGATCTCTCCCACTTTAACGTCGGGGCCATTGCGCGCGGCGTCAGCGGCACCTGGTACTTCGGCGGCAACATGGAGTTCCTGGGCGCAACCATGCAGCAGACCGTTCACGCCGAGCAGAGCGCTATCAGCCACGCCTGGCTGCGCGGTGAAAAAGCCCTGAGCGCCATTACCGTTAACTACACCCCCTGCGGCCACTGCCGTCAGTTTATGAACGAGCTGAACAGCGGGCTGCAGCTGCGCATCAATCTGCCAGGCCGCGCGCCGCACACGCTGGGGGATTATCTGCCTGACGCGTTTGGCCCGAAAGATCTGGAGATCAAAACCCTGCTGATGGACGAGCAGAACCACGGTTTCGCCCTGTCCGGCGATGACCTGAGCCAGGCGGCGATTACCGCCGCCAACAAGAGCCACACGCCGTACAGCAAGTCCCCGAGCGGCGTGGCGCTGCAGTGCCGCGATGGCCGAATCTTCACCGGCAGCTATGCGGAAAACGCCGCGTTTAACCCAACGCTGCCGCCGCTGCAGGGCGCACTTAACCTGCTGAGCCTGAACGGCTATGACTATCCGGACATTCAGCGCGCCATTCTGGCCGAGATTGCCGATGCGCCGCTGATCCAGTGGGATGCCACCGCCGCAACGCTCAAAGCGTTAGGCTGTACGACAATTGACCGCGTACTGCTGGCGTAATCCTTCCGGCGGGCAGAAATGCCCGCCAGTTTGCTGAAAAACCCCTCAGTTGAGTCGCTGTTTCTTGCGCTAACCAGGCGGGTAAAGTAGCCTGAGTTAAATTTCATCCACGCACGAGCCATCTGCATGTTAAAGCGCGTTTTTTACAGCCTGTCTGTCCTGGTCGGCATACTGCTGTTGATCGTGCTCGGTCTCGACCGCTGGATGAGCTGGAAAACCGCCCCCTACATCTTTGACGACCTGCAGGACCTGCCCTATCGTCAGGTTGGCGTGGTGCTCGGTACCGCCAAGTATTACCGCACCGGCGTCATCAACCAGTATTACCGTTACCGCATTCAGGGCGCGCTGAACGCCTACAACAGCGGCAAGGTGAACTACCTGCTGCTGAGCGGGGATAACGCGCTGCAAAGCTACAATGAACCGGTGACGATGCGTAAGGACCTGATTGCCGCAGGCGTGGATCCTGCCGATATCGTGCTCGACTACGCCGGGTTCCGCACCCTGGACTCCATCGTGCGCACGCGCAAAGTCTTCGACACCAACGACTTCATCATCATCACCCAGCGCTTCCACTGCGAACGCGCACTGTTTATCGCGCTGCACATGGGCATTCAGGCACAGTGCTATGCGGTGCCGTCGCCAAAAGATATGCTGAGCGTGCGCGTCCGCGAGTTCGGTGCCCGCTTTGGTGCCCTGGCCGATCTGTATATCTTCAAACGCGAACCGCGCTTTTTAGGCCCGCTGGTGCCGATTCCGGCGATGCACGAAGTGCCGGAAGACGCCCAGGGTTACCCGGCCGTCACGCCCGAGCAGCTGCTCGATATGCAGAAAAAAGAGAAATAACAGCACCCCTTTATACTTTCTTTACGCCGGGCCTGGCGCTTTTTATCTCCCCTTTACGTCGGCTCTTTTAAGCTGAGTTCACTGCCGCTACGGCTTCATTGAAGAATGACTATGAACTCGATAATGAATGCGTTTTTCCTCAAAAGTCTCCGTCCGTATTTTAACCTTCCCGGTTTATCACTTCCTGGCGCACTCAATTCCGGTCTCTGGCTTGATGAAAAAATTGACGCCCTGCAGCACAACATTTCAGTGGAAGTAGCCGATTACCTGGAACGTTACCCGCAGACGAAACATGTAGACGTTTACCTGAACGATATCAACGGCACGATGCGTGGCAAGCGTCTGTCGGTGGAGAGCATGCTGAGTCTGGAAAAAGGCTGTTACTTTCCCCTTTCGGTCTACTCGATGGATCAGAAGGGAAAAATCGCCGCCCCGCTTCATGATGAACCGGACCGACTCTGCGTTCCGGTCGCCGGCTCCCTGCGTCCCTGTCCACAAGATCCGCAGCACAACGCGCAGATCCTGCTGACGATGAAAGACAGCGACGATAGTCCCTGCCCGCTTGAGCCGCGCGTGATACTGCAGAACGTACTGGCCCGCTTCCACCGGCACGGCCTTTTCCCGGTGATTGCCCCGGAAATCGAGTTCTATCTGACGGGGCATGACGATCGGGATCCGCAAAATCAGGGCTGTTTTCATATGGATACCTCGTCGGCGCATGCCGCGCTGTTTGACGAACTGGAACAGCTGGCGCACCTGCAGCACATCCCGCTGTCAGGGGTCGTAGCGGAAGCCGAGTCCGGTCAGTACGAATTAAACCTGAAGCACAGCCATCGCGTCGTTGAGGTCTGCGATAACGTGCTGGCGCTGCGTCGCCTGACCCGATACGTTGCCGAAAAGCACGGCCTGCAGGCCAACTTTATGGCCAAGCCCTTCAGCGAACTTTCCGGCAGCGGCTTGCACTTCCATTTCAGCCTCAACGACAGCCGCGGCGAAAACGTCTTTGCTTCCCCGGTTAACGCGCTGAACAGCATGGTGCGTTTGTGCATCGCGGGCCAGCTGGCGCTGATGCCCGCCTCTATCGCCATTCTTGCGCCAGGCGTCAACGCGTTTCGTCGCCTGCGTAAAAACCTGACGGAACCCGTATTTAACTCCTGGGGCTATAACACCCGCTCCGCCGCTTTGCGTATTCCCTGCTCGGAAGACCACAACCGTCGTATCGAGTACCGGCTGGCCGGGGCTGACGCCAATCCGTATCTGGTGGCTGCTACTATTCTGACCGGCATGCTGTACGGGCTGGAAAATATCGACGAGGAGGAGTTGCCCGAACCGCAGCACGATCAACCTGAACTGCCGCTGTTTCAGCAGGAGGCGATTGAGACTTTTGCCCGCTGTCAGTACCTCACCGACAGCCTGGGCGACGCCTTTTCCGAACAGTGGATCGCCTGCAAGCTCTCTGAACTCGACTGGTTTGAACGCATTGTGACCCGAGAGGAGTCACAGCTGGCATAAGGCATAAAAAAAGCCCGCTCGGTGAGCGGGCCGGGTATCGCGAGAGACGATTATTTCTTACGCGCGTACTTCAGTGAATCCAGCGCAACCGCGAAGATAATGATGGCGCCTTTGATGATGTACTGCCAGTACGGGTTCACGCCGATATAGGTCAACCCGTAGTTGATGACGGTGAAGATGATCACACCGGTCACCACGCCCAGTACGGTACCCACACCGCCGCTGAAGGAGACGCCGCCCACCACGCAGGCTGCAATCGCATCCAGCTCGTACATGAAGCCAAGGTTGTTGGTTGCAGAGCCGATACGGCCGGCTTCCAGCATCCCGCCGAAGGCATAGAACACCCCGGACAGGGCATAGATGATGAGCAGGTTCAGGGCAACGTTTACGCCGGACACTTTCGCCGCTTCCGGGTTACCGCCGATAGCGAAGATGTTTTTGCCAAAGCGCGTTTTGTTCCACAGGATCCAGACGAAGGCCACCGCAATCAGCGCATAGAAGGTGATATACGACAGGCGGAAGCTGCCCAGCGCAATAAACCCTTGCGTAAAGGTCGAGAAGCCGCTGTCAAAGCCCGAGATGGGTGAAGCACCGACAAAGTCGTAATACAGGGAGTTGATACCGTAAACGATGATCATCGTACCCAGGGTGGTGATAAATGGCGTCACGTTCAGGTAGGCGATGATGATACCGTTGATCAGACCAATCACCGCGCCGATGGCGCAGACAATCAGGATCACCACGAAAATCGGCATAGTGGCCATTTCCGGGAAGACCTTGTTGGCGTTTTCCATCGACTGCAGCAGGGTTGCCGCGATAACCGCCGCCAGACCCACCTGACGACCGGCAGAAAGGTCCGTCCCCTGGGTCACGATCAGGCCCGCTACGCCCAGCGCAATGATAATACGCACGGAGGACTGGGTCAGAATGTTACTCAGGTTCAGCAGGCTTAAGAACGTAGGGTCCTGGAAAATAATGATAGCCAGCAGTACTAAAAGAACAACGTAAATACCGCCTTCTTTCAGGTAAGTGAGAAAACTTTTTTTATTTAACGCACTCATGAGGAGCCCCTGATCTTAAAGGTGCAAAGACGCAAGACGCAAAATTTCGTTTTGCGTTGTCGTTTTGGTGTCAACAATACCGGCGACGAGACCATTGCTCATAACCAGAATACGGTCCGTGATCCCTAACAATTCCGGCATTTCGGAAGAAATAATAATGATCCCTTTATTCTTTTTCGCCAGCTCGGCAATCAGCTGATAAATTTCAAACTTCGCGCCGACGTCAATACCGCGGGTCGGTTCATCCAGCATTAGAATTTCTGGCTGAGTTAATAACCAGCGGCCGATAATAACTTTCTGCTGGTTACCGCCTGACAGCGAACCAATTTGGGTGCGGTGGCCTGGCGTTTTCACGCGCATGGAGTCAATCACCCATTGGGTATCGCTCTTCATGCGGGAGTTATCCAGCAGCCCGACTTTGTTTTTGTAATTGCGAATGTTAGAAATTAACGAGTTAAAGTTAATATCCAGATAGGCATAAATACCGGTCGAACGACGCTCTTCCGTCACCAGCGCAAAACCATTATTAATGGCTTCGTTGGCGTTGTGGTTATTGATTTTCTTACCGTGCAGCGTAATGGTGCCTTCGGCTTTCTCACGAATGCCAAACAGGGTTTCCACGATATCGGTACGCTTTGCCCCCACCAGCCCGGCAATCCCCAGGATCTCTCCCTTGTGCAGGTCGAAGGAGACATCGCGGATAGACGGCTGACGTAACGAGGTCAGATTGCGCACTTCCAGAATCACTTCACCCGGCTTGTTTTCTTTGTCCGGGAAGCGCTGGTTCAGGGAACGGCCGACCATCATGGCGATGATCTTGTCCATGTCCAGCCCTTCCAGCGGCTGCGTGGCAATCCACTGGCCGTCGCGCAGGATGGTGATCTCATCGCACAGCTGGAAGATCTCTTCCATTTTGTGGGAGATATACACAATGCCGCAGCCGCGCTCTTTCAGCTTGCGAATAATGGTAAAAAGGTGATTAACCTCTTTTTCCGTTAATGACGATGTCGGTTCGTCCATGATGACGATTTTCGCATCATAGGAGAACGCTTTGGCGATTTCGATCATCTGCATCTGGGAGACGGATAATGTTCCCACGCGGGCGCGCGGATCGATATCAATATCCAGCTCGTCGAAAATCGCTTTGGTGTCGCGATACATTTTGTCCTGATCGACAAAGACACCTTTGGTGGGATAACGCCCCAACCACATGTTATCCATGACTGAACGCTGCAGCACCAAGTTTAATTCCTGGTGAACCATCGAGATACCGTTTTCCAGTGCTTCTTTCGCTGAATGGAAATCGATCTCTTTCCCCTGAAAAAGAATGCTGCCAGAATCTTTTTGATAGATCCCAAAAAGACATTTTAATAATGTTGATTTACCCGCACCGTTCTCCCCCATTAAGGCATGAATAGAGTGAGGACGCACTTTTAAATTAACATTATCGAGTGCCTTAACGCCGGGAAATGACTTGTTGATACCGCTCATTTCCAACAGGTATTCACCGGATGACTGAGTTGTTGTGCTGACCATAATTATACCTTGTTGGCCTCGCATATCGCGTTATAAAAGGGCGCAACGAATTGCGCCCAGTGGAGACAGTACCGCTTACTTATTTACCGATAAACTCAGCCAGGTTGGACTGGTCTACGCCCACGTAAGGTACGCGAACGATTTTGTTGTCAATTTTCCAGTTGGTGCCGTCTGCCGCACCTTTGCCATCGGCCAGGTTTTTCGCCAGATCGAAGGTCGCTTTCGCCTGGTTGTTGGCATCGTTCAGCACGGTACCGGCCATCGCACCGGATTTAACCAGCGCCAGCGCTTCTGGCAGCGCATCCACACCGAATACCGGGATGGACGATTTGTTGTGCGCTTTCAGCGCTTCAACCGCACCCATTGCCATCGCATCGTTGTTGGCGATAACCACTTCGATTTTGTTCGCGTTAGGGCCGGACAGCCACGCGTCCATCTTATCTTTCGCCTGAGCGGTATCCCACATCGCGGTATCTAACGCCAGCTGCTGGGTTTTCAGGCCCTTGTCGTTCAGCTCTTTGATAACGTAGGTGGTACGCGCTTCAGCATCCGGGTGGCCTGGTTCGCCTTTCAGCAGCACGAACTGAATCTGACCGTCTTTGTTCAGGTCCCAGTTCGGGTTCGCCGCCCAGTGTTTGGCGATCAGATCGCCCTGAATAATACCGGACTCTTTGGAGTCGGTACCGACGTAATACGCTTTATCGTAGCTATCCAGCGCCTTACGGGAAGGTTCTTTGTTGAAGAAGACGATCGGCACGTTCTGGCCGCGCGCTTTTTCAATAACCGTGCCTGCTGCAGCCGGGTCAACCAGGTTGATGGCCAGGGCTTTCACGCCTTTCGCCAGCAGAACGTCGATCTGATCGTTCTGTTTGGACTGGTCGTTCTGGGAGTCGTTCATCAGCAGCTGAACGTCTGGCGCTGCTTTCGCATCTTTCTCAATCGCTTTACGCACAACAGACATGAAGTTGTCGTCGTATTTATAGATGGTCACACCAATACGGGTATCCGCAGCGTGCGCTGCTGCACCAAAAAGCATGCTTGCCATTACAGCAGACAGGGTCAACACCTTCTTATTCATGGTATCTCCGGTTTTTTTATGCAGGGTAGTTCTTGTGAATAACGATCGGCGGGCAGGTGTTAATAAAACGTTACTGACAGCCGAAGTTCACTTATAAAATTTCTATCTTCCGTGTTCGGTAACGCTCCAGAAATGCGTTTTATTCGTTGTTTGCGGCACGTTGGCTATAGTGAAAGTGAATAATCACCGTTACATAGCGTTTCAGCTCCTAAAACGCTGACATCATAGTCAGCGCCTTGTTAAGATACTGTGAATTTACTCACAGATTGAAAACGGTTACATCACCTCATGTAATCAGTTAGTGATCGGAACCACAGTTTGCCTGGCCGCGACGGAGTGGCGGCGCACTAAAGTCGGCATGAAACAGTGCGTTGCGCCCGGATCCAGCAGCCCTGCCGCCCCCTGTAACGCCAGCTCAGTCGCCAGTTTCGCCATAGAGGCAATGGGGTAGCGCACCGTTGTCAGCTGCGGGTCGGTGTAACGGGCAATCGGAATATCATCAAAGCCAATGAGTGATAAATGCTGTGGCACCGCAATGCCGTTATCCTTCAGCGCAGTCAGGGCCCCTGCCGCCATGCTGTCGTTATAGGCAAACACCGCAGACAGCTGCAGGTTGCGGCCCAGCAGCTCCACCATCGCCGCTTCACCGCCCTGCATGTCCGGCGTACCGGTTCCCACCCAGCTTTCGGATGGCATAATGCCGTGCTCTTTCAGGGCGTTTTGCCACCCTTCGCGCCGCAGGTCGTCATCTTCAATCTGATGACTGGAGGCCAGATAACCGATCCGCTGATGCCCGTTGTTAATGAGCATTTTCGTGGCCATCATGGCACCGCTGACGTTATCCAGCCCGACGCAGCGATGGGCATAGCCGGGGACGATACGGTTAATCAGCACCATGCCCGGGATCTGATCCATAAAGCCGGTTAGCTCTTCATCGCTCAAGGCTTTTGAGTGGACAATCAAGGCGTTACAGCGCTGGCGAATCAGCACTTCGATGGCATGGCGCTCTTTTTCCGCCTCATGATAGCTGTTGCCGATCAGGACGTATTTCTGATGCTGCTGGGCGACCACGTCGACCGCTTTCACCAGCGCGCCGAAAAAGGCATCTGATACATCCATCACCACCACGCCGATGGTGTCGCTGACCTGCGTCGCAAGCGCCTGCGCATTGGCATTTGGCCGGTACCCGAGCTGGGTCACGGCTTTCATTACGGTTTCACGGGTTTCAGGGCTGACCAGCGCGCTGTTGTTCAGCACGCGCGAGACGGTAGCCACAGAAACGCCCGCCTGACGGGCGACGTCACGAATGGTGATCATATTCACCATCCTTCAAAGGATTGCAGCAACTCACAGACACCCCCTGTGTTTAGCAAGGTGGCTATTTTGGCAGCGAGAGAAAGGGGACTACGTGAAGAAGCTCACACTCATGAAAACGCTTACATCCGTTTTGTTAATGATTGTGATCCAGATCGTTATCTGGATGTGTTTTTCAATGATACCCCTGAAGCATGTGCGGTTAACTGACGCCACACCCACTCCAGCGGTCCCTGGCGGAAATAACGTAGCCAGAGAACAGAAAACGCCAGGTTAACCACCCAGACCGGGATAACAAACGCCAGCAGCGTGAGGCGGTCGAATTTCATAAACAGGCCAAAGCGATAGAAAAGCGTGGTGCAGAGAAGCGTTTGCAGTAGGTAGTTGCTCAACGCCATACGGCCCACGCAGGCGATAGCGCTGACGATCCACAGGCGGGAAAGCGTTGGCCAGAAGCCATAGATCAGCGCCGCGTAGCCGATGGTCTGGAACGGTGCGCTCAGTTCGCGCGGCACCTGGAGCAGGAACGCGCACCAGCGGTAATCCCAGTGGATGTGCCACTGCGTAATGACCGCCGGGAGGTTAATCAGCACGCCCAGCAGCACCAGCCCCACACCCGTTCGCCGATAGTGACGCAGGCTGAATTCGCCTTTCAGCCAGCCGGTGCGCATCAGTGACGCGCCCATCAGCATCATGCCCGCCAGCTGCCAGCCGTATTGCGCCCCCAGCGCAAGGAGGTTGTCCCCCAGCATATCCGCGCGGTTGCTTATTGCTTCCGTACCGCCTTTCAGCTTCCAGAACTGCTCGTACTGCAGGTTAGCGGCATCCGGGATCCAGGCACGGTTAGTCGCCTCTCCGGAGATCATCCCCAGCAGCAGTAGTACAGCAAGCCCCATGACATAGAGCATCACGCCGGTGTTAAACAGGCTTTTAACGCTGTGCGCATCGCGAATCAGACGCCAGCAGATGAGCCCGACTAACCCATACGCGAGAAGAATATCGCCGTCCCAGAAGAACAGGCCGTGAATAAAGCCGAGGATAACCAGCAGCGTCAGGCGCGACTGGATCCAGCGCGTACCGCGTTTGAGGAGAAGCTGCAGGCCTGCGCCAAACAGCAGGGCAAAGAGCGTGAGGAATTTGACCTGCGCAAAGAGATCGAGGATCGCCCACGTCCAGGCATCACTGCGGGTGATGTCGCCATACCATGCAGGATTGAGATAAGCCGCCTTCGGCAAACCGAAGGCGGTGATATTAAGCAGCAGGATACCGAGAATGGCGACGCCGCGAACAAAATCGAGCGTGACGTTTCGCTCCATGGTCCCTGCCCTGTAAGACTTAGTTGTGGTGACGTACGGCGCGCAGGAACTCCTGGCGGGTATTCTGGCTCGATTTAAACAGACCGCCCAGCGAGGTTGTGGTGGTCGCACTGGTGGCATCGCGCACGCCACGCGCCTTCACGCAGTAGTGAACCGCGTCGATAGAGACGGCCACGTTATTGGTGCCGAGCAGCGTTTGCAGCGCGGTCAGGATCTGCTGGGTCAGGCGCTCCTGCACCTGCGGACGCTGAGCAAAGAACTGCACGATGCGGTTGATCTTCGACAGGCCAATCACCGTATCTTTGGGGATATACGCCACGGTCGCTTTACCGTCGATGGTCACGAAATGGTGTTCGCAGGTGCTGGTCAGCGTGATATCGCGGACCGTCACCATCTCATCCACTTTCATCTTGTTTTCAATGACGGTGATTTTCGGGAAGTTGGCGTAATCCAGACCCGAGAAAATTTCGTCGACGTACATTTTCGCGATGCGGTGCGGCGTCTCCATCAGACTGTCGTCACTCAGATCGAGATTCAGCAGCTCCATGATATCGGTCATATGACCGGCAATCAGACGCTTGCGGGTTTCATTGTCCAAATCCTGTACGGGCGGACGCAGTGGCGTTTCAAGACCGCGCGCAACCAGGGCTTCGTGGACCAGGGCAGCTTCTTTACTGAGTGATGACATTTTGTTCTCCTGCAGGTGTGGCGTCTTTTGCCCTCGTTGTGGCAAAAGTATGCGTTCATTGTGCGTGAGGCGGCGCACATAATCCAGTATTCACGACGATAATTATTGCAATTGCTGTTGCCTTTCAGCGTGACGATTCCAGACCAGGACTCCGCCGACGAACAGCGCCACGCCCGCCAGCCCCAGCGCGGGCTCCAGCCGGTGGGTAAGCCAGGTTGATAACGCCGAGGTCATCGGGCCAATCAATTGCCCTATCGCATACCCGGTGGTGAGCAGGCCGGCCATATAGCGCGTGTGGTTTGGCGCCAGCTCGCGACCGTATAAAAGAGAGAGCTGCACGGCACACAAAAAGCCGCCTCCCACCAGCAGCCCGCCCGTCAGCAAACCGCCAATCCCCGGCAGCAGCCAGGCCGCCAGCACGCCCGCCCCCTGTAACCACAGCACGATAGCCAGCCTGCGGTTAGCCGTTGAGGTGTGGCGTAAAAGAATACTTAGCGCAATGCCCACCACGGCGGCGAGACCAAAAATCGGCCAGACAAACTGGGCAAACATGCTGCCGGGAAAACGCACCGCCGCCATTTGCGACAGGAAGGTCGCCGGGAGGATATAGCCAAACCCGGCCAGGCTGTAGCTCCAGACCAGGCGCTTTAAATCCGCCGTCAGCAGCAGCGGCTCCGGCGCGGTGCCGGGTCGATGGAGCTGCCCGGATCGCGGCAGGTAGCGCGCCACCAGGGCAATCAGCACCAGCGCCAGCACGCCGTAGATTTGCCATGCCGCCCCGGCCGACAGGGATTTCGCCTGGATATAGACGGCGAGCAGCCCGCTCAGGGCGATGCCCGCCCCCGGTCCGGCAAACACCGCAGCGCTCAGGCCCGGTTTACCGAGCTGCCCCAGCCGTTCGTTGGTCCAGGCGGCAATGAGTACCATAGACCAGCCGCTCATGCAGCCGATGACAAAACGCAGCAGGCCGTGCACGACGGCATTATCCGCCGCCGCGGAGAGCAGCGTCAGCGCCACCGCGCCGGTGATGCCAAGCCAGAGGCGCGTTTCAACGAAGCGGTGCGCACGCATCGCATCCCACGCGCCCACCAGATAGCCCAGATAATTCATCGCCGCCACCAGACCCGCGCTGGTCAGCGTAAGCTGTCCGGCAGCAATCATCAGCGGCACCTGGGGCGTAAAGGCAAAGCGCCCTATCCCCATCGCCACCACCAGCACGACAAACCCACTGAGCGCAATACGCAGCGCCATGACCGCTCCAATTGTTAAAGAAAAGTAAATTTATGATGCAGCATCTCGCCCTCTGGCGAAAGTGAAAGTTACTCACAGGCCAATGAAAAGGCTGTATTATGGTTTTTATGAATACGCATTCTCATTAAGGAGCCCTGCATGGAACTGCTCGAAGAGCACCGTTGTTTTGAAGGTCGACAGCAGCGCTGGCGGCATGACTCCACCGTCCTGAACTGTGCGATGACGTTCAGCATTTTCCTGCCCCCGACGGAAAATCCGCCGGTTCTGTTCTGGCTGTCAGGTCTGACCTGCAATGACGAAAACTTCACCACCAAAGCGGGCGCGCAGCGTATTGCCGCCGAGCTGGGCATTGCGCTGGTGATGCCAGACACCAGCCCGCGTGGCGATGATGTGGCCGACGATGCCGGATACGACCTGGGCAAAGGCGCCGGGTTTTATCTCAATGCGACCGAGCAGCCCTGGGCGCGCCACTACCGCATGTATGATTACCTTCGCGATGAGCTGCCCGCCCTGATTCAATCCGGGTTTGCGGTAAGCGACCGCTGCGCCATCAGCGGCCACTCAATGGGCGGACACGGCGCGCTCATCATGGCGCTGAAAAATCCAGGAAAATACGTCAGCGTGTCGGCATTTGCGCCAATTGTGAACCCTACTCAGGTGCCGTGGGGGCAGAAAGCCTTCGCGAACTATCTGGGGGAAGATGAAGCGAATTGGCAGGAATGGGACAGCTGTGCGCTAATGCTGGCCAGCAAAGCGGAAGCGGCGATTCCCACCCTTATCGATCAGGGTGATGCGGACCAGTTCCTCGCCGGACAGCTACAGCCTGCGGTGCTGGCAGAAGCGGCACGCCAGAAGGACTGGCCGCTGACGCTGCGCATTCAGCCGGGATACGATCACAGCTATTACTTCATTGCGTCCTTTATTGAGGATCATCTCCGCTTCCATGCGGAGCATTTATTTGCATAAGCGCTGCCTGTTTTGCCCGGTGGCGCTTCGCTTACCGGGCCTACAGGCCTGTGCCCTTATGTAGGCCGGGTAAGGCGCAGCCGCCACCCGGCACATTACCCCATCAGAACTTATAATCCACACCGACAAAGTAGCGACGGCCATCTTCCGTGTAGCTGTAATCGTCGCGGCTCAGATCTTTGTCCAGCAGGTTCTGCACGCCCGCACGCAGCTTCACGCTTTTCGTCGCCTGCCACGCGGCGCCGGTATTCCAGATAACATAGCCACCCGGCGTTGGGTCACTGCTGGTCAGGGCGCGTTTCTCACCGGTGTAGTTGCCCTGAACATAGAACGACCAGTCCTGCGTCGCCTTCCAGTCAACGGTCCCGTTGGCGGTGTGGAACGGCAGATCGGACAACGGCTTGTTGCCGCCGTTGCTGATATCACGACCGTCGTTGTAGGTGTAGTTCAGCGTCACTTTCCAGTCGTCCGCCAGCGGGAATTTCAGCTCGGTCTCCACCCCGCGGATGCGCGCCTTGTTGACGTTGTAGTAGCGGAATATCGGTTCACCGTCCGCATTCAGGCCAACGTAGTTAGGGTAGCTCTGCGCCTGCTTCGCATTGGCCGTACGGCTGATGCTGATGCGGTCATCGACATTATTCTGGAAGGTGGTCACGCTGGCCTGCACGCCCTCTAACCAGCCCTCTTCCCCGCTGTAGTACAGACCGAACTCGAAGCTCTCGCTGGTCTCCGGTTTCAGATCCGGGTTACCGACAATCTCACAGGCACCGCGACACGAGCCGGTGACCCAGTCCGGGCTCAGCTGCAGCAGAGACGGCGCTTTAAACGCGGTCGCCCAGCCCCCTTTCACCGTTACGGTATCGGTCGCGTTGTAGACCAGATAGGCGCGCGGGCTCCAGTGGTCGCCGTAGGTATCATGGTCGTCCATACGGATACCGGTGGTCAGCGCCAGAGGTTCAAAGAGACGCCACTCATCTTCAAGGAACAGGGCATACTGGCTTGTCGACGTACTGCTGCTGGAACCGCCCGTCAGGTTGACCGGATCCTTCAGCTTATCGTGACGCCATTCGCCGCCGAAGGTCATCATCTGGTTGATTTCGCCCAGCGGCAGCACGTATTTTCCGTCCACCGCGTTGCTCTCGGAGGTGATCGGATTGCTGTTGCCCGGGTTTTTGTTATCTACCTTTTCGCCGTAAACCTTCAGCTCGCTGTTGCCGACGCCCCAGCGGCCGTTGTGGCTGAGAGAGTAGTTCTGACGTTCAAGGCGGTTTTTGTCGAGGGAATCCGAGTCACGGTCCTGACGGTCGAAACCGTAGCCCGCCGTAAAGTCATGATTTTCAGACGGCGTCCAGGCGAACTCCACATTCGCATCGCGGCTGGTGAAGCCCTCAATGCGCGGCGTTTCACCGCTCGCCGTGGTAGAGGACTTCTGCTGACCGTCTTTCTCACGCTTCGCGAGGCTACCGTAGGCTTTCAGCCCCAGCAGGCCGTCCACCAGCGGCCCGCTGGTATAGAACTGACCGTTATAGGTATCTCCACGGTCGCGATGTTCCTGAACCGTGGAATCGGCGCTCAGTGTACCCGTCCATTTCTGACCGATTTTCTTGGTGATAATGTTCACCACGCCGCCCAGCGCATCGGAGCCGTAAAGAGAAGACATCGGTCCGCGCACCACTTCGATGCGTTCGATGGCGTCAACCGGCACCCAGTTGAGGTCGAAATCATTATGGCGGAACACTGCGTTACGGGAATTGACGCGCTTGCCGTCGATCAGGATCAGCGTATAGCTGCTGTCCAGTCCACGAATACTTACCCCTTTACGGTTGTCCCCTTCGCTCGTGAGCTGCACGCCCGGCACCTCCCGTAACACATCTTTCAGATTCTGAACGGGTTTGCGCTGCAAATCTTCCTGGGTGATGACGCTGATGCTTGCCGGTGCGTCTTTCAGGTTTTGCTCGGTCGCGGAGGCCGTGACAACCATTGTGTCGCCGGATTCCGCTGCGATAACAGGCAGGGCCAGGGACATTGCGGACGCGCAAAGTCCTCCCCTGACGAAGGGATTCAACCTAAACATTCCATATCTCCATGAGGTAAATACAACTCAATCAAATCATCATTGCTCACAGCGTCTTCCCTGCCGCCCACATCTCCGGTGGGTCGGTAGCACGCTTATTTTTGATAACGATAAAGCAAACGATAATTATTATCAATTGAATTGTTAAGAAATATATCTTTGTTTCAGGATGCGGCAATAAAAAAGCCCGCTCAAACGAGCGGGCTAATAGAGAGGAAGTGCGGTTATTGTTTAAATCGTTCCGGGAATTCCATTTCACTGTAGCGAACGAATTTTGTTCCTTTCGTCAGCTTGTAACCAAACCAGATGACGAGGAACAGCGGAATACCAATGTAGGTCGCCGTGACAGCGCCCCAGTCAATGGTGTCCGCCAGGAACGCTTCATAGTTCTGTCCAAGCGTAATGATCAGGCACAGAATGAAGGCGAAAATGGGACCCAGCGGGAAGAAGCCGGAGCGATACGGCAGCGAGTTAATATCGTGACCCTGTTTGACGAAGCCACGGCGGAAACGGTAGTGGCTAATGGCAATCCCCAGCCAGGCAATAAAGCCCGTCATTCCGGACGTGTTAAGCAGCCACAGGTACACCGTCTGGTTGCCAAACATAGAGGTCAGGAAGCACAGACCGGCAATCACCGTGGTGGCATACAGCGCGTTACGCGGTACCCCGCCACGGGACAGCTTCGCGAAGATACGCGGGGCTTTACCGTCGCATGCCAGCGTGTAGAGCATACGGGTGGACGCGTACATCCCGGAGTTACCGGCTGAAAGCACAGCGGTCAGGATAACGGCGTTCATCACTGCCGCAGCAGAAAGCAGACCGGCGTGCTGGAAGACCAGCGTGAACGGACTGACGCTAATATCTTTAACGTCATTACGCAGCAGGCTTGGATCGGTGTACGGAATGATCAGGCTGATAATGAGGATCGCGAACACGTAGAACAGCAGGATACGCCAGAAGACCTGACGAACCGCGCGCGGAATATTTTTCTCAGGGTTCTCTGACTCACCGGCAGCGATACCAATCAGCTCGGTCCCCTGGAAGGAGAAACCGACAATCATCGCCACGCCAATCATCGCCGACAGTCCACCGGCAAACGGCGCATCGCCTGTTGTCCAGTTACTCCAGCCCGCAGGTTCTGCGCCTTTGAAAATACCAACGATCATCGCCACACCGACGACGATAAAGATGATGACGGTTGCCACTTTGATCAAAGAGAACCAGTATTCCGCTTCGCCAAAACCGCGCACGGAGATGTAGTTCAGCAGGAAGATGACGGCCAGGAACAGGGCGCTCCAGATCCAGCCCGGCGTATCCGGGAACCACCAGTTCATTACCAGTTGCGCGGCGACGAGGTCAACGGCGATAGTGACCGCCCAGTTGTACCAGTAGTTCCAGCCCAGCGCGAAGCCAAAGCCTTCTTCAACGTATTTTTGACCGTAGGTCGAAAACGAACCGGATACCGGCATGTACGCGGCCAGTTCGCCGAGACTGGTCATCAGGAAGTACACCATCAGGCCAATCAGGATATAAGAGAAAAGTGCCCCACCCGGGCCGGCTGCCGAAATCGTTGCGCCAGAGGCAACGAAAAGACCTGTACCGATTGAGCCTCCAATGGCGATCATCGTCAGGTGACGCGCCTTGAGTTCACGACGTAGCGTGGGCGCTTCTGTGGTTTTAATTTCTGAAACCATATGAAAATGCTGTCCATTTAATAAATGAGGCGCGATTGTAGCAGACGATCCGCGTTCCTTCCGGCAGAAATACTCAGTTATAAGAGAGCTTCATGACTCGGCCAGGATTATAAGTAAAGCATAATTTTTCCCTCTCCCCTTTGGGGAGAGGGCAGGATGAGGGGAAGATTACATCTCGCAATAGCGCAGAAAACGCTGCAGCGAGCTGGAAAGGTGTTTCTGACGATGATGAATGCACCACAGCGTACGCACCAGCTTCGGCAATGGAACCGGGATTTCAACCAGCGACCCCGTTTCAAGCTGTTCGGCAATGACGCGCCGGGAAAGACAGCTGATCCCCAGGCCATGACGCACCGCGTGCTTGATGGCCTCAGAGTTCCCCAGCTCCATCCCTAACTGGAAATGCGGCAGATGGGAAAGCAGCAGATAATCGACAATTTCACGCGTGCCGGAGCCCTGTTCGCGCAGGATCCACTGCGCCTGCGCCAGGCGCTCCAGCGTCACCTCGCCCTGCAATAACGACGAGGCCGGGGACGCAAACACCACCAGCTCATCTTCCAGCCAGGGCTCGGCAATGATATCGACGTTATGGCAGGGTCCTTCGATGAGACCAATATCCACGCGGAAATCGATCACCGCGTTGATGACGTCCTGGCTATTGCCCACGCTCATCTCCAGCGGCAGGGTGGGGAAATCCCGGCGGTAGCGGGCAATCACTTCCGGCAGGATGTAGTTCCCGATGGTGCTGCTGGCATAGACGCGGATCGCACCGTTGTCTTCGCGGAACAGCTGCTCGATTTCGATAGCCTGCTCCAGCAGCGCCAGCGCGCGCGGATAAAGAAGACGGCCGTGCTCGTTCACCACAAGCCGCTTCCCTACCCTGTCGAAAAGCTGAACGCCCAGCTGTCCTTCAAGATCGGTCAACGCCGCGCTGACCGCAGACTGCGAGAGCGCCAGCATTTGTGACGCCTGGGTCGTCGAGCCGCTTTTCAGCACCTCGGCAAACACTTCCAGCTGACGCAATGTAATGTGCATGGTTGCTTACCACTTATATAGATTGATTATAAGTATATAATCAATTTTATTTTTAAGCCAGAGCGCCGTAACCTTTAGCCAGACAAAGGAGAAGGTTATGTCAGAAATCACCTTACAACATCATCGTACAGTGTGGCACTTCGTGCCGGGTCTTGCGCTCAGCGCCGCAGTGACCGCCGTCGCGCTTTGGGGCGGCAGCATCCCGGCTATCGCAGGCGCAGGATTCAGCGCGCTGACGCTCGCCATTTTGCTCGGCATGGTCGTGGGTAACACCGTTTACCCACATATCTGGAAATCCTGCGACGGCGGCGTGATCTTTGCCAAACAGCACCTGCTGCGTCTCGGGATCATCCTTTACGGCTTCCGCCTCACCTTTTCGCAGATTGCGGATGTGGGCGTGAGCGGAATCGCCATCGACGTCCTGACCCTGACCAGCACCTTTTTGCTGGCCTGCTTTATCGGCCAGAAAGTCTTTGGCCTGGATAAGCAAACCAGCTGGCTGATCGGTGCCGGGAGCAGTATCTGTGGAGCCGCGGCGGTGCTGGCAACGGAGCCCGTCGTTAAAGCCGAAGCCAGCAAGGTAACCGTGGCGGTGGCGACAGTGGTGATCTTCGGTACGCTGGCGATCTTCCTCTATCCGGCCATGTATCCGCTGGTGGCGCACTGGTTTAGCCCGGAAACCTACGGCATCTATATCGGTTCGACCATGCACGAAGTGGCCCAGGTGGTGGCGGCAGGACATGCCATTAACCCGGAAGCGGAAAACGCGGCGGTCATCGCCAAAATGCTGCGCGTGATGATGCTGGCCCCGTTCCTGCTTTTCCTCGCGGCGAGGGTTAAACAGCTTGCTCCGGCAGGCGGCAGCGAGAAAAGCAAAATCACCATTCCGTGGTTTGCGATCCTGTTCATCGTGGTCGCTGTCTTCAACTCTTTCCACCTGCTGCCAAAAGCGATGGTGGATATGCTGGTGACGCTGGATACGGTCCTGCTGGCGATGGCGATGGCGGCGCTGGGCGTCACCACACACGTCAGCGCGCTGAAAAAAGCCGGCGCGAAACCGCTGCTGATGGCGCTGGTGCTCTTCATCTGGCTGATTGTCGGCGGCGGTGCCATTAACCTCGCGGTGCACAGCCTGATGGCATAAACCATCTCGTCCTTCTCCTGCTAACCCGCTATCATAAGCGTTTCGGGTTAGCAGGAGTTTTTATATGAAATATGTTGGAGCGCACGTCAGCGCTGCAGGTGGCCTTGCGAATGCCGCCATTCGCGCCGCCGAAATCGAGGCGACCGCTTTCGCCCTGTTCACCAAAAACCAGCGCCAGTGGCGCGCCGCAGCGCTCACCGCTGAAGTGATTGATGATTTCAAAGCTGCCTGTGAGAAGTACCACTACGGGCCAGGCCAAATCCTTCCCCACGACAGCTACCTGATCAACCTCGGTCACCCGGTTGAAGAGGCGCTGGAAAAATCCCGCGAGGCGTTTCTTGATGAAGTACAGCGCTGCGAACAGCTGGGGCTGACGCTGCTGAACTTCCATCCGGGCAGCCATCTGATGCAGATCGACGAAGATGCCTGCCTGGCGCGCATTGCCGAGTCCATCAACATCACCCTGGACAAGACCAAAGGCGTCACCGCGGTGATTGAGAATACCGCCGGTCAGGGCAGCAACCTCGGCTTCAGGTTCGAACATCTGGCGGCGATTATCGACGGCGTGGAGGATAAATCCCGCGTTGGCGTGTGCATTGATACCTGCCACGCGTTCGCCGCCGGCTATGACCTGCGCACAACCGAGGCAACGAAAAACACGTTTGATGAGTTCGAGCGCATTGTGGGCTTTAAGTACCTGCGCGGCATGCACTTAAACGATGCGAAAAGCGCCTTTGGCAGCCGCGTTGACCGCCACCACAGCCTCGGCGAAGGCAACATCGGCCACGATGCGTTTCGCTTTATTATGCAGGACGCCCGCTTCGACGGTATTCCGATGGTGCTGGAAACCATCAATCCGGATATCTGGGCAGAAGAGATTGCCTGGCTGAAGGCACAGCAAACCGCTGAACAGGCGGCATAAAAAAAGCCGGGTGCGTAATGCAACCCGGCTTTTTTGTTGTTTATCGCTTACGCTGCTTTTGCCACGACTTCCGCTTCCGGACGTTTCAGCACTGCGTAAGAGAGACCCGCCACCAGCGTACCGGCAACAATCGCCAGCAGGTAGCCCAGCACCGGCGTGATAGCGCCAGGGATCAGCAGCACGAACAGACCGCCGTGTGGTGCCATCAGCTTCGCACCAATCGCCATGGAGATTGCCCCCGTTACCGCGCCACCCGCGATACAGCAAGGCAGTACACGCATTGGGTCACGGGCCGCGAACGGAATTGCCCCTTCGGTGATGAAGCACAGACCCAGCACCAGCGCCGCTTTGCCGCCTTCCTGCTGCGCTTTATCGAACTTACGACGGGCAATAATCGTCGCCAGGCCGAGCGCCAGAGGAGGCACCATACCTGCCGCCATGATGGCTGCCATTGGCGCGTAGGTCTGGGTACTCAGCAGGCCAACACCAAAGGCGTACGCCGCTTTGTTCACCGGACCACCCATGTCGGTACACATCATGCCGCCGAGGATTGCACCCAGCAGAACCGCGTTTGCGGTACCCATGGTTTGCAGCCAGTGGGTCAGACCCGCCAGGATGCCCGCAACCGGCTTACCAATCAGGTAAATCATCGCCAGACCGACCACCAGGCTGGAAATCAGCGGGATGATCAGGATCGGTTTCAGCGCTTCCATACTCTGCGGCAGCTTGAGCTTCGAGCTGATGAGCTTCGCGACGTAACCGGCCAGGAAGCCCGCGATAATCCCGCCGATAAAGCCGGAACCCGTGCTCACGGCCAGCATACCGCCGATAAGGCCCGGCGTCAGGCCAGGACGGTCAGCGATGGAGAAGGCAATAAAGCCCGCCAGTACCGGCACCATCAGAGCAAAGGCTGAGCCACCGCCGATCTGCATCAGCGCAGCGGCCAGCGTGCCTTGCTCTTTAAACGCGGTGATACCAAACGCGAACGAGAGAGCGATACACAGACCACCCGCCACCACCATCGGCAGCATGTAAGACACGCCGGTCAACAGATGGCGATAGGCGCCCGCAGACTCTTTCTTACCTTCTGTCGCGGTTTGACGCACGCCGGTTGCCTGATACGGCTTCGCTTCTACCAGCGCTTTATCAAACTCCTGCGCGGTCTTTTTCAGCGCCAGGCCGGTAGATGTACGGTACATTGGCTTACCGGCAAATTTCGCCAGGTCCACTTCGATATCCGCCGCCACGATCACCAGATCGGCCTCAGCCACTTCTTCTGGGGTGATAGCGTTGCCGGCACCGACGGAGCCACGCGTTTCAACTTTTACCCACCAGCCGCGTTTTTTCGCTTCGGTTTCAATGGCTTCAGCCGCCATAAAGGTGTGAGCCACCCCCGTCGGGCAGGCCGTCACCGCAACAATGCGTTTCGGACCCGTGGCCGCAGCCGGTGCCGCTGCGACAGGCGCGCTGTAGACAGACGCGTGACCTTTCGCTTCGCTAAGGAAGAGTTCCGGGTGTGCCACCGCGCGATTAATATCGCCCAGCCACACTTTTTTGCCGTTCAGCGCACTGTCAGCCGGGATTTTGTCGCCCAGTACAATGGCCAGTTCTGCATCGCCTGGATTATCGATAATCTCCAGATGTGCTTTTTGTGCCGCCGCGCCCAGCAAGGTCTTCGCCATATAGGCGCGAGCCTGTCCGAGACCGGAGTCAATGATCAGCAGCGTTTTCATTATTCCTCTCCTGCTGTTAGTTAAAAGGTTTTAAGTCAACGCGCGCCATCATCGCGGCTAACTGGGTACGATCGGTAATACCGACATTGCTCTGGCTGACGGCCAGGGCAGCAACGGCAGTGGCAAGACGTAAAGTATGTTCACTGGATTCACGCATCAGCAGACCATAAATCAGGCCGCCAACCATGGAATCCCCTGCGCCAACGGTACTCACAACTTCCATTGACGGCGGTTTGGCGATCCATTCGCCAGACGCGTTAACCCACAACGCGCCTTCTGCACCAAGCGAGATCACTACGTGAGCGATACCCTGCTCGCGCAGCGCATGGGCAGCGTCAATCACATCTTTTAATTCTGGCAGCTTACGACCCGCCCAGATCTCCAGCTCGCGGCGATTCGGCTTCACCAGCCACGGCGAGGCTTTCAGGCCCGCAACCAGCGCATCGCGGCTGCTGTCAAAAATGATGCACGGGCACTGGCTGCGCAGGCGCGTCATCCAGTCGGTAAACGCTTCCGGGCTCACGCCGGACGGCAGGCTGCCGCTGACGCAGACCATGTCAAACTGACCGAGCCAGGTCAGAGAATCGTTCACAAAACGCTCCCAGTCTGACGGCGTCACTTCGAAGCCAGAGAAGTTCAGGTCAGTCACTTCACCGTCTTTCTCCGTCAGCTTAACGTTGATACGGGTACGGCCCTGAACAACCTGAAAACGGTTGGCAATGCCCAGCTCGCTGAACAGCTGCTGGAAACCATCCTGGTTATCTTTACCGAGGAATCCACCTACGGTGACGTCGATACCGAGATCCTTGAGCACTTTCGCGACGTTAATCCCTTTACCCGCAGCATGCAGGCCAGTGGTACGCACGAGGTTGACTTCGCCGCGCTCAATTTCCGGGCAAAATCCTACCAGGTCATAAGCCGGGTTCAGCGTAATAGTCGCAACACGTCTGCTCATTATGCGCCCTCCCCCAGACCCGCCGCGATGGCATCGCCAATCGCTTTCAGCGCCTGTTCAGCATCAGCACCCTGTGCGGTGAAACGCAGACGGTGCCCTTTCTTCACGCCCAGCGCGACAACTTTCATCAGACTACGGCCGTTGGCCGGTTTGCCCGTGCCATCAAGATTCGCCACGGTGATCTCACTCTCGAATTGTTTAATGGTATTCACCAGCATGGTGCCCGGACGGGCATGCAGGCCGTGCTCGTTACGTACCACGAACTCAGCGGTCTGCACGTCTTCAGTCGGCGCATCATCACTGGTCAGCAGTGCCAGCACGGTGGAGGCATCAGCGTTCAGCAGTTTTTCAGCTTTGTTGTTCAGCAGCAGTTCGCCCAGACGCTTCAGCACGGAAACCGGCTGTTCATCGTTCATCGCCACGGTCACCAGCATGGCTGCAGGCTCGCCTTCTACGTCAAACGCATTGGCCGCGCGGCTCACGGCGATAGCGCTGCGCAGGTTGCCTTCAGCACTGTCGTTCAGCCAGATACCCTGACCCAGATTCAACGGCTTATCGTTAATCACGCGCGTCACAAACGTGGCATCCGCCGCGCCGGCTTCTTTCAGACGGCCCGCGTTCAGCGCCTGCAGCGTCACCAGATCGGAGGCAACCACATCCAGCGTCAGCGTTTCATTATCCAGTTTCAGCGCTTCGCTCTGTTTTTCGCCCATCAGCAACGCACGCAGCTCTTCAGCTGTGGTTGCGGACTTAAGCTGTTCAGCCACATCGTCATCGCTCAGGACATGCGTCAGCTGACGCAGCAAGCCTAGGTGTTCGTCGCTGCTGGCCGCGATACCGATAGCCACATAGGCCACCTGACCGTCGCCCCAGAGCACGCCCTGCGGGAATTGATAAACCTTAACGCCGGTTTTCAACACCTGATCGCGGGTATCGGTTGTGCCGTGCGGAATGGCAATGCCATTGCCGAGGAAGGTTGAGGTCTGCTGCTCGCGCGCCAGCATGCCGTTGACATAACCGTCCGCGACGTTACCCGCCTGCACAAGCGCAGCGGCAACCTGGCGAATAGCCTCTTCTTTATCCCCGGCCTGAGCGCCCGGGTGGATATCCTGAACAGATAACTGGAACATGGTTCTCCACTCCTGCTGAACTTGAATCGTTTCAGCTTTAATGAGAAAAAATGCGCTAGCCTGCTCCGTTTGTTAAAACAAGATAGCGCTGAAACGTTTCAAAAAGTCTTGCGCTTTCTGCAATGTCTTGCAAGTAAACTCGTATTTCCGATCTCAGAATTTAGAGATACAGCACATTTCTTCTTCGTTCAGCTGAATTTTGCTGAAGTTCAGCAAGCCAGTTTCAGCTAAGGTCAGCCGGGTGAGAGGTAAGTTGAAATGCCATTTTGATTTTTCGTGGCATCATTGACCGCACCCACTGTTTATTTTTTAGCTGACGGCGTAAACTCCGCCCCTCTCTGCTACTCGCTAATTATAAAACATGCATAACACCCCTGCGGCGGTCTCGCCGAAGCCCTTTGATTTGACCTCTGCGGCATTCCTCGTTGTTGCCTTCTTCACGGGCATTGCCGGCGCGTTACAGACGCCGACATTGAGCTTATTCCTGACAAACGAGGTTCACGTCCGCCCGGCAATGGTCGGCTTCTTTTTTACCGGAAGCGCCATCATCGGCATCCTGGTCAGCCAGTTTCTGGCGGGGCGATCCGACAGAAAAGGCGATCGTAAAAGCCTGATCGTTTTCTGCTGCCTGCTGGGGGTCATGGCCTGCGTTCTGTTTGCCTGGAACCGCAACTATTTCATTCTGCTCTTCGTCGGGGTATTTCTGAGCAGCTTTGGCTCAACGGCAAACCCTCAGCTGTTCGCCCTTGCCCGCGAACACGCGGACCATACCGGACGTGAAGCGGTGATGTTCAGCTCTGTCCTGCGTGCGCAGGTATCGCTGGCATGGGTGATTGGTCCGCCGCTGGCCTACGCGCTGGCGATGGGTTTTGGTTTTACGGTGATGTACCTGAGTGCGGCCGTTGCGTTTGTGGCGTGCGGCGCGCTGGTGTGGTTCTTCCTGCCGTCCATGCGCAAAGAGCCCAAAGTGGCAACGGGCGTAGTGGAAGCGCCGCGCCGTAACCGCCGCGATGCCCTGCTCCTGTTTGTTATCTGCACTATGATGTGGGGCACCAACAGCCTGTATATCATCAATATGCCGCTGTTTATTATTAATGAACTGCACCTGTCGGAGAAGCTGGCGGGCATCATGATGGGCACCGCGGCCGGGCTTGAGATCCCGACGATGCTCATCGCGGGCTATTACGCTAAGCGCTTCGGAAAGCGGTTTTTAATGCGCATCGCCGCTGTCGCCGGTCTGCTGTTTTATATCGGTATGCTGACGGTACATACGCCTGGGCTGTTGCTGGCGTTACAGCTGCTGAACGCCATCTATATTGGCATTCTCGCCGGGATAGGCATGCTCTATTTCCAGGATCTGATGCCGGGTCAGGCAGGCTCAGCCACCACCCTTTATACTAATACCACCCGCGTGGGCTGGATTATCGCGGGCTCAATGGCCGGCGTCGTGGCCGAAATCTGGAACTATCACAAGGTGTTCTGGATTGCGCTGGTGATGTGTACGCTGACGATGGCCTGCCTGGCGAGAATTAAAGATGTTTAAGGCGCAGTGAGCGTTTCAAGTTCAAGAAGGTACGTCATCGCCTGCTCTCGCGTGCTGCCGCACATTTCGGCAGCGGGCTGAAGCCCGGAGCAGACTTTCGGGCGCAACGGTGAGCCAAAGATCATGCACAGGTTGGTTTCCGAGAGCTGAACGCAGCGGGTATTGGCAGGCTTGCCCTCGGGCATTCCTGGAATGGGGCTTGAAATGGACGGTGCAGTACAGCACGCGCCACAATCGGGACGGCAATCCATAAATGCTCTCTTTCGCTGACGATCGCCCGCGAGTCGGGCATCGCGCGCACAGTAACACCTTTTGCGTATTGATAGCAAAAGCCACGAATTCCTCTTGCCTGAAAGGCCGTGCGCGAGTAATTTGGCGCGATATTTTTTACCTCCCGTAAACAGGATTACTGCAATGCCAAGAGCGAACGAAATTAAGAAAGGTATGGTGCTGAATTACAACGGCAAACTGCTGATTGTGAAAGATATCGACATTCAGGCCCCGAGCGCCCGTGGTGCAGCAACGCTGTACAAAATGCGTTTCGCCGATGTGCGTACCGGCCTGAAAGTGGAAGAGCGCTTTAAAGGTGACGATATCGTCGATACCGTGACCCTGACCCGTCGCTATGTTGATTTCTCCTACATCGACGGCAACGAATATGTGTTCATGGATAAAGAAGATTACACCCCGTACATCTTCACCAAAGATCAGATTGAAGAAGAGCTGCTGTTTATCCCTGAAGGCGGCATGCCTGACATGCAGGTTCTGACCTGGGACGGCGTGCTGCTGGCGCTGGAACTGCCTCAGACCGTCGATCTGGAAATCGTTGAAACGGCGCCTGGCATCAAAGGCGCGTCCGCAAGTGCGCGCAACAAACCGGCTACCCTGACGACCGGCCTGGTTGTGCAGGTACCGGAATACCTCTCTGCTGGCGAGAAGATCCGCATCCATATCGAAGAAAAACGCTATATGGGTCGCGCTGACTGATTGCGGCGTTTGTCGGGTGGCGCTACGCTTACCCGACCCACGAAAAAAACCGGCCCTGAAGCCGGTTTTTGTGTTTTTGTAGGCCGGGTAAGGCGAAGCCGCCACCCGGCAACTCCGGTTACAGAAGTTCCGGATACTTCGTCATCTTCAGCGCCAGCTCAACGCCGCGCACTTCCGCCATGCCTTTAAGACGGCCAATCGCCGAATAGCCCGGGTTGGTTTTCTTACGCAGATCGTCCAGCATCTGGTGACCGTGATCCGGACGGAACGGGATAGGACGCACATCGCCCGCCTGCTTACGACGCGCCTCTTCCGCCAGAATGGCGTCTACCACCGCCACCATATTCACATCGCCGCCCAGGTGCGCCGCCTCGTGGAAGGTTTTTGGATTCTCTTCGCGGCAGGTCGCACGCAGATGCGTGAAGTGGATACGATCGCCGAAGGTTTCAATCATCCGCACCAGGTCGTTATCCGCACGCACGCCGTAGGAGCCGGTACACATGGTAAAGCCGTTGTAAATGCTGTTTACCGTCTCTTTCAGCCACTGCATATCTTCAATCGTAGACACGATACGCGGCAGGCCGAGGATAGGACGCGGTGGATCGTCCGGATGCACGGCCAGGCGAACCCCTACTTCTTCCGCAACCGGCACGATAGCGCGCAGGAAATACGCCATGTTTTCACGCAGCTGCTGCTTATCAATATCGCCGTATTCCGCCAGGCGCGCGCGGAACTGATCCAGCGTATACCCTTCTTCAGCCCCGGGCAGGCCCGCAATAATATTACGGGTCAGCTTTTCGATGTCTGCATCGCTGGCGGCGTTAAACCACGCGCGCGCCTGCTGCTGCTCTTCCGCAGTGTAATCCGCTTCGGCGCCAGGGCGTTTCAGAATGTGCAGTTCGAATGCCGCAAAGGCAATCTGATCGAAACGCAGCGCTTTCGAGCCGTCCGGCATCTGATATTCAAGGTCGGTTCGCGTCCAGTCGAGGATAGGCATGAAGTTATAGCAGACCGTATCAATGCCGCAGGTCGCCAGGTTGCGAATACTCTGCTGGTAGTTAGCAATCCAGGTCTGGTACTCCCCTGAATGGGTTTTGATATCTTCATGAACCGGAATGCTTTCTACCACAGACCAGGTTAATCCCTTCTCCGCCAGCAGCGCCTGACGCGTCTGTATTTCCTCTACCGGCCAGACCTGACCGTTAGGAATATGATGCAGCGCCGTGACGACACCCATTGCGCCAGCCTGACGCACATCATCAAGAGAAACCGGATCGTTCGGCCCGTACCAACGCCAGGTTTGTTCCATTGCCTCACCCTCTTAAGTTGTTATACCAATATGTGCTACTGCAATGACGACTACCATACATGTTTGCCGTGAAGGGTCAATACACCGCCACACATTGATTGATCAAACTCACAGAACGGGGATATTTACGGCTCACCAATTTTATTTGCTGTCATATAACTTTACACTGGCATTGTTAATTAATGGTTAATCAGGTGTGTACCTCATGAAGACAATTGCCTCCACTGCCCTTCCTGCCCGGGTGCAGCAACCCCGCTACGATCGCACGCAATTACGCTCCCGCATCGTTCACTTTGGCTTTGGTGCGTTTCACCGTGCGCACCAGGCATTGTTAACAAATCGGGTGCTGAATGAAAAAGGTGGCGACTGGGGAATTTGTGAGATTAGCCTTTTCAGCGGCGATGTGCTGATGAGCCAGCTGCGCGCGCAGGATCATCTGTTCACCGTGCTGGAAAAAGGGGCTGAAGGAAATGAGGCCATTATCGTCGGTGCCGTCCATGAATGCCTGAACGCAAAGCTGGACTCCCTGCCCGCCATTATTGAGAAATTTTGCGAGCCTCAGGTTGCGATTGTCTCGCTCACCATCACGGAAAAAGGCTATTGCATCGATCCCGCGACCGGAAAACTCGATCTGAATAACCCCCGGATCGTCCACGACCTTGAAAACCCCTCCGGGCCACATTCGGCCCCAGGGATCCTGGTCGAAGCCCTCCACCGCCGCCGCGAGCGCGGCTTGCCTGCGTTTACCGTGCTGTCCTGCGACAATATCCCTGACAACGGGCACGTGGTGAAAAACGCGGTGCTGGGCATGGCGCAAAAACGTTCCGCAGGGTTATCTGAATGGATTGATAGCCACGTGAGTTTCCCGGGGACGATGGTCGACAGGATTGTGCCCGCCGCAACGGAGGCCTCGCTGGCGGAAATCACCGACGCGCTCGGCGTGGAAGATCCGTGCGCCATCAGCTGCGAGCCGTTCATTCAGTGGGTCGTAGAAGATAATTTTGTCGCCGGGCGTCCCGAGTGGGAAGTGGCGGGTGTCCAGATGGTGCAGGATGTGCTGCCGTGGGAGCAGATGAAATTACGCATGCTCAACGGCAGCCACTCTTTCCTGGCGTATCTGGGGTACCTCGCGGGCTACGCCCATATAAATGAATGCATGGAGGACGCTGCGTTCCGTGAAGCAGCCCGTCGGCTGATGCTGGACGAGCAGGCCCCCACGTTGCGCATCAAGGATGTCGACCTCACGGCATACGCCGATAGCCTGATCGAACGCTTTGCCAACCCGGCCCTCCAGCATCGGACCTGGCAAATCGCGATGGACGGTAGCCAGAAGCTGCCCCAGAGAATGCTGGACGGGATCCGCGTTCATCTTGAGCGAAATACGCCGTGGTCGCTGCTGGCCCTGGGCGTGGCTGGCTGGATACGCTACGTCAGCGGCACCGACGATCATGGCAACGCGATTGACGTGCGCGATCCCCTCAACGATAAGATTCGCACGATGGTCAATGCCAGCAGCGACGCCAACCGCGTCCACGCGCTGCTGGGGCTGAGTGAGGTCTTCGGTCACGATCTTGCGCATAATCGCGTTTTTGTGGAGGCTGTCAGCCAGGCCTATGAGCGCATAACCCGCCACGGCGCACGTCAGGCTGTTATCGAAACGTTAAATCTTTAACGATTATTGCGCTTAATGCGAACGGATGAGGCCTCCGTTCGCCCTTCCCCTTCTCACAGGGCCCGTTTTTCGCCAGGATAGAGAATAGTGTTATAGCATCACCATTCTCATCCGGAGCGCACGTGACCAAAACCAACCTCATTACCGGTTTTCTCGGCAGCGGTAAAACCACCTCAATTCTCCACCTGCTGGCAAATAAAGATCCGGCCGAGAAATGGGCCGTGCTGGTCAATGAATTTGGCGAGGTGGGTATTGACGGCGCGCTGCTGTCATCCAGCGGCGCAATGATTAAAGAGATCCCCGGCGGGTGCATGTGCTGCGTCAATGGCCTGCCGATGCAGGTCGGGCTCAATACCCTGCTGCGTCAGGGCAAACCTGATCGCCTGCTGATTGAACCCACCGGGCTGGGTCACCCGAAGCAGATCCTCGATTTACTGACCGCCCCGGTTTACGAGCCGTGGATCGATCTGCGCGCCACCCTGTGCCTGCTCGATCCGCGTCAGCTTCTGGATGACAAGTCGCTGGCCAATGAGAACTTCCGCGATCAGCTCGCCTCGGCTGACGTTATTGTCGCGAATAAAGCCGATCGCGCCACGGCTGAAAGCCAGGCCGCGCTGGAGTCGTGGTGGCAGCATTTCGGCGGCAATCGCACACGGGTGCAGGCCACCCAGGGAAATATTGATAGCGCCCTGCTTGACCTTCCACGTCTGAACCTCACCGCGTTGCCCGCCAGCGCGGAGCATGCGCACAGTCATCCGGTTAAGCAGGGTCTGGCAGCCCTGAGTCTGCCGGAGCACCAGCGCTGGCGCCGTAACCTGAACAGCGGTCAGGGATATCAGGCCTGCGGGTGGATTTTTGATGCTGAAACCGTTTTCGACACCATCGGGATCCTCGAGTGGGCCCGACTTGCGCCCGTCGATCGCGTGAAAGGGATCATGCGCACGCCAGACGGGCTGGTGCGAATCAACCGTCAGGGCGACGATTTCTTTATTGAAACGCAAAATGTGGCGCCGCCTGACAGCCGTATAGAGTTAATTAGTGCGGTTAACGCCGACTGGAATGCCCTCCAGTCCAGCCTGTTGAGGATTCGTTTAAGTTCAGGCGGCTAACGTTGCCCCTGTTTTCACACTATACAGAACGTTATGACAACTCGATTTCCCCTGATATTACTGCTTAATGTCGCCGGTCTGGCGCTTTTCTTCTCCTGGTATATCCCGGCGGATCATGGTTTCTGGTTCCCGCTGGATTCTGCCATTTTCCACTTCTTCAACCAGGAGCTGGTGAAGAGCAACGCGTTCCTGTGGCTGGTAGCAATTACCAACAACCGCGCCTTCGACGGCTTCTCGCTGCTGGCGATGGGCTGCCTGATGCTCTCTTTCTGGCTGAAAGAGGACAAAGCCGGGCGTCGGCGTATTCTGATTATCGGTCTGGTGATGCTGCTATTTGCCGTCGTCATTAACCAGCTGGCCACCGCGATTATTCCGGTTAAGCGCTCCAGCCCAACGCTATTTTTCACCGATATTTATCGCGTGAGTGAACTGCTGCATATTCCAACAAAAGATGCGTCGAAGGACAGTTTCCCCGGCGATCACGGCATGATGCTGCTTATTTTTTCCGCAATTATGCTTCGCTATTTCGGCAGAAAAGCGTTTGCCATAGCCCTGATTATTTTTGTGGTTTTTGCCTTCCCGCGCGTAATGATTGGCGCTCACTGGTTCACCGATATTGCCGTCGGTTCGCTCTCCGTGGCGCTGATTGCGCTGCCGTGGTGTTTGATGACCCCACTGAGCGACAGGATAATAGCGCTGTTCGATCGTTACCTTCCCGGTAAAACGCAACAATAATTGAACAAATAACTAACCTAAATTAACGTGAGCTATCAGGGATCGACATGATCCCTGATAGCCTTCCCGCCACGATCTTTTCCCAGTGTCATATTCTTGTCATCACATTCATGATAAAAATGAAGCAATTGCGCGATAAAGCCTCGGATCTGACCGCATTTTAAGCAATTACGGATTTTTACTTTCTGTATCACATTTTCTTATAAAAAAAAGGCTTTTTTTACTCGCAATACCCCTGGCAATCGGTTAATCTCGAACTCGTTTTGCCCCATAGGGATAATTATTTCGATGGTGAATAATTTTGTGCGCTACGCCACAAATGTGACCAGAAAGAATTGTCTCAATGTGAACAGATAATTAGTCTCGTCACGTTTGGCATTTTTATAACGATATTTGTCGTTAAGGACTTCAAGGGATAATAAACAAAATGGTCAAATCTCAACCGTTTCTGAGATATATCTTACGGGGGATCCCGGCGATAGCAGTCGCGGTACTGTTATCTGCATGTAGTACATCGAACACCGCAAAGAATATGCATCCTGAGACGCGTGTTGTGGGAATGGAAGATTCCTCTTCACTGCAAGCCTCTCAGGATGAATTTGAAAATATGGTACGTAATCTGGACGTGAAGTCCCGCATTATGGACCAGTATGCTGACTGGAAAGGCGTGCGTTATCGTCTTGGCGGCAGCACGAAAACAGGTATTGATTGTTCCGGTTTTGTACAGCGTACGTTCCGTGAGCAATTTGGGTTAGATCTTCCGCGTTCAACCTATGAACAGCAGGAGATGGGCAAGTCGATTTCACGTACCAAACTGCGCACTGGTGATCTAGTCCTGTTCCGTGCCGGTTCTACAGGTCGACATGTTGGCATCTACATTGGTAACGACCAGTTCGTACATGCCTCCACCAGCAGCGGTGTGACCATTTCCAGCATGAATGAACCGTACTGGAAGAAGCGCTACAACGAAGCACGCCGCGTACTGACCCGCAGTTAATATGACTATTGTATCGTTGGTTATCCCTTGGCTGACGATATGATGAAAAAAAGCACTGCTTCGGCAGTGTTTTTTTTTGCCCATTACACTGAATACATCCAGCGGCATTTCAGGAATCACGACGTCTATGCTCACCCGCTACTTCTCCAGTAATCGTAAGATACTGATCCTCAGTATTATCACGGGTCTCATCACCGCCCTGCTCCTGGGTTCCCTGCAATTTTCCTGGAGTTACCACAAGCGGGAAGTCAAATTCGACACTCTGGTGAATGATGTAAGCGCCTATATGGGGAGCTATTTCGACGATTTAAAAAAAGCGGTCAATGTTCTCCAGCCCCTCACGCTGAACACGTGCCACGACGTTAATCAGGAACTCACCTCTCGCGCAGCCTTCAGCATTAACGTTCGCGCCTTCCTGCTGGTCAGGGACAAAATGGCGTTCTGCTCTTCCGCCACAGGCCCGATGAATGTCCCGATGGAGACGCTGATACCTGAGCTGAATATCGATAAACCGATCGATATGGCGCTGCTCCCGGGTACCCCCATGCTGCCTGATGAACCTGCAATTGCGATCTGGTACCGCAACCCATTAGTAAAGGGCGGCGGAGTGTTCACCTCAGTGAATATTAATCTGACGCCTTACCTGCTCTACACGGAGCGCCAGGACGAGTTCGCGGGTATAGCCATCATCATCGGCGATAACGCATTGTCGACCCAGTCCAGTACCCTGGTTCATGCGCACGAATTACATGACATCCCGGTCCGCACGGCGACGCTGAAAGACGTCCCCCTGACCATCAACCTGTATGCGGACGCATGGACCAGCGATGAAATTCTCTACGCCGTGTTCTTCGGGCTGGTATGCGGCATTTGTGCCGGTTCGCTTAACTACTACATCCTCAGCATTCGGCTCAACCCGGGTAAAGAGATTTTAAGCGCCATTAAGCGCGGCCAGTTTTACGTGGTTTATCAACCCGTCGTTGATGCCAAATCGCTCAAAATGACCGGGCTTGAAGTGCTGATGCGCTGGAAGCACCCGACAATGGGGGAAATTCCGCCTGACGCGTTTATCAATTTTGCCGAAGCGCAGAAGCTGATTGTCCCACTGACGCTGCATCTCTTTGACCTTATCATTCACGATGCACCCGTGTTACAAACGCTGTTACCCCCGGGTGCCAAGGTGGGCATTAACATTGCGCCGGGGCATCTGCATGCGGAAAGCTTCAAGGACGATATGCGCACCTTCAAAGCGCTACTGCCGCCGGATTATTTCCAGATCGTGCTGGAAATTACCGAACGCGACATGCTGAATCATCGGGAAGCCAACAGCCTCTTCGAATGGCTGCATAACGAAGGGTTTGAAATCGCCATTGATGATTTTGGAACCGGCCACAGCGCGCTGATTTACCTTGAGCATTTCACCATGGACTACCTCAAAATAGACCGTGGTTTTGTTAATGCGATCGGTACTGAGACCGTGACGTCGCCGGTGCTGGATGCCGTTCTGACGCTGGCAAGACGACTGAATATGTCGACCGTCGCCGAAGGGGTAGAGACGCCGGAACAGGCGGCCTGGCTGCGCGAACATGGCGTTAACTTCCTGCAGGGATACTGGATTAGCCGTCCGATGCCGCTGGCGCAGTTCCGCGAATGGCGTCCTGATATTTCGCCCGAGGGCGATTAATTTCACATTGTCCGCGACGTCACTTATTATTCAGCTTAACCGAGCCGGTCTGTAAAAGAGGGAGCCGCCGCGAGATGCTTATGCGCTTTATGTTGCTGATGTTGGCATTCACCAGCCTGTCCAGCCAGGCGCAAGCCATCAAAGAAAATATCGCCTTCGCGGTGATTGGCGAGCCAAAATACGCAGTCAATTTTACGCACTTCGATTACGTCAACCCTGCCGCGCCGAAGGGCGGTAAGGTGACGCTTTCCGCCACGGGAACCTTCGACAACTTCAACCGCTTCGCCCTGCGCGGCGTGGCGGCGGCGCGGACGGAATCGCTTTACGATACGCTCTTTGTCACGTCTGACGATGAACCCGGCAGCTACTATCCGCTGATTGCCGAGAACGTGCGTTACGCCGATAACTTCGCCTGGGCGGAAATCTCGCTGAACCCGCGGGCACGTTTTCACGATGGCACACCGGTTAAAGCCAGCGACGTTGCGTTCACCTTCCATAAATTCATGACCGAAGGCGTGCCCCAGTTCCGCATCGTATATAAGGGCGCGTCCGTCAGAGCCATTGCGCCGCTCACCGTGCGCATCGAGCTGAGCGAACCCAACAAAGAGAACATGCTGAGCCTCTTCTCGCTGCCGGTAATGCCTGAATCGTTCTGGAAAAGTCATAAGCTGAGCGATCCCCTTTCGACTCCCCCACTGGCTGGCGGCCCTTACCGCATTACCGACTGGCGCATGGGGCAATATGTCGTCTATTCCCGCGTCAAAGACTACTGGGCGGCCAATCTACCGGTAAACCGCGGACGCTGGAACTTCGACACCCTTCGCTATGATTACTACCTCGACGATAACGTGGCGTTTGAAGCGTTCAAAGCCGGGGCCTTCGATTTGCGCGTCGAGAGCAGCGCCAAAAACTGGGCGACCCGCTATATCGGCAAAAATTTCGCAAAAGGCTATATCGTCAAAGACGAGCACAAAAATGAGTCTGCCCAGGACACCCGCTGGCTGGCGTTTAATATTCAGCGTCCGGTATTTAATGACCGCCGGGTGCGGGAAGCCATCTCCCTGGCCTTTGATTTTGAGTGGATGAACAAAGCGCTGTTTTACGGTGCCTACAGTCGCGCCAACAGCTATTTTCAGAATACCGAGTACGCCGCGCGCGATTACCCGAAAGCCGACGAGCTGGTTCTGCTGGCACCGCTAAAAGCGGAGGTTCCGCCGCAGGTGTTCACCACCGTGTTTCAGCCGCCCGCGTCGAAGGGTGACGGCTACGACCGTGACAACCTGCTGAAGGCCAGCAAGCTGCTGGATGACGCGGGCTGGCACCTGAAAAATCAAAAGCGTGTGGATGCCAAAACGGGTAAGCCGCTCAGCTTTGAGCTGCTGCTCTCGTCCGGAGGCAACGATCAGTGGGTGCTGCCGTTTAAGCACAATCTTGAGCGGCTGGGCGTGACCATGAACATTCGCCAGGTGGATAACGCGCAGATCACCAGCCGCATGCGCAGCCGTGATTACGACATGATGCAGCGCCTGTGGCCCGCCCAGCCGTGGCCCAGCTCGGACCTGCAAATCTCCTGGGCCTCCAGCTACATCGACTCCTCGTACAACGCGCCGGGGGTAAAAAGCCCGGCGATTGACGCGCTGATTGCGAAAATCGTGGCGGCGCAGGGGGATAAAGAAAAGCTCCTGCCGCTCGGACGCGCCCTCGACAGGGTCTTAACCTGGAACTACTACATGCTGCCGATGTGGTATATGGGCGAAGATCGCCTTGCGCGCTGGGATAAGTTCTCCGTGCCTGCCGTGCGCCCTGTCTACTCCCTGGGCTTTGATACCTGGTGGTATGACGTTAACAAAGCCGCCAGACTTCCCGCTGAGCGGCGATAAGGAATTATCATGGGTGCCTATCTTCTCCGCCGTCTGCTGCTGGTCATCCCCACCCTGTGGGCCATCATCACGATTAACTTTTTTATCGTGCAAATCGCCCCCGGTGGGCCGGTCGATCAGGCCATTGCCGCCATTGAATTTGGTAACAGCGGCGGCATGCCCGGCAGCGGCGGTGAAGGGATGGGCGCCAGCCATGCGCGAACCGGCGTAGGGAATATCAGTGAAAGCCACTACCGCGGCGGACGCGGGCTGGATCCGGAAGTGATCGCCGAGATCACCCACCGCTACGGCTTTGACAAACCGATTCACGAGCGCTATTTCAAAATGCTCTGGGATTACATCCGCTTCGATTTTGGCGATAGCCTGTTTCGCAGTGCGTCAGTGCTGACGCTGATCAAGCAAAGCCTGCCGGTTTCGATCACGCTGGGGCTGTGGGGAACGCTGATTATCTATCTGGTCTCTATTCCGCTCGGGATCCGCAAAGCGGTGTACAACGGCAGCCGGTTCGATATCTGGAGCAGCACGTTCATTATCATCGGCTATGCCATCCCGGCGTTTCTGTTTGCCGTCCTGCTGATCGTCTTTTTTGCCGGGGGAAGCTATTTCGACCTCTTCCCGCTGCGGGGGCTGGTCTCCGCCGATTTCAGCTCCCTGCCGTGGTATCAGAAAATCACCGACTACCTCTGGCATATCACGCTCCCGGTGCTGGCCACGGTCATCGGCGGGTTTGCGGCCCTGACCATGTTGACCAAAAACGCCTTTCTCGATGAAATTCGTAAACAGTACGTCGTCACGGCCCGCGCCAAGGGCGTGAGCGAGAAGCAGATCATGTGGAAACACGTGTTTCGCAACGCCATGCTGCTGGTGATCGCCGGATTTCCGGCCACGTTCATCGGCATGTTTTTTACCGGCTCGCTGCTGATAGAGGTGATGTTTTCGCTCAACGGCCTGGGACTGCTGGGCTATGAGGCTACCGTGTCGCGCGATTATCCGGTGATGTTTGGCACACTCTATATTTTCACCCTGATTGGCCTGCTGCTGAATATCATCAGTGATATCAGCTATACGCTGGTCGATCCCCGAATCGATTTTGAGGGCCGCTGATGCCGCGTTTAAGCCCCGTCAATCAGGCCCGCTGGGCCCGTTTTCGCCACAACCGCCGCGGCTACTGGTCGCTGTGGATTTTTGCCGTGCTGTTTGCCTTAAGCATGTGTTCGGAACTGATCGCCAACGACAAACCGCTGCTGGTGCATTTTAACGACCGCTGGTATGTGCCGGTTATCGCCAGCTACACCGAAAGCGACTTTGGCGGCCCGTTTGCGACCCCGGCTGAATATCAGGATCCGTGGCTTCGCGATCAAATCGACAGGCACGGCTGGGCGCTCTGGGCACCGGTGCGCTTTGGCGCAAACAGCATTAACTTCGCCACCACGACCCCCTTCCCTTCCCCGCCCTCCGCGCAAAACTGGCTGGGAACCGATGCGAACGGCGGCGACGTGCTGGCCCGCATCCTGTACGGCACGCGAATCTCGCTTCTCTTTGGGCTGATGCTGACGATCTTCTCAAGCGTCATGGGCGTCGTGGCGGGTGCCGTTCAGGGCTACTACGGCGGGAAAATTGACCTGTGGGGCCAGCGGATTATTGAAGTCTGGTCAGGCATGCCGACGCTGTTTCTGATCATCCTGCTTTCCAGCGTCGTACAGCCCAACTTCTGGTGGCTATTAGGCATCACCGTCCTGTTCGGCTGGATGGCGCTGGTCGGTGTGGTAAGGGCCGAGTTTCTGCGCACCCGCAATTTCGACTATATTCGCGCCGCGCAGGCGCTTGGCGTGAGCGACCGCGGGATCATCTTCCGCCATATGCTGCCCAACGCGGTGGTAGCAACGCTCACCTTCCTGCCGTTTATTCTGTGCAGCTCCATCACCACCCTCACCTCGCTGGATTTTCTTGGTTTCGGGCTACCGCTGGGTTCCCCGTCGCTCGGCGAACTGCTGCTGCAGGGTAAAAACAACCTGCAGGCACCGTGGTTAGGCATCGCCGCCTTTCTTTCCGTGGCCGTGCTGCTGTCGCTGCTGATTTTCATTGGCGAAGCCGTGCGCGATGCCTTCGATCCGAACAAGGCGGTATAAAATGACCCAGCCTCTTCTGAGTATTGATAACCTGTCGATTGCTTTTTCAACGCAGGGCGAGACGCGCACCGTGGTCACCGACCTGTCGCTGCAGATCCAGCCCGGGGAAACGCTGGCCCTGGTGGGCGAGTCAGGTTCTTGCAAGAGCGTTTCGGCGCTCTCCATCCTGCGGCTGCTGCCTTCTCCGCCGGTGAGCTATCCGCATGGGGATATTCTGTTTCACGGCCGTTCGCTGCTGCACGCCGATGAACAGACCCTGCGCGGCATTCGCGGCAACAAAATCGCCATGATCTTCCAGGAGCCGATGGTTTCCCTCAACCCGCTGCACAGCCTGGAGAAACAGCTCTATGAAGTGCTCTCCCTGCACCGGGGGATGCGCAAAGAGGCCGCACGCGGAGAAATTCTGGACTGTCTGGAGCGAACAGGCATACGCAACGCGGCCAAACGGCTGAATGATTTTCCGCACCAGCTCTCCGGCGGCGAACGCCAGCGCGTGATGATCGCCATGGCCCTGCTCACGCGCCCCGAACTGTTGATTGCCGACGAGCCCACAACGGCGCTGGACGTAACGGTACAGGCGCAAATACTGACGCTGCTGCGGGAACTGCGTGACGAGCTGAACATGAGCCTGCTGTTTATTACGCATAACCTGAGCATTGTGAGAAAGCTGGCCGACAGCGTCGCGGTGATGCAAAACGGACGCTGTGTTGAACAGAATACCGCGTCAACGCTGCTGAGCGCACCGCAGCACCCCTATACGCAGCGGTTGCTCGACAGCGAACCCTCCGGCGACCCGGTTCCTCTCGATGCGGACAGCACGCCGCTGCTGCGCGTTGAGGATCTGTCCGTCTCGTTCCCGATCCGTAAAGGTATTCTGCGACGCATTGTCGATCGCAACCCGGTGCTGAAAAACATCCGCTTCTCGCTGCGCCCGGGAGAATCCCTGGGGCTGGTGGGCGAATCCGGCTCGGGTAAAAGCACCACCGGTCTGGCGCTGCTGCGCCTGATCGCCTCCCAGGGCGAGATCCTGTTTGACGATATGCCGCTGCACCGCTGGAACCGCCGTCAGATGCTGCCCGTGCGGCCCCGCATGCAGGTGGTGTTTCAGGATCCTAACTCCTCGCTTAACCCGCGGCTCAGCGTGTTACAGATTATCGAAGAGGGTCTGCGCGTGCATCAGCCCGGCCTGAGCGCGCAGCAGCGCGAGCAGGAGGTCATGCGGGTCATGGCTGAAGTGGGTCTAGATCCCGAGACGCGCCACCGCTACCCTGCGGAATTTTCCGGTGGGCAGCGCCAGCGTATCGCCATTGCCCGCGCGCTGATCCTGAAACCGGAGCTGATTATTCTGGATGAACCGACGTCGTCGCTGGACAGAACCGTTCAGGCGCAGATCCTGGCCCTGCTGAAAGGGCTTCAGGAAAAGCACCGGCTGGCCTATATCTTTATCAGCCACGATCTACAGGTGGTGCGGGCGCTATGTCATCAGGTGATAGTGTTGCGACAGGGAGAAGTGGTCGAGCAGGGTGAGTGCCAGCGCGTATTTAGCGCGCCAACGCAGCGCTACACGCGCCAGCTGTTGTCGGCAGACTAGCGGTCAGAACGGGTACTGGCCGGAGAAAGGTTCAGCAATGGCAACGCCAAAATTCTTCAGACGGCAGGTGGCGGCAAACTCGTCCTGGCTTTTCACAAACAGGCATGGCTCACCTTCACACTCCAGGACGGAGCTGTCCACTTCGATATCCGTCAGGGCCTGACTGAGACGCTCCATCACCCGCCATGCATTTTCGTCGCTCGGGCTCAACAGCTTGAGTGCCACCAGACAATTTTCGGAGCCCGCGACGTTTTGCGGAATCGGTTCAACTTTCGAACCTGCAAAACCCGCCGACCAGCGATAGCTCTGGGGCAAGCGATGGACAATGGAGAGTTGTAATGTATTCACGTTCGTTCCCCGGAAGCAAAATTTACTTCACAATTTATTTACATTTATAGTAACACATCATCGCCAGCCTGCACTATTCAGCGCTTTTTTATCCGTTTCCAGGCTCGCGTCGGCGCTATATGTACCCGTTTCTGCGATCTAACTCAACCTTTTTGAATACAATGATGTGACTTTTTACACAAATAGATTTTACATAAAATAAACAAACACGGAATAAACGAACGAGGGTTTGGTTGATATGCATCAACAAAAAAGGCCCTGCCGGGCCTTCTCTGTGTTTTAGTGGGCCGCTTTTCGCGGTCGACTGGCGTAAAGATAGAAGAGTATCGAGCTGGTTGCGCAAAAAGCCATCGCCCACAGCATGGGCCATGCCGTCGTAAAGGTGGCCATCGAAAGCAACGCGCCAACGATAGCGCCGATGCCGAAGCGGAACGTCCCTGCCAGAGATGATGCGGTCCCCGCCATGTGCGGGAACTCATCCAGGATCACCGCCATCGCATTGGATGACACCATCGACACGCAGCCGACAAAAGCCGCCACGCCGACCACCAGCGCCCAGAAGCCCACGCCCAGAAACGCGCTCACCACCAGCCAGATCGCCATCACAAACTGTATCCACAGCCCGGCGCGGAACATGTTCAGCGCCCCCACCCGCCGGACAAAGCGGCTGTTGATGATGGTCATGATGAACAGGAAGACAATGTTCAGGGCAAAGTAATAGCCGAAGTGCTGCGGGGAAACGTGGTTCAGCTCGATGTAGACAAACGGCCCGGCGCTCAGGAAGGAGAACATCCCGGCGAAGCTGAACCCGCTTGCCAGCATATAGCTGAGCACGCGCTTGTGGCGAAACAGCGAGGCAAAGTTGCCGATGGTGGTTCGGATGTGGAATTTCTGCCGGCGCTCGACGGGAAGCGTTTCATCAATAAAGAAGAAAATCATCGCGGAGGCCAGCAGCGCGGCCAGGGCCAGGATCCAGAAAATCACATGCCAGCTAAACCACACCAGCACCGCACCACCGGCCATGGGTGCCACCAGCGGCGCAATCGTCGTCACCAGCATCACGAAGGACATCATGCGGGAGAACTCTTCCTTCGGGTAGATATCGCGCATCAGGGCGTTAATCACCACGCTTGCCGCTGCCGCCGCCAGACCGTGGAAGAAGCGCATGACAATCAGATGATCGATGGTCTGCGCCAGCGCACAGGCAACCGCAGCGGCCGCAAAGACCAGCGTCCCGCCCAGAATGACGGGCTTGCGTCCAAGGCTGTCCGCCATCGGGCCATAAAACAGCTGGCCGAGGGCAAAGCCGAGAATATAGGTGCTGAGCGTCATCTGCGCGCTGCCCGCCGGGACGCCAAACTGTGCAGAAATCACCGGCAGCGCAGGCAGGTACATATCAATAGACAGCGGCATCAGCATGGCCAGCAGGCCAAGAATGAAGACGATTTTGAACGACGAGTGTGGCCTGGTGGTCACAGAGTTCTCCTGAAATTAGTGCGAAGGCAGACCGACGCTGGCGATCTCTTCTTCCGTTAACGGGCGATATTCGCCTGGCGCCAGCTCGGGATCGAGTTCGATCGCACCAATCCGCTCACGATGCAGGCCAACAACGTGGTTCCCCACCGCGGCAAACATACGTTTCACCTGATGGTAGCGCCCCTCGCTGATGGTCAGACGGACTTCGGTCGGCGTGATCACCTCAAGCACGGCGGGTTTGGTCAGATCTTTTTCATTATGCAGCTGAACGCCTTTCGCGAAGTGCTCTGCCGTGTCATCCGACACCGGAGACTCCAGCGTCACGAGGTAGGTTTTCTCGCAGTGGTGTCGTGGAGAGGTGATGCGGTGCGACCACTGCCCGTCGTCGGTCATCAGCACCAGACCGGTGGTGTCGATATCGAGGCGGCCTGCGGCATGCAGCTTGTGCGCCACCGGTTCGTCGAGGAAATAGAGCACCGTCGGGTGATCCGGATCGTCCGTTGAGCAGACGTAGCCTTCCGGCTTATTGAGCATGAAGTAGCGCGGACCGTGCTGCTGGGTCAGCGGATTGCCGTCATACTCCACCTGATGGTCAGGTTGCAGTTTGAACGCGCTGTCTCTCACAATGTCGCCATCCACGGTAACGCGGCTGGCGCGAATTTCGCGCCCGGCAATAGCGCGGCTTACGCCGAGTTGCTGAGCGATAAACTTATCAAGTCGCATGAAATCTTTTTAGCCTTAATGGTGCAGGAAGTCGGACAACAGGTCCGAAAAAAGAAGCAGTCTGGAACGGTTCAGTATAATGGTCTGGTTGCGCCACTCAAGGGAAAAAGTTTCGTGGCATACTATGTGCGGAATAACGAAACCGAGACCCCATGACTTTTACACTTCGTCCCTATCAGCAGGAAGCCGTTGACGCCACCCTCGCCTGGTTCCGTAAACATCGCGAGCCGGCGGTGATTGTGCTCCCGACCGGCGCAGGCAAAAGCCTGGTCATTGCCGAGCTGGCGCGTCTGGCCCGCGGTCGCGTGCTGGTACTGGCGCACGTTAAAGAGCTCGTCGCGCAAAACCATGCCAAGTATTGTGCACTTGGGCTGGAAGCCGACATTTTCGCCGCCGGGCTAAAGCGTAAAGAGAGCCACGGCAAAGTGGTGTTTGGCAGCGTGCAGTCGGTGGCCCGCAATCTGGATCTGTTTCGCAGCGAATTTTCGCTGCTGATTGTCGACGAATGTCACCGCATCAGCGATGACGACGACAGCCAGTATCAGCAAATCCTGTCACACCTGAAAGCGGTGAACCCTCACCTGCGCCTGCTGGGCCTGACGGCGACCCCGTTTCGCCTGGGGAAAGGCTGGATCTATCGCTACCATTATCACGGCATGGTGCGCGGCGATGACAAGGCCCTGTTTAGCGACTGCATTTACGAGCTTCCGCTGCGCTACATGATTAAACATGGCTACCTGACGCCGCCTGAACGGCTGGATATGCCGGTGGTGCAGTACGATTTCAGCCGTCTGCAGGCGCAGAGCAACGGGTTATTCAGCGAAGCGGATCTTAATCAGGAGCTGAAAAAGCAGAAACGTATTACGCCGCACATCATCAGCCAGATAGAGGAGTTTGCGCAGACGCGCAAAGGGGTGATGATCTTTGCCGCCACCGTTGAGCACGCGCGGGAAATCACCGGGTTACTGCCCTCCGGCGACGCGGCGCTCATCACCGGCGAGACGCCCGGCCCGGAGCGCGACAGCCTGATCGACGCGTTTAAGGCCCAGCGGTTCCGCTATCTGGTTAACGTGTCGGTATTGACCACCGGCTTTGACGCCCCGCACGTCGACCTGATCGCCATTTTACGCCCGACCGAATCGGTGAGTCTGTATCAGCAAATTGTTGGCCGCGGCCTGCGTCTGGCCCCGGGGAAAACCGACTGCCTGATTCTGGATTATGCCGGTAACCCGCACGATCTCTATACGCCTGAGGTCGGCTCGCCAAAAGGAAAAAGCGACAACGTGCCCGTGCAGGTCTTTTGCCCTGCCTGCGGGTTTGCCAACACCTTCTGGGGCAAAACCACCGCCGACGGCACGCTGATCGAACATTTTGGCCGCCGCTGTCAGGGCTGGTTTGAAGATGATGACGGGCATCGCGAGCAGTGCGATTTTCGTTTCCGCTTTAAAAACTGCCCGCAGTGCAACGCCGAAAACGACATTGCCGCTCGCCGCTGTCGGGAATGTGACACGGTGCTGGTTGACCCGGACGACATGCTGAAAGCAGCATTAAAGCTGAAAGATGCGCTGGTACTGCGCTGTTCCGGCATGGCGTTGCAGCCCGGCGCCGATGAAAAAGGCGAATGGTTGAAAATCACCTATTACGACGAAGACGGGGCGGACGTCAGCGAGCGCTTCCGGGTCCAGACGCCTGCTCAGCGAACGGCCTTCGAACAGCTGTTTATCCGCCCGCACACCCGCACCCCGGGCGTGCCCCTGCGCTGGATCACCGTGGCCGATATCGTGCGCCAGCAGGTGCTGTTGCGCCATCCGGATTTTGTGGTCGCCCGTAAGAAAGGCCAGTTCTGGCAGGTGCGCGAGAAACTCTTTGACTACGAAGGTCGCTTCCGTCGCGCCAACGAATTGCGCGGGTAACGGGACTTTTCATTGATGTGAAGGGCATTTGAGTATAAAATGCCGCCCGCTTCACATCCGTGAGGCAGAACACTCACCTGCTGCTGGGTCGCCTGTAGTAGGGTTTTAAATACAGAGAGAAATCAATGTTTACTATCGAAGCAGAAGTACGTAACGTGCAGGGTAAGGGTGCGAGCCGCCGCCTGCGTACCGCTAACAAGTTCCCGGCTATCGTTTACGGTGGCGAAGCTGCTCCAGTTGCAATCGAACTGGATCACGACAAACTGTGGAACCTGCAGACCAAAGCTGAATTCTACAGCGAAGTTCTGACCATCGTTGTTGGCGGTAAAGAAGAAAAAGTGAAAGTTCAGGCTGTTCAGCGTCACGCGTTCAAGCCAAAACTGACTCACATCGACTTCGTTCGCGCGTAATCGCAAACCTGTCGAAAAAAACCCCGCTTCTGCGGGGTTTTTTGTGCCTGCTATTTACCGCCCGAGGTGCGGCGCTGAAGCTGATCGCGCAGATTCGGCGGCGTCCCCTTAATGGTCAGCGTATCGGTGGCCGGATCCCAGAAGATACGTTCCCCCAGCAGCATCGCATCAAAGTTGATGGTTAACCCGCCGCCGCTGCCGGCAAACTTGGTTAACTGGCGCAGCGTGCTGCGATCCGCCGGGAAGCTCTCTTCAAGCTCATAGCCCTTTTCTGCGGTAAATTCCTGGAAGCTGACTTCGCTGACGCCTGCCAGCTCTTTTGACAGCGACTCCAGCTCAATCTCTTCCCCTGCCTGCAGCTGTTCGTTGCAGTAGCTGTAAACCTGCTGGCGCACCGTCTGGCGCTCGGATTTATCGAGCTGCGCTTCTGCTGTGAAATCGTCAACCGCCTGGAGCAGCCCTTTGTTCTGCGCTTTGGCGTTAAGCCCTTCACTGGCACCGAGGAAGTCCATAAAGAAATCCGCCACTTTGCGGCCCACGCGCCCCTTCAGGAATGTCAGGTAGCGGGTCGACTCCGGGTTGGTTTCCCATTCGGTCAAATCAATACGCGCCACGATATCCGCATGGTTGATATCCAGATAATGCGTCGAGCTGATGTCCAGCTGCTCATTCACGCGCATGCTGCTTAAGTTATTCAGTACGGTAACCAGCAAATACTCGACCGCCAGATAGCGGTAGTGGCAGAACAGCACGATCCCGCCGTCGGCGAACGGATATTTCGCCAGCTCGTCGCGCAGACGCCCGGTTGCGGCGCGGCTAAAGGCCAGAAAATCCTCTTCACCCTGGCGCTGCAGGCGCAGGCTATCGGCCAGTTCACTCTCTTCGCTGAACAGCCCATAGGCTTTATTTTTGGCGCTGTAGACGCGATGCAGCTCTGCCATCATCTCCACAACGGTCGCAGTGGGTTCCAGTAACGAATCGCGCAGCACCACTTCAAGGGTTTGCTCATCACGCTTGATAAGCTGGTGCAAGGCAATCTGGTTGATTTCCAGACTCATGATAAACTCTCCTTTTAGACCGGGCGGTATTCAACCACCACCAGGACATGTGTGCAACAACAGATAAAAAAGGGGAAAAAAAGCTGTTGCTACGGTAATATGTTGCCCTTTCATCAACAAACTGATTTTGATTTATGCCACAACATTCCCGCTACAGTGATGAACACGTTGAACAACTGCTCAGTGAGCTGGTCAACGTACTGGAAAAACATAAAACGCCGACCGATCTCTCCCTGATGGTTTTGGGAAATATGGTCACCAACCTGATTAACACCAGCGTTGCTCCGGCTCAGCGTCAGGCGATCGCAAAATCTTTCGCCCAGGCTTTACAGTCGTCCGTCAGCAACGACCCGGCCCATTAAGGGATACGAACAACAGTTTATGGTGACGAATCGTCAGCGCTACCGTGAAAAAGTCTCCCAGATGGTCAGCTGGGGGCACTGGTTTGCCCTGTTCAACATTCTGCTGGCGACGGTCATTGGCTGTCGTTATCTGTTTGTCGCAGACTGGCCAACAACGCTCACCGGGCGTATCTACTCCTGGATAAGCGTTGTCGGTCACTTTAGCTTTTTGGTTTTCGCCACCTATCTGCTGATCCTGTTCCCCCTGACGTTTATCGTCATGTCGCAGCGTCTGATGCGATTCTTGTCCGCCATCCTTGCGACGGTGGGGATGACGCTGCTGCTTATCGACAGTGAAGTGTTCACCCGCTTCCACCTGCATCTCAACCCCATCGTCTGGGAACTGGTGATTAACCCCGACCAGAACGAAACGGCCCGTGACTGGCAACTGATGTTTATCAGCGTCCCGGTGATCCTGTTGATTGAGATGCTGTTTGCCACCTGGAGCTGGCAAAAACTGCGTAGCCTGACCCGGCGACGCCACTACGCGAAGCCCGTCGCCGCGCTCTTCTTCGTCTCCTTTATCAGTTCGCACATCATGTATATCTGGGCGGATGCGAACTTCTATCGCCCTATTACCATGCAGCGCGCGAACCTGCCGCTCTCATATCCGATGACGGCCCGTCGCTTCCTCGAAAAACATGGCCTGCTTGATGCGCAGGAATATCAGCGCCGTCTTATCGAGCAGGGTAACCCGGAAGCCGTCAGCGTGCAGTATCCTCTGAGCGACCTGAGCTACCGCGATATGGGACGAGGCCAAAACGTCCTGCTTATCACCGTCGATGGACTGAACTATTCCCGTTACGAGAAGCAGATGCCTGCGCTGGCCAATTTCGCGAGTCAAAACGTCTCGTTTACTCAGCATATGAGCTCCGGTAACACAACCGACGCGGGCATCTTTGGCCTCTTCTATGGCATTTCAGCCGGCTATATGGACGGCGTACTGTCTACCCGCACACCTGCGGCGCTGATCACCGGGCTGAATCAGCAGGGCTATCAGTTAGGGTTGTTCTCATCCGATGGCTTTAACAGCCCGCTCTACCGCCAGGCGCTGCTGTCTGATTTCTCACTGCCGACGGCACAAAATCAGTCTGATGCGCAGACCGCCAGCCAATGGATAAACTGGCTGCAGCGCTACGCCCAGGAAGATAACCGCTGGTTCTCATGGGTTGCCTTTAACGGCACAACGCTTGCAAACAGCAATAAGAGTGATTTTGCGCGCCGCTACGGCCGCGCGGCGGGTGATGTTGATGCGCAGATTGGTCGCGTGCTTGACGCGCTACGTGAGTCCGGCAAGCTTGATAACACCGTGGTGATCGTGACCGCAGGCCATGGCGTCCCGTTAGGTGACGAGACGAAGAGTATGAGCTGGTCACGCCCGAACCTGCAGGTTCCGCTGGTGATCCACTGGCCGGGCACCCCGGCGCAGCGCATCAATATGCTTACCGAGCATAAAGATGTGATGACCACCCTGATGCAACGCCTGCTGCACGTCAGCACGCCAGCAAACGAGTATTCGCAGGGCCAGGATCTCTTCAGCGCCGCGCGCCGCCATAACTGGGTCACGGCTGCGGGTAATAATACGCTGGTGGTGACTACGCCGAAGCTGACGCTGGTGCTGAACAACAACGGGAATTATCAGACGTATAACCTGCAGGGTGAACGACTGAAAGACCAGAAGCCGCAGCTGAGCCTGCTGCTGCAGGTTCTGACGGATGAGAAGCGCTTCATCGCTAACTGATTAATAATAAACCAGTTAGCGACGGATTCCCTTGCATTCAAAACGGAATCGAGTAGTATTCTTTTCATGCGTCGGCACGTAGCGCAGCCTGGTAGCGCACCGTCATGGGGTGTCGGGGGTCGGAGGTTCAAATCCTCTCGTGCCGACCAAAATCACATTGAAAACCAGCCTCTTATGGCTGGTTTTTTTATTTCGCCTCGTCCGGGGTTTTGCGCAGGTACACCAGCGTAACCAAACAAATCACCGCTCCGGCATAGAACGTATATTCTGCGCCAAACGTCTCCCAGATGGCTCCTGCCCCCAGGCTGGCGACTAACAATCCCACGCCGCTGACCAGACTAAAAATGCCGTAGGCGGTACCGCGCAAATCCGCAGGCGCAGTTTTCGCAATCATTGCCGCCAGCAGCCCCTGCGTCATCCCCATATGCACTCCCCAAAGCGCAACGCCCAGAAGCATTCCAGCCCAGTGGGTGCTCAGCGCCAACACAACATCTGCTCCAATCAGCATCACCAGCCCAAACTGCAGTAATCGGGTGTGGCACATCCCGTCAGATAACTTGCCAAACGGATAGGCAGAGAGGAAATAGAGCAGATTCATGGCCACCATCACCAGCGGGATCAGCGCCAGCGGCACACCCGACTGCTGAGCGCGAAGCACAAGAAATGCTTCACTGAAACGTGCGAGCGTGAAGATGGCCCCCAGACCAATAACCCACCAGCAGCCTTTCCCGAGGCGCCTGAGGTTCTCTTTTTTGATAGGGTTCGTTCGTTTATGCTCGACAGGGGTTTTAGGCTCATGCAGGCCGAAGAAAAGCAGCGCCACGGCGAGCACGCCGGGGATCACCGCGATCCAGAAAATGGTACGAAAATCATCGTCCCACAGCAGCATTAAGCCTACGGCCAGCAACGGCCCGAGAAATGCGCCAATGGTGTCCATCGACTGACGCAAACCAAAGGCCGCGCCGCGGAGTTCCGGCGGCGTAACGTCAGCGACCAGCGCATCGCGCGGCGCTCCCCGGATCCCCTTCCCCACCCGGTCGATTAAGCGAGCCCCAAGGATCATGCCGGAGGAAGAGGCAATAGCAAACAGCGGTTTACTCAACGCGCCAAGACCGTAGCCCAGAACAGCCAGCCCTTTACGCTTGCCCAGATAGTCACTGATGGCGCCGGAAAACACCTTGATAAACAGCGCCGTGGCCTCAGCCAGGCCTTCAATCAAACCAATGAAAATCACGCTGGCTCCCAGCGTCGTAACCATAAACAACGGCAGCAGGCTATGAATGATCTCCGAAGAGATATCCATCAGCATACTGACGCCGCCCACAACCCAGACTCCTTTCGGGATCCGGCTGAGCGTTGCAAACCGGGATAACATTGCGCATCTCCTGCTTTATGTCGAACAGTCTTGTTCGAAACAGAATATCCTGGAAATGCGAATAAAAATCATCTGATATAAAAAAAGCCAGCCCGCAGGCTGGCTTCATTATCTGAGGTGAAGGCTTAGTGCTTCTCACGTCCGCCCAGGAAGAAAATGCCCAGCGGGATGGCCAGCAGAACGGTGAACACCAGACTGTAGACGAAGATCATCGCCGATTGCAGGACATACATGCTGGTTGTCCAGGCAGAGAGAGGAATGTTGTACTGTTCGATGACGCCAACAATGGTGGCCCGCCCCACGCATGCGGCAGCAATCATAAACACGACCAGCAGCGCCAGGAGGAACTTGCGGCCTTCAGGCGTTTTCAGTTTTGCTCGAACCATCTCTCTTCCCTTTTACAGATGAATAACATTATAGAGGATCTAAAATAACACAAACGCCTGCCGGACTCCACGCCAGGACAAACATCTACCTAAATGGCAAATATGTGGTTTATTACGCTATTCATATTGAAAATGTAAGTAAATAACACCAATCATTCATAATTGATATGTTAACCTGTGCAGGATCGTTTTGACATAAAGGAATGACAATGAAAAACGCACCTAAATTTGCCATCGCACTCATCGCCGCCGCGTGTGTCAGCACCAGTGCTTTCGCCAGCGAAACACCTAAAGAGCAGCCGCTGGAAAAAGTCGCCCCGTATCCGAAAGCGGATAAAGGGATGAAGCGTCAGGTGATTCAGCTGCCGGCACAGCAGGATGAAGCGAATTTCAAAGTGGAGCTGTTAATTGGCAAGACGCTGGAAGTGGACTGCAACCAGCATCGCCTGGGCGGTCAGCTGGAAAGCAAAACCCTGGAAGGCTGGGGTTACGACTACTACGTCTTTGATAAAGTCACCTCGCCGGTCTCCACCATGATGGCCTGCCCGGATGGCAAGAAAGAGAAGAAATTTGTGACAGCGTATCTGGGCGACAATAGCCTGCTGCGCTACAACAGCAAGTTGCCGATCGTGGTCTATACGCCTGAAAACGTGGAAGTGAAGTATCGCGTGTGGAAGGCAGAAGAGACTGTCGGACAAGCGGTAGTACGTTAAAAGTCGGGTGGCGGCTTCGCCTAACCCGACCTATAAAACAACACCGAACATAGGCCGGGTAGGCGTCAGCGCCACCCGGCTTTTTTACCTTACAGCGCGATATCCGCAACCGGTTTGTTTTCCGGCTGAGGCTTCAGCTCCGCTTTTGGCGCAGCATCCGCAGCCTGCGGTTTGATGTACTGCAGCTGCAGTACGCGGCTGGTGTATTCCAGCTCCTGCTCCGTCGCGCTCACGTTGCCGTTCAGCTTCGTGCCATAGGATGGAATAATGGTTTTCAGCTTCGCCTGCCATTCCGGGCTGGCGACTTTATCTTTAAACACTTTTTCCATCAGGTGCAGCATGATTGGCGCAGCGGTAGACGCACCCGGTGACGCACCCAGCAGCGCGGCGATGGTGCCGTCCTTATCGCTTACCACTTCGGTGCCCAGACGCAGCACGCCACCCTCTTTCGGATCGCGCTTGATGATCTGTACGCGCTGACCCGCCTGCCACAGACGCCAGTCTTCTTTCTTCGCCTGCGGATAGTACTCTTTCAGCGCCTCGAAACGATCGTCGTCAGAGAGCATCACCTGGCTAATCAGGTATTTCACCAGGTCGAAGTTATCCAGACCCACGTCCATCATCGGCTTGACGTTAGAGGTGGTGGTTGCGCTGAGCAGGTCCCACAGGGAACCATTTTTCAGGAACTTCGTGGAGAAGGTCGCGAACGGCCCAAACAGCACCACGCGTTTGCCGTCAAGCATACGGGTGTCGATGTGCGGAACAGACATCGGCGGTGCGCCAACAGAGGCCTGACCGTACACTTTTGCCAGATGACGGTTCACCACTTCCGGGTTATCGGACACCAGGAACTGACCGCCCACCGGGAAGCCCGCGTAGTCGTCAGCTTCCGGAATACCGGACTCCTGCAGCAGCTTCAGCGCCGCGCCGCCCGCACCGATAAAGACAAACTTCGCCTTGATGACGTGCTCGGCTTCGTTGTTTTTCAGATCGGCAACGGTCACGCTCCAGCTGTTATCCGCGTTGCGCTTGAAACCGCGCACTTCGGTGCTGAGCTGCAGGTTGAAGTTCTCTTTTTTCTTCAGAGACGTCACCAGCTGACGGGTAATTTCACCGTAGTTGACGTCGGTACCAATTTCGGTACGGGTCGCCGCCACTTTCTGGTTCGGGTCACGACCTTCCATGACCAGCGGAGCCCACTCTTTAATCTGCGCGTGATCTTCAGAGTATTTCATCCCGCGGAACAGCGTGCTCTGCTGCAGTGCGGCGTAGCGCGCGCGCAGGAAGTTGACGTTCTGCTCGCCCCACACAAAGCTCATGTGCGGTACGGTATTGATAAAGGAGTGCGGGTCGTGCAGCACGCCGCTGTTGACCTGGTGAGACCAGAACTGACGAGAAACCTGGAACGCCTCGTTGATCTCTACCGCTTTCTCGATACTAATGGAACCGTCCTTTTTCTGCGGCGTATAGTTCAGTTCCATGAGTGCCGAATGGCCGGTACCGGCGTTGTTCCAGCCGTTCGAACTCTCCTGCGCCACGCCATCAAGGCGCTCGACCATGGTCATTGACCAGTCCGGCTGCAGTTCTTGCAGATAGGTTCCCAGCGTGGCGCTCATGATACCGCCACCGATTAAAAGGACGTCCGTTTCCTGCTCTTTTGGTGCGTCAGCTTTCGCCGCCATGGAGACGGTGTTAAGCCCCACGGCCAGAGAAAAGAGCATGGCAGTCATTTTTTTCATAATTTATGCCTTAGTGTAAAAGTGCTTGATGCGTGGAAATTGCAGGTGAAAAAAGCTGCGGGGGCACGGTAACAACTTTTAAATATTGTTTAAAGGTTACGAAATTATTGTAATTGTGAAATTTAATGATGGATTGTTTGTGAGGAATTATCGAAGCGTCTGGTAAAGGGCGGTTTAACGGGCTAGTATGTTGCGTTTTGTGATCGCGCGCACGGAAGCCTGCCCTAACCAGCGAAACGTTATGTCCCTACCCCATTCTCCTTTATCTCCCGAAAACCGTGTCGCCAGCGTGCTGCGTTCCCCTAAGCAGCTGACGCGTGAAACGCTGGCGGGCGTGATTACCGCCCTGGCGCTGATCCCCGAGGTCATCTCATTTTCCGTGGTGGCGGGCGTTGACCCGAAGGTCAGCCTGATCGCTTCCGTGGTGCTCTGTCTTGCCCTGTCCGTACTGGGCGGTCGCCCGGCGATGGTCACGGCCGCGGCCGGTTCCGTGGCGCTGGTTATTGGGCCCATGGTGCATCAGCACGGCGTACAGTACATTCTTCCCGCCGTGCTCATGGCTGGCGTGATTCAGATTCTGTTTGGCGTGCTGGGCATGGCAAGGCTGATGCGCTTTATTCCCCAGTCGGTCATGACCGGGTTTGTTAACGCCCTCGGGATATTGATTTTCTTTGCGCAGGTTCCCCATTTCTGGAGCCGAAGCCCGCTGATTGTGGGCCTGTTCGTGCTGACGGTACTGATCGTGCTGTGGGTGCCGCGCTATATCAAAAGCATCCCTTCCCCACTGATTGCGATTGTGCTGTTAACCTTGTTTACCGTTTCAACCGGGCAAAGCCTGCCGACCGTGGGCGATGAAGGCGCCATGAGCGGCGGCTTGCCGGGTCTTAGTGAACTTCTGGTCCCTCTCAATCTCCAGACGCTGAGCATAATCTGGCCGTGCGCGTTGAGCATCGCGTTTGTCGGCCTGCTGGAATCCCTGCTGACCGCAAAGCTGGTGGATGAGCTGACCGCGACGCCGTCAAGTAAACGCCGCGAAAGCATTGGATTAGGCGTCGGCAATATCCTGGCCGGATTTTACGGTGGTATTGCGGGCTGCGCGATGATCGGACAAACCATCGTTAACGTGGAGATGGGAAAAGGCCGAAGCCGCATTTCAACCTTCGCTGCGGGCATCGTGCTGCTGATCCTGGTGACGGCGCTCAGCGACGTGATGGCCAACATCCCGATGGCGGTGCTGGCGGGCATTATGGCGATCGTCGCCGTCAAAACCTTCAGCTGGCACAGCCTTCAGCCGGCCACGCTGAAAACGGCTCCGATTGCAGAAACGGTCGTCATGCTGGTGACCGTTGCCGCCACGGTATCAACCGGCAATCTGGCGATTGGCGTGCTGGGCGGGATTATCGTCATGGTGCTGCTTCCCGCCCGCATTAAGCGTCGGCTTAAAGCAGAAAAATCGTCGCCAGCCCAAGAAAAATAAAGAAACCGCCGGTATCGGTGATGGCGGTGATCATCACGCTCGACCCCACCGCGGGGTCGCGACCCAGTTTGGTCATGGTCAACGGGATAATAACGCCCATCATCGATGCCACCAGCAGGTTCAGCACCATCGCCAGCATCATCACCCCACCCAGCGCCATATCGTCATACAACCACCAGGTGATGCCCCCCATAATCCCGCCCCAGACCAGGCCGTTGATCAGCGCCACCCCCATCTCTCTGAAGATCAGAAAGGCGAAGTTGCCGGGCTGAATATTCTCCAGCGCCAGCGCGCGAACGATCATCGTGATAGTCTGATTGCCAGTATTCCCGCCTATTCCGGCCACAATCGGCATCAGCGAGGCCAGCGCCACCAGCTGCGAAATGGTGTGTTCGAAACCGTCAATCACGCGGGAGGCGATAAACGCGGTACACAGGTTAATGGCCAGCCACGCCCAGCGCGTTTTCACCGCCTTGCCGACGGAGGCATGGACGTCATCTCCCGCACTGATCCCCCCCAGCGCACGCAGGTCGTTGTCGGTTTCTTCATAAACGACGTCAACGATCTCGTCGATGGTCAGACGCCCCATCAGTTTGCCGACGGAGTCCACGACGGCGGCACTCACGAGGTCGTCACGTTCGAAGGTACGCGCCGCTTTCTCCGCATCGTCCTCCGGGGAGAAGACCATCGGCTCGTTTTCCATCACCTCGCTCACCTTCCGCTGGGTGCTGTTGAGCAGGATGGTTTTCAGCTCCAGCTCGCCGAGCAGGGTTTTATCCCGGGAGGTGACAAACAGCTTATCGGTGTTATCCGGCATTTTGCCCAGGCGACGCAGATAGCGCTGCACGGTGCCGAGCGTCACGTCCGGACGCACCGTGATCACGCCGAACTCCATAATCGCGCCGACGCTGTTTTTCTCGTAGTGCATCACCTGACGCACGCGCGCGCGTTCATCGGCAGGCAGTGACGCCAGCAGACGGCCGGTCAGGTTTCGCGGCAGGTGCTGAACCAGGTAAATCTGCTCGTCGATATCCAGGGTTTGCAGAGCGTCGAGAATATCCCGGTCGCTCATCTCGTCGATCAGGTCGTCCCAGACGTTTTCTGAGGCCTCAAGCAGCACCTGTCCGCGCTCGTGATCCTGCACCAGCCGCCACAGGGCGTGACGTTCTTCCGAGGGAAGCGCTTCCAGGGTATCCGCCAGATCCGGCGGGGGTAAGTGAGCAACCAGCGCACCTACCTCAGCAATATCGTCGGCTAAAGTGCCGACATCATATTGCTCAGCCAGGGTCAGTTTGCCTAATAGCGTAGAGGTGACCGCTTTATCGGTCGTGAGAAGCCAGATCAGTCGCGCACGTTCCTGGTCACGCTGTCTGGCGCTGTTTTTCTTTAATACCGACATCAATCATAAATCCATGAAATAAGTTGGTATTAAGCATAGCGCGAGGATATGTAAATAAGAATAAACAACGGGGCGGGATGGAGAAAAAATCGGCATTACGGCTACGATCTATCCCCTCTCCTACAGGGAGAGGGTTAGGGTGAGGGCTTCAGGCCGTACGCGCCACCGCGTCACGCGAGGCTGCATCGCGCTCTTCACCGGTCAGCTCGCTGAGCCTGCCGTCGCGCATCTCCAGCAGGCGGTCAGCATGAATGAAGTAGTGATCGTCATGGCTGATGGCGAAAATGGTTTTGCCCATCTCCTGCATCAGCGGCAGCAGCACCTGATAAAACTCGCGGCGGAAGTGCGGGTCCTGATCCGCCGCCCACTCATCCAGCAGAATGATGTCACGCTCTTCCGCCAGCGCCAGCAGCAGCGCCACGCGCTTTTTCTGCCCTTTGGAAAGCTTCAGATTGAGGATCTTCCCGTCCTGTAACTCCAGCTTGTGCGACATCTGCAGCTGCGCCAGCCATTTTTCCACCAGCGCAGGATTGGCCTGCTGCCCTTCCGGACCCAGCAGCCGATCGAACAGCCAGACGTCGGTGAACACCGCCGAGAAAAGCTTGCGGTAATCCTCGGGTTTCTCCGCGCTCAACGCTCTGCCATCCAGCAAAATCTCGCCCGACTGCGGCTGATAAAGCCCGGTAAGCAGCATCGCCAGCGTCGATTTACCGCTGCCGTTGCCGCCGATCAGGAACAGCAGCTCGCCGCGACGGATTGTCAGGTTGACTGGCCCCACGGAGAAGGCGCTGTCCTGATAGCGGAACGTGACGTTACGCAGCTCCAGCGTCTGCCAGTTCGGGAAGGCCTGCGGGCGCGGAAATTCGGCCTTAAACGGCGCGAGATCGAATTTTTTGAGCTTATTAAAGGCCACCTGCGCACTCAGCAAGGTGGGCAACGCGCCGACCGCCGAGAGCAGCGGCGTGCGCAAAAACAGCAGCGTCAGCGAGTAGGTTGCCGCGACGTTGGTGTCCGCCCAGCCCAGGCTGTTCGCCATCCAGAATACCAGGCCAATGGCACCCAGCATCATGATGTTTGACCAGTTCACCGCACTCAGGTGGAAGGTATCGGCGCGAATAATATGATGACGATATTCGCGCGCGTCCGGGATATAGAGATGGTTAAAGATATACTCGGCGCGCTCGCGGTTCAGGGTGAGCTCTTTGCGCCCTTCCAGTACCGTCTGGTAATCGTTATAGAGCTTATCTTCGGTTTCACGCAGCACCGCCATGTGTTTGTAGACGCGCGACACCAGCACAAAGCCGCCCCAGATGGTGATGGCAATCCACAGCGCGGTCACCGCCAGCATTTTGCTGGAGAGCCAGGCGAGATAAGCGGCCGATCCAAAGGTCAGAATGATCCCCTGCACCAGCTCCGGCAGACGAACGAACGCGATGGTAATGGCGCGCACGTCGCTGGTCAGCCCCGCCAGCAGGGAAGCGCTCCCGAGCTGCTCAACGCGCTCTATCTGGGTGTCCAGGATCCGCTTGATAAACTCACTGCGCAAACGGAAAACGAAATGGTGCCCAAGCGCGGTCAGCGCAAGCTGGGAACCGAGCGTAACCGCCATCAACAGGAGCAGCAGACCGAGAAACTCCGGCAATACGGAGAGCGAGGTGTCGACCATTTCAATCAACCGCACGTTAATGAACGCGATCAGGCCAATACCCAGCGCGGCGCTGGCAAGGCTTAATGCCATTACGGCAATGAAGGGCCAGCGATACTGACGCCAGACAAGGAGAAGTAGTTGCATGCAGGCAATCCGGACAATAAAAATCAGCCAGCAGTGTAAACTGCCAGGCGCGTACATCAAGAATAATTCTTATTTTTGTTTACGCATCCCCGCCTGACGGAAGGTCAGGTTATAACGGTACTCGCCCGTGAGGGGGTGGATCCCGGGTTTCAGCGGCTGAATGCCGTGATAATAAAGCCGAGATTCCCTGCCCCACACCACCACATCGCCATGTTCCAGCATGATGCGTTTGAGCGGATCGTTGCGGCGTAATCCCCCGAACTGGAAGACGGCGGGCAGACCTAACGATACAGAGACGATAGGCGCGCGCAGATCGGGCTCATCCTTGTCCTGATGCAGCGAGAGCTTCGCACCGACGGCGTAGCGGTTAATCAGACAGGCATCAGGGCGAAAGTCAGGATAATCCGCCGCCACGGCAGCCTCGTGGCAGAGAGCCTGAAAAACGGCAGGCATCGGGGGCCACGGCTGGCCGGTCGTGGGGTCGTGCGGGGCATACAGATAGCCCCGCTCGTTCGTCGCCCAGCCCAGTTCCCCGCAGTTGGCCATGGCCACCGACATGGTGTAGCCGCCCGGCGTCACCATATGGCGAAACGGCGAAACCGCCGTCACCTCGTCGATACCGGCAAGCAGCGCCGCCGCACGGGAGAGTGCAAAGCGGCGCAGGATCGCTGCCCCCGGCGCAAGCGGCTCCTGCCAGGGTTCAGCATCCGCAAAAAGATCGAGCATTATCCCTCCTGGCGTTTCGCCTCACGTTTCAGTAATAGCGCTTTTCGCGCCGTCCCCCAGCGGTAGCCCGACAGCGCACCGTCATTACGAACCACCCGATGACAGGGGATCACAATCGCCAGCGTGTTTGCCGCACAGGCGCCTGCTACGGCGCGTACCGCACTGGGCTGGCCAATCGCCTGCGCCACCTGCTGGTAACTTGCCGTTTCGCCGCTGGGAATGTTGCGAAGGGCCTGCCAGACGCGCTGCTGGAACGTGGTTCCGCGAATATCCAGCGGCAGTGCAAGCGGTATATCGCGGTTATCAATACTGGCAATCACCTGGTGGATCCGCTGCACAAAGGCGTCGTCCAGCGGCGCGTGCGTAGCTTTTGGAAATTGCGTGGCAAGCTCTGCGGTGACTTCCGCATCGGTGTCACCCAGCAGAATCGCGCAGATCCCCCGCTCGCTTTCGGCGACCAGACAGCGTCCTAACGAACAGTCATCGATGGCATACCGCACGGCCACCTCTCCTTTACGGTACTGCTTCGCCGTCATGCCCAGCGCATCGTTGGCTTTACGATAATAGCTGCTGCTGTCGGGAAACCCCGCCGCCAGCACGGCGTCGGTAATTTTGTCTCCCTGCGCAAGCGCGGCGCGCAGGCGTTGGCCCCGCGCCGCCTGCTGCCAGGCTTTTGGCGTCATGCCGGTCACGGCCTTAAACAGACGGTGGAAATGGAAAGGACTCATGGCAACCTTCTGCGCCAACCCCTCCAGGGTTAGCGCAGGATCCTGCTCCAGAAGACGGCAGGCCTGTTCCACTTTCGCCAGCTTCTGCGCCTGCGGATCGAGTTTGTCCGGCATGCAGCGCTTGCACGGACGAAAGCCTGCCTGTACGGCATGATGGGCATCAGGATAAAAGCGGACATTTTTACGCAGCGCGTGGCGGGCACGGCATGACGGGCGGCAGAAAATACCCGTGGTCTGCACGGCGAAGACAAACTGATCGTCAGCGATCGGATCGCGGGCCAGCACGGCCTGCCAGCGATCCTCATCGGTAATAAAGGTTGAGTTTCTCATTATCGGCTCCTCTTACAAGCATACATAGAGCGTGCCTGAGCGCCACTGATAAAAAACCCGCAACCTTGCTTTTTAATTTTTGTCGCTGACCAGGAAACTGTTGAACTGCGGCGAGCTCCAGGTTTTGAACCCGTCGCCCTCTTTGGTGATCATATAAACCGCCAGCCCTTCCTGACGAACCACCTCTTTGGCTTTTTCCGGGCCGAGAACCATTAATCCGGTATCCCAGGCATCCGCTTCCAGCGCGGTGGGGGCAATGACCGTCACCGAGACCAGGTTATGCGTGATGGGGCGCCCGGTCTGCGGATCGATAACGTGCGAAATACGCTTCCCCTCAAGCTCGTAATAGTTACGATAGCTTCCGGAGGTGCTGATGCCATGTCCGTTGATATCCACTATCGCCTGCACGGCATTTTGCCGATCGGTTGGTTTTTGAATCGCTACGCGCCACGGCTTATCGCTGGCGTTCATACCCCGGCTGACCAACGCGCCGCCCACCGAGACCAGATAACGGGAAATTCCTTCCTGGGCCATCAGCGCAGCAAGATGATCCGCCGCATAGCCTTCCCCGACCGTCGACAGATCGACAAACAGATCGGGGATATCTTTTTGCAGGTACTGCTGACCGTACTGGTTGATCACCGTCAGATGCTGTAGCCCTGTTCGGGCGCGGGCGTCATCAATGGCAGCCTGTTCGGGCGTCTTCACCGGCTGTTTATTCGGACCAAATCCCCAGAGGTTTACCAGCGGTCCGACGGTCACATCCATCGCCCCGTTGGTTTTGTAACCCACGCGCATTGCCTCGGTCACGATATCGGCCATCGCCTCGCTCACTGGCCACAGGGAGGTGCTGGTTGAGAGGTTAAAGCGCATCAGCGCCGAGTCATTTTTATAGGTCGACAGCAGCTGATCGTCGGCGTCCAGCTGCGACTGGATTTTGCCGCGAAGTTCGTCTGTGCGTGTTTTATCGAGGTTCATCACGCTGACGCGCCAGAAGGTCCCCATCGTTTTGCCTTCGAGCACCGTCGCGGCGGGTGCGTCGGTTTTCGCCACGGGTGTGGGATCGTTACACGCGGTCAGGAAAAAAAGCATAGCCAGAAAGCTGGCGCGTAAAAAAGTCATGTCCATTCATTATTATCCTCATGCCAGGGCGGCAAGAGTACACCAAAACGGGTGAGTTGTGAGAATCAGAGAGGCACAAAAAAGGGGCCATCAGGCCCCTTACGTCACACGATGACGCGATTAGAACTGGTAAACCAGGCCCAGCGCGACGATATCGTCAGTACCGATACCCGCCTGACGGGTAAATTCATTTTCATCAACCAGGTTGATTTTGTAATCAACATAGGTGGACATGTTTTTGTTGAAGTAGTAAGTCGCACCCACATCAACATATTTCAGCAGATCCTGATCGCCGTAACCTTCGATGTCTTTGCCTTTAGACTGCAGGTAAGCGATGGATGGACGCAGACCGAAGTCGAACTGGTACTGAGCAACCACTTCGAAGTTCTGCGCTTTGTTAGCGAAGCCGTAAGCGGTAGTCGGGTTGCTGCCGTTAGAAGTACCGAAACGGGTTGCGTTGTAGGTCTGAGAGTACTGCGCTGCCAGATAGATGTTGTTGGCATCGTATTTCAGGCCACCAGAATAGACTTCTGCGTGATCGCCATTACCGTATACGCCAGCTGCATTCTGGTCGGCGGTACGTTTGGAGGAGGACATCGCACCACCCACGCTGAAGCCTTCGCCCAGGTTATAGGTCACGGATGCACCGTAGCCGTCGCCGTTCTGGTTCAGCAGGCTGCGACCGTTAGTGTTTTCACCCTCTACGCTGCCGTTTTTGCCCTGATACTGCAGAGCAAAGTTCAGGCCGTCCACCAGACCAAAGAAGTCCTGGTTACGGTAGGTCGCGACGCCGTTAGCACGTTGCTGCAGGAAGTTGTCAGCGCCGTAGGTATCGCCGCCAAATTCTGGCAGAACGTCAGTCCAGGAAGTTACGTCGTAGATTACGCCGTAGTTACGACCGTAATCGAAAGAACCCGCCTCAGCGAATTTCAGACCCGCGAACGCCACACGCGTCCAGGACTGATTGTCACCTTCAGTGGTGTTGCCCTGAATCTGGTATTCCCACTGGCCGTAACCGGTCAGCTGATCGTTAACCTGAGTTTCGCCTTTGAAGCCAAGACGCATATAGGTCTTGTCGCCGTCGTTACCCTTGTCGTCAGAGAAATAGTGCAGACCATCAACTTTACCGTACAGATCTAATTTGTTGCCATCTTTGTTATAAATTTCGGCCGCATTTGCTGCGCCTGCCACCAGGAGTGCTGGTACCAGGAGGGACAGTACTTTAACTTTCATTTTATTAACCCTCTGTTATATGCCTTATAATTGCCACTGCTTACTGGTTAACCCTCATTAACCAGTCGGCAATTTCATTCTCCGCAAAATCACAGAATAATCCAATGCGAATATGATACGAAAACTTTGAAGATGTTTCATTTATCTATGAACATGTTTCAAAATGTAAATATCAAGGAACTTTTACAAAGCACAAATAGCTTAGAAATTTAGCACTTATAATCAAAAGAAAAATAACACACATAAAAATCAACTAGTTATAATAAAAATCGTTACAGCACTGAATGACAAAACAAGATCGCGCCTAATCTCTAAAATATCTCTCGCTATCATCATTAACTTTATTTATTACCGTCATTCAGTTTTGAATGTCTGTTTATCCCTAATTGAGCCGAATGCTTCGCATTCGGTTTTTTTTTACCTTTCTTTACGTAACTTCTGATTTTTTGTGCTACCGCACCGAAACTGTAACGACTATTAACTAAATCCTCACCGCTATCCTTCGCTGGCGAAATATTGATGTAAAACTTAATTTCTTGTTAATTCGTGCTATTTGCTGGCTAAGCGCACTTATTATTTGTACGCGCACGGCGTGTTTGTACATGTTTAGTGCGCCACCTGCCGCCGATATTGTCCGTTGAAAAAGTCGACTCTTCCCGGGCAGTGGCGCTGGAAATTCAGTTATTACCCTTTATACTGCCCTATCGCCACAGAGCATGACCATGACGGGTTAAAGATATCAATGAGTCAGACTGAAACTACCGCCCCGAGCAAATTTTCCCTCCTTCCCGGGAGCATCACCCGTTTCTTTCTTCTTCTGATCGTTGTGCTGTTAGTGACCATGGGGGTGATGGTACAAAGCGCGGTTAACGCCTGGCTGAAGGATAAGAGCTATCAGGTCGTCGATATCACCCATGCCGTGCATAAGCGCATCGATACCTGGCGCTACGCCACCTGGCAGATTTACGACAATATCGCGGCCGCCCCGGCCTCCTCGTCCGGAGATGGACTTCAGGAGACACGGCTTAAGCAGGATGTCTACTATCTCGAAAAACCGCAGCGTAAGACCGAGGCGCTTATTTTTGGCTCTCACGACAGCGCGACGCTTGAGATGACGCAGCGTATTTCGACCTATCTGGATACTCTCTGGGGTGCCGAAACGGTGCCATGGTCGATGTACTATCTGAACGGTCAGGACAACAGCATGATCCTGATCTCCACGCTGCCATTAAAAGATCTCTCTTCCGGGTTTAAAGAGACCACCGTGGGCAGCATCGTCGATTCCCGCCGGGCAGAGATGCTGCAGCAGGCGAATGCCCTTGATGAACGTGAGAGCTTCTCTTCCCTGCGTCGTCTGGCCTGGCAAAACGGTCATTATTTTACCCTGCGCACCACGTTCAACCAGCCAGGACACCTGGCGACGGTGGTGGCCTTCGATTTACCGATTAATGATTTAATCCCGCCGGACATGCCGCTCGACAGCTTCCGTCTGGAGCCCGACAGCAGCACCCAGAACATGCGGGCGGCGTCTGACAAAGAGGCCGCAGAGAGCGTATCGATCTCCTTTAACGGCTCGAAAATCGAAATTGCCTCATCATTGAATTCAACCGGTATGCGTCTGGTGTGGCAGGTGCCGTTTGGCACGCTGTTGCTCGATACCCTGCAAAATATCCTGCTGCCTCTGCTGTTAAATATCGGTCTGCTGGCGCTGGCGCTGTTTGGCTACAGCACCTTCCGTTTCCAGTCGGGTCGTCAGAGCGACGCCTCTGCGGTTCCGGCCGGCACCAGCAATGAGCTGCGCGTATTGCGTGCACTGAATGAAGAGATTGTTTCCGTGCTGCCGCTTGGGGTCTTAGTTCACGACCAGGAGGCGAATCGTACGGTGATGAGCAACAAAATTGCCGACCATCTGCTGCCGCATCTTAACCTGCAGAACATCACCACCATGGCGGATCAGCATCAGGGAGTGATTCAGGCCACCATCAACAATGAACTGTACGAAATCCGTCAGTTCCGCAGCCAGGTGGCTCCCCGCACGCAAATCTTCATTATTCGCGACCAGGATCGCGAAGTGCTGGTCAATAAAAAGCTCAAGCAGGCACAAAGACTGTATGAGAAAAACCAGCAGGGGCGCGCCGCATTCATGCAGAACATTGGCGATGCCTTCAAGCAGCCGTTAAAAACGCTGGCGACCCAGGCGGCGGCGTTAAACACCGCTGAAAGCCACCAGCTTGCCTGCCAGGCCGATTCGCTGGTCAGAATGGTTGATGAGATCCAGCTGGCGAACATGCTGGAGAATGATTTCTGGAAGGGAACCCCAACCCTCTTCTCCATTCAGGAACTGATCGATGAAGTGGTGCCGGAAGTGCTGCCCGTCATTAAGCGCAAAGGGTTGCAGCTGCTGATCAATAACAATCTCCCTGCGAATGACGAACGCCACGGCGATCGTGAAGCGCTGCGGCGTATTCTGCTGATGATTATTCAGTACGCTGTGACCACCACGCAGATTGGCAAGATCACCCTCGAAGTTGGCACTGAGGAGTCAGCAGAAGACCGCCTGACGTTCCGCATCCTGGACACCGGGGAAGGCGTCACCACGAGTGAAATTGATAATCTGCACTTCCCGTTCCTGAATGACACGCAAAGCGATCGCTACGGCAAGGCCAATGCCCTGACCTTCTGGCTGTGCGATCAGCTGGCGCGTAAGCTCGGCGGCCATCTGAATATCAAAGCCCGTGAATCCCTCGGCACCCGTTATTCTCTGCACGTGAAAATGGCGGCCAATCCGCAGGAAGAAGATGAAGAACGTCTGCTGGATGATGTCGTGGTGATGGTTGATGTGACCTCGAACGAGATCCGCAATATTGTCGTTCGCCAGTTAGAAAACTGGGGTGCGGCCTGCATCACGCCGGATGAAAGACTTGCAAGTCAAGAATTTGATCTGTTTTTAACTGATAATCCGTCTAATCTTACTGCCTCCGGCTTGCTTTTAAGCGATGATGAGTCAGGCGTGCGGAAAATCGGCCCTGGCCAACTGCGCGTCAACTTTAATATAAGCAATGCGATGCAGGAAGCTGTACTACAACTAATAGAAGAGCAGCTGGCGCAGGAAGAGATAGCGGAATCCCCGTTAGGCGGCAATGAAAATGCCGAGCTTCACGCCAGCGGATACTATTCACTCTTTGTTGATACAGTACCAGATGATGTTAAGCGGTTGTATACTGAGTCCGCTGCGAATGATTTTGCAGCGCTGGCACAGACAGCACACCGGCTTAAAGGGGTGTTTGCCATGCTTAATCTGGTTCCCGGCAAGCAGTTATGTGAAACGCTGGAACATCTAATTCGTGAGAAAGATGCCTCTGGCATTGAAAAATACATCAGCGACATTGACGCCTACGTCAAAAGCTTGCTGTAGCAAGGTAGCCTTATACATGAACAATATGAACGTAATTATTGCCGATGACCATCCGATTGTACTGTTCGGTATTCGCAAATCACTTGAACAGATCGAGTGGGTGAATGTAGTCGGTGAATTTGAAGACTCTACAGCACTGATCAATAACCTCCCAAAGCTTGATGCACACGTGCTCATTACCGATCTCTCCATGCCTGGAGACAAGTACGGTGATGGAATCACGCTCATCAAATATATTAAACGTCACTTCCCGGATATCTCGATCATTGTTCTGACCATGAACAACAACCCGGCGATCCTGAGCGCGGTCCTGGATCTGGACATCGAAGGGATTGTGCTGAAACAGGGCGCACCGACCGATCTGCCAAAAGCGCTTGCTGCGCTACAGAAAGGCAAGAAGTTCACGCCTGAGAGCGTCTCTCGTCTGCTGGAAAAAATCAGCGCGGGTGGCTACGGTGACAAACGCCTGTCGCCGAAAGAGAGTGAAGTTCTGCGCCTGTTCGCCGAAGGTTTCCTGGTGACCGAGATCGCCAAGAAGCTGAACCGCAGCATTAAAACCATCAGCAGCCAGAAGAAATCAGCGATGATGAAACTGGGCGTGGACAACGATATTGCACTGCTGAACTATCTCTCCTCCGTCACGCTGAGCGCAACGGACAAGGATTGATCTCAACGGGTGTGCGGCCTGATGCCCTCACCCCGCCCCTCTCCCACCGGGAGAGGGTGAAAAGCTTAAAAGGCCCTTGCGGGCCTTTTTTATATTCTTGTTTTTCTCACGCGCTCCGCGTAAATCGACAATGTCTGCTTCAGCACGTCCAGCGTCACCGGTTTCGACAGACAGCTGTCCATGCCTGACTCCAGACAGCGCTGCTTCTCTTCCGCCAGCGCGTTCGCCGTTACGCCCACCACTGGCAACGTCAGGCCAAGCTGTCGGATGCGCTGCGTCAGACGGTAGCCGTCCATGTTAGGCATGTTGACGTCGCTCAGCACGATATCAATATGATTCTTACTCAGCACGTTCAGCGCATCCACGCCGTCATTGGCGGTTTTGCACTGGTAGCCCAGCGATCCAAGCTGGTCAGCCAGCAGGCGACGGTTAATCGGATGGTCATCCACCACCAGAATCATCATATCGTCATTCACCGACGCCAGAGACTCCGGTGACGGCAGTCCGCCCGCGCCGTCGCTCTCTTCCAGTTCCACTTTGTAGATGCGTGCCAGCAGGCTCAACAGCTCGTGCGGGGTGGCGACACTGTGTACCCATTCTCCTGGCGCACGCTCAACCGGGATACCGATGTGGCGACGGCAGAAGAGCACTGACCCTCTCCCCTGCCACGGCTGTTCCGGCATCTCATCGGCGATCAGCACATCGTCCACGTCCGGTGTTTGACCTTCATAGCGGCACACCCTCACGCCGCTGTGGGCAAGCAGCGCCGTCAGATAGTCATTCAGCGAGGCGTTATGCACCGCCAGCCAGCAGCGCTTATCGCTCAGCCCGTCTACCGTGGCTTTTGCCGGATACTGCGCCGAATAGAGCGGAATGCGGATGGTGAACTGGCTGCCCATGCCGGGCTCGGTATCCACGGAGATATCACCGTCCATCATGCTGACGAGCTTCTCACAAATCGCCAGCCCCAGTCCGGTTCCCTGGAAGTTACGCTGCACGCCGGTACCGACCTGGAAGAACGGATCGAACAGACGAACCACCTCCTTCGCCGGGATGCCGACGCCCGTGTCGCGCACGCGAATGCTCAGGTAATCCCCCGCCCGGCAGACGTGCAGCACAATACAGCCGGTATCGGTGAATTTAATGGCGTTGCTGAGCAGGTTAGAGATGACCTGTTGCAGGCGCATCGGATCGCCGTGCAGCGTCAGAGGCACGTCCGGCTCAATAAAGCAGTAGAGCCCCAGCTGTTTACGCACCACCAGCGGGAGATAGTTGGCGCTGATATGGTTCATCACCTCGCGCGGCGAAAACTCGCGCGGCTCGATTTTCAGCTGCTCGGACTCGATTTTAGAGAAGTCGAGAATATCGCTGATGATCTTCAGCAGCAGGCTGGAAGAATTGTTCATCGCCGTCACCAGCCGGTCGACGCCTTTCGGCAGCTCTTTAGTCTGCAGCAGGTCGAGGTTACCGATGATCCCGTACAGCGGCGTACGCAGCTCGTGGCTGACGGTGGCAAGGAACATGGACTTCGACTGGCTGGCCTGCTCTGCCGCCTGCGCCATCTCCTGCAAGGACTCTTCCATCTTCACGCGCGCGGAGACATCCACCAGCACGCAAATCGCCACGTTTTCATTGCGATAGCGGGAATGCACAAAGCTGATCTGCAGGTTGGTGTGCGTACTCGTCAACACGTCGACAAAGTTAACCTGCTGACCGCAGATAATTTGCGTCAGCCTCTGCCGGTCTTCGTGCGTCAGCATGTTCAGGTAGTTATGTGCCAGTTCGTTACTCAGGATATTGGTCCCGTCCTGGGTACGCAGAATACAGATCCCCACCGGCGCCGAGGCAACAATCTTGCGGTTAAACTGCTCGTGTTCCTCCAGTCGCTGGGCGTCGCTCTCGGCAGGAATAAAGATTTTCCGCTCATACATGCGCGCCAGGGTGAACAGCGCCCCACCCGCGATCAGGTTCAGCAGAATGGCATTCATAATAAGAATGCGTATCCGCTCAAGCACCATATCCACCGGCAGCGAATAGACGATACTGAGCGACGAAGGCGGCAGGCTCTTCTTCAGCACCAGCTCGCGGAAACCTGAGGTATAGCCAAACCACGACCGCTCCTGCATCCAGTGCGGTTCGACGTTTAGACGGTTATCAGGCCCGGCAAGCGAGATCAGCTGATGACCGTTTTCATCCAGAATGGTCACGCCCATGGGCAGGCTGCCCGGGGTGAAGAAGTTTTCCATGCGAATGGTCTGCTCAATCCCCAGCAGCGCCTGCAGGCGATTGCCCAGATAAACCGGCGTCAGGGCGTAGAAATAGCCCACGCCCGGACGTGGGCCCTGGCTCACCCAGAAGATGTTATTGCCGCGCTCGTCCTGCGGTGCATTGCGGTATTTGACAATACGTTCATGCAGGCTTTTCAGCGCATCGTCACGCTCAACGGGCACGTCGCGCAGGCCAAAGTCAGCCATGCAGAGATTCTCGCTGCCAATCAGGAAGACACGGTTCAGGTCGTAGGCGGCGGAGAAATTGTCGCGCCAGTAGCGCATAAACCAGGCGAGCGATTCCAGAGAGCCGCGCCAGGTATTGCTCATGGTGGAGCAATCGGAATCCGGGAACAGCGGCTGGAAGTCCGGGACTTCGGTTTTGTCATCACGCCCGCGAAGCGCAAGGATGCCGTTTTCCGCCGTCAGACGATTTTCGGCAATATACTTCAGCTCCTTCATCACGTCAGACGTTCGCTGAATGTAGCGCTGGGCCTGGTCGGAGCTTAAGTTAAACTCCTGGCGGATCTCCGCTTCTTTCTGGTGCAGCGCGTTAACGATGTAAAACACCGAGAACAGGGCCACCAGCAGCCAAAGCAAGAGCGCCAGCGCCCGAAACAGATAGCGAGAGACTTTCAGCGTAGTACGAAAGGAGACGAGGTATTTCAAGGGGGCGAGGCTCCGCCGTCGGGGTCAAAAGAATGTGGTTAAGGTAGCGGTAAACGCGCCAGGTCGCAACGTTGACTTATCTGCTTGTGCAAAAGAAAAGGGCCGGAATCCGGCCCTTTTTTGCATCAGAAGACATTACTCGTCAGCGTCATCCGCTGCGTCATCGTCAGTGTCGACTTCCGGCGCGATATCATCATCGCCTTCCGCAACGCTACCGTCGATGGAATCAAGCTCTTCATCATCCACCGGCTCAGCAACACGCTGCAGACCCACCACGTTCTCATCTTCCGCTGTACGGATGAGGATTACGCCCTGGGTATTACGCCCTACCACGCTGATCTCAGACACGCGGGTACGCACCAGCGTACCGGCATCGGTGATCATCATGATCTGGTCCGCATCGTCCACCTGCACCGCGCCCACAACGGAACCGTTGCGCTCGGTAACTTTGATAGAGATAACGCCCTGCGTGCCGCGAGACTTGGTTGGGTATTCCCCTTCCGCCGTACGTTTACCGTAACCATTCTGCGTTACGGTCAGGATAGCCCCTTCACCGCGCGGAATAATCAGAGAAACCACGCTGTCTTCGCCAGCCAGCTTGATACCACGCACGCCCGTCGCGGTACGACCCATCGCACGGACGGCGTTCTCTTTAAAGCGCACCACTTTACCGGCCGCAGAGAACAGCATCACTTCATCAGAACCGGAGGTCAGATCCACACCGATCAGCTCGTCGCCTTCGTTCAGGTTCACGGCGATAATACCGGCAGAACGCGGACGGCTGAACTCGGTCAGCGCGGTTTTCTTCACGGTACCGCTGGCGGTCGCCATAAAGACGTTCACGCCCTCTTCGTACTCGCGTACCGGCAGGATGGCGGTGATACGTTCGTCCGCTTCCAGCGGCAGCAGGTTAACGATTGGACGACCACGTGCGCCACGGCTCGCTTCCGGCAGCTGATAGACTTTCATCCAGTACAGACGACCGCGGCTGGAGAAGCAGAGGATCGTGTCATGGGTGTTAGCCACCAGCAGGCGGTCAATAAAGTCTTCTTCTTTAATACGTGCCGCAGACTTGCCTTTACCGCCACGACGCTGTGCTTCGTAGTCGGTCAGCGGCTGATACTTCACATAGCCCTGGTGAGACAGGGTAACCACCACGTCTTCGCGGTTGATCAGATCTTCAATGTTGATATCAGAGCTGTTCGCGGTGATTTCGGTCCGGCGCTCGTCGCCGAACTGATCGCGGACCAGCTCCAGCTCTTCACGGATCACTTCCATCAGACGCTCTGCGCTACCCAGGATGTGCAGCAGCTCAGCAATCTGTTCCAGCAGCTCTTTGTATTCGTCGAGCAGTTTTTCATGCTCAAGGCCGGTCAGTTTCTGCAGACGCAGATCCAGAATCGCCTGGGCCTGCTGTTCAGTCAGGTAATACTGACCGTCACGCACGCCGAATTCAGGTTCCAGCCACTCAGGACGCGCTGCGTCATCGCCCGCACGTTCCAGCATCGCGGCGACGTTACCCAGATCCCACGGACGGGAAATCAGGGCAGCTTTCGCTTCCGCCGGGGTTGGCGCACGACGGATCAGTTCGATGATCGGGTCGATGTTGGCCAGCGCAACCGCCAGCGCTTCAAGGATGTGCGCACGGTCGCGCGCTTTGCGCAGTTCGAAGATGGTACGGCGGGTCACCACTTCACGGCGGTGACGCACGAACGCGCTCAGGATCTCTTTCAGGTTCATGATCTTCGGCTGACCATGGTGCAGTGCAACCATGTTGATACCGAAGGAGACCTGAAGCTGAGTCTGGGAGTACAGGTTGTTCAGCACAACCTCACCCACCGCGTCGCGTTTAATCTCAATCACGATGCGCATACCGTCTTTGTCAGACTCGTCACGCAGCGCGCTGATGCCTTCAACGCGTTTTTCTTTTACCAGCTCGGCGATTTTTTCAATCAGACGCGCTTTGTTCACCTGATACGGGATCTCGTGAACAATGATGGTTTCACGGCCGGTTTTAGCGTCCGCTTCCACTTCGGCGCGGGCACGGATGTAAATCTTGCCGCGACCGGTGCGGTACGCTTCTTCTATACCACGACGACCGTTGATGATCGCCGCCGTCGGGAAGTCCGGGCCCGGGATGTGTTCCATCAGCCCTTCAATGCTGATGTCTTCATCGTCGATATAGGCCAGGCAGCCGTTGATCACCTCGGTGATATTGTGCGGCGGAATGTTGGTTGCCATACCGACCGCGATACCGGACGAACCGTTAACCAACAGGTTCGGGATCTTGGTGGGCATCACATCTGGGATGCGCTCGGTGCCGTCGTAGTTATCGACGAAATCAACGGTCTCTTTTTCCAGGTCGGCCATCAGCTCATGAGCGATTTTCGACATACGGATTTCCGTATAACGCATCGCCGCAGCGGAGTCGCCGTCGACTGAACCAAAGTTACCCTGGCCATCTACCAGCATGTAGCGCAAGGAGAATGGCTGCGCCATACGAACGATGGTGTCATAAACGGCGGTATCACCATGCGGGTGATATTTACCGATGACGTCACCGACGACGCGGGCAGATTTTTTATAGGCTTTATTCCAGTCATTGCCCAATACGTTCATGGCGTATAGTACGCGACGGTGTACCGGCTTAAGGCCATCGCGGACGTCCGGCAGCGCACGGCCAACAATGACCGACATCGCATAGTCCAGATAGGAGCTCTTCAGCTCTTCCTCGATGTTAACCGGTGTAATTTCTCTCGCAAGGTCGCTCATCTAACCGCTATCCCTCTACTGTATCCCGGATTCAAAGGTCGCAAATTATAACACAGCCGAGGTGATTGAGGTAAACCTATACGCTTTATTCACGGGGATTGCCTGATATACTCATTCGTCTTGCTAAATAAGGAGTAAAAGCGCCCATGAATGCCGAAAAATCCCCGGTGGTTCACAACGTTGACCACGAAGAGATTGCCAAATTTGAAGCGGTGGCGTCCCGCTGGTGGGATCTCGAAGGTGAGTTCAAACCGCTGCACCGTATTAACCCGCTGCGTCTGGGCTATATCGCGGAGCGTTCCGGCGGTCTGTTCGGTAAGAAAGTGCTCGACGTCGGCTGCGGCGGCGGTATCCTGGCGGAAAGCATGGCGCGCGAAGGGGCGAATGTTACGGGCCTGGATATGGGCTTTGAACCGCTGCAGGTGGCCCGCCTTCATGCGCTGGAGTCTGGTATACAGGTGGAATACGTGCAGGAAACCGTAGAAGAGCACGCGGCAAAACACGCCCATCAGTACGATGTGGTGACCTGCATGGAGATGCTGGAGCACGTTCCCGATCCGCAGTCGGTGGTGCACGCCTGTGCAAAACTGGTAAAACCGGGCGGCCAGGTCTTCTTCTCAACCCTCAACCGCAACGCTAAAGCCTGGCTGATGGCCGTCGTCGGCGCGGAGTATGTGCTGCGCATGGTGCCGAAAGGGACCCACGACGTGAAGAAATTCATTAAGCCTGCAGAGCTGTTAAGCTGGGTTGATCAAACGTGGCTCAAAGAGCAGCACATCATCGGCCTGCACTACAATCCGCTGACCAATAAATTCAAACTCGCACCGGGCGTTGATGTTAACTATATGTTGCACACAACCGCCAAAAACGACTAACGTCATTCGTTATTCTTATAAAGATTGCGCGACATCATGTTGCGCAATTCTGACCTCTCGTTGAAGAAATCAGCACTCGATCAAATTTTGAATTTTTTTTCTTAATTATTGACATGTCTTCCAGGCCTTACGGTACGAGGACTTAGCCTTTTTTACCCTTTCACAACCTCAATTTAACGTCAAAATCAACCCTTGTGCTGAAAAGATTCGATACTAGAATACTCACCATATAGCGTTTTTCTTATCGCAAACCCCCTATATGTAGTATTTATCCACAGAGTTAGTCACAAGACGGATCTGTGGATAAGCGGGGGATATTTTTTATTTCACGGACAGGTAAAACCCACATGAATCAGAGTCTGCTGGTGACAAAGCGCGACGGTACTACCGAGCGTATCAATCTGGACAAAATCCATCGAGTTCTCGACTGGGCAGCAGAAGGACTGAACAACGTATCTATCTCCCAGGTTGAACTGCGTTCCCACATTCAGTTCTACGACGGCATCAAAACGTCTGATATCCACGAAACGATCATTAAAGCAGCGGCTGACCTCATCTCCCGCGAAGCACCGGATTATCAGTACCTCGCTGCACGTCTGGCGATTTTCCACCTACGTAAAAAAGCCTACGGCCAGTTTGAGCCGCCGAAGCTTTACGATCACGTGGTGAAAATGGTTGAGCTGGGCAAATACGACACGCATCTGCTGGAAGACTATACGGAAGAAGAGTTCGAGCAGATGAACGGGTTTATCGATCACTGGCGCGACATGAACTTCTCCTACGCGGCGGTGAAGCAGCTCGAAGGCAAATACCTGGTTCAGAACCGTGTAACCGGTGAGATCTACGAAAGCGCCCAGTTCCTCTACATTCTGGTGGCCGCCTGCCTGTTCTCTAACTACCCGCGTGATACCCGTCTGGATTACGTGAAGCGTTTCTACGATGCGGTATCAACGTTCAAAATTTCTCTGCCGACGCCAATCATGTCTGGCGTGCGCACCCCTACCCGTCAGTTCAGCTCCTGCGTCCTGATCGAGTGTGGTGACAGCCTGGATTCCATCAACGCCACCTCCAGCGCCATCGTGAAATACGTTTCCCAGCGTGCCGGTATCGGCATCAACGCCGGACGCATCCGTGCGCTGGGCAGCCCGATTCGCGGCGGTGAAGCGTTCCACACCGGCTGTATCCCGTTCTATAAGCACTTCCAGACGGCAGTAAAATCCTGCTCTCAGGGCGGCGTGCGCGGCGGTGCTGCGACCCTGTTCTACCCGATGTGGCACCTGGAAGTGGAGAGCCTGCTGGTTCTGAAAAACAACCGTGGTGTCGAAGGCAACCGCGTACGTCACATGGACTACGGCGTGCAGATCAACAAGCTGATGTACACCCGTCTGCTGAAAGGTGAAGACATCACCCTGTTCAGCCCGTCCGACGTTCCAGGCCTGTATGACGCGTTCTTCGCCGATCAGGACGAGTTCGAGCGTCTGTACACCAAATATGAAAAAGACGACAGCATCCGCAAGCAGCGCGTGAAGGCGGTAGACCTGTTCTCCCTGATGATGCAGGAACGTGCCTCTACGGGCCGTATCTACATCCAGAACGTTGACCACTGCAACACCCACAGCCCGTTTGACCCGGTTGTTGCACCAGTGCGCCAGTCTAACCTGTGCCTGGAGATCGCTCTGCCGACCAAACCGCTGGAAGACGTGAACGACGAAAACGGCGAAATCGCGCTGTGTACGCTGTCCGCGTTCAACTTGGGCGCGATTAAAAGCCTGGACGAGCTGGAAGAGCTGGCCGTGCTGGCGGTTCGTGCCCTCGACGCCCTGCTGGACTACCAGGATTACCCAATCCCGGCAGCGAAACGCGGTGCGATGGGCCGCCGTACCCTGGGTATCGGCGTGATCAACTTCGCCTACTGGCTGGCGAAAAACGGCAAGCGTTACTCCGACGGCAGCGCTAACAACCTGACGCACCAGACGTTTGAAGCCATTCAGTACTACCTGATGAAAGCCTCTAACGAGCTGGCGAAAGAGCAAGGCGCGTGCCCGTGGTTCAACGAAACCACCTATGCGAAAGGCATTCTGCCGATCGACACCTACAAAAAAGACCTGGATGCGATCGTCAGCGAGCCGCTGCATCTCGACTGGGAAGGCCTGCGCGAGTCCATTAAAACGCACGGCCTGCGTAACTCCACGCTCTCAGCTCTGATGCCGTCCGAGACCTCTTCGCAGATCTCTAACGCCACCAACGGTATCGAACCGCCGCGCGGCCACGTCAGCATCAAAGCGTCGAAAGACGGCGTGCTGCGTCAGGTCGTACCGGACTACGAAACGCTGGGCAACAACTACGAGCTGCTGTGGGAAATGCCAAACAACGACGGCTACCTGCAGCTGGTGGGTATCATGCAGAAGTTTATCGACCAGTCGATCTCTGCCAATACCAACTATGACCCGACGCGCTTCCCGTCAGGCAAGGTTCCGATGCAGCAATTGCTGAAAGACCTGCTCACCGCCTACAAGTTTGGCGTGAAAACGCTGTACTATCACAACACCCGTGACGGTGCGGAAGACGCGCAGGACGACCTGGTTCCGTCAATTCAGGACGATGGCTGCGAAAGCGGCGCATGTAAGATCTAATGTAAATGCCGGGTGGCGCTACGCTTACCCGGCCTACGTTTTTAGGACACACTCATGGCATATACCACCTTTTCACAGACGAAAAACGACCAGCTCAAAGAGCCGATGTTCTTCGGCCAGCCGGTCAACGTGGCACGCTACGATCAGCAAAAATATGACATCTTCGAAAAGCTGATTGAAAAGCAACTCTCCTTCTTCTGGCGCCCGGAAGAAGTGGATGTCTCCCGCGACCGTATTGACTACCAGTCGCTGCCGGATCACGAAAAGCATATCTTCATCAGCAACCTGAAGTACCAGACGCTGCTGGACTCTATTCAGGGCCGTAGCCCGAACGTGGCGCTGCTGCCGCTGATCTCCATTCCAGAGCTGGAAACCTGGGTGGAAACCTGGGCGTTCTCCGAGACGATCCACTCCCGCTCTTACACCCACATCATCCGCAACATCGTGAACGATCCGGCGGTGGTGTTTGACGATATCGTCACCAACGAGCAGATCCAGAAGCGCGCGGAAGGCATTGCCCATTACTACGACGAGCTGATCGAGATGACCAGCTACTGGCATCTGCTGGGCGAAGGCACCCACAACGTGAACGGTAAAACCATCACCGTAAACCTGCGTGCGCTGAAAAAGCAGCTGTACCTGTGCCTGATGAGCGTCAACGCGCTGGAAGCGATCCGCTTCTACGTGAGCTTCGCCTGCTCCTTCGCCTTTGCCGAGCGCAAGCTGATGGAAGGCAACGCCAAGATTATCCGTCTGATTGCCCGCGATGAAGCCCTGCACCTCACCGGTACCCAGCACATGCTGAACCTGCTGCGCAGCGGTACGGACGATCCGGAGATGGCGGAAATCGCCGAAGAGTGCAAGCAGGAGTGCTACGACCTGTTCGTACTGGCGGCTCAGCAGGAGAAAGAGTGGGCAGATTACCTGTTCCGCGACGGCTCCATGATTGGCCTGAACAAAGACATCCTGTGCCAGTACGTTGAGTACATCACCAACATCCGCATGCAGGCTGTCGGTCTCGACCTGCCGTTCCAGACGCGCTCTAACCCAATCCCGTGGATCAACACCTGGCTGGTGTCCGATAACGTGCAGGTCGCGCCGCAGGAAGTGGAAGTGAGTTCTTATCTGGTCGGTCAGATTGATTCTGAAGTCAACACCGACGACCTGAGCAACTTCCAGCTCTGATGCCACGCGTCACGTTAAGTCTTTCCGGCACTGAGGTACTGTGTCGGGAGGAGCACCCTTCTCTGCTGGTGGCGCTTGAGGCGCATCAGGTAGAAGTAGAGTACCAGTGTCGTTCCGGCTACTGCGGCTCCTGCCGCTGCCGTCTGGTCGCAGGCCAGGTAGACTGGCTGACCGAGCCGCTGGCCTTTATCAACGAAGGGGAAATTTTGCCCTGCTGCTGCCGGGCAAAAGGCGATATCGAAATCGAGATGTGATTGCCCTTATTCCCTCTCCCTGTGGGAGAGGGTTAGGGTGAGGGCATCAGGCCGCAGAGCCTGATTGTCGGGTGGCGGCTTTCGCCTTACCCGACCTACAAAACCTACTTCCGGTGAATGAATTCAACCGCTTTATCCGGGAAATCCGTAAACAGTCCGTCCACGCCTGCCTGGTTATACAACACCTCATAAAGCTGATTCACATCCGTGGCATACGGCGGCAGCTGGTCTGCACGCACGGTATACGGATGCACCTGCATCTTGCTGGCGTGCGCCTCTTTCACCATCGCCGTCAGCTTCACGTGGCCCGGCGCTGAACCCTCCGCCACCAGCATGTGATAATCCGGCCCGATGCCGTCGGCGTACTGCGCAATCTGCTTCATCGCGCCCGGCTTAAACATCCAGTCGTAGTTGTAGTTCACCCACTTCCCGTCCGGCTGTTTCTCCTGAGTTTCATTCCAGTCAGTGTAGGCAATCAGCTGCACCAGGTTGAGGTTCATGCCCATCTTCGGCTCCAGCTCGGTTTTGATGCGCTTCAGCTCGGCGGCATCAAAACACTGCAGGTAGACTTTGTCCTTCTTGCTGGTGTAGCCGTACTGCTTCAGCACCTCCAGCGTCTTCGCGGCAATGTCTTTCCCTTCCTGATGATGGAACCACGGCGCTTTGATCTCCGGGTAGATACCGATATTTTTACCGGTTGAGTGGTTCAGCCCCTGAACAAACTCAATCTCTTCCTGGAAGGTATGAATGCGGAAGTCAGATTTGCCCATCGGGAAACGTCCCGGATAGACCTGCATCTTCTTGCCGTTTTCAATCTCGAAGCCTTCGGTAAACTTCAGGGAACGGATCTCCGCCAGGGTGAAATCAATGGCGTAGTAGCGGCCATCTTTTCGCGCGCGGTCCGGGAAACGCTCCGCCACGTCCGTCACGCGGTCCAGATAGTGGTCATGCAGGACCACCAGCTGGTCGTCCTTCGTCATCACCAGATCCTGTTCGAGGTAATCCGCGCCCTGCGCATAGGCCATCGCTTTCGCCGGCAGCGTATGCTCCGGCAGATAGCCACTCGCGCCACGGTGGGCAATAACGATTTTATCCGCCGCCAGCGCGGAGCCTGTCATCAGGCCCGCCAGCAGCAGGCCTGTCGCTAACTGAGTTAATTTCATCGTAAAGCTCCTTATTGACGACGTGCCAGCACTTCCGCGTGGTGACGTTTCTCACCGATCATCACAACAATCAGCAGCAGTACCGCCAGCACGCTACCGCCGATCATCACCATAAATCCGCCGTCCCAGCCGAAGAAGTCAACGGTGTAGCCCACAATGGCGCTCGCCGCGACCGAACCGCCGAGGTAACCGAACAGACCGGTAAAGCCTGCCGCCGTGCCCGCCGCTTTTTTCGGTGCCAGCTCCAGCGCATGCAGACCGATCAGCATTACCGGACCGTAAATCAGGAAACCGATGACGATCATGCAGGCCATGTCTACTGATGGGTTGCCCGGCGGGTTGAGCCAGTAAACAACGGTCGCGATGGTCACCAGGGTCATAAAGAAGACGCCCGTCGCACCGCGGTTACCCTTAAACACCTTGTCCGACATCCAGCCACAAAGCAGCGTGCCCGGGATCCCGGCATATTCATACAGGAAATAGGCCCAGGACGATTTATCCAGCGCAAAGTGCTTTACCTCTTTCAGGTAGGTTGGCGACCAGTCGAGGATGCCGTAGCGCAGCAGGTAAACGAACACGTTCGCCACCGCGATGTACCACAGCAGCTTGTTCGGCAGGACGTACTTCATGAAGATCTGTTTTGCGGTCAGCTCCTCTTCGTGCTCCTTGCTGTAATCATCCGGATAGTCGTTTTTGTACTCTTCAATCGGCGGCAGGCCGCAGGACTGCGGCGTATCACGCATCAGCGCGAAAGCGAAAATCGCCACCACGATGGCGCCAAAGGCAGGCATATACAGCGCAGCGTGCCAGTCGTTGAACCAGGCCATCCCCAGCAGGAACAGCAGCGGCGGAATACCGCCACCCACGTTATGGGCACAGTTCCACACCGACACGATGCCGCCGCGCTCCTTCTGCGACCACCAGTGCACCATGGTGCGTCCGCACGGCGGCCACCCCATCCCCTGGAACCAGCCGCAGAGGAACAGCAGCACGAACATGATGGCAATGCTGGAGGTTGCCCACGGCACAAAGCCCATGAACAGCATCACCGCGGCCGCCAGGATCAGACCGGCGGGCAGGAACACGCGCGGATTCGAGCGATCCGACACGGAGCCCATGATGAATTTGGAAAAACCGTAGGCGATGGAGATCCCCGACAGCGCGAACCCCAGATCGCCGCGGGAAAAGCCCTGCTCCACCAGATACGGCATGGCGAGCGCGAAGTTTTTACGTACAAGGTAGTACGCCGCGTACCCGAAGAAGATCCCCAGGAAGATTTGCCAACGCAGACGGCGATAGAGCGGATCTATTTCTGCCTCTGGCAGACGCGCCCTGTGGGGCGCAGGTTTGAAGATACTGAGCATAACAGCCTCCGTGGCCTTGAAATGAATGAGCAGGTGGCTCGCACCTGAATTCCAGAGGCGGGGATGTTAAGAAATCACGGTGATTGTTACTGTGAATCAACGCACAGATTGTTACAGAAATATGACAGAATGCGCAAAAAAGCGCATGAAATCACGTTTCACTTTCGAATTCCGCGCGTTTATGTTCGAAATCAAACAAACCACAAAATTAATATGGCTAAATGATAAAAAACGAACATAGAGGGTAAACAATGACCATTCACGATCCTCGCTACAGCGATGTGATAATCATTGGCGGTGGCGCAACCGGCGCCGGGATCGCACGCGATTGCGCCCTTCGCGGCCTGAGCGTCACGCTTCTGGAACGCCATGATATCGCTACGGGCGCAACCGGGCGTAACCACGGCCTGCTGCACAGCGGCGCGCGGTATGCGGTCACCGACGCTGAATCCGCGCGCGAATGTATTGCTGAAAACCAGATCCTCAAGCGTATCGCCCGCCACTGCATTGAGCCGACCGACGGCCTCTTTATTACCCTTCCCGAAGATGATCTCGCCTTTCAGGACACCTTTATTACCGCCTGCAGCGCCGCGGGCATTCAGGCTGAGGCCCTGGATCCGGCGCTGGCGCGGTGGCTGGAACCGTCGGTTAACCCGGCGCTTATCGGCGCGGTGAAGGTCCCTGACGGCACCGTCGATCCGTTCCGCCTGACCGCCGCCAATATGCTGGACGCCCGCGAGCATGGCGCGCACATCCTGACCGGGCATGAAGTGACCGGGCTTATCCGCGAAGGCCATCGTATCTGCGGCGTGCGGATCCTTGATACGCAATATAACGAACACAGCGAGCTGTATGCCGCCGTTGTGGTCAACGCGGCGGGGATCTGGGGGCAGCGGATTGCGGAATACGCGGACCTGTCGGTGCGCATGTTCCCGGCGAAAGGCTCGCTGCTGATCCTAGACCACCGCATCAATAACCACGTGATCAACCGCTGCCGCAAACCGTCTGACGCCGATATCCTCGTGCCGGGAGATACCATTTCGTTAATCGGGACGACCTCAACCCACGTGGACTACAGTGAGATTGACTACAACCGCGTCACTGCTGAAGAGGTGGACATCCTGCTGCGCGAAGGGGAAAAACTGGCGCCGGTGATGGCCCAGACGCGTATTCTTCGCGCCTACGCGGGCGTGCGTCCGCTGGTCGCCAGCGACAACGACCCGAGCGGACGTAACGTCAGCCGGGGCATCGTGCTGCTCGATCACGCCGAACGCGACGGCATGGACGGGTTTATCACCATCACCGGCGGCAAGCTGATGACCTACCGCCTGATGGCCGAGTGGGCGACCGATGCCGTCTGCCGCAAGCTGGGCAATACCGAACGGTGCGTGACGGCAGAACAAGCCCTGCCCGGCTCGCGTCAGTCCACCGAGAAGACGCTGCAAAAAATTATCTCCCTGCCCGCGCCGCTGCGCGGGTCCGCTATTTACCGCCACGGCGACAGAACGCCACAGTGGCTCGGTGAAGGACGACTGAGCCGCAGCCTGGTGTGCGAGTGCGAAGCCGTCACCGCCGGTGAGGTGCAGTACGCAGTGGAGAATCTGACGGTCAACAGCCTGCTCGATCTTCGCCGCCGCACCCGCGTCGGAATGGGCACCTGTCAGGGCGAGCTGTGCGCCTGTCGTGCCGCCGGTCTGCTGCAGCGTTTTCACACCACCACCGCCACCCAGTCGCTCGATCAGCTCAGCGCGTTTTTAAACGAGCGCTGGAAAGGCATTCAGCCTGTCGCCTGGGGCGATGCCCTGCGCGAAAGCGAATTTACCCGCTGGGTCTACCAGGGGCTTTGCGGTCTTGAGAAGGAGCAACGCGATGAAATTTGATACCGTCATCGTCGGCGGCGGGCTGGCAGGCCTGCTCTGCGGCATCAAACTCACGAAGCAGGGGCTGCGCTGCGCCATTATCACCCGGGGCCAGAGCGCCCTGCACTTCTCGTCGGGCTCGCTGGATCTGGTGGACGAAGCGTACCGCGATAAGCTGCCGCCGGAACACCCGTATCACCTGATTGGCGCGCAGCATATTGACCGCTTTGCGCTGGAAACCGAAGCGCTGCTGGCGGACTGCGGCGCACGTCTGCAGGGCAGCGCCCGGCTCAATCACCAGCGCGTTACGCCGCTCGGCACCCTGCGTTCCGCGTGGCTCAGCCCGGAGGAGGTGCCCATTGCCCCCATTCGCGCGGGACGTGTGCGGGTGGTAGGGATTAGCGGCTTTCTGGATTTCCAGCCCCATCTCGCAGCGGCGTCGCTCTGTCGCCAGGGTGTTAACGCGGAAACGGCAGAGATAGAGCTGCCCGAGCTTGATGTCCTGCGCGATAACCCGAGCGAGTTTCGCGCGGTGAATATCGCCCGTTTTCTTGATAACGAGGACAAATGGCCACTGCTGTATGACGCGCTCAGGCCGCTCGGCGAAACCTGCGATGCCCTGCTGATGCCCGCCTGCTTCGGTTTACGCGACAACCGACTCTGGCGCCGGCTCTCGGATCGTCTGCCCTGCTCGCTCGGCCTGCTGCCCACGCTACCCCCGTCCGTGCCGGGCATTCGCCTGCATACCCAGCTCCAGCGTCAGTTTGTCGCGCAGGGCGGCGTGTGGATGGCGGGTGATGAGGTGAAAAAAATCACCCTGACCGACGGCGCGGTGAGCGAAATCTGGACGCGCAACCACGACGATATTCCGCTTCGCGCCCGCTATACGGTGCTGGCAAGCGGCAGCTTCTTCAGCAACGGACTGCTGAGCAGCCGGGAGGGCATCCGGGAAGCCATTATGGGGCTGGATGTTCGCCAGCGTGCCTCACGCGCGGACTGGTATCAGAGTGATTTCTTCTCGCCGCAGCCCTGGCAACAGTTCGGCGTGATTGTCGATAACCAGCTGCATCCGCAGCTTTCCGGTAAACCCGTCAGGAATCTCTTTGCCATCGGCTCGCTGCTGGGCGGGTACGATCCCATTGCCCAGGGATGCGGTGGCGGGGTCTGCGCCGTCACGGCGCTGTATGTGGCAGAGCAGATTAGCCAGCGCACGGAGGCTGAACAATGAACGACACCCGTTTTGAAAGCTGCATCAAATGCACGGTGTGTACCACCGTCTGCCCGGTCAGCGGCGTTAACCCACGCTATCCCGGACCAAAGCAGGCCGGGCCGGACGGCGAGCGCCTGCGCCTGAAGGACGGCAAGCTGTACGATGAAGCGCTGAAATACTGCATTAACTGCAAACGCTGCGAAGTCGCCTGCCCGTCGGATGTGAAAATCGGCGATATCATTCAGCGCGCCCGGGCGCGCTACAGCACGCAAAAACCGACACTGCGCGATGCGATCCTGAGCCACACCGATCTGATGGGCAGCGTCTCGACGCCCTTTGCCCCCATCGTGAATGCCGCGACCGCTCTCAAACCGGTGCGTCAGCTGCTGGATGCCACGCTGAAGATAGACCATCACCGCAGCCTGCCGAAATATTCTCACGGCACCTTCCGCCGCTGGTACAAATCCGTCGCGGCGCAACAGGCGCAGTACGCCGACCAGGTGGCCTTTTTCCACGGCTGCTATGTGAACTACAACCACCCGCAGCTGGGTAAAGACCTGCTGAAGGTGCTGAACGCCATGGGCACGGGCGTTCAGTTACTGAACAAAGAGAAGTGCTGCGGCGTACCGCTAATTGCCAACGGGTTTACCGATAAAGCGCGCAGGCAGGCTCAAAGCAATGTCACCTCTCTGCGCGAAGCCATTGTCGATAAAGGTATTCCGGTGCTGGCGACCTCGTCCACCTGTACCTTCACCCTTCGCGATGAGTATCCGCATCTGCTGGACGTGGATAACACCGGCCTGCGCGAGCACATCGAGCTGGCGACGCGCTTCCTGTGGCGCAAACTGGATAGCGGGCAGACGCTGCCGCTGGGAAAATTGCCGCTGAAAGTGGTCTATCACACGCCGTGTCACATGGAAAAAATGGGCTGGTCGCTCTATACGCTTGAGCTGCTGCGGCTTATTCCAGGCCTGGAGCTGACGGTGCTGGATTCGCGCTGCTGCGGGATTGCGGGGACCTACGGCTTTAAGCGTGAAAACTACGAAACGTCACAGGCAATTGGCGCCCCGCTGTTCCGTCAGATTGAAGAGAGCGGCGCGGATATCGTGGTAACGGACTGCGAAACCTGCAAGTGGCAGATTGAAATGTCCACCAGCAAGCGCTGTGAACATCCGATTACCCTGCTGGCGAAGGCGCTGGGCTGAACAGTGCCGGGGCGAAAGGCCCCGGCACAGGTTTTACTCGATGAACAGCGACTCGACCACATGGATCCAGCCGTGCTCGCTGGCAACCTCTTTGCCATTCAGCCAGCGGCGCAGCATGTTCAACGCCATCATCGCGCAAACCTCCTGACGCACCGCCAGGCTGTGGCGGGTGATGCTCATTTTAACCCGCAGCGCCCAGGTGCCTTCCGGCGTCGCCAGCGCGAAGTTAAGGTATTCCTCGTCCAGCCCCCCGACAAACAGCGCCAGACCGGCAAAATGCTTCACCCTTCTCTCGGACGCCCAGCGGGCGGTTTGCGCGAGAGTCTCCTGCTGGAACGGCACCACTTCGCTGGCCAGCAGCGGCGCGTTGACGCGCGACAGCTGCAGCGCCAGCAGGCCACCGGTGAACTGCTCGCTTAAGGTCACGCTCAGCTGACGCGCCTGTAGATGCGTCGCAATCTGCGCGGGCAACCCTTCCGTCCCTTCAAAGATCAGGCTTTCGCCCGCCACGCGCTGCACCTCGGGCCACAGGGCCAGCATCGCCTCTTTCTGTTCGGCCGGGCCTGTCAGCTTAAGTTCAATGATCGGCATGGAGGAGCGATAGCCCATGGACACGCCTGGCGGCAGCGGAAGATGATCGAGGCTCTGGGCCAGATCGCTTTCCGAGCGGCCAAAGGTGGTCAGACGCAGGCACAGCGGCGGTTCAGGCAGGGTAAAACGATCGCGAAGGCGCGGCAGGATCTGCTGCTCAACCATCACTTTAAATTCTGAGGGCACACCCGGCGTAAAGAACATCAGGCAGCGGTTCAGCTGCATAGCAAACCCGCACGCGGTACCCACCGGGTTATCGACCAGTTCAGCACTGGCGGGAATTTCAGCCTGTTTGCGGTTGCTTGGGGCCATGACGCGGCCACGTTCGGAGAAAAAGCGCTCCATCTGCGAAAGCCACGCCTCGTGCAGCACCAGCCCTTCGCCTTTTGCGGTCGCGGCGGCCAGGGCGCTGAGATCGTCACCGGTGGGGCCGAGTCCGCCGTTCACAATCAGCACGTCGCAGTGCTCGCTGCGCTCACGCAGAATAGCGACCAGCGACTCAAGATTGTCGCCTACGGTATTGCGGCGCGTTAACGGTAATCCTTGCTCAAAGAAAAGATCGGCCAGCCAGGCAGCATTGGTATCAATAATTTGTCCATGCAGCACTTCGTCGCCGGTGGATAACATCTCCACGTTAATCATTATGTTCTCCCGCTTATATGGTCAAAACACTATAGCGCAAACGCGGGGGGGAGAAGAGAGAAACTGGCGCGACAGAACGCCGCGCCGGAGTGATTAGAAGCCTGCGCTAACGCCCACGTACGGGCCGTCGGCCAGCGCATTGTCACGGTTGCCGTCTTTACCGGCCAGGTTCAGATAGCGATAGCCAGCTTCGATGGTAATCGGACGCATGATGGTCCAGCGCGCACCGGCGTTGGCCTCTTCATAACTTTCGATACCGCTGGAGAGGGAGTCCGGCGAATAGTAGTACTCACCAAACAGGCCGAAGCTGTCGCCAATTTTCCACTGCAGGCCGCCACCCACTGCCGCCGCGTACCCTTCATCACCGTCATTTGGGTTGGTATAGATACCTTTACCGCCAACGGTGGCCAGGAACGGGCCAAGAGGAACGTTGAGACCCAGGCCGAGGCTGGCCGCGTCGCCGTCGTCATCGTTATGCGTCCAGCCGCCGGTCATCGCCAGACCGGATGTCTCGGTACCCATGCCAAAGCCCAGGTGGGTATAATCCTGACCCGCCGAGCCGTTAATGCTGATGGCGTTCGCCGCCGCCGATACAACCATCAGGCCGAAGCCCAGTAATGCCACTTTTTTCATTGTCGTGATCCCGCACAATTATTATAAAGAAGTCCCAAAACCGCGAGATTTTAACCGGAGTCTCCCGGGGATCAAGCACTCTGCGTGCGGCCGGTCAGTAGATTGTAACTATTTGAAACGGCTATTATCCCTTCAGCGATGCGTTCACCCACTGCTGCAGCGCGCGGCGTGAGACTTTGATGCCGCCATTTTTGAGTTCAGTCGGCAACAGCAGCCAGCGGACGGGTTGCTCAAAACGCGCGACCTTATCCCTGACCCAGTCGGGTAAGCAGGTGATATCCGTTCCCGGTTCGCACTCCACCACCGCCACCGGACGTTGCCCGAACTCAGCGTCGTCCAGCGGGACGATAAACACCTGGTTAACCTGCGGGTGCGTGGCGATAACGCGCTCCAGCGATTCCGGCTGGATCCCTTCTCCGCCGCTAAAAAAGAGGTTGTCCATGCGGCCGAGGATCGTCAGACGGCCGTCATGCCATTCGCCGCGATCGCGTGTGGCGAACCAACCCTGCGCGTTGGTCAGCGGAATCATTTCGCCGTCTCGCCAGTAGCCTGAGGCCATGCTTTGCGCCCGGATCCAGACTTCACCGTTAACCACCTGCACCTCTCTGCCCGGCAGCGCACAGCCCACGTCCGGCTCGCCGTCCGCCTCTTTCGCACAAACGGTAGAGGCAAACTCGGTCAGACCGTAGCCGCAGAAGGTGCGTATATCCTGCTCTCGCGCCTGTTCGGTCAATTCAACAGGGATGGCCGCCCCGCCCAGCAGCACCGCTTTCAGTGCGACAGGCTGGTGCGCATTCAGCAAGCGCCAGAGCTGGGTCGGCACCAGCGAGGCGTGGGTGCAGCCGCGCAACGCCTGCTCAAGAGGCTGTTTCTCGCGTACGGTTAACCGCGCGCCGGCCTGCAGCCAGCGCCATAAAATTCCCTGGCCGGAAACGTGAAACAGCGGTAGCGAGAGCAGCCAGTCGTCGTCTTCACCGTAGGGAATCAGCGACAAAACACCGCGCGCGCTGGCGAGATGCGCCCCGCACGTATGCACCGCCGCTTTCGGTAGCCCGGTGGAGCCGGAGGTCAGCGTCATGGAGGCCAGCCGCGCCGGTTGCCACGCAGCGCAATACGCATCGGCTGCCTCGTGCATGCGCAGGGCAGGAAGAGCGTCGTAGCTGCCGTCCAGCACCAGCGCAAAGCACAGCGTCATCTGCGGAAGCAGCACGTCCAGCAGCGGGCGCGGAAGCTGTGGATTAGCGGGAAGAATGCGCGCCCCGCACTGGAGGAGCGCCAGCCACGCCAGCAGGGTTTGCGGATGATTATGGGCCAGCAGCAGCACGCCGTTGCCCTCCTCCACGCCCTGCCGGTGAAACTCTGCCGCAAGCCGGTCGACGCGGGTGCACAGCTGCTGCCAGCTGAGCACCTCATCGTTCAGCCTGAGGGCCGGTTTATCAGCAGACAGCGCGCACCAGTGCCGCCACGGCCAGTCGGTAAAACTCATCGCAGCGGCTCCAGCGCCTCGACGTCGAGGCACGGCAGCGCGCTGTCCGGCCACGGGCGGATAAGCTGAGCCTGCATCAGGTTCAGCGTGTCAAGGCCAGGAACCGTATCCGGCGTTAGCCAGGCGGCAATGCGCGCCAGCTGGGTCAGCCCAAGGCTGGACTCAATCGACGAGCTGATGACCGCCGTCAGCCCTGAGGCGTGCGCTGCTGCGACCTGCTCGCGCACCTTCGCCAGACTGCCGGTCAGCGTCGGTTTAATCACCACCGCGCTGACGCCGGGCTCGGCGACAAATTCAAAATCGTCCTCGCGCAGGCTTTCATCCCAGGCGATGGCAATCCCGGTTTCGCGGGCAAACGCGCACGAATCGTCGCGGGTTTTGCACGGTTCTTCGAGGAAGGCAATGCGGCTGCGGTAGGCCGGGTTGACGTACTTCGCAAACTGCTGCGCCTTGAGCGGCGTCCAGGCGCGGTTGGCGTCCAGACGCAGATGCAGATCGGGGATCGCCTCCAGCAGCAGGTTGGCGACCATGCCGTCGCGCACCGCTTCATAGAGACCGACTTTAATTTTCGCCACCTTCTCGCCCGGCATGGCGGAGAGCAGCGCGAACAGCTCGTCAGGATCGCCCGTACAGAGCGGCGCCGCGCGGTAATTCCCCGCTTCCGGCAGGCTGCCGTCCAGCTCCGCCAGCGCGCAGCTGATACCAAAGGCCGCGGAAGGCACCTCCGGCAGCACCGGATCCGCCCCCCCGCGCCACGCGTCCGCCCAAGCCAGCAAGGCCGTCTGCGCGTCATCCAGTGACTCCTGGCTAAAGCCCGGCAGAGGCGAAATCTCGCCCCAGCCTTCCCGCTCGCCCTGCTGCAGATGCACGAAGAAGCCGTCACGGGTTTTTAACCGCCGTTCACGCAGCACCACGCCCGCGTCCATCGGTATCTGCCAGCGGTAAACCTGCGCGCGACGCATTACGGATTCCGTTTGTATTTGCTGAAGTCCGGCTGGCGTTTTTCGTTAAACGCGTTGCGCCCTTCCTGACCCTCTTCGGTCATGTAGAACAGCATGGTGGCGTTGCCCGCCAGCTCCTGCAGACCCGCCTGACCGTCGCAGTCGGCATTGAGCGCGGCCTTCAGGCAGCGCAGCGCCATCGGGCTGTTTTGCAGCATTTCACGGCACCAGCGAACGGTCTCTTTTTCGAGATCGGCAATCGGTACCACGGTATTCACCAGGCCCATATCCAGCGCTTCCTGCGCGTTGTACTGACGGCACAGGAACCAGATTTCGCGGGCTTTTTTCTGCCCGACGATGCGCGCCATGTAGGAGGCACCCCAGCCGCCGTCGAAGGATCCTACTTTCGGGCCGGTCTGGCCGAAAATGGCGTTCTCGGCGGCAATGGTCAGGTCACACATCATGTGCAGGACGTGGCCGCCGCCGATAGAGTAGCCCGCCACCATCGCCACCACCGGTTTTGGACAGGTGCGGATCTGACGCTGGAAATCGAGGACGTTCAGGTGATGCGTACCCGCATCGTCCTGGTATCCGCCGTAGTCACCGCGCACTTTCTGATCGCCACCGGAGCAGAACGCTTTCTCGCCTTCGCCGGTCAGGACAATCACGCCGATGTTATCGTCGTAGCGCGCATCCGCCAGGGCCTGAATCATCTCTTTCACGGTCAGCGGGCGGAAGGCGTTACGCACCTGCGGGCGGTTGATGGTGATTTTGGCAATGCCGTCGGTGGATTTGTGGTAACGAATGTCGGTGTAGCCTTCGGAGCAGTCCTGCCATTCAACCGGGGCGTAAAGCATGTTTTCATCAGGGTAGATCATAGAGTGTCCTTTATTCGAAGACGCAGTATCTGAGCCAGACTTGCCGCAACCGCATCGGGGTTTTCCCGGTGGGCGTTGTGTCCGGCGTTGGGAATTGCATGGCAAACGGCGTTCACTTCCGCGGCAAGGGCCGCGAACTTCTCATCACGTTCGCCATAGAAATAATCAAAAGAGAAATCGCGCTCGCTCAGGGCAGTACGCAGGTCGGGCTGCACGGCCAGCGAGGTCGACTCGAGCATCATCGCCAGCATCGCGCCGTCGTTCTGGCTGCGCAGGGTAATCAGCGCCTCGCGCTGGGCGTCAGTCAGGGAGGCAAACACAGGCTGTTGGTACCAGTCAGCGAATACGTTATCCAGCGGTTCGCTGCGAAAACGTGCTGCCCAGCGGCGGTCGGATGCCAGCCGCGCCTGTCGCGCATCGGCATCCTGCAGGCCCGGATGTCCCCCTTCTACCGTCAGGCCCAACAGCCCCTTTGGCTGCTGGCAGGCATGGAACATCGCAATGCGGCCGCCGAGGGAGTACCCGATGAGCCAGAAATTCAGTATGTTGTAACTAATAAGAGTTTGGGTGAGTAGCCTGCTCATCTCGTCAAAGCCCGTGACGCCCAGATTCCGGGATCCACCGTGCCCCGGCAGATCCAGATACAGCCGGGGGTAGTCACGGAGTCGCTCACCAACAACCTGCCACTCGCGGCAATCGCCGGAAAAACCGTGCAAAAAGACCAGCCAGGGATAGCCTGGTTTTCCGGCCTGCTGCACGCCCGAGAGGATCACAGCTGGCTCACCTGCGCCAGCAGGCTTTGCAGGGTCTGCGCACCGTCAGCATCGTTTACCACCAGCTCAATCAGCGTCGCACCCGGCTGCTTCCAGGCGCTGCTTAACGCCGCGTCCAGCTGTTCCCAGCTTTCCGGGCGATGGTATTTCAGGCTAAACATCGCCGCGGCGTGTTCGAACTGCACGTTCTGCGGCATCAGATAGAAGCGCTCGCGCTCGCTCTGCGGCGTAGGCAGCAGGGAAAAAATCTGCCCGCCGTTGTTGTTGACCACAATCAGCACGAACGGGGCTGACGCCTGACGCAGCAGCGCCAGCGCGTTGAGATCGTAGAGCGCGGAGAGATCGCCCACGATCGCCAGCGTTGATTTCGCGCTGGCGCGCTGCACGCCCGCCGCCGTGGAGATCAGCCCGTCGATACCGCTGGCGCCACGATTGCTGTACACCGGGTAGCCCGCGGGCAGCTTCGAAAAGGCGTCAATCAGCCGCACGACCAGGCTGTTGCCGACAAACAGCTGCCCCTGTTCAGGCAGGCACTGGCGAATACGGTGCGCCAGCCCGGCCTCGCTAAACGCCTCACAGTGCGCTTTGGTCAGTTCCCACGCCTGGCGCGAAAGGTCCGGGATGGCAACCGCCCAGGGCTTGCGTTTTTCAGCCGGATGAAGCGTCAGCCAGGCGTCGATACGGCTGATCAGACGACGTCCGCGGTGGTGCGCCGGGTCAAGCCGCCCTTCCAGCGCGTCCACCAGCCAGTACTCTTCCGGCGTGCAGGTGGCCTGCCACTGCAGTAAGCGTTTGCCGGTCAAACTCGATCCAAGCTGAACCACAATCTGCGCCTGCGACAACTCGGTGACCGCTTTGGCATTACCCAGCCAGAGGTCGGCGCACGGCAGCGGCTGACCGGTCTGGGAAAGCACGTCGCCTATCAGCGGCCAGCCCAGGGTTTGCGCCCATTCGGCGACAAGCTTGCCTTCGGCGGCGCTCATGCGCCCGGCAATCACCACGCCGCGCTTCTGCCGCCAGAAGAACCAGTCGCGCTGCTTCGCGCTCTCAAGGTGCGTCTGCTCGCGAAGCCACGGTTTTTCACTCTCCCACCAGTCGCCAAGGGATTGCTGCCAGTCAAGACCCGTATCGTCCAGCTCACCGTACAGCGGCTCGGCAAACGGGCAGTTAATATGCAGCGCCCCGCTGCGCAACGTCTCCAGAGCGTGATCGACGGTGGAGACCAGCCAGCTTGCCGGAATATCCTGGGTGGGACGGGGCAGCGAAATCGTCTGCGAAGGATGAGAAGAAAAGAGCCCCGGCTGACGGATGGCCTGATTGGCGCCGCAGTCGATAAGCTCAGGGGGGCGATCGGCCGTCAGTAAGATCAGTTTTTCACCGGTTAACCCGGCTTCAATCAGAGCCGGATAGAGGTTCGCCACGGCGGTACCGGAAGTGACGATCACCGCCACGGGCTCTTTGCTGACCTTCGCCAGACCCAGCGCGAGATGCCCGAGGCCACGCTCATCAAAGTGGGTGTGATGAATCAACGCCCGGTTTTCGGCGGCCGCCAGCGTCAGCGGCGTTGAGCGAGAACCCGGTGCAATACACACGTGCCTGACGCCGTGGCGCGTCAGGGCTTCAAGGATCACCGCCGCCCAGCGTCGGTTAAAAGAACTTACTGACATGAGATTGTCCGGTATCAAGAATGCGACACAGTATAAATAATAGAAAAAATTGGAATTTTGATATGAATCGGGATTGCGCGATTCAGTATTAATCCCTTAGGAGCAGAGAGCGCAATCCGGCCGCTTTGTTTTCGATCTCCTGCCACTCCTGTTCCGGGTCAGACCCGCTGACAATGCCGGCACCGGCATAGAGCCGCAGGGAGTCATCCTGGACGCGCGCGGAGCGCAACGCCACGCAGAACTCACTCTGATCGGGGGATAAATACCCGGCAGAACCGGCGTACCACTCGCGGTTAAAGGGCTCAACCTTCTGGATAAACTCGCGCGCAGGCTGTCGGGGTAATCCGGCTACGGCCGCGGTCGGCTGTAGCATGAGCAGACACTGCTCATCATCGGCCTGTTTGAGCTCGGTCCAGATACAGCGGCGCAAATGCTGCACTTTACGCAGGCGCACCACCTGAGGGGGCAGTACCTCAAGCGTCTGCGTGTAGTGCTGAAGACGCTGGCAGATATCTTCCACGACCAGCATATTTTCGCGCTGGTTTTTATCGTCGTTAAGCAACCACTCGCCGAGACGCTGCGCCTGGCTATCATCGGTATGGCTGGCAACGGTGCCCGCCAGCGCTTCCGTGCGCAGCAGCGTGCCGCGCCGCCGCCAGAGACGCTCGGGCGTCGAGCCAAGAAACGCGTTGCTGGCGTCGAATACCATGCAGAAATGGTAGCAGTGTAAATTCAGGGCGCGGCTGGCCGCCATCAGCGCGACAGGGTTAACGCGCTGCGTGAACTGCAGATCGGTTGCCCGGGCGAGAACCACTTTTTCAAAATCACCGCGCGCGATGGTCTCCGTCGCCCTGCGGATAAGTTTTAGCCATTCGGCCTGCTGCGGCTGATGGGTTTCGTGCTCAACCTGAACGGACAGTGGACGGATAGATCTCGCAGGACGGAGCTGCTGTAAAAAATCCCGCGCGGCGTGGGCATCTTCCTGAAGTGAATAATCGCTCCACAGCTGCAGGCGCAGCGTGGCGGTGCCGGCGGTGCGTCGCCAGAGCAGCCGCGGTAAAAAGAGGCTGCCCTGCTCCGGAGTAAAGGCGTTCAGGCCGCAGATGCGGGTATCACCTGCTGCGTTTTGCTCGCGCAAAAACTGCGAGGCTAACGCCAGAGAAGGAAATTGGGTGACAGCCCCCAGCGCGGCCAGCTCTTCATCGCCGTTACGCTGCTGCCAGTAAAACTGCGGATAGCACTGCTGCGCCCCAAGCCAGGCGAGAGGGTCGAAAGCGTCGTTTAACGGGAAAGAGACGTCGAAATGACGTATGCCGGGTGTTGCGGGTAACGCTTGCGAAAGCTGGGTACGCAATTGCTCCAGCGCGAGGAAAATCGAATTCACGCGAACCTCTCCCTGTTAAAACTTCGTATTATACGGGGTACTGGCAATAAATTGCAGTACCCACGTATAGGGAGTGGTTAAGCGGCTTAACGACGGGCCAACAGCAGCCCCAGCACCAGGCCTACGGCAGCACCCACTCCAATGCCCTGCCACGGTTTTTCATGCACGTAATCATCGGCACGGTACACCGCTTTTTTGGCGCGGTAGTAGTAGGTATCAGACGCATGGCTGACGCGGTTTTTCACTTCATGCAGCGCCTGCTCGGCGCGGGCTTTTAGCTCAATATATTTCTGATCGGCAGGGTCGCCCGAGGAACGTAACACCTCTTCCAGCGTTTCGCTCAGTAAGGCCAGGTCGTCGTCGATACGGGTATCCCAGGATTGAAATGACATATTTTTCTCCATGTTAGTACACCAGTCCGCTAACTATAGCCAACGACTCGCTATTACGCCTGCTTCGCTTCTCGCGCCATGCCGACGTGGGGAATACCATCTTCATCGTACACCTCGGTGACGGGCACGAAACCAAAGTGGCCGTAGAAGGACTGCAGGTGCGCCTGCGCACCCAGGTATAACGCCTTGTTCGGCCACTGTTTCTGGCACGCCTCCAGCGTTTTTTCCATCAGCTGATAGCCGAGTTTTTCACCACGCGCTTTGCCGCTGATGATGACGCGGCCAATGACGACAGGCTCAAAATCGTCTTCGCTTTTCAGAATCCTCGCATACGCCACCAGCTCGTTATTCCGCCAGCCGAGGATATGGCGGTTCTCGCCGACGAGATCGTCGCCGTCGATGTCCTGATACGGGCAGGTCTGTTCAACCACGAACACTTCGCAGCGCAGTTTCAGCACAGCGTAAAGTGAATGAACGGTGAGGTCACTATGGTGTAAATCTTGCCACTGGATCATGTCAGTCTCCTTCCTGGGGTTCATCACGTTATACTAAACCCCTCCCCGTTCGGCAAAGGGCTGATTGCGTTATGGAACTGATTTTTCTGGGTACGTCCGCTGGCGTGCCAACCCGCTCACGGAACGTGACGGCGATTCTGCTGGATCTTAAACACCCCACCCGCGGTGGGCTGTGGCTGTTTGACTGTGGTGAAGGGACGCAGCATCAGCTGTTACACACCGCTTATCACCCCGGCAAGCTGGATAAAATTTTTATCACCCATCTGCATGGCGACCATCTGTTTGGCCTTCCCGGCCTGCTGTGCAGCCGCTCGATGGCCGGTAACGCCAACCCGCTGACGATTTACGGGCCTGCGGGTATTCGTGAATTTGTTGAAACCACGCTGCGCCTGAGCGGGTCGTGGACGGATTATCCGCTGGAGGTCGTTGAGATTAGCGAAGGACTGGTTTTCGATGACGGCGATTATAAGGTGAGCGCTCAGCCGCTCAATCACCCTGTCGAGTGCTATGGCTATCGCATTGACGCGCATGACAAACCCGGCGCGCTGGACGCCGCCGCGCTGATGGCCGACGGCGTAAAACCCGGACCGCTGTTCCAGCGCCTGAAGCACGGTGAGACCGTCACGCTGGAGGACGGGCGCGTCATCAACGGCCAGGATTATCTCGCCGCCCCACAGCCCGGCAAAAAGCTGGCGATTTTTGGCGATACGGCCCCGTGCCCGGCGGCGCTCACGCTGGCCCAGGGCGTGGACGTGATGGTGCATGAAGCGACGCTTGAAACGGCGATGGAAGAGAAAGCCAACAGTCGGGGCCATAGCTCCACGCGTCAGGCGGCGCAGCTTGCCCGTGACGCGGGCGTCGGGAGGCTCATCGTCACCCACGTCAGCTCGCGCTACGACGCGCGGGGATGCGCAAGCCTGCTGACAGAGTGCCGCACGCTGTTTCCGGAATGTGAGCTGGCCGAAGATTTCGCTCAGGTCAGCGTTTAGTCCTTCATTTTTCCCTCAGGATGCCGATAACGATTAAAAGGTCAGCATTTCTCTCGAGGGTAGAATGGATAATTTCCAGAAAGATATTGATGACAGGGCGAATCTGACCCTGTCGAACCGTTTTGAACTGTTGCTGTTCCGTCTTGGCACCTCTCTGAACGAAAATAAATCTGAGCTGTTTGGCATTAACGTCTTTAAGCTGCGTGAAATTGTGCCGATGCCGGAGTTCACGAAACCCGCCGGGATGAAGTCACCGCTGATGGGAATGGTGAATATTCGCGATCAGGTGATCCCGGTGATTGACCTGGCCGCCGTGGCGGGCTGTAAGCCCACCACCGGGCTGAACATTCTGCTGATCACCGAATATGCGCGCAGCGTGCAGGCGTTTGCCGTGGAATCGGTTGAGAACATCATGCGTCTGGACTGGAAGCAGGTGCACGCGGCGGAAACCGCCGTCAGCGGCCGCTACATCACCAGTATCGCGTGTCTTGACGAGAAGACCGATACCAACGATCTGGCGATGGTGCTGGACGTTGAGCAGATCCTGTATGACATCACCCCGGCCAATCACGATCTGCACGCCACGAACCTGAAGACCACCAAATTCCATATCAAGCCAGGCGCTGTCGCCATCGTCGCGGAAGACTCCAAAGTGGCGCGCTCGATGCTGGAGAAAGGTCTGCAGGCAATGGAGATCCCGGCCCAGCTGCATATCACCGGCAAAGAAGCGTGGGAGAAAATTGGCGTGCTGGCGGCACAGGCCCAGGCTGAAGGGGTTCCCATCACCGATAAGATCGCGCTGGTGCTGACCGACCTCGAAATGCCAGAAATGGACGGCTTTACGCTGACGCGCAAAATCAAAACCGACCCGGTACTGAAAGATATTCCGGTGGTGATCCACTCTTCCCTTTCCGGCAACGCCAACGAAGACCATATTCGCAAGGTGAAGGCGGACGGGTATGTGGCGAAGTTTGAGCTGAACGAGCTGTCGTCAGTGATTGAGGAAGTGCTGGACCGCTCGATGAAGAAGATTGACGGGCCGTTGATTAGCCGGAAGCAGCTGGCTTAAGCATGGTGCGGGCTGGTGCCCTCACCCCGGCCCTCTCCCACAGGGAGAGGGAGAAAACCATAAAAAAACCCGCCGAGGCGGGTTTTTTGTTTTTACATTAATGGCATTGCTCGCTGCACGATCTCAATCAGCGGTTGCGGATAGATACCGAAGATGAGCACCAGCAGCGCGGAGATAAGCACTACGATACCACCGGCGCTGTACTGCCAGTTGGTTGGGGCATCGCGGTTGAGCTGCTGAGGTGCGCTCAGGTACAGGCTCACGGCCACGCGCAGGTAGTAGTAGAGACCAATCGCGGAGCCAATCACCACGCCCGCAGTCAGCCACCACAGGTGCGCCTGCACACCGACGGCCAGCACGTAGAACTTACCGATAAAGCCGAGCGTCATCGGAATACCTGCCAGAGAGAGCATCATCACCGTCATCACCGCAGACAGGATCGGACGGTGCCAGAACAGACCACGGTAGGAGAACAGTGAATCGGCATCCGGACCACGGTACGGGCTGGACATCAGGCTCACCACGCCGAAGGCGCCGAGGCTGCTGAACAGGTAACCGGCCAGATAGACGCCCACGGCTTCCATCGACATCTCACCGCTCTGCAGCGCAATCAGCGCCACCATCAGGTAGCCCAGATGAGAGATAGACGAGTAGCCCAGCAGACGTTTGATGTTGGTCTGGCTCAGCGCCATCAGGTTACCGAAGATGATGGAGACGAACGCAATAATGCCCAGCACCACGCGAACCGCTTCGCTGTCACCCACCGGTGCGTACAGGAACAGACGCATAACCACCCCGAAGATGGCGATTTTGCTCGCCGTCGCCAGGAAGGTCGACACCGGCGCTGGCGCGCCCTGGTATACGTCTGGCGTCCACAGGTGGAACGGCACCAGAGAGAGTTTAAAGCCAAGGCCAACAATCATCATGCCCAGACCCGCCAGCAGCAGCGGCTCATGCAGCATGCCGTCACCGAGGCTCTTGCCGAGCGCCATAAAGGAGAGGTTACCGGACTGTGCGTACACCAGCGCAATACCAAACAGCAGGAACGAGGACGCCGCCGCAGACAGGATGGTGTACTTGATGCTTGCTTCCAGGGAGCGCTTCTGGCGGAAGGCGTAACCAATCAGACCGAACAGCGGCAGAGAGATCAGCTCAATACCGAGGAACAGCGCGGCCAGGTGGTTCGCATTCGCCAGCAGAATGCCGCCCAGCGCGGCAATCAGAACCAGCAGGTAAAACTCTTCTTTGTTGTCGTTGTAGCCTTCGAGCCATGGGTACGCAAAGGTACAGGTTGCCAGGCTCGCCAGCAGCACCAGACCGGTATACAGCATGGCGTAACCGTCAACGCGCATCAGCGGAGTGACGTCCATCGCCCCACCCTGGCCAACAAACCAGAGAGAGACTAACGCGGCGTTCAGGCCGATGACCGACAGCGTGGCATTCAGGAAGTGATTGCGTCGCCACGCAATGGAGAGCATCACAACCACCACCGTCAATCCGACGATCAGCAGCGGTAGCAGCGCGATCAGTTGTTGTGGAGTTATTGTCATGGCGAATTACGGCCTTGTAGTAGAAACAGAATTAACAAACCACTGCTGGATATTGCCCATCGCGCTGTGCGAGGTATCCAGAATCGGCTGCGGGAAGAAGCCCAGCAGCAACAGCAGTACGACCAGCAGCAGGATGATGAACAGCTCACGCAGCGACATCCCCGGCAGTTCTTGTGCAGCAATTTCGCTCTTCGCTTTACCGAAGTACGCGCGGTGCAGCATCGCCAGCGAGTAGACGGAAGCGAACACCAGACCAAAGGTGGAGATCACGGTAATCACCGGTACCACTTTGAAGCTGCCGAAAAGAATCATAAATTCGCCGACGAAGTTACCGGTACCCGGCATCCCCAGAGTCGCCACCGCGAAGAACATGGAGAGCGCTGGCAGCCACTTAATTTTGCTCCACAGACCGCCCATCATACGCATGTCACGGGTGTGCAGACGTTCATACAGCTGGCCGCACAGGATGAAGAGACCGGCTGCGGACAGACCGTGCGCAATCATCTGGATCACCGCCCCCTGGTACGCCAGCTGGCTGCCGGTGTAGATAGCAATCAGCACGAAGCCCATGTGGGAAACGGAGGTGTAGGCAATCAGACGCTTGATGTCGTACTGCGTGAAGGCCATCCAGGCACCGTAGAAGATACCGATCACACCCAGCCACATGGCAATCGGTGCGAATTCTGCGGAGGCGTTCGGGAACAGCGGCAGAGCGAAACGCAGCAGACCGTAGGCCGCCGTTTTCAGCAAGATGCCCGCCAGGTCAACGGAACCCGCCGTTGGTGCCTGAGAGTGCGCGTCTGGCAGCCAGCCGTGCAGCGGAACCACCGGCATTTTCACCGCGAAGGCGATGAAGAAGCCCAGCATCAGCAGGTATTCCACGCCGTGAGACATTGGGGTCTTCAGCAGGTCTTCGTAGTTGAAGGTCCAGGTACCGGTCGCGTTGTGGTGAACAAACACCAGCGCCAGAATGGCAATCAACATCACCAGACCACTCGCCTGGGTATAGATGAAGAACTTGGTTGCCGCCGTGATACGCGTTTTACCGTCGGACGCCTTGTGGCCCCACAGCGCGATCAGGAAGTACATCGGCACCAGCATCATCTCCCAGAAGAAGAAGAACAGGAACATGTCGATGGCAAGGAACACGCCGATCACGCCGCCCAGGATCCACATCAGGTTCAGGTGGAAGAAGCCCTGGTATTTTTCGATTTCACGCCAGGAGCAGAGTACCGCCAAAACACCGAGCAGACCGGTCAGCACCACCATCAGCAGCGACAGACCGTCAATCGCCAGGTGGATCGTAATGCCGAAACGTGGGATCCACGGCAGGATGAACTCAGACTGCCACTGCGGAATGCCCGCAGACTGGGTCAGTGAGTAACCGCCCTGCAACCACAGTTGCAGGCCAAGCGCGAGCGTCAATCCCATGGTGATCAGCGCAATCCAGCGCGGCATCTTCACGCCAAAGCGTTCAGTCTGCCAGCACAGGAAGCCGCCGATGAAGGGAATTAATATTAGCCAGGGTAGTAACATGGCGATTTACATTCCTTTTTAAGGCCCCCAGCAGGGGCCTGATTTTCAACGAATTCGAATAAAATTCACTTAACGATCAACGCAACACCATCAGCAGCGCCAGCACGACAACCGCACCGATGCTCATGGACGCCACATACCAGCGCAGGTAACCGTTCTCGCTGTACAGCAGGCCTTTACCTGCAAAGCGGGAGAGGATCGCCGGGATATTCATCAGGCTGTTCAGTGGGTCGCGCTTCACCAGCCACGCAATGCCCAGGAACGGCTTAACGAAGATCATGTCGTACAGCCAGTCGAAGCCCCACGCGTTGTACCACCAGGTGCCCAGCAGGCGGCCTGGCGCACTGTTGGCCACGGCAGTCACCAGCGTACGTTTGCCCAGCCACAGCCATGCAGCGATCAGGATGCCCGCGATAGCGACCACACCGGAGGTGATTTCAAGCGTCAGAACGCGACCGTGCTCAAGCTCGGTGGTGTCTGGCAGTACGCCCTGCAGCGGCGGTACAATCATCGCGCCAACGAAGGTGGACAGTACCAGCAGCACAATCAGCGGCAGGTGATGGGTAATCCCCTTCCCTGCGTGAGCGTGAATTTGTTCTTTACCGTGGAATACGATGAAAATCATACGGAAGGTATACAGGGAGGTCATGAACGCACCGACCAGACCCGCAACCATCAGATTGATATGACCATTCGCCATGGCACCCGCAAGGATTTCGTCCTTACTGAAGAAGCCCGCGGTGATCAGCGGCAGTGCCGCCAGCGCCGCGCCGCCCACCAGGAAGCAGACATAGACCAGCGGGATAGACTTACGCAGTCCGCCCATTTTGAAGATGTTCTGCTCGTGATGGCAGGCCAGAATCACCGAACCGGATGAGAGGAACAGCAGCGCTTTAAAGAACGCGTGCGTCATCAGGTGGAAAATGGCCGCGTCCCACGCCTGAACGCCCAGCGCCAGGAACATGTAACCAATCTGGCTCATGGTGGAGTACGCGAGAACGCGCTTGATGTCGGTCTGCACCAGCGCGGCAAAGCCTGCCAGCACCAGCGTGACCGCACCGACGATACCCACCAGATGCAGAATTTCCGGGGTCATCAGGAACAGGCCATGGGTACGCGCAATCAGGTAGACACCGGCGGTAACCATGGTCGCAGCGTGGATCAGCGCGGAGACAGGGGTTGGACCCGCCATCGCGTCGGCCAGCCATGTCTGCAATGGCAGCTGCGCGGATTTACCCACAGCACCACCCAGCAGCATCAGCGTTGCCCACCACAGCATGTTATTGCCTGCGGCGAAGTGCGCTGGCGCCAGTTCCACCATTTCGCGGAAGTTCAGCGTGCCCAGTTCGTTGTAAAGAATGAACAGCGCGAAAGCGAGGAAGACGTCACCCACGCGGGTCACGATGAACGCTTTCATGGCCGCTGCGCCATTCTTCGGATCGGTATAGTAGAAACCGATCAGCAGGTAAGAACACAGACCCACGCCTTCCCAGCCCAGATACATCAGCAGCAGGTTATCGGCCAGGACCAGAACCACCATGCTGGCGATAAACAGGTTGGTGTAGGCGAAGAAGCGGGAGTACCCCTCTTCACCGCGCATATACCAGGAGGCGAACATGTGGATCAGGAAGCCAACGCCGGTAACCACGGAAAGCATGGTCAGCGAGAGGCCGTCCAGCACCAGGTTGAAACCGATGTTGAAATCACCGACCGACATCCACGTCCACAGCGGCACGCTGAAAGGCTGACGCCCGTTGTTAAAGAAGTCGATACCCGCATACGCTGTCACCAGCGCGGCCAGGCCAACAGAGCCCATGCCGACGGTTGCAGACAGATTCTCAGACCAGCGGCCGCGAGAAAACGCCAGCAGCACGAAGCCAATCAGCGGAAAAATAATGGTTAAGGCAAGCATGTTCATCCACGCAACTCACTTACTGAATCGATGTTCAGATTCTGGCGGCGACGATGGAGCTGTAGCAACAGCGCCAGGCCAATACTCGCTTCGGCAGCCGCGAGGCTGATGGCGAGAATGTACATCACCTGACCATCGGTCTGGCCCCAGTAGCTTCCGGCGACCACGAAGGCCAGCGCGGAGGCGTTAATCATGATTTCCAGCCCGATCAGCATAAACAGCAGATTGCGGCGGATAACCAGACCGGTCAGACCCAGAACGAATAAAATCGCAGCGAGGATCAGTCCATGTGTTAAGGGGATCATGCGCGCTCCTCCGTTTTTCTTTTCGCGCGGTCGTCAGTGCGGTTGCTCAGCACCTCGCCAGCACGCTCTTCGCGGCCAACGTGGAAAGCCACAACCAGACCTGCCAGCAGCAGCATTGAGGCCAGTTCCACTGCCAGAACGTATGGGCCAAAGAGCGTGATACCGACCTCTTTCGCGCCAATCGGCGTGCCGTCGATGCCCTGATCGTTAACACCCAGAATGGCATAAACGATCACCACCAGCATGATGGCCGACAGAATTGCCGGGCCAATCCACACCTGCGGTTTTAACCACTGACGTTCCTGCTCAATTTCAGAGCCGCCCAGGTTCAGCATCATCACCACGAACACGAACAGCACCATAATGGCCCCGGCGTAGACGATGATTTCCAGCGCACCGGCGAAGTGCGCGCCCAGTGCAAAGAACACCCCGGAAATGGCCAGCAGCGAGATGATTAAGTACAGCAGCGCATGCACCGGATTGGTGTGCGTGATCACTCGCAGCGTAGCCAGGATGGCGATAAGGCCACAGATATAAAAAGCGAATTCCATTGCCCTCTCCTTACGGTAACAGGCTCTTGACGTCGATAGGCTTAGCTTCGTTCTCTGCTTCGCCCTTATCTTTGCCGTCGATTGCCATACCCGCCATCCGGTAGAAGTTATATTCCGGGTATTTGCCCGGACCGGAAATCAGCAGATCCTCTTTCTCGTACACCAGGTCCTGACGCTTGTACTCACCCAGCTCGAAGTCTGGAGTCAGCTGAATCGCCGTGGTTGGGCACGCTTCTTCACACAGACCGCAGAAGATGCAGCGTGAGAAGTTGATGCGGAAGAACTCAGGGTACCAGCGGCCGTCTACCGTCTCGGCTTTCTGCAGAGAGATACAGCCTACCGGACACGCTACCGCACACAGGTTACAGGCAACGCAGCGCTCGGAACCGTCCGGGTCGCGCGTCAGCACGATACGGCCACGGTAGCGCGGCGGCAGATATACCGGCTCTTCCGGGTACATCCGGGTTTCGCGTTTGGCAAACGCGTGCAGGCCGATCATCCAGATACTGCGTACCTGGGTACCGAAGCCTACCAGTAATTCTTTTAAGGTCATGGTCTATTGCCCCTTATGGCTGCTGCCAGAGAATGACAGCGGCCGTTACCAACAAGTTGACGAGCGTCAGCGGCAGGCACACTTTCCAGCCGAAGGACATTACCTGGTCATAACGCGGACGCGGTAACGCTGCGCGAATCAAAATGAACATCATCATGAAGAACGCGGTTTTCAGCGCGAACCAGATGAACGGCGGTAAGAACGGGCCATGCCAGCCACCGAAGAACAGCGTTACCATCAACGCGGAAATGGTGACGATACCGATGTACTCGCCCACGAAGAACAGACCGAATTTCATACCGGAATATTCGATGTGGTAACCGTCGGCCAGTTCCTGTTCGGCTTCTGGCTGGTCAAACGGGTGACGGTGACACACTGCCACGCCCGCGATGGCAAAGGTAATAAACCCAAAGAACTGCGGAATAACGTTCCAGATGTCGGCCTGGTTGTTGACGATGTCGGTCATGTTGAATGAACCGGCCTGCGCCACCACGCCCATCAGGGAGAGACCCAGGAACACTTCGTAGCTCAGGGTCTGCGCGGAAGCACGCATCGCACCCAGCAGCGAGTATTTGTTGTTACTGGACCAGCCTGCGAACAGGACCGCGTAAACCGCGAGGCCTGCCATCATCAGGAAGAACAGAATGCCGATGTTCAGGTCAGCGACCACCCAGGTCGGGCTGACCGGCACGATAGCAAACGCCAGCAGCAGCGAGGTGAAGGCGATCATCGGTGCCAGAGTAAAGATCACGCGATCCGAGAAGCGCGGGATCCAGTCCTCTTTAAAGAACATCTTGATCATGTCCGCGACCAGCTGGAGTGAACCACCCCAGCCCACGCGGTTCGGTCCGTAACGGTTCTGGAACAGACCGAGCAGACGACGTTCACCAAAGCTCATGAACGCGCCGCAGGTGACCACCACCAGCAGAATCACAACCGCTTTCAGAATGCTCAGCAGGATGTCGATAAGATCCGGCGTTAACCAACTCATGCTTTTGCCTCCTGCAGATTATCAAGACGCGCACCCGCCAGAACTGGCGCGATGCCAGGCATACCCATCGGCAGACCGACCTGCCCTGCTGTCAGGCTTTCAGAAATAATCAGCGGCAGGCTGATGGTCTGGCCGTCATAGCTAAAGGCGATGTTCGCACCCGCGTTAACGCCAAGCTTCGCGGCATCCGCCGGGTTAAGCTTGATGTACGGCTGCGGCATACGGGTCTGGAAGACCGGTGAACGCTGGGACAGCTCGTCGCTACCGAACAGGTGGTAGTACGGCGCAATACGCCAGCTACCGTCCTGCGCCTGGAAGCTCGCCGGTACGGTGGTGAAGAAGTCCAGACCGGTTTCGGAAGCTTCAATCAGACGCACGCCCGGATCGCCGTGGCGCAGGGAGCCGCCCACTTCAGCCTGGAACTTGTTCCATGCCTGCGGGGAGTTCCAGCCCGGTGCCCATGCGAACGGGATTTGCGAACGCGGTGCAGACGGCTGGTTGTTCCCTTCCATGGAGAAGGCAAACATGGTGTCTTTATCCTGCGGCTGGCGCGGTTCGTGCACGCTGATATTGGCGCGCATTGCGGTACGGCCGCTGTAACGGTGCGGTTCACGCGCCAGTTTCTGGCCGCGAATGCGGAAGCTTGCTTCAGGCGCGGCATCTTTAATGCCTGCCAGCTGAGGCAGTTTTTCCACCACCGCGTCGATAACGTGGTCGAGCTGCGTCCAGTCCACTTCACGGCTCTGCACGGTGCTGTGCAGGGAGTGCAGCCAGCGCCAGCTTTCCAGCATCACGGTGTTGCTGTCGTAGTAAGCCGGGTCATAAACCTGGAAGAAACGCTGCGCGCGGCCTTCGTTGTTGATAACGGTACCGTCGCTTTCTGCGAAGCTTGCCGCAGAGAGCACCAGGTGCGCTTTGTCCATGATCGCGGTGCGCTGATGGTCAATCACCATCACCAGCGGCGCTTTGGAGAGCGCGGCGTCAACGCGAGCGGCAGAAGCATGACGATGCAGGTCGTTTTCCAGCACCACCACGGCGTCAGCGGCACCGGATTCCAGTTCGCTTAACGCAGCTTCCAGCGAGCCGCCGCCGATCATGCCCAGACCAATGCTGTTCACCGCACGGGCAATCATGGTCACGCCGACGTCAGCACCGCGGCCTTTCAGGGCTTTGGCCACGTTGGCTGCCGCCTGAATGATCTCAGCGCTGCCGGCGTTGGTCCCGGAAATAATCAGCGGTTTCTTCGCACCGGCCAGGGCCTGAACAATCACGTCAACCTTGTTCTGCAGGTCGCGATCCAGTTCTACCGCCGGTGAGTTGTTGTCCAGCGCGTGGGCAATGGCAAAGCCAAGGCGCGCCTGATCTTCAACCGGTGCGCAGTAGGTCCACGCCGCGATGTCGTCCAGACGGGTGTTGTCGACGTTGGTCACAAACAGAGGATGCTTCGCGCGCTGACCGATGTTCAGGATCGCCGCAATCTGCCAGTCAGCCACTTTCTGCGCCGCTGCCATTTCACGTGCTTTACCCTTCACCGCCTGACGAACCGCCAGAGCCGCGCGGGCGCCGGTCTGGGTCAGGTCTTCACCCAGCACCAGGACCGCATCATAGGATTCGATTTCGCGCAGCGCAGGGGTATGGATACCGCCTTCACGCAGCACTTTCAGTACCAGCTGCAGACGTTCCTGCTCGCCCTGAGCGATACCGGTATAGAAGTTTTCCGCCCCAACCAGCTCGCGCAGCGCGAAGTTGCTTTCGATGCTGGCGCGCGGGGAGCCGATACCGATCACTTTCTTCGACTGGCGCAGAATATCTGCCGCGCCCTGCATCGCCTGTTCAGCGTTCAGGGTAATGAAGTCGTCGCCACGGCGCTGAACCGGCTGACGCGGACGGTCTTTGAGGTTCACATAGCCATAGCCGAAACGACCGCGGTCGCAGAGGAAGTAGTGGTTAACGGTACCGTTGTAACGGTTTTCGATACGGCGCAGTTCGCCGTAGCGCTCACCCGGGCTGGTGTTACAGCCGAGGGAACACTGCTGGCAGATGCTTGGCGCAAACTGCATGTCCCATTTACGGTTGTAACGCTCGGAGTGAGTTTTATCCGTAAAGACGCCGGTCGGGCAGATTTCTACCAGGTTACCGGAGAATTCGCTCTCCAGCACGCCGTCTTCCGGACGACCGAAGTAGACGTTGTCATGCGCGCCATACACGCCCAGATCCTGACCGTCTGCATAGTCTTTGTAGTAACGCACGCAGCGGTAGCAGGCGATGCAGCGGTTCATTTCGTGAGAGATGAACGGCCCCAGGTCCTGGTTACGGTGGGTACGCTTGGTAAAGCGATAGCGACGGAAGCTGTGACCGGTCATCACGGTCATATCCTGAAGGTGGCAGTTACCGCCCTCTTCACAAACCGGACAGTCGTGCGGGTGGTTGGTCATCAACCACTCCACCACGCTTTCGCGGAACTGTTTGGCTTCTTCGTCATCAATCGAAATAAAGGTGCCTTCGGTGGCTGGCGTCATACAGGACATCACCAGGCGACCACGCGTGTCTTCCGCGTTTTGATATTGCTTCACCGCACACTGGCGGCAAGCACCGACGCTGCCCAGCGCCGGATGCCAGCAAAAGTACGGAATATCGAGGCCAAGAGACAGACAAGCTTCCAGCAGGTTGTCCGCCCCGTTGACTTCGTATTCTTTGCCGTCTACATGAATCGTAGCCATTAGCATGCTTCCAGTTGGCTCGGTCGAAACCGAGCGTTAATCAAAATTCTTGTCGTTACCAGCGCGCTTTAAGCAGGTTCGGCTGAATCCCATTGATCGCATGGGTATTGCTGAACGGCTGCTTGATGCCTGCTTCGAACTCGTCGCGGAAATATTTGATCGCGCTCTGCAGAGGTTCGACGGCACCCGGTGCGTGGGCACAGAAGGTTTTACCCGGGCCTAAGAATCGACACAGTTGCTCAAGCGTCTCGATATCCCCAGGCTGGCCTTCGCCACGTTCGATTGCACGCAGGATCTTCACGCTCCACGGCAGACCATCACGGCACGGTGTACACCAGCCGCAGGACTCGCGGGCGAAGAACTCTTCCAGGTTACGCACCAGCGAGACCATGCCGATCTCGTGGTCGACGGCCATCGCCAGCGCCGTACCCAGACGGCTGCCTGCTTTACCAATGCTTTCGAATTCCATCGGCAGGTCAAGGTGGGCTTCGGTCAGGAAGTCAGTCCCTGCCCCACCCGGCTGCCAGGCTTTGAATTTCAGGCCATCGCGCATGCCGCCCGCGTAGTCTTCAAGAATTTCACGTGCGGTAGTACCGAACGGCAGTTCCCAGACGCCAGGATTTTTAACGCGACCGGAGAAGCCCATCAGCTTGGTACCGGCATCTTTGCTTGAGGAGATGCCCTGATACCACTCCACGCCGTTGGCGAGGATAGCCGGAACGTTACACAGGGTTTCGACGTTGTTTACGCAGGTCGGTTTACCCCATACGCCGGAGCTTGCCGGGAACGGTGGCTTGGAACGCGGGTTCGCGCGGCGGCCTTCCAGGGAGTTAATCAGCGCCGTTTCTTCACCGCAGATATAACGCCCGGCACCGGTGTGCACGAACAGTTCGAAGTCAAAGCCGGTGCCCAGGATGTTTTTACCGAGCAGGCCCGCTTCGGTGGCTTCGGCAATCGCGCGACGCAGGTTTTCCGCCGCTTCGATGTACTCACCGCGCAAGAAGATGTAGCCACGGTACGCTTTCAGCGCAAACGCGGAGATCAGCATGCCTTCCACCAGCAGGTGCGGCAGTTGTTCCATCAGCAGGCGGTCTTTATAGGTGCCCGGCTCCATTTCATCGGCGTTACACAGCAGGTAACGGATATTCATGGATTCGTCTTTTGGCATCAGGCTCCACTTCAGACCGGTGGAGAAGCCCGCGCCGCCGCGGCCTTTCAGGCCAGACTCTTTTACCGCGTTAACGATGTCGTCCGGCGCCATGCCGCCAAGGGCTTTACGCGCGCCGGCATAGCCGTTTTTGCTCTGGTATTCGTCGAGCCATACCGGCTGTTTGTCATCGCGCAGACGCCAGGTCAGCGGATGCGTCTCAGCAGTACGAATTACAGTTTTCATTTGTACTGCTCCAGCAGGTCAGGAATCGCTTCCGGCGTCAGATGGCTGTGAGTGTCCTCATCAATCATCATGGTCGGCCCCTTGTCGCAGTTACCCAGGCAGCAGGTTGGCAGCAGAGTAAAGCGTCCATCGAACGTGGTCTGGCCCGGCTTGATATTGAGCTTCTTCTCAATCGCAGCCTGAATGCCCTGATAACCGGTGATGTGGCAGACTACACTGTCACAGTAGCGGATCACATGGCGGCCTACCGGCTGACGGAAGATCTGGCTGTAGAACGTGGCTACGCCTTCTACGTCACTTGCCGGAATACCCAGCACTTTCGCGATCTCATAGATCGCCCCATCCGGCACCCAACCACGCTGTTTCTGTACGATTTTCAGCGCTTCAATGGACGCCGCACGCGGGTCTTCGTAGTGGTGCATCTCGTGCTCAATGGCGGCACGTTCTGCTTCACTCAGCTCAAAAGCCTCGGTTTGTGGTTGTTGATTCTCGTGCATAATTAGCGGTCCACATCTGACATAACAAAATCGATACTACCCAGATACACAATCAGGTCGGAGACCAGACTGCCGCGGATGGCGGACGGGATCTGCTGCAGGTGCGCAAAGCTCGGCGTACGCACGCGGGTACGGTAGCTCATGGTGCTGCCGTCACTGGTCAGGTAGTAACTGTTAATACCCTTGGTCGCTTCAATCATCTGGAAGGATTCTTGCGCCGGCATGACCGGACCCCAGGAAACCTGCAGGAAGTGGGTGATCAGGGTTTCGATATGTTGCAGCGTGCGCTCTTTCGGTGGCGGCGTCGTCAGCGGGTGATCCGCCTTGAACGGGCCTTCCGGCATGTTGTTGAGGCACTGCTCAAGGATGCGCAGACTCTGGCGCAGCTCTTCTACTTTCAGCATCACGCGGGTGTAGCAGTCGGAAACACCGCCGCCCACCGGGACTTCAAAGTCGAAGTTCTCATAGCCAGAGTAAGGACGGGCTTTACGCACGTCGAAATCAATACCGGTCGCACGCAGACCTGCACCTGTCGTCCCCCACTCCAGCGCTTCTTTCGCGCCGTAGGCAGCAACGCCCTGGGAACGGCCTTTCAGGATGGTATTGCGCAGCGCGGCTTTCTCGTAAGAGGCCAGACGTTTTGGCATCCAGTCGAGGAATTCACGCAGCAGACGGTCCCAGCCGCGCGGCAGATCGTGTGCCACACCGCCGATACGGAACCAGGCCGGGTGCATACGGAAACCGGTAATCGCTTCCACCAGATCGTAGATTTTCTGACGGTCGGTGAAGGCGAAGAAGACCGGGGTCATCGCGCCGACGTCCTGAATGAAGGTGGAGATATACAGCAGGTGGCTGTTGATACGGAACAGCTCTGACAGCATGACGCGAATCACGTTAACGCGATCCGGCGTAACGATACCCGCCAGTTTCTCAACGGCCAGCACGTATGGCATCTCGTTGACGCAGCCGCCGAGGTACTCAATACGGTCGGTATACGGAATGTAGCTGTGCCAGGACTGACGCTCGCCCATCTTCTCAGCACCACGGTGGTGGTAACCGATGTCAGGTACGCAGTCGACAATCTCTTCGCCATCAAGCTGAAGAATAATACGGAATGCACCGTGCGCAGACGGGTGGTTCGGACCGAGGTTAAGGAACATGAAGTCCTCGTTGTCGGTACCGCGCTTCATGCCCCAGTCTTCCGGTTTGAAGGTCAGCGCTTCCATCTCCAGATCCTGCTTGGCTTTGGTCAGCTCAAACGGATCGAATTCGGTGGCACGTGCCGGGTAGTCTTTACGCAGCGGGTGGCCTGTCCAGGTCTGCGGCATCATGATGCGCGTCAGGTGCGGGTGGCCGTCAAAGGTCATGCCGAACATTTCCCAGGTTTCACGCTCGTACCAGTTGGCGTTCGGGAAAAGTTTGGTGATCGTCGGCAGATGCATGTCGTTTTCAGACAATGCCACCTTGAGCATGATATCCGTATTACGGTCTATTGAGATCAGGTGGTAGAAAACGGAAAAATCCGCAGCAGGGAGACCCTGGCGGTGGGTACGCAGACGTTCATCCATGCCGTGTAAGTCAAACAGCATGACGTACGGTTTTGGCAATTTCTTGAGGAAATCGACAACTTCCAGCAATTGCTCACGCTTCACCCAAACAACGGGTACCCCGGTGCGGGTAGCCTGAACAGTAAAGGCATCCGGCCCAAAACGGTTGCGCAGTTCGCCAATGACTGGGTCATCCAGATGATCCCGGGTCTGCCAGGCGGCTTCTTGCGCGGTTAAGTCGGTCATATTGTTCACCATTGCAAATGGTCCGTGGTGACTGTTGAGCCTGGCTTCGCGCTATTTGAGTAGTGATATGCGAAGGTGTTCTCCAGGCCTACAGGCGCAAATTAAATTTCGTCAGGCGTACGCAGATTGGTGACGGCAATACGTTCACCACGTTTACGCTCGCGCTCAGACTGCATGTTCGCGCGATACACACCCTGATCGCCAACAACCCACGACAGTGGGCGACGTTCTTTACCGATAGACTCCTGCAGCAGCATCAGCGCCTGCATGTAGGCTTCCGGACGAGGCGGACAACCCGGGATGTACACATCCACTGGAATAAACTTATCTACGCCCTGCACGACGGAATAGATGTCGTACATACCGCCAGAGTTTGCACATGCGCCCATGGAGATAACCCATTTAGGCTCCAGCATCTGGTCATAAAGACGCTGAATAACAGGTGCCATCTTGGTAAAGCAGGTACCGGCTACCACCATCAGGTCAGCCTGACGTGGTGAAGCACGCAGTACCTCGGCCCCAAAACGCGCAACGTCATGCACCGCAGTGAATGACGTCACCATTTCAACGTAGCAGCAAGAAAGGCCAAAGTTGTACGGCCAGATGGAGTTCTTACGACCCCAGTTGACCATATCGTGCATGGCATGTTCGAGTTTGCCCATGTACACGCTTTTATTGACTTCTTGCTCCAGGGGGTCGGTTACGATCTCCTGTTTTTGCAGGGGGTAACGGTCATTCTCACCGTTAGGATCTATGCGGGTGAGCGTATAATCCATCTTATTGCCTCGCTGTTACTGCTGACGATTAGAGATACTGTTTTCCGGGTTGATGTGTTCACGACGTGAACGCGCAGGCGTCCAGTCAAGCGCGCCAATACGCACCAGATAAACCAGACCGGCCAGTAGCACTAAAATGAAAATTGCGGCCTCGACAAAGCCCACCCAACCACTTTCGCGGATGGACGTTGACCATGCGAAAAGGTAAAGCGCTTCCACGTCGAAGATGACGAAGAACATGGCTACCAGATAGAACTTGGCAGACAGGCGTAAGCGAGCGGAACCTACTGAATCAATACCTGATTCGAAAGGTGTGTTTTTGTGCCTTGCGCGGGCGCGACCGCCCAGGAACCAGCCGCCGACTAACATCAGGCAGCACAGGCCAATGGCTACAATAAGAAAGATTGCGAATGCCCAGTGATGAGCGATGACTTCTGTGGATGTTGACATACTCATTGCTTACTCATCAAAAGTGATACCAACGACACTGCTCTTGCTGGCAGATGGGCATCACATCGATTCATGGGGAGGAACAAATAACCTTACACTAACTGTCAGAAATGAGACGTAGACAGCAAAATGATGGGGTTTTTTACTCCTTTCTATAACCTATTGTCAACTTTAACAAAGGTTTCTTCACATTAAATTACATCGAGCGATTCTCATTAACATTTGGTGCCCTTTAACCCTGGTGGGTCCATGACTTTCCGTCAAATGTATGTTGTTGAATCGTGTCCGTTTCGGAAGTAAAAAAAATAACCCTCCTATTTTGACAGGATTTGCCAACGATTCCTCCCCCCAAATAGGAGTATTTTCTTGATCTGTGACACGCTTTTGTTAATTCAACCAGGAAAACGGCAACATATTTCCTGTTTTTTTAACATGGGAGGTAGGTGGTTGAAGTTAGAACGGAAAACGGACAAGTTTTAAGCAAAAGCATTTAGCATGTTGATAAATATGAAGTATCCTGAAAACCCATACGCCATAAGCGGATATTTTTGCTAAAAAAAAGCCACTGCATGTGAAAATCACACGAGTGGCTTTTTTTTACACTTACATTTTGTTACCAGAATTTTGAGCTATCGATCACTCGAAATCCCCTTCAACGATCAGGGAATCATCCCCCCCTTCGGAGGTAACGCGTTCGAACTGCCACGGGTTATGGTAGTTTTCCATCGCCTCGAACACCACTTTGGCCAACTCGTTATGGCTGGACGAATTGTGGCAGAGCAGATACTCCGTATCCGGCAGCGCAGGAAGACCATCGGATTTTCCCAGGACGCGCAGATCGGGGCTCATCATCTCAACCGGACGGGCCGTCACACCCAGACCGGCCTTCACGGCAGCACGGACCGCTGGCAGCGTGGAAGCCACATACGCCAGACGCCACGGAATGTTGGCCTCATTCAGTGCCGTGAGCACCATATCGCGGAACGGGCTCGGGTCATCCAGTAAGACCAGTGGAACCGGCTCCCCTTTTTGCAGCACATATTCGGCCGCGCAATACCAGTGCGTAGGCGATGTACGCAGCGTCAGGCAGTCAAACTGCCCGGGACGATGCGTGGTGACCACCAGGTCAACTTTATTCTCATTTAACATCTCAACCATAAAGGCATTACGCTTTACGCTAACGTCCAGCGCAAGCTTCGGATAAACCGAACTAATACGATTGAGTAGAAACGGCAATATAGTATCCGCTGACTCATCAGATGCGCCTAACGTTAGCACCCCTTGAAGGTTGCTAAACATTAATGACATACATGCTTCATCATTAAAGCGAAGAATTTTCCTGGCATAACCCAGAAGCTGAATACCGTGTTCCGTTAAGAGCTTATTACGCCCATGACGCGCAAAAAGCTCTTTACCAACCAGTTGCTCCAGCCGCTGCATTTGCTGGCTGACGGCAGACTGAGTTCGGCAAACGGCGGCAGCAGCGGCTGCAAAAGTGTTGAGATCGGCGACCGCAACAAACGTTCTCAGCAGATCGAGGTCGAGATTCATTATCGGACGATTTGCATTTATCATATCTATTCACTTTCAGGTTGCTCGTGCGGAGCTGCCCGGGTTGAAGCTGTGTGTGTACAGTTAAGCAATTCCCTCTGAAGATTTTCCCTCGCATCCCGGCCCGGCAGACTGCCTGACAGATAGTTATTGTGCTGCTTTATATCAACAGTCAGAAAGCACGTTTCATGACGTTATTTTTATTCTCTTAAACGTTCAGGATATTTAGATGTTCGCAGGTTTATGTAAATTACATTAAAGGTATAACACCTTTTCTGCCATCTGTATCGCAGCGCTGTCAACGTAGCAGGAGATGTTCGACACATTCCAGCCAGAGATAACTCCAACAATAACAATCAATTAATGAGGAAAACCAGTCACAGATATACAAAAAACGTGTATCTGCACTCTGCTTTCCTGGAAGACATCTTAACCCAAATCCACTTTATTTATAAGTCTTATTGCAATATTGAGGATTAAAGAAGAATGTTAAGCTTCTAAACTAATTTTATTAGAATTAACTAAAGTTGCATTTTTTAGGTTAATAATAAATAAATTTTAATTTAGATTAAGACCATTCATTAATGGCACTTAACATTAATTTCACATGAGTAACTTTTAGCCACAGCATGCTATTACAGAAACAGGTATCAAGCATTCAGGTTTAACGAAATGTCACTCAAGGTGATTGCCACCTTTGTCCTGCTTTCCACCTATTTTTACCAGCACAATATACACAATTTTGACAAATGAATAGCACATTTAACCCAATATGGCACCGTGCGCACAACTTTAAGCCAGCATAAAAGCATACACCCAGAGAAAAAGATTTATCAAAATTTTGCTCCCGGCACAAAATCTTCTACTGCACACCCTTCAAAACGAAGCGAGGGGGGAGTACATTATTCCGTGCTGACTTCCACGGCAGGGAGTGGCAATCATAGCGAAAAGGTTAAAGGTTCATGTCCCCTATCGAAAAATCCAGCAAGCTAGATAACGTCTGTTATGACATCCGCGGCCCGGTTCTGAAAGAGGCAAAACGCCTTGAAGAAGAAGGCAACAAGGTTCTGAAACTCAACATTGGTAACCCAGCGCCATTTGGTTTTGAAGCGCCGGATGAAATTCTGGTTGATGTGATCCGCAACCTTCCTACTGCACAAGGCTATTGCGATTCAAAAGGACTTTACTCCGCACGTAAAGCCATCATGCAGCACTACCAGGCACGCGGTATGCGTGATGTTACCGTTGAAGATATCTATATCGGCAACGGCGTCTCCGAACTGATCGTGCAGGCGATGCAGGCACTGCTGAACAGCGGTGACGAAATGCTGGTACCCGCGCCGGACTATCCGCTGTGGACGGCAGCCGTGTCACTGTCCAGCGGTAAAGCGGTGCACTACCTGTGCGACGAGTCCTCTGACTGGTTCCCGGACCTCGATGATATTCGCGCGAAAATTACGCCCCGCACGCGCGGCATCGTGATCATTAACCCGAACAACCCAACGGGCGCGGTATACTCGAAAGAGCTGCTGATGGAGATCGTCGAGCTGGCCCGTCAGCACAACCTGATCATTTTCGCCGACGAAATCTACGACAAGATCCTGTACGACGCGGCACAGCACCACTCAATCGCTGCGCTGGCCCCGGATCTGCTGACCGTCACCTTTAACGGCCTGTCTAAAACCTATCGCGTGGCCGGTTTCCGTCAGGGCTGGATGGTACTGAACGGTCCGAAAAAGCACGCCAAAGGCTATATTGAAGGGCTGGAGATGCTGGCCTCCATGCGTTTATGCGCCAACGTTCCGGCGCAGCACGCGATCCAGACGGCGCTGGGTGGCTATCAGAGCATTAGCGAGTTCATCGTTCCCGGTGGTCGCCTGTACGAACAGCGCAACCGTGCGTGGGAACTGATCAACGATATTCCGGGCGTCTCCTGCGTGAAGCCGAATGGCGCGCTCTACATGTTCCCGAAAATTGACGCGAAGCGCTTCAATATTCATGACGACCAGAAAATGGTGCTCGATTTCCTGCTGCAGGAAAAAGTGCTGCTGGTTCAGGGTACGGCGTTTAACTGGCCGTGGCCGGATCACGTGCGTATCGTGACGCTGCCGCGCGAAGATGATCTGGAAATGGCCATCAGCCGCTTCGGGCGCTTCCTCTCCGGATACCATCAGTAATCTTAAAATCAGGCTACTTCGGTAGCCTGATTTGCATCTTCCCTCCCCTCCCCGCACAATGAACGCCTGTCGCAGTGAAGACAAAAGGTACCCTATGAGTCAGAGTCATTTCTTTGCCCACCTCTCCCGCCTGAAACTCATCAACCGCTGGCCGCTGATGCGCAATGTCCGCACGGAAAATGTGTCAGAGCACAGTCTGCAGGTTGCGATGGTCGCTCACGCGCTGGCCGCCATTAAAAACCGCAAATTCAACGGTCAGGTCAATCCAGAGCGCATTGCCCTGCTGGCGATGTACCACGATGCGTCAGAAGTGCTGACCGGCGACCTGCCTACGCCGGTAAAGTATTTCAACTCGCAGATTGCGCAGGAATATAAGGCCATCGAGAAAATTGCCCAGCAGAAGCTGATTGAGATGGTGCCCGAAGAACTGCGCGACATCTTTGAGCCGCTCATCGATGAGCATCAATACACGGAAGATGAAAAGTCGCTGGTCAAACAGGCCGACGCGCTCTGCGCCTACCTCAAGTGTCTGGAAGAGCTGTCCGCGGGGAATAACGAATTTTTACTGGCAAAAACGCGTCTGGAAAAAACACTGGAATCCCGCCGCAGCGAAGAGATGGATTACTTTATGCAGGTGTTTGTGCCGAGCTTCCATCTATCGCTGGATGAGATTAGCCAGGATTCTCCCCTCTGACTGTCGCCCAGCGGCGCTGCGCTTGCAGGGCCTACGGGGTTGTAGGCCGGGTTAGGCGTAGCCGCCACCCGGCAAAATGCTCAGAACGGGAACAGAACCGGTATCAATATCACGCATACCACCATCACCAGCACGGTGAACGGCACGCCCAGCTTCACGAAATCACTGAATGTGTAGTTCCCCGGCCCCAGCACCAGCGTGTTCACAGGTGAAGAAACTGGCGTCATAAATGCCGCTGAGGCCGCCATTGCGACCATCATCGCAAAAGGATACGGCGACACGCCCATGGATTTGGCCATCGCCAGTGCAATCGGCGCCATCAGTACCGCCGTCGCGGTATTGGAGATAAACAGACCGATAGTGGCGCACATGATAAACAGGCAGACCATCATCATGTACGGCCCATACCCGCCGCCCACGTCCATTAAGCCTTTAACGATCAGATCCACCCCGCCGGTTTTTTGCAGCGCCAGGGCGAAGGGCATCATCCCGACAATGAGAATGATGCTCGGCCAGTGAATGGCTTTATAGGCGCTTTCGGCGTCAATACAGCGGAATTTACCCATCAACAGACAGGCAATGATTGCGGCGACCGGATTGGGGATCTCATCGGTCAGCATCAGCGCCACCATCAGCACCAGACAAAAAATCGCGTGGGGGGCCTGGCTGTGCGCCGGGGAGGCATCGCTCTCCTCAACAGGCATGTTGAGCACCACAAAGTCACGCCCTTTTTGTCCGAGCTGGCTAATGAGCTTCCAGTTACCGACGACGAGAAAAATATCGCCCAGCAGGATCGGTTCATCCACCACCGCCCCTTCCATCGCTACGCCATCGCGCTTCAGCCCCACGACATTCAGGCCATAGCGGGTTCGGAACCCCATTTCCCGCACGGTTTTGCCCAACAGTTCCGATTCAGGGATCAGCGACACCTCGGCCATGCCAACATCCAGCGCCTGATCGGAGAAATACTCCCCACGCAGCACCATTGGTTCCAGCAGCTGTTCGCTGCAAAACTCGCGCAGATCCACGTCCGCAGTGGACATATCAATCAGGAGGACGTCCCGTGCGCGGAATTCCGACACCCCGTTGACGTTGACAATCACCCGGCGAAAACGACGCCAGCGCTCTACGCCGATCACATTCGCGCCATAGCGCTCACGCAGCTTCAGGTCATCCAGCCGCTGCCCCACCATCGGCGAGCCAGGACGAATAGCCAGACGGCGCGCGCGCCCGGTAAGGCGGTACTCTTTAATCAAATCGCGGAAGGTGCGTCGCTTCCACCCTTCTTTGTTTTTGTCCTGTTTTTCACCTTTTAGGGCAAACCGGGTCAGCAGCATGTAGACCACGCCCAACACCAGAATGACCAGCCCCAGCGGGGTGACGCTGAAAAAGCTGAAGCCCTCAAATCCTTCGCGGATCAGTTCGCTGTTGACGACCAGGTTCGGCGGCGTTGCCACCAGCGTCATCATGCCGCTGATCAAACCGGCAAAACTCAGAGGCATCATCAGGCGTGACGGCGAGCTCTGCATCCGCATGGAGACGCTCAGCACCACCGGGATAAAGATGGCGACCACGCCCGTGGAGCTCATAAACGCCCCCAGCCCGGCGACGGTCACCATCAGGTAGATCAGCATTTTGGTTTCGCTGTTGCCCGCCACCTTCACCAGCCACGACCCCATGATGGTCGCCACACCGGTGCGCACCAGCCCATCCCCGATGATAAACAGGGCGGCAATGAGGATAACGTTGGGATCGCTAAATCCGGAGAAGGCTTCCGGTAGCGTGAGCGTACCGCTCAGCACAAACGCGACGATGACAAACAGGGCGACGGCGTCCATGCGTACCTTGCCCGTTGCAAAAAGAAGGATGGCGATTAAAAGCAGGCTCAGGACCCAAATCAGTTCACCGTTCACAACTTATCCTTGTCAGTGGAAGATGAGGAATTTTGCCATAAAAAAGCCCCAGCAATGTGGGGCCATATCATGGGATTACACTTTTAGCGAGACGGTTACAACTCCGTCAGAGGCTTTTGAAACAGACAGGGCCGTCAGTGAATCCAGCACCAAATCTGCCTCGTCCAGCCGGGGAGATCCGGCCGGAACGTTAACGGCGATGACGTGACTTCCTGCGTTCAGCCCGGCCAGTACGCCAGCGGCCGCGTCTTCCACCACCACACACTCTGCGGGGTCGAGGCCCAGCAGTTCAGCCCCCAGTAAAAATGCATCGGGTTCAGGTTTGCCGCGCTTAACGCGCTCCGCGGTGATAAACACTTCCGGTTTCGGTAAACCAGCTGCCTTATGACGGGCGTGGGCAACCGGAATGGAGCCTGAGGTGACGATAGCCCACGGGATCTGCGCCTCGTTCAGATGCTCAAGCAGCTCGCGCGCGCCCGGTAACGCAGTAATGCCGTCCGTATCCGTGGCTTCAATGTGTTCCAGGTATTTGAACTCCGCCTGAATTTCTTCCTCAGAACGTCCGGCCAGGAAGTGCCGTAACGAGGTAATGGCCTGTTTGCCATGGATAAAATTCAGCACGTCCTGATGGTCGATGCCATGTCTGTCAGCCCAATGGCACCAGGAACGCTCCACAACCGGCAGCGAATCCACCAGCGTACCGTCCAGATCAAACAGAAAACCTCTACACTGCACACGCACCTCCGTCAGGCATTAATGATTTGTTGAATTTCGTTGCTGCTTAAATGGTACTGACGCGGGCAGGCATGCCACGCGCTCAGCATACGCTGATATTTATCCCACATCGGAGTCTGCGCGTTGAAGCCGTGGGTGCCCGCGTCAAAGTGGGTATAGCGCCCTTCCGTATTCACCATAAAGCGAACATAGCTCAGATAACGCGCTTCCGTTGCCGCATCAAAGCCTAAGAAGGTCACGCGGCGCTCGTCAATGGACTGCTGATCTTTGAGATTCGTCCAGGAGACGTGCAGGGCGTGATACATCTCCATAATGTCGATCACGATGCGGCAGGTTTCTTCTTTCAGCTCGCCAAACTCGCGGTCCAGTTCGCGCATTTGCAAACCAAAACCGCGTTCGACGATGGTCTGCAGGCGGCTGTAGCGCGCAGCGTTATCGGGATCAAGCATAGTCATCATTTTGTACTGATTGGACAAAATCAGACGTTGAGCATGGGTCATTTCCATCTTTCGACTCCTGTAGCGCATTGCACTTAAAAAAAAGACACGGTAACTGATTGTTACTGTGCCTTCTTTTCGTCGTCGTTTCGATGATCAATCACAAGTCATCGAGGAATGTTTTATCGAGTTGCTTAAAAGCACGCTTTAACGTGTCCGCCAGCGCCTGGTAATCCGGCTTGCCTTCCACCGGGGCGAGCGCCTGCCCGGCCTCTTCCAGCTTACCGCGCACTTCATAAAACCAGTGTAAAATAGAAGGAGGAAGTGGGGTGATGGACCGTTTACCTAACCACCACAGTCCCTGCATCGGCAGGCTTAATGCGAAGAGCGCCGTGGCGACCGCAGGTCCAAGCTGCCCACCCAACGCAATCTGCCAGCACAGCGTAAAGATAGCGACAGGCGGCATAAAGCGAATCGCATAGCGCGTGGCGCGGATGGTGCGATTCTCAATAAACATAGGCGCAAGGCGCTTTTCCATCGGCCACGTCTTTGCGTAATGCTGTCCCCGACGAAACAGACTAAAGAAATTTACGGACGGGTTCTCTGGTGTCGACATGGCTGTACCTCAACTTCACATATAAAAATTAAAATTTTCGTGCAAAACCACAACAAGCTATGACAACGTTCAAAATATTTTGTCATCTCTACCCCGTATCGGGTATCCTGTGCCAGCCTGATAGGGCCATAGACGAGAATCATTAACTCGTCAAATTATTGCATATTATGCCATTGGCTGAAAATTGTGCAAAATGGCATAAAATCATAGTTATTTCTTCCATCATGCCACAATGTTCGTTTGGCATGATGTTAATCATAAATGTCTGAGTCATCATGCGTTACGCTGTTAGACTCACTGACGTTTTTTTAGCCACGTATCAATAATAGGTACTTCCATGTCGAGTAAGTTAGTACTGGTTCTGAACTGCGGTAGCTCCTCACTGAAATTCGCCATCATCGATGCGCTCAACGGTGACGAATACCTCTCTGGTTTGGCCGAATGTTTCCATCTGCCTGAAGCACGTATCAAGTGGAAGATGGACGGCAGCAAACAAGAAGCGGCTTTAGGTGCAGGCGCCGCTCACAGTGAAGCGCTGAACTTTATCGTTAACACTATTCTGGCACAAAAACCAGAACTGTCTGCTCAGCTGACTGCGATTGGTCACCGTATCGTCCACGGCGGCGAAAAATACACCAGCTCTGTCGTTATCGACGAGTCTGTGATTCAGGGTATCAAAGACTCTGCATCCTTCGCACCGCTGCACAACCCGGCTCACCTGATCGGTATCGCTGAAGCGCTGAAATCCTTCCCGAATCTGAAAGACAAAAACGTGGCCGTGTTCGACACCGCGTTCCATCAGACCATGCCGGAAGAATCTTACCTCTATGCCCTGCCGTACAGCCTGTACAAAGAACACGGCGTACGTCGTTATGGCGCACACGGCACCAGCCACTTCTATGTAACTCAGGAAGCGGCAAAAGTGCTGAACAAGCCGGTTGAAGAAGTGAACATCATCACTTGCCACCTGGGCAACGGTGGTTCTGTTTCTGCTATCCGTAACGGTAAATGTGTTGATACCTCCATGGGTCTGACCCCGCTGGAAGGTCTGGTGATGGGTACGCGTTCCGGTGACATCGATCCGGCGATCATCTTCCACCTGCACGACACCCTGGGCATGAGCGTTGACCAGATCAACAAAATGCTGACCAAAGAGTCTGGCCTGCTGGGTCTGACCGAAGTCACCAGCGACTGCCGTTATGTTGAAGACAACTACGCAGACAAAGAAGACGCTAAACGTGCAATGGACGTTTACTGCCACCGTCTGGCGAAGTACATCGGTTCTTATACTGCGCTGATGGAAGGCCGTCTGGACGCGGTTATCTTCACCGGTGGTATCGGTGAGAACGCAGCGATGGTTCGTGAACTGTCCCTGGGTAAACTTGGCGTTCTGGGCTTCGAAGTTGATCACGAGCGTAACCTGGCTGCCCGCTTCGGCAAGTCTGGCTTCATCAACAAAGAAGGCACCCGCCCGGCTATCGTTATCCCAACTAACGAAGAGCTGGTCATTGCGCAAGACGCGCACCGCCTGACTGCCTGATTCCACACCGCCAGCAATGCTGGCGGTGCTGTTTTGTAACCCGCTACATTTGGGCGGTAACGAAAGAGGATAAACCGTGTCCCGTACTATTATGCTGATCCCTACCGGAACCAGCGTCGGCCTGACCAGCGTCAGCCTTGGCGTTATCCGTGCTATGGAACGCAAAGGCGTTCGTCTGAGCGTCTTTAAGCCAATCGCCCAGCCACGTGCCGGTGGCGATGCGCCAGACCAGACCACCACCATCGTTCGCAAGAATTCCAATCTGCCAGCGGCTGAACCGCTGAAGATGAGCCACGTTGAGTCTCTGCTGTCCAGCAACCAGAAAGATGTGCTGATGGAAGAGATCATCGCCAACTACCATGCTAACGCGCAAGACGCGGAAGTGGTGCTGGTTGAAGGCCTGGTCCCGACGCGCAAACACCAGTTCGCCCAGTCTCTGAACTTTGAAATCGCGAAAACCCTGAACGCAGAGATCGTTTTCGTGATGTCTCAGGGCACCGACACCCCAGAGCAGCTGAATGAGCGTATCGAACTGACGCGCAGCAGCTTCGGCGGCGCGAAAAACACCAACATCACCGGCGTGATCGTGAACAAACTGAACGCACCGGTGGATGAGCAGGGTCGTACTCGCCCTGACCTGTCCGAGATCTTCGACGACTCGTCAAAAGCGAAAGTCATCAAAGTTGACCCGGCTAAGCTGCAGGAATCCAGCCCGCTGCCAGTACTGGGCGCGGTGCCATGGAGCTTCGATCTGATTGCCACCCGTGCAATCGATATGGCACGTCACCTGAACGCCACCGTGGTTAACGAAGGCGACATCAACACCCGCCGCGTGAAGTCCGTGACCTTCTGTGCGCGCAGCATTCCGCACATGCTGGAACACTTCCGCGCAGGTTCCCTGCTGGTGACTTCCGCAGACCGCCCTGACGTGCTGGTTGCAGCCTGCCTGGCCGCGATGAACGGCGTGGAAATCGGTGCGATCCTGCTGACCGGTGCCTACGAGATGGACCCACGCGTCAGCAAGCTGTGCGAACGCGCGTTCGCCACCGGCCTGCCGGTCTTCATGGTGAACACCAACACCTGGCAGACCTCCCTGAGCCTGCAGAGCTTCAACCTGGAAGTGCCGGTTGATGACCACGAGCGTATTGAGAAAGTTCAGGAATACGTTGCAGGCTACATCAACGCAGATTGGGTCGAATCCCTGACGGCGACCTCCGAGCGCAGCCGTCGTCTGTCTCCTCCAGCATTCCGTTACCAGCTGACCGAGCTGGCGCGTAAAGCAGGCAAACGCGTTGTTCTGCCAGAAGGCGACGAACCACGTACCGTTAAAGCGGCTGCTATCTGTGCAGAGCGCGGCATCGCGACCTGTGTTCTGCTGGGTAACCCGGATGAGATCAACCGCGTAGCGGCCTCTCAGGGCGTTGAGCTGGGCGCAGGCATCGAAATCGTTGACCCTGAAGTGGTTCGCGAAAGCTACGTTGCCCGTCTGGTTGAGCTGCGTAAGAGCAAGGGCATGACCGAAGCCGTTGCGCGTGAGCAGCTGGAAGACAACGTGGTGCTGGGCACGCTGATGCTGGAGCAGGACGAAGTTGACGGTCTGGTTTCCGGTGCGGTTCACACCACGGCGAACACCATCCGTCCACCGCTGCAGCTGATCAAAACCGCGCCAGGCAGCTCTCTGGTGTCTTCCGTGTTCTTCATGCTGCTGCCTGAACAGGTTTACGTTTACGGCGACTGCGCGATCAACCCGGATCCAACTGCAGAACAGCTGGCTGAGATCGCTATCCAGTCCGCGGACTCTGCGATTGCCTTCGGTATCGAACCGCGCGTAGCGATGCTCTCCTACTCCACCGGTACTTCTGGTGCAGGTAGCGACGTAGAGAAAGTGCGTGAAGCGACCCGTATTGCTCAGGAAAAACGTCCTGATCTGATGATCGACGGCCCGCTGCAGTATGACGCCGCGGTTATGGCTGACGTTGCGAAATCCAAAGCGCCGAACTCGCCGGTTGCAGGTCGCGCTACCGTGTTCATCTTCCCGGATCTGAACACCGGTAACACCACCTACAAAGCGGTACAGCGTTCTGCAGACCTGATCTCCATCGGGCCGATGCTGCAAGGGATGCGCAAACCTGTGAACGACCTGTCCCGTGGCGCGCTGGTTGACGATATCGTCTATACCATCGCTCTGACCGCGATTCAGTCTTCGCAGCAGCAGTAATGTTAAAAAGCCCGGTGGCGCTAGCGCTTACCGGGCCTACGGTTTTGTAGGCCGGATAAGCGAAGCGCCATCCGGCAAGAAAGGCGACCACTTAACCGGTCGCCTTTTTTATTTACAGCAACTCGCGCGCCGCCGACACAATGTCATGTGCCGTCAGGCCATATTCCTTCTGCAGGAAATCCTGCGTCCCTACCTGACCGTAGCGCTCCTTGACGCCCACCCGCCGCATCGGCACCGGGCAGGTTTCCACCAGCACTTCCGCCACCGCCGACCCCAGGCCGTTGTGAATGCTGTGGTTTTCACAGGTGACGATGCGTCCGGTTTTCTCGGCGTAGTTTTTCACCAGCATCCGGTCGATGGGCTTCAGGGTAAACATGTCGATGACCGCCGCGCTGACGCCCTCCTGCTCAAGCTGGCGCGCCGCTTCCAGCGCTTCCGCCACCATGATGCCGTTGGCAATCAGCGTAATATCGGTTCCTTCACGCAGCACGTTGCCTTTGCCGATGGTGAAGGTGGAGCCCGGGGCATACACGCTCGGCGCCTGCTTACGAATGGTCCGCACCCAGTAGAAGCCTTCAAGGTCGATAAGCTGGCGCAGCACGTCCTCGAACATCACCGCGTCGGTCACCTCCAGCACCACCGAATGCGCCAGACCGCGTACGATGCCCATATCCTCAAACGACATATGCGTTCCGCCGTTGTGGCAGGCCGTCACGCCCGCGTCCGAGGCAATCACCTTCACATTGTTGCGCTGATAGTCCAGGGACATAAACAGCTGGTCAAAGCAGCGACGGCTGGCAAACGCGGTGAAGGTGTGCACGAACGGCTTGCGTCCGGTCAGCGACAGCCCCGCCGCGGTGCCAATGACGTTGGCCTCCATAATGCCGCAGTTAATCACGTGCTGCGGATAATCGCGCGCCACGCCGTCCATCGCCATTGAGCTCATCAGGTCTGCTTCGAGCGCAATGATGTCACTTCCGGCCTCAATCTGCTTTGCCACGAAGCCAGCGTAAACTTTACGCATCTCAACGGCGTCTTTCTGTCCTGCCGGTGCAACCTTAATCATGTGAAGCCTCCAGTTGGCGAATCGTCTCGTTGAGGGCCGCTTTGCTCTCCGCGGTCAATCGCAGGTGGTGCGAGTTGCTGAGCTGCTCCAGATACGGCACACCCTGCCCTTTGATACTGTCGAGTATGACGACTAACGGACGCGCATCAGCAGCCGGAACCCGCGACGTCACCTCCAGCAGCACAGGAATGTCGTCCCCCTTCACCGTCACCACATCAAAGCCAAAGGCGCGGAATTTGCCCTCCAGGTCAAACGCGCTGATGATCTCGTCCAGCTCGCCGTCGAGCTGCTGTTTGTTCCAGTCGACAAATACCGTCAGGTTGTTCAGGCGATGGTGGGCGATAAACTGGAACGCCTCCCAGCACTGCCCTTCGTTCAGCTCGCCATCGCCGACGATGCAGAAGACCCGATTCGGTCGCCCGGCCAGCCTGTGCGACAGCGCCATGCCGCCCGCGATGGAAATCCCCTGCCCCAGCGAACCGGTGGTGGCGTCCACGCCGCGCGTTTTCAGGCGGTCCGGGTGGCTGGGCAGGCGCGTGCCGTTCTGGTTCAGCGTGCTCAGCTCTTCTGTCGGGAAGTAGCCCTTGATCGCCAGGGTACTGTAGAGCGCTGGGCCCGCATGGCCTTTCGACAGGACAAAGTAGTCTCGCTCCGGCCAGTCCGGATCCGCCGGGTCGATTTTCATCACCGCGCCGTACAGCACGGCCAGGGTTTCGACCACCGACATGCTGCCGCCATAGTGGCCAAAGCCGAGCTGCGTCAGGGATTTCAGCGTCTCAAGACGGATCTGACGCGCGAGTTCGGTTATCTCTTTCTCATTCATGATTTGGCTCCGGTGTTTTCCTGCGCGTTACCGCCCGCAGGTTTGTTTTTCGCGAAGACGTTGTACGCCACCAGCAGCGCGAACAGCGCCACGACCAGCCCGGTGATGGCAAGCGGCGAGAGGAAGCGCGCCAGGTTGCCGAGGACAATCCCGACCGCGCCGAAGTCGGCGTCAGAGAAGGTGGTGTTGGCAAAGCCAATGGCGCCCAGCACCGGCAGCAGCAGGACCGGCAGGAAGGTAATCAGCAGGCCGTTAGCAAAAGCGCCAATCATCGCCCCGCGACGTCCGCCGGTGGCGTTACCAAACACGCCCGCCGTTGCGCCGGTGAAGAAGTGCGGCACCACGCCCGGGAGGATTAGCACCCAGCTAAACTGACCGCAGATGAACAACCCCACAATCCCGCCAAGGAAGCTGAACAGGAAGCCAATCAGTACCGCGTTTGGCGCATAGGGATACACCACCGGGCAGTCCAGCGCAGGACGCGCATTGGGTACCAGTTTTTCCGAGAAGCCGGTAAAGGCCGGAACGATTTCCGCCAGAATCAGGCGTACGCCCTGCAGGATGATGAACACGCCCGCCGCAAAGGTAATCGCCATGATGATGGCGTAGACCAGGTAGTTCTGACCGCCGCTGAAGGTGGCCTCCACGTACTCGCGCCCGGCGCTCACCGCCATGATCAGGTAGATAATCATCATGGTCAGGGAGATGGAGATCGAGCTGTCGCGCAGGAAGCTAAGGTTCTTCGGCAGGTTCATCTCTTCCGTTGAGCGGGAGCCTTTGCCGACCTTGCTGCCAATCCAGCCGGACAGCACGTAGCCCAGCGTGCCGAAGTGGCCGAAGGCAATCTCATCGTTGCCGGTAATGCGCTTCATGTAGCGCTGGGCAATCGCCGGGAAGAAGGCCATGATCAGGCCGAGGATCAACGAGCCGGTAAAGACCAGCCCCACGCCCTCAAAGCCCGCCACCGTCAGGATCACGCCAATCATGCACGCCATATAAAACGTGTGGTGTCCGGTCAGGAAGATATACTTCAGGCGGGTAAAGCGGGCGACGATAATATTCGCCACCATGCCGAAGGCCATAATCAGCGCGGTCGCTGCACCGTATTTTTCCAGCGCAATGGACACTATCGCTTCATTGTTTGGAATGATGCCCTGGATAGTAAAGGCATGTTCAAACATCCCGCCTAAGGGATTTAATGACCCGACCAGCACCGTAGCGCCGCCGCCCAGCACAATAAAGCCCAGGATGGTTTTAATGGTCCCTTTCACCACGTCGGAAAACGCTTTTTTCTGCGCAACCAGACCGATTAACGCGATTAAACCGACCAGCACCGAAGGGACTTTTAAAATATCAACAACGAAATTCAGCGTTTCAAGGATAAACATATCCACCTCGCCTTATCAGGGTTATTGTCTTTCGAACCAGCCGCGCAGCTGCGCTTCAAGTTCGTTAATGTCGATGATGTTGTTGATCACCACCAGCTGGCTTTCCGGCACGCTGGCGCTGGCGGCAATGTCTTTTGCCATCACGAACAGATCGGCCGCGCCCGGCGTGGCTGAGGAGAGATCGGAGTGTTCAACCTCAGCTTCAATCTCCAGCTTTTTGAGCACCTTTTTAATATTCATTTCGACCATAAAACTACTGCCCAGGCCAGAACCGCAAATAGCCATGATTTTCATTGTTGTCCCCTTATTTTGAGTAGAGTACGCCCCATCACGCTGACGCGTAATGTTGTGAAAAACCGGATTAAAGAATTAAATCAGAAGCGGTTAATAATCGTTTTAATTTCCTCCAGGGTATTCACCTGATGCAGTTCGTCCATATCGGTATCGCTGGAAAATAACTCTGCCAGCGACGAGATCATCTCGATATGGCTATTTTTGTCGGGTGCCGCGAGCATAATAATGACGTTGACAGGGTCAAACTCACCGGCACCAAACGAGACGCCCTGTTTTAGTTTTAATAACGACAACCCCAGTCCTTTGGCGCCTTCCTCCGGCCGCGCATGCGGCATCGCCAGCCCTGGTGCCAGCACATAATAAGGTCCTAACGTGTGGTGCTGCTGGATGATGGCCGTGACGTATTCAGGCTCAATCACCTGCAAATCCAGCAGCGGCTTCGCGCACAGCTCCAGCGCCTGCGGCCAGTTTTCCACGCTCTCCTGCAGCGTGATGGTTGTATCATATATCCATTTTTTGAGCACTTTTCACTCCCGCTACACGCTTAAGATGAGCAAACTTTATTCAACGCATCAGTGATTGACTGCGATCGCGATCACAAAGATAGCGCTACCAATGGTTAACATGCAGAAATGTGATAGCGCTATCAAATTGCAATCACGTTGCTAAATCACAGCAAAAAAAGGGATTTAAGGCGTATACTGCCTGTCACGTGAAACGAAGGAAAAGAAGAACGCGTCTGGTCAGCAGGAAGGTGTATGTCTCTAACCCGAAAACGGCGCAGTACTGGTAAAGTGACACTCGCCGATGTCGCACAGCTTGCCGGTGTGGGCACGATGACCGTGTCCCGTGCACTCCGCACGCCCGAACAGGTTTCCGATAAGCTACGTGAAAAAATTGAAGCTGCCGTGCAGGAGCTGGGTTATATGCCTAATCTTGCCGCCAGCGCGCTGGCCTCGGCGTCGTCATGGACGATAGCCATGGTAGTGCCCAACCTCTCCGAAGCCGGCTGCTCGGAGATGTTCGCCGGGCTACAGCAGGTGCTACAGCCTGCCGGATATCAGATCATGCTGGCAGAATCCCAGCATCGTCTTGAGCAGGAGGAGAAGTTGCTGGAGACGCTTCTGGCGTCGAATATTGCCGCCGCTATCCTGCTCAGCGTTGAACATACCGACACCGTTCGCCACTGGCTGAAAAATGCCTCTATCCCGGTGATGGAGATGGGTGCCATGCGCGCCGATCCGATTGATATGAATATCGGGATTGATAACGTGGCGGCCATGTATGAACTCACGGAAATGGTGATTAAGCGCGGCTACCAAAACATAGGCCTGCTGTGCGCCAACCAGGAACAGTGGATTTTCCAGCAGCATCTGCAGGGCTGGTACAAAGCCATGCTTCGCCACCATATGTCGCCGAACCGGGTCATTAACGCTGCGATGCCGCCGAGCTTCTCGACCGGTGCAGCACAGCTGCCCGAGTTCCTGCTGGCCTGGCCGGAGCTGGATGCGCTGGTGTGCGTCTCTGACGAGCTGGCGTGCGGCGCGCTGTACGAGTGCCAGCGCAGGCGAATCAAAGTTCCGGACGATCTGGCGGTAGTAGGCTTTGGCGATAGCGACGTGAGCCGCGTCTGTCAGCCGCCGCTGACGACCATGGCGGTGCCGCATCGTAAGATTGGAATTGAAGCCGGGAAAGCGTTACTGGAGCGCCTGAATGGCGGAGACTGGCGCGATCAAAAGCCCATCGCGTCCAGTCTGTGTCTGAGAGAGAGTTGCTGAAGCTTACTCAGCCTCTTCCTCTTTCTCTGATTTTGTCGATTCGTTATTGGCGTTGCGGCTCATCCAGAGCGCCAGCGCTTTTAACGAATCCGGCGTGAACTCGTCGCAGCGCGCGGTGATCTCTTCCGGCGTCATCCAGCTGACCTCACTCACCTCTTCTTCCTGCAGGGCAAACGGGCCGTGAGAAACGCAGCTAAACAGCCCGCCCCAGACGCGGCAGTTTTCGTCTTCAAAATAGAACTGACCGTGCTCGGCAAACGGCACACCGGCAATGCCTAACTCTTCTTCTGCTTCACGACGTGCGGAATCCAGCAGCACTTCATCTGCCTGGACAACACCGCCTGCAGTGGCATCCAGCATACCCGGGAGAAAATCTTTGGTATCCGTACGGCGCTGGACCAGAATTTTGCCCATCCCGTCATGCACAACGATGTACGTTGCGCGGTGGCGCAGACGCTCCGCACGCATTTGTTCGCGGCTGGCCTGCGCGATCACTTCATTCTCTTCGCTGACAATGTCAACCCACTCTGTACTTGCCAAATGACTCTGCTCCACCATCGGGAAACCTTCTCTTCTAAGCGCTCTTTCGGCGCGTTTGCAGTTGAGGTGTAACTTACGGATTAATCGCTACTTGCGCAATAACTTGCTGATCATTAAGTGCGATAACGCTCAGGGTATTTCCTTCCAGCATGCCGTAGCTCGCAGGATATCCGCCTTTTGGGATGCTGACCGAGCCCGGATTAAAGTGATAAATCTCACCGCGTTTTTCCGCAACCGGAATATGAGTATGACCGTAAACCAGGACATCGCCAGCCGCGAGAGCCGGAAGATTATCCGGGCTGAAAAGATGCCCGTGAGTCAGGAACAGGCGGTGTTGTTCAAGCAGCACCTGTTGCCACGGTGCGGTAAGAGGGAAATGCAGCAGCATCTGGTCCACTTCGCTGTCGCAGTTGCCGCGAACGGCAATGATGCGCGAGGCGGACTGGTTGAGTTTTTCCGCGACCTGCGCAGGGGCATAGCCCTCCGGCAGCGCGTTGCGCGGGCCGTGATTGAGCACGTCGCCCAAAATAATCAGCCACTGCGCACCGCTTTGTGCAAACAGGGAAAGGACACGCTCGGTAGCAGGCAGCGATCCATGGATATCCGACGCAAACATCAGTTTCATCAGTCACTCCTCGGGAAAACAGACTGCCCCCATGATACCTGAAGCGGCAGGGCTTATCAGCCCACGCGCTTAGCCGAGAGTGCCACATAGCGCTGCACGGAGGCACGCTGCCACTGAAACGCGGCATAATCCACCAGCAGTTGCGGCACCTCATCGCCGTTGAGGATCAGGCGGTTTAGCATCAACGCCAGATCGGCATCAGCAATGCACCACTCGCCGAACAGGTTCGGGTTGCCGTGTGCGAGGAGCGAGGTGGCGGTTTCAATGAGTTTTTGCGCGCTTTCTGCACCTTCTGCGCTGAGAGCTGGTTTTTTCACCCCGGCAAACACGACGTCCGTCGAGCGTTCGACGCGAATCGGTACCAGATCGCTTCGCAACCACGCCTGGATCTGCCGCGCCCGGGCGCGTTTTTGCAGGTCGTGAGGATAGATGCGCTCCCACTCCGGCGGCGCGAACCGATCTTCCAGATATTCATCAATCGCCGAGGATTCGCTCAGGGCAAAACCGTCAATCTCCAGCACCGGCACGCGTCGGGTCAGGTCGTAACCCTGCCACTGCGGTTTAAGATGTTCACCGCCGTCGAGATCAACGGTCTTCAGCGTAAACGTGAGCCCTTTTTCGGCCAGCGCAACGTATACGCTCATAACATAGGGAGAAAAGAAATTCGCATCGGACCACAACGTGATGACGGGCTGGTTCATAACATCCTCATAGGCTGATCGGTTTTTACTCAACATATAATCTCTTTGCCTCGCTGTCACTTGATGAAAACTCACGATTTACAACAACCACCTATACTCATTTGTCATGGCACCACTCTTCGCATGGACAGGAGTTGAGAATGATCGACCTTTATTACGCCCCTACCCCAAACGGCCATAAGATCACCCTCTTTCTTGAAGAAGCCGAGCTGGATTACAGGATCATTCGCGTGGATATCAGCAAGGGCGAACAGTTCAGCCCCCTCTTTCTGGCTATCTCGCCGAATAATAAAATCCCGGCCATTATTGATAACCATCCGGCGGACGGGGGCAGACCGTTGAGCCTGTTTGAATCCGGTGAAATTTTGCTCTATCTGGCAGAGAAAACCGGCAAGTTGCTGAGCGGCGAGCTGCGTGAGCGTCACCATACCCTGCAGTGGCTCTTCTGGCAGGCGAGCGGACTGGGGCCCATGCTGGGTCAAAACCATCACTTTACCGCTTACGCCCCGCAACCCATTCCCTATGCGATAGAACGCTATCAGGTCGAGACGCAGCGGCTCTATGACGTTCTGAACCGTCGGCTGAAGAAAACGCCGTGGCTCGGGGGGGATCATTACAGCATTGCCGATATCGCCTGCTGGCCATGGGTGAATACGCATGAAAAACACCGAATTGACCTGGCCTCTTACCCGGCGGTAAACAACTGGTTCGAGCGCATCCGGACCCGCCCGGCGACCGAGCGGGCGATGCAAAAAATCCAGCAAATTTAACCCGGTATGAGGCTGGGTGCCTGTGAGGCACTCATGTATTATGGGCAGGAAATACTGACACGGAGAAGACCTGCAATGTCACAGCCAGACGCCATTATTCGTATAAAAAATTTACGCCTGCGTACCTTTATCGGTATCAAAGAGGAAGAGATCGCCAACCGTCAGGATATTGTCATTAACGTGGTGATTCACTACCCCGCAGATAAAGCGCGGGCCAGCGAAGACATCAACGACGCGCTCAACTACCGCACAATAACCAAAAACATCATTCAGTACGTGGAGAATAACCGCTTCTCTCTGCTGGAAAAATTAACTCAGGATGTGCTCGATATCGCACGCGAACATCACTGGGTCACTTATGCTGAAGTTGAGATCGATAAACTTCACGCCCTGCGCTACGCCGATTCCGTCTCCATGACGTTAAGCTGGCGGCGCCAGGCGTAAACCTGGAGGTTGTATGAAGATTTTGCTGACCGGCGGGACAGGCCTGATTGGTCGTCACCTCATTGCGCGTCTGCAGGCCTTGCATCACGACATCACCGTGGTCACGCGCAGCCCGGAGAAAGCGCGTCAGGTGCTGGGGGCGGGTGTCGATATCTGGAAAAATCTGGCCGAGCAGCAAAATCTGGACGGTTTCGACGCCGTCATTAACCTCGCGGGTGAACCCATCGCCGATAAGCGCTGGACGGAAGAGCAAAAACAGCTGTTATGCAGCAGCCGGTGGAACATTACCGAAAAGCTCGTCGAGCTGATCCGTAATAGCCACACCCCACCTTCAGTGCTTATTTCGGGTTCAGCGGTGGGCTATTACGGCGATCTCGGCGAGGTGGTGGTGACCGAGGAAGAGCCGCCCCATAACGAGTTTACCCATAAACTTTGCGCCCAGTGGGAGCGTATCGCCTGTGCGGCGCAAAGCGATCGTACCCGCGTCTGCCTGCTGCGGACCGGTGTCGTCCTCGCGCCGAAAGGCGGCATCCTGGCGAAGATGCTTCCCCCTTTCAGGCTCGGACTCGGCGGTCCCATCGGTAATGGCCGTCAATATATGGCGTGGATCCATATCGACGATATGGTCAACGGTATTCTCTGGCTGCTGGATAACGATCTGCGCGGACCGTTTAACATGGTTGCGCCGTATCCAGTGCGTAATGAACAGTTTGCCCACGCGCTGGGACATGCCCTGCACCGTCCGGCGATACTGCGCGTGCCTGCCACGGTCATTCGTCTGCTGATGGGAGAAGCGTCTGTACTGGTATTAGGCGGGCAGCGGGCGCTGCCAAAACGGCTGGAAGCGGCCGGCTTTGCGTTCCGCTGGTATGAATTAGAAGAGGCGCTGGGGGATGTGGTGCGGTGAATATGTTACAGTGACAGGCCATGTTCCGAAAATATGGCGTCACAATGGCAACGATCACCACTCCCCGGCTTTACCTCACCCCTTTCGAACCCACTGACTGGGCCTTCTTCCGCTCGCTGCGTGAAGATCGCCGTATCATGCGCTACATGGCCGCCATCGCGCCAGAAAAAGAGACCCGACGCGTGTTTGCCGCGCGACTCGCTGCTGCTCATGTGTTTGTCATTCGCGCCCGGGATGATGATACGCCGCTTGGCGATATTGGCCTGCAAATCAGCCATGAGAATCATGAGGAGGCCGATATCGGCTATACGGTTGTACCTGCCGCGCAAGGGAAAGGTATCGCCAGCGAGGCGCTGCGCGCGGTGTGTGATTATGCGTTCAACCAGACCGGCGTGAAGGCGATTAACGCGTACGTGCTGGCGGACAACGGCGGATCGGTGCGCGTGCTGGAGAAAGCCGGGTTTGTGCGTACGCAGGTGCTGGAAAAGGCGTATGAAATTGACGGCGTGCGCTATGACGATTGGGTGTATCGGCTGGAGTATGCCGGCCAGCAACAGAATTAGTAGGCCCGGTAAGCGAAGCGCCACCGGGCGATTGGGCTGTACTGCGGCCTGATGCCCTCACCCCGCCCCTCTCCCACAGGGAGAGGGAGAAAGGCAAACCTACTTCAACGACCCCTTCAGGAACTGCTGCAAACGTGGGCTTTGCGGGTTCGCCAGCACCTCGTCCGGATGCCCCTGCTCTTCAATTTTCCCCTGGTGCAGGAAGATAACGTGGTTGGAGACGTTACGGGCGAAGCCCATCTCGTGCGTCACCACCACCATCGTTTTGCCCTCTTCGGCCAGCTTCTGCATGATGCGCAGCACTTCGCCAACGAGTTCCGGGTCGAGCGCGGAGGTTGGTTCGTCGAACAGCAGCACCTCCGGTTCCATCGCCAGCGCGCGCGCGATGGAGACACGCTGCTGCTGACCGCCGGAGAGATGCACGGGGTATTTCATCTGCTGGCGCTCGTCGATGCCCACTTTCGCCAGGTATTTCACCGCACGCTCGCGGGCTTCCTGCTTGCTCAGCCCCAGTACCTGAACCGGCGCTTCCATCACGTTCTCCAGCACCGTCATGTGGCTCCAGAGGTTAAAATGCTGGAACACCATCGTCAGGCGCGTACGCAGCAGGCGCAGCTGGTGTTTATCCGCCACCTTCAGCTGGCCGTCTTTGTCACGCACCAGGTTGATGTTCTGCCCGCTCACCACGATCGAGCCTTCGCTCGGCTTTTCGAGGAAGTTAATGCAGCGCAGGAAAGTACTTTTACCCGAGCCGGATGAACCGATGATACTGATTACATCGCCTGCGTTAGCCTGCAGCGACACCCCTTTCAGCACTTCATGTTCGCCGTAGCGTTTGTGCAAATCAATAACGTTTAATTTGTTCTCAGCCATCATCTTTCTCAGTGCGTCGAAGAAGGTTTTATATGCTGCAACCAGCGTTTTTCAGCCTTACGGAACAGGCTAATCAAAACATAAGAGATAATTAAATAGAGCACCGCCGCAATGCCAAACGCGGTAAACGGCTGATAGGTCGCGGAGTTAATATCGCGCGCGATTTTGAGCAGATCCGGCACCGTCGCGGTAAAGGCAAGCGCGGTGGAGTGCAGCATCAAAATCACTTCGTTACTGTACGCCGGTAACGCGATACGCAATGCCGACGGCAGAATAATGCAGCGATAAAGTTTCACTGAGGAAAAGCCGTACGCGCGCGCCGCCTCAATTTCACCGTACGGAACCGAACGAATGGCTCCCGCGAAAATCTCGGTGGTATAGGCGCAGGTGTTGAGCGTCAACGCCAGCACCGTACAGTTCAGACCGCTGCGGAAGAACGCATTCAGCATCTCAGTGCCTTTTACGATCTCAAGCGTATACATCCCCGAATAGAACACCAGCAGCTGTACGTACAGCGGCGTACCGCGAAACACGTAGGTAAACAGCCAGATCGGGAACTGGATAAATTTATTGTTCGACACGCGGCCAATGGCAAGAAACACCGCCAGAATGCCACCCATCACCACGGAGGAGATCAGCAGCCAGAGCGTAATCGCCACGCCGGTAAAGCGGTAGCCATCTGTCCACAGCAGCGATTTCCAGTATTCCTGAATAATCTCAATCACAGGTCAGCCCTCTTCACACCCACGGAGTAGCGACGCTCGAGCAGAAGCAGCGCACCATTGGAGACGGTCGTAAAGACCAGATAAATCACGCCGCAGACCACCGCAAAGTAAAACGGCTCCCAGGTGCTCTTGCCCGCCAGCTGAGTCGCTTTCACGACGTCTTCCAGACCGAGCAGCGAGACCAGCGCTGTCGCTTTGAGGATAACCTGCCAGTTGTTGCCGATGCCCGGCAGCGCGTAACGCATCATGGCCGGGAACATAATCCGACGAAACGTTTGTGAAGAGGTAAAACCAAATGCGGTTGCCGCCTCAATGTGCCCCTTCGGCACGGCCATGTAAGCACCGCGGAAGGTTTCGGTGAAGTAGGCACCGTAGATAAAACCGAGGGTAATAATACCGGCCACCATCGGGTCGATATCAATTTGTCCCATGCCCATCGCGTCCGTCACGCTGTTCAGCGCAATCTGCAGACCGTAAAAGATAAGCAGCATCAGCACCAGATCGGGAACGCCGCGAATAAGCGTGGTGTAGCCTTCAAAAATTAGCGCCAGCGGTTTGTTAGCCGAAAGCTTCGCCCCTGCGCCTGCCAGACCTATCAGCACCGCCAGCACCACGGAGCTGATAGCCAGCTCAAGGGTGACAAGCGCGCCATGTAAAATAACGCCAGAAAATCCGTACAGCATACCGCGAGCCCTGTCGTATCGTGAGTGGTGGAACCGTGTCTTTCCCCCTCCCACGGAGGGAGGGGCCGCACGTTATTTGACGGGGCGATTAGCCGCCGTAAACATTAAAATCAAAGTACTTTTTCGCCAGCTTGTCGTAGGTGCCGTCAGCGCGCATTTCAGCAAACGCTTTGTTCAGCGCCTCACGCAGCTCGTTGTCTTCTTTGCGCAGGCCCATACCGGTGCCCACACCAAACAGCTTCACGTCCTTAATGGACGGGCCGCCAAACTTGTAATCTTTACCGACCGGCGTTTTCAGGAAGCCTTCGCTTGCCGCGACTTCATCCTGGAATGCCGCATCAATTCGGCCTGCCGTCAGGTCAGCGTAGATATTTTCCTGGCCCTGATAGGAGACGATTTCAATCCCCTTCGGCGCCCAGTGTTCGTTACCGTAGGTTTCCTGGGTAGTGCCCTGCAGCACGCCGACACGTTTACCTTTCAGGGACTCCAGCGTTGGCTGAACGTCAGACGATTTAGCCACCACCAGACGAGAATCGGCCGCGTAAAGTTTGTCTGTGAAGGCAATCTCCTGCTGGCGTTTTTCAGTGATGGAGAGCGAGGACATGATCACGTCGATTTTTTTCGCTTTCAGGGACGGGATCAGCGCATCCAGCGGGTTCTCAACGTAGGTACACTGTGCTTTGATGCGTTTGCACAGCTCATTGGCCAGATCGATGTCAAAACCAACCAGTTCACCCTTTGAATTCTTCGATTCGAACGGCGCATAGGTGGGATCGGTACCGATCCGAATTTTCTGCGGAATGGCTGCGAATGCCGCGGTGGCGCTGGAAAAGGCCAGCACCAGAGATAGTGACAACACGAGTTTTTTCATATTTGTCCTCAACAAACTGTCTTCATACGGGATTTTTACGACGACGGGGTGGTGCTAATGTGCCATTAATTCCCTCTGACAGGCAAAGACTAATGCCCTTCAGGCGGGAATTTTTGCATTATAAATGCGTAAGTATGCACAAAGCGATCCAATACGGTGCAACGAGCGCACCGTATTGGGTCAACCGTTCCCGTAACGCACCTTTCCGGTGCGTTAGCGCCAGGTATTATTCACCGTATACGTTGAAGTCGAAGTATTTCTTCGCCAGTTTGTCGTAAGTACCGTCTTTACGCAGCTCTGCAAAGGCTTTGTCGAAGGCGGCTTTCAGCTCGGTATCATCCTTACGCAGGCCAATACCGGTGCCGTCACCAAAGTATTTTTTGTCTTTCACCGACGGGCCCGCAAACGCGTAGTCTTTCCCCGCAGGCTGTTTCAGGAAGCCTTCGCTCGCGGCGACTTCATCCTGGAATGCCGCATCCAGACGGCCTGCCGCCAGGTCAGAGTAGATCAGATCCTGGTTCTGATAGGCCACCACGTCTACACCCTTCTCACGCCAGGTGGCATTGGCATAACCTTCCTGGGTCGATCCCTGAAGCACGCCAACATGCTTGCCTTTCAGCGAGTCGATGGTGGGCTTAATCGGGGAGCCTTTTGGCGCAATCAGGCGAGAATCCGCGGCGTAGAGCTTGTCAGAGAAGGCAATCTCCTGCTGGCGTTTTTCGGTGATGGAGAGAGAAGAGATAATGGCGTCGATTTTCTTGGCTTTCAGCGACGGGATTAACGCGTCAAAGTCGCTGCCCACCCATGTGCATTTCACCGCAATGCGTTTGCACATTTCATTTCCCAGATCGATATCAAACCCCACGAAATCGCCTTTCGCATCCTTGGAAGAGAATGGCGCGTAGGTTGCGTCTGTACCGATACGAACCGTCTGTGGAAGCGCTGCGTAGCTACCTGCTGCCGCACTTAACCCCACGAGCAAAGACAGAGCCAGAACCGTCTTCTTCATACATTTACCCTCAAGTACCGTGATTTTATTATGTATTGTGTTGTGTGTTGTGTTGCAGGCTTCATCTTGCAGGTCTTATGCCACATTGCCGTCTGGTCAAAACTTCGACGTTAAATATGTTAATAAAACGTTGCGATACTGCCTTAATGGTGAAAGATAGCAGGTCTGCCGAACGAACCGGAGAGAGAAAAAGGGAAAAAACGAATTAAATGTCGAGGATATGATCGCCGTTGCATAATTGCCCTGAAACAGGGCAACTTGTCTTTTCATGCACCTGGTTTGTGCACAGATTCAGGCACCCTGCCAGCGGGTGAAGAGATCTTCAGGCAGGTCGATGTCAAACTGATCCAGCACTCGGTTAACGGTCTGATTAATCACATCATCCAGCGAGGTCGGGCGATGATAAAATGCCGGTACCGGCGGCATGATGATGGCTCCCAGCTCCGCGGCCTGGGTCATCAAACGCAGGTGGCCAAGGTGCAGCGGCGTTTCCCGCACGCAGAGCACCAGAGGACGACGCTCCTTCAGCACCACATCCGCCGCGCGCGTTACCAGGGTGTCGGTATAGCTGTTCACAATGCCGGAGAGCGTTTTAATGGAACAGGGCAGGATAACCATGCCGGCCGTTTTAAACGAGCCTGAGGAGATGCTGGCGGCGATATCACGGGCATCGTGAACCACATCCGCCAGTGCCTGAACATCGCGCAGGGAGAGATCGGTTTCCAGAGAGAGGGTCTGACGCGCCGCCTGGCTCATCACCAGATGGGTCTCGACTTCCGCCACGTTACGTAGAACCTGTAACAGACGTACGCCGTAAATCGCGCCGCTGGCGCCGCTGAGCCCAACAATGAGTCGTTTCATGATTTTCGCCCTTACTGATTTCAGGGCAGACTGTGCAGGATTTTGCGGGGAGTTGCAAGTGAGGGCATTCGCCCTCACCTGCCGGAGCATCAACCTTCGTTGTGCATCTCTAAACTTTCGAGATCGTTCTGCATCTGGACGGCTTTCGCATCGTCGTTGCGCAGCGAATCAAGATAGTCGAGGTACTGCTGGTCAACGTCTTTGGTCACGTAAATACCGTTGAACACGGAGCATTCAAACTGCTGAATTTCCGGGTTCTCAGCACGTACCGCGTCGATGAGATCGTTCAGATCCTGGAAAATCAGGCCGTCGGCACCGATGATCTGGCGAATTTCATCCACTTCACGGCCGTGAGCGATCAGCTCGTTGGCGGTTGGCATATCGATGCCGTACACGTTCGGGAAGCGAATCTCCGGCGCAGCAGAGGCGAGATAGACTTTCTTCGCACCCGCTTCGCGCGCCATCTCGATAATCTGCTCAGAGGTGGTGCCGCGAACGATGGAGTCATCCACCAGCAGAACGTTCTTGTCGCGGAATTCCGCGCGGTTGGCGTTCAGCTTGCGGCGCACGGACTTACGGCGCAGGTGCTGCCCCGGCATGATAAAGGTGCGGCCAACGTAGCGGTTCTTCACGAAGCCCTGACGGTATGGCTTGTCCAGAATGCGGGCGATCTCCAGCGCGATATCGCAGGAGGTTTCCGGGATAGGAATCACCACGTCGATGTCGAGATCGTCCCACTCGCGGGCAATCTTCTCGCCCAGCTTGGTGCCCATGTTGACGCGCGCGCTGTAGACGGAAATCTTGTCGATGAAGGAATCCGGACGGGCAAAGTAAACGTATTCAAACAGGCACGGGTTGCTGACCGGGTTGTCGGCACACTGGCGGGTAAACAGCTGGCCCTTCTCGGTGATGTAGACCGCTTCGCCCGGCGCAACGTCGCGCAGGAATTCGAAGCCCAGGGTATCCAGCGCCACGCTCTCAGAGGCAACCATATATTCAGTACGGCCATCGCCGAGGTCGCGCTTACCGAGCACCAGCGGACGAATGCCGTTAGGATCGCGGAAGGCGACCATACCGTGACCGATGATCATCGCAACGCAGGCGTACGCGCCGCGGATCTGACGGTTTGTCGCGGCAATCGCGGCAAAAATGTTGTCTGCTTCCAGCGGATAGTGACGGAAGTTATCCAGCTCGCTGGCGAACACATTGAGCAGGATTTCAGAATCAGAGGTGGTGTTAATGTGGCGACGTTTCTCTTCGAACAGCTTTTTACGCAGCTCATGCGCGTTGGTCAGGTTTCCGTTATGAGCAAGGGTAATGCCATACGGTGAGTTGACGTAGAAAGGCTGTGCCTCAGAGGCGCTGGAACTGCCAGCAGTAGGATAACGAACGTGACCGATCCCCATATTACCTTGCAGACGCTGCATATGGCGGGCTTCAAACACATCGTTTACCAGGCCATTCGCCTTGCGTAAACGGAAGCAGTTGTTTGCATCAATGGTGATGATACCCGCAGCATCCTGCCCACGGTGCTGAAGCACCGTTAACGCGTCATAAATCGACTGGTTTACCGGCATGAAACCGGCGATACCGACAATACCGCACATTCGTCTTTTCCTCGTTAAGCCACATCTCAGGGTTTATGCCCTGGGCAAAAAACTTGACGAGCTTTGCAGATAGTCAAAGAACCATCTGATGATGAAGCTGAACTCTGGAATGAGCTGCGATTTTTGCCAGTCTTCGCTTTTGGAGAACCCGGTGAAGGTATCCAGGAAGAACAGGATCGCGGCCACAATCAGCACGCCTCGTAATGCCCCGAAACAGATCCCGAGCACCCTGTCCGTTCCTGACAGACCGGTTTTCTCGACCAGCTGACCTATCACGTAATTCACGATAGCGCCGACAATCAGCGTTGCGATAAACAGCACCGCGATAGCGATTCCATTTCGGACCAGTTCATCTTCAAAGCCCGTGAACCAGACAGACAGGTAAGTGTAGTAATGACTGGCAACAAAGAAAGCACAACCCCATGTCACCAGCGATAACGCTTCACGAACAAAGCCACGGATCAGGCTAACCAGACAGGAAAAACCAATCACCGCAATGATGGCGTAATCAATCCAGACCATATGTGTCCCACGATTTAACGCCCTGTCATCCAGTTCGGGGCGAATTCTAACAGAAAAAGAAAACGTTTGCGTAGGGATTTCCTTCCCGCGCGTAAATAAAAAAGGCGCTGAAAAAATGTTCAACGCCACGGTCCATTTGACGTCTCTGTGGACGTCTGCTCCCCCCTCACCCCAACCCTCTCCCTCAAGGGAGAGGGAGCAAACCATTCCGGGGATGGGTAAGATCTTATCAGTTCGCGCTGTAGCCCATCACCACACCGCTCAGGCCGGAGATCTGCTTCAGCTCACCGAGCGAACCTTTAAGCTTATCTTTAGACGCTTCTGGCCCCACGAGGATACGGGTAATTTTACCCTGCACCGGCGTGGAAGGTGAAGTGTAAACACGATATCCCGCACTGCGCAGTTTGCTCACGACCTCGTTGACCTTATCGGCGTTTTTCAGCGCACCAAGCTGCACCACGTAGGCCTTACCCGTTGGGGCGGCGGCATCCTGCTGCGCCGGTTTTGCTGGCGGAGGTGTCTCTGACGCCGCGGCTAGCTGTTCTGCGGCTTTATCCCGCTGCGGTTTCGGCTGCGGCTGCGGCTTCTCAACCGGCTTCGGTTTTTCAACCGGTTTAGACTGCTCGACCGGCACCGGATCGATATCGCTGTTGCTCGCTGCCGCCAGGCGAGACGGATCGAGCGATGGTGCGGCGGCATCGCCTGCACGCACCTCTTCCGCCGCCCCTTCCGGCGGCTGAGCAGGCAGCGCCTGCGTTGCCGCAGGCAGCATATCCGGCTCATCGCGGTCACCCGGCTTCGGCACCAGCGGAATAGCGGCAAACTCATCCTGATAATGCTTTTTCTGCCCGTCGAGCAGACCCGGGAGAATAATCACCCCGAGCGCGACCAGCACAATGGTTCCTGTTAAACGGTTCTGAAACTTACTCGCCACCGGTTCTCCCCGCGTCCATCACTTCCATGACATGTGCCACCGTGTGGAATGACCCACACACCAGCACGGTATCTTCTGGTTTAGCATCCGCCATCGCGGCATGCCAGGCCTGAGCCACGCTACTGTAGATTGCGCCTTTGCCGAGATGTTCCATCAGTTGCTCAGCCGTCGCGCCGCGCGGCCCCTCCAGAGGAGCACAATACCAGCTATCGACCACACTCTCCATGCAGGCCAGCGTCCCGCCGATATCTTTATCATGAAGCATACCGATAACCGCCAGCACGCGCCCGGTTTTTGGTAACGAATTGAGACGTCCCGCGAGATACGCCGCCGCATGGGGGTTATGCGCCACGTCCAGAATCAGGCGCGGTGACTCGCTGACGATCTGGAAACGCCCGGGCAACAGCGCATTCTTAATGCCGTCGCGGATCGCCTGCTCGCTGACCGTGAGGCCACTGGCGCGCAGTGCCGCCAGCGCGGTTGCTGCGTTCGGCTGCGGTACCTGCGGCAGCGGCAGGTTGTCGAGCGCGCCCTGCGCGTCGCTAAAGCGCCAGCCGTTATCCTGGACCTCGTACTGCCAGTCAACATCGCGGCGCAGCAGACGCGCGCCCTTCTCGTTCGCCACGTCAGCAATGGTATGCGGCATATCCGGCTCGCCGACCACCGCGGGCTTATTTGCGCGGAAAATACCGGCCTTCTCGCGGCCAATGCTTTCACGATCCGGTCCCAGCCAGTCGATATGGTCCAGCGCGATGCTGGTGACCACCGCCACGTCCGCATCCACCATATTGGTCGCATCAAGACGTCCGCCGAGGCCAACCTCAAGAATCACCACATCCAACTGCGCCTGTTTGAACAGCCACAGCGCCGACAGGGTGCCGTATTCAAAATAGGTTAATGAGATCTCACCGCGTGCGGCTTCAATTTCCGCGAACGACGCCGTATGCGCCGATTCCGGCAGTTCGCGGTTCTGCACACGAACGCGCTCGGTATAGCGGACCAGGTGTGGCGAGCTGTACACGCCAACTTTGTAACCCGCGGCCATCAGGACAGATTCCAGCGTGCGGCAGGTCGTGCCTTTACCGTTGGTCCCCGCGACGGTGAACACGAAAGGTGCCGGTTTGAGCACATCAAGACGCGCGGCGACCTGGCTTACGCGCTCAAGCCCCATATCGATGGTTTTACTGTGCAGGTTTTCCAGATAAGAAAGCCACGCGGCCAGGGGCGACGTGGCTTGGGGAATGCTTTTATTTTCCATAATGCCCGGTTGTCATTAACAGATTAGAAAGCAAAAGGGCAGCGCCAACCGGCCCTGCCCTTTTCAGTTATCAGGCCTCGGGTTCCTGATCCGGTACCACCACGCCTTCGCGCGGCTCATCCGGGTTCGGCGCTGGCAGATTCATCAGCTTCGCCAGGATGCTCGCCAGCTTCAGGCGCATTTCCGGACGGCGGACGATCATGTCGATGGCGCCTTTCTCGATGAGGAACTCACTGCGCTGGAAGCCCGGCGGCAGTTTCTCGCGAACGGTCTGCTCGATAACGCGAGGACCGGCAAAGCCGATCAGGGCCTTAGGCTCAGCGATGTTCAGGTCGCCCAGCATCGCGAAGCTCGCGGAGACGCCGCCCATGGTTGGGTCGGTCAGCACGGAGATGTACGGCAGACCGCGCTCCTGCATTTTCGCCAGCGCAGCAGAGGTTTTCGCCATCTGCATCAGCGACATCAGCGCTTCCTGCATACGCGCACCGCCGGAGGCAGAGAAGCAGATCAGCGGACAGTTGTCTTCCAGCGCCTGCTCAACGGCACGCACGAAGCGCGCACCAACCACAGAGCCCATTGAGCCGCCCATAAAGGAGAACTCAAACGCAGCGGCAACAACCGGCATCTCATGCAGGGTGCCTTTCATGACGATCAGCGCGTCTTTCTCGCCAGTCTCTTTCTGTGCAGAGGCCAGACGATCTTTGTATTTTTTGGAATCGCGGAACTTCAGCACGTCTTTTGGCTCAAGTTCGCTACCCAGCTCTACCAGAGAGCCTTCGTCCAGCAGGCTATGCAGGCGGTTGCGCGCCGACATACGCATATGGTGGTCACACTTCGGACACACCTCAAGGTTGCGCTCCAGCTCTGCGCGATACAGAACCTGACCGCAGCTATCACACTTCGTCCATACCCCTTCAGGAATGCTCGCTTTACGCGTTGGGGTAATGTTGCTTTTAATTCGTTCAATCCAGCTCATTGATAACCTTTCTGCCTGAACCTGGTCGTTTGCCAGTTTTGCTATAAGAGGCGAATAATGCCATTTTTGCCTCCAACAGACCATGAATGTTGCACATTAAAACATAACAGCACGAAACTTTGGATAAAAAAGTGGTCGAACCGCCAGCGTGCATTTACTTCGCTTGTTTTGCCGCCGCACGTTTATGACGAATAATTTCGATAACGCCCGGCAGTACGGAAAGCACAATAATCGCTACAATCAGTAACTTAAGATTTTCCTGAACCACCGGGAGATCGCCAAACAGGTAGCCTGCATAGGTAAACAACAGCACCCACAACAGCGCCCCCACGACGTTATACATGGCAAAATGACGATAGGACATATGCCCCATTCCCGCCACAAACGGTGCAAATGTGCGCACAATAGGCACAAAGCGCGCAAGGATAATGGTTTTTCCGCCATGGCGTTCATAAAACGCATGGGTTTTGTCTAAATAGCTGCGACGGAAAATTTTCGAATCCGGATTGCTGAACAGCCGCTCACCGAATACGCGTCCAATCGTGTAGTTGACCGCATCACCGACGATGGCGGCAATCACCATCAGCACCACCATAAGATGCACGTTCAGATCGTTAGTGGGTAACGCCGATAGCGCGCCGGCAACGAACAGCAGGGAATCCCCTGGCAGGAATGGGGTAACGACCAGACCGGTTTCACAAAACAGAATGAGGAACAGAATAGCGTAAACCCAGACGCCATACTGCGCGACCAGCTCCGCCAGGTGAACATCAATATGCAGGATGAAATCAATCAAAAAACGAATTACGTCCATATTGTCTAAGCCCTAATTGCACCTTTGTTTAGTCCGCTAAAAAAAGCGGGCCCATTGGCGGTTTCGGCAGGTCAAACCGATCCGGATAGTCTACCGAGACCAGATACAACCCTTCCGCTTTCGCCGTAGCTGCCGCAAGCGTTCTGTCCTTCGCTGCCAGCAGGTCTGCAATCCAGCTCTCCGGCTGGTGTCCGGCGCCCACTTCCATCAGGCTGCCCACAATATTCCGAACCATATGATGTACAAAGGCATTGGCTTTGATATCCACCACCACATACGCGCCAAAACGGCTGACGTTTATGTGCATGACGTTTCGCCACGGCGTGCGGGACTGACACTGCACCGCACGAAACGACGTAAAGTCATTTTCACCAATCAGACACTGCGCCGCGCGATGCATACGTTCAGCATCAAGCGGTTCATAAAAATGCGTCACGCCCTGGCTTAACACCGCCGGACGCAGGCGCTGGTTGTAGATGACATAACGGTAGCGACGCGCCGTGGCGCTGAAACGCGCGTGAAAATCATCCGGCACAGCTTTTACCCAACGCACCGCAATGTCACCAGGCAAATTCGCATTTACACCCAGGGTCCAGGCGGCATCCTTACGCACGGCGGTGGTTTCAAAGTGCACGACCTGCCCCGTACCGTGAACACCCGCGTCCGTACGTCCTGCGCACAGGACGTTAATCGGCTCGTTTGCCACCTGAGAGAGCGCTTTTTCCAGCTTCTCCTGGACGCTGCGCACCTCGTTCTGACGCTGCCAGCCATAATACTTACTGCCGTCGTACTCAATGCCGAGGGCAATTCTATGGACCGGCTTTTGTTCCACGTCTGACATCAGTACAGGTACTCCTGCACCAGTTTTTCAGCAATTTTGACCGCCATCAGCGCGCCGCCAAAGCGAACGTTGTCGGCAACGGACCAGAACTGAACCTGTTCCGGCATGCCGTAATCGTTACGCACGCAGCCAACGGAAAGATGCGCGCTGCCGGTGGCATCGCCCACCTGGGTCGGGAACTCGCTCTCTTCAGAGAGCACGATGTCTTCACCGCGGCCAAACGCATCGCGCGCCTCTTCTGCTGCCAGCGGACGCAGCGCTTCAAAGCCGACCATCTGCGCGTGGCCGTAAAAGACCGGGGACTGCACGACGTTCGCAGAGATCATCAGGCCATCGTCCTGCAAAATCTTACGCACTTCATCGACGATACGACGCTCTTCGCGCACGGAACCCTCGCGGTCCGGCAGCAGCGGCAGCATGTTGAACGCCAGCTGGCGGCCAAAGAAATCATCTTCATCAATCGGGATACCGTTCAGCAGCTTCGCGCTCTGCCCGGCCAGCGCGTCAACGGCCTTTTTACCGTTCGCGGACGCGGAGAGCAGGCTGGTGACGGTAATGCGCGACAGTCCGCCGTCGTCGATCAGCGGTTTCAGGGCAGTCAGCAGCTGGCTGGTCAGGCTGTTGGGCACCGCAATGACGTTACGGTTGCGGTAGTCAGCCAGCACAAACGGGTTCACGTCCGGCACCACCAGCGGCACATCCGGCTCCATTGAGAACAGGCCGCTCAGGTCGATCACCAGGCAGCCTGCGTTGGTCGCCTCTTCAACATACGCAGCAGTCGCTTCAGCGCCCGCAGCGAAAAACGCCAGCTGCGCCTGGGTCCAGTCGAATGCTGCCGCGTCCTGGACCATCACGGATTTACTGTTAAAACGCAGATGCTCACCTGCACTGTCGGTACGCGCCAGCGCATAGATATCGCCCACCGGGAACTGACGCTCAGCAAGGGTTTCGAGCAGGGCTTCGCCCACGGCACCCGTGGCACCTAAAATGGCAATGTTCCAGCCTTCAGACATGGTGGTTTACTCCAGAAATAAAAAAGCGTCCCTGTCGGAGTATCCGACAGGGAGCATTAAGAAGACATTAACGTGCCGGATGATGAACGGCGTTAAACCCCAGCTTATGCAGCAGCGTCGCCGCCGAGGCGTCGTCGCACATTACATACAGGGAAGACCACTCGCGGCGCTCAACATAGTTCTTGCGCAGCTTATCAAACTCACCCGGGATCCCCGCCACTTTACGCAGCAGCGCATCATCGCGGCGCACATCATACACCAAATGCACCAGCCTTTTCAGCGTTGCCTGATCGAGCGGACCATGCAGGGTAATGCGGCCAAATTCAGGCGCGGGGAGTAAGGTATCCAGCGCCACCTGCTGCGGATGGCCGATAAAAGCGCTGTAGGCCTCGAAGACCTGCGTCGTGCCGCGCGCTTTCCCCTCGAGGGTATAACCGGCGATATGCGCTGTGCCCACGTCCACCTTGTTAAGCAACTCAACGTTGAGATCCGGCTCCGGCTCCCAGACGTCCAGCACCACGCTGAGGTCTTGTCCTTCATTCAGACATGTCAGCAGCGCAGCGTTATCGACCACAGGGCCACGGCAGGCATTTATCAGAATAGTGCCAGCCTTCAGCCGACGGATCAGCGCCTCGTCAGCAAGATGCAGCGACTTATACGGCCCCTCTTTAAACAGCGGCGTGTGGAAAGTCAGCACGTCGCACTGTTCGACCAGCTCGTCCAGCGAGCGGAAATCCCCGTCATCACCGTTGTCTTTGCGCGGCGGATCGCACAGCAGCGTGCGGATCCCTAACGCTTCAAGACGCTTTTGCAGGCGTCCGCCGACGTTACCCACGCCAACAATCCCCACGGTGCGGTCCTTCAGCGCAAACCCGTCGCGCTCGGCCAGCATCAGCAGCGAGGAGAAAACGTATTCCACAACGGCAATGGCGTTACAGCCCGGCGCGGCGGAAAAACCGATTCCAGCCTGCGTCAGCCACTTATCATCCACATGATCGGTCCCTGCCGTTGCGGTTCCGACAAACTTAATCGCTTTACCGGCGAGCAACGCCTCATTTACTTTGGTCACCGAACGCACCATCAGCGCGTCTGCGTCATCCAGTTCGTTGACCGGGATCGGGCGACCAGGGACAGCCTTAACGTTACCCAGGCGGCTAAACAGCTCACGGGCATAAGGCATATTTTCATCAACGAGGATTTTCACGTCTGAGTACCTGTTTGAGAGGAAGAAAACCTGCCAAGTGTGCCATAATCTGGCCGCCAGGCATATACGTATACCTGGTTTACGCTGAGTTTTGACTTTAAGGATTTTTGACGATGCAGCCCATTTCAGGTACGCCGCCACGCCCTCCGGGTGAAGGCCCCGTCACGCCAAACGTTGCCGGTGAACAACCGCTATCCACGCAACAGCGCACCGTGCTGGAGCGACTGATCACGCGCCTGATTGCGCTGACTTCACAGCAGAATGCGGAAGTCTGGGCCGGGGTAAAGCATGATTTAGGCGTGAGGAACGACGCACCGCTGCAGTCGCGTCATTTCCCTGCTGCCGAGCAAAATCTGAACCAGCGTATTACGACCGCGCAGCAGAACCACACCACGCGCCAGATTGTTGCTCAGCTGACGGAGCTGCTGGGCCAGGGTAATAACCGCCAGGCGGTGAGTGATTTTATTCGCCAGCAGTATGGTCAGACCGCGCTAGGGCAGCTGACGCCCGACCAGCTTAAAACCGTACTGACCCTGCTGCAGAACAACGAGCTGTCTATTCCGCAGCCTCAGGTGCGCCCGTCGACCGAGCGTCCGCTGCTGCCCGCCGAGCACAACACGCTCAAGCAGATGGTGACAAAGCTGGCTGCGGCCACTGGCGAACCGACGAAGCTTATCTGGCAATCCATGCTGGAGCTGTCCGGCGTGAAGGCGGGTGAACTGATCCCGGCCAAACAGTTTACTCATCTGGTGACCTGGCTCCAGGCGCGCCAGACGCTCAGCACCCAGAATGCCCCTACCCTGCATACCGTCCAGGCGGCACTGAAACAGCCGCTTGAGCCGCACGAGTTCGACGTGATTCGGGATTACGCCCAGCAAAACTGGCAGGCCACGCCGCAGACGGTGCTGACCACCGCGCAGGTGCAGGATCTGCTCAATCAAATCTTCGTTCGTCGCGCCGAGCGCGAGGGCGGCGTGCCGGAGGTGAGAAACGTTCAGCCGATCTACAGCCCGCTGTTTGCGCCGGTCGTCGAGACATTCAGAACGCTCTCTGCGCGTCCGGGGCTGATGTTTATTGCACTGCTGATTGCGCTGGCGATTTTCTGGCTGGTTGCCTGAGGTTTTGCCCGGTGGCGCTGCGCTTACCGGGCCTACAACGGCTCGAATCGTAGGCCGGGTAAGGCACAGCCGTCACCCGGCAACAACGGCTCAACGCCTGCGAAACGCCACCAGCGTCACCACGATCCCCACCACCGCAGAAACCGCACCGGCCAGAAAGACGGACGGATAGCCAAACGAGGTCGCTAACAGCCCGGCCAGCGGTCCGGTTACCCCGTATGAGATATCCTGAAACGCCGCATAGCCGCCGAGCGCCGTCCCGCGCACCTGCGGGGCCACGCGCTTCACCACTTCAACGCCCAGCGCCGGGAAGATCAGAGAACAGCCGCAGCCGGTCAGCGCAGCACCCAGCAGGGCCACGGATGCCACGGGAGCATTCCACAACAGCAGAAGACCGATAGCTTCAATGACCAGCGATGCCACCGCCACCTTCACGCCGCCAAAGCGATCCGGCATCCAGCCAAAAAGCACGCGCATCAGAACAAACGCGCCGCCAAAGGCAGTAAGCGTAAAACCGGCCATCGCCCAGCCTCGGCTCATAAAATAGAGCGATACAAACGTCCCTATTACCGCAAAACCCACGCCCTGCAGCGCCAGGCCCAGGCCCGGCTGCCAGATTTGGCCGACCACGCTCCACAGGGAAGGACGCTCGCCTTTGTGCGCAGGTACCTTACGCACCGAGCCGTTAAACGCCCATGCCACCAGCGGCAGCGCCATGGTCGTTGCAGCCAGCGCCGCAAACCCGAACTGGCTGTTGATCAGCAGGCCAAGCGGTGCACCGGCGGCCAGCGCGCCGTAGATGGCCATGCCGTTCCAGGACATCACCTTGCCGGAACGTGCTGGCCCCACCAGCCCCATTCCCCAGGTCAGGGTGCCGGTCAGCAGCTGGCTTTCACCGAAGCCAAGAATTAAACGGCCTAGCACCAGCAGCGCAAATTTATACGCGGCGTCTACCGGCAGGAGAGCCGCCAGCAGCCAGGCGCCGCCCGCCAGCCCGCAGGCAAACATCCCCTGCAGCGCCGAGCGTTTGGCACCGTGCTGATCCGCCAGCCGTCCGGCGTAACCGCGGGTTAATACCGTGGCTAAAAACTGAATGCCCACGGCAATGCCGACCATGGTGTTGCCATAGCCCAGCTCCTGATGAACGAACAGCGGGATCACCGGCAGCGGCAGGCCAACGGTCATATAGGTCAGGAATACCGCAAAGGCGATACGGAACAGCGAGACGTTCGCTGAAGGGGTTGTTTCTGTTTGAGTTACTGCAGTCATGCTTTACTCCGAAATGAAGAGTAAGGCGGGGAAATGCCACGCCCCCTCTACCTGATTATCAGGATTAAGGTGCGTTGGTTGACGTTAAACGCTTACGCATTATCGTGAGGATAATGTTGAGTGGTGAAGTTTGCCTGTGAGATCAGCTGCTTGTCAATGCATAAAAAAAGGGAGCCTTATGGCTCCCCTTCTGAATCAAACATAAAACTTATGCTTTCAGCTTACGCATGACCAGCGTGGCGTTGGTGCCGCCGAAGCCGAAGCTGTTGGACATGACGGTGGTCAGCGTCGCTTCTGTTGGTTTGGTCACGATGTTCAGGCCAGCAGCCTGCTCGTCCATCTCATCAATGTTGATGCTTGGAGCGATAAAGCCGTTTTCCAGCATCAGCAGCGAGTAGATCGCTTCCTGCACGCCAGCCGCACCCAGAGAGTGACCGGTCATGGCTTTGGTCGCGGAGATCGCCGGGCTGTTGTCGCCGAAGACTTCACGGATCGCACCCAGCTCTTTTACGTCGCCTACCGGCGTAGAGGTACCGTGGGAGTTCAGGTAGTCGATTGGGGTGTCAACGCCGTGCATCGCCATCTTCATGCAGCGCACCGCGCCTTCGCCGGATGGCGCAACCATGTCGGCGCCGTCAGACGTTGCACCGTAGCCCACGATTTCAGCGTAGATGTGCGCGCCACGCGCCAGTGCGTGCTCCAGCTCTTCAACCACAACCATACCGCCGCCGCCCGCGATAACGAAACCGTCACGGTGTGCATCGTAGGTACGAGATGCTTTGTCCGGGGTCTCATTGTACTTGGTGGACAGTGCGCCCATCGCGTCGAATTCACAGGCCATTTCCCAGCCCAGCTCTTCGCCGCCGCCAGCAAATACGATGTCCTGTTTACCCAGCTGGATCTGCTCAACAGCATTACCGATGCAGTGCGCGGAAGTCGCACACGCGGAGCTGATGGAGTAGTTCACACCGTGGATTTTGAATGGGGTCGCCAGGCACGCGGAAACCGCAGAGCCCATGGCTTTGGTGACCACGTACGGACCTACCGCTTTCAGACCACGCGGGCTACGCATTGCGTCAGCACCGAATACCTGCGCTTTAGATGAGCCGCCAGAACCGGCGATCAGACCCACGCGCGGGTTGTTCTGATAAACCTCTTCGCTCAGGCCAGAATCTTTGATCGCTTCCTGCATGGAGAGATAAGCATAAATAGAGGCATCGTTCATGAAACGAACCACTTTGCGGTCAATCAAACCGGTGGTGTCCAGTTTGACGTTACCCCATACGTGGCTACGCATACCTGAATCTTTAAACTCTTCAGAGAAAGTGATCCCGGAGCGTCCTTCACGCAGAGATGCCAGGACTTCCTGCTGGTTATTACCGATGCTGGAAACAATGCCCAGGCCAGTAATCACTGCACGTTTCATTCAATACCTCTGTAAGTCGCACTATAGTAAGTTTCGAGTCGCACAATAGCGTACACTTGTACGCCGAACAAGTCCGATCAGACATTTTCTGCGGAAATTTGCACCGATGGACTCACATCGTTAAGATCGTGCCACTGCCTGTCAGACGAGTAACTTACGTGAAACAAAACGCTATACAACCCGCCAACCTCGAATTCAACGCTGAGGGTACACCTGTTTCCCGAGATTTTGATGACGTCTATTTTTCTAATGATAACGGGCTCGAAGAAACTCGCTATGTTTTCCTCGACGGAAACCAGCTCAGCACCCGCTTCCCGGCGCATCCGCGGAGCCTGTTTGTGGTCGCGGAAAGTGGGTTCGGTACCGGGCTGAATTTTTTAACCCTCTGGCAGGCGTTTAACCAGTTTCACGCTGCACACCCTGAGGCTACGCTACAAAGATTACATTTCATCAGTTTCGAAAAATTCCCGCTCACCGCGCACGATCTGCGGCTCGCTCATCAGCGCTGGCCAGAGCTTGCCACCTGGGCGGAACAGCTTCAGGCACAGTGGCCGCCTCACATCGGCGGCTGCCACCGTCTGATTCTGGACGGCGGACGCGTGACGCTGGATTTATGGCTTGGCGACATCAATGACCTGACCGATACGCTCGATGATTCGATGAATCAGACGGTGGACGCGTGGTTCCTGGACGGCTTTGCCCCCGCCAAAAACCCGGACATGTGGAGCCAGCACCTGTTTAGCGCGATGGCGCGGCTGGCGCGCCCTGGCGCAACGCTTGCCACCTTCACCTCGGCGGGCTTTGTCCGCCGCGGGCTGCAGGAGGCGGGCTTTATCATGCAGAAGACCAAAGGCTTTGGCCGCAAGCGCGACATGCTGGTCGGCAGGATGGATCAGACGCTGGACGTTCCCGCTCAGGCGCCCTGGTTTGCACGCCGCGCCAGTGCATCACGTGAGGTGGCGATAGTCGGCGGGGGGATCGCCAGCGCCCTGCTGTCTCTCGCGCTTCTCCACCGTGGCTGGCAGGTCACGCTCTACTGTGCTGACGATGCGCCAGCTAGCGGCGCGTCCGGCAACCGCCAGGGGGCGCTCTATCCGCTTTTAAGCGCGCACGATCCGGCCCTGTTCCGGTTTTTCCCGGCGGCGTTTACCTTTGCTCGTCGCCTCTACGACGCCCTGCCGGTGGCGTTCGATCATGACTGGTGCGGCGTGACGCAGCTCGGCTGGGATGAAAAGAGCCAGCAAAAAATCACGCAGATGCTGTCGCTGGGCCTGCCTGACGAGATTGCTCGCGCGGTAAGCGCGCAGGAGGTGGCAGCCACCGCTGGCGTGGAAACCGGCTGTGGGGGCATTCAGTATCCGCTCGGCGGCTGGCTGTGCCCGGCTGAACTGACCGCGGCGGTCATTTCCCTGGCGCAGTCGCGCGGGCTGACGGCGCATTATGCTCACACCGTTGAATCGCTGAGCCGAAGCGAGCGCTGGAATCTGCGTTTTGCGGATGGCAAAGCGGTAAGCCATGCCAGCGTTGTGCTGGCAAACGGGCATAACATCAATCAGTTTATCCAGACAGAAACGTTGCCGGTTTATCCGGTCGGCGGCCAGGTGAGCCATATTCCTTCCGCACCTGAACTGAGCAAACTGCGTCAGGTGCTGTGCTATGACGGCTACCTGACGCCACAAAATCCGTCTAATGGCCATCACTGCATCGGGGCCAGCTATCATCGTGGCGAAACGGATATGCGCTACAGCGACGCGGATCAGGCGCAAAACCGCCAGCGCCTGATTGACTGTTTCCCGGATGCGGCATGGGCGCAAGAGGTTGACGTCAGCGAGGGGGAAGCGCGCTGCGGCGTTCGCTGTGCCACCCGCGATCATCTGCCGATGGCGGGAAATGTGCCGGACTATGAGGCAACGCTTGAGGCCTATCAGGACCTTGCTGATAACCGGGATAACGCGGTAAGCGCGCCGGTTTATCCGGAGCTGTATATGCTGGGTGGATTAGGGTCTCGCGGGTTGTGCTCTGCCCCGCTGCTGGCAGAAGTGTTGGCCGCGCAAATGAGCGACGAGCCGGTTCCGCTGGACAGTGTTACGCTTGCGGGGCTGAATCCGAATCGCTTGTGGGTACGGAAACTGCTGAAGGGGAAGAAGGTTAAGTAGGGGGCGGCCTAGTGCCCTCACCCGTCCCTCTCCCACAGGGAGAGGGTGGTGAAACACTTACTTCGCTTTCGCCTGCCGGAACAAATTGTCCCACATGCCCAGCACCAGTGACTGGTCGCGCGGAGAGAGCTCCCCGGCCAGAATGGCTTTTTCCAGGCTGCGGGTGACTTCAGCGTGAACAGCGTCGGCAGAGTGATCGTCACCCGCTTCCAGCTCGGCTACCGCGAGCGTCAGGTGACCACGCAGATAACCGCTGGCGAACAGCTCATCATCACTGGCGTGTTCCACCATGTCATCAATTAACGCCAGAATGCGTGATTCAAATTCTGCGATCATCTTCTTTCCTCTGTTAAAGATCTTCCGGCCAAGGGAAGCATTCCGCCGCTATCGCCGGCGTGTGGTAATAATTCTGTAAGGCCTCGATCAGGCGCGCCGGACGTTCCGGGATGCCTTTCTCAAGATATTCCATCACCTGCGCATGAACGCGGCGCTGGAAGACGATACGGTCTGGCTCGAAGTCGCCTTCAAGGTTGTCACAGCTCACGTTGAACGGGAAACCCGCCGCGACGCAGAATAGCCATTCCAGCGCCTGCGGCTTCACTTCCACATCCTCAAACTGCCCCTGGGTGGCGGCATCACGTCCGTCCGGGCAGTACCAGTAACCGAAATCCACCAGCTCGCGCCGCGCTTTCCCCGCAATGCACCAGTGCGAAATCTCGTGAAGACCGCTGGCGTAAAAGCCGTGCGCAAACACGATACGGTTATACGGAACCTCTGCATCAGCAGGAAGATAGATCGGTTCGTCGTCGCCTTTAATCAGACGGGTATTAAAATCGTCAGCAAAACAGCCGTCGAAAATCGCAATCAGCTGTTCGTAGTGATGCGTACTGTTCATTAATTCATCCCCAACCAGGTGAGGATCTCCTGTCCATGGCTGTCATAAAGAAGTTTGGCGCTCATTACGGCCGAGACGATGACAATCATCGGGCGAATCAGTTTTTGTCCTTTGCTTAACACCAGACGCGAACCCGCGCGTGCGCCCAGGAACTGCCCTGCCATCATGACGAATCCGGTTGCCCAGATGACCTTGCCGCCAATGATAAACAGCAGCAGACCGCCGAGGTTCGAGGTCGCGTTGAGCACTTTGGCATGAGCGGTCGATTTGGCGAGGTTAAACCCGGCCAGCGTCACGAACGCCAGCGCATAAAACGAGCCTGCCCCCGGGCCGAAGAATCCGTCGTAAAAGCCGACGCAGCCCCCGGCAATCAGGGCAAACGGCAGGCCGTGCAGACGACGCTGGCGGTCTTCCTCGCCGAGCTTTGGCATCAGCAGGAAGTAGAGACCGATGCAGATGACCAGAACCGGCAGGATCTGGCGCAAAATATCCGACTGCACGTGCTGAACCAGCAGCGCGCCCGACGTGGAACCGATAAAGGTCATCAGGATATTGAGCTTCTGGTCGGCCAGGCTCACCACCTTGCGGCGGATAAAATAGAGAGACGCCGAGAGCGAGCCGCCGCAGGCCTGCAGCTTGTTGGTGGCAAGCGCCTGCGCCGGGCTCATGCCCGCCGCCAGCAGCGCGGGTACGGTTAATAACCCGCCACCGCCCGCAAGGGCATCAATAAAACCGGCCAGCATGGCCACGAAGAACAGCACCACCAGCAGCAGCGGTGACACCATAAACAGATCGACGAAATTATCCATTAAAGTACATGCTCATCCAGTAGCGCCTGGCAGGAAGGCGGCAACGGAGGCGGTGTCTTCTTCTCAGGCTTTGAGGTTCCAGGTTTTGCCGGTTCAAACCAGCTTTGCAGTTCCGCACCGCAGCCATCGCCTGGCGGAGGTAGCGGCTGATCTTCACATTCCAGGCTATTCGCCGGACAGCGCAGACGAACGTGCATGTGCGCACGATGCTGGAACCACGGGCGCACTTTGCGCAGCCAGTCGCGATCGGTTCCGGCATCCAGACAAAGCTGCTGCTTGATGGCCGGGTTAACGAAAATCCGCGTGACGTCGTTATCTTCCGCGGCCAGCTTGATCATGCTGGATACGTCTCGCGTCCACAGGGACGGCACAACACGCTTGCCGTCGCTCGCCACCAGATCCAGCGCCTGCGGTTTCAGCAGTTGGGCGGAGGTCCAACGGGTTTTCGGCAGCTGCAGGAAGATATCGACATCCAGTCCGGTCTGGTGACTGGCGTGTCCACCGTTAAAGCGACCCCCGGCAGGCATCCCCATATCGCCAATCAGCATCGTGCCCAGCCCCAGGTTATGCACCTGATTTCCCAGACGCTGGATGAACAGCACCAGATCCGGGTGGCCGAAATAACGCCGCTGATCGGTGCGCATCACCTGATAGGTATCAGACTGGAGAGGAAGCTCCTGGGCACCGACGATACAGCCGTTGGAAAAGGCGCCAATGGACTGCGCGCTCCCCGCCACCGGGTGGGTGATTTTTTGCCATGGCGTTGCGGCCAGACTGGCTCCACTGGCCAGCAGCGCCAGCAGAGCAATTGCGGTTTTTTTCATGTTTACCAGCGTGGAATGGTGGTCGTCACGTCCGCATTCTGCGCGCGCTGGCGCAGGAAGTGATCCATCAGCACGATCGCCAGCATCGCTTCTGCGATCGGCACCGCGCGGATCCCCACGCACGGATCGTGACGTCCTTTGGTGATCATCTCAACTTCTTCGCCATCGCGGTTAATCGTGTGGCCCGGCACGGTAATGCTGGAGGTTGGCTTCAGCGCGATGTTGGCAATAATCTGCTGCCCGCTGCTGATACCGCCCAGAATGCCGCCCGCGTGGTTGCTCTGGAAGCCCGCCTTCGTGATCTCGTCACGGTTCTGGCTGCCGCGCAGGGATACCACGTCAAAACCGTCGCCAATCTCAACGCCCTTCACCGCGTTGATACTCATCAGCGCGTGGGCGATGTCGGCGTCGAGACGGTCAAATACCGGCTCGCCCCAGCCTGGTGGGACGCCGTCGGCCACGACGGTCACTTTCGCCCCAATGGAGTCGCCCTCTTTTTTCAGGCCGCGCATCAGTTCGTCCAGCGCGTCCAGCTTGTCGGCATCGGCACAGAAGAACGGGTTTTGCTCGACCAGATCCCAGTCTTTGATCGCCAGCGGAATGTCGCCCATCTGGGTCAGACAGCCGCGGATAACGATGCCAAATTTCTGCTGCAGGTATTTTTTGGCAATGGCGCCAGCCGCCACGCGCATCGCGGTTTCACGCGCGGAAGAACGCCCGCCGCCGCGATAGTCGCGGAAACCGTACTTTTGTTCGTAGGTATAGTCGGCATGGCCCGGACGGAACACGTCTTTGATGGCGCCGTAGTCCTGGGAGCGCTGATCGGTGTTTTCAATCAGCAGACCAATGCTGGTGCCTGTAGTGCGGCCTTCAAAGACGCCAGAGAGAATTTTGACCTGGTCCGGCTCGCGACGCTGCGTGGTGTAGCGAGAGGTGCCCGGACGACGACGGTCGAGGTCGTGCTGCAAATCGGCTTCGGTCAGTTCGATGCCTGGCGGTACGCCATCAACGATACAGCCCAGCGCCAGCCCGTGCGACTCGCCAAAGGTGGTCACGCGGAATAACTGTCCAATACTGTTTCCTGCCATCACGGCTCCGATGTTGTTGTTTGTGTTTGAGCGTTGTGAAACGGGCCGAAGCCCGCTGGATTAATCTTTATAGATGCTGAAGTGTTCGCGCGCGTCGAGCAGCTGCGCTTTGGTCAGCATAAAGACACCGTCACCGCCGTTGTCGAACTCAAGCCAGGTGAACGGCACATCCGGGTACTGCTCTATCAGATGTACCATGCTGTTGCCCACTTCACAAATCAGAACGCCGTCGTCGGTCAGATAATCCGGCGCGCAGGCCAGAATGCGGCGGGTCAGCTTCAGGCCGTCAGATCCTGACGCCAGACCCAGCTCCGGCTCGTGACGGTATTCGCTCGGCAGATCGGACATGTCTTCCGCATCGACGTACGGCGGGTTAGTGACGATCAGATCGTACTGCAACGTCGGCAGATCGCGGAACAGGTCAGAGCGAATTGGCGTAACGTGATGGATCAGACCGTGCTCTTCAATGTTGTGCTCGGTCACGGCCAGCGCGTCGGTGGAGATATCGACAGCGTCCACTTCCGCCTCCGGGAAGGCGTACGCGCAGGCGATGGCGATACAGCCGCTGCCGGTACACATATCCAGAATGTGCTGCGGCTGATGGCCGATCAGACCTTCAAAGTGGTTGTTGATCAGCTCACCAATCGGCGAGCGCGGCACCAGCACGCGTTCATCGACATAGAACTCGTGGCCGCAGAACCAGGCTTTATTGGTCAGATAGGCGACCGGAATACGTTCGTTCACGCGGCGGATCACGCGCTCAACGATGCGGTGTTTTTCGCTGGAGGTCAGGCGCGCGGTGCGCATGTCTTCCGGGATATCCAGCGGCAGGTAGAGGGACGGCAACACCAGCTGCACGGCTTCATCCCACGGGTTGTCGGTACCGTGTCCGTACCAGATATTGGCGGCGCTGAAGCGGCTAACCGACCAGCGCAACATGTCCTGTATGGTATGCAGCTCGTTTACTGCTTCATCGACAAAAATTTTATCCACTCTTTCCTCCAGGGCATGCTCGCATAATTTTCGGCGGCTAGTTTGCCATGAAGACGGCGATAAATCAGCAATGACGCGTCTCGCTTGAGGTTAAAAAATGCGTTTAGTCGGGTACACTGTCGGAAATACGAGATGAGAATGACGAATGAAAAAGAAAACATCGCTCAGCGAGGAGGATCAGGCGCTCTTCCGGCAGCTAATGACCGGGACGCGTAAAATCGCGCAGGACACCATTGTCCATCGCCCGCAGCGTAAAAAAATCAGCGAAGTACCGGTCAAACGTCTGCTGCAGGAGCAGGCGGATAACAGCCACTATTTTTCAGATGAATTTCAGCCGCTGCTCAATACTCAGGGTGCGGTGAAATACGTACGCGAAGACGTCAGCCATTTTGAGCTCAAAAAGTTACGTCGCGGAGATTATTCGCCGGAGCTGTTTCTCGATCTGCACGGTTTAACGCAGATGCAGGCGAAACAGGAGTTGGGGGCATTGATTGCAGCCTGTCGTCGTGAACATGTTTTCTGCGCCTGCGTGATGCATGGCCACGGTAAACATATCCTCAAGCAGCAGACGCCGCTGTGGCTGGCTCAGCATCCACACGTGATGGCGTTTCATCAGGCACCAAAAGAGTACGGTGGAGATGCCGCATTGCTGGTGTTGATTGAAGTGGAAGAGTGGCAGCCGCCAGAGTTGCCCTGACAGAATGGCGGGAAGCACATTGCACCCCGCCATATCGCACGTCACGTCAGATGGCTTTTGCCATCTTCAGGTTGCACGGACTCATTTGCCAGTTGAAGACACCTTTGCCCGTTTCGTCGAGAGAAACATTAGCAATGGCGGATGTCGTAAACATCGGCGGGGTCTCGCCAGGGCACAGCTCAGATACCAGATAGCCAACCAGTGGCAGGTGGGAAATGACCAGCGCGGAAGCGACACCTTCATTGCACAGCGCCTGAAGATAAGCGCTGACAAGGCCGACATCGCCACACGGGGTGAGTTCAGGGAGAACATCCACACTGGATGGCAGGTTCATACACTCCCCTACCACGTCCAGCGTCTGTTCTGCACGCAGGAACGGACTCACCAGAACGCGTTCGATGTCCACTTTTTGACCGTTAAGCCAGTTCGCCATCAGACGAGATTCGTCGCAGCCACAGACGGTCAAAGGACGTACTGAGTCACTGGCGGCATCGAGTGCCGCGTCGCCGTGACGCATGATAAAAACTTGCATATTGCACCGCTTTTGTTAACCAGAATCACCGGCGTTAACTACCCGCGATAAATGCTGAGAGGTAGAAAACCCGATGGTCGGGCATTGTGCCTGATCCATTCGGTGAATGAAACGCTGTTTTTTACCTCAATGGCGTAAGTATAGTCAATCTCTGTTTACAAAATCGCCAGAACAGGTTCATTCACTTCAGGATTTACCCTTCTTTGACCTCAGCTTACGAGGACAGTTTCCCTTGCAGGCCAAAATGTCTGGCCCCGTTCCGCCATCTGCAATAATTCGTCACACGGTGTAAACCGTGGACCATATTGCGAAGCCAGACGTTGCAGGATAGCAACCACTTCACCCGCGCCGAGCGTATCCATGTAACGGAACGGGCCGCCAAGGAACGGCGGGAAACCAATGCCAAATACCGCGCCGATGTCGCCATCGCGCGAGCTCTTGATCACCTTTTCACCAAAGCAGCGCGCCGCTTCATTGAGCATCATCATCACGCAGCGTTCAGCGCACTGAACGGCGGACAGTTTTCCCTGACCGGTGGTCGAAATAAGCCCATAAACCGAAGGGTCGACCTGTTTCTTGCTTTTACGCCCTTTCGCGCCGTAAAGATAGAAACCGCGTTCATTTTTTCTGCCTTTGCGATCGTCCTTCAAAATTGCAGAAACAATGTTTGCAGGCGGGCTAAAACGATCGCCATAAGCCGCCTCCAGTACAGGTATAATTTTAGTGCCGGTGTCTATTCCCACCTCATCCAAAAGTTGGATTGGGCCAACGGGGAAACCAAACTTTACCAGCGCCTCGTCGACATGTTCGATCTTCTCGCCTTCCGTCAGCAGCCGCATGGCTTCATTAATGTAGGGCGCCAGAATGCGGTTGACGTAGAAGCCGGCTTTATCTGCAACCACGATCGGCGTTTTACCCTGCTTCTTCGCAAGCTTGACTACCGTGGCGATAGTTTGCGGACTGGTGGTTGCGTGTGGAATAACTTCCACCAGCGGCATTTTTTCCACCGGACTAAAGAAGTGCAGCCCGATCACCTGCTCCGGACGCGTGGCTTTCGCCGCGATATCGCCAATCGGTAATGACGACGTATTGGAGGCAAAAATGGTATGCGCGGCGCAATGCTGTTCAACGTCTGCCACCATCTGCTGCTTAAGCGCAAGATCCTCAAACACGGCTTCAATCACCAGATCGCGGTGCGCAAAACCGCTGTAATCCGTCGTGCCGGAGATCATCGCCAGGGTTTTATCACGCTCGCTTGCCTTGATATGGCGGCGCTTGACCTTTTGATCAAGGTTCTGCCAGCTGTACTGCAGCGCGTGGTTGATCCCCTTAGGATTGATGTCTTTGATGCGTACAGGCAATTTGCCTTTGCTGGCGGTAACAAAAGCGATACCGCCGCCCATGAGTCCTCCACCCAGTACGCCAATGGCACGCAGCGGCGCGGGCTGCGCCTCGCTACCGGGATCTTTTTTCACGTCCGTGCTGGCGAAGAAGATGCTGCGCAGCGCCTGTGACTGCGGCGTCATCGCCAGTTCGCCAAAGGATTTGGCCTCTGCGGCATAGCCGCTGCTGCTACCCTGGGACAGCCCGGTCTCAATCACCTCGAGGATCCGCTTTGCCGCCGGATAGTTACCTTTGGTTTTTTGTTCGGTCTTTTTGCCCACCATGTTGAACAGGAGCGTTCTCCCCAGTGGCCCTGCCAGCACGCGCTCGCGTACCGGCAAAGGACGTCTTACCTGACGCCCTTTCAGCGCCAGCTCAACGGCGGCCTCCAGCAAAATGGACTGCGGCACGACGTCATCGACCAGACCGGCCTTCAGCGCCTGACGGGCGCGCAGCTGTTTACCGGTTAAGATCATCTCCAGCGCCGTGCTGACGCCCACCAGGCGCGGCAGTCGTTGCGTTCCGCCGGAGCCTGGCAGCAAGCCCAGCTGCACTTCCGGCAGACCCAGAATGGTTTTCGGATCGTCGGTACATATACGGCTGTGGCACGCCAGCGCAAGCTCCAGCCCACCGCCCAGACACGCCCCGTGGATCGCGGCGATAACCGGGATCGGCAGGCTGTTGATCTCCGCCATCACCTGCTGGCCCTGACGCGCCAGCTCTTCGGCTTCCAGCGCGCTTTGCGCCCGGGCGATCATGTTGATATCCGCCCCGGCTATAAAGTTGTCGGGTTTGGCAGAGATAAACACCAGGCCGCGAATGGCTTTGTTCTCGCGGATCTGCTTTAGCATCGCGCGCACCTGAACACCAAATTCGGCCTTCAGGGTATTCATCTTTTCATCAGGCACATCAATAGTGATAACGGCCACGTTATCGAGGCGAACCGTCAGATTAAATGCAGATGGCATATCCATTATTCAGCCTCCAGAACCATTGCTGCGCCAAGGCCGCCCGCCGCACAGGCGGTAACAAGGCCAAACCCGCCGCCACGGCGACGGAGTTCATGTAATGTTTGCGTGATCATCCTCGCCCCTGTGGCGGCAAACGGATGACCATAGGCGATAGAGCCGCCCAGCACGTTGAATTTGCTCTGATCCACTTCACCTGTAGCATGGGCGCGGCCCAGCACATCGCGTGCGAAACGCTCGCTTGCCAGCAGCTGGACGTTGGCCAGGGTTTGCGCGGCAAATGCTTCGTGCATATCAATCAGGGTTAAATCGGCCAGCGTCAGCCCCGCGCGATCCAGCGCCAGCGGCGTGGACCACGCCGGACCTAACAGCATGTCCTGCCAGACATCAATGGCGGTGAAGGCATAGCTGCGTAAATAGCCGAGGGGAGTAATGCCCAGCTCCTTCGCACGGGATTCGGTCATCAGGATCACGGCGGCGGCCCCGTCCGTCAGCGGCGTACTGTTCGCCGCCGTCACCGTGCCGTGCTTGCGATCAAACGCCGGGCGCAGTTTGGCGTAATCTGCCAGCGTCGAGGTGCCGCGAATATTGTTATCTTCCGCAAGCGGTTCGCGATAGGGTGGAATGTAGGCGGTCATGACCTCGTCGGTCAGCTTGCCTTCCGACCAGGCTTTTGCCGCAAGCTGATGCGAGCGATGCGCCAGCGCATCCTGCTGTTCACGGGTAATGCCGTAGGTTTTCGCCATCTGCTCGGCGGTATCGCCCATGCGCAGGCCAGTGGAATATTCCGCTACGGCAGGTGGCACGGGCATCAGATCGCGCAGACGTAAACGCGAGAAGAGTTTGAGTTTCTGACCCGTCGTACGGGCTTTGTTAGCATCGACCAGGATACGCGCCAGCTTTTTACTGACCCCAATCGGCAGTACCGAAGAGGAGTCCGCCCCGCCCGCAATCCCGGCGCGGATAGTCCCCGCCATCAGGCTTTCGGCGACGTTCGCCACGGCCTGGAAACTGGTCGCACAGGCGCGACTGACGCTGTAGGCATCGGTGTGCACATTCATCCCGGTACCAAGGACGATTTCCCGCGCAATGTTGGGGGCTTCAGGCATCTGCACGACCTGGCCGAAAACCAGCTGTTCGATGACCTCAGGCGGAATTTCGCTGCGAGCCAGCATCTCCCCCACTACCATTTTCCCCAGGTCGACGGCCGGTATGCCATGAAACGCCGTTGCCTGACGCGCAAATGGCGTGCGCAATCCACTGACGATGGCAATGCGATCGCCCTGACGGGTAATAAGCGGTAATGCCTGACTCATAACACTCCCCTGTAAAAAATTTTTGCAAACTCAAAGTGGTCTGACCTGATAATAGTCTTAACCATTTTTTTACATTCAGCCAATCGGGGAAACGAAAAAGTGCGAGCTAAAACACAGAGAAGAAAAAGAAAATGCCCCTGCATGGCAGGGGCATTTGTGCGGTATGTTGCCGGGTGCGCAAGGTAAAAGCAAAACGGTAACCCGTAGGTTACCGTTTTTAATGTTTGCGCCCTCTCCCGTGGGAGAGGGTCGGGGTGAGGGCATCAGGCCGCAGAAATTAACGCAGACCCAGCTGGAAAATCAGCGTTTCTGCTTCGCAGGCGAAGACAAAGTCGATTTCCAGCTTCACGCCACCTTCCACTTCGGTAAAGGTAGACTTGATTTCACAAGGATCGGATTCAACGTCACGCGCACGCTTGCTCAGCGCAGTAAGGGTCTCTTCCGCTTCGGCACGGTTGGTGAATACGCGGCTGTAAGAGGCGGTGCAATCGGTGTTGTCCATGATGGTTCCAACATCCATACAGCAGCAAACCGGGGTTTCATCAGCACTGCATTTACTCATAGCTCAATTTCCTCTGTATTCGCGCAGCGCGCGAGATAAACACGATGCTGCTATTTTACGCCCCGGCGCGGGCTCTCTCCAGCCGTTAATGGCGCAAAATCGGATAAGTGACCAATATCACACTAAAAAATGATCTAAAACAAAAACCACCCTTTTGGGTGAGTCTCGATGGTCACAATTTTGCCAACCAGATCTCGTTTCACGAAACATGTTTGAAAATATTAATAAACAAACTTGCAACATTCCGGCTGGTCAGACCTATACTCTGGCCACTGGTCTGATTTGTCTGTCATACCTCAGACCCTACACTTCGCGCTCCTGTTACGGTATGTAACAATTATTGAATAAAAATAACTCAATGAGGTTATGGTCATGAGCCAGAAAACCCTGTTCAACAAGACTGCGCTGGCAGTCGCAGTGGCACTCGTCTCCACTTCCGCATGGTCAGCGGGCTTTCAGTTAAACGAATTTTCTTCCTCTGGCCTTGGCCGCGCATATTCCGGGGAAGGCGCTATTGCTGATGATGCAGGTAACGCGAGTCGTAACCCTGCATTGATCATGATGTTTGATCGTCCGACCTTCTCTGCTGGTGCGGTTTATATCGATCCTGATGTAAACATTTCCGGTAAGTCGCCTTATACGGGTGCGAGTCTTAAAGCGGACAATATTGCCCCAACAGCATGGATCCCTAACCTGCACTTCGTTGCGCCTATCAATGAACAGTTTGGCTGGGGTGCATCCGTAACGTCTAACTACGGCCTTGCTACCGAGTTCAATAACAACTACCCGGCAGGTGAATACGGCGGTAAAACAGACCTTACCACGCTGAACCTCAACCTGAGCGGTGCGTATCGCCTGAACGATAACTGGAGTTTTGGCCTGGGCTTTGATGCCGTCTACGCCGATGCCAAAATCGAACGTTATTCCGGGGAACAGACTGCTCGCCTGCCAAAAAACAGCAATAAAATTGCCAGCCTTGAAGGTGATGAGTGGGGCTATGGCTGGAACGCCGGTATCCTGTACGAACTGGATAAAAACAACCGCTGGGGTCTGACCTATCGTTCCGAAGTGAAAATTGACTTCGACGGCGATTACAAGAGCGGCATCCTGAAGCCTGTGAACAACCTGGTTCCCGGTGCAGGTACCACCATTCCTTGGGGAACGTCAAACCAGACCGTTCCAGGTTCACTGTCGCTGCATTTGCCAGAAATGTGGGAAGTGTCCGGTTACAACCGCGTTGCACCACAATGGGCTATTCACTATAGCCTGGCCTATACCAGCTGGAGCCAGTTCCAGGAGCTGAAAGCGACCGGAACCAATGGTCAAACGCTGTTCTATAAGGACGAAAGCTTCCACGACGCCTATCGTATTGCGCTGGGTACCACCTACTACTACGATAAAAACTGGACTTTCCGCTCCGGTATCGCATTTGACGACAGCCCGGTTCCGGCAGACAAGCGTTCCATTTCGATTCCGGATCAGGACCGCTTCTGGTTAAGTGCAGGCGCGACATATGCGTTCAACGAGAATGCATCCATCGATGCGGGCGTTTCTTATATGCACGGTCAGAAAGTGACGTTCCAGGAAGGCCCTTACGAGTTTACCTCTGAAGGTAAAGCCTGGCTGTTCGGTACGAACTTCAACTACGCGTTCTAATCGTACTGGAATCAAAAAAGGTGAGCATTGCTCACCTTTTTTATTTACTGTGAATCGATATCTTTTAGTTCGTTTTCGATAGCCTTCGCGTTTGGATTCTCTTCCGGCTTCAGCTTACCGCCGTTGGCGATAAAGTCATGATTCTGGAAGTACGCTTCACGCACCATAATGTACGGGTCAGAAGACTGGCGCAGCAGACCATCAGAGTCGAGCAGTTGCGCACGGGTTTCAATCCCTTCCACCGTCCATTTACCCACAGAAAGCGGCCAGGTCAGCCACGACAGAACCGGATATAGCGTATCGACCATATCGCCGCCGTCATCACGCACGGTGAAGCTGCCATAGAACGGCAGATGAACGTAAGGACCGTAACCAACGCCATAATGCCCCAGCGTACTACCAAAACGGTGCGGCTGTTCACGCTGCAGTTTCGGGTTCGCCATACCTGCGACATCAATAAAGCCGCCCATCCCCAGAATGGAGTTCAGGAAGAAGCGGGTAAAGTGCACCATCCCCTGATACGGATCGCCCTGCAGGAAATAGTTCACCATTACCGCAGGCTCTTCGAGGTTGCTGGTAAAGTTACTTAATCCGTTACGCGCGGGCTGTGGAACATAATCGCGCCATGCTACTGCCACCGGGCGAACCACATACGGGTCCAGCACGTTGTAGTTGAAGCTATACATTGAGCGGTTAAATCCTTCGAGAGGATCGGAGCGTCCCGTTTGCTCACCGGAGCTGGCGCAGCCCACAAGCATCGTCGCGCCCAGCGCAAGCGCCGACAGCCGAAGTTTCATAAATATCTCCCTGTTCAGTATGGCTATCGTTGATTGCCATCCGTAACGGAGCCGTTGACGCTCCGTCTGTAAACGTGCAAGCGATTGTAACAGCACGTTTACCGATGTCTATGAGCACAATTACGGGCAGTAACCACCGTGACTCTGATCTCAGCATAGCCTGGCTTTTGGAATTCGTTTCGCTGGCAATTTTATAATGTCTTTTGAAAGAGATGTATCACCTTTGTTGCCATTGCCGCCAATTTAAGAGCATCCCCACAGGCATTCCGATAAAAGCCGCTACGCTTAACAAAAAGATCAACCTCCGGGAGCAAATATGAAAGACGTGGGCGAAGAAAAAATTGGCGAGAACAGTGAGGAACTTGAAATTGAAAGCGAGGAGAAAGCGCGCGGCGAGAAGATAGAAATTGATGAAGATCGCCTCCCCTCCCGCGCGATGGCCATCCACGAACATATACGCCAGGATGGTGAAAAGGAGATGGAGCGCGACGCGATGGCCCTCTTCTGGTCAGCCATCGCTGCCGGGCTCTCAATGGGCGCATCTCTGCTTGCGAAAGGGATATTTCATGTGCAGCTGGAGGGTGTACCCGGCGGATTTTTACTGGAGAACCTCGGCTATACCTTCGGCTTTATTATTGTCATCATGGCCCGCCAGCAGCTGTTTACCGAAAACACGGTGACCGCCGTTCTGCCTGTAATGCAAAACCCCACCCTCGGCAATTTCGGTTTATTGATGCGTCTGTGGAGCGTCGTCCTGCTGGGTAATATCATCGGCACGGGCATCGCGGCCTGGGCGTTTGAACACATGCCGATCTTTGATGAACCCACCCGGGACGCGTTTGTGAAAATTGGCATGGATGTGATGAAAAACACGCCGGTGGAGATGTTCTCGAATGCCATCATCTCCGGCTGGATCATTGCCACAATGGTCTGGATGTTTCCTTCAGCGGGGAGCGCCAAAATTGTGGTGATCATACTGATGACCTGGCTGATTGCGCTCGCGGACACCACGCATATCGTGGTCGGTACCGTTGAAATACTGTATCTGGTCTTCAACGGTACGCTTCACTGGAGCGATTTTTTCTGGCCGTTCGCCCTTCCGACGCTGGCAGGAAACATCTGCGGCGGAACGTTTATCTTCGCGCTGTTAAGCCATGCTCAAATCCGTAACGATATGTCGAACAAACGCAAAGCCGAGCTTAAGGCACGGGAAAATGATGATAAATCGACAAAAAAACCGACCTGAATGGTGACTCTTTGAGCAGTCAGGCGGCGATGCGCTTAACGCACAGTGTAAATAAGGCTATACTCGTGCCGCCTCGTCCCCTTAGTTAAATGGATATAACGAGCCCCTCCTAAGGGCTAGTTGCAGGTTCGATTCCTGCAGGGGACACTTTGACTTCCACGCGTTGTTGAACAAATTCGCCTGTCCACCGCAGAATTCACTGCGACGAAGAATCCCTTTTTATTTGAGCGTAACGCGTTGCCAGCTGTTTAAGACGCAACTCCAGCTGGGTCTTTTCGGCTTCAGGAAGCACACCTCCTGCGGGATGCTGTGACAGGCGTCTGAGTTGTTCTTCAGCCGGTATTGTTTGGTTAAATGACTGTATAGTCGAAAAAACCACCGATTTAAGCTCACTCACCGTGATGTATTTTCCTTTCTGTTCATCCAGACTACTCAGCCGGTGGCTCAGTTGCTGAAGCTTCATCATTCCCTGATTCCAGCTGTTCATGGCTTCAACAGGCAACGCTGCCGCGTTAAATTTTTGCTGCCACTGCACGGCGAGCGGCTTCGCTTCCTCCGGCTGCAATGTCTGAAGTTGTGCTAACAGCTGAAGGCTGTAGGAAATATTCCAGTCAGGAGGCAGCTTCTCCAGTCGGGCAAGCTGCTGCTGCGTTTCTGTGATAAACGTGGACGGTAAAGTGCCTCGCTGTGCTAACGCCTCTTGCTGAGCAGGAGTAAGCACTCCAGGTAACGGCGCCAGCGAGGCAACAGCCTGAGTCGTTAAGGGATCGGGTCTGGACACAAAGCCCCCTCCCCACGCCACGGCGACGCAGACCACCAGCATAGAACACATCCCGGCGACAAAGGGCTTCCATGGTCTGACCGACCCGTGCGCTGTCGTAAGCCCCTCAGCATTAGGCTGGTTTTCCGGCTGCACAACATAGACCCATTTCACTTCGTCAAACGGCTCTGCCCTCTCCAGAGGTAATTCGCGACCGGGCATTATGCTCGCATTCAAATCTGATGCGTCATTACTGTTTTCCAACCGTTCGGCATTTGAACGTATCAACGTTCGTAACGTATCGAACTGGCTAAGGTGTTTGAGCTCAAGGCGCTGGAGCACCGCACTCAGCCGGGTAAGCAACGCTTCAGCACGATAAAGCTCACTAAGATGGCTGTTGTTGAGTGGAAGCATACGCATGCACTGCTGCAGGCGCTGGCTCAGGCTGCTCAGGATTTCCATACGAGCGTGTAGCGTCTTCGGCCAGAAAACGTGCCACTGGTGGCTAATAAGGGCCTCCAGAATCGCCAGCCCTTCGTTCAGACCAGTCAATCCAGACAGGTGAGTCCGGGCAAGGGTGTACCAGGCCGCAGTCTGCAACTCCACACCGTTTTGTTCAAACAGAGAGAGACAGCGTTTTTCGACATATTGCCAGTTCACATCCGGGCGAGCAGGATGCGTCAGCTTGCTGAGCTCATCGCGGAGGGCGGCGTAATCTGGCAGCGTGCGCGGGTCGCCGCCGGTTTTTAACGTTATATTTGTGGTCATCCTGGAGGGCCTGCATATCCGTGTGGTTAATTTCGTCAGTTGATGTGAAGGGCTATTTTGCGTTTAAAAGTGCAATGACTCAGAAATATCGCTATGGCAGCAGCGCTAAAATCAGACCGAAAAATACACCTTCATCAAATAGTTGTCCGGACCGGGATGAGGTATCAGGGGGAGTAAAGATCCAGCCATTTGCTTTCCCCACCCTCATGAACAGACGTCCTTGAGAAATCACCTTGTCCCCGGAATAGAAAGTCACCTCGACACAACCGGCGACGCCCTGTCCATACAGAAAGATCGGCATAAATTTGACCGCCCGGCTGTCATAGCGCAAAACGATACCGGAAATCTCAAAAGCCCCGCCCTCCACCAGCAGATCCGGAACGGATACGGTCAGTGGTTCCACTTTCAGTCCCGTATCCGTCAGCCACGCGTCCATTTGATCCTGAAGCTGGGCCATTCGCTGGCGAAACTCTGCAATATCAGCCTGACTCTTGCTGATAGCAGGAACAGGTGCAGGTTGGCGTGCCTGCAACTTCTTCAGGAACTGTGATTTTACGGACATGATGCTATGGGACCTTATATACGAAGAGTGGTGTCGAGATACTGCTGTTGTCTGAGATGCCTTAACAGGACCCGTCCTTCGGGCATAAATTCAGTCCCGTAGCGCACCAGGCCAATCCCTTTAAGTTCAGCATCAATGGCATAGCGCAGTTCACCGGGGACGTTCTGTTCCAGCAGGACAACGGTTATTTTTTTCAGGCGCGGTTCATACTTGAGCAGGACGGCAGACAAAGTGCCCATCAGCTCATGGGCCGTTCCCGGCATGCCCTGCAGGATTTTGGTCATATCCGGCAGGCCGTAGTCCGGCAGATGCGCCAGCGTGCCGGCACGATAGTTGAGGATACGCTGCATGTTATCGAGTACGGACAAAATGACCTGGTTCTGCTCGCTGACCTGATGCAGGTCGAGGCCGCCGGTGAAGTTGCCATAAAGTGTTTCATACAGTGAAGGACGGGATGACTCACTCATCTTTCAGCGCCTGCAGAGTCAGTCGATTGTTGCCCGCTTCAATCACCCGTGTCTTATCCGGATCAAGCTCATCGCGGCTCAATACTACACGCCAGGTGTTGTTTTCCTGGTCCGGTGACATAAACATCCCGGCCACTGCCACGTACTGCGCATCTTTTTCCATTGGCATATCAACCGTGACCGCCCCCCCCGGCTGCAACCTTATATCTTTCTCCGCCACGAGGTCTGCCTTGACGGCCTGGCTGTCGTCTTTAAACAATGACGGGTAGTCCGTGCTGTCAAAGGTATTGCGGTCTTTAAGCTGATAAATACGCACCACCGTCGACAGAGCGACACCTCCAGCATTGCTGTTCACGGCTTCACGGGCACGAATATCGAGATGCAGAATCTTCACCTGCTTATAAAAAATCGATTTAGTCACGGCGACAGTGCCGTCCGTAACACTCTGAGTAAGTCCACAGCCAGCCAGCATCAGCGTAATGCCTACAGCCAGCGTAACCAGAGGAAATTTACCAGCGGTAATCGCCATCTTCATCAGTCTCCTTGCGGTGAATGTTTTCCTGTACGCGCTCGTAGCGGCCAAGATTGATGGTTATTGTTTTTGGGTGTGATGTTGTCTTAGCCGCATTCAGCGGTCGCATCACGGCAGTGCGGCCCAGTTGCACTGCACCCGCTTTGGGTTGAGTGCTCATTATCGCGTCCGGCAGCAGTCTACGGTCGACACACAACTGCAGGCGGACATCCAGGCGAGAGCCAAGATAGACGTGCAATAGCGCCATTAGATCCGTGTAAAGCACCCCGCCGGGCAACCAACCCGGTACTTCCACAGGGTCTGTGGTGGTCAGACGCATCAGTACCTGGCTGTTCACATCGGTGGCATAACTGCCCATCACCGGGCGATGCGTCAGTGTGACAGGCTGGCTAACGCTCATTCTCAAAGGTTTCTTCAGCGGTACCCGACGCCTGTCGTGGTGCCAGATTTTCGCCTGCGTATTAGGTGCCAGAAGACGTACCAGTGAAGCCATGCCTTCCGCAGTACGTCCTGGCAACAACATCACCGGCAGCAGCGCCAGAAAGCGTGAGGCAGGCGCCGCTATACTTTCTGTGCAGCCGTCAATCCCAAGCCCAGCCAAACCCAGCAGATACTGTGAAGTTCTGTCCTTACCGCCTTCTTCAAACGTTGCCGGATACGAATATTTACGCCAGATACGGTAGTACTGAGCAATCAGCCGGTGGTTGAAGATATCGAGGAAGTCCGCGTTAGCTTCGTACCCTTCCCGTCGCTGAGCGATGTCATCGATATAGTGCGTCGGCAGCGGAGACTCCACGCCGTAGAGCCCCATAAAGGTGGTACGGATTGTGGGTGGAAGGTGCGGATGTTCCGGTAGCTCTGCTCCTTTGATTTCAGAGGCTGGGAACCCCATCCCCGCATGGGGTCGGAAACGAACCGGCTCATGTCGCACCTGCCAGGTGCTGCCGGTGACCGGTTTATCCGGCTGGCCCTGCTCCAGTAGCTGACAGAAACGGTAAAAATTCATGTACGGCAGCCGGTCGCCCAGTTGCGCTATCAGCCTGGCAGACGCGGACTGTGATTCTCTTTCCACCGGATGCATTTTCCTTCTGGCTGAACAATGAGGGTAAGCTGGTTGAACTGGTTCATATCGGCATACAGCGCAAAGAATCGGTTGAGCATTTCACCGAACAGGTGAATATCACCCTCACCGGTGAAGCCGTTGCTGTCGAGGGTTACCTCGATATCCAGCCCCCGCAGCAGGTAGCCCTGTTCAAAGCGTTGAAGGCGATGATGCTTTACATGCTGAATCGCCTCCAGACGCCGGGTGTTCATTTCATCTTCCTGCCAGTTATACAGGGCAAGCGTGCCGCGCAGCACTTCGGCGGTACTCATCATGTTCAGGAAACCGGATCCCAGGTGGCTCAGAACCCGCCAGTGAAAGCGGTCTTCAGAAGGCGGATAGACTGGCAGCGTTGGTTTGCAGAGGTTACGTACTGAAAGTTGCGTACTCACCACCTGCTCACAGCGGTCAAGCAGTGTGCTCTGTAATGCCCGGCGTGGTAACTGACCGTTGGTGCCGGTGATTTGCAGCGACACGGCCTCACGCTCAAACAGGCGGTCATCTTCCCACTGGTGCCCGCCAAGGATAAGCCAGGTGTCATAGAGCCCGGTCACGCTGCGCTTAACGCGGGTGTGGTAATAACGGGGGGGAGCATAACGGCGCATCATCCCGCCCTTGTGCCTGAAGCTGCTAAACGGAACATACTCCGCGTCATTGGTGCGGTTTGAGCCAGTGACTGAATCCACCGAATAAATCTCGGTATGTCCGTCCTGCAGACGTTTTGGACGCAGCAGGTATTCGTTTTCAAGCCCGGTGATGGTGAGCGGGTCAGCCTCCAGCGTAAACAGGTTAATCACCGGCACGCAGTGGAGGCGAACCGCATCATCAGTGACCGGTAGGTCAGATGACCATGGCGTACTGAACACCACTTCAACATCAAAATACTCAGCCCCCGCTGGCGGCGTGATGCCCTCAAGGCCGTTAAGGTGGACAAACATAAACTTGTCGCGGAAGGTGAAATACTCCAGCAGAAGCTGGTAGCCGCTGAACGCGGTATCGCCTTTCGGCCACAGGCAGTCTTCGTCACGAAAGCCGCCCGGTGAGAAATATCCGTCAAGCCGGATACGGTCAGTTTGACCAGGCAGGCGCATATAGAGTGCGGCCTGCCGTTTGGTCAGCATAAGGTGTAGCTGGCTGCTGACCGGTGCATCCGCCCCTAGATAGAGGCTCAGGTCACTGAGGTCCGCATGGGACCAGTCCGCCTGTGTGCTGCAGGCAAAGCGCATTCGCAGTAACGAGCGCCCGTCCGGCTCAGTGGTCATGGTCACCCGAGAGATATTCAGCGGGTTGAGCATCACATCGCGGGTTGTGCGGTAACGGCAGACCGTATTTTTCGGCCCCACCGGGCGGGAGTACACTTCCAGCCCCGCGGGCATCACCTCTGCCATCTTAACGGTCTGAAGCGCAGGCGTGAACGCGACCACCGAGAGTGACGGAATGGTCCGCAGGTAATGTGGCCAGAGCATACTGACCAGTCCTTCAGTCAGCTCCGGCAGGTCGTCGTCAATCTTTTCGCGCAGCCGCCCCATAGAGAAAGCAAAGCCTTCAAACAGGCGCTCTACATACGGATCGGGTGTGCCGGCTTTATCCAGGTCCAGCATGGCTGCCCGGTCCGGATGGGTCTGGGCAAATTCTTTAGCCGCTTCACGGAGGTAGCGCATTTCCGCGTCGTAATAACGCAGAGTCAAATCTTCCATTTTTTTCTGCTCCTGTGCATTTAACCGCAAAGCACGGCACCACGTGCTGGATCGACAGCGATCAGCCCGGCAAGTAACTTGTCCATTAACGGTGTAAGTCGTGCCTTATCAGCCTCACTGCGGCCGGCTTTCAGGCGCAGGAGTTTCAGATGACGGGCCTGTACCTCGAACAGCAGCTCAGGCTCCCAGTTGCTGAGAGTCACGTCTCTGGCGCGATCACCCAGTTCAGCAAACAGATGCATCGCCAGCTCATTTTTACCGTACTGCTCAGCAATGCGGCCCATCAGCAGACGTAACAGCCACTTCTGGCGATCGGTGGTCACACCCGGGCGCTTCTGTAGCCAGGCCAGCGCAGTATCCGGGCCTTCACTGTCCGCCAGCACCACGGCTTCTGGCTCCAGCGCCAGAATGTCATCATTGCTGGCAGACATCTGAGCGGATGGGGTGTCATTGCCCCACCCGCCAGTTGTGTCCATCACGCTTTGCTGGATCCAGTTCAGCGTTACTTCATCCGCAAATGGCGTTCCGTCACTGAACGCGAGCGTTTCCAGACCGGACAGACGGGTGAGCAACCCTTTCAGGTCAGCGGCAATAATGCCAGCCAGAGTGTCCTGACCTGATTTCGTCAGGGCCTGGTGGATGTACCACTGCAAATCCAGCCAAAGGTGATTAGCACCGCGGGAAAAGGCGCTATCTGCCGTTTCAAGCATCTCTACCCAGTTCTGCTGCAGATAGAGACGTTTAAGTAACGCGCGCTGGTCTGCTCTTGGCGGTTCGATGCGGGTACGGCCCTGCGCATCCGGGGCCGGAATTGCCCGCAGAGTATCGTGACGCAGGCTCTTCATCAGATGGTGTGCGGACAGCCACCCGTCCGGCTGTTCGCGCAGATATTCGGCGAGCGTGCGGGCCTGTGCCAGCAAATCCTGACCGGAGGTGATACGTCCGATGACCGGGGCATCGTAGTGGCTAGCAGTCGCAGGGGTTTCGCAGGCACTGGCGTTCTGCGGCACAACCGCATCCACACCACCCGCTTTCTGCAAGCGGCTTTCAAGAGCACCATACAGCGTATTGAGTTCCGGTCGGATTTCATCCGGCTCATTTTCCGTCAGTTGCTCTATCAACAGCAGTGCCCCGGTGGTACGTATCGCATCGTTCCTGACCACTTCGGGGTACAGGGAAAGAGAGTCAGTCATTCGCGATCCCGCCAGCCATTCCAGTGCCGCCTTACGGCTGCGCTCACGCTGTGGATGCAGTTGTGTACCAAAGCGCTCCAGCAGGCCGCACAGCAGTTCAAGACCTTCAGCGAGCCCCTGCTCACCTTCGCGGTGCAGCTTTGCCCAGCAGTAGTAGGTGGCCACACGGATATCTTTGGCGGTCGTGGTCAGAAGCTTCTCTGCAAGCTGGCAGATAAGTTCGGTATCTGCACCTGAGAGTTTGTTGACCTCCTCGCGCATCTGCTGAAAGTCATCGTCATAACCCGGGTCGTCACCCTGAGGAGATGGACCGGACAGCGGCTGCAGCCAGCTATCCCAGAGCCTAACCCGCTCACGGGTGGTCGCAAGGAGTGGTTCCTGCTCAGTCTGGCAGGCGCGGAGTAAAGCGTTGAGCGTGCTCATCAATATACGTCCTCTGTATCATTGCTTGCGCTGGCGACCTGGTCTGATGCTGCCACGCCTTTCGTGCTGAAGATGGTCTCTGGCAGGCGGAAATTACGCAGTTTCAGCAGCGCCAGAGGACCCTCTCCCGCTTCGGTACGCAGGGTGTAATTGAGTGTTCGACCGTCCTGCGCCGTCCAGCTCAGACTGTAGCTGCTACCCACGCCCGAATAAGCACTGACGGCAGCTTTGTCGAGCAGTCGTATCCAGCCCCAGGCGCCTGGAATATCCGCATACTGACGGGTGCCTGCCTGGGTGCTTATCCAGCTCAGGTTCGCACCAGGAGCCTCAGTATCCGCAGGCCAGGTGAAGCGCTTCCAGGCTGGCATCTGGTTAACGTATATCAGCTTCTGGCTGTCGATAATCATGGTGGTCTGCATCACGCCATCGGCAGTACCTGGACGTAGTTCGAAGTTCATCCCTGCATTGCCTTCGGTGAAGGCCACATCGGAGATATGACTCAGGGTGTTAATGGCATTGAGGAACTCTGGGTTAAAGGCCAGCCCCTGCGAGTTGATGCTGTCCGGCACCCAGTGGTTTCCTTCTTTGTGCAGCACGCCTTTGAGACGGGTCTGCAGGAACTGAGCGATACGCCCGGAATCCGCGTTGAGGTATTTGGCCAGCAGCGGCAACGAGACATCACTACTTGAGTTGTTAAACGGATAGCGGCTACCAAAGGCACTGTTCCACTCAGCCACTACCGCCTGCTGCCACTGGGCATTGAGGCTGTTGGCCGCAGGGGTCAGCACCTGCTGCCAGGCCTGCTCCATTGGATTCACAAACACCGTTCGGCCAAAGCCGCTCCACTCCTGCCCCAGACCGGCGGCAATCAGGCTGCCGTAGTCGCGGGTTTCGGTGAGGTCCACAGCTTTACCCTGAAATACGGTCTGGGCAATGGTCTGGGTCATCGCCTGCGGGTCGGCGGCATTGGTCACCTGCTGCAGACGCAGACGCACCTGCGTCACACGTGTCAGATACGACTGCAGACTCTGCTCTTGTGCTCCCGTGCGGCTTTTATCCATCAGTGCCAGGACCGGGCCAAAGGTCGCATCAAGCGGGCCATGAACACCGGCACTTTGGTCAATGGCATCTTTGTTGTCGCCACCCAGCAGATTTTTGGCTGATTTCACCAGTGAATCTGATATCGCTTCGCCTGTCTGTCCGGTACGCCCCTGAACATTCAGAGTGTTCATCAGCGCCACCAGAGGCGACTGACGCACGTCGGCCATCAGGGTCAACTGGTCAATGGAGTCCGACAGCGTGGTGGCCTGGTTCCAGCGCAGGCTGTTGAGGAATTCCAGCCAGGCGCCGCCAAAATCGGCAAAATAACGCTCCGTCAGGCGATTTTTAAGTGCTTCCGGGGAGATTTCATCCTGCTTATTGACCGGACGTTTGCTGTCAGTCAGCACCCAGTCGAGCTCGTCCCGGCGCGCCTTCACCACCTTCTCGATGGCGGGCTGAACGGCCTGCTCCCAGGCCTGACGGGTAAACATGCCAGGTACAATTTCGGTGGTGCTGAACAGGCGGGCAGCATCGGTATCACCTGTCATATCTTCAAGACGCATATCCACATACAGATGTGCCACCTGTGAAAGCATTTTCTGGTACAGAGTCGATTCGCTATTACGCACCCCCATCAGGCGAACCAGCAGGGAACGCGCCTGGCTGACCATGTTTTCATCAGCTCGCAGTTTCCACTCAGCATGTGTGACCAGTTGTGCACCATAAAACGACAGCAGCGACGGGGCCACGCCTAGCCAGATACCGTCCTTCACACCGTCACGCTTCAGCCAGTCCTGAAGCAGCACCGTGCTAAACCAGGCACCATCCATATGCTCAGGACGCGCCAGCATCAGGTAAAGTTTCAGCTGGTCATAGGTCGCTTTTGCCCTCTGCTCGCGCAGCGGGCTATCCGGAGGCAGCGCGTTAAAGGCACTGACCTGCTTCTGCAGATGGTCTGCAGCCGCATCCCGCAACAGCGGCAACGCGCTGTCCTGATAGCGTGGCCAGAGTGCGGCCAGCAGGGCGTTATTCTGGCTCAGCCCGGCCTTTTCATACCACGGCACGCCATGCTCAGAGCGGTACTGCAGACGGGCCATGGTTTTCTGAAGTTCAGACAGCGCGTGCAGGCGCTGCTCCAGCGGCTGATTCTGTAGGGCGGCAAGTGCGGTCTGGGCATTCGCACCTGCAATCTGGCTGCGGTTGGTGACATACGCGATGCCCATCCACATAACCCAGCTCACCATCGTGAGCGCAGCAGCAGATGCCATTACCTTGCGCCATGGAATACCGGGCTTGCGAGGACGCAGCCCGTCAGGAAGCGTCCGGACTGATTCAGGCAGAACATTCCAGCGCTTATCCATGCCCCAGTGGTGCGGCACAGTGCGTTCTGCACCGGCTGAAGGCTGACTGAACACCACACCGGCCAGCGGCAGCGGGCGATACGGATTGAGCATCACCGACAGCGGTGCGGTCACGCTTTCCGGCTCACGAATGAGCTGATCGGCAAGGGACAGCAGGAAGTTATGCCTTACCTTGTCACAGGTCTGCTGCACACCCTGTGAGGTCAATGCCGGCGTCAGTGCCGCGAGTTGGTCAGCCAGCGCTTCCAGACTGCATCCGGCGGGCAGCAGACAACCTGTCGCCTGCACGATGCGGCCTTCCGGCTTACCGGCGCGCGGATGTAGGGACCAGACGTACAGGGGGAGTTTCCAGCCAAGCGCATCCATGCGGTTACTGATGGCATGAGACAGGGAATCCATGATGCTTTCAGAGGGAACCGGTAACGGTTGCTCCAACCCCGGCGCTAAAAGCCTATCAAATGCTGAGGTGACCCACACCATGCCATCCACCGGACGGCGGCGCAGCTTACGCAGTGCGGTCAGCCAGACACTGTCGGCTGGGGTGTTGAGGTCACCGCCCCACAACAGCAACGTGCCGCGATCTTCCTGCCAGAGCTGGGTGGTGAGGCCGGGATTCAGTTGCTCAACTTCAGCCGCCGTACCGGTTATCAGGAGGATGCGCGTTTTGCGTCCCCAGCGACGGCCATAGAGGTTGCGCATAGCAAGGTGGAGAATATTAATCGTTTCACTGCATTTTCCTTGCTCCGCACGCGATATGTGTTCCGTTTGATGACTTTTCCCGGTTAATTCACGAAGCTGTTTCATAAAACTTAAAGAAATAAACCATTGCCACAATCGGACAAATAAATCATCACAGAGTAAAATGAACAAACATAAGCCCGAGACAGCCAGGGAAGCCGCCATTTTTTTCTCTGGAGAACGAAGATAAACAAAGGGATTTTCAGTCCATATCAGTCCACCGCCTATAGCCGCAATGAGCAGTACGACTAGCCAGGTACTGAGGCGTTTTTTCTTTTTCACATCACTATCCTTTGCGTAGCATTATGCAGGGCGGACAATAGCCATTTGGGTAGTTCGAGCGCCAACAAGTAACCACTGAGGCAAACCCGAAGTAACAGCATGTTCGCAAGCGCAAATCAGCGTTATATTGCCCACTGCAGCAGCTGGCCTGCCAAAGGCATCATCCAGAACCTGCTCCCCTTTTTTAGCAGTTAAAAATCCCCACTTGTCCATCATCTGAAGAACAACGGACAGTGCATCGTTTTTCACCTGGGCCCGCCAGAAATACCAGGGTAATCCAGAAGTTACTTTTCCCCAATTTGCAGTATCCGCAACACTATTTTCGGCATCTCCCACAACAACTGGGCGGTGTATCCACGCTTGCGGTTTAATATGCAGCCGCTCCATGCACAAAGGAGAAGCCAGCAATAAAGCGGATACCGATTCCGCCTGTCGATCGCGGGCCAGCAGAAATAAATTGATTTCAACGGAAAGGAGCAGCGTATCATCCTGTTTGTCGAGCCACTCATCTACCCACATCAATCCATTGTTTTCGGTACTGATGGTAATGTCGTTAACAGCATGTAATTCAGGAAAAGCTCTTCGCCAGGTAGTGAAAATTTGCTCATCTTTCAACACGCCATCATGATGAAGGCGAACAACGAAGTTACCGGTGAATTTTGCTATCTCTCCGTGTAACTGCTGGCTAACGCGGGTCAGTACCACATCCAGGAAGGACAGATACTCGGCTTCATTACGTACTTTCGATGCCGTATGGAGTGAGGCCGAAGTCAGCGTGGACTGAAGAGATGGATAATAGTTTGTCTGAAGTGCATTTGATCCCTGCAAAAGTGCTGCAGCAAGTTTGTTACTGGCAACAGGCGTGGTATAGCTCATCCCAAGCACTCCAACGGCTTGCTGCCCCAATAAAACTTGTTCATTATGCTGCTTTTGGTGTAAATGATTCCACCACATCACGCGATCTCGTTCGTTCTCATAGTGCCTTAATCTGGCAATATAACCGGCCATTCCCACCGAGAAAGGAATAAGAAGCGAACAAAACCAGAACCAGGCGGAATGCGTACTCAACCCTTTTGGCCAAAAAGAAAGCACCAATAAGGCTCCCGCAATCAGGATAATAACAATCGCTAGAACCCAGCGAGACTTACTCGGAGGAACGGGTAATGGCTCTGCCTTCGGGATCTGTTTAAGATCAACTGGCATAATTAACGTTTTCCGGCAACAAGTAATGAAGAAATGAGCGTACAACCACAGCCGCAGCGATGGCCATGTAATGCAACAGGTCTGCCATTAATTTTTGAACCTTCATCGCCCTCTGCAATAAACGTTTGACCATGCATAGGGCAGGTTACTTTATCCATCAGACAAGCAACCTCTAACCCCATAAATTTCACACCGGAACTTCCTTCAATTACAGTGCCACCGTGAGTCGTTTTATCATTAATTCGAATTACACCCTGCATAATTATTCCTTTAAACCAGATAATACATAGCCCCGAGTAACACCATCGCGATAAAGATAAGCCAGAGAAATATGGAGCGATATTTATCCACCAAGCTTTTTTTGAGTTCCCAACCTGAGCCATTGACAATACTAAATACAGGACTCTTTATATCTGATGAACTAAATTTATAAGAATACTGTTCTCCAATCGCCCCATCTTTTTTATCCCCCAGGATTTTTCAAAACTAAATTCTTTGCGACTACCCCATTGAACTTGTTTTTTTAAACCCACTGCCTCAATGCTTAGTTCAGTTTCGATATCGGTTGATTTTTCTCTGTAACTCACTCTGTTCTTTGCTTCATTAAAAATCAATGTCAATTTGTATTGCTTCTTCAGGCCATCAACGCCGAATAACTCGATCCATTTCGCATCCACAATCTTCCATGAAGCAACTAGCTTATCTCCTTGCTCAATTACAGAAAACGGAATACCGCCATCCTGATTCAATTCCATAAGTCGACATTTTAATTCCGAAAGAGGAATAACTCGATCACTATTCATATCACCTCCTGTTATTATCGTTATAAATACCTGAAGTGTTTATAAATGAACATTAGTAAAAGTGAGTCAGTCATTCTTTTATTGGGTCAGGTGTATTAACTACACATCGAACCGTAGTGCTAACAGGATAAGGGTTATCTGTAATTCTGAAACCACGGTAAAATGTTAATCCTACATCACCGGTGGGGTCTGGGTTATTACCGCCACGCAATACTTTTCGGTATTGGCCTGTTCGCTCATCCTTAATAACAGGTTTCTCAGGCCCTTGCGGATTTTTTTTGTCGGCTACATTATAATAATTAGGATCATACCAATCCTTCACCCACTCATAACCGTTATCGGCCATGCCATAAAGTCCAAGAGGCGATGGAGGATATGCATTGACGGGAAAATGAACGGATGTGCTATTAATCCCGACCATATCCTCTACAGCCTGGCGATCCACATCCGTAGCATAATTTACTCCCTTCCCATTTTTTTTATTTTCTCGCCACACACCATCATCAGTTGCTACAAGAATATACTGACCACGGCTACGAGCAGAATATTCCCACTGAGCTTCAGTCGGGAGTGAAAAGGGTAAACCAGTTACCCTTCCCAACCAAACACAGTAATTATTGGCTTCAGTCCAATTCACTATGGCTGGACTATTTTTGAAATGATTCATTTCTGCCAATGTAGCATTCTTCCATTTTTTGTCGAATATTTGGGCAGGCAGATTATTAATTTTGAGGTAGAACTTATAGTCCTCATGGGTAACTTTAAATTTACTTATGGAAAAACTGCTCAATTCAATTTCATGAAGTGGTTTAGTATCTTTTTCTGAAGAGCAGTATGGGCCGTCTCCCCTCATTTTCTTGCAGAAATCGCCCATCCAGAAAGTCCCTCCTTTTACATAGACTAAATCCGCTTTAACACGGCTTAGATAGCGCTGAATCTCTGCTTGTTCTTGCGGGGTATGTTTTATTGAGTTCGTTGAATCATCACAACCGCAAATAATAAGAACCAATAAAATACTCCATTGCTTTTTTATATTTTTCAATTTACAGGCTCCGCATTATTAACCACGCATCGGACTGTTGTGCCATCAGGGTAATCACTATCTGGAATATTATAACCGCGGAAAAAAGTCAGACCAACATCGCCAGTAGGATCCGGATGATCTCCTCCGCGCCGCACCTTCCAGTACTGCCCGGTATCCTCATCTTTAACAACAGGTTTTTCTGGCCCCAGAGGATCTTTCCTTGGGGAGTGTTGATAATATTCAGGGTCATACCAATCCTTAACCCATTCATAACCATTATCTGCCATGCCATATAAACCGAATGAAGTTGGTGGATACTTATCAACTGGAAAAAACACAAGCAAACCATTTACCCCAAACCGTTCTTCAACTTTATTTCGGTCTTCATCAGTTGCATAGTTTTCTCCTTCTCCATTTTTCTCATTTTCTCGCCAAACCCCATCATCCGTTGCCACTAAAATATTCCTTCCACGGCTACGTGCGGCATATTCCCATTGGGCTTCAGTGGGGAGGGAAAAGGGTAATCCAGTTTCATATTTCAACCAATTACAGTAGTTATTTGCTTCATTCCAGGTTACTATAGCAGGACTATTATTAAAGTGCGTCATTTCAGCTAATATATCATTCCTCCATTTTTTTTCGAAACGCTTCTCTGGCAAACCTGCCATTTTTAGATAAAAATTATAGTCTTCATGTGTGATTTTAAATTTACCTATCGAATAACTACTGAGTTCTACTTCATGAAGTGGTTTTGTGTCTTTCTCTGGTGAGCAGTAGGGACCACCATCCCTCATTTTCTTGCAGAAATCGCCCATCCAGAAGGTACCCCCATGGACATAGACTAAATCCGCTTTAACACGGCTTAGATAGCGCTGAATCTCTGCTTTCTCTTGCGGTGTATGCTTTATTGCACTCGCTGAATTATCACAACAACTGACAAAAACCATTAAAATGAGACTATATTTACCCAGACGATTTTTTGACATTATTCATTTCTCTCCCATTTTTGGTTATACTGGGTATCTACAGGCACAAAATGACATAACGAGGAATAAAACGGGTTTTCGTCACAGTGTAAAAAATACTGTTTCGAACAGTTCGGTGAGAATGCATATCCGTAGGCAGGGCTATTTTTCAGGCGACTCATGACTTCATCAAAATCCCTCAGGTTTAACTTATCAATAATAGCCTCGAGTTCTTTATCCCGGTTGAATCCTATCTGTAAGAATATTGCTAAATCTTCCTGAGCTAGCTTGACGATTGCCTCTTCCTTGCCAGGGCGGACGCTTCCATCTTTTGTTATGCGTGTCAACACCTTCTTCCATTCCCGCTTCGTCTGAATGCTGGACAAAATATGTAATACAGCTTTCTTTCTATTTTTATTGGGGTCAGGTAAAAAACCATCCCCCTGATTATTGATATCTATACGGTCATATGCACCGTCACCCATAAGGATATATAGAGCAATACCCTTTGCCTCAGGAGAAAATAGATACACACTGCCAGGCTTAGCATTAATCACGTTCGCAAAATCATTACGCTCTGTTGATCTACGCTTGGCATCAGTTAGCTGCGTTGATATTTTATCAATAAAATCATTAAAATCCGACTTTATATCTTCAAATTCAGCAGAAATACTCTTATAATATTCCTCATAAATAGCTCGCCCCCCCATAATCAAAACATAAGATAACGCCATAAACGCTTCTTTAGTAATTATAGTCAAATGCTTATAATCAATGCCATATAACTGATAAATAACCCAGATAGCAAACTCAGGAAACAGTTCAGGCGTAATTTCACCTTCTACCTCGCCTTTCGCACCTGCGCCCAGACAGAGGCTACCTTTAATATGGAATCTGAACTTACCTTTTACGAAACGGACTTTAAATTCACCACTCAAACCTATGCCTAACTCCGCATCGCCCCCAAGAGTTAGCGAAGCGAAATCCTGAAATTCCCCCAGATACGCTCCTTTTTTCTTCTCTGACTGACTAATGGGAGGAAGAATTTCTTTTAGCGCCGGAGAATCCAGCCCAAAGGTATGCAACATATTCGGGAGTTCGTCAACCAGCGAATCGAAAGGCTTTAACCATTGCAAAGCCCCCCCCATGCTACCACCGACTTTTGCGCCACCAAAGGCTTCCCCTTTAAGTTCCAACCCTTTTGGGTTCTCTTTGCTGTCTTTAATTGTTACGCCTTCTTTTTTTCGGGTAGCGAAACGCGAACCAGGCGTTCGGTTTCCCATCAGCAACTGCTTATTACCAAACGTAACAAACTGCAGGTTGCCTTCCGCCTGCGCCGAGGCGCCTACATACCCCCTCAACTCCCCCTCAATCTTTGCTCTCAAAATCCCAATTTTCGCTTCCTTGGTATCACTTACCATAAATTTTAGTTCCCAGCCGACCCGATCTGGAACATAAATAGTTGAATTCACTTTGCCGCAAAAGACGGTCAAAGCCGCTTTCGCCTCGCCTTTAATATGTACATTCCCCGTATCCGGGTTCCAGGTATTCAACGTTGAGGCATTAGCCGTAAGCCTCAAGAATTGCGCGCCAGCAGAAACATCAATATAATTACCGTCTTTACTATATTCTTTATATTGATTATTCCATGCATTAGCCCATTCAGTCAGCGTAGCTTCATAGCTAATATCTCCACTGACCGTCATGGTGTTATCCATCATCTGCTTGATGGCATTTTGTGCAGCAACTAGCTTAGTTTTTAACGCACCGATATTGATTCCGGTAATATTGCCTTTATCATCCTTAGTAAAGATCGCATCACCGCTGAATGTATCAACCGAAAGAATAGTAAATTTGCTTTTAAGCGCGTCATAATCAGACTGTTTTATATAAGAGTAGCAACGTCCAAACATTCCTTTATTTAAGGGTTGAACAGGAATCATCTCAATCACGGGTTTATAACCCGTACTCTCATCAAATTCACCTAGTTCAGCCTGAAGATTTTTCGTTGCTTTGTCGAGAGCAGCTTCAGCCGTAGTGATCTTATCCTCATATCCAGGCAATTTATCTTTATTCGCAATATCTTTCAGATTATTACCATAATCCTCTATTGCCTGAGAATAATTGATCTTGGCCTTATGTTGTTTATCTATTACCTCGCTAAGCTTGCTCATCAGTTTTTCAAGCTCCGCGGCATCGCCCTCATCAATAAAAATTAACTCAAGCGTCTCTATGCGAAAATAACACTGACATGACTTGTGCAGAACAACTTTAACATTTTTTTCGACTTTACTTAAAGAATGTTCCGCAACGGGTGTTCCTTGTTTGTTCACTATCCCCCCCTGATTATTCAAAAAATAATTTGATTGCTTTAGGATCCACACCATAATGGGCCTGTGTATATCCATTCTCATCCGTGACGCCACGAATAACCTGTCCATCCTCTGTCTCGATCCGATAAGGAATGTACGGTTTAGGCTGATTATTAGCCTGATCTTTTATTTGGAATCCACCATTCATAGGATTATGAAACTCGGGATCACTCACCGTCACAGGAGAAAGAGCCTGTTCAAGCGACGCACTTCCCCCCCATAAGATAGACCCGCTTTTGAGATCTATTTTACCGGGAGCTCCGATTTCCACTGCGCCGTCTTTGATTTTTATATAGGCACCACCTTTACTAGTCAGGGTTATTCCCTGAGCCGCGTTCAACACAATCTCACTGCTGACGCTGTTGAGGTTCATTGCTTTGTCAGACTGAAGTCGCATGGCATCGGTTTGCGCCTGAATATCCACTTTGCCTCTTGCGGCGAATATCTTCATCCCCATCTTTTGGGCAAATAAGCTTATGGCTTCACCCGCAGCTACAGTGAGTTTTTTCATTATGCCCATATCCACATTCTCACCTGCAGTTGCAGTCAGCGTATGACCTGCAGAAATCTGGATATTTTTTGGTGTCACAAAACCAATACCGGCAGGCGCTGAAGCCAGTAGTCCAGCCCCTTTTAATTGCGCAAGAACCTTACCAAGCTGTTGTTGAGACCCCGTATCGGCTTCCATTGCTCCGGATGCTTTGGCGCTTTCTGCCAGGGAGGTCACCAGCTGTAGCGCGTCCTGTAACTGTGCAACAGCTGCATTCATATCCAACATTTTTCCCTGCGCTTTGGGTTGATCATCGGCGCTTATGAAAATTCCTTTTCCACCCCGGATACTCACCCAGTCATCCGTTCGCAACTCAGCGCCTTCACCGCGCAATGCCCTTTCTGCATTAACCAGGTGTCCTAAATTAAGCTGCGTCTTACCCCCGTACTCCGTGCTGAGCTTGATATGCTCCTCACCCCGCTTGTCCTCCATCCTCAGCTTGTTCAGGCCGGCTGTGCGGATAACATTGCGCGTGCTGTTGGCCTCAGTGACGTGGTCGACGTGGCGGGAGTCGTGCATGGCATGGGCAATATACGGCCGATCCGGATCGCCTTCATGGAAGGCAATGGCGACTTCAGTACCCTGGATCAACGGGAAGTGGAATCCGTATTTGTCCCCACCATAAGGCTTGGCAAAGCGCACTGGCATGCTTTCCATGCCCTGCTTTTTATCATCACGGTCGGCATCAAACTTCACCCGGTACATGCCGGATGCATCCTGCCAGGCGTAGATGTCGTTATCTTTGGCACTGGTCACACGCGCCATCAGGGTGCCGCTGACCACCGGACGCTTTTTCGCGGCTGGACGCCAGCATCGGTTCTCGTAGTACGGCATCGCTACCCATGTCACTTTCAAGGCATTCTTACGGCTGCCGTAGTAGCCAGTGCGGATAATAACAACACCATTCTCCGTTTCACGGGGTAGTGTCGGCGAGATAGCGGTTTCGGTAATGGTAAGAACCTGCGCCGGGCCCAGGGTGTGGTCCGTACTGCTGCCGGTCACTGTAGTCTGGGCGGACAAAAAACGTTCATGCTCCAGACGAGCCCAGAAGTTACCGGTTTCGGTTGCAGGGGTAATTTTGTCACCCCGCTCGAGGTGACGCGGACGATAGTGATACACATCACCATAAGTGATACCGTCACCGTCGCCCCGGGTCATGTCTGCCGGGACGGACGTCAGAATATTCTGCGCTTCGCGATGGTTATAGTCGCTGGCGGTGACCGAACGTTCCACCACGTTGTGCCAGACGTGGATATCCCACACCGAGTCAACGGCATTGTCATTGGTGCCCGAAGGGCTGTTAAGTGGCAGTTTTTTATCGAATGTCCAGGCGCTCTGCTTATCCGCAAAGTGCACCACTTCAGTCTGGGTATCCGGTTGAAGGGTGAAGAAGTAAAAAATCCCCACCTCAGCCAGCAGACGTTCGATAAACGCGAGGTCACTTTCCTGGTACTGATTTATCTGTTCCCGTTTTGGGTAGGTTTGTTTAAGCTTGAATTCATATTCCCACCCCTTCAAACCATGCTCACCAAGAATTTGCTCTACCACTTCAGGCACTGATTTGTTGACGAAGAAACGGTGAGTACGAAACTGCTTATCTAGTAAGGATATAAAAGGTTCCAGAATAATTTCATACGTAACCTGATCGCGTGAACCGGCCAGGCGTCGGAAATTTGTCACCACACCATGAACAATTTTACCGACAACAGAATCTAATAGTTTCCCCACCCCCATGCTCAGCGTAGCGGTTTTACTTAACATCATTTCAGCCGTAAGATCCGGATGTGAACTGGTAAAACGAATGGTGTAATGATAGAGAGCACTCATTTGTTCTAAACCATCAAAACGTTCCACATCCAATGGATAAGGGCAGGAAGGAATATCCAGTTTATAGCGATTAAGGATACCCTCTGTCATTTTAAATGTATTTTCCATTTCTATAATTCCTGTCCTGGGTTAGAATGATATTAAATAGAACCAAACTCAACAAACATGATAAATATCATCTATAATGTTCCCATTCATCATAAATATATTTCAAGGCGAATTTATAAAGTCCATAACCTATGAGAAAGGCTACTATACCTGCCCCACCCAGAATAAAGCGGTAAGGATCGGCTGAAAAAAAGAAACAGTAGAAAGAGTAAACCATACTGATAGTTCCTAGCGTCATCCCGATACTGGCTACGATCCGTGAAATAATGATAAGTATAAAATCTTTTATATTCATAAACCTCCAAAGAAGTATTCGCAGACATTATTAAACTCTTCAGGATTTATCTTTTCAATTTCACAAGCCGTCTCATAAGGCCTAACAATGTCCTCAACAAGATAATAAAAAAGATCAAAATCACCCATACTGTTTAATTTCTCATACATTATGGGGTTTCTTTCACGCAAGTACCGCGATGTATAAATAGATCTTGATGCCTCAGCACCAACTCCCAATACACCACCAGCAACAGAACCAGAAAAAAAGGCACCAACTCCTTGAGATATAATCGCCCTTCCGAGGTTAACCCCCGTAAACTGCGAGAACATCATTTTACCTATAACACTTCCAGATATATTTCTTGAAAAATATGAAATTTTCTGCGTGTCTACATGAGAAACAAAATCATCTATAAATGGTTTAATAACCTTATAAATAACCTCATCGTTAAAAGTTACTTTTTTAACCAGTGCTGCTAACCGAAATTTATCATCCTGATTCTCTCTGCGGTGTTCCGTATCTATAAAATCATAGCCAAGATAGGCAAGGCTGACGGGTAAGGAAATAACACCTTTCGCCACAGCACCGATAAACCCAGCCCCATCGATATGAATGGCCTCAAGCATATCTCTGGCAATCTCTTTTGCGCTGTCCATAATTGCTACCTTTTAGATAAACCAGTTAATCAAACGCCAGCACAATCCCTTCTTCGTAATCCCAACCCAGCGTCAGGCTGTGTGGCTTCTGCTTCGCGGCCATGTGCGTGAGCAGCTGCTGGCTCAGCACCGGCAGAATTTGCTGATTGAGCAGGCTGTCGACGTTGCGTGCACCGGTGTCCGGCAGCAGGCAGGCTGAGGTCAGCGCGTCATAAAGACTTTCATCAATGTGCGTGCTCAGGCCGTAGTGTCGATGCAGGCGCTTGCTAACCTGTAACAGCTTCATTTCCACGATGGTACGCATAGCCGCTTCCGCCAGCGGACGGTAAATGACGATCTGGAAGCGGGCCAGCAACGCGGGCTGGAAGTGATCGCGCAGTATCGGACGCAGCAGCTCGTGAAGATCGCCTTCGCTGGCCTCCGGTTGTTCGTCGAGCAGCTGCATCAGGTGGTCGCTGCCAAGATTAGAGGTCATCAGAATAACGGTGTTACGGAAGTCGATTTCACGCCCTTCACCGTCGCGCATAAAGCCGCGGTCAAAGACCTGGTAAAACAGGTTCATCACGTCGCGGTGGGCTTTTTCGACTTCATCGAGCAAAACCACACTGTACGGTCGCTTGCGCACGGCTTCGGTCAGGATCCCCCCCTGGCCATAACCGACGTAGCCCGGCGGCGAGCCCTTTAGCTGGGAAACCGTATGTGGTTCCTGGTATTCAGAGAGGTTAATCGTAATAAGTGACTTCTCGCCGCCGTACATGACATCGGCCAGCGCAAGCACGGTTTCAGTTTTCCCCACGCCGCTCGGCCCCACCAGCAGGAATACGCCCTGCGGGCCATTCTCGGAGGTGAGACCCGCTTTTGCCGCACGCAAACGCCGGGCGATGGCCGCGAGCGCTACATCCTGCCCGACGACACGTTTACCCATTTCATTTTCCAGGATCAGCAGTTCGGTCTGGTCATCTTTCATCAGCGATGACAGCGGAACGCCTGTCCAGTCAGCAATCACGTTGGCAACGGTGCGTACATCCACATCCAGAGAGAGCAGCGGGTTGCTGTGCTGCATGCCGTTCAGTTCCTGCTGCAGCGCGCGCGTCTCGCTTTGACGGGAGATGTCCTGGCGGCTTTCCAGCAGTTGTTCGGAGAGTTTCAATTCCTGCCCGTACTGCGTTTCAAGCTCGTCGAGAGCAACGATGAGAGCGTTCTCTTCCTGCTCAATGACGGTCAGGCGTTCACCATGGCTCTGATTGCCGACAGCAATATCTTCCAGCAGCGCCTGCTTCTCTATTTCAAGTGAGGTAATCTGCGAGCGAATGCAGGTCAGCTGTTCCGGCACCGTGTCGAGGCTCATGCGGACGCGCGCTGCGGCGGTGTCGAGCAGATCAACCGCCTTGTCCGGCAACTGGCGGCCCGTCAGATAGCGGCGGGAAAGCGTAACAGCAGCGCGCACCGCATCGTCGGTAATGTGCACGTGATGGTGCTCGGCGTAACGGGATTTCAAACCACGGAGCATCAGGCAGGCGGTGTCGTCGTCAGGCTCATCGACTTTTACCATCTGGAAACGACGCTCCAGGGCCGCGTCGCGTTCGAAGTACTGCTTGTACTCGCTCCAGGTAGTGGCCGCAATGGTACGCAGTTCGCCACGCGCCAGCGCCGGTTTCAGAAGGTTCGCTGCATCGGCGCCCCCCGCCTGGTTGCCCGCGCCGATGATGGTATGCGCTTCATCAATAAATAGCATGACCGGGGACGGGGATTGCTGCACCGCATCGATAACGTTTTTCAGCCGCTGTTCGAACTCGCCTTTCACGCCTGCACCGGCCTGCAGCAGGCCCAGGTCAAGGGTACGCAGAGTGACCGTTTTCAGTGATTCAGGCACATTACCCTCGGCAATACGCAACGCCAGACCTTCAACCAGTGCGGTTTTCCCCACGCCCGGCTCACCGACCAGAATCGGGTTGTTTTTGCGGCGACGAGAGAGGATATCCACCATCTGGCGGATTTCTGTGTCACGGCCAAACACCGGATCGATCTTCCCTTCCTTCGCTTTGGCGGTGACGTCGAGGGTGAATTTATCCAGCGCGTTCTGCAGCGCAGGACTCAGTTCCCCCTCTTTCATTTCCGCACCAGCCGGACGCCCGACAAACTCCACCTCACCACCATGATTCTGTGCCAGCTCGGCTTCGCGCTGCATTTCCGGACGCTCATCCGATTGCGCATCCAGCAAAGGTCGCAGACGTTCCAGCTGGCTCTGAGCAAGCGTTAACAACGGCCAAAGGCCGTCACAACGTGCCAGTTTTGGTTTTTCCACCAGCGCCATCAGCAGATGGACGCTGCGAATGTGCTCTTCGCCATTGAGCGAGGCCAGTAGCCAGGCTTGCTGCATCAGAGTCTGGATGTCATCAGAGAGCTGGGGCCGATGGCGCACGGAGCGAGGTTGTCTGTCGAGCCAGCCAAGCAAATCCTGCCAGATGCCATCCATATCCCATTCATAGCGACGCGCCAACACCGTCAGGTCACCTTCCCCCTGCTCCAGCAGCTTCAGCAGCCAGTGCTCCGGCAGAATTTCGGCATGGGCACGGGTCTGACAGAGCGAAGCTGCGCCTTCCATCGCTCGGGCACAGTAAGGGTTCAGACGACGTAACAGGATGGCTGGATTTTCCATGAGATTCTCTCTTTGTCGGTTCCTGGACACGCTACCGCCCCTCGCTGTTCACCAAAGCGCATAAGGTCAGGCAGGCAGATTGTTTTTTCTTTGCTGAGTGCCCGCATCTCAGGCACTCAGCAAAAAACTGCGGACAGGAAAACCTGCCCGCATCAGGATTACGCCGTGGCGCGTTCGTTCCAGGAATCGGAATGAATGATGTTGCCGTCTTTGTAGGTCCAGGTGATTTTTTCGTAACGCAGTTCAACGCGTTCAAGGTGGTTGTGCTTCTCTTTAGAAGAATCCTTGATGTCATACATTTCAGGATTCACTTTCACTACCTTCACGTTTTCCAGTTTGGTGTTGAAGTACTCCACTTCCTGGCCCGCGTCGTTGATTTTGTACCACTTGAATTCAGCGGATTTCAGGGTCTGACCGGTGGTCACCGCCTTGTACAGGTACGGGCTGGAGGAATCGATTTCCTTCGTGAACTGGAACGGCGTGTGGATACGGGTGCCGGTCAGCTTGCCGGTGTTGTTGTCGGTTGGGATGTACAGGTTATGCTCCTGTGCAACCACTTCGATGCTGCCTTCACGATCCTGAACGTCAACAGACCCTTTGATGTCCGCGCCGCCGTCGTCCTTCAGCCAAAGATAAACAGGAATTGCCATGGAATTACTCTCCATTGTGTAGTGAAGCGCCATCATCCTGCGATGGCGCCGGGTGTTTGCCGGGTATCTGACAGGCGTTCGCCTGCGGTACCAGACTGATTTCGACACGGCGGTTGAGCGCACGCCCTTCCAGGGTGTCGTTGGTTGCGACAGGACGGCTTTCGCCATAGCCCTGCACCGCAAAACAGCTTTCGGGCACGTCGCCGGTGTCACGCATCCAGTTGCGCACCGCTTCGGCGCGTTTCAGAGACAGCGTCTGGTTCAGCTGCGGATTGCCCGTGTTATCGGTATGCCCGGAGACGACAATCAGCCAGCCCGGTTTCGCTTTGATGCCAACCAGTGAATTCACCAGCATCCTGGTGGAACCCGCTTTCAGCACGAACTTGCCGGAATCGAACAGCGACATGCTGTCGAGGCGAATGGTTTTCGGTCCCTGGATGATTTTCTTAATGACTGGTGGAGGCGGTGGCGGAGGTGCCCAGTCGCTGAGAGCGGCCTCAACGAGCGGAACCAGGCGCAGCCCCTGATATAGTCCCAGGCGATAACGTAGTGGTTCCCCACGACGCAGCCAGTCGTCGAGCAACGCACTATCAGCCCGCAGGCGCTGCTGCGCGTGCAGTTTCGGTTCAACAGGCTTACCGCTCAGTTGGTGATACAGTGCAAGATGATCGCCAACGTTACGGATGAGACGCTGATTGTTCATCCAGGACGCCAGCATCGCCAACGCAAGGAAAATGCCCCCGAGTAGCCCGGCATAACCCCAGAATACCTTCCGACGGCTAATACCATGTCGGCGTGGTAACGCCGGCAGAAGCAGTTCAGGTAGCGGCAGTGGCTCTGTGGTCACGGCCGCATCCGGCGGCAGCGCCGTCACAGAGGTAATGTGCTGTTGCCAGAGATTGCCCGCGATACCGTTCACTCGCACCATGCACATGCCCTGCACACAGGGCTTCATCACGGGTAACTCACCCCGCCGTACCGACAACAAGTCATTCACCGCGCTCTTCTGCCAGGCAAGCAGACTGTCCAGCCACAGGATCTGACTCAGACGGGAAAAACGTCCGTCTGACCCAGTATCCCGGGCCCACTCCGTCAGTGACACATTGCCCTGACCAGGCTGATAGACCTGAATACCGCTCCGCTGGCTTACCGTGGTAAACCAGACAGGATCGGCTTCCGCATACGCCGCCGGTGGTGACACCCAGGTTACGGTCCATAATGGAGGGAGCGTGCCGAATGCCGCGCGACACTGGACGACAGCACGCTGCCAGCCCCGAAGAGACTGGGTAAAATCATCGCTGGATATGTGCTGCTCAGGCACAACCGCCAGCATGACCGAGATTTGCGACACCAGAGCCGGGCGCACCAAACTCAGGTGCTGTGCAAAGAGCGGTAGTTGCTCTGCATCCTTTACCCACAGATACCAGCCCTGCCGGGTTTCCCGGTGACGGGTTCCGGACACAAAGAGTGGAGCGTTATCACCACAGACAAAGATAACCGCCCCCTGAAAATCTTCCGGCGGCAGGCTTTCATCCACGATCTCACGAACAGCGGTTGCCCTCGCCAGAGAACCCCGACGCTGGCACCAGAAAATAACTCCGGCCGCCAGAGCAACCAGAAGACCGAGTGCTACACGGCTGCCCGTGGACAGTGGCCAGAATCCCAGAACGAGCCACAGCGCCAGAATGGCACCCAGGGCAGTTAACAGACTTCGGTACATATCCCGCATCGCTTACCCCGGCCTGACGATCTGGCTTACCAGTTCGGTAAGCGAAGACGAAAGGAAGAACCAGAGCGCTGCCAGGGCGACAGCGGCCACAACCCAGCTCAGCCAGTACCAGCGACGGCCGCTGCGCAGACGCGATGCGCGGGCAACAATGGGGGCATCTTGTGCCAATGTGAAGGCGGGCACCCGCTCTGCGAGAGCGCGAACAATATCTTCCCTACGCTCATCATCCTGAGCGCGATACTGTCCCACGAACCCCAGTTGCAGAGCCCGGTACATACAGGTCAGGACGGCGGTATCAGGGGCTGTTTCTTTCAGCAGGTTACGGATCCTTTCCCACAGCTCTTCACCTGCGTTGAGGGTACCAAAGAAGTGTGCCTGCAGCGGGTCACGGCGCCAGGTCAGGTAGCCAGCATCGGTGGTTCCCCGGTTCATCACGCTCTCATCAAGCAGTGCACACAGGGTATACACCATATGGTCACGGCTGATGTCGCTGTAACCAGCCTCAGTGAGCGCCGCTTTCGCCTCTTGCACCAGACGGCAGGCCCTCCGGTATAGCCCTTCCCCGTCACGGACTTCCTGACCGCCCCGTATCTGGCTGGCCATCAGCCAGCCCGGGTAGAAAATACGTTCTATCTGGCTGAGTTCAGATTTATTCATGTACGCAGCACCGCAAAGAGTTCGAGATCAACATCCCCCAGCGAGCGCGGGGTATAGAAGGTGCAACAGCCCATCTCAAGCATGGCGCGAGCCGCCTCACTGCTCAGATCCAGCGAGAAATACTGATTCTCAAGGCGCAACGGGATAGCGGCCGGAACATGCGTCAAAGGCTTAATCAGCATCCCACTCAGCGCTACATTCACCACATCCGAAACATCATCAAAGCTGCCCGCTTTACACAACTGCGGGAATTTTGTCTGAAGCTCATGGTTCGGCATGGAAGAACGTACTGAGAGGTAGAAGTCCGCCCCTTCGCGCAGACGCGCGTCGTGCAGGGCACCTTTCCAGATCTGGTCCTGATGCTCGAGGTGGATTCTTACGACCCGCGACGGCAGGCTCGCTTCAAAGAGCTTGTCCAGCAATGCCAGCAAAGGCGGGAATACCCGTTCCGGTGCATCGTGCTGATAAGCAGGAATGTCCCCGGCGTCATGTTCCAGGGAGAATGTCAGCAGGCTGCCGGCAAGACGAGTCAGTTCGCGGTACAGGAGTTCCGGGTGACGATCAGGCGTCTGCAGAAGTTCCGTTAACACCGGCTCGGCGCTGTTCAGCGCATTCAGCAGCCAGAACAGGGAGACATCCGCGACAGCAAAGTCTGCCATCCGCTCATTGCTTTCACGGCGCATAGCCATCAGGCGACGGCGGCGGGCCTGCAGACGAACCAGCAGGTCACCCAGTTCGGTGGCCAGCGACGGGCTTGCAGAAAGGGAAAGCATCGGCGGAATGAAAGCCGGGTCCCGGCTCCACTGCCCCTGAGCATTACGCACCAGGCGGGTCACCGGACAGGTCAGGTATGCCGTATTTTCCTGGCTGGACAAACGCAGGGTCAGCGCATGACGCAAAATGGCCAACTCTCCGCTTTCATACCCAGCCAGTTCCTGCACCACCACACGTTCGGCTTTCCAGCGACGCGGGCGTTCACTGTCCTGTCCGTTATCGAGGTTGCCACCACTGGCGCTCAGCAGCGGCAATGCGGCAACCACCTCAACGGCCTCTGCGCCGTTTGCGGCAGACAAATCACAGACCGGCGGAATATTATCCGCCAGATCCGTATCAACAATCGTGCCATCCTGGAAACTTACGACCAGACGGATGGCATTCAGACGCGAGAGCGCAAGTGCAGCATCATCAAATTCTGCCGCAACCACGCCCCAGGGATGAGAAATACCCATCCGGGCGACCATGCTGGCAACGTGCTCAATCCAGCGGACCTGCTGCTGGAACTGTTGCGGGGCCAGAGTGGCCCCATCCTCCCAAAGTGGGCGGTAAATTTTCATCCCTGATCACCCCTCGCCTTACGATTTCGCTTTCGGCATCTGGGAAACCAGCGACAGGTTTACGTCCATCCCTTCCACCTGGAAGTGCGGGATCGCATACAACTTCACGCGGAAGAAGCCAGGATTATCCTCAATATCTTCCACCACCACTTTTGCATCACGCAGTGGATGAGAAGCCTGAAGTTCGTCGCCCGGATCGGTCATTTCGGTCACCAGACTGCGGACCCAGGTGTTCAGCTCAAGCTCCAGAAGTCGGCGATCCTTGGTGGTACCGATGTTCTCGCGCTGAATCAGCTTCAGGTAGTGGGCGATACGCGACAGCAGGAAGATGTACGGCAGGCGGGCGTTGATGCGGCTGTTAGCCGTCGCATCTGCGGTGTCATACAGAGCCGGTTTCTGAGCGGAGTTGGCTGAGAAGAAGCAGGCGTAGTCGCGGTTTTTATAGTAGGACAAAGGAATAAAGCCCAGATTCGCGAACTCGAATTCACGCGTTTCAGGGATCATGACCTCAGACGGGATTTTTACCTGATTGCCGGTACCCAGGTCATACAGATGGATAGGCAGATCCTGAACCGCACCGCCGGCCTGTGGGCCACGGATTTGTACGCACCAGCCATTATTGATAAAGCTACGCACCATGTTGGACGCGAAGGCAAACGACGCATTCGTCCACAGGTATTTGTCGTGATCCGGACCTTTGACTTCTTCAACATAGTTGAAGCTGCGAACCGGAACGGTATCCGGGCCATACGGTAAACGACCCAGTACGCGGGGCATCACCAGACCGATGTAGCGAGCGTCGTCCGTATCGCGGAACGATTTCCACTTGATGTACTCTGCGCGGTCAAAATAGTTACCAATATCTTTAATCGCCGCGACGTCTTCCATGGACTCCTTGAGGAAGAATTTCGGGCCTGCCGAGCCGATGAACGGCATATGCGCAGCCGCGGATACTTTAGAGATGTTGCGCAGCAGAGCGACATCCTGCGCTGAAGCATCGAACTCATAAGCGGAAATCAGCGCCGCAATCGGCTCGCCGCCCGGGGTATCGTATTCATCAATGTAGGCGTGTTTATAGAGACCACTCTGGATAATTTCCGGGCTGTCTTCAAAGTCCTGGCGCAGGTCTTCTTTAGACATGCTCAGAAGCTCAATTTTCACGTTCTGGCGAAAATCCGTTTTATCAACCAGCGACTTCACGCCGCGCCACAGGCTCTCAACCCCCTGAAACTCTTCATGGTGCATAACGGCGTCGAGCTGGCGGCTTATCTGGTAATCGAGCTCAGCAATGTGGTAATCGATCAGGCTTTTATCCAGTTTTTCGACCTTCGAGCCTGCCTTTGTCAGGCATTCCAGAAAGACCTGCATACCTGCGGTCAGACGCTCGTCAGCGGTCGCATCCGACATCGCCTGCGCATCTTGCCAGATATCCAGCGCGCTCAGCTCGGAGACAGGGTTCAGATTGATTTTCTCAAACAGTGAGGCGTATACCCCACCCACACCAGGGCGTTCCAGCACCACGCTTTCCCCGCCAGCAGTATTATTTTGTACAGACATGAGCATTCCTTGATTAATCCGTTAAAACAGCATGATGGTTAAGGTTTTTTTGAAGCCAGTGCGGATAGTTCATTTCGCAACTCAGCACTAAGTGACTGGTCAAGAACGATTTTCTCCAGCTCTTTTCGGAAAGTCTGGTTATCCAGCAGATTGGCTTTCAGATCGCGGAGCAAGTTGCGCATCGCCAGCATCGCCTTCAGCTGTGGAATTTGGGCAGCCACCTGCTCTGGCGTGAAATCTTTCATGCTCTGGAAAGCCAGCTGAATGTTGTCCTCACCACCATCGTCAGACAGCGTATTTTTAACGGCCAGGTTAACTTTTGGGGAATATTCGGAAAGAACGCTGTCAAAATTATTTTTGGTGATGTTAATCTTTTCGCGCTCAGATATTGTCGCAGATTCCTGCCCATTACTGAAATCACCCGCAACAAGCAATTTCAAGGGTAATTCCATTTTCTTGCTTGCTCCGCCAGTATGCAGGTCAAGCTTCAGGTTAATACGTGCCTTAGGCACCTCATTCTGAAAACTGTCAGCCATCTAATCATCCCTCTTTGTTTTGCTATGCCAACTTCACGGTATCGTTCTTGATGCGCAATAATAGAATAATGATCGGAACAAAATCAAATACACAGATCATTAATCCGATTCAAGAATTTTCTTAAGAATTTTCCACTAAGACATTATCGTAAATAGGCCAATCAAATCAGGAAAAGAAACTGCTCTTTTCGCACAAATCGAATATTTGTATCGCAGAAGGGGTTGTAGCCAGAGAGATGTTTATAAAAACATCTTGTTTTGATTTGCATCACAGCATTACGTCAAAAAGCGAGAAAGAACGACAATATCTTATTGCGGCACGATTAAAAGAAGACAGGAATGGATGAAAGCAGATGACTATTCCATTGATGGTATGAATAACGCTTAAGAATTTTCACGAAGAAAATTCTTATTTATTATGTGGAGGAATAAATAAAGGTGTAAATGTTTAATTTGGCGCAAATCAACTATGCCGTTTTTTTCTTTACGCCTTCCCTCTGAACGCTAACGCTTTTGCCTTTCGCTCAGGCAGGAAAGGCGCTTTCATGCGACTGCCTATAAAATCTGTAAAATCAATCACCTTCCGAACTGCCGCTTTTTTAATCAAAAACGAGTAATAGCACATATCGTATAACGGTGCTACATTACGCCGCCCGCCCAAATCAGCAGTGGCCAGGCAACGCCGTAAAGTTCGGTAAAGCCTGCAACCATCACCTTGAAGAACGGTCTTATCGGCACGTCGTATCGCAAACTCTGCGCTACCTTTACAGGCTTCACATAGGTTTTACTATTTTGTCTCAATCCAAATTTCAACGCGCGTTTTTACACCCGCGTTACTGGTTTACATGGTTTGGTCTTGGCGTACTCTGGCTGCTGGTTCAACTTCCGTACCCTGTACTGCGTTTGCTGGGGTCGAAACTGGGCAGCGCTTCCCGCTTCTTCCTGAAACGTCGCGAATCCATCGCACGGAAAAATATTGAGCTTTGCTTTCCGCAGTACAATGCCGAAGAGCGCGAGAAGCTCATCGCTGAAAACTTTAAGTCTATCGGCATGGCGCTGCTTGAAACCGGCATGGCCTGGTTCTGGCCGGATGAGCGTGTCCGTAAGTGGTTTGATGTAGAAGGACTGGATAACCTTAAACGCGCGCAGATGCAAAAACGCGGCGTGATGGTCGTTGGCGTTCACTTTATGTCGCTGGAGCTGGGTGGCCGCGTGATGGGCCTTTGCCAGCCAATGATGGCGACCTATCGACCCCACAACAGTGCGCTGATGGAGTGGGTCCAGACGCGTGGCCGCATGCGTTCCAATAAGGCGATGATCAGCCGTAACAACCTGCGCGGCATGGTCGGTGCTCTGAAGAAAGGTGAAGCCGTCTGGTTTGCACCCGATCAGGATTATGGACGTAAAGGCAGCAGCTTTGCGCCCTTCTTTGCGGTGAAAGACGTTGCGACGACTAACGGCACCTTTGTCATTTCGCGTCTGTCGGGCGCTTCCATGCTGACCGTAACGATGGTGAGAAAAGCAGATAAGTCAGGCTATCGTCTGCACATCTCCCCTGAAATGGCTAACTATCCGGAAAACGAGTGCGAAGCCGCAGCGTTTATCAATAAAGTCATCGAAACTGAAATCATGCGTGCGCCAGAGCAGTATCTGTGGATGCATCGCCGTTTCAAAACCCGCCCTCTTGGCGAAGCCTCTCTCTATATTTAAGTCTTTCAGGAAGGTTAGTTTCGCTAAGAAACTAACCTTTTCAATCACCTGTCATCCCGTTGAGAAGCCCTCTTTCGTTGCGTCGCCCAAAGTGAATTTATTGCGATGCGAAATCAAACTGTCGCCGTTCCACGACACTCGTAAGTAACGGAAATTATTTAAAAAAATGCCTCTTGTCACCCCTCATTTTTAGGCGTACATTAGCGCCGTCTGGCAACAGGAAAGCACAGAATTCTGAACTGGAGTTAACGGCGTAACGGGAAAATTCTCATTTCCGTTTTGACCGGATTTCAGTTCTCTATAATCAGGTGGACTCTGTTTTTAAATGCGTACCACAAGATACGCGGAGCGATGAAACGTGAAATATTTCTTTATGGGCATTTCGGTGATTGTTTTAGTCTGGGCCGGAACCTTTGCCCTGATGATCTAGTGAAGAATATGCAGTCAAAAAAACAGGAGCCATCGGCTCCTGTTTTTTTATGTCATGACGACGCGGGATGTTCAGCGGCGCTCTTTGAAGTGAGAAGACCGTCGGCCCGGAACATACTCTTGATGCCCCTCACCGCCTGACGGATACGATCGCTGTTTTCAATCAGTGCAAATCGCACGTGGGTGTCGCCGTAATCACCAAAGCCAATGCCCGGTGACACACACACCTTCGCATCCTGCAGCAGCTTTTTGGCAAACTCCAGCGATCCCATCGCCGCATACGGCTCCGGAATTTTCGCCCAGACGTACATGGACGCCTTCGGCATTTCCACCATCCAGCCTGCTTCATGCAAGCCCTTTACCAGCACGTCACGGCGGCGCTTATACTGGGCGGCAATCTCGTGAACGCACTGCTGGTCGCCTTCCAGGGCAGCGATAGCCGCGACCTGTAGCGGCGTGAAGGTACCGTAGTCGTGGTAACTCTTAATGCGCGCCAGGGCACTCACCAGCGTTTTGTTACCCACCATAAAGCCAATACGCCAGCCCGCCATATTGTAGCTTTTTGACAGCGTAAAGAACTCTACCGCCACGTCACGCGCCCCCGGGACCTGCATAATGGAAGGGGCTTTCCAGCCATCATAGACGATGTCAGCGTAGGCTAAATCATGAACCACCAGCACGTCATAACGTTTAGCCAGGGCGACGACTTTCTCGAAGAAATCGAGCTCCACGCACTGGGCGGTTGGGTTCGACGGGAAACCGAGGATCATCATCTTCGGTTTCGGATAACTTTCGCGAATCGCACGCTCCAGTTCGTTAAAGAAATCGACACCTTCCACCAGCGGAACGGAACGGACCTGCGCCCCGGCAATCACCGCGCCGTAGATGTGGATCGGGTAGCTTGGATTAGGCACCAGCACCGTATCACCATGATCCAGCGTGGCCAGCATCAAGTGTGCCAGCCCCTCTTTCGAGCCGATGGTGACAATCGCTTCACTTTCCGGATCGATATCAACCTGATAGCGATCCTGATACCAGCGCGAGATCGCGCGACGCAATCTGGGAATACCGCGAGAGGTCGAGTAGCCGTGCGTATCCGGACGCTGGGCAACCGTGCAGAGCTTTTCAACGATATGCGGCGGCGTTGGGCCGTCAGGGTTACCCATGCTGAAATCAATAATATCTTCGCCGCGCCGACGCGCAGCCATTTTCAGTTCAGCAGTGATATTGAAAACATAAGGGGGGAGACGATCGATACGCGTAAAACGGCGTTCAGGACTGAATTCAGCCATAGATTCCTCAGATTAACGTTAGCGCCCGGACCGTCCGAGCGACGCTGCCACCGATGTGGCATGCTTAGAAAATAACCTGAAAAAAATCATGCTGTCGAGAGGGAAATGAAAAAAAAGCGATCGCCTGAAAACCGGAACCCGGCAGTGCCAAAAAGCGGAAGCCCCTGTTTCAGGGTTGGCTTTCTGATAGCCGTTATTTAACAGGATGATATCAAAACAGTTACCTGACGATGCGCTGGCTATAAAAAATCAGGCCGTGTCCGTTACCTCCGGACAATCCCCTTTAATAATTATGGTTTTTCCTCATTTGATAAACCTGACGGATAGCTGGTCAATACGCGCCAGGTTTTTTATCATGGTTCTTTCCCGTTTTCCCAGGTCTACTCGTGCACGAAATATTCACTATGCTGCTGGCGGTTTTTGACCGTGCGGCATTAATGCTGATTTGCCTGTTCTTCCTCATCCGCATTCGCCTGTTTCGCGAGCTGTTGCACAAATCCGCCCACTCGCCAAAAGAGCTGCTGGCCGTTACCGCTATCTTTTCGCTGTTCGCCCTGTTCAGCACCTGGTCAGGCGTGCCTGTAGAGGGCTCGCTGGTTAACGTGCGCATTATCGCCGTGATGTCCGGCGGAATTTTGTTTGGCCCGTGGGTGGGCGTTATCACCGGCGTGATTGCCGGAACCCATCGCTACCTGATTGATATCGGCGGCGTAACGGCGGTGCCGTGCTTTATTACCAGCATTATCGCCGGGGTGCTCTCCGGCTGGATCAGCCGCAAAATCCCGAAAAAACAGCGCTGGCGCGCCGGGATCGTCGCAGGCATGGTGTGCGAAACGCTGACTATGATCCTGGTCGTCGTCTGGGCCCCCACCACCGCGCTGGGGCTGGATATCGTCTCGAAAATCGGGATTCCGATGATCCTGGGCAGCGTGTGCATCGGTTTTATCGTGCTGCTGGTGCAAAGCGTTGAAGGGGAAAAAGAGGCCAGCGCCGCCCGTCAGGCCAAGCTGGCGCTGGATATCGCCAACAAAACGCTGCCGCTTTTCCGCCACGTTAACGCGGAATCGTTGCGTCAGGTCTGCGAGATTATCCGCCACGACATCCACGCAGACGCCGTCGCCATCACCAATATTGACCACGTGCTGGCCTACGTTGGCGTCGGGGAACACAACTATCGCGACAACGATGACACCATCAGCCCAACCACCAGACAGGCGATCAATTACGGTAAAATCATTATTAAAAACAATGACGAAGCCCACAGAACGCCGGAAATCCACTCCATGCTGGTGATCCCGCTGTGGGAGAAAGGCGTCGTGACGGGCACGCTGAAAATTTATTACTGTCACGCGCATCAGATCACCTCCTCCCTGCAGGAGATGGCGATTGGCCTGTCGCAGATTATCTCCACTCAGCTGGAAGTCTCCCGTGCAGAACAGCTGCGTGAGATGGCAAATAAGGCAGAGCTGCGCGCGCTGCAGAGCAAAATCAATCCCCATTTCCTGTTTAACGCGCTGAACGCGATCTCCTCGTCCATTCGTCTTAATCCGGACACCGCGCGCCAGCTGATTTTTAACCTGTCCCGCTATCTGCGCTACAACATCGAGCTGAAAGATGACGAGCAGATCGACATCAAAAAAGAGCTGTATCAGATCAAGGACTACATCGCCATTGAACAGGCGCGCTTTGGTGACAAGCTCACGGTCATTTACGATATTGATGAAGAGGTCAACTGCGTGATTCCGAGCCTGCTTATCCAGCCGCTGGTCGAAAACGCGATTGTTCACGGCATTCAGCCCTGTAAAGGCAAAGGGGTAGTCACCATCAGCATTACCGAAAGCGGTAACCGGGTACGCATTGCCGTGCGCGATACCGGCCACGGGATTGACCCAAAAGTCATTGAGCGCGTGGAGTCTAACGAGATGCCCGGGAATAAAATCGGCCTGCTGAACGTGCACCACCGGGTCAAGCTGCTTTACGGCGACGGACTGCATATTCAGCGTCTTGAGCCGGGCACCGAAATTGCTTTTTACGTCCCGAATGAGCGCTCTCCCGTTCATTCGACAACATCACTGTTGCCCCAGGTGGAGTAACCCATGAAAGTTATCATCGTAGAAGATGAATTCCTGGCTCAACAGGAGCTCACCTGGCTTATCAACACCCACAGCAAGATGGAGATTGTGGGTACGTTTGATGATGGTCTGGACGTGCTGAAGTTTTTGCAGCATAACCGGGTCGACGCTATCTTCCTGGATATCAACATTCCGTCGCTGGATGGCGTATTGCTGGCGCAAAACATCAATCAATTTGCCCATAAGCCGTTTATCGTTTTCGTTACCGCCTGGAAAGAGCACGCCGTTGAGGCCTTCGAGCTGGAGGCGTTTGACTATATCCTTAAGCCTTACCAGGAGTCGCGGATTGTCAGCATGCTGCAAAAGCTGGAGGCCGCATGGCAGCAGCAGACCGCCCCCGCTAGCGCCACCCCAACGGTACGGGAAAACGACACCATTAATCTGGTCAAAGATGAGCGCATCATCGTGACGCCGGTCAATGATATCTACTATGCCGAAGCCCATGAAAAGATGACGTTTGTTTATACGCGGCGGGAATCTTACGTGATGGCGATGAACATCACCGAGTTTTGCAGCAAGCTGCCTGCGTCGCACTTTTTCCGCTGCCACCGGTCGTTCTGCGTGAATTTAAACAAGATCCGCGAGATCGAACCCTGGTTTAACAACACCTACATTTTGCGCCTGAAGGATCTGGATTTTCAGGTGCCGGTGAGCCGCAGCAAGGTGAAAGAGTTCCGCCAACTGATGCACCTGTAAAGAAAAAGCCCTCTCCCGCGGGAGAGGGCCATGCATCAGAGAATTTGACCGAGAACCTGACGCAGGTGGGCACCCGACCCCAGCAGGCCTGGATTATCATGCACGATCAGATAAACCGGAATGTCCTGCACGTAGCTTCTGAAGCGCCCTTTATCCTCAAACCCGCCGCGGAAGCCCGAGGCTTTAAAGAAGTCGAGGAAGCGCGGTACGATCCCGCCCGCAATATAGACCCCACCGAAGGTTCCCAGCGTCAGCGCCAGGTTGCCGCCGAAGCGTCCCATAATCACGCAGAACAGCGACAGGGCACGACGGCAGTCAATGCAGGTGTCCGCCAGCGCGCGTTCGGTGACGTCTTTCGGCTGCAGGTTTTCCGGCAGACGACCGTCAGATTTCACAATCGCCCGATACAGGTTCACCAGCCCTGGCCCCGAAAGGACACGCTCGGCGGAGACGTGGCCGATCTCAGCGCGTAATTCTTCGAGGATAATGCCCTCTTCTTCGCTGTTTGGCGCAAAGTCTACGTGGCCGCCTTCACCCGGCAGGCTCACCCAGCGCTGAGCAACGTGCACCAGATGTGAAACGCCCAGGCCGGTACCGGCCCCGTAAACCGCAATCGGCTTACCTTCGACAGGTTCAGCGCCGCCAAACTGGATCAGATGCTCCGGCTTCAGCATCGGGATCGCCATGGACACCGCGGTGAAGTCATTGATGATTTCAAGATGCGCAAAGCCGAGGCTTTTTTTCATCTCGGCGATGGAGAATGCCCAGGTATGGTTGGTCATTGCGACCCAGTCGCCGGTTATCGGGCAGGCAATGGCGATGCAGCCATCTTCAACGCTAACCTGATGCTCGTCCAGATAGACGCGGACAACGGCCTCAAGGCTTGGATAATCCAGCCCTGAGTAGGTTTTCGCCCGGGAAATTTCACCGCTACTTACATCGCATAATGCGAGGCGCGCGTTTGTGCCGCCCACATCACCTACCAAAGCATACTTTGTCATTCTTCTACTGCTCCGCTAAAGTCAGAATAAATCTTTGGGACACTGTAAATTCAAGGCGTGATAACAACAACGGCCGTAAGGTGAATGCCCATGGATTATCGATCTTCGTCACAGAATAACTTTACCGTTTCAGCACCTTTTGCACTATTGCCATAAAGCTTAATGTGCAAAGTAACGTAATACCGTTTTGTACAAGGAAATCATCATGCTCCACCCGCGAGCCAGAACCATGCTGTTGCTGGCCATTCCGGCGCTAATCATTGGCGTGGTTTCAAGCCTGGTGCTCATTGTCGTGATGAAAGTCGCGTCGGTGCTGCAAACACTATTATGGAACGCGCTTCCTGCAGGACTGGGGGTCACCGCGGATTCTCCTGCCTGGATCGTTGTGATGCTAACGTTGACCGGTATTGCGGTGGGCCTGGTGATCCGTTTCAGTCCTGGCCATGCTGGACCAGACCCGGCACAGGAACCGCTGATTGGTGCCCCGGTTTCTCCTTCGGCACTGCCGGGGCTGATTATCGCGTTGATTCTCGGTCTGGCCGGTGGCGTCAGCCTGGGACCAGAGCATCCGATTATGGCGGTCAACATTGGCCTGGCGGTTTTCCTCGGTTCACGCATTTTGCCCCGCGTCGGCGCGCTGGACTGGACCATTCTCGCCTCCGCAGGCACCATCGGAGCGCTTTTCGGTACACCCGTCGCTGCCGCACTGATCTTTTCGCAGACGCTCAGCAGCAATAACGACGTCCCCCTCTGGGATAAACTCTTTGCGCCGCTGATGGCCGCCGCCGCCGGGGCGTTGACCACCAGCCTGTTTTTCCATCCTCATTTTTCACTCTCACTCCCCCACTACGGCCAGATGCAAATCGCCGATATTTTCAGCGGCGCCATCGTCGTCGCTATCGCCATCGCGCTGGGGATGGTGGCGGTATGGTGCCTTCCACGTCTGCACCGGCTAATGCATAGACTCAAACACCCGGTGTTAATTCTGGGGGCTGGCGGTTTGATCCTCGGTATTTTAGGGGCAATCGGTGGGACGGTGACGCTGTTTAAAGGTCTGGACGAGATGCAGCAGCTGGCCTTCAGCCAGGTATTTAGCGTCTCCGACTATCTGCTGTTTGCCGTAATCAAGCTGGCAGCGCTGGTGGTGGCGGCCGCCTGCGGTTTCCGCGGTGGACGCATCTTCCCGGCGGTCTTTGTCGGCGTCGCGCTGGGGCTGATGCTGCACGAACATGTCGATGCGGTGCCGGCGGCGATTACCGTCTCCTGCTCTATTCTGGGACTGGTTCTGGTGGTCACGCGCGACGCGTGGCTCAGCCTGTTCATGGCGGCGGTAGTCGTACCGGATTCGACGCTTTTCCCTCTGCTTTGTATCGTGATGTTGCCCGCCTGGCTCCTGCTGGCGGGCAAACCGATGATGATGGCCTGGCGAAACGACAAGTAGTCAGGCGTTATTGCGCGCTTCCAGCGCTTTGGTAAGCGCCCCCAGCAGCGGTGGGATATCTGCTTTCGGCAGCATCACCTCAATCAGCGAGAGCCGCTCGTGGTGCGCCACTTTTTCAAGGACGTCCGCCAGCTGCTCCGCTTCACTGACCCGCCAGCACTGGGCCTGAGGATCAAGGCTCAGTGCCTGCGGGATTTGCGTCCAGTTCCATAGCGCAATGTCGTTATACCGCTGCTCAGGCCCGTGGATCGCCCTTTCTACCGTGTACCCTTCGTTGTTCAGAACCAGAATGATGGGGTGCTGTTTATCCCGCAGCATCGAGCCTAGCTCCTGAATAGTGAGCTGCGCCGCGCCATCCCCCGTCAGCACAATCACGCGCCGGTTCGGGCAGGCCGTTTGCGCGCCAAATGCCGCCGCCAGCGTATAGCCGATCGATCCCCACAGCGGCTGGACGATAAAATTCACGTCAGCCGGCAGACGAAGGTCGATCGCGCCGAAGGCCGAGGTGCCCTGATCCGCAAGAATGATGTCTCCAGGGCGGATAAACGTCTGCAACGTTTGCCAGAAATTCGCCTGCGTCAGCGAGCCATCCGGCTGCGGGTAGGCCATCGCGCTTTGAGAGGACGGTACCGGCGTATCGTGTACATGCTGTTTACACAGCTCCACCAGCGTTTCGATTGCCTGGAGCATGGGGATGCCGGTAAACCAGATATCACCGACGCGTGAGGCGTGAGGCTGAACTTCTATCGTTTGAGCCGGGGTAAGCTGATGCGTGAAGCCGGCGGTCAGGGTATCGGTAAATCGCGTGCCGATGCACAGCACGGTATCCGCCCCTTCAATCGCCTCTTTTACCGCGCCAGCGCTCGCCGAACCGCTGTACGTGCCGTAAAAACCAGCGTGACGCTCGTCAAATATGCCTTTACCCATCAGCATGGTGGCGTGCGCCATCGGCACGTCCTTGACCCATTTCTGTAGCGCATGCTTCAGGCCATGGCGCAGGACAAGGAAATCGGCCAGCAGCGCAGTACGCTTGCTCCTGGCAAGCCTGTTCTCTGCGGCATCCCGGAACGCTTTCAGGCAGGCGCTATCGGCATGCGCGTGCCGGAGCGTGAGAGCGTTTACAGGCGGTGTGGCGGCCTTTTTAGCCACGTCGGCGGGCAGCATCAGATAGCCGGGACGACGTTCCCGGAGCATGGTCGTTAATACCCGGTCGATTTCATAACAGGCGTTTTGTTCGGTCAGGATCGCCTGTGCAGCGGTGATCGGCTCGCTCATATGGTAAAAATGACGAAACTCACCGTCGCCCAGCGTATGGTGCAGCAGCTCACCTCTTTGCTGTGACGCCGTACCCGGCGCACCCACAATATGCAAGACCGGAACGTGCTCGGCGTAGCTGCCCGCAATGCCGTTCATGGCGCTTAACTCTCCCACGCCAAATGTCGTCAGCAGCGCGGCGAAGCCCTTACATCGGGCATATCCATCAGCGGCGTAAGAGGCGTTTAACTCGTTGGCACAGCCCACCCAACAGATATCCGGGCTGTCTATCACATGGTCGAGAAACTGCAGGTTATAGTCGCCCGGCACGCCAAACAGATGATCGGCTCCACAATCTGTAAGACGGTCCAGCAGGTAATCGGCGACGCAGTATGGGGTACGCATAAACAGGTATCCTTCTAATGTTTTGACCTCACCTTGAGTATTAAATAAGCGTGATGGCTGTCCAGAATTGGCGATAAGAAGACCATGGAAAGAATGCTTTACAAAAAAGGCTGCGCTATGCTGCTTTTTTTCACGTAAATGTAAACGCATACACTGATTTTTTACTTCAGCGCCAGAGGTTACGAAAATGGGTTATCAGCCGGATAAAAATCGTTACGGGACAATGGAGTATCGCCGCTGCGGGCAAAGCGGGCTCAGGTTGCCCGCCATCTCGCTTGGGCTGTGGCATAACTTTGGTGACACAACCCTTATCGAAAACAGCCGTCAACTTTTACAGCGTGCATTCGATTTGGGCATTACGCATTTCGACCTTGCCAACAACTATGGCCCGCCTCCCGGATCGGCCGAACGTAATTTCGGCCGTATTTTGCAGGAGGATTTCCTGCCCTGGCGCGACGAGCTGATCGTCTCTACCAAAGCGGGTTATACCATGTGGGAGGGGCCTTACGGCGACTGGGGATCACGCAAATATCTGCTGGCAAGCCTCGATCAAAGCCTGAAGCGCATGGGGCTGGAGTATGTGGATATCTTCTATCATCACCGGCCAGATCCGGAAACGCCGCTGCAGGAAACCATGAAAGCGCTTGACCATGTGGTGCGCCAGGGAAAAGCCCTGTATGTCGGGTTATCCAACTACTCGGCTGTTCTGGCTCGCCAGGCGATTGATATCCTTAATGACCTCGGTACGCCCTGCCTGATCCACCAGCCGAAATACTCCCTCTTTGAACGTGCGCCGGAAGCGGGACTGCTGAACGTGCTGCAGGAAAAAGGGGTTGGCTGTATTCCCTTCTCGCCCCTGGCCGGCGGGCAACTGACCAACCGCTATCTGAACGGCATTCCGGCAGACTCACGCGCGGCAAGCGGCAGTAAGTTCCTTAACCCTGACCAGATAACCGAAGAGAAGCTGGAGAAGGTTAGAAAGCTGAATGCCATGGCGGAAGAGCGCGGCCAGAAGCTGTCCCAGATGGCGCTGGCCTGGGTATTACGCCATGAGAATGTGACGTCAGTACTGATTGGGGCAAGTAAAGCGTCGCAGATTGATGACGCCGTGGGCATGCTGGCAAACCGCCATTTCTCTGCGGAAGAACTGTCCCGTATAGAAGGCATTCTGAACAGCTCAAAATAGAACCACTTTTAGCAAAAAGTGCTCTCCCTCAGGAATTCGGAGTTGAGGCGATGAAACGAGGCTTTACCAACTCGTAAAATTGCGTTAACAGGCCCCACAAAGGCCCCGATCGTGAAGGAGAAAGAGTATGTTCAGGTCACTGATTCTTGCAGCGGTATTACTGGCTTCAGCCCCGCTGATCGCCACTGCGGGCGAAATCACCCTGTTGCCATCAGTAAAATTACAAATTGGCGATCGTGATGACTACGGCAGATACTGGGACGGTGGCTACTGGCGCGACCGTGACTACTGGAACCGTCACTATGAGTGGCGCGGAGACCGCTGGTGGAAACATGATAACGGCAGACACCGCGGCTGGTATAAAGACAGCGCCTACGAGCGCGGCTACCGTGAAGGGTGGAACGATCGTGATGACCGTCGCGGCGGCTGGGGTCGCGGCAAAGGTCACGGACATGGCCACCACGGTCATGACGACTAACAGCAAAAAGGAGCCTCACGGCTCCTTTTTCTTTTAGAGTCCCAACGCTGTGCCAATCAGCAGCCACAGGTTCAGCGCCACCACCACCACCACGATGGCCCACCCGGTCCGTTTCACCAGCGTTGAGTTGACCAGTTCGCCCATCAGGTTTTTGTCGCTGGTAAAGATCAGTAGCGGCACCAGCGCCAGTGCGATGCCAAAGCTTAGCAGCACCTGGCTCATGACCAGAATTCGCGTTGGGTCGAGCCCCATCAGAATCACCACAAATGACGGCAGCATGGTGACGGAGCGACGCACCCACAGCGGAATATGGAACCGGACAAACCCCTGCATCACCACCTGGCCTGCCAGCGTGCCCACCACCGTGGAAGAAAGACCGGCAGCCACCAGGCTAAGACCAAATATCGTGGCGGCAGCATGGCTCAGTAGCGGCTCCAGCGTGAGATACGCCTGGTCGAGATCGGCAATACCGGTGTGACCGTTAAAGTGGAAAGCGGCAGCTGCGGTAGCCATCATCGCCAGATTGACAAACCCGGCGATGGTCATGGCGATCGCCACGTCCCATTTGGTGGCGGAGTAACGCTCTTTGCGCGTCCCACCGTGGAGATGCTGCGTCAGCGAGGAGTGCAGGTAAATCACATGCGGCATGATGGTCGCCCCCAATACCCCGGCGGCCAGGAACACCGCTTCCGAGGTTGGCAGGCTTGGGATCGCCATCCCTTTAGCGAGCTGCGCCAGATTCGGCTGTGAGAAAATCAGTTCGACGATATAGGCCGCCGCGACAAACAGCAGCAGACCGCCAATGACCTTCTCCAGCGGCTTTTGACCCCGACGCTGTAGCATCAGGATCAGGAACGTGGCAATCCCGGTGAGTACCGCCCCCTGCAACAGCGACACGCCCAGAATCAGCTTAAAGCCGATCGCTGCGCCGATAAACTCAGCGAGGTCAGTGGCCATAGCGATGATTTCCGCCTGAATCCAGTAGAGCCAGACGGCCGGACGCGGATAATGGTCGCGAATTTGCTCCGCCAGGTTTTTGCCCGTGGCAATCCCCAGCTTTGCAGAGAGCATCTGAATCAGCATCGCCATCAGGTTAGCCCAGACGACCACCCACAGCAGCTTATAGCCGAAGCTGGCCCCGGCCTGAATATTGGTCGCAAAGTTACCTGGATCGATATAGCCAATGGCAGCGATGAACGCAGGTCCCATTAATGCGAACCGCAACTTGCGCGCGGCTCTGCCACTGCTACCCTCTACGCGACTGTTTGTCATTTCTGCCTCTGAAATATAGCCTTTGCTATGTTTAATGCTATCAAAATGAGAATGATTATCAAGTTCATTTGTGAAGTTTACAGTGATTTCTCTGATAGCTTTGAACGATAGACGGGCGGGTAAGTGGGGCGATCTAACAGAAACTGAAATCGCGCGCGCTTTTGTGAAGACTAGCACACAAACTTAACTTTTCACTCATTTACCTAACATAACAAAAATGTATTGTGGATCACTATTTTTGAGACTCGTCACAGGATGTAACTATAGTGTGTCCTCGATCTCGTTTTCTTTTCCCTTGTTACATAGAATGTGCACGAAAATTAAACCTGCCTCATATTTGGAGCAAATATGGACCGCGTCCTTCATTTTGTCCTGGCACTTGTTGTCGTTACTGCACTCGCATTGCTGGTCAGCACAGACCGCAAAAAAATTCGTATCCGTTATGTTGTCCAGCTGCTGGTCATTGAAGTTTTACTTGCGTGGTTCTTCCTGAACTCCAACGTAGGCCTCGGCTTCGTAAAAGGCTTCTCCGAAATGTTCGAAAAACTGCTCGGATTCGCCAATGAAGGGACCAACTTTGTCTTCGGTAAAATGAACGACGAAGGTCTGGCGTTCTTCTTCCTGAAGGTTCTCTGCCCAATCGTCTTCATCTCCGCACTGATCGGTATTCTGCAGCACATCCGCGTTCTGCCGTTCATTATTCGTGGAATTGGCTTCCTGTTATCCAAAGTGAACGGCATGGGCAAGCTGGAATCCTTTAACGCCGTCAGTTCCCTGATCCTCGGTCAGTCTGAGAACTTCATCGCGTATAAAGATATTCTCGGCAAAATGTCCCGCAACCGCATGTACACCATGGCGGCAACCGCAATGTCTACCGTTTCCATGTCTATCGTGGGCGCGTATATGACCATGCTGGAGCCAAAGTATGTTGTTGCGGCGCTGGTTCTGAACATGTTCAGCACCTTTATCGTTCTGTCGCTGATCAACCCGTACCGCGTTGACGCCAGCGAAGAGAACATCCAGATGTCAAACCTGCACGAAGGCCAGAGCTTCTTCGAAATGCTGGGTGAATACATTCTGGCTGGTTTCAAAGTTGCGATTATCGTTGCCGCCATGCTGATCGGCTTCATTGCGCTGATTTCTGGCCTGAACGCCCTGTTCGCCGCGGTGCTGGGTATCTCCTTCCAGGGGATTCTGGGCTACATCTTCTACCCTGTTGCATGGGTGATGGGTGTTCCTGCGCACGAAGCGCTGCAGGTGGGCAGTATCATGGCAACCAAGCTGGTATCTAACGAATTCGTTGCGATGATGGATCTGCAGAAAATTGCCAGCACGCTTTCTCCGCGCGCGGAAGGCATTCTCTCCGTGTTCCTGGTCTCCTTCGCTAACTTCTCGTCCATCGGGATTATCGCGGGTGCGATTAAAGGTCTGAACGAAGAACAGGGTAACGTGGTTTCTCGCTTTGGCCTGAAGCTGGTTTACGGCTCTACGCTGGTGAGCGTCCTGTCTGCTTCCATCGCGGCACTGGTACTGTAACGTTTACCGTTAAACAAAAAACCGGGAGCCTGGCTCCCGGTTTTTTTATGCCCGCAACTCTTCCAGCGGTTTGGGTTTACCTATCAGGTAGCCCTGCAGGTAATCCACGCCGAAGCGAAGCAGCATCTCCCGCTGCTCAGGTGTTTCTACATATTCCGCTACAACGCACAGCGATTTCGTCTTTGCCAGATTACACATCGACTGGACGATCATCGCATCCATATCGTCGGTACAAATGTCTTTAACAAAACAGCCGTCAATTTTAATGATATCTGCCTGCAGGCGTCTGAGACGCTCGTAGTTGGCGTAGCCAGTACCAAAATCATCAATGGCAATCCGGAAACCGTAATCCCGCAGTTGCTGAATATTGTGGATGCTGCAGCCAGAGTTTGAGAAGGCCTGCTCTTCGGTGATCTCAATCACGACGGCCTGCGGCGCAACGCCGTAGCGTTCAAAGAGCGCGCAAATCTCGTTCGCCACCTCTTTTTGCATCAGCGTGAGCGGCATCAAATTGACAGAGAAACGGGCACCGGCCTGCGTTGCAGGGTGATCGCGCAGCCATACCAGTAATTTTTCCATGACGCACATATCAAACCGATGGCTGAGGTTGAACTGGGCAATCAGCGGAATAAAGCGGTCAGGGGTGAAGATCTCGCCCTCGCTCTCCATACGCGCCAGGATTTCGTAATACCCGCTCCCGTCCGCCTTCTGGATCGGTTGCGCGTATAAATGGAACTGCCCCGCCTCAAGGGCATGCTTAATTCGCGCCAGCATCAGGACACGCTCTGTCGTTTGGCCTGATGCCGCCTCAAGGCTATTTGTGAGCGCGAGAACGTTTTGCTCTCCGCAGGCCTGCTCTGCCAGCCAGCTCAACTGTCCCAGCGTGTGATGCAGCTTTTCGCCGTTTTCGACCATTCCCCAGGACGCGCCAAATTCAATATCCAGCCCGGTGTTGTTCCAGAAAATCTTACGGCTGTTCAGCCGATCGACCATGTGCTGGAGACGCTCGGCGGTTCCCGGTCCCAGTAATACCAGCACCAGTTCGCTTCCCGGAAGCTGGAAGAGCGTCTCATCTTTCTGCAAAAGCGGCTGTAGCGACGTGGCGATCGTACGTTTGCAGTGGACCCGCATGATAATCCCGTAGTGGCGGCTCAAAAACTCCAGGTTATCCATACGCAGAATGCACACTTTGGCTTCCGGATGAATCTCGAGGTAATCCTCCAGCGCACGAATATTGGGCAAACCGGTCAGCGGATCGGTCAGCGCCCTGCCCTGCCAGCCCCGTTTCAACCACTCGCTGCGCTGGTAAATTCGTGACATGTAAAGCAGACAGATAGCAAAAGAGATAAGCACGGACAGGATAAAAGAGAGCGAATGGCCCGATTCCACCCCGTTAAGGAAGTTGTAGTTGTAGGTCAACAGCAGGAGCGCGGATGCAGCCCACAGCAGAGAGATAAGCGCATAGCTCAGGCGGCTTATCGCTAAGGTAAAAAGAATAAAAATCAGCGGCATCAAGTAGCCCGCAATGACCGGTGATTCAAAAGGACCACATAAAATGACGAGAATGAAGCCTAAAAGCATCAGCCAGACAAAAATAAATAATAGATTCTTGTGATTAAACACGGGCTTCACGCTTCGCCGCCAGAAGGTCATGGCATAACGAGGATTAATTATCATTCTTAATGGGTAATAGAACATCATGGTAAAAATCAATGCCGCACATATCAGGCTTTGTATATCCACAACGTTATAAATTACCGTTCCTTCGCCGAAAAAGGTGGAAATAGTCACCGGAAAATCAAACAAATAGCCTGCCATATACATCGACAGTTTAATACCTAATGGCACAATAAAACCGAGCCAGAATATACGTAGCCCGATGTGCTTGTTAGGGATGCTGTGACGCCAGCGCTTGCCCAGCATGAGGCGCAGCAGGCCGCACACCGCAAACAGCGCAAAGGTCTGACAGAACAGTAAAACTGAATAATGTAGCGGTGCTAAATTAACATAAAATAAATTAGTGACAGTAAAACCTAACACAATGGGAAGAATTGCCCTGCGCCCAAATAGCAGAATTACTGCCAGCATAACGCTTAGCGGTAGCCATGCTAAATAAACGTCGTGACCATTAACCATTGCGCGGGGGGAGAGATAACGGGAGACAGGTACCGCAATCAGACAAAGTGTCAGGGCAATTATAAATATCTTTACATTATTGTACGTTTTTCTATTCATTAAGCTGATGAGTATATTATCCGTTCGAATCATTGACCGGGTGGATAATAGGTTTATTAATTGCACGAATCAAGTTCAAGTCTATTTATAGACTGCTTTATTGATGTCGATTGAGGTGAGGTACGAGAATACCTTCTTTTTGATAACAAAATACGGGAGAGTGTGTTACAAACACATAAAAAAAACCCTCGTCTTTTGACGAGGGTTTACAATTTTGGTGGAGCTAAGCGGGATCGAACCGCTGACCTCTTGCATGCCATGCAAGCGCTCTCCCAGCTGAGCTATAGCCCCATCGTAAAGCTGTCATGTTGACGGGCGGCATAATATGAATTCCGCTGCGGAGTGTCAACGGCAAAATCAATTCAAGCCATTCAATCGCCGAAAAATCATGCAAATGAATCACTTTGCGAGCCTGCTCGCAGTCAGGAGTTAAGCCTGTCACGTTTTCACGTAAAACGGTGCTATAAAATGAGCCGTTAATTAACCCCACAGATATTCAGGAAATTGCATGATCAAGGAACGAATGACGCCAGAAGAGTTAGCCCTCCTCACTGGCTATAGCCGCCAGACCATCAATAAATGGGTACGCAAAGAGGGTTGGATTACATCACCAAAGCCAGGCGTCCAGGGCGGGAAAGCGCGCCTGGTGCATGTGAACGAAAAAGTCCGTGACTTTATCCGCAGCGCACGTCGGGCAAGTGAAACGTCCGAACTGCCGGAAGGCACCAGCCATGACGGTTCGCTTCACACCCTACTCCTGACGCTGGCCAATGAAATGACGCCGGAAGAGCAGAAGCAGATGACATCGCTTTTAATGCGGGAAGGGATTACCGGATTGTTGCAACGTTTAGGGATTCGCGATCAGAACTGATATGAAAAAATTACGTAGCAAAATGACCACGGAAGAGCTGGCGGAGTGTTTAGGCGTGGCCAGACAAACGGTTAATCGCTGGATACGCCAGCAGGGGTGGAAAACGGAAGGACTCAACGGCGTAAAGGGGGGTCGGGCTCGGCTCATTCATGTTGATGCGCGCGTGAAGGAACATATTATAAGCCTCCCGGCGATCCGTAACCGTCAGGCGGTTTACCATCTCGCGGAGGCAACGTCTGCCTATAATGGACCCTCTTCAAACCTGTCTCCGGGCATTATTGAGACGCTGGAGAGTATGACTCCGTCAGAGCAGAAGCGTCTGGACGCTTTATTGAAACGCGAGGGTATACACGGTTTTCTTACACGTCTGGGTATCGCGGAAAAAGAGGCATAAAAAAACGGCAGGTTACCCTGCCGTTTTTGTAGACGTGATTACTGCTGATTTTCACGTTCAGCGATGAAGTCCAGCGCCTTGTTAATGCGCGCCACGCTGCGTGATTTGCCGATGGCATGAACCGTTACGTCCAGCGCCGGAGACTGACCCGCACCGGTCACCGCAACGCGCAGTGGCATACCGACTTTACCCATGCCGACTTCCAGCTCGTCTGCCGTTGCCTGAATGGCGTGATGCACATTCTCAGCGGTCCACTCGGTGAGTGCAGCCAGCTTATCACGCACCACTTCCAGCGGCTGACGCGCAACCGGACGGAGGTGTTTCTTCGCGGCGTCCGCGTCGAACGCATCAAACTCTTCATAGAAGTAGCGGCAGCTTTCGGCAATCTCTTTCAGGGTTTTGCAGCGCTCGCCGAGCAGTTTCACCAGATCCGCCAGCTCAGGGCCAGTGCGGGTATCAATATTTGCCTGCTCAATGTGCCACTGCAGATACGTCGCCACATATTCTGGCGGCATGGTATTGATGTAGTGATGGTTCAGCCACAGGAGCTTGTCGGTATTAAATGCGCTCGCTGATTTGCTCACAGAGCTCAGAGAGAACAGTTCGATCATCTCTTCGCGGCTGAAGATCTCCTGATCACCGTGGGCCCAGCCCAGGCGCACCAGATAGTTCAGCAGCGCTTCCGGCAGATAACCGTCGTCACGATACTGCATGACGCTCACCGCACCGTGACGTTTAGACAGTTTTTTGCCGTCATCACCGTTGATCATGGAGACGTGCGCATAAACAGGCACCGGCGCGTTCAGTGCCTTCAGGATGTTGATCTGACGTGGCGTGTTGTTGATGTGGTCTTCACCGCGCACAACGTGGGTAATTTCCATATCCCAGTCGTCAACCACAACACAGAAGTTGTAGGTTGGGGAACCATCGGTGCGACGGATGATCAGATCGTCCAGCTCCTGGTTGCTGAATTCGATCGGGCCACGGATCTGGTCGTCAAAGATCACCGAGCCATCCTGCGGGTTAGCAAAACGCACGACGCAAGGTTCATCAGCAGCATGCTCGCTGTGGTCGTGGCGGCAGCGGCCGTCATAACGCGGCTTCTCACCGTTCGCCATCTGCTCTTCGCGCAGCGCATCCAGACGCTCTTTTGAGCAGTAGCACTTATACGCCGTGCCCGCGACCAGCATCTCATCAATGACGGCGTTATAGCGGTCAAAGCGTTTGGTCTGGAAATACGGGCCTTCGTCCCATTCCAGATTCAGCCAGTTCATCCCATCCATAATGGCTTCAATTGCTTCCGGCGTGGAGCGCTCAAGATCGGTGTCTTCAATACGCAGCACGAACTCACCTTTGTTGTGGCGTGCGAAAAGCCAGGAATAGAGAGCGGTACGTGCACCACCGACGTGCAGATAGCCTGTCGGGCTCGGCGCGAAGCGAGTTTTGATTTTCATGAAATGGCCTTACGTTATAAAGATGCCGGCAATCGGCAAATCCTGGGGAAAAAACGATGGGCAATATTCTATCACTGTGGGGGGAATCCTCAATGTTGATCCCTTTATCATGACCGGGTTTGCGATTTTTGTTTAGAAATCATGCGCCACAGCCCGTTTCGCGATCGTTTTGTTTAATTTTACGACGAACGAATAAAAACTTTAGAAAATGCGTTGACTCATTTTCAACTCTCCCTATAATGCGACTCCACACAGCGGGGGTGATTAGCTCAGTTGGTAGAGCATCTCCTTTACACGGAGGGGGTCGGCGGTTCGAGCCCGTCATCACCCACCATCTACTTCGGTAGACTCGCAGTGTAGATAAGAATTGAGATTGGGCGATTAGCTCAGTTGGTAGAGCATCTCCTTTACACGGAGGGGGTCGGCGGTTCGAGCCCGTCATCGCCCACCATTTCGGGTCGTTAGCTCAGTTGGTAGAGCAGTTGACTTTTAATCAATTGGTCGCAGGTTCGAATCCTGCACGACCCACCAATGTAAAAAAGCGCCCTAAAGGCGCTTTTTTGCTATCTGCGATTTGTCTACTTCCCAGCCGTCAACGTCGCAATTAACGTCTTCACCGCTGGCGTCGCCTGCTTCTCGTCATACACCACATATAAATCTGCCGGTATCCGCTCTTTCAGCGGACGGAACACCACGCCCGGCCACTGCATTTGCGCGTAGCTGTCTGCGGCGAGCGTAATTCCCATGCCCATGCTGATCATCGCCAGCACCGTTTGCGGTTCAACGGCTTCGCGCACAATCATCGGCGAAAAACCGGCCTGCTGGCAGACGCGATGTAAAAACGCCCAGTCAGAGTGAGCCGACGGCATCGTGACAAAATACTCGTCCTGCAATTCTGCGAGCGCAATAGAAGGTTCCCTGACCAGCCGGTGATCTTCCGGCATCGCCACCAGAAAAGCCGCCTCACGTAACCGCACGCTGGTAAACCCCGCGGTAGGTTCCGTTGCCATTCGCCAGATCCCGACATCCAGCTCCCGGCGCTCAAGCAGCGCCATCTGCATGACCGGGGATTTCTCGCGAAAAACGACATCAACATTCGGATGTTCTTTCAAAAAAGCGCGCATAACCGTGCGCACCTCACTCCACATGGCGGTGCCCACAATCCCCAGCTCAATGCGCCCTGCTTCCCCCCGGCCAATTTGCTCGACGCGAGCCAGAGCCTGGTTTGCGCTGGCGAGCAGCCGTCGTGACTCTTCCATCAGCACTTTACCGGCATGCGTCAACGCGACGCTCCGCGAGTGGCGAATAAACAATAACGTGCCCAGCTGGCTTTCCAGCTCTTTAATATGCAGGCTTAACGGCGGCTGAGACATATTGAGACGGGCCGCAGCCCGTCCAAAATGCAGTTCCTCCGCCACGGCCAGAAAATAGCGCAGCAGCTTGAGATCGGTCCGATAGACGCGTTCCATCAAAACATATCCTGGCGATAACACTTATGCGCCTACCTTAAAGCCTTTCCGCGTCCGGAGGGGAAATTTAGTGCGCAACTGTGCGCATCCCGCTGTTTTTGCTGGTGTGGCGATAGTTAAAGCTGAAGTAAAAGACTACCGCGAGCGCCAGGGCATAGGCCGCAAATACCAGCCAGATCGTCTGCCAGTCCTTCACCCCGTCCAGCGAGAAATAATCAACGGCCATACCGCTCAATACCGATCCGAAATACGCCCCGATACCGTTAACGGTCGTCATAAACAGCCCTTGCGCGCTGGCGCGGATATCGGCGCTGACCTCCTGTTCAACAAATACCGAGCCGGAAATATTGAAGAAGTCGAACGCGCAGCCGTAGACAATCATTGAGAGCATGAGCAGCACGAAGCCCGTCGCGGACGGATCGCCAAAGGCGAATAGACCGAACCGCAGCATCCAGGCCACCATGCTCATCAGCATAACGGCTTTAATGCCAAAGCGTCCGAGGAAGTACGGAATGGTCAGAATGAAGAACACCTCAGACATTTGCGAAACGGAGAGCAGGATGGACGGGTATTTGACAATAAAGCTATCGGCATACGCCGGATTACGCGCAAAATCATGCAGAAAGGGGCTGCCAAACGTGTTGGTTATCTGCAGCACGGCGCCCAGCAGCATCGCGAATAAAAAGAACACCGCCATGCGGGGCTGTTTAAACAGGATAAACGCATTGAGGCCCAGCTTGCTTGCCAGCGACTGAGAGGTTTTCGCCTGTGCAACTGGAATGGCTGGCAATGTCAGAGAATAGAGCGCCAGCAGCAGGGAAGCGGCAGCCGCAATATAGAGCTGCACGTTGCTCAGCTCCGCCCCCATCAGGCTTATGGCCCACATCGCGGCAATAAAGCCCACGGTGCCATACACCCGTACTCGCGGAAAATGGCTCACCGTATCCAGCCCTGCCTGTTCAAGACAGGAGTAAGAAATCGTATTCGACAGCGCAATCGTGGGCATGAAGGCCATCGCATTCACCAGCATGACCCAGAACATCAGGCCGGGCTCATTGACCTGTGCGGCATAGCAGAGCGCGACGGCGCAGACGAGGTGGCAAATCACGTAAGCACGGTCTGCCCGCAGCCATTTGTCGGCAATAATTCCCACCAGCGAGGGCATAACAATCGCGGCAAGTCCTTTGGAGCTGTACACCATGCCCACGTCGGAGCCGGTAAAGTGTAGGGTGTTAATCATGTAAGCGCCGAGAGTTACCAGCCAGCTCCCCCAGATAAAATATTGCATAAAGGACATCAGCTTTAAGCGAGTCGTGATGTTCATAACTCATTCCTTATAGCAGTGTGGCCCTGACGGGCCACTTTATTGTTTTACTCAGGCAATATGGCGAAGAAAACCGCAGATAAGATTGATAAAGTTCTGGCGGGAGAGCTCGGCGGCAGCGAGGGTTTGTTCATGCGAGAGTTTGACCTCCCCCAACCCTTCGGCGAGATTGGTAATTGCAGAAACGGCCACGACCTTCAGGCCGCAGTGGCGCGCGGAAATCACTTCCGGCACCACGGACATCCCCACCACATCGCCGCCGATAATTTGCATCATGCGGATCTCGGCCGCCGTCTCAAAGTTCGGGCCGGGATAAGAGACAAACACCCCTTCATGCAGCGGGAAGCCTTCTTTCGTTGCCACGGTTTGCAGAACGGCACGGTAATCCGCGTCGTAAGCATTGGCCAGAGAGAAGAAACGATCGCCAAAGCGCTCATCGTTCAGCCCCACCATCGGCGTGCCCGGCATGGTGTTGATATGGTCGCTCAGGGCAACCAGGCTTCCTGGCTGAACCTCCGGGCGCAGTGAGCCCGCCGCATTGGTGCTAAACAGCAGCTCGCACCCCAGCAGCGTAAAGGTGCGGATCGCATCGGTCATGATGGTCATCCCGCGCCCTTCATAGAAATGGCCGCGCCCCTTCATGCAGGCAACCGGCACCCCGGCCAGATGCCCGAGCACCAGCTCGCCGGCATGGCCATTCACGGTGCTCACCGGGAAGCCCGGCAGCTTTTCGTAGCTCAGGGAAACGGCGTCATCAATCTGGTCGGCAAGTGCGCCCAGGCCAGAGCCGAGAATAAACGCCACGCGAGGCGTGAAGTTCGGCTTAGCGGCGCGAATGATATCGGCGCAGTACCACGGATTATTCGAGAGGGTCATAGAGGCTCCTTAAGGATGAAAATCGCGATAGCGGGGATCGCATGACTTACGTCTTATATCCGCAGCCTGCCGGTGACCTCCAATACACTTTCACCGCACCATCAATACTGATTGTGTATCGATGCAACTCCCTGCCAGATATGGCAGTTTTGCTCAAGCTAATCCCGTCGGTGCCGATACCTCTGTTTTATAACGCGAGGAAAAAGTATGACGACCATTCAGGCTTCAACCCAACAGATTCAAACCAGCGGCGCGAGTGGCACTTCGAGCAGTAACGATATCTCTGCGCAAATCACCCGCATTCTCGACAAGATCAAAAAGCTGACCCAGCAGTTAAAAGAGCTGGCGAACAGCCCCGTCAGCACGGATGAGAAGAAGAAGCAGCAGGAACTTATTCAGACCCAGATCAAAGTGCTGCAGGCGCAGCTCGCCGCACTGCAGCGCCAGCAGGCTGAAGAGGCCCAGAAGAAGCAGGATCAAAAGCTGGGCAAAGTGGAAGGGGTGAACAGCCCGTCAGACAATAATCAGATCGATATCTACATCTAATCTTCTGATGCGTTAAACAGTGGGTCGCGTATGCGGGCTTCGGTTAATCGTTGTGCCTGGATACGCACCACTTCCCAGATAGCCTGCGCCGCCCCCGAGAGTGAACGATTTTTTCGCCGCACCAGCATCAGCTTTCGCTCGACAACGGGTGTTAATCGCTTGACGGCCAGCCGGCTTCCCTGCGGCAGGGGAAGCGCCAGGGCTGGCAACACGCTGATGCCAATCCCGGCTTCCACCATCGGAAACAGCGTCGCCGGGTGACCAATCTCCTGGACAATCGTTGCCTTTACGCCCTGATTCACCAGCGCGGAATCAATCAGCGGACGGCTGCCCGAGGCATAATCCTGTAAAACCAGGTTCGCGCCCTGCAGGGACTGCCAGCTGACTTCCGGCAATGTGGCCAGCGGATCGTCGTCACGACAGAGCAGCAAAAAGGGCTCCGAAAGTATGCTTTCGCACGTCAGATCGCTCACCTGACCGGGATCGATAACAATACCAAAATCCACATCTCCCTGACGGATGCTCTCCAGCACCCACTGTTGCGGCCTGTCATGCAGGACAAAATCAATGTCCGGGTAGCGATGACTGCCCTCGGCTATACACTGCGGAATAAGGTGCGCAGAGATCGTCTGGCTGGCCGCGACCCGCACGGTACCCGAAAGCTGCTGCCCCAGCCTCCCCACGTCTCTGAGCGTGCTGTTCAGCTCATCCAGCAGCCGCTCGAGGCGCAGGGCCAGCTGCTGACCTGCTTCGGTCAACACCACTTCGCGCGTGGTACGGTCAAGCAACTTCACCCCGGTCTGATTCTCCAGCTCTTTCACGCTGTGGCTGACCGCCGACTGGCTCAGGCCAATCATCTCCCCTGCCCGGCTAAAACTACGAGCCTGCGCCACGGTGACAAAAACACGAAGCTGACGTAATGAATAATTCATCTATTTAATTCATGAATGGATGCAATAAATCAATTTTATTTCTCAAACGGAAGAAAGCACAATAGCGACATCTGTTTTCAGGAGAGATTATGAAACTTTTTCGTATCCTTGATCCGTTCACGCTTACCCTGGTGGTTACCGTTTTACTGGCCTCATTTTTCCCGGCTCGCGGCGGTTTCGTCCCATTCTTTGAAGGGCTGACCACGGCGGCCATCGCCCTGCTGTTCTTTATGCACGGTGCCAAACTCTCCCGCGAAGCCATTATCGCAGGCGGCGGACACTGGCGACTGCATCTATGGGTGATGTGCAGCACGTTCATTCTGTTCCCGATCCTCGGGGTGCTGTTTGCCTGGTGGGCACCGGTTAATGTTGACCCGGCACTCTACACTGGCTTCCTGTATCTCTGTATTCTGCCGGCCACGGTGCAGTCCGCCATTGCCTTTACCTCTCTCGCGGGAGGGAACGTGGCGGCCGCGGTCTGCTCGGCATCCGCATCCAGCCTGTTAGGGATTTTCGTCTCTCCGCTGCTGGTGGGCCTGCTGATGAACATGCACGGTGCGGAAGGTAACCTTGAGCAGGTGGGTAAAATCTGTCTGCAGCTGCTGCTGCCGTTTGTCCTGGGCCATCTCTCCCGTCCGTGGACCGGCGCATTTGTGGCGAAGCATAAAAAGTGGATCTCAAAAACCGACCAGACCTCGATTCTGCTGGTGGTTTACTCCGCCTTCAGCGAAGCAGTCGTGAACGGGATCTGGCACAAGGTGGGGGCAGGCTCGCTGCTGTTTATCGTGGTGGTCAGCATTGTCCTGCTGGCGATTGTAATAGCGGTAAACGTCTTTGTGGCACGCAAGTGCGGCTTCAACAAAGCGGATGAAATTACGATTGTGTTCTGCGGTTCGAAGAAGAGTCTGGCTAACGGTATCCCGATGGCCAACATTCTGTTCCCGACCTCGGTGATTGGAATGATGGTGCTGCCGCTGATGATTTTCCATCAGATCCAGCTGATGGTCTGCGCGGTGCTGGCGCGTCGCTACAAACGCCAGACCGAAAAGCTGGCGCAGGAAGAGACCCGCGCCGCGAAGGCTTAAGGGCGTTTCAGGGGCTGAACCAGCTGGGTCAGCCCCTCGGTTTTGATCAGTAACGTGATAGCCATCAGCTCGCCCAGTCGCCCTGCCGGGAATTCATCCTTGCGGGCAAACCACAGCAGATACTCCTCCGGCAAATCGATCAGCCTGCGGCCCTTGTATTTACCGAACGGCATCTCGGTATTGGCGATCTCAACGAGCTGCTCTTTCTCCACGTTACTCTCCTAACAGACGCATCATTTCCGCTTCGTCGATAACCTCAATGCCGAGCTCCTGGGCTTTCGCCAGCTTCGAACCCGCCGCTTCCCCGGCGATCACCAGGTCGGTTTTCTTCGACACGCTGCCCGCCACTTTTGCCCCCAGCGCCACCAGACGCGCTTTTGCATCGTCGCGTGAAAGCTGGCTCAGGCTGCCGGTCAGCACCACCGTTTTACCGGCGAACGGGCTGTCGATCTCTTCGGCGTTGACCACTACCGGTGCAGGCCACCTGATGCCCTCTTCCAGCAGTTTGCCGATGACTTCGCGGTTGCTCTCTTCGGCGAAGAAGTTAAAGACGTGCGTGGCGACAACGATGCCGACATCCGGAACTTTCTGCAGCTCCTCGATGCTCGCCTTTTCCAGCGCCTCCAGCGTACCAAAGTATGCTGCCAGACCTGCTGCGGTTGCTTCACCCACTTCACGAATGCCCAGCGCGTACAGGAAACGGGCGAAGGTGGTCTCTTTGGCGGCTTCCAGCGCGTTAACCACGTTCTGGGCTGACTTCGGCCCCATGCGGTCCAGACCAGTCAGTTTGCCCGCCGTCAGTTTGAAGAGATCCGCTGGCGTGTGGACATACTCTTTCTCAACCAGCTGATCGATAATTTTATCGCCCATGCCGTCGACGTCCATCGCCCGACGGGAGACGAAGTGCTTCAGTGACTCTTTACGCTGTGCGCCACAGATTAAGCCCCCCGTGCAGCGCGCCACCGCTTCACCTTCCACACGCTCTACGTCAGATCCGCACACCGGGCAATGGGTCGGGAAGACAATCTCGCGCGTATCATCAGGACGTTCTGACTCCACGACGTTAACCACCTGCGGGATCACGTCCCCCGCGCGGCGAATCACCACTTTGTCACCAATGCGCAGGCCCAGGCGTTCGATTTCATCGGCGTTATGCAGCGTGGCATTACTCACCAGCACGCCCGCAACCTGCACAGGCTCCAGACGGGCAACCGGGGTAATGGCGCCCGTACGGCCGACCTGGAACTCCACGTCGCGGACGAAGGTCATCTGCTCCTGAGCCGGGAACTTAAACGCCACCGCCCAGCGCGGCGCGCGCGCCACAAAGCCCAGCTGCTCCTGCAGCGCCAGTGAGTTCACCTTGATGACCACGCCATCAATATCAAACCCGAGCGTCGGACGGTCCTCTTCCACTTTGTGGTAGAACGCCAGTACCGCTTCCGGCGAGTCGCAGAGCTGAACGCGGTTGCTCACCGGGAGGCCCCACGCTTTAAACTGCAGCAGACGCCCGAGATGGGTATCCGGCAGCTCGCCGCCCTCCAGAATACCGACGCCGTAGCAGAAGAAAGTAAGCGGTCGCTTCGCGGTGATACGCGGGTCAAGCTGGCGCAGAGAGCCCGCCGCCGCATTACGCGGGTTAGCAAACACCTTCCCACCGGTGCGACGCGCCTCTTCGTTAATTTTCTCGAAGCCCGCCTGGGGCAGGAACACTTCGCCGCGCACTTCCAGACGCGCAGGAATGTTGTCACCCTGAAGCTTCAGCGGGATCGCGCGGATGGTACGCACGTTAGTGGTGATGTCTTCACCCGTCGTGCCGTCGCCACGCGTCGCGGCACGCACCAGCACGCCGTTTTCATAGAGAAGGCTGACGGCCAGGCCATCCAGCTTCAGCTCGCAGCACCAGGTGAGCGCGTCGCTGCTTTTCAGGCGATCCTGCACGCGCTTGTTAAACGCGAGGAAGCTCTCTTCATCGAAGACGTTATCCAGCGACAGCATCGGCACTTCATGTCTCACCTGGCTGAAGGCCCCCAGCGGCTCTGCGCCGACGCGCTGGGTGGGGGAATCCGGCGTGATGAGTTCTGGATGCTGCGCCTCTAATTCGCGCAGCTCGCGCATCAGGCGGTCATACTCCGCATCCGGAACTTCCGGTGCGTCCATAACATGATAGAGATATTCATGATGGCGAAGCGTGGTTCGCAGTTCAGTGAGTTGTTGTTCGATTGAGTCCATATCGCACCATCAATGAGAAAAAACCCCCGACAGGCGGGGGTTGAGGAGGAGTTGAAGTCAACGCGGCGATTACGCGTTGGCTTCCTTAACTTCGCGGATGCGGTCCTGATACTCGCGCAGTTTCTGCGGGGTCATCATTCGACGCTGATCGTCGAGCACCACACCACCGACTTCGTCAGCGATATGCTGAGCGGACTGCAGCATCAGCTTAAAGTTTTGCAGTTCGTCGCCGTAAGACGGCACCTGCATAAAGATAGTGACGCCAGGCGTAACGAAATCACCGGTCATGTCCGGATCAAAGGTACCTGGGTTAACCATGTTGGCCAGGCTGAACAGCGCCGGGCCGCTACCGTCAGGACTCAGGTGACGATGGAAAATGTTCATATCGCCAAACTTGAAGCCTGCCTGTTGAATACTGTTAAGCAGAACGTCACCGTTGAGATGGCTACCGTGATGCGCGGCCACGTTCATAATGATCACCGCTTCTTTACGCTGCGGTTTTTCAACAACCGGCTCTGGCTCTACAACGGGCTCAGGCTCAACGTGCGGTGCCGGAGCGGGCTGAGGCGCAGGCTGTACATGAACAGGCTGCTGCGGTTGTTGTACCGGCTGAGCAGGCTGTTGTACCGGCTGAGCAGGCTGTTGTTGCACGGGCTGCTGCACCGGTTGCTGTTGAACCGGCTGGGCAGGCTGCTGATAGACAGGCTGTTGCGGCGGCTGGCGCACCGGCTCTTCCACAGGCTGCTGCGCTGGCTGGCGCGGCTGTGCGGAAGCATACGGCGGTTGATACTGGTGCTGCGAAGGACGAGGTGCTTCTTGCTCCCCATGGCCTGCGCCGGGCGCAGTATTGACCCGATGAACACGAACTTCACCCACGCCGTCGTCGTCGCTGCCGTCGATGTCATCTTCACTGTCATCGTCATCACGACTGGACTTCATGCGCTTCAGTGGGCGATCGCGAAACATCGAGGAACGCTCTTTACGGCTGGTCCAGAAACCATGTACCAGTAAAGCGATTATGGCGATCGCGCCAACAATGATTAATATCAGACGCAAATCCTGCATCATTATATTCTCTGTTGTTCTAACACCTTGCCACCACGGCAAACATTTACTCACTAAGAGTATTTGCCGTTTACGTCAAGTGCAAGTGTGTGCAGAGCATTCACAGCATAAAGATGAAGGAAATCGTGCTTTTTGCTGGTTTTTCGAACATTTCCGAACTGGTCATTGCTCCGTAAGTGGATAATATAGGCGGGCAATTCCACTGGTTGTGTAAAAAGGAGTACAGCCTGGCTATGGTTTCAACATCTTCTTCTCCCCCGCGCAGCGGCGTCTGGTATTTTTCTCAGGGCTGGAAACTGGTCTCCCTGCCGGGGATTCGACGCTTCGTCATTCTCCCACTGTTGATCAATATTATTCTGATGGGCGGCGCGTTCTGGTGGCTGTTCACCAAGCTGGAGAGCTGGATCCCGTCGCTGATGAGCCATGTGCCGGACTGGCTGCAGTGGCTGAACTACCTGCTCTGGCCGGTGGCGGTGATTTCCGTGCTGCTGGTGTTTGGCTATTTCTTCTCGACGATTGCGAACTGGATAGCCGCACCGTTTAACGGTCTGCTGGCGGAACAGCTGGAAGCGCGGCTTACCGGCGCGACGCCGCCGGACACGGGCATATGGGGGATCATGAAAGACCTCCCTCGCATTATGAAGCGTGAATGGCAAAAGTTTGCCTGGTACCTGCCCCGCGCGGTTGTGCTGCTTATCCTCTACTTTGTGCCAGGCATTGGCCAGACGGTGGCACCCGTGCTGTGGTTCCTGTTCAGCGCCTGGATGCTGGCCATCCAGTACTGTGATTATCCGTTCGATAACCACAAGGTGCCATTTAAAACGATGCGCACCGCCCTGCGCAGCCAGAAGGTCGCCAATATGCAGTTTGGCGCGCTGACCAGCCTGTTCACCATGATTCCCTTCCTGAATCTGTTCATCATGCCCGTCGCCGTCTGCGGCGCGACGGCGATGTGGGTCGACTGCTACCGTGCTAAGCACGCGTTATGGAAATAATGCAAAAATGTGTAAAGCAGGGGTGGCTTATGCCGCCCCTTATTCCATACTGATCCCCATTATTTCCTTGCAGTATATAGATATGCGAATTCCTTACTTCCCCCTACCTGCTTAGCAGGTATGCTGGGTCGGTATCCCAATTTCATACAGTTAAGGACAGGCCATGAGTAAGATTTATGAAGACAACTCGCTGACTATCGGTCATACGCCCCTGGTTCGACTGAACCGTATCGGTAATGGACGCATTCTGGCGAAGGTCGAATCACGTAACCCGAGCTTCAGCGTAAAATGCCGTATCGGTGCAAACATGATTTGGGATGCTGAAAAACGTGGCGTACTGAAGCCAGGCGTTGAGCTGGTGGAACCGACCAGCGGCAATACCGGTATCGCTCTGGCCTATGTGGCTGCCGCGCGCGGCTACAAGCTGACGCTGACCATGCCAGAAACCATGAGCATCGAGCGTCGTAAGCTGCTCAAAGCGCTGGGCGCGAACCTGGTGCTGACCGAAGGCGCGAAGGGCATGAAGGGCGCCATTCAGAAAGCCGAAGAGATTGTGGCCAGCGATCCGGCGAAATATCTGCTGCTGCAGCAGTTCAGCAACCCGGCTAACCCGGAAATTCACGAGAAGACCACCGGTCCGGAAATCTGGGAAGATACCGACGGCCAGGTTGACGTCTTTATCTCCGGCGTGGGTACCGGCGGTACGCTGACCGGCGTGTCGCGCTATATTAAAGGCACAAAGGGTAAAAAAGACCTGATCACCGTTGCCGTTGAGCCAACCGACTCACCGGTTATCACCCAGGCACTGGCGGGTGAAGAGCTCAAACCCGGCCCACACAAAATTCAGGGTATTGGCGCAGGCTTCATTCCGGGCAACCTGGATCTGAAGCTGATCGATAAAGTGGTTACCATCACTAACGAAGAAGCCATCTCTACCGCGCGTCGCCTGATGGACGAAGAAGGCATTCTGGCGGGTATCTCTTCCGGTGCGGCCGTTGCGGCAGCGCTCAAGCTTCAGGAAGATGAAGCCTTTACCAATAAGAATATTGTGGTTATCCTTCCGTCCTCGGGTGAGCGTTACTTGAGCACCGCACTGTTTGCCGATCTGTTTACCGAAAAAGAGCTGCAACAGTAGTGCCAGCATGTTAATAACGCGTAAAAAAGCACCTTTTCAGGTGCTTTTTTGTGGCCTGCTTCAAACTTTTACCCCTCCTGGCATTGCTTCACCCCGAAGGGTCTGGTATTTAAACCAGCAATTATTTTGATGCGTGAAATTAATCGGCAAACGAAATAGCCTTGCTGAATCGATTTTATGATTTGGTTCAAGTCTTGCTTTCGCTGCATAATGTTTAATGACGATCGAAACGTCAGCGCTAACAATACAGGCTAAAGTTCAGTCGCCAGGCTAGACTTTAGTTCCACAACACTAAACCTATAAGTTGGGGAAATACAATGTTCCAGCAAGAAGTTACCATTACCGCTCCGAACGGTCTGCACACCCGCCCTGCTGCTCAGTTTGTTAAAGAAGCAAAAGGCTTCACTTCTGAAATCACTGTGACTTCCAACGGCAAAAGCGCGAGCGCAAAAAGCCTGTTCAAACTGCAGACTCTGGGCCTGACTCAGGGCACCGTTGTCACCATCTCTGCAGAAGGTGAAGACGAGCAGAAAGCAGTTGAGCATCTGGTTAAACTGATGGCTGAGCTCGAGTAAGTTTCCGGGTTCTTTTAAATATCAGTCACAAGTAAGGTAGGGTTATGATTTCAGGCATTTTAGCATCCCCGGGTATCGCTTTCGGCAAGGCACTGCTGCTGAAAGAAGACGAGATCGTCATCGACCGGAAAAAAATTTCTGCCGACAAGGTTGATCAGGAAGTTGAACGTTTTCTGAGCGGTCGTGCCAAGGCATCTGCGCAACTGGAAGCAATCAAAACTAAAGCTGGCGAAACTTTCGGTGAAGAAAAAGAAGCCATCTTCGAAGGGCACATCATGCTGCTCGAAGATGAGGAGCTGGAGCAGGAAATCATAGCCCTGATTAAAGATAAAGGCATGACGGCCGACGCGGCTGCGCATGAAGTTATCGAAGGTCAGGCAACTGCCCTGGAAGAACTGGATGATGAATACCTGAAAGAGCGTGCGGCTGACGTACGTGATATCGGTAAGCGCCTGCTGCGCAACATCCTGGGCCTGGCCATCATCGACCTGAGCGCGATTCAGGATGAAGTGATCCTGGTTGCCGCTGACCTCACCCCGTCTGAAACCGCACAGCTGAACCTGAAAAAGGTCCTCGGTTTCATCACCGACGCGGGTGGCCGTACCTCCCACACATCTATCATGGCGCGTTCTCTGGAACTGCCTGCCATCGTGGGTACCGGTAGCGTCACCTCTCAGGTGAAAAATGGCGACTATCTGATTCTGGATGCCGTAAACAATCTGGTTTACGTCAACCCAACCAATGAAGAGATCGATAAACTGCGCGCGGTTCAGGAGCAGGTTGCGACTGAAAAAGCGGAACTCGCTAAGCTGAAAGACCTGCCAGCCATCACCCTGGACGGCCATCAGGTTGAAGTGTGCGCAAACATCGGTACCGTCCGCGACGTTGATGGCGCTGAGCGCAACGGTGCGGAAGGTGTCGGTCTCTATCGTACAGAATTCCTGTTCATGGACCGCGACGCGCTGCCAACGGAAGAAGAGCAGTTTGCTGCTTACAAAGCCGTGGCTGAAGCGTGTGGCTCTCAGGCGGTTATCGTCCGTACCATGGACATCGGTGGCGACAAAGAGTTGCCGTACATGAACTTCCCGAAAGAAGAGAACCCGTTCCTGGGCTGGCGTGCCGTGCGTATCGCGATGGATCGTAAAGAGATCCTGCGTGACCAGGTTCGTGCGATCCTGCGCGCCTCTGCTTTCGGTAAACTGCGCATCATGTTCCCGATGATCATCTCTGTTGAAGAAGTGCGTGCACTGAAGAAAGAGATCGAAATCTACAAACAGGAACTGCGTGACGAAGGTAAAGCGTTTGACGAGTCAATCGAGATCGGCGTGATGGTGGAAACACCGGCGGCGGCGACCATTGCGCGTCATTTAGCCAAAGAAGTTGATTTCTTTAGTATCGGTACCAATGATTTAACGCAGTACACCCTGGCAGTTGACCGTGGTAATGATATGATTTCACATCTCTACCAGCCAATGTCACCGTCCGTACTGAACTTGATCAAGCAAGTTATTGATGCTTCTCATGCAGAAGGTAAATGGACTGGCATGTGTGGTGAGCTTGCAGGCGACGAACGTGCTACACTTCTGTTGCTGGGTATGGGTCTGGACGAATTCTCTATGAGCGCCATTTCCATCCCGCGCATTAAGAAGATTATCCGTAACACGAACTTCGAAGATGCGAAGGTATTAGCAGAGCAGGCTCTTGCTCAACCGACAACGGACGAGTTAATGACGCTGGTTAACAAGTTCATTGAAGAAAAAACAATCTGCTAATCCACGAGATGCGGCCCAATTTACTGCTTAGGAGAAGATCATGGGTTTGTTCGATAAACTGAAATCTCTGGTTTCTGATGATAAAAAAGACTCCGGAACTATTGAGATTGTTGCTCCGCTCTCCGGCGAGATCGTCAACATCGAAGACGTGCCGGATGTAGTGTTTGCTGAGAAAATCGTTGGTGATGGCATTGCTATCAAACCAACTGGCAACAAAATGGTTGCTCCAGTTGACGGCACCATCGGTAAAATTTTTGAAACCAACCATGCGTTCTCTATCGAATCTGATAGCGGTATCGAACTGTTCGTTCACTTCGGTATCGACACCGTTGAACTGAAAGGCGAAGGCTTCAAACGTATCGCGGAAGAAGGCCAGCGTGTTAAAGTTGGCGACCCGGTGATTGAATTCGATCTGCCACTGCTGGAAGAAAAAGCCAAGTCTACCCTGACTCCGGTTGTTATCTCCAACATGGACGAAATCAAAGAACTGATCAAACTGTCTGGCAGCGTCACCGTGGGTGAAACCCCGGTTATCCGCATCAAGAAGTAATTCTTGCCGCACAGAAAAATGGCGCCTTCGGGCGCCATTTTTGTTTATGCGGGGAGGATAAGCTCGTCGTAACCTTTCGACTGGGTATAAAGCATCACGTCCGTCACCCGATCGCCGGCCATGCGAATGGCATCGGCAACGGTTTTCCCCTCAACAATGCCGCTCACCAGTTCTGAACAGAACAGGTCGCCCGTCCCTTTCAGATCGGTTTCTACCCGCGGATGCGCGCTGATGGTCACGCCTTCATTCGTCACCAGCACCACGTGGATGTTCTGCGGGTCGTCAGCGACCGGTGCACTGGTAATCGCCACCCACTTCAGGCTGTCAGAGAGCAGTCCCTGTGCCGCCGCGATGGCGCTTTCCGGCGTGCGGCACGGTTTGCCGCTTAACACTTCCAGTTCATAGACGTTTGGCGTGATCCCCTGCGCCAGCGGCAGCAGGTGCTCCCGATACGCTTCGGGGATCTCGGGCTTCACGTACATTCCGCTGTCGATATCGCCGATAACCGGGTCGACCAGCACCAGCAGGTCGGGATGCTGCGCTTTGACCGCCTTCAGCCACTGCGCCAGCAGGACGATCTGGCTGGCATTTCCCATATAGCCGGTAGTGACCGCCTTAAGCTCGCGCAGGATCTCGCGCTCTTCCAGCGCCTTCAGGTAACCGCTGAACCACTCGTCGGGGATCACTCCACCATAAAATGTGTCGTAGTGCGGCGTGTTGCTAAACAGTACCGTCGGCACGGCGGTGACGTTCAGCCTGTGGGTTCGAATATTCGGTACCGCAATGCTGTTCCCCACGCTGCCGTAAACCACCTGCGACTGCACGGCGACAATATCGGTTTGCTGCGCCCGGGTATTATCCCGGAATAGAATCATCTCCATGACGCTTAAATCCCCGCCCCCTGCGAATAACTCTCTTCACCAAAGACGCCGGTAGACAGATAGCGATCGCCGCGATCGCAAATAATCGCCACCACCACCGCGCCCGGATTTGCCTTTGCTACCCGAATCGCACCCGCTACCGCGCCGCCCGAGCTGACGCCGCAGAAGATGCCTTCGCGCACGGCCAGCTCACGCATGGTATTTTCCGCCTCGCGCTGGTGAAGATCCAGCACCAGGTCCACAAGCTGCGCATTAAAGATGCCGGGCATATACTCCGCAGGCCAGCGGCGAATGCCCGGAATGCTGCTCCCCTCTTCCGGCTGCAGGCCGACAATGGTGACGGCTTTATCCTGCTCGCGCAGAAAGCGCGATACCCCGGTAATAGTGCCGGTGGTACCCATGCTGGAGACAAAATGGGTGATACGCCCGTCGGTTTGCTGCCAGATTTCCGGGCCGGTGGTGGTGTAGTGCGCGTACGGGTTGTCCGGGTTATTAAACTGATCGAGCAGTTGACCTTCGCCGCGCTCGGCCATTTCTAACGCCAGGTCGCGCGCGCCTTCCATCCCCTGCTCTTTGGTCACCAGAATCAGCTCGGCTCCGTAGGCACGCATCGCGGCGCGGCGCTCCTGGCTCATGTTGTCCGGCATCAGCAGCTTCATGCGATAGCCTTTCAGCGCCGCAATCATCGCCAGCGCGATACCGGTGTTGCCGCTGGTGGCTTCAATCAGCACGTCGCCCGGCTTAATCTCGCCGCGCTTTTCGGCCTGGACAATCATCGACAGCGCCGCGCGGTCTTTCACCGACCCCGCCGGGTTATTGCCTTCGAGTTTGACCCAGATTTCGCTGCCGTTGTCTGGCCCCATGCGCTGAAGCTTGACCAGAGGCGTGTTGCCGATGGTGTTTTCGAGTGTATTCACGTTTTTTACTCAATAAAAAAGCCGGGCGCGCGCAGCAATCCCGGCCTACAAGACGCAGTGATAACTGTAGGCCCGGTAAGCGCAGTGCCACCGGGCGATAAACATCCTAATAACCTATCAGGCTGACTCCGCGAGAGCAATATCCTCGCGCGTCTCGATGCGCTCCTTGCCGTGATAGATACGGGCGTGCTGCAGACCGACAAACAGGCGCTCTCCCCGGTGCGGCGGCACGTCGTCGCGCATGACCACGGTCAGCGGCTCGGTATACCAGCCCAGGGGCTGTACCACCAATTGGGTGTAGTGACCTTTAGGGCTAGCTTCCAGCACCTGCACCGGCAGCGGTGAATCCAAGCTGGTTCGGCGGCTCACGTCCACTTCCCACGGACGCAGGAACAGATCGACCGGTCCCTGATGCGCGGAGGTATAGCCCAGCGGCCAGCGGTGCGCGCCCACGTGGAACTGCCCACCGCGAATAGTACCCTGAAGACGGTTTACCTCGCCCATAAACTCCAGCACGAAGCGGGTCGCCGGTTCGCGCCAGAGCTGCTCCGGCTCGTCAACCTGCTCAATGTTGCCCTGGCTCATGACCACCACGCGATCCGCGACTTCCATCGCCTCTTCCTGGTCATGGGTCACGAAGACGCTGGTGAATTTCAGCTCTTCATGGAGCTGACGCAGCCAGCGGCGCAGCTCTTTACGCACCTGTGCATCCAGCGCGCCGAAAGGTTCATCCAGCAGCAGAATTTGCGGCTCAACGGCCAGCGCACGCGCCAGCGCCACGCGCTGTTTCTGCCCGCCGGACAGCTGGGCCGGGAAACGATCCGCCAGATGAGCCAGCTGCACCATCTCCAGCAGTTTGGTCACCTTCGCCTTAATGGTTGCTGCATCCGGGCGCTCGCGACGCGGCAGCACGGTCAGGCCAAACGCGATGTTGTCGAACACGGTCATGTGGCGGAACAGCGCGTAATGCTGGAACACAAAACCTACTTTACGATCGCGGGCATGCAGGCGGCTCACGTCGGTGCCGTGAAAGCGGATATGCCCGCTGGTCTGATGCTCAAGCCCGGCGATAATACGCAGCAGCGTAGTTTTACCCGAGCCAGACGGCCCCAGCAGCGCCACCATTTGTCCGGAAGGGATATCCAGCGAGATATCATTCAGCACCTGGGTGCGACCAAAAGACTTCTTAATATTGGCAATCTCAATGCTCATGATTTCCCTCCTGATGCTGACGTTTTTCCTGATTTTCTAAACGCCACTGCACCACACTCTTCAAAAACAGGGTCAAAATGGCCATCAGCGTCAGCAACGCTGCGGCAGTAAACGCGCCGATGGTGTTGTAGTCCTGCTGCAGCAGTTCAATCTGTAGCGGTAGCGACAGGGTTTCACCGCGAATGGAACCGGAAACAACGGAAACGGCACCGAACTCACCAATCGCGCGGGCGTTGGTCAGCACCACGCCGTAAAGCAGCGCCCAGCGAATGTTCGGCAGCGTCACGCGGCGGAACATCTGCCAGCCCGAAGCCCCCAGCAGCACCGCCGCTTCGTCTTCGTTGCTCCCCTGGCTTAACATCACCGGCACCAGCTCGCGCACCACAAATGGACAGGTCACGAAGATGGTAACCAGCACCATGCCTGGCCAGGCGAACATGATCTGCAGGTTATTCGCATCCAGCCAGCCGCCCAGCGGGCCGTTGGAGCCGTAAAAGAGCAGGTATACCAGGCCCGCCACCACCGGCGACACGGCAAACGGAATATCCAGCAGGGTAAGCAGCAGCTGACGTCCCGGGAAGTTAAAGCGCGTTACCAGCCACGCCAGCAGGGTACCGAACACCAGGTTCACCGGAACGGTAATCAGGGCAATCAGCACGGTCAGCCAGATGGCGTGCAGCATATCCGGGTTCGCCAGGTTTTCCAGCGCGGGCATCAGACCCTTGCTGAACGCCTGAACGAAGATATAAATCGTCGGCACGACGAGAATGAGGGCGGACACCAGTACGCCCGCCCCAATCAGAAACCATTTACCCCAGTTGATGCGGGGTGCATCGTATCGCTTCAATTGCGTAACTTCCGCCATCAGTGACCTACCACACGTCGACCAAAGCGACTTTGCAGAGTGTTAATCGAGTACAGCAGCAGCAGCGAGGCCGCCAGGATCACCGAGGCAATTGCGCTCGCCGCCGGATAATCAAACTCCTGCAAACGGATGAAAATCATCAGCGAAGTGACTTCCGTTTTCCAGGCGATGTTCCCGGCGATAAAAATCACGGCGCCGAACTCGCCGAGGCTGCGGGTAAACGACAGCGCGACGCCCGCCATCAGCGCCGGAGAGAGCTCCGGCAGCACCACCTTGCGGAAGCTCTGCCAGCGCGTGGCGCCCAGCGTTTCCGCCGCTTCTTCGTATTCCGGACCCAGTTCTTCCAGCACCGGCTGCACGGTACGGACCACAAATGGGATGCTGGTAAAGGCCATCGCCACCGCGATACCGAGCCAGGTATAGGTCACCTTGATGTCAAATTTCGCCAGCCACTCGCCGTACAGCCCGTTCACGGAGAAGAGCGACGCGAGGGTTAAGCCCGCCACCGCCGTCGGCAGCGCAAACGGCAGATCCATCAGGGCGTCAAGCAGCGTGCGGCCCGGGAAGCGATAGCGGGTTAAGATCCACGCCATCAGCAGGCCAAACACGCCGTTAAAAATGGAGGCGACAAACGCCGATAGCAGGGTCACCTTATAGGCCGCCACCACCTGCGGGTTGGTGACCACGTCCCAGTACTGCGCCCAGCTCATCTGAGCAAGCTGCATCACCAGCGCGCTGAGCGGCAACAGCAGGATCAGGCAGACGAACAGCAGGCTGGTCCCGAGGCTTAAGGTAAAGCCCGGCAGCACGCGTTTTGTCGAAACTGCAAACATTACTTATGCCCCGCAGCCAGCAGTTTGTCTAACTCACCGCCGCTGGCAAAATGCGTTTTCATCACGTCTGGCCAGGAGCCGAAATGATCTTCCACGCGGAACAGCGCGGTCTGCGGGAATTTGTCTTTCAGCTTGTTCATCACGTCCGGGTTGTTCACGCGGTAGTAGTAATCGGTAATGATGGTCTGCGCCTGCGGGCTGTACAGGTAGTTGAGATAGGCTTTTGCCGCTTTCTCGGTACCGTTTGCCTGCACGTTTTTATCCACCCATGCGACCGGGAATTCGGCCAGAATGTTGGTTTTCGGGATAACCACCTCGAAGCCCTGCGCTTCGTACTGTTTGCGGATGTTGTTCACTTCCGACTCGAAGCTGATCAGCACATCGCCGAGACCGCGTTCTGCGAAGGTCGTGGTCGCCCCACGGCCGCCGGTATCAAACACTTCGACATTTTTCAGGAACTGGGTCATGAACTGCTCGGTTTTGGCTTTATCGTTACCGTCAGCCTTGTCCGCCGCGCCCCACGCGGCTAAATAGGTATAACGCGCGTTACCGGAAGTTTTTGGGTTCGGGAAAATCAGCTTCACGTCGGAACGCACCAGGTCGCTCCAGTCGTGGATATTCTTCGGATTGCCCTTACGCACCAGGAAGCCCATGGTGGAATAGAACGGGGAGCTGTTGTTCGGCAGACGGCTCTGCCAGTCCGCCGGGATGAGCTTGCCTTTGTCGTGCAGGATCTGCACGTCAGTCACCTGGTTGTAGGTCACCACGTCCGCTTTCAGGCCCTGCAAAATCGCCAGCGCCTGCTTGGACGACCCGGCGTGGGACTGCTTGATGGTCAGCTTATCGCCGTTATTGTCTTTCGCCCACTGCTGTTCGAACGGTGGGTTAAGGGCGGCAAACAGCTCGCGGGAGACGTCATACGAACTGTTTAACAGTTCAGTCGCCTGCGCCTGTGCCACCAGCAGTAAACCTGCCAGCGCCAGAGTTCCTTTTTTTAGTACAGTAACGGCCATTGCGCACCCTTATAAATGTGATGACTATCTTATAGTCATAATATTTATAACGGGGATGAAAGGAGTAACGGTTTTATATACCGTTTGGTGATTTAGAAGCAGAAAAGGGAATAAGGGGTGCGGCCTGATGCCCTCACCCCAGCCCTCTCCCACAGGGAGAGGGAGAAAGGCTATTACAGCGCCAGCAGACGCTCAACGGACGGCGCAAAGTAGTAGCCGCCGGTCACCGGTTTGGTGAAGCGCAGCATGGCGTCGCGCTTACCGTCGGTATCGCCGAACATGCTCAGCAGCTGCTGCTCAATGTTATACAGGCGCGCGCAGTAGGCGCAGAAGTAGAGGCCGTGCGTGCCGCTTGCGGTACCGTACGGCAAGCTCTGGCGAACAATCTTCAGCCCTTTGCCGTCTTCCTTGAGGTCAACGCGGGTCAGGTGAGAGGTAACGGGACGGTCGTCGCCGTCGATCTCTTCGTTGGCTTCTTTAGTACGACCAATCATCATCTCCTGGTCGTGCACGCTCATACGGTTAAGCTGCTTGAGGTTGTGCTCCCAGCGCTGCACGAACACGTAGCTACCGCCCGCGTCCACGCCGTCTTTAATCACCGCCACGTCGCGACGAACCTCTTCACCCGCCGGGTTTTCCGTCCCGTCGACAAAGCCGCTCAGATCGCGCTCTTCGATCCAGCGGAAGCCGTGAACCTCTTCCTGCACCTCAATGCTGTCGCCAAAGGCCGCCACAGCGGCCTGGGCAACGGAGAAGTTCACGTCGTGACGCAGGGAGAGAATGTGGATCAGCACGTCGTACTGGGTCGCAGGTGCCAGACCTTTGCCGTAAGGGATGAAGTCCTTCAGCTCTTCCGCCCCTTCGCCACCGCTCAGCTGACGCCAGACGTTATTGCCAAAGGCAACAACGGCGCCGAGGTGGGCTTCCGGGAATTTGGCCTGGAAGGTGGCCAGCTTATCAACAAACGCTTTACTGGCCGCACGCAGGGCATCCACGTCCCCTTTAACATTGGCTTCAATCCAAATCGCCGCGCGGCAATGTTCTGGCAAAATGCCACTCTGAACCTGAGACATCGCTCCTCCTGAAATAAAGATGCCACGTCAGCGTGGCATTGATGGCGGGTATTATACCCGGATTTCAGCGAGGCGGTTTGTTCAGGCGCAAATTACTGCTTCCAGAGTATTTTGCTCACTTTCCAGCTCTTGAGCGTGTCGTCAGACGGCATCAGTCCTTCCGGTCCGCTCCAGGTTCCGGTGAAGACATAGCTGATGTGCTGGCTGCCTTCCGCCTTACATTCCACCGCGACCTTGTCGTCAGACGGCACGCTGGTGCAATTGCCAAAAGCCTGCTTATAAAGATCGCTAAACGGGGTCCCGACCTTCACGCCGCTGGCGGTCGGAATATCTTCATCCATGACGGCAATCCGGTTTACCGTGCCTTTGTCACCGTTGATCACCAGTGCCAGCTTGTCGCCCTTCAGCGCTTCGTAATAGCGCACTATATTGCCATTCTCTGTTTTCATGCCGCTGCGCAGGCGGTAATCGCTGCTGAGCGCATCCTGAATAGCATTCTGATCCAGCGCCGTCGCGGCGGTAATTTTCCCCACGCCCTGCTCGGTCACTTCCGTTGATGAGCCAAACCAGTTCCACGGATACGCGGCGGACCAGTTAATGGAGGAGAGCGTCGAACAGCCGGTCAATGCCAGCGGGAGAGCGCATAAAAGTAAACGCAGCGATTTCATTGAAACGTCCTTTCTAATTAAATCAACGCTTGTTGGAGTGCGACATCGGCAAAAAGTGCCGGATTAATCATCCTGAGGCGCAAAACAGGCGCGAAGACGCGGGTTTGTCAGCAGCCACAGCAGCGCCACAATATCGGCCACCACCAGCGCAATACCGATGCCCGTTAGCGGCTCACCGAACCACCAGAGTACCGGCTGCCAGAAGAGCAGCGCAATCTGGGCAAGGATCAGCAGCCCGCGAAGCGCGCGCCACAAACGCGGGATCGCCTGCCGCCGGCCGCTGCACAAAAACGCCACCACCGCCGGTACGCCCGGCAGTAGTCCGAGCCAGAAGGCGTCGTGATCGGGGTAAAAGAGATTCAACAGCGTGTCGCCCTGCCCGCGCGACGCGGCGGCCATCACAAACAGCACCCAGGTCCGGGCCTGGAGCAGCAGAACGCACCAGAATAAAAAGGGCAGCCTGACGCGGCCCTGCGCGTCAAAGTCAGCCGGATGGATCTCAGTACTCTTCATCTTCGATCAGACGCTTGCCCAAAGTCAGCACGTCAGCATGTTCATAGCCCAGACGCTCATACATGCCCAGCACGACGTCGTTATCTTCCCGCACCATGATCTGGATTTTTGGGCAGCCGCGGGCGATCAGCTTCTTCTCAAGTCGGTTCAGCAGCGCATTGGCAATGCCGCGGCCACGGTATTCCGGGTGAACGCCCAGATAATAGGCCGAGCCGCGGTGGCCGTCGTAACCGCCCATTACCGTCCCCACAACCTCGCCATTAACTTCCGCGACCAGAAATAGACTGACGTCGTGATTCACCTTACGTTCGATATCCATTTCCGGATCGTTCCACGGACGCAGCAGATCGCAGCGCTCCCAAAGGGTGATCACCTCTTCGAAATCTTCCTGGCGAAAAACGCGTATCTCCATGGTATTAACCGCCTTTTCGGGTTTAAAAACAGTGATTATGGCGCGAAGCACGCCTTTAGCCAATAACCGGGGAAAATCTCGCCAAAATTTGGCATAATGTCACTTTGTCACGTATTGAAATGAAAAGTAAAACAATTCTCAATATGGACTGTCGTAACGGGAAACACGATACGATATAACACCAGGACCCCATTTTTTAGTATTCAGGCCGCATGAGCACATTCAAACCATTAAAAGCACTCACATCGCGTCGTCAGGTTCTCAAAGCGGGGCTGGCGGCCTTAACGTTAACGGGCATCGCAAAGCAGGCTCAGGCGAAAGACGAGAGCACGCTCAAAACCAGTAACGGACACAGCAAACCGAAAGCCAAAAAGCCGGGCGCGAAGCGTCTGGTGATGCTCGACCCAGGGCACGGCGGCATTGATACCGGCGCCATCGGCAAAAACGGGTCGAAAGAAAAACACGTCGTGCTGGCAATTGCAAAAAATGTGCGCGCAATTTTACGCAGTAACGGCATTGACGCCCGTCTGACGCGTTCTGGCGATACCTTTATTCCGCTGTATGACCGCGTAGAGATCGCCCACCAGCATGGGGCGGATCTGTTTATGTCGATCCACGCCGACGGCTTTACCAACCCTTCTGCGGCCGGTGCCTCGGTGTTTGCGCTTTCCAACCGTGGCGCCAGTAGCGCCATGGCGAAATACCTCTCCGACCGCGAAAACCGGGCGGATGAAGTCGCCGGGAAGAAAGCCACCGACAAAGACCACCTGCTACAGCAGGTGCTGTTCGACCTCGTGCAGACGGATACGATCAAAAACAGCCTGACGCTCGGCTCGCATATTCTGAAGAAGATTAAGCCAGTGCATCGTCTGCACAGTAAAGGCACCGAGCAGGCAGCGTTCGTGGTGCTGAAATCACCGTCCATCCCGTCCGTGCTGGTGGAAACCTCCTTCATTACCAACCCGGAAGAGGAGCGACTCCTCGGCACCACGGCGTTTCGTCAGAAGATCGCCAACGCCATCGCCTCCGGCATTATCAGTTACTTCAACTGGTTCGATAACCAAAAAGCGCACTCCAGGAAACGTTAATGAAACCCGATGCTCAACTGGTCAAAACCTTCCTGCTGCAGGTGCAGGATGAGATCTGCCAGAAACTGGCCGCCGCAGACGGCGGTGAATTTCAGGAAGATACCTGGCAGCGCGAGGCCGGAGGCGGCGGGCGCAGCCGCGTGCTGCGAAACGGCGGCATCTTCGAACAGGCGGGCGTGAATTTTTCCCACGTTCACGGCGACGCCATGCCTGCGTCTGCGACGGCACATCGTCCCGAGCTCGCAGGCCGCAGCTTCGAGGCGATGGGCGTCTCGCTGGTGGTGCATCCGCACAACCCGTTTGTGCCGACCAGCCACGCCAACGTGCGCTTTTTCATTGCGGAAAAACCGGGCGCCGACCCGGTCTGGTGGTTCGGCGGCGGTTTCGACTTAACGCCCTATTACGGCTTCGAAGAGGATGCCGTGCACTGGCACACCACCGCGCGGGATCTTTGCCTGCCGTTTGGCGAAGACGTCTACCCGAAATTTAAAAAGTGGTGCGACGACTACTTTTACCTGAAGCACCGCGACGAGCAGCGCGGCATCGGCGGGCTGTTCTTTGACGATCTCAACACGCCGGATTTTGATACCGCGTTCAGCTTTATGCGCGCGGTGGGTGAAGGCTATACCGACGCGTACCTGCCGATTGTCGAACGCCGTAAAAACACCAACTATGGCGTGCGCGAACGTGAGTTCCAGCTCTACCGTCGGGGGCGCTACGTGGAATTTAATCTGGTGTGGGATCGCGGGACGCTGTTCGGCCTGCAGACCGGCGGGCGCACGGAGTCGATTTTAATGTCGATGCCGCCGCTGGTGCGCTGGGAATATGACTGGCAGCCGGAAGCGAACAGCCCGGAAGCTGCCCTTAGCGAGTTTATTCAGATCCGCGACTGGGTGTAGTTTACCTGACCTGATGACGGCTAGCGCCTTATCAGGCCTGCAACGACTGAGGCACCGCCCCGCAGGCTGGATAAGGCGCAAAGCGTCGTATCCGGCACAATAATGTCATCACGCCCACTGGCGCATACGCTGATGCAGCGTCAACGACGGTTTCTCCGCAAACAATTGCTGATAGTCAGTGGCAAACTGCCCCAGATGCCAGAATCCCCACTGCATGGCGGCGTCTTTTACCGTCACGCTTTGCGACCACGGGCTTATCAGCTCGCGACGCACGGCGTTCAGACGAATACGTTTTAACCAGGCATTCGGACCAATTCCGAGTATCGTATGAAAGGCGTTTTGCAGCGTCCGACGGCTGACGTGCAACTGATTACACAGGTCAAGTACGGTCAGCGGCTCTGACATATTTTCCAGCACATATTCGCGCGCACGCGACAGCAGGCGACGATAGCTCTGATGGCTGATACTCTCGGCCGTGATTATCGGCTGCGCTTCTTCCAGCATTGTGCCCATCGCCAGCAGCAGGTTATCGCCCAGCACTTTGCGTACCGCAGGTTGATGGAGGTTTACCGGATTCTCGCTAAATGTCGCCAGCGCCTGCTGCACAAAGCCCCATAGAGCAGCTTTGTGTTGTTCTTTCACTTCCAGCGCCGACTGGTTACGCAGCATATGCATCACCCTTTCCGGGTTATGCAGGAAGTTGGCCTGACGGGCAATCGCCTCTTCCGAAATAACGACGCCCAGAATGGTGTAATCATCTGGCGTACTCAGTTCAAACTCCGTCCCGCCCGGGCGGGTGGCAATTTCAGCGTTACCCAGACACTGGGTGCCGATAAATCCCTGTTCGCCGCGCGTGGCCGGAATACCAAACCAGAACGAGTTCGGCCAGACAAGACATGACTGACGCAGCGCCAGTCCGGTGTATTCACGGAAAACCTGAATATCGTCGAGCAGGATTTCCGTGAACTCGCCATGAAATTTTCCCGGATGCAGCTGGTCGTAGATTTGCTGCCAGGCGGTAATCGTCAGCGCATGCTCATACACATCCGTTGTGCGCCGCTGATGAACGTTGTCCACCTCCACTTTCGGCGTAAGTTTAACGTCTTCGGGTAATGCTTCATGATAAAGATGGTGCAGGTTTGCAGTTCGGGTCTTTTTCATGATCTTTTAAGCCGGAAGCCTCCACGAAGCCCCCGGCCCTCCGACAGGTTAATTTTTTAAGCGATAGCGACTACTGCGTTTACGCAACGCTCCGTGAGAAAAGAGCTGTTCCAGCGCCTTTCTGGCTTCATCCAGTGACCAGCCAAAGTGGGCAGCCACTTCCCCTGCCGTCATTCCTTGACGGACCGATGCCAACAGCGTCAGAAGTTGCTCAGAGGATTCAGACGTCAACGGGGCATCCTGCGTCTTCTGCGGATTTACCTCTGTTTTCACTTCTGGCTTCTGTTCTGGTTTCTTCGGCTGGCGCGTAAAACCGCCGATCAGCCACTGGGTGTCATCGTCCGGCCGGCCTATTTCCTTACGGCTGATAACACGGCCTGTACGCGCTGCGGCAGCGCTGCCGGCATCCAGCGCTGCGCGGCACGCAGCCAGATCGCCTTCCACCACCAGCGTCAGCCGGCCAGGATCGAGCACTTCGTGGCTCAGCAGACGCACGTTAGCGGCTTTCAACATGGCATCTGCCGCGTCGACGCCAGCCACCATGCCATCCACTTCCAGTAATCCCAGTGCATTGATCATCACTACCTCTCTTACGCGCGCTGGACTGGATTACGGGCAATATCCAGCACGGCATCAGCAAAGGCGTTACAGGCGGCTTTACAGGCGGCCTGGCTACCGGTCAAAAACGCGGCCGAATAGTTGGTTTCTGACGGTGGCGGCACATAGGTGACAATCTGCACATCGGCAGATTTCAGCGCAGCATCAATACCCAACGTCGCCTCCAGCGGCGGCGCCACCAGATACGCCATCGGATCACCAGGTCGGCATCCTGCGGTCGCCGAGAGATACGACCCGGTACGCGAAACCACATGCGCCAGGAAAGCGGTATCTTCTGCGTCATTTGCCCACTGGAAAGCCGCACCGCTTTCAATATTGGCCACCATCGCGTCCAGACCTGCGCGAACTTCGGCCGGGTTTGGCCCTCCGAGCATAATCAGCACTTCGCCCGAGGTTGGAGAGGGGCTGTGCGCCGCGCCGGCATACAGCGAGCGGCCATAAACCACTTCGACCATTGCCTGTTTTGTCGCTTCGTCTGCGGCAATATACGCCACGTCATCAGAATCTGCTGTGATGAGTCCAAGGCTACGTATATGTGGCGGTAATTTAAGTTCACGGGCAAAACCGTCATTTACCGAGGCAATCACGCGCATTGCGGTGACTGAAGGTCTAATCAAATCTAATGCTGGCATGATGCCTCCTTAACGGGTCATATTGATGCCGGATGCTTTTTGCTCCAGCATGCGCCTGGCCAAATCCACAATCACCGCCGCCGCTTCAACCGGTGGCGTACCGCCCTGATGAATATTCGAGATACAGGTACGGTCAGCTTCAACGGTCGTCGCCACGCGCGGCGAATAGACGGCATAGCAGGAAAGGCTTTCAGACTGGCCAAGGCCCGGACGTTCCCCAACCAGCAGGATCACCGCTTTCGCACCAAGCAGTTCGCCGATCTGATCTTCGATTTTCACGCGACCATAGCGAACAAAGAACGGTGTCCCAACCTTCAATCCGGCCTGTTTTAAGCCCGACAACAGCGGCGGCAGGATCTCTTCGTAGTTGGCGGTGATGGCGTCGGTAGACAGGCCATCAGAGATAATCACCTGCACATCCGGGTTCATTACACACTGTGATTTCAGCGCTTCAATGGCTTCCGCACTCAGACGACGCCCCAGATCCGGGCGCGTCAGGTACAGGTTTTTGTCACTGATTTCCGAGCGTACTTCCAGCAGCCCCTGGGCTTTTACCCACTCTTCGGGCACTTCTTTCAACACCGTGTCTTTTGAACGCGAGTGATCGGCCAGGAAACGCAGCAGCGCCTGAGTGCGCGGGCGTGGACCGGCACGGCCGGTACATACACGCGCGGCGGTGCTGCGACGCAGCTCGGTCAACACCTCTGCGCGATGCGGGTTCTCAACGCCAATCCACGCTTTGGCCTCGGCTGAGCCTAAATCCATTGCACAGCTTTCACCCGTTGGTGCAGCACACTGCGCGGTGCTACATTTCTCTTCAGGTGACGACGCTTGCGCCTGCGGCTGCGACTCTCCCATTGACGCCATAACGCTGCGTACAATTTCTTCAATCTGTTTTTGATCCATCGTGTGTCATCCCCGCGTCATCAGAAGAACAGTGACGGATCGCCCGCCCGTTTGGTCAGGCGACCGTTTGCCATAATGCCCATGGTTTCCAGCCAGCGTTCAAACTCCGGCGACGGCCGTAAATTCAGCAACTGACGGACGGTGGCGGTATCGTGAAAGGCGGTGGTCTGATAGTTGAGCATGATGTCGTCACCGAGCGGCATGCCCATGATGTAGTTGCAGCCAGCGGTGGCGAGCAGAACCATCAGGTTTTCGTTGAGGTTCTGGTCAGCATCAGCATGGTTGGTGTAGCAGCAGTCGCAGCCCATTGAGATGCCACTCAGCTTGCCCATAAAGTGATCTTCCAGACCCGCGCGAATAATCTGACGATCGTTGTACAGATACTCCGGCCCGATAAAGCCCACCACGGTGTTCACCAGAAACGGATCGTAGTGACGCGCCAGCCCGTAGTTACGCGCTTCCATCGTCACCTGATCGGCACCGAAGTTAGCGCCTGCGGAGAGCGCAGACCCTTGTCCGGTTTCGAAGTACAGGCAGTTTTCACCGGCGATGCGGTTGAACTCCGCGCCCACTGCGCGTGCTTCATCCAGCATGGCCAGCTCAACGCCGAACTCTTTTAAGCCTTTCTCGCTGCCGCAGATACTCTGGAAAATCAGCCCGCCCGGCGCGCCGCGACGAATCGCTTCGATCTGGGTGGTAACGTGTGCCAGTACGCAGCCCTGGGTCGGGATGTTGAATTTATCGATAACGCCGTACACGGTATCCAGTACGCGGCTTAAGTTTTCCACATCATCCGTTACCGGGTTTACGCCAATTACCGCATCGCCCGCACCGAAGGAGAGTCCCTCGTAGATTTGTGCCGCAATACTCTGCACGTCATCACGGGTGTCGTTCGGCTGTAAACGGCAGCTGAAAGTGCCAGGAAGACCAATAGTGGTGTTGGCCTTTTTGATAACCGGCATTTTCTTACCGCCGTAGATCAGGTCCGCGTTAGAGCAGATTTTAGCTACCGCGGCGACCACTTCCGACGTTAACCCTTTACGCGTAAACGCAATGTCATCAACGGAGGTTTCATCGCTCAGCACGTACTCGCGCAGTTCGCTGATGCTCCAGTTTTTGATGCGGTTATAGGCCGTTTCGTTGACGTCATCCTGAATCAGACGCGTGACGCAGTCCTCTTCATAGGAAATCACCGGGTTATTGCGGATATCCGCTACCGTCATTTCTGACAGAACCTGCTTGGCCGCCACGCGCTCCTGCGAACTGGTTGCAGCTACCCCTGCCAGCACATCCCCCGAACGCAGTTCGTTGGCTTTTGCCAGCACCTCTTTCACATCCTTAAACTGATAAACATTGCCGAACAATGTGGTCTTTAGTTTCATAAGTCGTTCCCTCAGGAAGGAAATGCGAGTGATTTCACCGTCACCGGCACAACCGATCCGCCAAAAAGAGGCGTACCAATGTCGATATAGTCCCCCGCCCGGACAACCACCTCATCGATGGCCGCCAGCGGGTGTTGCTGTAACTGTGGGCGTAACAGCATGCCCAGGGCTTTACCAAAATCCTGCTCGGCTACCACCAGCAGGGGATGCGGATTCGGATAGCGCGCGACAAAGGCCAGCAGCGCATCAATCACCGTTAATAGCGCGGCGTAGCGCACCGGCAGCGAACCGGGCAGCGCCAGCACGTAGGCATCCGTTTGCGGATCCAGATCGAGTTGCATCAGCGCTTGCTGCCAGGCGGCAACCAGATCAGCCTCATCAACCGGAATCGCCACCGGCAGATTGCGCAGCGGAAGCGTCACGCCTTCCAGCCAGATAGTGCTGCCCGAAAGCGACAGCGTATGTGCACCGGCACCAATCACCGTGGCACGCACGGTCTGCGCCGGGAACTGCACGTTCATCTCACGCAGACGCGGATGTTCATGCAGCGCCGTGGCGAGGAGCGGCCCGATATCGGAAAAACAGAACGGATCGGCTGGTTGGTTGCGGTAGCATTCGCCCACTCCCCCTGAAAGCGTAATCACATCCGGTTTCACACCCGCAGGCAGTAAACCGGTTTGCATCATCGCCTGCGCCAGCGGTGAAAGCGTGCCGTCAATCACCTCCACAATCAGCGCCGCCATCCGTCTGGCCACCTGAACAAGCTGCCCCGCATTGAGGGTTCGGGCGTCAAAGCCCGGACCAAATACGTCATCAACAATCATCTGCCCCGGTTGATGCGCATGCACCACTCGCCCCTGACCGTCCGTTTCCAGAAGCCTTCCTCCAACGTTCAGGCAGGCCGAACCGCTGACCTTTCCGGCATCGAACAGGACGTAGTTCGACGTCCCGCCGCCGATGTCGATATTCAGTACCCGGCACATTTTTTGCTCGGACAGGGTTTGCACTCCCGCGCCTTGACCGGCAATCACCGATTCCAGATGCGGGCCGGCGCTGGCAACCACAAAGTCCCCCAGCGACTGGGAGAGCGCCATCACTGCGGGTCGTGCGTTGCGGGTTTTGGCGCTTTCTCCGGTAATGATGATCGCACCGGAATCGACGACCTCAGGCTTGATGCCCGCCGCCTGATACTGGGCGAGGATCAGCGCCTTAAGTTCGGCCTCTTTCAACCCGCCCTGCTTATCAACCGGGGTAAAAAACACCGGGCTTTGCCAGCTAATTTCGCGTTTGATGAATTCGTAACGCGGCACCTGCGACACTGCCGCACGGTTGACCAGCTCAAGGCGCGAGAAGATCACCTGAGTGGTGGTGGTGCCGATATCGATACCGACGCTGAGTAGCTGGCGAATATTCACGATTGCGCCTCCGGATGAGTGTCTGCTGGTGCCGGAACATCTTCGTCTTTCGGTACTAACAGCATAGCCACGCCAATCGCCGTCACACCGCCGATCAACTTGCCGACAATCATTGGGAAGATCATCGCGTTCATGTTGGCAGCGGCGAAGCCTAAGTGGTCCCCCAGAGCAAAGGCCGCGGAGACCGCAAAGGCGCAGTTGATCACTTTGCCGCGGGTATCCATATTCTTCATCATGCCGAACATCGGGATGTTGTTCGCCAGCGTCGCGACCATCCCCGCAGCCGCAATGTTATTAACGTTTAACAGGTTGCCGACGCTCATCAGCGGTTTTTCAAACCAGCGGGTCAACAGCAGCACCATCGGGTAGGCGCCCAGCAGCACACAGGAGATAGAACCGATAACTTCGATGGCGCGCATCACTTCACCCGGCCTGTCTCCCGGTGCCATGAAGATAGGATCAAGACCCGGAATCAGCTCCCAGCCGAGCAGGAATTTGATCACCGCAGCCGCCAGGCCGAGGGTGATCAGCGCCACAAGGAATTTCGCGAAGATCTGGAAGCCGTTGATCATTTTTTCCGGGATGAATTTCAATCCCAGCGCCACCAGCACGGCCACGATCAGCACCGGGATCATGTTCATCAGGATCAGCGCAAAAGTGAACTCTACCGGCTGACCATTGATTTCGACGCCGGAGTACATCGCGACCAAACCACCCGCAATACAGCCAACTGGAATGGTGACAATACCGGCCAGCACGCCCAGCGCCAGATAACGACGATCGGACGGTTCAATAATTCCCAGCGCAACCGGAATGGAGAAGACCAGCGTCGGCCCCATCATCGCTCCGAGGATCAGGCCAGAGTACAGCCACGCCGCAACGTCGCCGCCCGCCAGTTCTTTCGCCAGGAAGAAGCCGCCCATATCGCACGCCAGCAGCGTTCCGGCAAACATCGACGGGTTTGCGCCCAGCATTTCGTACAGCGGAATAATCACCGGCCCAAGCACATGCGCCAGTACGGGTGCCAGCGCGGTCATACCGACCATTGCCAGGCCCAGCGCGCCCATCGCCATGAAACCTTCTTCAAACTGGCCGCCCGAACCCTCAATACTCTTACCGAACTTACCGAGGAAGCGCGCCGAACCGCCGAACTGCGACAGGATCCTGTCCACGGCGGCAATCAGCATAAAGAACATCATGATGTACATGATGATTTCGTTAATTCCCATAACCTTCACTCCCTGTCATATGTGTATTTATTGTGCCGTCGCATACAACGCGATAATGTCGGCCTGCGTGGCGGTGCGTGGGTTACTGCGAATACAAATATCCTCCAGCGCGGCATGCGCCCATGCGCTGTAATGCTCGGGCTTTGCCCCAACGTCAGAGAGTCGTTTTGTCTGGCCCACTTCACTAATCAACTCGCTGACGGCGTTGATGGCATCGCGATCGTCCGACTTCTTGTTAGTTAACGCCCGTCCGATATGGCTGAAGCGCTCACGACACACCATGCGGTTGAACCCCATTACCGTGGGCAGCAGCATGGCGTTAGCCTGTCCGTGCGGGATATGCAGCGCAGCGCCCGGCTGGTGCGCCATCGCATGACACAAGCCCAGTCCCGCGCTTGAAAACGCCATTCCCGCCATGCAGGACGCCAGCAGCATGCTTTCCCGCGCCGCCAGATCCTGACCGTAGCCGACGGCCTTTGGCAGCGATTTACCGATCATCGCAATCGCGCCAATCGCCAGGCTGTCGGTAAACGGCGTCGCGTTCAGCGCGCTATATGCTTCAACGGCGTGCGTCAGCGCATCGATCCCGGTCATCGCCGTGACGTGTGCGGGCACACCTTCCGTCAGCGCGGCGTCAAGGATCGCCACATCCGGCATCAGCATTGCGTGGGCCAGCACTTGTTTAAGTCCTGTCGCGACGTCGATAATCACCGTGACGTTAGTGGTTTCTGAGCCTGTTCCGGCGGTAGTTGGCACCGCAATCAGCGGCAGACGCGCACGCAACACGCTGTGCTCCGTCATGTCAGCCAGCGTCTGCGTGGGGTTGGTCACCAGCAACGCGACTGCCTTTGCGGCATCCAGTACGGAACCGCCGCCGAAGGCCACAACGCTATCGCACTTCGATTCACGCAATTGCGCGACCGCCGCGCAGACGTCCGTAATGCACGGTTCGCCCGCCGGACATGGCCACAGCGTCATCGCCACGCCTTTCATCGCCAGGCTGCGCTCCAGTGCAGCGGTCATCCCCGCCTGATGCAGGAAACGATCAACCATGACGAACATATGCGTCAGTCCGCGCGCTTTTGCTTCCTGCCCACAGGTACTCAGCGCTCCCAGTCCACATAACGTAACCGGTGGAACGCTAAACGTTTTTACGCGTTGCAGATTCAGGGTATCGAATGCCTGAAAGAGCGCGGTCTGCAATTCAGCTTGCATAGATTCCTTCCGCTTTTTCTTTTCCGCTATTTGCAATCGCCAGCGGAGTCATAAACAGGCTGTGCTGGGGTAAATGCACCTGCAGATTCGGGAAACGCTTACGGAACAGTTCATCAACGCCCGGCTGCATACAGGAGCCACCGGCCAGCCACAAGTCAGCGACGCCCTGTCCGGCTATATGGTGAGCCACGATTTCCGCCATCTTTTCGTAGACCGGCTTAACCACTGGCCAGATTTCTTTGCCATTGCTGCGCTTGTACTGCTCGGCTTCCTCCAACTGGATGCGACGGTTCCCGGCGAGCGTCAGGGAAATATGGTGCCCGCCGGTCGCTTCATCGGCGGAATAGATCACTTTGCCCTGTTTAACAATGGCAATCCCGGTGGTACCGCCCCCGATATCCACCACGCCAGCGTTATCGAGCTGCAACAGGTCCGCCACCGCGGTCGGTTCGTCGAGCACATGACTCACTTCAAGTCCGGCAGACTCCAGCACGTTGATCGAAATGCGCCGGTCCGTTCCCGGTGGAAACGAGGTTGCCGCATGGGTAAAGCGGCAACCCAGCTGTTGTTCGAGCGTATCGAGATGGCGACGAACGAGGGTCACCGCGCCGAAGAAATCCCAGACGATGCCATCGCGCACGACATCGGCCCAGTCCAGGCAAACCGCAACCGGCTGTCCGTCACTGTCGACAACCATCGACACCACATCACACGTTCCCAAATCAACGCCCAGCCACAGCGGTGAATCGCTCACAGCAGGCGTCTGGTTACATAGCGCTGCCGCTTTTAGCAGCCTGGGTGTCAGCCAACGCTGTTCGTCGTGCGCCATCCCTTTTACTCCTTATACAATTCTGAAGGCGTCCACCAACACACAGCGACGCAGACGCACAAACGTGCGCGCGCTGGTCACCCCTTCCCCGGTTGGTGTGGTAATGGTCATCGTGGTCCAGCCTTCGCCGCCGAGCCCAAGCCCCGCAATACACGGTCCGTTCTTGACGAAAATGCTGGTATCAATGGCGTTTGCCATGCGGTTCATGTTGTCGATATTGCGCGAATGCATCGCCGCCGTATGGTGACAGCCGCCTTCAAGCTTGACCGCCAGTTCAATGGCCTCATCGACGCTGGCGACCCGCACGACAGGCAGCACCGGCATCATCAATTCGGTGACGGCAAACGGATGCGTCGCTGAGGTTTCGACGAATAACAGCCGCGTTTGCTCTGGTACGGTCAGACCAATCGTCGCCGCGATTTTTCCTGCATCGCGGCCTACCCAGTCACGACTGACCGTGCCTTTACCGCGCTCATCGATATTTTTCAGCAGCACAGGTTGCAGCTGTTCGGCCTGAGCCGCTGTCAGTTTCACCGCATGCTGGCTTTCCATCAGGCGCATCAGTTCGTCGGCAACGCTATCCACGACGATCAGGACTTTTTCATCGGCGCAGATGATGTTGTTATCAAACGATGCGCCTTTGACGATCGACTGCGCCGCGCGGGCCAGGTCGGCCGTTTCATCCACCACCACCGGCGGGTTACCCGCACCGGCGGCAATCAGACGCTTGTTGGTGTGCTTACGCGCAGCATCCACTACGGCTTCACCGCCGGTCACCACCAGCAGGCCGATGCCTGGGTACTTGAACAGGCGCTGGGCGGTTTCGATATCCGGATTGGCAACGGTCACCAGCAGGTTTGCCGGGCCGCCTGCGGCAACAATCGCCTGGTTAAGCAGCGTAATGGCGCGCTGAGAGACTTTTTTTGCCGCAGGATGCGGGGCGAAGACCACGCTGTTGCCAGCGGCAATCAGGCTGATGGCGTTGTTGATAACAGTTGCGGCAGGGTTGGTAGACGGCGTCACCGAGGCCACCACGCCCCACGGCGCATTTTCAATCAGCGTCAGACCGTTATCGCCGGTCAGGACCTGTGGAGACAGGCATTCCACCCCCGGCGTACCGCGTGCCTGCGCCACGTTTTTGGCAAATTTATCGTCAACGCGTCCCATGCCGGTTTCTGTGACGGCAAGTTCCGCTAATTCTCTGGCGTGCTTTTCGCCCGCCTCGCGAAGAGCCGCGATAGCCAACTGACGCATGGCGACGCTTTTCAACCCCTGCTGGGCCAGTTTTGCTGCCGTCACTGCGTCATCCAGGGAGGCAAAAACGCCCATTTCTTGAACGGCACTGACGGGCTGGCTGCTGTCTTTCATTTTCAGCAGCACCGCTTTCACGACCTGTTCAATATCCTGTTGATTCATGATTTTCTGCCTTATTTATGGAAGATCACCTGGCCACCAGCCACCACTTCATCGACGATGCCAATCACGCACAGATCGACAGGTGATGATTCGTGACGGTGCGCCTGACGGGCTGAGCTGCCGCTGACCAGCAGCACCCACTCCCCGGTTCCCGCTCCGATGCTGTCGATAGCAACAGCACACTGGCCGTCGGGATTACCCTGGGCATCAATCATTTCCACCATCAGCAACTTGTCGTGCGCGAGCCCCTGATGGCGTACGGTACAAACAATTTGTCCTGTGACGATTGCCAGTTTCATACGCGCCTCCGTGGCATATTTCAGGTAAAACCTCCCCCTACCCTCCGCAGAAGGTAATGTGAAAAGGAGAGAGGGTGACGCCAGCAATGAAATTTGTGGCGTCACATGGACGACTTACATGTCGTTGCTGTCGCCTTTAAAGCTGATCGGGAACACTTCTTCCAGATCGCCATGCGGGCGCGGGATCACGTGTACGGAAACCAGCTCGCCAATACGCTGTGCAGCCGCAGCACCTGCGTCTGTTGCCGCTTTACATGCCGCTACGTCGCCACGGACCATAGCCGTGACCAGACCGCCACCGATCTGTTTCACGCCAACCAGTTTCACACGTGCCGCTTTAACCATTGCGTCAGAAGCCTCAATCAGTGCAACCAGGCCCCGGGTTTCAATCATTCCTAATGCTTCCATTTTGCTTTCCTCTTAAGTCAAAGGGGTCCAGAACGGGACCTTATACAACCAGTGTGTGCGAGGCGTTTTCACGACTCACGTCAGTCTGGCGCGGCACAGCGGCCACCAACGCCAGTTCGATAATTTCCTGTACGCTACAGCCGCGAGAGAGGTCGTGAAGCGGTGCGGCAAGTCCCTGAATCAAGGGGCCAACGGCGCGATATCCTCCCAAACGCTGGGCGATTTTGTAGCCAATATTGCCTGCCTCCAGCGACGGGAAAACCATCACGTTGGCATTGCCCTTTAACGGACTGGCGGGCGCTTTTTGCGCGGCGACTTCCGGAACAAAGGCGGCATCAAATTGCAGTTCGCCATCCACGATAAGCTGCGGGGCACGCTCACGAACAATCTCCGTCGCCTGCTGCACGTTAGCGACGTTGGGATGGCGAGCGCTGCCATTACTTGAAAACGACAGCATGGCCACGCGCGGCTCTTCCCCCGTGATCCCCTGCCATGTCTGCGCGCTGGCAATCGCAATATCCGCCAGCTGTGCGGCGGTGGGCTGCGGCACGACGCTGCAATCGGCAAACCCTAATGACGGCCCGAGATACTGTGGCAGCATCAGGAAAATTGACGACAGCGTTTTACAGCCTGGCTGTAGCCCAATAATGCGCAAACCGGCGCGCAGCACGTTTGCCGTCGACGATAGATTGCCCGCAATACAGACGTCAGCTTTACCCGCGCTGACCATTGCCGCGGCGAACATCAGCGGATCGTTGAGTTTTTCCCGGGCATCCGCAGGCGTTTTATCTCCCGCGCGGGCCAACCAGCGCAGCGCAAACTCTTCACGCATTGGCAGGTTGCTTTGCGGATCGATTACCTGAATGCCATCCATCGCCACCCGGTGGCTGAGAGCAAACTGGCGCAGCGCAAACGGGCTGGCGACGAGAATGGGACGCGCCAGACGGTGCTGATGCAGGTAATTTGCCGCCTTCAGTACCCGAACATCCAGCGCATCCGGAAACACCACCCGTGCAGGTGAGCGGTGGGAGAGTTGACGAGCACGTTCAATGATCATGGTTTCTCCCCCAGTCGCTGTTGAATTTGGCTAACCGTCAGCGGGTGCTTCGCAACGCTCAGAATCATCATGACGTAGACCGTACTGGAAAGGCGGTTGAGCGCCTGCATGATGTCCGGTCGCATGACTTCAAAACTACGGGTGATGAAAACCTGGGCCGCCACCGTCTCCGTTTCACGGACTTTGGTACGCAGCAGATTAAGCAGCGCGCAATCATGTCCGTGACTGGCTTCAGGCACCAGATGGTCGTGGTCCAGATAGCGCAGCGGCTGATGCGAAAGGCGGTGTAAATCGTCGTCACTTAAGCCGACGATAGCTTGTGCTCCCAGCAGCTCGTCCATCGCATCGGCGCGCATAATGTTGCCCAGGCGCGAACGGATATCCGAAAGCCACGGCTGCCACGGTTGCCCAAGCTCTATCTGCAACCACACGGCCAGCGCGATGGTGCTGTCCAGCGCGGCGCGAAATCCCAGGCGCGGATCACTTTTGGCAACCATCTTGTTCGCAGTCAGATGCGTCAGCGTGTCAGGTTTCTTCGCCACCGGTTGATGACACAGTTCGCAGCTGGCCTGTGGATGCGTATCGCTGCTGGTTAACCCATGCACCGGCTGCGGCTGCTGGTCTTCGTCAGCAATAAACAGGCTGCCCTGCTCGTCGATAAACTTAATGCGCAGATGTCGGCTTTCCAGTAATTCCCGGGCAGACGGCGTCAGGCGAGCGTCAGCGGGGAGATGAATTTCAGCCCCTTCGCTGAGCGTATGATTCGCTCTGAGCCATGCTTCGGTAATGAAATCCTTCATACATCCGCCTTAGCAGGACTGCCAGTTCGCAGGCCAGGCCACATACAGAAACTTCACCGTCGAGGGCGTACCAAATTCGATGCTGGAGCCTTTCGGGATAAACATCACGTCCCCGGCTTTAGCAATCATGGTTTCACCTTCGTGACGAACGTGCAGCTCACCTTCCAGAATCATGTCGATTTCGTCGTAGTTCAGCGTCCATGGGAAAAAGGCGTTATCCCACTGCATGAACCCGGCGGCCATACTGCTGCCGTCCTGGTCGGTCACCAGATCGGTTAACCCCACACAGTGCGGCTGTGCGCCGTCAAAACGACCAAACTTCACGCTACTGCCGTCGATGACTTTGACGCCGCCTTTACCAGTCACCGAGTGAAAGCTCGGCTGCATTCCGCCCTGCTCCAGCGACTGTTTCTCCTTCATGACTTTGTCCATCAGTTGGGCAACCAGGCTTTCGGTAAACTGTCCTTCCGGTAACTGTGCAATGATGGTTTCGCGAATGCGTTGATTTTCCGTTTTGCCATCAATCACCGCAGCCGGTTTAGCAGCGGCTGCACATGGCGTGGATTCATCGCATTCGCTGATGGTGACGCCCAGCAGCTCCGCAACTTCGCGCGCCTCCGGGGTGATGATGCTGGCGCGCAGAACAACTGACATTTCCTGTTCGCCGCGTGCGTGGGCCGCACGAATATCGTTAGCTGTGATGAGTTTTTTCACCTGCCCTTTCCTCCTTTTGGCTGAGCTCAGTCAGATAATCCACCAGATGCTGCACGCTGCGCGGGTCATGGCTATTGAGCTCAAAAATCGGCTCCTGAAACCCCATCCCGCAAAGAAGTTGTTGCGTTGCGGCGACGTCGGCATCCGGCAGGTCCGTTTTGCTGATAACGGCGATTTGTCGTTTACTTGCGCCAATATCCAGCAGCCCGGCAGGTAAGCGACTTTCTTTATCATTTGCCGCATGTATATAAATCAACGTATCGACATCCTGCAGCGTGGTAATTAAGGCGTGATACCAGCGAGGATGGCTAAAATATTCCCCTGGCGTATCGATATCGCCATTCTCATTAAACTCCACGGCCTGTGTTTTTCTGGCGAGGGAATAATTTCCCTGTAGCGCATTAAAGAGCGTCGTTTTCCCCGCCCCCACCGTACCGACAAACGCAATACGTTTCATCGCCGCCTCTGATTAACTTTTTGTCAGATTGCACAATGTGAAATTTAATAACCGGCCCAGACCACTTACCGTCTGTAATAACGCTTCTTCTACCGCGCCTACCGAGCCGTAGATAACCAGCGCACCGCTGAATCTATCGAGAAAACCGATATGTACATCTGCCGCCTTCAGGGCTAAGTCACCGGCAATCATCGCCGTTTCCCCTGGCGTCAGCGTCATGATGCCGATGGCACCGGCTTCGGGAACGCCGATCTTTTTTGCCAGTTCCTCTCCGGGGTGCGCAATGAGATGCGCCAGCGTGACCTGTTTCCCAGGCACAAATTCCTGAATAATGCGTTCTTTTTCCATTGCTCACCGCCTCCTCTAAAACTGCCCTCATCGTGGCAATTTTTTGTCAGAGCAAATAACAAAATTCGGCAACCAGGTTTAAAAGGTGAAGTGGATCACTAAGAAAGGGAAAATAAAAAGGCGCGGGAGAAACCCGCGCCGGAAATAAATTAAAGTGATATTACAGCGGCTGCGTCTGCGCCTCAACCACCGCCAGCGCCACCATGTTCACGATACGACGCACGGAGGCAATCGGCGTTAACACGTGCACCGGTTTTGCCACGCCCATCAGTACCGGTCCTACGGTCACCCCTTCAGAGCTGGAGACGCGCAGCAGGTTATAGCTGATACGTGCCGCTTCCACGTTCGGCATAATCAGTATATTGGCCGATCCCTTCAGCGGGCTGTCCGGCATACGTTCGTTACGGATGCTCTCTACCAGCGCCGCATCGCCATGCATTTCCCCGTCAATCATCAACTCCGGCGCGCGCTCGCGCACCAGCGCCAGCGTCTCACGCATTTTGCAGGCCGCCGCGGATTTAGACGAACCAAAGTTAGAGTGCGACAGCAGCGCCACCTTCGGCTCGATACCAAAGCGACGCACGGTCTCGGCGGCCATCACGGTGATCTCCGCCAGCTCGTCCGGGGTCGGATCGTCGTTAACGTAGGTATCAGCAATAAAGGTGTTGCCGCTTGGCAGCAGCAGCGCGTTCATCGCCCCGGCGGTATGGACGCCATCGCGATAGCCAAAGATCTCCTGCACCACGCTAAAGTGCTCGTGGTAATCGCCGATGGTGCCGCAGATCAGCGCATCCGCCTCGCCGCGATGGACCATGATCGCGCCGATCACCGTCGTGTTGCTGATCACCGCTTTCTGCGCCTGCTCCTGAGTGATCCCCCGACGCTTCATGATCGCGTAGTATTCGCTCCAGTACTCTTTGAAGCGCGGATCGGATTCGTTGTTGACGATCTCGAAGTCGACGCCCGGCTTAATCTGCAGGCCCAGCTTCTGGATACGCATCTCAATCACGCTCGGACGACCAATCAGGATCGGTTTCGCCAGGCCTAAGGTGATCAGCTCCTGGGTGGCGTGCAGCACGCGCGCCTCTTCCCCTTCCGCCAGCACGACGCGCTTCGCGTCGGCACGCGCCTGGGAGAAGATTGGCTTCATGAACAGGTTGGTTTTATAGACAAACTCGGTGAGCTTATCGACGTAAGCGTCGAAATCGTGAATCGGACGCGTCGCCACGCCGGAGTCCATCGCCGCTTTGGCCACCGCGGGAGCAATTTTGACAATCAGACGCGGGTCGAACGGTTTTGGAATGATGTAGTCCGGACCGAAGCTCAGATCCTGGTCGCCATACGCAGACGCGACCACTTCGCTCTGCTCGGCGTGCGCCAGCTCCGCAATGGCGTGAACGGCGGCAAGCTTCATCTCTTCGTTGATCGCCGTTGCGCCGACGTCCAGCGCACCGCGGAAGATGAACGGGAAGCAGAGCACGTTGTTGACCTGGTTCGGGTAGTCAGAACGCCCGGTACAGATAATGGCGTCTTCACGCACCGCTTTCGCCAGCGGCGGCAGGATTTCCGGTTCCGGGTTCGCCAGGGCCAGGATCATTGGCGCACGCGCCATCTTCTTCACCATCTCCTGGGTCAGCACCTTCGGACCCGAGCAGCCGAGGAAGATATCCGCGCCGTCGATCACGTCGTCCAGGGTGCGTTTACCGTCGTCTTCCACCGCATAGGCCGCTTTAGTTTCCGCCATGTTCGGCTCGCGGTCTTTATAGATAACGCCTTTGGAATCGCAGACCACAATGTTGTGTTTCTGCATACCCAGCGCCACCAGCAGGTTCATACAGGCGATAGCCGCGGCGCCTGCGCCAGAAACCACCATGCGCACGTCGGAGAGATTTTTCTCTACCACGCGCAGGCCGTTAAGAATCGCGGCGGTGCTGATAATCGCGGTCCCGTGCTGATCATCATGGAACACGGGAATGTTCATACGCTCGCGCAGCTTCTGCTCGATATAGAAACATTCCGGCGCTTTGATGTCTTCCAGGTTAATCCCGCCGAAGGTCGGCTCCAGCGCGGCCACCACGTTGATGAATTTGTCAGGGTCGAGCTCATCCACCTCGATATCGAACACGTCGATACCGGCGAATTTCTTGAACAGTACCCCCTTCCCTTCCATCACCGGTTTACCGGCCAGCGCACCGATGTTGCCCAGCCCCAGCACCGCCGTGCCGTTAGAGATCACGGCGACAAGGTTGCCACGCGCGGTGTATTTGTAGGCCGCCAGCGGGTCTTTTTCAATTTCCAGACACGGGGCAGCTACGCCCGGCGAATAGGCCAGCGCCAGATCGCGCTGGGTTGCCAGCGGCTTGGTTGGGGAGACCTGGATTTTCCCCGGGACAGGAAACTCATGAAAATCGAGGGCACTCTGTTTTAACTGATCGTCCATCTTGTTATTCCTTTTACGTATCGGTCAGATAGTATCGCCGCAGGACAGCGCATAAACTTTGAAGGCTGCCAAACTCTCACCATCACACATTAAAAATTGTTATCAATTTATAACAGCCATGTTACCCGTCTCAAAAGCAATGCCTCCCCCGTCTGCTATGCTTTTTTGTTAAGTCCATCATGATTTTTCCAGAAGTGTGAACTAACGCACTCAGCTAACGCTTTTATTTCCAAGGAGTAATCATTTATGAACCAGCTAGACGGCATCAAAAAATTCACCACCGTGGTTGCAGACAGCGGCGATATCGAGTCGATTCGCCACTATCAGCCGGAGGATGCGACCACCAACCCTTCGCTGCTGCTCAAAGCGGCCGGGCTTGCCCATTTTAGCCATCTGATTGATGACGCCATTGCCTACGGTAAACAGCGCGGGAAAACGCAGGAGCAGCAGGTCGCCGAAGCCAGCGACAAGCTGGCGGTTAATTTTGGTGCAGAAATTCTGAAAAGCATTCCGGGACGCGTCTCGACCGAAGTCGATGCCCGCCTCTCATTCGATAAAGAAAAAAGCATTAATAAGGCACGTCGTCTGGTGGAGCTCTACCAGGATCAGGGCATCGATAAATCACGCATTCTGATCAAGCTCGCTTCCACCTGGGAAGGCATCCGCGCGGCAGAGGTGCTGGAAAAAGAGGGTATCCACTGCAACCTGACGCTGCTGTTCTCGTTTGCCCAGGCGCGCGCCTGCGCGGAAGCGGGCGTGTTCCTTGTCTCGCCGTTTGTCGGGCGCATCTACGACTGGTATCAGGCAAAACAGCCGATGGATCCGTACGTGGTGGATGAGGATCCGGGCGTGAAATCAGTCCGTAACATCTACGACTACTACAAACAGCACCGCTACGAAACCATCGTGATGGGGGCCAGCTTCCGCCGTACCGAGCAGATCCTCGCCCTGGCAGGCTGTGACCGTCTGACCATCTCCCCTAACCTGCTCCAGGAACTACAGGACAAAGAAGAGACGGTGATCCGTAAGCTGGTGCCCACCTCTACCGTTCTGCCAAAACCGAAAACCATGACCGAAGCGGAGTTCCGCTGGGAGCACAACCAGGACGCGATGGCTGTGGAAAAACTGGCGGAAGGTATCCGCCTGTTCGCCGTCGACCAGCGCAAACTTGAAGACCTTCTCGCCGCCAAACTTTAACCTTGCCACGGAGTGAACTATGTCCCGTAAAGAGCTCGCCAATGCCATTCGCGCCCTCAGCATGGATGCCGTGCAGAAAGCCAATTCCGGCCACCCCGGCGCACCGATGGGCATGGCCGATATTGCCGAAGTGCTGTGGAATGACTTCCTGAAGCACAACCCGAATGACCCCACCTGGTACGATCGCGACCGCTTTATTCTCTCCAACGGTCACGCCTCAATGCTGCTCTACAGCCTGCTGCACCTTTCCGGCTACGATCTGCCGCTTGAGGAGCTGAAAAACTTCCGCCAGCTGCACTCCAAAACGCCGGGGCACCCGGAGATTGGCTATACGCCGGGCGTGGAGACCACCACCGGGCCGCTCGGTCAGGGGCTGGCCAATGCGGTTGGGCTGGCGATTGCCGAACGTACGCTGGCGGCGCAGTTTAACCAGCCGGACCACGAGATTGTCGATCACTACACCTACGTGTTTATGGGTGACGGCTGCCTGATGGAGGGGATCTCCCACGAGGTCTGCTCGCTGGCAGGCACGCTGGGGCTCGGCAAGCTGATCGGGTTCTACGATCACAACGGCATCTCCATCGACGGGGAGACCGAGGGCTGGTTTACCGACGACACGGCAAAACGCTTCGAGGCCTACCACTGGCACGTGGTGCATGAGATTGACGGTCACGACCCTGAGGCGGTGAAAAAAGCGATTCAGGAAGCGCAGAGCGTGAAGGACAAACCGTCCCTGATTATCTGCCGCACGGTCATCGGCTTCGGCTCGCCGAACAAGGCGGGCAAAGAGGAGGCGCACGGTGCGGCGCTGGGCGAGGAGGAAGTGGCGCTGACCCGGCAGAAGCTGGGCTGGAAATACCCGCCGTTTGAGATCCCAAAAGAGATCTATAGAGCCTGGGATGCCCGTGAAGACGGCGAGAAGGCCCAGCACGCCTGGAACGAGAAATTTGCCGCTTATAAAAAAGCGCACCCGGAGCTGGCCACCGAGTTCTCCCGCCGCATGAGCGGCGGTCTGCCGGAAGACTGGGACGATAAAACCCAGGCGCTGATTGAAAACCTGCAGTCCAACCCGGCGAAAATCGCCACCCGTAAGGCGTCGCAAAATACCCTGAACGCAATCGGCCCTATTCTGCCCGAACTGCTCGGCGGCTCGGCGGACCTGGCGCCAAGCAACCTGACGATCTGGTCCGGCTCGAAATCGCTGAAAGAGGATATTGCCGGGAACTATATCCACTACGGCGTGCGCGAGTTCGGGATGACCGCGATCGCCAACGGCATCGCCCATCACGGTGGGTTTGTGCCGTACACCGCCACTTTCCTGATGTTCGTCGAGTACGCCCGTAACGCGGCGCGCATGGCGGCGCTGATGAAGGCGCGGCAGATTATGGTCTATACCCACGACTCCATCGGTCTGGGAGAAGACGGTCCCACCCACCAGGCGGTTGAACAGCTGGCTAGCCTGCGCCTGACGCCAAACTTCAGCACCTGGCGTCCGTGCGATCAGGTCGAAGCGGCAGTGGGCTGGAAGCTGGCGGTAGAACGCCATAACGGCCCAACGGCATTAATTCTGTCACGCCAGAATCTGGCGCAGATTGAGCGTACGCCGGAACAGGTGAAAAACATCGCCCGCGGCGGCTACATCCTGAAAGACAGCGGCGGCAAGCCGGACGTGATCCTGATTGCGACCGGTTCCGAGGTGGAAATCACGGTGAAAGCGGCGGAAAAACTGACTGCCGAAGGCCATGCGGTTCGCGTGGTATCCCTGCCTTCTACGGATATTTTTGACGCTCAGGACGAGGCGTACCGGGAGTCGGTGCTGCCCTCTAACGTCGCGGCGCGCGTGGCGGTGGAGGCCGGTATCGCCGACTACTGGTACAAGTATGTCGGGCTCAAAGGGGCGATTGTGGGCATGCGGGGCTACGGTGAGTCCGCCCCTGCCGATAAGCTGTTCCCGTACTTCGGCTTTACGGTTGAGAACGTGGTGGAGAAGGCGCTGAGCGTGCTGTAGTGCGGTCTGCGTTGCCGGGTGGCGCTGTCGCTTACCCGGCCTGGAAAATCGGGTGGCTTTGCCACCCTTTTTTTATACCACCCGGACACCCGCCGCCATCGCCCGCTCCGGCGTTAACAACACGCTTTCGCTGGCGTCATCGGTTTCCGCGCAGAGCAGCATGCATTCAGACGTTTCGCCGCGCATCTTCGCTTTCGCCAGATTACACAGCACCACCACCGTTTTTCCCATAAGCTCTTCTTCCCGGTAATACGGCACCAGGCTGGTGACGGTTTGCAGCGTTTTTCCGCCCACATCAATCTGCGCGATATAGAGTTTGTCTGCGTTGGCGTGGCGCTTAACGTCCACAATCGTCCCCACGCGGATCTCCAGCTTTGCAAAGTCATCGTAAGCTATCGTGTCCATGCTCTCTCCTTGGTAAAGTTTTACTAAATACTAGCACGCTATTTGCCGGAAGCAATGGGCAGGATATTTAGTAAAAACGGATGCATGTCCTGATTCATCCTTTACAATGGGTCATCACGTGGGGGAATAAGGACAAACATGGCTACGCTCAAAGACATCGCGACGGAGGCTGGCGTTTCGCTGGCGACGGTATCCCGGGTTTTAAACGATGACCCAACGTTGAACGTAAAAGAAGAGACCAAGCACCGCATTCTGGAGATTGCGGAAAAGCTGGAATACAAAAGCACAACGTCCCGCAAAATGCAGTCTGCCGCGGTGGGTCAGCAGCACATTCTGGCGCTCTACAGCTACCAGCAAGAGCTGGAGATTAACGACCCTTACTACCTTGCCATCCGCCACGGTATTGAGACACAGTGTGAAAAACTGGGCGTCGAGCTGAGCAACTGTTACGCCAATGCCACCCTGCCAGAGAGTAAAAAACTTACCGGCGTACTGATTGTGGGCAAACCTTCTTCAGCAACTCGCCGTAGCGCAATGGCCCTGACGGACAACGTCTGCTTTATCGATTTTCACGAGCCCGGCAGCGCGTTCGATTCCGTCGATATTGACCTCTCGCGCATCAGCAAGCAGATCGTTGATTTCTTCATTGATCAGGGCGTTAAGCGCATTGGCTTTATCGGTGGGGAAGATGAGCCCGGCAAAGCCGATATCCGCGAAGCCGCTTTTGTCGAGTATGGTCGCCTGAAAGGGGTGGTGTCAGAACAGGATATCTGGCGCGGCGGTTTTTCCAGCTCATCCGGATACGAACTGGCAAAAACCATGCTGGCTCAGACAAGCTGGCCTACCGCCCTGTTTGTGGCCTCTGATTCGATAGCCATCGGCGTCTTGCGCGCTATCCATGAAAAAGGGCTGGCGATCCCGGAGGACATTTCGCTCATCAGCGTGAACGATATCCCGACCGCCCGCTTCACCTTCCCGCCGCTCTCTACCGTACGCATCCACTCGGAAATGATGGGCAGCCAGGGGGTTAACCTGCTGCTGGAAAAAGCCCGCGATGGCCGGACGCTGCCGCTTCAGGTTTTCGTGCCGAGCGTGCTGAAACTGCGCGGCACCACCCGCTAATTCCCCTCGTTTAACACACTGCCGGGCATGCCCGGCATTTTTTTATTTCGTGATCGAGTTAAAGCAAATCAATTTTACTGATTTTATTTAGTAAAATATTTACTAAAATCTCCAGCAATGATGTTTACCCCCTACAGGGAGATCGCATGAATCGCTGGGAAAATATTCAACTCACGCATGAGAACCGGCTTCCGCCGCGAGCGTACTTCTTCTCATACGACACCGTCGCGCAGGCTCGCACCTTTGCCCGCGAGGCCAGCAGCCACTTTCTGTCTCTGAGCGGTAAGTGGAACTTTCGCTTTTTCACCCACCCCCTTCTGGTACCGGAAAACTTTACCTCTGAGTATATGGCCGACTGGGGCGACATTACCGTACCCGCCATGTGGCAGATGGAAGGGCACGGCCAGCTGCAGTACACCGACGAAGGCTTCCCCTTCCCGGTCGACGTGCCGTGGGTGCCTACAGACAATCCGACCGGGGCGTATCAGCGCCACTTCACGCTATCGGACGGCTGGCAGGGGAAGCAGACCCTCATCAAGTTTGACGGCGTCGAAACGTATTTCGAAGTCTACGTGAATGGTCACTACATTGGCTTTAGCAAGGGCAGCCGGCTGACCGCCGAGTTTGATATCAGCCACGCGGTGCACGGCGGGCAAAACCTGCTGTGCGTGCGGGTGCTGCAGTGGGCGGATTCGACCTACATTGAGGATCAGGACATGTGGTGGACGGCCGGCATTTTCCGCGACGTCTATCTGATCGGCAAAAATCCCACTCACGTGCGCGACCTCACGATCAAAACCACCTTCGACGAGGCATGGAAAGACGCCACCCTTTTCTGTCAGCTTGAGCTGGAAAACCTGGCCCCGCACGCATCCGCCGTGTCGCTGGAGTATGCCCTGTATGATGGCGAAGCAGCGATCCATCAGGGCACTACCGACAGCCTGACCGTGACCCGCAGCGCGGAAACCGCCTTTAGCATTGAGGTCAAACAGCCTCAGCAGTGGTCTGCGGAATCGCCCTACCTCTACCATCTGGTCGTAACGCTCAAAGATGAACACGGACAGACGCTGGAGGTTATCCCTCAGCGCATTGGGTTCCGCGACATCAAGGTGCGAGACGGCCTGTTCTACGTGAACAACCGCTACCTGAAGCTGCACGGCGTAAACCGTCACGACAACGATCACCAGAAAGGCCGCGCCGTGGGCATGGATCGCGTCGAGCGCGACCTGATCCTGATGAAGCAGCACAATATCAACTCGGTGCGCACCGCCCACTACCCCAACGATCCGCGCTTCTACGAGCTGTGCGACCTCTACGGCCTGTTCGTCATGGCGGAGACGGATGTGGAATCCCACGGCTTTGCCAACGTCGGCGACCTGAGCCGCATCACGGACGATCCGGTGTGGGAACATGTCTACGTTGAGCGCATCGAGCGCCATATTCACGCCCAGAAAAACCACCCTTCCATCATCATCTGGTCGCTTGGAAACGAGTCCGGCTACGGCTGTAATATCCGCGCCATGGCCCGGGCGGCAAAGGCGCTGGATGACACGCGCCTGCTGCATTACGAAGAAGATCGCGACGCCGAGGTGGTGGATATCATCTCCACCATGTACACCCGCGTGCCGCTGATGAACCTGTTCGGCGAGTATCCCCACGCCAAACCGCGCGTTATCTGCGAATACGCCCACGCGATGGGCAACGGCCCGGGCGGGTTGACGGAATATCAAAACGTCTTCGATCGCCACGACTGTATTCAGGGCCACTACGTCTGGGAGTGGTGCGACCACGGTATTCAGGCGGCAGATGCCAGCGGCAATACGTATTACGCCTACGGCGGCGACTTTGGTGACTACCCGAATAACTACAACTTCTGCCTCGACGGACTGATCTACTCCGATCAAACGCCGGGTCCGGGCCTGCGTGAATATAAGCAGGTGATTGCCCCGGTCAAACTTCGCTGGCAGAACGGCGAGCTGCACGTTGAAAACCGCTTCTGGTTCACCAGCCTGGATGATTACACCCTGCTCGTTGAGGTGCGTGCCGAAGGTGAAACCCTGCACAGCCAGCCGCTGACAATTTCCGGGCTGGCCCCCAACAGCACCCGCAGCGTGAGCCTGAACCTGCCCGAACTCGACGAGCGCGAAGCGTTCCTGACCGTGCGCATCAGCAAAAACAGCCGCACGCGCTACAGCGAAGCGGGGCACGAGATTGCGGTGTATCAGTTCCCGCTAAAAGCGTGCACGGCTCACGCCACGCCGTTTAGTAACGCTAACGCCACACCGCTGCGGCTGGCAGAAGACCGTCTGAACTGTACCGTGATCGGGCATAACTTCCGCGCACGCTTCTCAAAAGTGACGGGGAAACTCTGCTCCTGGCTGGTTAACGGTGAGGAAAACATCACCCGTGAACCAAAGATTAACTTTTTCAAACCGATGATTGATAACCACAAGCAGGAGTATGAGGGGCTGTGGCAACCCAACCATCTGCAGATTATGCAGGAGCACCTGCGCGGTTTTGAGGTCGAGCAGCAGGACGATGCGATCGTCATTACCACCCGCACGCTGATTGCCCCGCCGGTGTTTGATTTTGGTATGCGCTGCACCTATCGCTGGCGCATTGCCGCCGACGGGCAAATTAACGTTGAGCTGAGCGGTGAACGCTACGGTGATTATACGCACATTATCCCGTGCATCGGCTTTACCCTCGGCATCAACGGCGAATTCGACCAGGTAAGCTACTACGGACGCGGCCCTGGAGAGAACTACCCGGACAGCCAGCAGGCCAGCACCATAGACCTGTGGCACACCACGGTGGACGAAATGTTCGAAAACTACCCGTTCCCGCAGAACAACGGCAACCGTCAGCAGGTGCGCTGGGCAACGCTCGCCAGCCGTCACGGCAGCGGCCTGCTGGTGGTGCCTGAGCAGCCCATCCATTTCAGCGCCTGGCACTACACGGCAGAGAACATCCACGCCGCGCAGCACTGCAACGAACTGCGTCGCAGCGAGGACATCACCCTCAATCTCGACCATCAGGTACTGGGCTTAGGCTCTAACTCCTGGGGAAGCGAAGTGCTGGATACCTGGCGCGTCTGGTTCCGGCCGTTCCGCTACGGCTTCACCCTGCTCCCGCTGGAAGGCGGACACACCGCCGCGCAGACGCTGGCGCGCCATCGGTTCGGCAGCGGTTTCTTCTCCATGAATTCGCATAGCGAGGCAGAAAAATGATCGTTCTCGACAGCCTGGAACAGTTCCAGCAGCGTTATCGCACGGGCCGCAAATGGCAGCGCTGCACAGAGGCCATTAATAACATCGACCACATCCAGCCCGGCGTTGCCCACTCGATTGGCGACTCTCTGGCCTACCGCGTGACCCATGATGCCAGCACCGACGCGCTGTTCGTCGGCCATCGCCGCTATTTCGAGGTCCATTACTACCTGCAGGGCGCGCAGAAAATTGAGTACGCCGCAAAAGACGCCCTTCAGCTTGTGGAGTGCTACCGGGATGAAACCGACCGCGAATACCTGAAAGGCGTGGGCCATACCGAACAGGTGCGGGAGGGACAGATCGTGATATGTGAAAACCACGAGGCGTATCGCTTTATCAGCGAAACGCCAGCCAAAAAAGTCGTCCTCTATGTGACCATCGAAGACGGTTATTTCCATAACAAATAAAAAATCCAGCGGTGCCAATGAAGCACCGCTATCCTCCTCGTACCCGGAGATAGGTTATGTCTGAAACTACCAAGCGTAATACCATCGGCAAATTCGGCCTGCTGTCGCTGACGTTTGCCGCCGTATTCAGTTTTAACAACGTGATTAATAACAACATCGAGCTGGGGCTGGCCTCCGCGCCGATGTTCTTTTTAGCCACCCTGTTCTACTTTATTCCTTTCTGCTTAATCATCGCGGAGTTTGTCTCCCTGAATAAAAACTCCGAAGCGGGCGTGTACGCCTGGGTGAAAAGCTCGCTGGGCGGGCGCTGGGCGTTTATTACCGCCTACACCTACTGGTTCGTGAACCTGTTTTTCTTCACCTCGTTATTACCGCGCGTCATCGCCTACGCCTCTTACGCCTTTTTGGGCTATGAGTACATTCTTACGCCGTTTGCCACCACGGTACTGAGCATGGTGCTGTTCGCCTTCTCGACCTGGGTCTCCACCAACGGGGCGAAGATGCTGGGGCCGATCACGTCGGTGACCTCAACGCTCATGCTGCTGTTGACCCTCTCCTATATTCTTCTGGCCGGCGCGGCGCTGGTGGGCGGCGTGCAGCCAGCCGACCCGATTACCGTTGACGCGATGATCCCCAACTTCAACTGGGCCTTCCTCGGCATCACCACCTGGATATTTATGGCCGCCGGGGGCGCAGAGTCCGTTGCGGTATACGTTAACGACGTGAAGGGCGGGTCAAAATCCTTCGTCAGGGTGATCATTCTGGCGGGGATTTTCATCGGCGTGCTCTACTCCATCTCCTCGGTGCTGATTAACGTCTTTATCAGCAGCAAAGAGCTGAAATTCACCGGTGGTTCGGTACAGGTGTTCCACGGCCTGGCGGTATGGTTTGGCCTGCCGGAAGTGCTGATGAACCGCTTCGTCGGCCTGGTCTCCTTTACCGCGATGTTCGGCTCCCTGCTGATGTGGACGGCAACCCCGGTCAAAATCTTCTTCTCTGAGATCCCAAGCGGCATCTTTGGGCCAAAAACCGTGGCGCTGAACGAGAACGGCGTACCGGCGCGGGCGGCGTGGATCCAGTATCTGATCGTCATTCCGCTCATGATTATCCCAACCATGGGGTCGAACACCGCGCAGGAGCTGATGAATACCGTCATCAACATGACCGCGGCCGCGTCAATGTTACCGCCGCTGTTCATCATGCTGGCCTACCTGAACCTGCGCCGTAAGCTCGATCATCTCCCGCGCGACTTCAAAATGGGCTCACGCACCACGGGCATGGTGGTGGTGTCGATGCTGATTGTGATTTTTGCCATCGGCTTTGTGGCCTCAACTTTCCCCACCGGTGCCAATATTCTGACGATTATTTTCTATAACGTCGGTGGCATTGTGTTATTCCTCGGATTTGCCTGGTGGAAATACAGCAAATACGTCAAGGGATTATCAAAAGAACAACAACAAACAGAAGCGTCACCTGCCTCAAATCTTCACTAACGCTGAAGGCATGGATATTTTTCACTGGGATGAGTGCATGAAAATTAAAGAGAAAACAATTGGGGCACTCGCTGCCCTCTCTTTCTGCTGCCCGGCATTTGCCGCAGAAGAAGCCCGACCCGCTGAACATGACGATACCCGAACCCCGGAAATTACCTCTCCGTCGTTTCGTTTTTATGGCGAGCTGGGGGTTGGCGGATATATGGATTTAGAAGGTCAGAATAAACATAAATACAGTGACGGCACCTACATTGAGAGCGGTCTGGAAATGAAATACGGGCACTGGTTCGGCCTGATTTACGGCGAGGGCTGGACCGTACAGGCTGACCATCAGGGGAACGCCTGGGTGCCCGACCACAGCTGGGGCGGATTCGAAGGTGGGCTTAACCGCTTTTACGGCGGCTACAAAACCGACGGCAACACCGAGATCATGCTCAGCCTGCGTCAGGACTCCTCCCTTGATGACCTGCAGTGGTGGGGAGATTTCACGCCCGATCTGGGCTACGTGATCCCCAACACTCGCGACATTATGTACGCGCTCAAGGTACAAAACCTCTCCGGGAACCTGCGCTACAGCGTCACCGCCACGCCTGCGGGGCACCATGACGAGAGCAAAGCCTGGCTGCATTTTGGTAAATACGATCGCTATGACGATAAGTATACCTATCCGGCGATGGCGAACGGCTATATCCAGTATGACATCGTCAAAGATGTCACCTGGATGAACGGACTTGAGGTCACCGACGGCACGGGACAACTGTTTCTGACCGGCATTCTGTCGCCCAACCTTGCAGCGCGCGCCTGGCATCACACCGGACGCGCCAGCGGCAAGGACGTCTCCGGGACTGAAACCGGCTATATGGTCAGCGCCATGGTTGAAGCGTTAAAAGGCGTCTATCTCTCCACCGCTTACAGCTACGCAAAGCATCGCCCGGACAATGCCGCCGATGAAACGACCTCGTTTATGCAGTTCGGTATCTGGTATGAGTACGGCGATGGACGCTTTGCCACCGCAGCCGACAGCCGCTTTTACATGAAAAATGCCTCCGGCGACCCGAGCGACCAGGTCTTCCTGATGCAATACGTCTACTGGTAAAAGGATCTTCCGATATGAAACTCAGCCTTACACCGCTGGCCTGCGCGCTGGCGCTCAGCTTTTCGGCTCACGCCACCGCTCCTGCTGATTTTAAAAACGTCATCAACCGTACCGGTGCGCCGGAATACATGCACGATTTCGACGCTGACGACCACCAGCGGTTTAATCCCTTTTTCGATTTGGGTGCCTGGCATGGTCATTTGCTGCCGAACGGGCCGCAGACCCAGGGAGGATTTCCCGGCGTAGCACTGCTCACCGAAGAGTACATTAACTTTATGGCGACCAATTTCGATCGCCTGAATGTGTATCAGAACGGCAAAAAAATCGATTTTACCCTTGAGGCTTACAGCCTTCCCGGCGCGCTGGTGCAAAAGCTGATCGCGAAAGATGTGCAGATCGTGATGACGCTGCGCTTTGCCACCGCGCGCACCTCGCTGCTGGAGACCCGCATCACCAGCAAGGCACCGCTGGAACTGGTGTGGGACGGCGAACTGCTGGAAAAGCTGGAGGCCAAAGAGGGCAAACCGCTGTCGGATAAGACCATCGACGGCGCGTATCCGGATTACCAGCGCAGGCTGGTCCCCACCCGTGACGGCCTGAAAGTGACCTTTGGCAAAGTGCGCTCCACCTGGGATCTTCTGACCTCCGGCAGTTCCGAATATCAGGTGCATAAATCCCTCCCCGTCGAGACCACCGTCGACGGGCATCGCTTTACCAGCCGGGCACACATTACCGGCAGCACCACGCTGTATACCACCTACTCCCATCTGCTGAATGCCGATGAGGTGAAGCGCGAGCAGGTGCAGATCCGCGATATTCTGGCGCGCCCGGCCGCTTATATGACGGCCTCGGAGCAGCGCTGGGAGGGCTATTTGCAGAAAGGGTTAACTAACCCTAACGCCACGCCAGAGCAAACCCGCGTGGCGGTGAAGGCCATCGAGACGCTGAACGGCAACTGGCGCTCGCCGGGCGGCGCGGTACGCTATAACACGGTGACGCCATCCGTCACCGGACGGTGGTTCTCCGGCAACCAGACCTGGCCCTGGGATACCTGGAAACAGGCGTTTGCCATGTCGCATTTCAACCCGGATATCGCCAAAGAGAACATTCGCGCGGTCTTCTCCTGGCAAATCAAACCCGACGATCCGGTACGCCCGCAGGATGCCGGCTTTGTGCCGGATCTCATCGCCTGGAACCTGAGCCCGGAACGCGGCGGCGACGGCGGCAACTGGAATGAGCGCAATACTAAACCGAGCCTGGCAGCGTGGTCGGTGATGGAGGTATATAACACCACGCAGGATAAAGCCTGGCTGGCAGAAATGTACCCTAAACTGGTGGCCTACCACGACTGGTGGCTGCGCAACCGCGACCATAACGGCAACGGCGTGCCGGAGTACGGCGCGACGCGTGACAAAGCCCATAACACCGCCAGCGGGGAGATGCTCTTTACGGTCAAAAAAGGCGATAAAGAGGAATCGCTTTCCGGCCTGAACAACTATGCCCGGGTGATCGACAAGGGCCATTACGACAGTCTGGAGATCCCGGCCCAGGTTGCGGCCTCGTGGGAATCAGGCCGCGATGACGCCGCCGTATTCGGTTTTATCGATAAAGCCCAGCTGGATAACTACGTCGAAAACGGCGGCAAGCGCAGCGACTGGACGGTGAAGTTTGCTGAAAATCGCGATAACGAGGGCAAGCTGCTGGGCTATTCGCTGCTGCAGGAGTCCGTCGACCAGGCGAGCTACATGTACAGCGACAATCACTATCTGGCGCAGATGGCGAGCCTGCTGGGTAAAGAGCAGGAGGCCAGCCGCTACCGCCAGCTGGCGGATAAGCTCGCGACCTACATCAATACCTGCATGTTCGACGCGAAGAGCGGTTTTTACTATGACATCCGTATCGAGGATAAACCGCTGGCGAACGGCTGTGCGGGCAAGCCTATCGTCGAGCGCGGTAAAGGACCGGAAGGCTGGTCGCCGCTGTTTAACGGTGCGGCAACGCAGGCGCATGCGGATGCCGTGGTGAAGGTGATGCTGGATCCGAAAGAGTTCAACACGTATGTGCCGCTCGGGACTGCCGCGCTAACCAACCCGGCATTTGGTCCGGATATCTACTGGCGTGGCCGGGTGTGGGTCGACCAGTTCTGGTTTGGGCTGAAAGGGATGGAACGCTATGGCTACCGGGAGCAGGCTCAAACGCTGGCAGAAAACTTCTTTAAGCACGCGAAGGGATTAACGTCCGACGGCCCGATTCAGGAAAACTACAACCCGCTGACCGGCGCGCAGCAGGGCGCGCCTAACTTCTCATGGAGCGCGGCGCATCTTTACATGCTGTATAACGACTTTTTCCGTAAACAGTAACGGGGGTAGGGTCTGCTTTGCCGGGTGGCGCTGGCGCTTACCCGGCAGAAAAGCTACCGCGTGATCCACAGCGTGGGCCAGGCATCTGGCCCATTCCAGTTGTCGCAGCTGGGCTCCTCGGCGTAGCGCACCAGGCGGAAACGCTGGCCGTCAAAACGCCAGCGCGTCTGGATCCCGCAATCGCCCATACCGCGTCCCAGCGCGAGCGTTGTCAGCTCGCGCGTCTTCTCATCGAAGCTGGCGTTCATCAACTCCATCTCACTGCCGTCGCTTGACGGCGTAAACGGCAGACGCAGCCTGACGCTGCGGGCGGTGAACGGTTTTTTACGTGATACCAGCCACGCCAGATCAACCGTGTTATAGGCCCCCGCCTCGCAGCTGACGATCAGCAGCGCTTTGTCATCGGTTAACGCGGTCACGCGCACTTCCCGGCGGTTAGGATCCAGCGAGCACTGGCTGCTGTTCATCCGTCCGGTACCATAGTCCAGCAGGTCGTTCAGTTCGGCGTGGGAGAGTGGCGTCGGGGTCGGGTTGACGACCGCCACCTTTTTTAAGGCGGGTGCAGGCGGAACGCTTAACGGCGGATCGTCACCTTTCTTGATCCACGCGGTTTCGCTGCCGACGCGCTTTTGCTGCGCATCAATGAACAGCAGCGCGGCTTTCAGACCGCTCAGTGAAATGACCTGCTTACCGCCGCGCAGGGTCAGGGACTTCCCTTCCTGGATGTTTTTCAGAAAGGCGGTGATGGTGGCCGCATCGTCCGTTTTCAGATGCCAGGGCGTGAGCTGCCAGCGCTGTTTGTCGAGCTTCAGAGGAACGTTATCCAGCAGCAGGCGGGGAGCAATCTCAGGCTCTTTAACGGAGGGAGTATCAAGACCGCCGAGATCGATACGCAGCGTGGCATCCGTTTTCGCCCCGGCGCTTCGGGTGAGCGTCATGACCAGACCACGATGTTCGCCCGTGTTGCGGGCAAGGCAAAAGTTCTGGTTATTGCAGGTCACCTGCCAGTCAGAAAAGGCTTGCTGCGCGGGTGCAGCCCGCACCTGCGGCGCGAGGAGCACCCAAAACAGGGAAAATAAAAAGACGCTGTAGCGCATGAATGACACAATCCCGGAACGAAAACGCATAACTGGGCAGTATCTTCGCGTTCCCGCCGGGGTTGCTCAATCGGATTTATCAGATATACCCGAAAAACAGGCTATATCCGTTCGAAAGGGGTATTCATCAGCCCGGTAGTCTGTAAATACTGCAGTAATATCACCGCCTTACCGTCCCTGATTTCCCCTGTTCGCACCATCTCCAGCGCTCGGGCAAAAGGAAGCTCCAGCACTTCGATATCTTCATCCTCGACGCCACCGCCCCGGTGAGTGCGCTGCGCGTCGCTGTATTCCGCGATGAAGAAATGGACGATTTCCGTCACGCCGCCGGGCGACATAAACAGCTCGAAGACCTTTTTGACCTCGCCCACTTCGAAGCCGGTTTCTTCAACGGCCTCTTTGCGGATGCAGACTTCCGGTTCATCATCATCGAGCAGGCCCGCGCAGGTTTCAATCAGACGTCCGTCAGGGTTGCCATTGACCCATGTCGCCACCCTGAACTGGCGGATCAGCACCACGCTCCGCTTTTCACGGTTATAGAGCAGAATAGTTGCTCCATTGCCACGGTCGTAGACCTCGCGTTTGTGGCGGATCACTTCACCGTTGTTACGTGTAAGATCATAGGTGATGTTACGCAGGACAAAGTAGTTTTCAGAGAGAATTTTGTCTTTGATAACGTCAATTTTCAGGGTCATACTGGCTCCACGACACAATGAGTCGTCCTATACTACGCCGTGAATCCCGCTTTGTCGCCCGCCGGTTTAATGATGTTTTGGCGCGTTAACCCCAAGCCAGTCGAGTATCCCTTGCGCCGCATGACGCCCTTCCGCCATGGCGGTCACCACCAGATCCGCGCCGCGTACCGCATCGCCCCCGGCGAAGATCTGCGGGTTAGTCGTCTGGTAACGGTAACGGCTCTCGACGGAGGCTACGATCCGCCCCCAGTCATCCGTTTCGACACCCTGCGCCTGCAGCCACGGCATCGCGTGCGGGTTAAAACCAAACGCCATGATGACTGCATCCGCGGCCATCACGAACTCACTGCCCGCCACGGGAACCGGTCGCCGCCGTCCCTGCGCATCCGGCTCTCCGAGTTCGGTACGCAGCATCCGGATACCGTTGACTCTACCGTTCGGATCCAGCGTCAGCTCAACCGGCTGGACGTTAAATTCAAACGCCGCGCCCTCTTCTCTGGCGTTCTTCACCTCTTTCTTCGAGCCCGGCATGTTGGCCTCATCCCGACGATAGGCGCAGGTCACCTTCGCCGCACCGTGGCGTAACGCGGTGCGGACGCAGTCCATGGCGGTATCGCCCCCGCCAAGCACCACCACGTTTAAGCCATGGGTGTCGATGAACGGTTCGCTGGCCGTCGCCTCCAGCCCCATAACATGCCGCGTGTTGCCCACCAGGAAAGGCAGCGCGTCATAGACCCCTGGCGCGTCTTCATGCGGGATACCCGCCTTCATCGAACGATAGGTTCCCACGCCAATAAACAGGGCGTCGTAATCGTGCTTTAACTGCGACATCGACACGTCCTGACCCACCTCGCAGTTCAGCTCGAAGCGGATCCCCATCGCAGTAAATATCTCTCTGCGCCGCGCGAGCAGCGATTTGTCCAGCTTGAATGCCGGGATGCCAAAGGTCAGCAATCCACCGATTTCCGGATGCCGGTCATAGACCGTCACGCTCACGCCGCGACGCGCCAGCACGTCGGCGCACGCCAGCCCGGCAGGCCCCGCGCCGACAATCGCGACACGTTTATCTGTCGGCGTGACGGCGGACATATCCGGCCGCCAGCCCATCGCCAGCGCCCGATCGGAGATATAGCGCTCGATGTTACCGATGGTCACGGATCCCGCCTCTTCACGTATTGTGCAGGCCCCTTCGCATAATCGGTCCTGCGGGCAGACGCGGCCGGTAATTTCAGGTAAACAGTTGGTCTGATGAGAAAGCTCGACCGCACCGGCGATATCTCCCGCGTTGAGGCGCTCAATCCACTGTGGGATGTGGTTATGCAGCGGGCAGGTCCATTCGCAAATGCTGTGCTCTCCGCATTTCAGGCAGCGCGACGCCTCGCGGGCGGCCTGCCCGTCCCGGAACGGCAGGTAAATTTCGTTAAAATGGCTTACGCGCTCGGCGGCAGCCAGTTTATCGGGCTCGCCGCGTGGCGCCGTCCCCTGCATCTGCTGCAGTTTGGTGCGCGGAGCATCTTCTCCGACGGCCTCAGCATGCCAGGGCTGCGCCTCCAGGCAGGCCGTGCGCTGTCGGCGCGATTTCGCCAGATTATCAAGGACAGCAGGCGTCGCCAGTGAGAGGACATCTGCCGGGCAATTTTCGATACAGGCCGGGCCCTGTGGCCGCGTCAGACAGAGATCGCATTTATTCGCCGAGGCCTTCACGCTGCCGTTGTCGAGCGGGGTGACGATAATCTCCATCGTGCCAAACGGGCAGGCCACCACGCAGGCCTTACAGCCGATGCATTTTTGTTGATTCACCTGTACGCTGTCATCGCATTTGCTGATGGCACCGTTCGGGCAGCTTTGCGCGCAGGGTGCATTTTCACAATGATGACAGGTCACGGGGCTGCTCTTCTCACCGGATCTCAGGACCGTAATACGGGGATGAAAATGGCGCTCGCTCAGGACATGCTGCTCATCGTTGTGCGCCATCACGCAGGCCACTTCGCAGGCGCGACACCCAATGCACTGCTGGCTGTTAGCCATAATAAAACGATTCATAACCACACCTGTTTTTGGTTCAATAACCTTTCTCTTTATAAGAGTATGGTATTTACGCATCACGGCGCGATCGGGCAATGTTCAAATGCCCGGAATGCCCAATTATTTCCAGTGAACCTGTGGCAGATCAATTTTATTCAGAGAGCCGTTCTGTGACCGTTAAACGACCCGTTTCCGGAAGCCTTGCCTGGGCTTTCTTTTCGATCATTGCCTTATCCGTGCTGACCAGCACCGTCGCGCTGCTGACGCTGGCCAGCAGCCAGCGTGATGCCGAAGCCATTAATATCGCCGGCTCGCTGCGCATGCAGAGCTATCGTCTGGGCTACGAGATGCAGCGCAACAGCCCTTCCCTTGCTGCACATCGCGAGAGCTGGCAACAGACGCTGAGCGCGCCTGCCCTGCAGAAGCTGGACCGCTGGTACGTCCCGGACAATGTTAAAGCGCGCTACCAGCAGCTGCACGCGGCCTGGCAGGAGATGAATGCGCACATCGCCCGCGGCGACAGCGCGTGGTATCAAACCCATATTGAGGATTTTGTCGGCCGCATTGATGCCTTTGTGCTCGCCCTTCAGCACTACACCGAACATAAAATTCAGACGGTGACCCTGCTTTCCCTGGCAGGCGCTCTCGGGATCCTGCTGCTGACGCTGTTTACCCTGCGACGCATCCGTCGCCAGGTGGTGCTGCCGCTTAACAATCTGGTGGCGGCCAGCGAACGGGTTGAGCGCGGGGAATTTGCAACTCCGGCGCCGGATTCCGCCCTGCCGAATGAGCTGGGCCAGCTCTCCCGCGCCTTCAACCACATGTCCGCCGAATTAGATACGCTCTACCGTTCGCTTGAGGCTTCGGTCGCGGAAAAAACGCGGCACCTGCACGAAGCCCACCAGCAGCTCGACATGCTGTTCAAGTGCTCGCAGGCGCTGAATACCGGCCAGATAGACAGCCACTGTTTCCGGCATATCCTGCAGATTGTCCATGACTATACGCAGATGAATTATCTGGAGCTGCGCACCAGCGACGACTGGCGGCTGTGTGAAGGGAAGGAGTCCAGGGGGATCCCTCTACAAAACCTGCCGGTACTGATGCAGGACACCCTTTACGGCGAGCTGCGCTGGCAAAGCGAAACGGACAGCGTCCCCCTTCCGCTGATGAGAAGCGTGGCGACCATGCTCGGGCGCGGGCTGTACTTTAACCAGGCGCAAAAACATTACCAGCAGCTGCTGCTGATGGAAGAGCGCGCCACCATCGCCCGCGAGCTGCACGATTCGCTGGCGCAGGTGCTGTCGTATCTGCGCATTCAGCTTGCGCTGCTCAAACGCGCCGTGCCGGAGGAAAATACTCCGGCGCAGACCATCATCTCCGACTTCTCCCGCGAGCTGAACAACGCCTGGCAGCAGCTGCGCGAACTGCTCACTACCTTCCGCCTGACGCTGAACCACGCGAATTTACCCGCGGCGCTGCAGGAGTCCCTCGACGTCCTGCAGAGCCAGACGCAGGCTAAGCTGCATCTCGACTGTCGCCTCTCCTCGCTGGCGCTGGACGCGCAAAAGCAGGTGCATCTTTTACAGATCGTGCGTGAGGCCGTGCTGAACGCCATTAAGCACGCGCAGGCCAGCGAAATCGCGGTGAACTGCGTGACGGCAGCGGACGGTACGCACTGCGTCAGCATTCGTGACAACGGGATCGGAATTGGCGAGGCCAGCGAGCCGCCGGGACACTACGGGCTGAACATTATGCGTGAACGCGCGCAACGGCTTGGGGGAACACTACACTTTTCACAGCCGCAAAACGGCGGCACGCTGGTCAGCGTGACGTTCCCGGTGCCCACGCCGTTAACAGGTAAATAACGGTAAAGGGGCAAGCGCAGGGAAAAGCGCATGATAATTTACATTATCTCCTTTATTTCTCCACGTTTGACCTGCCCCTTACCGCTAAAGTTATGCGGGCAATAAACAATAATGACGTGCAGCAAAACGAGGTCACACTTTCATGGCGAATTTCTTCATCGATCGCCCCATTTTTGCCTGGGTGCTTGCCATCCTGTTGTGTCTGACAGGTGTCCTGGCGATTACTTCACTTCCCGTTGAGCAATACCCCGACCTGGCACCGCCTAACGTGCGCGTCACCGCCAACTACCCCGGCGCGTCCGCGCAAACGCTGGAAAATACCGTGACGCAGGTTATCGAGCAGAACATGACGGGTCTGGATAACCTGATGTACATGTCCTCGCAAAGCAGCGCCACGGGTCAGGCGACGGTCACCCTGAGCTTTAAGGCGGGCACCGACCCGGACGAAGCGGTGCAGCAGGTCCAAAACCAGCTGCAGTCGGCCATGCGCAAGCTGCCCCAGGCGGTGCAGAACCAGGGCGTGACCGTGCGTAAAACCGGTGATACCAACATATTGACTATCGCCTTTGTCTCGACAGATGGCTCGATGGATAAACAGGACATCGCTGACTACGTCGCCAGTAATATTCAGGATCCTATCAGCCGGATTAACGGCGTCGGAGATATCGACGCCTACGGCTCACAATACTCGATGCGTATCTGGCTCGATCCCAACAAGCTGAACAGCTACCAGATGACGGCAACCGACGTGACGGATGCCATTAAAGCCCAGAACGCCCAGATTGCCGTGGGGCAACTGGGGGGAACGCCTTCCGTTGATAAGCAAGCCCTGAACGCCACTATCAATTCGCAATCTCTGCTGCAGACGCCGGACCAGTTCCGCAACATCACCCTGCGCGTGAATCAGGACGGGTCGGAAGTGCGTCTGGGCGATGTCGCCACGGTGGAAATGGGGGCGGAGAAATACGACTACCTGAGCCGCTTTAACGGCAATCAGGCCTCCGGTCTGGGAATTAAACTGGCCTCCGGCGCGAACGAAATGGCGACGGCGAAACTGGTGTTAGATCGTCTGGACGAGCTGTCGCAGTATTTCCCGCACGGGCTGGAGTATAAAGTCGCCTATGAAACCACCTCCTTCGTTAAAGCGTCGATTGAGGACGTGGTGAAGACCCTGCTGGAAGCCATCGCGCTGGTGTTCCTGGTCATGTACCTGTTCCTGCAAAACTTCCGCGCGACGCTGATCCCCACCATTGCCGTCCCGGTGGTGCTGCTGGGGACCTTTGCGGTGCTGTACGCGTTCGGGTACAGCATTAATACCCTGACGATGTTTGCCATGGTGCTGGCGATTGGCCTTCTGGTGGATGATGCCATCGTGGTGGTTGAAAACGTCGAGCGCATCATGAGCGAAGAAGGACTCACTCCGCGCCAGGCGACGCGCAAATCCATGGGGCAAATTCAGGGGGCGCTGGTCGGTATTGCGATGGTGCTGTCGGCCGTCTTTATCCCGATGGCCTTCTTTGGCGGCACCACCGGGGCGATTTACCGTCAGTTCTCGATAACCATCGTCTCGGCGATGGTGCTCTCCGTGCTGGTGGCGCTGATCCTCACCCCCGCGCTGTGCGCCACCATTCTGAAACCGCTGCACAAAGGGGAGCATCACGGTCAGAAAGGCTTCTTCGGCTGGTTTAACCGGATGTTCAACCGCAACGCCGCCCGGTATGAATCTGCCGTCGGTCGCGTACTGCACCGCAGCCTTCGCTGGATGATGATTTACGTTGTGCTGCTGGGCGGCATGGTCTGGCTGTTCCTGCACCTGCCCACCTCGTTCCTGCCGATGGAAGACCGGGGGATGTTCACCACCTCGGTGCAGCTTCCGAGCGGCGCAACGCAGCAGCAGACGCTGAAAGTGGTCCAGAAAGTGGAACAATACTTCTTCACCAAAGAGAAAGATAACGTGGTGTCGGTCTTCTCTACCGTCGGCTCCGGTCCGGGCGGGAACGGGCAGAACGTCGCCCGCATGTTCGTCCGCCTGAAGGACTGGGACGAGCGCGATACCAGAACGGGAACGTCATTTGCCATCATTGAACGTGCGACCAAAGCCTTTGCGCACATCAAAGAGGCGCGCGTCTTTGCCAGCAGTCCGCCGGCGATAAGCGGGCTGGGCAGTTCTGCCGGTTTCGATATGGAGCTGCAGGATCACGCCGGGGCGGGCCACACGGCGCTGATGGCGGCACGCGATAAGCTGCTAGCGCTGGCGGGCAACGATCCGGGCCTGACCCGCGTTCGCCATAACGGCCTTGATGATAGTCCGCAGCTCCAGGTGGATATCGATCAGCGTAAGGCGCAGGCGCTGGGCGTCTCGATCAACGATATCAATGACACCCTGCAGACGGCGTGGGGCTCGAGCTATGTGAATGACTTTATGGACCGCGGACGCGTGAAAAAAGTGTATGTCCAGTCCGCCGCGCCGTTCCGCATGCTGCCGGACGATATAAACCGCTGGTTTGTCAGAAATAATGCTGGCGGCATGGTGCCGTTCTCCGCCTTTGCTAATTCGCACTGGGAGAGCGGCTCGCCGCGCCTGGAGCGCTATAACGGCTATTCTGCGGTTGAAATCGTCGGGGAAGCCGCGCCGGGCGTCAGTACCGGTACTGCCATGGACACCATGGAAAAACTGGTGCAGCAGCTGCCCGCCGGTTTTGGTCTCGAGTGGACGGCCATGTCTTACCAGGAGCGTCTCTCCGGGGCGCAGGCCCCTGCGCTTTATGCGCTTTCGCTGCTGGTGGTCTTCCTCTGCCTTGCCGCACTGTATGAGAGCTGGTCGGTCCCGTTTTCGGTCATGCTGGTGGTGCCCCTTGGGGTTATCGGTGCGCTGCTGGCGACCTGGATGCGCGGCCTGGAGAACGATGTCTACTTCCAGGTGGGCCTGCTCACCGTCATTGGGCTGTCGGCGAAAAACGCCATTCTGATCGTTGAGTTTGCCAACGAGATGAATGCCAAAGGCCACGAGCTGATGGCCGCTACGCTGCACGCCTGCCGTCAGCGCCTGCGTCCGATCCTGATGACGTCGCTGGCGTTTGTCTTTGGTGTTCTGCCAATGGCAACCAGCACGGGCGCGGGCTCCAGCAGCCAGCATGCGGTCGGGACCGGGGTGATGGGCGGCATGATTTCGGCCACCATTCTGGCCATTTACTTCGTTCCGCTGTTCTTTGTGCTGGTGCGTCGCCGCTTCCCGCTGAAGGAACGTCCTGAGTAAGTGGTTGAAATAAAAAAAGGCGGCTTTATCGGCCGCCTTTTTATTGTGTGATTAATTCACACTATGGTTATTTTACTTATTTTAGTGCTCTTGCAATTCTTACTGAATGTCATTTACGAAGCATGCCTTCGATAAAATCTTTCCAGTTCCCCAGTTCACGTTCAATCATAACAACCTCTCTTATTATTATGCGCATTCTACAAAAACGTACCATCATTGTGAAGGCTATTTAACCAATTGCTGTGATTGTACCCCACGTCCTGCGGGGATTTATGATAAATATGAACGGAGAGCCCTCAATTTTTTGTGACGGCCAGCAATATTTTGAAATAACCCTACGGACGGGTGAGTTTTATTTTATTGGCTGACTTTATTGGGTTTTTAAAGTTTATGGACATCTATGCTTAAATGATGAAAGAATATTCAGCGTACAGTTGTGAGTCGAATTAAGAAGACACATTAATCCAGACGATTCCTGAATGTGTTATATTCCACTTAAGGATATATCTTCGAATTTACTGAACATTTAATTATCAGAACATCAAAAGGATTCACCATGGTTGTGATGTACGGCATTAAAAATTGCGACACCATCAAAAAAGCCCGCCGCTGGCTGGAAGCAAACAGCGTGGAGTACCGCTTCCACGATTACCGTGCCGATGGGCTCGATGCAGAATTTCTGCATAGCGCTATTCGCGAACTGGGCTGGGAAGCCCTGCTGAACACCCGCGGTACCACCTGGCGTAAACTGGACGACTCTCTGCGCGCCAGCATCAAAGATGCCGACAGCGCGGCAAAACTGATGCTCGAGATGCCGGCAATTATCAAACGCCCATTGCTCTGCGCGCCAGGGCAGCCTATGCTGCTGGGTTTCAGTGAAACCCTTTATTCCGACTTTTTTCGTTGAGGTGTAGTTTATGTCATGCCCGGTCATTGAGCTGACTCAGCAGCTTATTCGCCGTCCTTCCCTTAGCCCGGACGACGCAGGTTGTCAGGCTCTTATGATTGAACGCCTGCGTGCCATCGGTTTTACCGTTGAACACATGGATTTTGGCGATACCCAGAACTTCTGGGCGTGGCGCGGTCAGGGTGAAACGCTGGCCTTTGCCGGGCATACTGACGTCGTTCCCGCAGGTGATGCGGATCGCTGGATTAACCCGCCGTTTGAGCCGACCATTCGCGATGGCATGCTGTTTGGTCGCGGCGCGGCAGACATGAAAGGCTCTCTGGCGGCGATGGTCGTGGCGGCAGAACGCTTTGTGGCGCAGCATCCGAACCACAAAAACCGTCTCGCGTTTTTGATAACCTCCGACGAAGAAGCCAGCGCCCATAACGGTACCGTGAAGGTCGTTGAAGCGCTGATGGCGCGCAACGAGCGTCTGGACTACTGCCTGGTCGGTGAGCCGTCCAGTACCGAAGTGGTGGGTGATGTCGTCAAAAACGGGCGCCGTGGCTCGCTGACCTGTAACCTGACCATTCACGGCGTTCAGGGGCACGTTGCGTATCCGCATCTGGCCGATAACCCGGTACATCGCGCTGCGCCGATGCTGAACGAACTGGTGGGCATCGAGTGGGATAAAGGCAACGAATTCTTCCCACCAACCAGCATGCAGATTGCGAACGTCAAGGCCGGGACCGGCAGCAACAACGTGATCCCGGGTGATTACTTCGTCCAGTTTAACTTCCGCTTCAGCACCGAACTGACCGATGAGATGATCAAGGCGCGCGTTATCGCCCTGCTGGAAAAATATCAGCTGCGCTACACCGTGGAGTGGTGGCTTTCCGGCCAGCCGTTCCTGACGCAGCGCGGTAAGCTGGTGGATGCGGTGGTGAACGCCATCGAGCACTATAATGAAATTAAGCCACAGCTGCTGACAACGGGTGGCACTTCAGACGGACGCTTTATCGCCCGTATGGGCGCCCAGGTTGTCGAACTGGGGCCAGTAAACGCAACCATTCATAAAATAAATGAGTGTGTCAATGCGGCAGATTTGCAACTGCTGGCCCGTATGTATCAACGTATTATGGAGCAAATCGTCGCCTGACGAACGCTCTGAGAGGAATAGCGAATGGATTGGCTTTCAAAGTACTGGTGGATTCTGGTGTTGGTTTTTCTGGTTGGCGTATTGCTGAACGTGATTAAAGACCTGAAGCGCGTTGACCATAAAAAATTTCTCGCCAACAAACCGGACCTTCCCCCGCACCGTGATTTTAACGACAAGTGGGACGATGACGACGACTGGCCGAAGAAAGACCAGAAGAAGTAATCGGTCTGTATCCCCTCTCCTGTGGAGAGGGGATAACCTCACATAAACTCAACAATATCATCATTATCCGGCTTACCGCCGCTGAGCGCTTCATCAAAGTAGTGCTTCGGTACGGTATAGCGCAAACGATCGAGCGCGAACTGCATGCTGCGGTCGTCGATGGCGTGGCCCAGATCGTCAACGATATCCAGCGTCACATCCCCACCTTCGCGAATCAACGCTTCCTGGGCAGCAACCGCATGCGAGAGCTCAATCACCCGGTCTTCGCCGCCGTGGATCAGGTGGATCGTGGTCTGCGTGGTTGCGCTTGCCGGTAACGTCGCAAAACGGCCGTTAAACGCGATTACCCGTGAAACCAGACCCGGCTGCGCTTTAACGCTTTCCAGCGACATGATTGACCCCTGTGAGAAGCCAATCAACGCGGTCGCGTCGGCACCCACGCCGCTCTGCTGTTGCCAGTAGCGGACGATATCGATAAAGGTCGGCATGATGGCATCGATGCGCGCCTGACGGTTCTCTTCCGTCACGCCCTGAACCGAGAACCACTGGCGCCCGTTCGGGCCGCATGGCTCAACGCCACCGATGCTGACAATCAGCGCTTCGGGGAAAATGGGCGCAAACCAGCTGCCAATCTGACCCATATTGACGGCATTATCGCCAACACCATGAAACAGAAGCAGTAACTGTTTAGCCGGTTTGTCAGGGCTTTGAACAACAAAATGGTCGTGTTTCATGGTGGTCTCCTTAATAGATGACCTGGATTCTACGCCTCCCGGCGGGAATGACCATGCCACTTTACTGAAGAAGTCATTGAAAAAATTGCCATTGCAAAATGGCTTCCTTCAACCGCTGGCAGCGCGGATAATCAAGGCTTTCAAGCGCTTGCGCGGTTTCACTGCGCAGCTTTGCCAGCAACGCTTTTCGCCCGACCTCATCCGCTTTCCCTGCCATTTTCCCCCGCAGGGCCGGAAGCGGCATATCAACGGTGAGCAACAACCGCGTCAGCGCGGCAACCGAGGTTGAAAACGCCCGATGGGCAAACGCAAACCCCGCCAGCTCCCGCCAGTCGTCACTATTAAGGGTAGCTTCCCAGCCGTCTTCCACCGGGATCTTTTCACCGTTCCAGGCCGACAGGACGCGCATATCCCGGCACAAACGCTGATGTTCCTGCGCGCACAGCTGACGCCCGGCTTCGTTCAGCGGCAGCAGCGCCATCGCCGTGTAGCAGCCGCTGCTGGCTTCCCGATGGCTCCCCATCCGCACCAGCACAAACCCACATTGATGCCAGAAATGCCACAGCTCGTCGGTATAACCAAAACTCACCGACAGATAGTCTTCCCCGCTGGCGCTACGGATAAGCCGTTGCCCGATGCCTTCCCGCTGGCGCAGGGGGTGAACCGCAATGCGGCTAACCCGTCGCCCTTTCAGCGTCGCCGCGAGTGGCGATCCGCCGTGCGCCGCCAGCGACTGCGCCACGAGATTCCCGCGTGGACGCCGGTATCCCGCCCACACGGCGCGGCTAAGCTCAGGGGACAACCCGCCCTCTTCCACCAGCCAGAGCGCGCCGGCGATCTCTGCCTCCGTCCCGGCAACAGCAAAGTGCTGGCCGGGCGCGTCCATCATCCGGCGTAAATCGAGCGGTGAAGTACGATAATGTGCAGCACACAGCAGTTCATAAACGCTTGCCACGCATGCCGGGTCACTCTCCCACGTCCGCGGCGCCAGCGGCGTTATACGCACGTCGCCTTCCGGTTTGCGATCGATAAGCGCATCATCAAATAACAGTGCATTCGCCACGAATCGCTCAAGCGGGCATCCGGCAGCCCAGCGAATGGGGGTCGATAAGGCATAATGCCGCAATCCACTGAAACGAGCGCAGAACTTCAGCAGGAATCCCCTGCCCGTCCCCTCATAGCCCTGGACCGTGGTGGTTAACACTACGCGCGGAAAACGCGTCACCAGCTTCTCCAGCAGCGGACCAGGGATCGCAGCCGCTTCATCGACAATCAGCCAGTCAGCCTGATGTGAAGAGGCCAGCAGCGCGTCCGGAGCCATAAAGTCGAAATGCTCGCCCGCAAAGCGCGCAATGATATCCGTTGCCCCTTTAGCCGGTGCAGTGACCACCGCACTCCCCTGAATGCGACTGAGCAGCATCCCCGCCAGCGCTGACTTTCCGCGTCCGCGCGGTGCCGTTACGGCTGCAATGCCCGCAGGCATGGTCAGAAGCACGTCGAGGATCTCCGCCTGCTCGCGCTGCGGTGCGCCGCTGGCAGGCTGCCAGGCGGGTAAATCCGGCGCAACGGGAACGGACAAGAGACGATGCTGATGCCAGACAATCGCATCCGAATCGGCGGCAAGCGTCCGGCAGAAGTGGTGCACAAAGTGTGGAGTGGCGATCGGCTCCGCGCTGTCGCTCCAGCGCAAAGAATCGCTGTCAGGCCTGTCGGCCCAGTCAGCAAGCGGAGGGACCCGCAGCACCAGAAGGCTTCCGGCGCTCAGCGTTCCACTCAGGGCGGCAAACGCGGCGACATCAAACCCGGTGCTGGCGTCAAAAACGGCATGCCGGAACTCGCGTCCCAGCAGGCCGCTGATGGCTTTTGAAGGATGTTCGTGAAGTCTTACCCAGTCTCCGGGCAAGGCGTCACGCAGGGCAACCGCCTGGCTTAACGTCCACTGCGCCTCACCGCTGAGCACCACCAGCCGACGATGGCCGGTGCGCTCAAGCTCGCGTATCAGCTGATCAAACGCCAGCATTACATCGCTTTGCCAAAGGTATTACACTGCGCCGGGTCGCCGCTGTCGAAACCGCGTTTAAACCAGCTGTAGCGCTGCTGTGAGGTACCGTGAGTGAAACTGTCCGGTACGACGCGCCCCTGGCTCTGCTGCTGAAGACGGTCGTCACCGATCGCCTGAGCGGCATTCAGCGCCTCCTCAAGATCGCCGGATTCCAGCACGCCCTGCTGCTGCATGCTGTGACCCCAGACGCCCGCGAAGCAGTCCGCCTGCAGCTCCATTTTGACGGACAGGCGGTTCACTTCAGCCTGAGACGCATTTTGCTGCAGCTGGCGTACTTTTGGCTCAATCCCCAGCAGCTTTTGCACGTGATGGCCAACCTCATGCGCGATCACGTAGCCCTGGGCAAAATCACCGTCGGCGCCAAGCTTGCGTTTCATGTCATCGTAAAAAGAGAGATCGATATAGACGGTACCGTCTGCCGGGCAGTAGAACGGCCCCATCACGGATTGCCCGGTGCCGCATCCGGTGCGGGTTGCCCCCCGGTACATCACCAGCTTCGGCTGCTGGTAGGTACGCCCCATTTTCTCAAACAGCTGACTCCAGGTGTCTTCTGTTGTGGCGAGAATAACGGAGGTAAATTTGGCCGCTTCATCTTCATTCGGGCTGATGGAGCGCTGAGAATGCTGCTGCTGTTGCAGCGGCTGACCGGTCATCAACCCGGTGAGGTCAACGCCGTAGTAACCCGCGACTAACACCACAATCAGCAGGATGATGCCGCCCTTGCCGCTGGGTAACCGGAAGCCGGGCCCCCCCATTGAAGGACCGCCGCCACCATCACTGCGTCTGTCTTCTACATTGTCACTTTCACGACGCCCTTGCCAGCGCATAACCACCTCGAACTATTCCATTTATAATAGCTATGATCGTAGGCGGTTAACGGCAAGATTACCATAGGAAACAAAGGTAAGACGCCAAAGGATGCGAACATCCTTTGGCAGGTGAGGGAGTTAGTCGAGCTTAACGCCTAAACGGTGAGCAACCGCTTCGTACGCTTCAATCAGGCCACCCAGGCTCTGACGGAAACGGTCTTTGTCCATTTTATCCAGGGTTTCTTTGTCCCACAGGCGGCTACCGTCTGGTGAGAACTCATCGCCCAGCACCACTTCGCCTTTGAACAGACCAAACTCGAGCTTGAAGTCGACGAGGATCAGGCCCGCGTCATCAAACAATTTTTTCAGCACGTCGTTGGCTTTGTAGGTCAGCTCTTTCATGCGCGCCAGGTTCTCTTTGTTCACCCAGCCGAAGGTTTCGCAGTAGGAATCATTGACCATCGGGTCGTGCATGGCGTCGTTTTTCAGGAACAGATCGAACAGCGGTGGATTCAGTTCGATACCTTCTTCAATGCCCAGACGCTTCACCAGGGAGCCCGCCGCACGGTTACGAATAACGCACTCAACCGGAACCATATCCAGTTTCTTCACCAGACATTCCGTATCGGACAGCAACGCTTCCATCTGAGTCGGGATACCCGCTTCGGCCAGTTTGGTCATAATGAAGTGGTTGAACTTGTTGTTCACCATGCCTTTACGATCGAACTGCTCAATGCGTGCGCCATCCCCTGCTGACGTATCATTGCGGAACTCGAGCACCAACAGATCCGGGTTTTCCGTGCTGTATACGGTCTTCGCTTTGCCACGATACAACTCAGCTTGCTTCTGCATCTTCATTACTCCTGGTGTGATGATTTGTGTTCAAAACTGGGCATATTATGCCACGCACACGTTTGCGTGGCACGAAAATAAAAAGGGCTGGATTCACCAGCCCTCGTATTTATTTGCTGAATGCTGCCTGGAAGACAGCGACCAGCGCATCGTTCTGCGACTGGGTCAGCGTGTGACCTTTTGGATCGATAAACTGCAGGCTACTGCGGTTATCAAGGTCACCGACCTGAATTTTGTAGTCACCGGAGGCAAGCTGAGGATCTTTCGCGCCCAGTTCCTGCCATGCGCTGTCGGAGAGCGGCTTATAGGTTGCCGTCATGCTACCGGTTGAGCGGGTGCTGTCGGTCACTTTCATGCCCACTTTTTCCAGCGTCGCTGGCAAACGCTGCCAGGTCTGGTTAAACGGTGCACGAACCACCAGCATTGGCAGGCCGGTATCATCCGCACCGCTTTGCACATCGAAGGTCACACCGTTGCGGCTCTGCGCGGCGTTGGCGGCATCGGTCGCGGTTTTATCCAGACCCGCAGCAATCACGTTCAGCATTTCGGTGCTGTAACGCTGCAGGGACGCGGCATCCGCAACCGGTTTACCCGCCTGCTCCAGGTTCAACAGCTTAACGTTGACCGCCTGCTGGTAACCCTGTGGTTTTACGGAGACTTGATAACGACCGCGGTATTGCTGGTCTTCATCCAGACGGTTCCACTCGATCCAGTCGGTGGTTAACGTCTGGCTGGCGTCATCGCGTTTATCGATGGTGTAGTTCTTCGACTGAATGACGCTGACAACCTGCGGCCACAGCGTGCTACCGCGCGCGCTCTCAACCATCAGAGACGCCGTATCACCGGTGAACTGGGTACGCGCCCCGTTAACCAGCGCCAGAGGCTGTGCTGGCGGACGAATATCAAGCGCTTTACCGACCGGGCCGCTGCCGTTGGTCACGGGAATATTATAATCGCCGTTCTGAATCGGCAGGATCATACCAGCCGGTGCGTGAAGTTCAGCAAGCGGGGTCGCATCCAGATAGGATTCATCACCGCTCACCTGGCGCTTGTAGCGCGAGTCTGAACTACAGGCAGCGAGCAGCATAACAAGCGAAACACTCGCAACCTTCGCCAGGCGCGACTTCTGTACTGAATAAGCCATCAAATCTCCCTAAACTCTACAGCAAACCGGCATGCTTCAGCGCCGCTCTGACGATGTCACGACCGTGGTCGGTAATCGGTGTCATTGGCAGACGCAGCGTATCGGTTGCTACAAGCCCCAACTCCTTACATGCCCATTTCACTGGGATCGGATTGGGTTCGACAAATAATTTATTGTGCAGCGGCATCAGACGCTGATTAATGACACGGGCTTCATCAAAGTGACCGGCTGCGGCCAGTTTGCACATTTCAGCCATATCGCGCGCCGCAACGTTTGCCGTTACGGAAATCACGCCATGGCCACCGAGCTGCATAAAGTCCAGCGCGGTCGCATCATCACCACTCAACAGGATAAAGTCGTCTGAAACCAGCTCTTTGATCTGATGAACGCGGCTTAAGTTCCCTGTCGCCTCTTTAATACCGATAATATTTTTTACTTCCGAGAGACGACCAACGGTTTCCGGCAGCATATCGCAACCGGTACGGGACGGCACATTATACAGAATTTGTGGCAAGTCAGTATGTTCAGCGATGGCTTTGAAGTGCTGGAACAAACCTTCCTGAGTAGGACGGTTGTAATAAGGGGTCACCGTCAGACAGCCAACGATGCCGCTGTCGTTAAAACGTTTGGTCAGGCTGATAGCTTCTGCGGTTGCATTAGCCCCTGTCCCCGCGATGACCGGAATACGTCCGTCAGCCAGTTCCAGGGTCAGCATCACTACATCGCCGTGCTCGTCGTGGCTCAGCGTTGCGGATTCACCGGTAGTCCCTACCGAAACGATCGCCGAGGTTCCATTGGCGACATGGTAATCAATGAGCTTCTTCATGCTTGACCGGCAGACATTACCTTTTTCATCCATCGGTGTAACAAGCGCGACAATACTTCCCGTGAACATGAGCCATCCTCTGTGCGAACAAGAGCCTCAATGTTACGTTTGGAACTGTAATAAAAGCAAGCGACCTGAGGCTCTCAGGCGGTTGTATGCATGTTTTTTTTATGCTTTCCTTAGGAAGACTTAACCATGCAAAGGAAGAACAGGTTTGACAACCTCATCACAACATTACCTGGTTATCACTGCGCTGGGTGCCGACAGGCCGGGTATCGTGAACACCATCACCCGCCACGTAAGCAGCTGCGGCTGTAATATCGAAGACAGCCGTCTGGCCATGCTTGGCGAAGAGTTCACATTTATTATGTTGCTTTCCGGGACATGGAACGCCATTACGTTGATTGAATCGACCCTGCCGCTGAAAGGCGCCGAGCTGGATTTGCTGATTGTCATGAAGCGCACCACGGCGCGACCGCGTCCGGCTATGCCTTCTACCGTCTGGGTGCAGGTTGAAGTGCCTGATTCTCCCCATCTGATAGAGCGCTTCACCGCGCTGTTTGACAGCCATCAGATGAACATTGCCGAGCTCGTTTCCCGCACACAGCCGGGCGACGCAAGCACGGTTCCCACGCTCTTTATTCAAATTACCGCGCACAGTCCTGCATCACAGGATGCGTCAAATATCGAGCAAGCGTTCAAAGCCCTCTGTACAGAATTAAACGCGCAGGGCAGTATAAGCGTCGTCAATTATTCGCAGCACGAACAGGATGGAGTTGAGTAATGAACCCACTGAAAGCCGGTGACATCGCACCGAAATTTAGCTTACCGGATCAAGACGGCGAGCAAGTAAATTTGACCGACTTCCAGGGACAGCGTGTTCTGGTCTATTTCTACCCGAAAGCCATGACCCCCGGCTGCACCGTACAGGCCTGCGGCTTACGCGACAACATGGACGAGTTGAAAAAAGTCGGCGTGGAAGTGCTGGGTATCAGCACGGATAAACCAGAAAAGCTGTCACGATTTGCTGAAAAAGAGCTGCTGAACTTCACGCTGCTTTCTGATGAAGACCATCAGGTGTGCGAGCAGTTCGGCGTCTGGGGCGAGAAGACGTTTATGGGTAAAACCTACGACGGTATTCACCGCATCAGCTTCCTGATTGACGCTGACGGAAAAGTTGAACACGTGTTTGACGACTTCAAAACCAGCAATCACCACGACGTGGTGTTGAACTGGCTGAAAGAAAGCGCCTGATAAACAGCAAAACGGCAACCCAGGTTGCCGTTTTTCATGTTTTCCCCCTCTTCCCGTGGGAGAGGGTCGGGGTGAGGGCATCAGGCCGCTCAAAACTACTTCTCTTCCACCGCCGGCACATCCGGCCACGCGTGAACCACGGCTTTAATCAGCGTCGCCAGCGGAATGGCGAAGAACACGCCCCAGAACCCCCACAGCCCGCCGAAAATCACCACCGATAAGATAATCACCAGCGGATGCAGGTTCACCGCTTCGGAGAACAACACCGGTACCAGCAGGTTACCGTCCAGCCCCTGAATAATCAGGTACACCGCGAAGCAGCTCCAGAACTCAGTCCCCAGCCCAAACTGGAACAGCGCCACCCCAACCACCGGAATGGTCACCACAAACGCGCCGATGTACGGAATCAGGACAGACAGCCCCACCAGCACCGCCAGCAGCAGCGAGTAGTTCAGGCCGAAAATCAGGAAGCCAATCCAGGTGGCGACCCCCACGACAATCATCTCCAGCACCTTGCCGCGAATGTAGTTGGTGATCTGCTGGTTCATCTCTTCCCAGACCTGCCCCGCCAGCCCGCGGTTACGCGGCAGAATACGGCGCACGGCGTTGAGCATCTGGTCTTTATCTTTCACCAGGAAGAAGACCATCAGCGGCACCAGCACAAGGTAAACCGCCAGCGTCAGCAGTCCGACCAGCGAGGCCAGAGAGTATTTCACCACCGAATCGCCCATCGTCATGATGCGGGCGCGCATATTTTCCGCCATCGCGTCGATAATCCCGGCATCCATCAGGGCCGGGTAACGGCGCGGCAGCGTGGCGGCAAAATCAGAAAGCTTGTTGAGCATGCCGGGCATATCGCGAATAAGGTAGATCCCCTGCTGCCAGGCAACCGGCATCACCACAAAGGCCATTAACAGCAGGATGCCGACAAACAGCACCAGGACGATGCTGGTCGCCCAGCGACGGGAACAGCCGATGTGCTCCAGGCGCGCCGTTGGCCACTCCAGCAGGTACGCCAGCACAATCGCCACCAGCAGGGGCGCGAGCAGGCCGCTGAAAAAGAACAGAATACCGAACCCGGCAACCAGAATAACCAACAAAGCAATGGCTTCCGGGTCGCTGAACCGACGCCGGTACCACTGCATTAACATTTCGAGCATACAACCCTTCCCTGAATCGAATGGCGGGAGTGAGACGATGAATTGTATCTAACTGTCACAAAAAAGACTTTCGCTTTTTGTATCCCGATCACAATCCGCAAAAGCCTGATGAATGGGATTTTCTTCATGCTACAACACGGCTACACTCCCAGAGCAGCAGAGATGAACGATATACCGGTTCATCGGTCAAATTAGCACATCCAACATACAGGACAGTGGTTATGTTCAGGCAGTTGAGAAAAACACTGGTTGCGACACTGATTGCCGCGGTGACGGTCGGTCAGGTGTTGCCCGCTTTTGCTGACTCGTCCGATACATTGCCGGACATGGGCACCACAGCAGGAAGCACGCTCTCTATTGGGCAAGAGATGCAAATGGGGGATTACTATGTTCGCCAGCTGCGCGGCAGCGCCCCGCTGATTAACGACCCTTTGCTGGTACAGTACATTAACGGGCTGGGGATGCGTCTGGTTTCGCACGCCGACTCGGTAAAAACCCCCTTCCATTTCTATTTAATCAATAACGACGAAATCAACGCCTTCGCCTTCTTTGGCGGTAACGTGGTGCTGCATTCGGCGTTATTCCGTTACTCTGACAACGAAAGCCAGCTGGCCTCGGTAATGGCGCACGAAATTTCGCACGTCACCCAGCGTCACCTGGCGCGAGCGATGGAAGACCAGAAACGTAACGCCCCCCTCACCTGGGTGGGTGCACTGGGCTCTATTCTGCTGGCGATGGCCAGCCCGCAGGCCGGGATGGCGGCCCTGACCGGTACGCTGGCGGGAACACGCCAGGGGATGATCAGCTTCACCCAACAAAACGAGCAGGAAGCGGACCGCATCGGGATTCAGGTGCTGCAGCGTTCGGGCTTTGACCCGCAGGCCATGCCGAGCTTCCTCGAAAAACTGCTCGATCAGGCGCGTTACTCTTCCCGTCCGCCGGAAATTCTGTTGACCCACCCGCTGCCGGAAAGCCGTCTGTCGGACGCGCGTAACCGTGCCAACCAGATGCGCCCGGTCGTGGTCCAGTCTTCACAGGATTTCTACATGGCGAAGGTGAGAACCCTGGGGATGTACAATTCCGGGCGTAACCAGCTCACCAGCGACCTGCTGGATACCCTGGCAAAAGGCAACGTGCGAGAAAAAAACGCCGCGCAGTATGGTCAGGCGCTCCAGGCGATGGAAGCCAGCAAATACGACGAGGCGCGTAAGGCGCTGCAGCCGCTTCTGGCAGCCGATCCGAACAACCCGTGGTACCTCGATCTGTCGACGGATATCGATCTGGGGCAGAAGAAGCCTTCCGATGCGATTAACCGCCTGAAAGGAGCGAAAGACGTCCGTACCAACCCGGTGCTGCAGCTTAACCTAGCGAACGCTTACTTGCAGGGCGGCCAGCCTGGCGAGGCGGCGACCATCCTCAACCGCTACACCTTTAATAATAAAGACGATCAAAACGGCTGGGATCTGCTCGCTCAGGCGGAAGCCCAGCTCGGCAACCGCGATCAGGAGCTGGCGGCGCGTGCCGAAGGTTTTGCCCTGGTGGGCCGCCTCGATCAGGCGATTTCCGCGCTCAGCAGCGCCAGCTCGCAGGTCAAACTCGGCAGCCTCCAGCAGGCTCGCTACGACGCGCGTATCGATCAGCTACGCGGCCTGCAGCAGCGCTTTAAGCCGTACGAGAAGATGTAATAAAGGAGAATTCACGTCATGACAGACGCCGTAAAAATCTATCATAACCCTCGCTGCTCCAAGAGCCGCGATACCCTGAGCCTGCTGAAGTCTAACGGCGTGGAGCCGGAGGTGGTGCTGTACCTTGACACCCCACCTGACGCGCAAACCCTCCGCCAGCTGCTGCACATGCTGGGAATGGGCAGTGCAAGAGAACTGATGCGCCAGAAAGAAGATCTGTATAAGTCGCTTAACCTGGATGACAACCGTCTCACCGAGGCTGAACTGGTCCAGGCGATGGTTGAAAATCCAAAGCTGATTGAGCGCCCGATTGTGGTGGCGAACGGCCAGGCGCGCATTGGACGCCCGCCGGAAGACGTGCTCGAGATCCTCTAGTCCTTATGCCGCAGCGCTTCCAAGAAGGCCTGCGGCGTACTCTCTCCCAACTTTTTCTGGGCTTTCTCCCGGTTGTAAAATTCGCACAGCTGGATCAGCAGCTCGCCTGCCGGTTCACTGTTCAGACGTGGAATGATGTCGCATAGCGGCAGAGCAACCTGAACGGCGGGGTATTGCTGTGGATGTACTGTCACGGCGGTATTGCGTTTCTCAAGCTTCACCTCGAAACCAAAAGTCTCAATAGATTGAATATCAGCCGGACAGGCTTCCAGCACGTCGTTCACCCAGTGGACCAGCAGCTGTGGAGAAATGCCCGCGTACAGCCGAACGGAGCACCAGCCGCTCACGGGTTCACGCGCCCAGAGCAGATGCTGTTCACCGCCATCGTCCATATGCAGAGACAGAGGCTGATGATGTAACAGGAGTTTTTGCGGCACGATACCTGCCCTCAGCGCCTTTTTCCCCTGCAACGTCGCGCCCTTCTGCTTTACCGAAGCCGGTTTGAGGTAGCGATTGAGGGTCGCGCGGGATACGGCGATCCCGAGTCCGTTATTGACCATCTGCAGCAGTTCGTCCAGCGGGGCACCCGTGATATCCCGCAGGGCATTGACCAGCGCAACCTGCTCTTGTCTCAATGCTTTGTGTATCACTTTTGGCGTCGTGTGGTTATCCGAAACCTGATCGCGGTTACGCCAGCGCCTGACTGTAGTGACCGAGATCCCCAGCTCAACGGCCAGTTCTCTGTCGCTTTTATCTGATTGCTGAAGATAGCGACGGATGCGCGGCGTCGTGGTGGCATTAGCATGCAGTTTAATTTCCATCGCAGGATCCTCAGAACCAATCTTGTGAGATTTATACTATACCAGCGATTGCTTTGTGACCGATTTCACCTTTCGCTCACCACGCTTCACTGATAATCCTCAGACATAACACAAACAACACCCCTCAATCTTGTACGGAGTTCACAATGAACAATGTTCTGGGATTTCTTGAAGCAAAACTGATGCCGCTGGCGGCCAAAACGGCCCAGCAGCGGCATCTCGGGGCCATTCGCGGCGCCTACGTCTCCTTCATGCCGTTTATCATCGTCGGCTCTATTCTGCTGGTGATCTCGTCGTTCCCGAATCAAGCCTATCAGCAGTTTATGTCTCAGGCCTTTGGTGAGAGCTGGAGCGCCATTATCGAAATCCCGTTCAACGCGGTGTTCTCCACCATGTCGCTGTTCATCAGCTTCCTGGTCGCCTTCCGCCTGGCGGAACACTATGGCGAGGATCGCATCTCCTGCGGCATCCTGGCGCTGGTCGCCTTTCTCATCCTGACGCCCTTTATCAAAGTGGCGGAGAACGGCGGTATCACCGTCATTCCAGTGGAGTGGATTGGCAGCAAAGGGCTGTTCGTGGCGATGATTGGTTCTCTGCTCTGGACGGAGCTGTTCTGCTGGCTCAAGCGCAAAAAAATGGTGATCAAAATGCCGGACGGCGTGCCTCCGGCGGTGCAGGAGTCGTTCGCCGCGCTGATCCCGGCCCTGCTGGTGATGATTCTGGTGCTGGGTATCCGCATCGTGTTTGAAAACACCCACTACAACACCATCCACCAGTTTATTTACGAAGTGGTTGCCACGCCGGTGCGCCACTATGGCACCTCATACTTTGGCGCGCTGATGACGGTGTTCAGCATCACCATTCTGTGGTCCGTGGGCATTAACTCCGGCTCGATGATCAACGGCATCATTCGACCGCTGTGGATGGAGAACCAGACCGACAACATCGCCGCGATTCAGGCAGGCACGACGCCGCCGCACATTATCACCGAACAGTTTTTTGACATGATCTGGATGGGCGGCGCGGGGGCCACGCTGTCGCTGGTGATTGCAATGCTGATTTTCGCCCGCAGCAAAAACATGCGTGAAGTGGCGCGCCTCGGCGCCGGGGCATCGGTGTTTAACATCAACGAACCGATCCTGTTTGGCCTGCCGGTGATCATGAACCCGATCATGCTTATCCCGTTCAACCTGGTGCCGCTGGTGCTGGTCACCGTGCAGTATGCGGCGATGAAGATTGGCGCGGTTGCCGTCACCACCGGGGTGTTTATTCCCTGGACGCTGCCGCCGGTCATCAGCGGTTTTATCGTCACCGGTCACCTGAGCGGCAGCGTGATGCAGCTTATCAACCTGCTGATTGGCGCCATGCTGTATCTGCCTTTTATGCGTATCGTGGACAAACAGTACCGCGCGGCGGAAATGGCCACCGTTACGCAAACCGACACCACCCTTGCAAAACAGGAGTAACGCATGTGGGGAATTATCGCGACCTGGCGAATGGCGCTTGAAGGCGTCACCGAGTCTGCATCTGCGCTGGCTGCGGGGAAACCGGTCTCGGCAGCGGTGGTGGATGCCGTCGCCGCCGTCGAAGACTTTCCGTTTTATAAATCCGTCGGCTACGGCGGGCTGCCCACCGAAAATGGCGAGGTGGAGCTGGACGCCGCCTATATGGACGGCGACACGCTGGCGTTTGGTGCCGTGGGCAACCTGGTGGATATCGCCAACCCGGTGCGCGTGGCGCATGCGTTAAGCCGCCAGCGCTACAACAGCCTGCTGGTCGGCCAGGGCGCGAGGGAATGGGCGCTGAGCCAGGGCTTTGCCGACAAAACCATGCTCACTGACCGCGCCATGCAGCACTACCGCAAACGCTGCCGCGAAACGCTGGATAAGGGCTTAAGCCCTTACGACGGACATGACACCGTCGGCATTATCGGCCTCGATAAACAGGGCTCAATGAGCGTCGCCACCTCCACCAGCGGCCTGTTCATGAAAAAACGCGGTCGACTCGGGGATTCGCCCATTATCGGCTCCGGCTTTTACTGTGACAGCGAAACCGGCGCCGCCACCGCCACGGGCGTCGGTGAAGATCTGATGAAAGGCTGCACCAGTTACGAAATCGTTCGCCGCATGGCGCAGGGTATGACGCCGCAGCAGGCGGCGGATTCGGTGGTGTTCGAACTGGAGGACAAGCTGATGTCGCGCTTTGGCCGCGTGGGCGATCTCTCCGTGGTGTGCATGAACAACAGGGGCGAATTTGGTGCCGCTACCAACATCAAAACCTTTTCGTTCGTGGTGGCGACGGCTCGCCAGCCCCTCACCGTTTTTCGTACCGAACGCCTGCGGGAGAAAACGCATTATCACGCGGTAGACGATGAGTGGATGCAGGCCTATGCCGCGCGGATCCGCGCGCCGATTGAGGAGTCATGATGATTACGTATCAGTTTATCACCGCGCTTTCCGACGCGAAGCCGCAGAGCCATTTGATTGCCTCCGCCTCCTGTACGCTTTTGCCCGAAACGGCGCTTGTCGCGGAAATGCGCGAGTCTGCCAGCATCGCTGACACCCGCTTTGGCTGCGCCCCGTTTGCCCGGATCACCCTGCTGCCCGATGCGCTCTGGCAGGATAGCCTGACCGAAGGATTACTGACGGCGCTGCGCCCGCTGCTGGCCTCGCCCGTCAGTCCCGAGCTGATACTGGACGTGACTGATATCGACGATGTGGTGCTGGCGCAGGTGCTGCGTTTTCTCTTTAATCAGGCGCACAGGCTTAGCGATTTGCAGTTGAAGGAAACCAGCGACAGCGTCCGTCTTGAGCGCATCGCCGCGCTCTGCTTACCCGAACAGCAGGAGCGACTGGCGGTTATTTTCCGCCAGCAGCAGGCCATCGCCCACGGCATGGTCGCGGCGCGACGTCTGGCGGATACCCCGTCCGACCGCTGCACGCCGCAGTTTGTGGTGGAAGAGGCGCAAAAACTGTGTGCCGCCTTCCCTGCCCTGCGGTGCGAAGTGCTGAATGAAAAGCAAATCGTTGAGGACGGTCTGGGGCTGCTGCACGCCGTCGGCAAAGGGGCGACCTGTCCGCCGCGCCTGCTGGCGATTCATTATGACGGTGTCAACGACGGCCCGGTGCGCTGCTATGTGGGTAAAGGCATTACCTTTGATACCGGCGGCCTGTGGCTGAAGGAAGGCGCGGGCATGTACACCATGAAATACGACATGTGCGGTGCGGCTAACGTGCTGGGCCTGATGCTGACCGTCGCAGAGCTGGCGCTGCCCGTACGCATTATGGGCGTGCTGGCGCTGGCGGAAAACGCCATCGGCCCGGACGCCATGCAGCCCGGCACGGTAGCAACGGCCTGCAACGGGATCACCGTTGAAATCAACAACACCGATGCCGAAGGCCGACTGGTGCTGGCGGACGCCATCGCCTGGGCCAGCCAGCGCCATCCGCAGGCGCGCTATATCATTGATATGGCCACCTTAACCGGTGCGGTCGTGAAGGCGCTGGGGTATGAGCTGAGCGGGCTGATGACGCAGGATGAACCGCTGCGCGCGGCGCTTACGCTGGCGGGTAAGCAGAGCGGTGATGAAGTGTGGTCCCTGCCGCTGGATGCGCGGCTGAAAAAGCAGACCGACAGCGCGATTGCCGATCTGTGCAACACGCCGACCAACAATGCGGCGATCAGCGCCTCGGCGGCGTGGCTGCTGCATCACTTCTGCCCGCCGACAATTCCGTGGGTCCATCTGGACATCAGCGGTACGGCGCTGTGGCGTGAAAGTGGGCGAAGCGTGGCATCGGGAAGACCGATTCCACTGCTGGTTGAGCATCTAATGGGGGATCTTTAGCCGGGTGGTGGCTGCGCCTTACCCGGCCTACAAAGTGCGGCAGGTTTTCGTAGGCCCGGTAAGGCGCAGCCGACACCGGGCAAAAAGCTCAAAGCTTGAGAATATCTTTCACAAACGGGATAGTCAGCTTGCGCTGGGCGGTAATGGAGGCGCGATCGAGCTGATCGAGCGTATCAAACAGCGTGCGCATTTCGCGATCCAGTCGTTTAAGCAGGAAACGGCCCACGTCTTCCGGCAGCTCAAACCCGCGCTGCTTCGCACGCAGCTGTAACGCCTGAAGCTTATCTTCATCCGACAGCGGCTGAAGCTTGTAGATTTGCCCCCAGTCCAGGCGAGACGCCAGATCCGGCAGTCCCAGATTCAGCTGGCGAGGCGGACGATCGCCGGTGATCAGCAGCCGTGTTTTCCCCGATTCCAGAATGCGGTTGTAGAGGTTAAAGATCGCCATTTCCCACGGCTCATCCCCCGCCACGCATTCGATATTATCAATGCACACCAGCGAGAGATGTTCCATTCCCTCAAGCACCTCAGGCACGAACCAGGTACGTTTATCCAGCGGCACGTAGCCTACCGCATCGCCGCGCGCCGAAAGCTCCGCGCAGGCGGCATGCAGCAGGTGGCTGCGCCCCGCGCCTTCGCGTGACCAGATATAGATGTATCCGCTGTGTTCCTGGCGCAGCACGTTTTGCAGTGCAGCCAGTAAAGAGGGGTTATCACCCGGCCAGAAACTCGCGAAAGTTTCGTCGTCAGGGAGATAGAGTGGCAGAGAGAGCTGTGCCGGTCCGTTCAGAAGTACCTCAACCAGATCTTACATAAAATCGGCATGGAGTTTAGCACGGAACCTGCAAGGAGAGAACCGGGCGGATCGTCCACCCGGTTAAAGGATCAATGTGGTGCTTTTTCGCTGTCGTCCGCGTCCAGAATTTGTTCTTCCGGGCGAATTACCGAGATCAGCTTGAAAATCAGGCTCAGGCCCACGCCGACGATGGTCGCCAGCGCCATGCCTTTCAGCTCGGCCGCACCAATGTGCACCTTCGCACCGCTGACGCCGATAATCAGGATCACCGAGGTCAGGATCAGGTTCTGCGCCTTGCTGTAATCCACTTTGGATTCAATCAGCACGCGAATACCGGAGGCACCGATCACGCCGTACAGCAGCAGAGAAACGCCGCCCATCACCGGAACCGGGATGATCTGAATCGCTGCCGCCAGCTTGCCGACGCAGGAGAGCAGAATGGCGATGATCGCCGCGCCGCCGATAACCCAGGTGCTGTAGACGCGGGTAATCGCCATCACGCCGATGTTCTCGCCGTAGGTGGTGTTTGGCGTAGAACCAAAGAAACCGGAGATGATGGTGGAGAAACCGTTCGCAAACATGGAGCGGTGCAGGCCCGGGTCGCGGATTAAATCGCGCTTGACAATGTTCGCCGTCACCACCAGGTGGCCGACGTGCTCCGCAATCACCACCAGCGCCGCAGGCAGAATGGTGAAGATCGCAAACCATTCGAAGCGCGGCGTATAGAAGGTTGGCAGCGCGAACCAGTGCGCCTCGGCAATCGGGGTGGTGTCCACCACGCCCATTACAAAGGAGAGCGCATAGCCTGCCAGCACGCCGATCAGGATCGGGATAATCGCCATGAAACCGCGGAACAGCACGGAGCCAAACACCGTTACGCCCAGGGTCACCAGCGAGATGATAATGGTTTTGGAATCCGGTGACTGGCCGTCAGCAGGCAGCAGACCGGCCATATTCGCCGCGACGCCCGCCAGTTCGAGACCGATGACGGCCACGATGGCGCCCATCGCTGCAGGAGGGAACATCACGTCCAGCCAGCCGGTACCGGCTTTCTTCACAATGAAGGAGACCAGGCAGAACAGCACGCCACACATGATAAAGCCGCCCAGCGCGACCTCATAACCCAGCGGCAGCAACAGCAACACCGGCGAGATAAAGGCGAAGCTCGACCCGAGATACGCCGGAATTTTGCCTTTACAGATGAAGAGGTACAGCAGCGTACCGATGCCGTTGAACAGCAGCACGGTAGCCGGGTTAATGTGGAACAGGATTGGCACCAGCACGGTTGCGCCAAACATGGCGAACAGGTGCTGCAAACTAAGCGGGATAGTCTGTAAAAGCGGCGGTCTTTCACTCACCCCGATAGCACGGCGCGTCATAGTGTTTTCCTCTGAGTAGTATCGTTGTTGGTGTTTTATTCAAAAAAAAGCCGACTATCAAAGTCGGCTTATTTATCGTTATTCGATTATTTCGTACCAAAGATCTTATCGCCGGCATCGCCGAGCCCCGGGATGATGTACCCGTGCTCGTTCAGGCCCTGGTCGATAGAGGCGGTATACAGCTCAACGTCCGGGTGCGCTTTTTCCAGCGCCGCGATCCCTTCCGGTGCCGCAACCAGCACCAGCACTTTAATGCTGCTGCAGCCCGCTTTTTTCAGCAGGTCGATGGTGGCAATCATTGAACCGCCGGTTGCCAGCATCGGGTCAACCACCAGCGCCATACGCTCGTCGATGTTGGACACCAGCTTCTGGAAGTAAGGAACCGGCTCGAGGGTTTCTTCGTTACGGTAGATCCCGACCACGCTGATGCGCGCGCTTGGCACGTGCTCCAGCACGCCTTCCATCATGCCGAGACCGGCACGCAGGATTGGCACAACGGTAATTTTCTTACCTTTGATCTGCTCAACCTGCACCGGGCCGTTCCAGCCTTCGATGGTGACTTTTTCCGTTTCCAGATCGGAGGTCGCTTCGTAGGTCAGAAGGCTGCCGACTTCAGAGGCCAGTTCGCGAAAACGCTTCGTGCTGATGTCATGCTCACGCATCAGGCCCAACTTGTGTTTAACGAGTGGGTGTTTCACTTCCACAATCTTCATTCTCTTTCTCCTCTGAATGGCATCCGCAAAAAAATCGCGGGATTATACCGCTTTTTTCGGATTAGGCCATACCCATGTTGCTTGACAGGGATCAAGCAAAGACAAAAAAGCCGGAGACTGAGTTCCGGCTTGGGTGCGGGTTCTGCCCGGTGGCGCTGCGCTTACGCGGGCCTACGTGTATTGTAGGTCGGGTAAGCGTTAGCGCCACCCGACAATTACAGGTTATCCCCGTTGCTCGCAATCACCTGCTTATACCAGTCGAACGACTTCTTCTTGCTGCGGTTCAGCGTGCCGTTGCCTTCATTGTCTTTATCGACAAAGATAAAGCCGTAGCGTTTTTTCATTTCACCGGTACCGGCAGACACCAGGTCGATACAGCCCCACGGGGTATAGCCCATCAGGTCTACGCCATCTTCCACCACCGCTTTTTTCATCTCGCGGATGTGGGCGGCCAGGTAGTCAATTCGGTACTGGTCGTTCACCGTGCCGTCGCTCTCCTGCACGTCGATTGCGCCAAAGCCGTTCTCAACGATAAACAGCGGCAGCTGGTAGTGATCCCAGAACCAGTTGAGGGAGTAGCGCAGCCCCACCGGGTCAATCTGCCAGCCCCAGTCGGATTTCTGCACGTACGGGTTAGAGACCAGGCTCTTGCTCTCGTCGTAATCCAGCTGCGGGTTGTCCGCCGTCGCCTTGGTGGCGAAGGACATATAATAGCTAAACCCGATGTAGTCCACGCAGCCCTGCGTCAGCGCCGCTTTATCTTCTTCGGTAATATCCAGCGCGAAGCCGCGACGTTCGAAGTAGTTGAGCAGATGCTGCGGGTACTTGCCGCGCACGTGCACGTCGGTGAACCAGTAGCGGCGGTGCATGGCGTTCATCGCCATCATCATATCGTCCGGCGCGCAGGTCAGTGGATAGATAGGACACATGGCAATCATGCAGCCGATCTGCAGGGACGGGTTAATCTCGCGCCCCGCCTTCACCGCCAGCGCGCTGGCCACCAGCTCATAGTGCGCGGCCTGGAACATTACCGGCTCGCGATCTTCGCCCGGCGCGTACTTCAGCCCCGAGTTGGTGAATGGGGCAAAGTCTTCGTGGAAGTTGGCCTGGTTGTTGATCTCGTTAAAGGTCATCCAGTACTTCACCTTGTGCTGATAGCGCTGGAAAACCACTTTTGCAAAACGAACGAAGAAGTCGATCAGCTTACGGTTGCGCCAGCCGCCGTATTCCGTGACCAGATGAAACGGCATCTCGAAGTGAGACAGGGTAATAACCGGTTCGATGCCGTGCTTCAGACACTCGTCGAACAGGTCGTCATAGAATTTCAGGCCTGCCTCGTTCGGCTCAAGCTCGTCGCCTTTCGGGAAGATCCGCGTCCAGGCAATAGAGGTGCGGAAGCATTTGAACCCCATCTCGGCAAAGAGTTTGATGTCTTCTTTATAGCGGTGATAGAAATCGATGGCTTCATGGTTAGGGTAGTTTTTCCCGTCCAGCACGCCGTTGGTGATTTCACGCGGCACGCCGTGCGCGCCTGCGGTCATCACATCGGCCACACTCACCCCCTTGCCGCCCTCTTTCCAGCCGCCTTCGAGCTGGTGCGCCGCAACCGCACCGCCCCACAGAAAATCTGCTTTAAATCCTGACATTCACTTTCCCTCATTCTGCGTTATTTTCTGCAAAAACAATTACAGAAACCGGTTTCAGTTGAATGATGTGCAAAGCCGTTTCGGGTTGCAAGGAGAATACCGAAACCGGTTTCATTTTCGTGAACAGACGCAAGTTTGGGCGCACTGGCAGGCTGCGCGTAAAAAAAGATCCCTACGTCCAGAATAGGCTCGCAAACGTTTGCCTGGACTGTTAGAATTGCGCCGATTTTTCTTACTAGCTATGCAATCGCGTGGGGATTTAAGCCGTGACCAACAAAACTTCTCTCAGCTACAAAGATGCCGGTGTTGATATTGACGCAGGTAATGCGCTGGTTGACCGAATCAAAGGTGTGGTGAAAAAAACCCGCCGCCCGGAAGTGATGGGTGGTCTGGGTGGATTCGGCGCACTGTGCGCGCTGCCGCAAAAATATCGTGAACCTGTTCTGGTCTCGGGAACTGACGGTGTAGGCACTAAACTGCGCCTGGCGATGGATTTAAAGCGTCACGACACAATCGGTATCGATCTGGTCGCGATGTGCGTGAATGACCTGGTGGTTCAGGGCGCAGAGCCGCTGTTCTTCCTCGATTACTACGCGACCGGCAAACTGGACGTAGATACCGCGGCAAGCGTGATCAACGGTATCGCCGAAGGGTGCCTGCAGTCTGGCTGTGCGCTGGTTGGCGGTGAAACCGCGGAAATGCCGGGCATGTATCACGGCGAAGATTATGACGTCGCGGGCTTCTGCGTCGGTGTAGTAGAAAAATCAGAAATTATCGACGGCAGCAAAGTGGCCGATGGCGATGTGCTGATCGCGCTGGCCTCCAGCGGCCCGCACTCCAACGGCTACTCCCTGGTGCGTAAAATCATCGAAGTGAGCGGCTGTGACCCGCTGACGACCGAACTTGACGGTAAACCGCTGGCTGACCATCTGCTGGCCCCGACCCGCATCTACGTGAAAAACGTGCTTGAGCTTATCGAGAACGTCGACGTTCACGCTATCGCTCACCTGACCGGCGGCGGCTTCTGGGAAAACATCCCGCGCGTCCTGCCGGACAACACCCAGGCGGTGATCGACGAATCCTCATGGCAGTGGCCAGCCGTGTTTAACTGGCTGCAGACCGCAGGCAACGTGAGCTCCCACGAAATGTACCGCACCTTTAACTGCGGCGTGGGCATGGTTATCGCCCTGCCGGCAAGCGAAGCGGATAAAGCGGTCAAGCTGCTGACTGAAAAAGGTGAAAACGCGTGGAAAATCGGTACGATTAAAGCCTCCGATTCCGAACAGCGTGTGGTCATTGAATGAAAAACATCGTGGTGCTCATTTCCGGCAACGGAAGCAATTTGCAGGCGATAATTGACGCCTGCAAACAGAAGAAAATCAATGGCACCATTCGGGCAGTTTTCAGCAACAAGGCCGACGCGTTCGGCCTTGAGCGCGCGCGGGAAGCGAACATCCCTGCGCACGCGCTGGAAGCCAGCCAGTTCGCCGGGCGTGAAGCCTTTGACCGCGAGCTGGTGCATGAGATTGATGCCTACGCGCCGGACGTGGTCGTACTGGCGGGCTATATGCGTATTCTGAGCCCGGCTTTTGTAGAACACTTCGCCGGACGTCTGCTGAATATCCACCCTTCCCTGCTGCCGAAATATCCCGGCCTGCACACCCATCGTCAGGTTCTGGAAAACGGCGATGAGGAGCACGGCACCTCCGTGCATTTCGTTACCGACGAGCTGGACGGCGGTCCGGTGATCCTGCAGGCAAAAGTCCCGGTCTTTGACGGCGATAGCGAAGAAGACGTGACCGAACGCGTACAGACCCAGGAGCATGCCATCTACCCGCTGGTGGTAAGCTGGTTTGTCGACGGACGTCTCGAAATGCGCGACGGCGCAGCCTGGCTGGACGGCGTGAAGTTACCCCCGCAGGGTCATGCTGCCGAAGAGTAGTTTGTTATGTCGGGTAGCGCAGCTGCGCTTACCCGACCTGTTCATTGCATTACCCGATATCCCCTTCTCCAACCTTCTAAAATCCCCAACAAAAAAAATAACTGTCATACTTTTCTGGCACTGTTGGACATATCGTGGAAATGCTCGCCATAATAAGGACGAGACGGATTTACCACGTCCTGTGATTGAACTGGAGTGTGAGCTGTAATGGGTCAGGAAAAGTTATATATCGAGAAAGAGCTAAGCTGGTTAGCATTTAACGAACGTGTACTCCAGGAAGCGGCAGACAAAAGTAACCCGCTGATCGAGCGCATGCGTTTTTTGGGCATCTATTCCAACAACCTGGATGAGTTCTACAAGGTTCGCTTTGCCGAGCTGAAAAGGCGCATCATCATCAGCGAAGAACAGGGCCTAAACTCGCACTCGCGGCACCTGCTGGGCAAAATTCAGTCCCGCGTGTTGAAAGCCGATCAGGAATTTGACGGCCTGTATAACGAACTGCTGCTGGAGATGGCGCGTAATCAAATCTTCCTGATTAACGAACGTCAGCTTTCCGTTAACCAACAAAACTGGCTGCGCCACTATTTTAAACAGTACCTGCGCCAGCACATTACCCCGATTCTGATCAACCGCGAAACCGATCTGGTGCAGTTCCTGAAAGATGACTACACCTATCTGGCCGTGGAAATTATTCGCGGTGAATCCATCCGCTACGCGCTGCTGGAGATCCCGTCCGACAAGGTGCCGCGCTTTGTGAACCTGCCGCCGGAAACCCCGCGCAGACGCAAGCCGATGATCCTGCTCGATAACATCCTGCGCTACTGTCTGGACGATATCTTCAAAGGCTTCTTCGATTACGATGCGTTAAACGCCTACTCGATGAAGATGACCCGTGACGCCGAATATGACCTGGTGCACGAGATGGAAGCCAGCCTGATGGAGCTGATGTCGTCCAGCCTGAAACAGCGCCTGACGGCCGAGCCGGTACGCTTTGTCTATCAGCGCGATATGCCGGACGCCATGGTGGAGATGCTGCGCGAGAAACTGACCATTTCGCGCTATGACTCCATCGTACCGGGTGGTCGTTACCACAACTTTAAAGACTTTATTGGCTTCCCGAACGTCGGCAAAGCCAATCTTGTGAACAAGCCGCTGCCGCGCCTGCGCCATCTGTGGTTCGATAAATTCCGCAACGGATTCGACGCCATCCGCGAACGCGATGTCCTGCTCTACTATCCGTATCACACCTTTGAGCACGTGCTGGAACTGCTGCGTCAGGCCTCGTTCGACCCGAGCGTGCTGGCGATCAAAATCAACATCTACCGCGTGGCAAAAGATTCCCGCATCATCGACGCGATGATCCATGCGGCGCACAACGCCAAAAAAGTCACCGTGGTGGTTGAGCTGCAGGCGCGCTTCGACGAAGAGGCGAACATTCACTGGGCGCGTCGTCTGACGGAAGCCGGTGTGCACGTCATCTTCTCCGCGCCGGGGCTAAAAATTCACGCCAAGCTGTTCCTCATCTCCCGTAAAGAGGGCGACGAGGTAGTGCGCTACGCCCACATCGGTACCGGGAACTTTAACGAGAAAACGGCGCGAATCTATACCGACTATTCGCTGCTGACCGCCGATGCCCGCATCACTAACGAAGTGCGCCGGGTCTTTAACTTTATTGAGAATCCGTACCGTCCGGTGAACTTTGACTATCTGCTGGTCTCGCCGCAGAACTCGCGCCGTCTGCTGTACGATATGATCGATAAAGAGATCGCCAATGCCCAGAAAGGGCTGTCGTCCGGCATCACGCTGAAGCTTAACAACCTGGTTGATAAAGGGCTGGTGGACAGGCTGTACGCGGCGTCCAGCTCCGGCGTGCCGGTTAATCTGCTGATCCGCGGCATGTGCTCGCTGATCCCGGAACTGGAAGGCATCAGCGACAATATTCGCGTGATCAGCATTGTTGACCGCTACCTGGAACACGATCGCGTCTATATTTTCGATAATGCGGGTGATAAACAGGTCTATCTCTCATCGGCAGACTGGATGACGCGCAATATTGACTACCGAATTGAAGTCGCGGCACCGCTGCTGGATCCGCGCCTGAAGCAGCAGATCCTCGACATCATCGAGATTCTGTTCAGCGATACCGTGAAAGCACGCTATATCGACAAAGAACTCAGTAACCGCTATGTACCGCGCGGCAACCGCCGCAAAGTGCGGTCGCAACTGGCGATTTACGACTATATCAAATCACTCGAGCAACCCGATTAACCTATGCCGATAAATGATAAGACCCCACGCCCGCAGGAATTCGCCGCGGTCGATCTTGGCTCTAACAGTTTCCACATGGTCATCGCCCGTGAGGTGGATGGCGCGCTGCAGATCATCGGTCGTCTGAAGCAGCGGGTACACCTGGCGGATGGCCTTGATGAACGCAGCATGCTCAGCGAAGAGGCAATGGAGCGTGGGTTAAACTGCCTGTCGCTGTTTGCTGAACGCCTGCAGGGCTTCTCGCCCTCCAGCGTGTGCATCGTGGGCACCCACACCCTGCGCCAGGCGCTAAACGCGCCGGAGTTCCTCAAGCGAGCTGAAAAAGTGATCCCCTACCCGATTGAGATCATCTCCGGCAACGAGGAAGCGCGTCTGATTTTCATGGGCGTTGAGCACACCCAGCCGGAAAAAGGGCGCAAGCTGGTTATCGATATCGGCGGCGGCTCAACGGAGCTGGTGATCGGTGAAGACTTTGAGCCTCGCCTGGTGGAAAGCCGCCGTATGGGCTGCGTCAGCTTCGCGCAGATGTATTTCCCGGGCGGCACCATCACCCGCGAGAACTTCCAGCGTGCGCGTATGGCGGCCGTTCAGAAGCTGGAAAACCTGGCCTGGCAGTACCGAATTCAGGGCTGGAACGTGGCGCTGGGCGCGTCAGGCACCATCAAAGCGGCGCATGAAGTGCTGCTGGCGATGGGTGAAAAAGACGGGTTTATCACGCCTGAACGCCTGACATTGCTGACCGAAGAGGTGCTGAAGCATAAAAGTTTTGACGCCTTAAGCCTGCCGGGTCTTTCCGACGAGCGTAAGGCGGTCTTCGTGCCGGGGCTGGCTATTCTCTGCGGCGTGTTTGATGCCCTCGCCATTAAAGAGCTGCGCCTTTCCGACGGCGCGCTGCGCGAAGGCGTGCTGTACGAAATGGAAGGCCGCTTCCGCCATCAGGATATTCGCAGCCGCACCGCGCAAAGCCTGGCCAACCAGTACAACATCGACCGCGAACAGGCGAAGCGCGTGCTGGACACCACGGTGCAGATGTACGAACAGTGGGAAGAACAGAATCCGAAGCTCGCACACCCGCAGCTTGCTGCGCTGTTAAAATGGGCCGCGATGCTGCACGAGGTGGGGCTGAACATCAACCACAGCGGGATGCATCGCCATTCGGCCTACATTCTGCAAAACAGCGATCTGCCTGGCTTCAACCAGGAACAGCAAACCATGATGGCGACTCTGGTGCGTTATCACCGCAAAGCCATCAAGCTCGACGATCTGCCGCGCTTCACGCTGTTCAAGAAGAAGCAGTTCCTGCCGCTTATTCAGCTGCTGCGCCTGGGCGTGCTGCTCAATAACCAGCGCCAGGCCACCACCACGCCGCCCACGCTGAAGCTTAAAACCGACGATCATCACTGGACGCTGAGCTTCCCGCACGACTGGTTCAGCCAGAATGCGCTGGTCCTGCTGGACCTGGAAAAAGAGCAGCAATACTGGGAAGCGGTCACCGGCTGGCTGCTCAAAATTGAAGAAGAGAGCGCCGACGTCGCCGCGTAACGGCTCAGGCGTCCGCGCAGGACGTTTCAGCTTCCAGCAGTGACTCAAGCGGTGCCGGCCTGCCAATCAGATAGCCCTGCACATAATCGATACCTAGCGCGTGAACCGCGCTACGTATCTCTTCCGTCTCGACGTACTCAGCCACCACCAGCATCTTCTTCATGCGCGCCAGATGGCAGATAGACGCCACGATCTGATAATCCAGGCTGTTATTGACAATATTGCGGATAAAGCTGCCGTCGATCTTGAGAATGTCGGCATCCACGCTTTTTAGCCGCGCATAGCTCGCATACCCGGTACCAAAATCATCAATCGCAATGCGCACCCCCATTTTCTGCAGCTGCTGGAGAATATGTAGCGCCTGCTCCCCGCTGCCGAAGGTACTGCACTCCGTCACCTCAAAAATCAGCTGCCACGGCTCAATGGCGTATTTTGCCAGCAGGCGACTTACCTCAAGCGGGAACTGCACCCGACACACGGTCGACGGGGCCAGATTAATGGCAAAGCGCTGGCCGGGAAGTTTTTCGCGATGCGCTGCAAGGAAGCGCAGGGTATGCTCCAGCACCCACAAATCCACCCGCGAGGAGAGACCAAACTCCTGCGCGACGGGCAGGAATTGGTCGGGGGAGATCAATAGCCCGTTGATATCCGGCATCCGCAGCAGAACTTCGTGATAGCGATCGCCACGCAGGCCGCGAACGGGTTGAACCAGCAGGGCGAATTCGTCGTTATCGAGTGCCTTTTGCAGGCGGCTCATCATCGCGACTTTATCCTTCAGGCTGCGCTGCAAATGGATGGCCCCACGCTGCTGAAGATTTTCCGGATGGTTGGAGGAGAGCGACAGATCGGCAACCACGCCCAGTTCGCCCAGCACCAGATAAAGATGGTTAACCGGGGACCGGACATAGCAATAGCTCACGCCCACCTGCGGCTGCAGCGGCATCCCGTCCCAGACAAAGCGAAACTGTTTGATATGCTCGTCCAGGGCTTCAATCCGCTGCTGGTGTGATTCCGCATTGAGCCGTACCGCCATGTCATACCCGGTGAGGTGATACACCTGCTCATTGGGCTGGAGCGTGCCATTCACCCACTGCGCCAGCTGCTGTTTGTACTGAATGCGCAGCAACACGCCGTAATTTCGGCCCAGAATTTCCAGCTCCGGAATGCGCAGCAGGCAGAGAGCCGACCACGGGTTTTTCGCCAGTTCACGCGACAGCGCCCGCAGGTTAGGCATATGGACGACCGGGTCGAGTAGCGCCAGCCTGCGGGAGCGTTTGTTCACCGCGCGCTGCCGGGTCGCCAGCATCGACATATAAATCACCACAAACGAGAAGACCAGGTAACTGGAAGAGGTGATCGCCAGCTGAATGTCATACCCCTGGTTCACCGGGATATAGTGGTAAAAATAGTGAATAGACACCAGCAGCACCGGTATCCAGATCAGCGACACCAGCTTATAGCCAAAACGCATCGCGCCCCAGAGCATCACCGGCATCAGCAGCGACAGGGTGTAGTTGGTGGTAAAAATGGAGCTGTTTTCATTCATCGGGAGCAGTAGCAGCGAAAGCAGCCCGCCAAGCGCGATTGCCCACACCAGAAACTCAACGATCGTCACCTTTTTGTCTATCTGGGAACGGACCTGCGAGATAAGGCTTTTAAGATAACGCGGATGACGAATCAGGCGGATCAGCAGATAGCTCAGCGGCACGCCCGTCAGCCCGCTGACCAGCAGCGCCTGGTAGTTGATGAGCGTGCGAATATTAAGAGGGTTTAATCCCGCCAGGCTCTGGCGGCTCTCATACACGCCTAAATACACCGCAAACTGAAACAGTAACAGAAACAGCGTCGCGGGGCAGAAGGCCTGCCAGAAGATGCGCTGCGCCATCAGCCGGATGTCGCCGTACGCGGTCATATTCCGTCTGGGCGCAAACACCCGGTAGCCGCCCCAGCTGAGCACTAAAGGGACGATAAAATGGAGCACGCCGGCGACGGTTTCAAACATCCCGACCGAGGGGTAATAGCGGATAAACAGTGACAATACGATCCCGGGCAGCGCTTCCAGGCCAAAGAACATCATCAGCGAAAGCAAAAATGAGAGGGGTAAATAATAGAGTGCCACAATGCCGTCGCCCAACTGCGTTAGCGTATTCGCAATGCTCAGCACGGGAAGTAAAACCACCGGTAAAATAAGCGGCAATGCCCACCAGCGGTTTTCATTTTTTTTCAGGAAAGCGAGAATGTTCATAGATGCCCGGTTAAACCCCTATCGCTCCAGAGGGAAATAAAGACAGGCATCCAACCTGACGTACGCGCCGCCCGGCAGCATGTCGGGCGAACAGTGTGGAGGAAGGATTTTAAATATCAGGGCCGGGAATCCGTTGACATAAATCAAACTACTTTACGCAAATAACATTTTGTGGCGTTTTTTCGACATCTTTTTCTTCATATTATCAATATGGTAAATGCGTTGATTATTTTCAATAACATTAATTAATGTAAACATTGACGGTTATTTACACATCACAGAATTGACCCCATCTTCCCGCTGTGCCTTAATATCCTTATCGCCCGGAAGGGCTTATCCAGGAAAAACAGAGTGAGTCAGGTCACGCGTATGCGCAAACGACATCGATTTAACACCCGAATGACCCGCATCATACTGCTCATCAGCTTCCTGTTTTTCTTTGGCCGCTTCGTTTACTCTTCGATTGGCGCCTGGTACCACCATCAGGATAAAACCCAGTCGCAGCAATCCAGCCTGACCGTCGACACCGCTGACCGCTAAACCGCCGAAGGCTGTTGCACGAGCCGAATAAGGGCCGCGATCCCTTTGCTGAGGATTTTATCCTGCCGCATGACCACCGCCAGCTGCCGCTGCAGCATGGGCATCAGCGACATCACGCATAGCCCTTCGCGATCGACCTCCTGTTCCACCGCCATGCGCGGCACGATGCTGTAGCCCAGCCCTGCGCGAACCATGCGTTTGATCGCCTCAATGCTGCCAAGCTGCATCACCGGCGCAATCGCTAAACCCTGGGCGGCAAACCAGCCGTCGATCAGCGCCCGGGTGCCACTACCTGATTCAAAGGCAATCAGCGGATGAACGTGCAGCGCGGCTGGGGTGAAGTCCCTGAATGCAGCCTGCTGTTCCCTTGAGGCGATAAAGACAAACTCTTCGTCCATCACCGGCATCACGTCCAGCGCTCTGCCACTCACCGGCAGCGTGACCAGCCCCATATCGAGACGGTTCTCTTCGATAGCTCTGACGATGTCGAGGGTGTTGCCCGTCGTGACCCCCACGCTCAGGAGCGGATAGTCGCGGCGTAGCTGCTCCAGCAGCGGCGGCAGAAGATGGATGCAGGCCGTTGCCCCCGTGCCAAGGGTAATGGTGCCGCTTACGTCGTGGCTAAACGCATTCACGGCCCGGATGGCGTCATCCACCACCTGCTGAATACGCTCCCCGTGCGCCAGCAAGGTTTCTCCGGCAGCCGTCGCCTTAATCCCTCGTCCGGTACGCTCCACCAGCCGCGTTTGCAGAAACTGCTCCAGCTGGCGTATTTGCAGGCTGACGGCGGGCTGGGAGAGGCCCAGCACGTCCGCTGCCGCTGAAAAACTGCCGCGCTGGATCACCAGACGGAAGGTGGCGAGATAGCCCAGATTAAGCGTCGTCATTCAAAGTTTCTCTTATACCGCGCATAAGGTTGCGGCCCTGCCAGCACAATACCGCGCCCGTTATGCTCAGGACAACTGCATAGCGGAATGAAAACTCATGGAAACACCTGCCCTGCCACACCGCCTCGCCCTCACGGCCGGGTGCAATCAGCTCATCAACTGGGGGATCTCGTTTTATATGCCCGGCACCTTTGCGCTGGCCATTTCAGCCGACCGGGGATGGTCATCACCGCAGATTTACCTCGGCCTGACGCTGGCGATGCTGGTGATGGCGGTAGTATCCCCTTTTGTCGCCCGCCTGCTGGCACGCTTTGGCGGTCAGAAGGTGGTGATGGGCGGAACGCTGCTGATCGCCGCAAGCTGTGCCTGTATGGCGTATACCCGGACGCTTTATGGCTGGTACGGCGCCTGGCTGGTCGCAGGCGTGGGAATGCGCCTGTCGCTGTACGATGCGCTCTTCGCCGCGCTGGTCAACCTCTACGGACAGCAGGCGCGAAGAACAATCTCGCGCGTCACGCTGGCGGGCGGGCTGGCCTCCGTCGTCTTCTGGCCGCTGGGCGATGCGCTGCTTCACGTGATGCGCTGGCAGGACGCATTACGCATTTATGCCTTGCTTGGCCTGCTGAGCGCGCTGCTGATCCGCACGCTTCCCCGGCAGCGGCTGACGGTGACGACGGAAATCGCCGCACCGCCGCTGAACAACGAGCGCCGAAACGGCTGGCTTTATGCCGCCTTCATTGCCCTCATCACCTTTGTCTCTAACGGCACCTCCACCCATCTGCCGGAGTATATTGCCCACTACGGTCTGCCGGTCGCTATCGGCATGCTGTGGGGAATCGGCCAGACGGGCGCGCGCTCGCTGGAGGTGCTGGCGGGGGCTCGCTTAACGCCCTTCACGTTAACGCTTTTTACCGCTCTCGCCATGCCGCTCTGTTTTATTGTTGGGTTGAGCAGTGCCCTGTTTGTCTGGTGTGCGGCCGGTTTTGTGCTGGGCTATGGGGCCATCAATGGGCTGGTTACCCTTGTTAAAGCCACCCTGCCGCTGGAGCTGTTTAGCGCGGAAAGCTATGCCCGCCGCACGGGCATGCTGCTTATCCCCGGTCAGCTTATGGCCGCAGCCTCACCGTATGCCTATGCGTGGCTAAATAAAACGCTGGGGATCGCGGGTGCAATGGGGGTATCGACGGGCCTGACGCTGCTGATTGCAGGGCTGGCGATAGCCATTGTGCGCCGTCCCGGGAGGCAAACTGTATCGCACTGTATCCCGCGGGCCACGGTGACAAACGGGTACAAAACGCCCCCTCCGGCAAATATCTCCGATACATAAAAATGGTTTTCTTTCCCTGTCGCCATTGAGAACTGATGAGGAGAGAGAGCAATGATTCGTCGCTACGTAATTTTCCCCCTGCTTGTCCTGACATCCGTCGCAGGTGCCCAGGCCACACCTCTGGACAATCTGACCGCCGCGGACGTTAACGGCCCCGCCGCCGTTGCCCCGCTGGCGCAGCCGCAGCCGCCTGCAAAACTGATCGTCGATCCGCCGCTTGCCGGGCCGCTGAGCAAAGGCGCGGTGTTTATCCAGTACCGCGCCGAAAACCTTCGCATCGAGCCGGTATTCGGGCCCGACGCGCTCAAGGTCACCCCGCGCATCGGGCACATTCACGTGGTGGTGGATGATGCGCCGTGGCACTGGGCTGACGCCAGCGGAGAGCCAGTGATCCTGGTCGGGCTGCCCGCAGGGAAACACAAGGTGACCATTATTCTGGCCGACCCGACGCATAAGCCGCTCGATCACAAAACCCTTGAATTCACCGTACCGCCCCACGCGGCGGTCCACCATTTTTAAGGAACCTGAAAATGAAAGCACTGTTTGTACTGACGGCAGGCCTGCTGGCGCTTTCCGCCAGCGCCTTTGCACAGAGCAAAACCAGCGTCGTGCTGGTACACGGCGCATTTGCCGACGGCAGCAGCTGGAATAAGGTCATTACCCTGTTGCAGAAACAGCACGCAGAGGTCATTGCCGTCCAGCTGCCGCTCACGTCGCTAAAAGATGACGTTGCCGCCACAAAGCGGGCCATCGCCCGCGCGCGGGGTGACGTAGTGCTGGTGGGTCACTCCTGGGGCGGCACCGTGATTAGCGAAGCGGGCAACGATGCGCGGGTAAAATCGCTGGTGTATGTGGCGGCTTTCGCGCCTGACTCCGGCCAGTCGACGGCGGACCTGGCAGGAAGCTACCCTGCACCGCCGGGCAGCGCGGGCATTGCCAAAACAGCGGACGGCTATTTATACCTGCCGACGGAAGCCGTCAGGAAGGATTTCGCGCCGGACGTGAAGCCCGAGGAACAAACTGCAATCGCGGCCACGCAGGGGCCAATTAAGGCCGATGCGTTTGGTGAAAAGGTGACCCACGCGGCGTGGCATGTTAAGCCGAGCTGGTTTGTGGTCAGCAAAAATGACCGAATGATCAACCCCGATCTTGAACGTGCGATGGCGAAGACGATCCATGCGAAAACCACCGAGGTCTCCGCGAGCCACGTGTCAATGGTGAGCCAGCCGGAGGCTATCGCCCGGACGATTGAGCAGGCGATTGAAGCAAAATAATATTTTGTAAATTGTAGGCCGGGTAAGCGCAGCGCCACCCGGCAAAAAAATAGCCTCAGTGCCCGCCATCCGCGGGATAATCCCGATTAATCCACGCGTGGTCCGCTTCCCAGGTGAACATCCATTTGCGCACCGGCCCGGCCATCACGTTGAGGTAGTAGCTGTCATACCCGGCCATCGTCGCCACCGGGTGGTAGCCCTTCGGCACCATGACCACGTCACGGTTGTAGACCGCCATGCACTCATCCAGCGCTCTGTCGTCGGTGTAAACCCGCTGCATGCAGAACCCCTGCTCCGGGTTGAGGCGATGGTAGTAGGTCTCCTCCAGGTAAGTCTCCTGGGGCGGATTATCCGTGTCGTGCTTGTGGCTCGGGTACGAGCTGGTGCAGCCCTCGTTGGTCCAGACCTCCACCACCAGCAGGCTGTCGGCGGGCTTGTCTTCCGGCAGAATGTTATGCACGTAGCGCTGGTTGTGCCCCTTACCGCGCGCTTCGCCGGCGATATCCTGCGGGGCAATCAGCCGTGTCGGATGCGTGCCCTTGCCCGGCGCGGCGCAGACCGCCAGCTCCAGCGTCGTCAGCGCCTTCACCTGCACCGTCTCCTGCGGGGTGACGTACACCGCCCACGGCTTGATGCGCTCGAACGGGCTCATCCGCTCGCCGATGTCGTTAAACTGCGCGGAAGGTGTGCTGATGGAGGCGCGTCCGGCGACCAGCACCAGACAGCGCTCTTCGCGGACGGCGGGCAGCGTCAGCGTCTGCCCCTCCTGCAGCTCATACGCCTCAAAGCCGACGTATCCCCACCCTGCGCTCTCCGGCGTGACGGACTGGGTGCGCCCCTCCGCGTTCGGCTGTTGCCAGCGTGATAACAGACGTGACATGTCACCTCCTTAAATCAGTCCGGCGTCGCGCGCCAGGCGGTTCAGGTTGTTATATCCCAGACGGGCGTAGGTCAGCGGATGGGCGATGGCCGGATCCTGCTCGGCCTCGACCACCAGCCAGCCGTGATAGTCCTGCGCCTTCAGCAGCCGCATAATCGGCGGATAATCGACGCAGCCGTCGCCCGGCACGGTAAAGACGCCGCTCAGCACCGCGTCGAGGAAGCTGGTTTTACGGTTTTTCACGTCCGCCAGCACGTCGGCACGCACGTCTTTGCAGTGAACGTGGTTGATGCGCGACGCCCAGCGCTGCGCCACCGCCAGCGGATCGGCCCCGGCAAAGGTCAGATGGCCGGTATCAAGCAGTAGCCCCACCGCGTCGCCGGTGTGGGTCATCAGGTTGTCCACGTCGTCGGCGGACTCAATCACCGTGCCCATATGGTGATGGTAGGCAATCTGGACTCCCTGCTGCTGGGTGTAGCGGGCAAATTCGGTGAGCTTCTCGCCGTACTCTCTCCAGCGAGCCTGCGGGAAGCGCGGGCGCAGGTGCACCGGGGTCTGCTGCTCGCCGTGAATGCAGCCGCTCACTTCCGCAAAGACCAGCACCTTCGCCCCCAGCTCGCGCAGCAGCGTCAGGTGGGACTGCACGGCGGCGATCTCCTCCTCCACGCTGCGCTCCAGCAGGCGGCCGGAGTACCAGCCGGAGACCAGCTGCAGGTCGTGGCGCTGCAGGATGGGGCCAAGCAGGCGCGCTTCGCGCGGGAACTTATTGCCCAGCTCGAAACCGGCGAAACCGGCCTCTTTCCCTTCGCTCAGGCAGGTCTCCAGCGACGTTTCCGCGCCGAGAGAAGGCAGATCGTCATTCGTCCACGTCAGCGGGTTAATGCCCAGTTGTACACTCATTGTCGTCTCCATTATGCGTGTCCGCGCTCGCGCCACCAGGCGATAAGCTGCAGGTAGTTGTCCCGGATGCGCGCCACCAGCTGCGCATCGTCAATATCGTGTTTCAGCCACGCGCGGGAGGCATCGCCAAACAGCGTGCGCCCCACGGCGAAGCCTTTCACCAGCGTCTGCCCCGCTGCGGCTTTAAAGTCGGCGCGCAGCTGTTCCGCCGGGGCGTCCAGACCGAGGATCACCACCCCGCGGCAGTGCGGGTCCCGACGTTCGATAATCTCGCTCAGCGCCGTCCAGCCGTCGGCGGAGAGCGGCGGCAGCTTCCACCAGTCCGGGTAAATGCCGAGGTTGTAGAAGCGGGAGATGGCGCGCAGGTAGAGCTCGTCGCTGCGCGGCATGGTCGCAGGCAGGATCACCTCCAGCAGCAGCTCGTGCCCGGACTGGCAGCAGGCGTGGTACACCTCGGCGATTTTCTGCTCCTGCTCCAGGCGCAGGCCGTGGGCATCTTCCGGGTGGAAAAAGACCAGGCACTTCACCACATGCTCCTGAGGCCAGCTGATAAGCTGGGTGCCGATGTTGCCATGCTCCATCTCCAGCGGACGCGAGCCCGGCAGCTCGATGGGGCGACCAATCCACCACCCTTCCCCGGTGATGGCGTTCAGCGCGTCCTGACCAAAGGTGCCGTCGCACAGCAGACCGGCTTTGCCCTCCAGCCCGGCCCGGCTCGCCGCCTCGCGGCTGGCCTGCAGGATCAGCTGCTTCAGCGCCGGAATGCGCTTAAGCGACGCGCCGCACTGCAGCGCCATATCCTCAAGCTGGCTGCGGTGGTCGAAGGCCATCACGCACAGCTCCGGCCACTCGCGGCGGCGGGTGGTCACCCGGTGGAGGTGGTTAAGACGCGGGTCGAGATCCGGGCGCGGCACGTTCGCAGCGCGGGAGAGATAGTCATCCAGCTCGATTTTGCTCGGCATGGCCGGGGCGCAGCCGTGGCGCGAGACCACCAGCGCGCCGCAGGCGTTGGCGTAGCGGCACGCCTGCTCCCAGCCCTCATCGTTCAGGTAGCCGCGCAGCAGGCCGGACATAAACGCGTCCCCCGCCCCGAGGACGTTCAGCACCTCCACGCGCACGCCGGTCACCGTCAGGCCGTCGTCCAGCCGGGGCGGAATGGCGTCGGTGTAGACCGAGCAGCCGAGCGCACCGCGTTTGCAGACCAGCGTAGCTTCACTGACTGAGCGCACCTGCCCCAGCGCCTGCAGGGTCTCCGTGCTGCCGCCCGCAATGTGAAACTCCTCTTCGGTGCCGACAATGACGTCAAAGAGGTTCAGCACCTCCTGCAGCTCGCGGGTGACCTTATCGGCGGCGATAAAGCGCGTTTCACCGTCGCCTAAGGAGGTCAGCCCCCACAGCACCGGACGGTAGTCGATGTCCAGCACCGTGCGCACGCCGTGACGGCGGGCATAGCCCAGCGCCGTCAGCACCGCCTCGCGGGTCTGAGGATGAGAAAGGTGAGTCCCGGTGATGGCAAGACAACGTGCGGAGGCAATGTAGCTTTCGTCCACATCGCTGGCGGTAATCGCCATATCCGCGCAGTTATCGCGATAAAAAATAAGAGGAAAGGTGTCCCGGTCTTTAATGCCGAGTAGCACCAGCGCCGTGAGGCGGTCTTTATCGGTGATCAGATGGCTGGTATCGCAGCCCACCTGGTTGAGCTCTTCGCGCAGGAAGCGGCCCATATGTTCATCGCCGACGCGCGCCAGCATCGACGAACGTAAACCCTGACGCGCGGTGCCGTACGCCACGTTGCCCGACGACCCGCCGAGATATTTGGCGAAGCTCGACGCGTCCTCCAGACGGGCACCAATCTGCTGGCTGTAGAGGTCTACCGCCACGCGGCCCATGCATATCACATCAAACTGCTTTTCCACGTTGATACCTCATCAGACAATGTCGTTCACGTTCAGCCAGCGGCCTTCCCGGTGCGAGAGCGCAATCGCGTCCAGCACGCGCGACACCTTCCAGCCCTCTTCGAAGTCCGGCCACATCGGCGCGTCGGCGGCAATCCCGTCCACCAGGTCGCGCACCTCCACCGTTTTTTGATCGTTAAAGCCAATCCCGTGGCCTGCGCCCATGCAGAACGCGGCGTAGTCGGGGTGCGCCGGGCCGACGAGTAAGGTGCGGAACCCCTGACGGTTTACCGGATCGTCATGCAGATAGAGCTTCAGCTCCGCCATGCGCTCCTGGGTGAAGCTGATGGCGCCTTTCGTGCCGGTAATGACGTACGACAGCCCCATCTTGCGGCCGCAGGCAACGCGGGAGGTTTCAATCATGCCCTGCGCCCCGCCCGCGAAGCGCACCATCGCGTGGGCCTGATCCTCGTTTTCGACGGCAACCATGTCCGACGAGCCGGCCTTCGCCGGGCGCTCCGGGACCACGATCTTCAGGTCGCCGCAGACCTGCTCAATCTCCCCGACCAGGTACTGGGCCATATTGACGATATGCGCCGCGAGGTCGCCCAGCGCCCCCAGCCCGGCGGTCTCTTTGAAGCAGTGCCAGTGAATGGGCGAGCGTGGGTCGGCCATATAGTCTTCGTTGTGGGTGCCGTAGAAGTGGATCACCTCGCCAATCTCGCCGCGGGCAATAATCTCCTTCGCCAGCTGCGCCGTCGGGTTTTTCATGTAGTTGAAGCCCACCAGCGTTTTCACCCCGGCCCGCTTCGCGGCGTCGACCATCTCCCGTGCGTCGTGGGCGTGCAGCGCCAGCGGCTTCTCCGAGTAGACGTGCTTGCCGTGGCGGATCGCCTCCAGCGCCATCTCCTTATGCAGATGGTTGGGTGAGCAAATATCCACAACGTCTATCGCCGGGTCGGCCACCAGTGCCCGCCAGTCGCCGGTGGAGCGGTTGAAGCCAAACGCCTGCGCGCGCGCTGCCGCCAGCTCCGGCGTGACTTCCGCCACCATCTCGCGCACCAGCCTGCCGCGCAGGTTGAACACCGTCGGGGCCTGGGCATAGGCGATAGCGTGCGCCTTGCCGATATACCCGGTGCCAATCAATCCAATACGAACCTCTTTCATCGTGATCCTCACAGTGCGCCGCGACGGCTCTTGGCGTAGGTATCAAACGCCACCGCCAGAACGATAATTAATCCGGTGATAATCTGCTGGTAGTAGGCCGAGACGTTCATCAGCACCAGGCCGTTAATCAGAATCCCCATGATGATGGAGCCGATAATGGTGCCGCCGATGCGCCCGTAGCCGCCCATCAGCGAGGTGCCGCCAATCACCACCGAGGCAATGACGCGCAGTTCAAAGGAGATCCCGGCCACCGCCTCAGCGCTCCCCAGACGCGCGCTCAGAATGAAGCCCGCCAGCCCCGCCAGGCAGCCAATCAGCACGTAGACGCTGACCAGCACGCGCTTGACGTTCACCCCCGCCAGGCGCGCTGCCTCCGGGTTACCGCCGATGGCGTAGACGAAGCGGCCCCAGCGGGTTTTATGCAGCGCCAGATAACCGCCGAGGGCGACGATGGCGAAGATCCAGATCGGAATGGAGATGCCGAGCAGCTCCCCGCGCCCCCACCAGCGGTAGCCCTGATCGAAACCGGCAATCGGCGCGCCGTCGTTGATCACCAGCGTCAGGCCGCGCCAGATGGTCATCCCGCCGAGGGTCACGATGAACGGCGGCAGGCGCAGGCGGGTCACGCCCAGGCCGTGCAGGAAGCCAATCGCCGTGCCCATCGCCAAACAAATCCCCAGCCCGATCAGCCAGCTCATGCCGCCCCAGGCGTTCGGATCGACGGTGGTGAAGTTGTCGCCCTTAATCACGTACGCCGCGGTCATGGCGCAGACCGCCAGAATGGAGCCCACGGAGAGGTCAATCCCGGCGGTCAGGATGACAAAGGTCATCCCCACAGCCATGATCCCGTAGATGGAAACTTCGGTCAGTATGTTGAAAATATTGCGTTCAGAGAAAAAGTTGCTGTTCTGCGACTGGAAGAAGATCAGCAGCAGGATCATGAAAATCAGTACCCCGAAGCGCTCGAAGAAGGCGATGGGATCGATGCGTCCGGCGCGTTTGACCGGGGCCTGCGTTTTAGAAATCATCTGCGTCATGAGAAACTCCGTTATGCCGCGTTCAGGGCGTTGTGGTTGATGGCCATCATCGTCATCAGCCGTTCTTCGTTAGCGTCGTCACCGTGGATCTCGCCGGTCACCCGGCCTTCGCTGAGGGTGATGATCCGGTCTGACACCGCCATCACTTCAGGCAGATCGGAGGAGATCACGATCACCGCCACGCCCTTTTTCGCCATGTCAAACAGCACCTGGTGCACTTCTGATTTGGTCCCCACGTCGATGCCGCGCGTCGGCTCATCAACGATCAGCACCCGCGGGTTGAGCGCCATGCAGCGCGCGAGGATCACCTTTTGCTGGTTACCGCCGGAGAGCTTGCGCACCTCCTGCGCGCTGTTGACCATTTTGATCTGCAGCGCCTTGCGGTAGGACTCGATCAGATCGTCCTCTTTGCGGGTGTTCACGAACCAGCGCCACTGCAGCAGCGAGGAGAGGCAGGAGAGCGACAGGTTGTCGCGAATCGACAGTCCCAGCACCGCCCCCTCTTTTTTGCGGTCTTCCGGTACCAGCGCCACGCCCTGGTCGAGGGCATAGAGCGGGTCGCGCGGCTGGTACGGTACGCCGTCCAGCTCAAAGCTCCCGGCGGTAAACGCGTCTGCGCCAAACAGGCAGCGCGCCACCTCGGTGCGTCCCGCGCCCACCAGTCCGGCAATGCCTAAGACCTCCCCGGCGTGAACGTGGAAGCTGATGTCATGCAGGGCGATGCCGTGCGGATCCAGCGGCGGCTTTTCGCGGCTCAGCCCCTTCACCGCCAGACGGACGGGTTTGTCCTCATGATGGGTTTCGCTGGCGGGACGGCGATTAAAGGCCACGTCGCGCCCGACCATCAGGCGGATCAGTTGTTCGACGTTGGTCTCCGCCACCGCGCCGGTGCCGGTGAAACGGCCGTCCTGGAAAACGGTGAAGCGATCGCAGAGCTGGAAAACTTCGTGCAGACGGTGGGTAACGTAAATAATGCTCACGCCGCGGTTTTTGAGCTCGCGCACCACGCGGTGCAGGCTTTCCACCTCGCTGTCGCTCAGCGCGGCGGAAGGTTCGTCCATAATGATGAGCCTGGCGTTGAGGGTCAGCGCCCGGGCGATCTCCACCATCTGCTGCTGGGCAACGCTCAGACGGGCGACCGGCGTGGTCGGCGCAACGTTCAGCTGCAGATAGTCGAGAATGACCTGCGCCTCCTGATTGACCGCCTTTTCGTCGACGATCAGGTTACGTTTACGCGGCTCGCGCCCGAGAAACATGTTTTCCGCGACGGTCATGTTGGGCAGCAGGTTGAATTCCTGATAGATGGTGATAATGCCCTTGTTCTGCCGTTCCACCGGGGAGTCGTCCACCGGCAGCGTTTCGCCGTTGAACCAGATATCCCCGCGGGTTTGCGGCTGCGCCCCCGCGAGCGCCTTCAGCAGCGTGGATTTACCCGCCCCGTTTTCCCCCAGCAGGGCGTGGATCTCGCCCGCGCCGACGGTCAGCTGGGCGCTGCTTAACGCCCAGACGCCGGAAAAGCTTTTTGCCAGGTCGGTCACTTTCAGTAAGGGTTGCGACATCGGTCTGCTCCTCCTTTAGAGTGAGCCGCCGCGCCAGCGGCGGCTGCGGATAAATCAGTTACCGGCCTCACCGATACGCTCAGCCTGCTGCAGGTTCTCTTTGGTGATCAGCGTCGGCGGGTAGTCGGCCCCGGTGATGGCTTTTTTCTCGCGCACGTTGGCCACCAGCTGGCTCATCGCCGTCTGCACCGCAAAGCCCGGACGCTGATCCGCCGTCACCGCCAGCCAGCCGTCGCGCACGCGGGCCAGCGCTTCCGGTACCGCATCAAAGCCGGTGACCAGAATTTCGCCCGGCTTCACGCCCTGGCTCTGCAGGGCTTCAATCGCCCCCAGCGCCATGTCGTCGTTGGCGGAGAGGATCACCTGAGGACGTTTCGGCAGCGAGGGCAGCACGCTTTCCACGATGCGCATCCCTTCAGAACGCATCCAGTTGCCGGTCTGATCGGCGACGATCTTGTACTTATCGCCACCCGCCTTCAGGCTGTCGCGGATCCCTTTAGTGCGTTCGATGTTAGAGGAGGAGCCCGGCTGGCCGGTCAGCAGAATGATCTCCGCCCCGTCGGGGAATTTGGTTTTGACGAAGTCGCCAATCGCCTGGCCGCCTTTGTAGTTGTTGGCGCCAAAGTGCGGCACTTTCTTCTGGCTGTCGACGGAGCGGTCAAGGGTGACCACCGGCAGCTTCGCATCCTGAATTTCATCCACCGCGCTGGAGACCGCGTTCACGTCGTTCGGGGAGACGATAAAGCCCTGCGCGCCGCGGGTGATGGCGTTTTCCAGGTCAGCCACCTGCTTCGGTGAACTGCCCTGCCCGTCCAGTACCTGAAGCTTCACGCCCATCTCTTTTGCGGCTTTTACCGCCGTGCGCTGCATGTGAACTTCAAACGGCATGGCCAGGTTTGGCGTACTGAAAACAATTTGCTCGTTTTCGGCGAGGGCGGCCCCGGACGTCATGGCGATGAGGGCGGCTACGATCAGTTTTTTCATTATTATGTCTCTCTGTGTAGGGTTGTGGTGTTTAGAGGACGATCTCGCGCTGGCTGCGCAGTGACTCCAGCGCTTTATCCGCAAGGTACAGCGCACGTTCACCATCATCGCCGCTGCAGTCAGGCACCGCTTCACCGCGCAGGACCGCGACAAAGTGTTCCCATTCCGCGGCGTAAGCGGATTTGTAGCGCTGCAGGAAGAAGTGTTCCGGCAGCGCACTCGTGCAGCCCTGTTTGCCGTAGTGCTGCACCTGGTTTTCCAGAATGTTGCCCGCGCACAGCAGCCCTTCGGAGCCGTGCAGCTCCAGGCGCTGGTCGTAGCCATACGAGGAGCGGCGGCTGTTGACGATGGTCGCCATCGCGCCGGAAGCGTATTTCAGGACGATAAACGCGGTATCGATGTCGCCTGCCTCGCCAATCGCCGGATCCACCAGGTTGCTGCCCTGGGCATACACCGACACCGGCTCTTCGCCCATGATGAAGCGGGCCATGTCAAAATCGTGAATGGTCATATCGCGGAACATGCCGCCGGAGACGCGCACGTACTCCGCAGGCGGTGGAGACGGATCGCGGGAGATGATCAGCAGCGATTCCGGCTTGCCGATGCGCCCGGCCTGCACGTCGGTTTTCACGCGGCGGAACTGCGGGTCAAAGCGGCGGTTAAAGCCGATAAACAGCGGCACGTCGTACTCTTTGACCACTTTCAGGCAGTCGCGCACGCGGGCAAGGTCGAGGTGTACCGGCTTTTCACAGAAGATGGCCTTGCCGTGGCGGGCGGCCATTTCAATCAGGTCCGCGTGGGTATCGGTCGCGGAGGCGATCAGCACGGCGTGAACGTTAGGGTCGGTCATCGCTTCAGTCAGGCTCTGCTGGCGGGCCTGATACTGCGTGGCGAGGCGGGTGGCAAATTCCTGATTCGGGTCAACCACGGACCAGAGCGTGGTCGCGCCGTGGCTGGCGATGTTAGCTGCATGTACCTGGCCAATTCGGCCAGCGCCCAGTAAAGCAATGTTAAACATAACGGCTCCCGGTGTTGGTGAATGCTGTGAACTAACGACCCTATAAATAAAACATTTATTTCATTTTTATAAATAGTGAAAATTATGTTTTTGAGTGCGGGTTAACACTTTTGAGATGAATGAGATAAATTTTGTTATCAATCTCACAACATGGGAGGACATACAGCAGCTCCCCTCACCCCGGCCCTCTCCCCAAAGGGGCGAGGGAGAAAAGAGTGCACCACACCATCCCCTCTCCCCTTTGGGGAGAGGGTTAGGGTGAGGGGAAAATGAAATGAAAATTTCGTTACGACGGAAAAACTTAATACTGACGAGCTTTTTTCACTTGCGCCTGCGTTTGCTCCGCGGCTTCACGCACGGCAGACGATTCCGCCACCTGCGCATCACCGGTTCGCCACCAGGAGGCGTAGTCGTGGGTCATCGTCTTCGGCAGTACCTTGATGTCCAGCAGCGTGGGGCCTGGATGCGCGCGGGACGCCTCCAGCGCCGTCAGCAGGGTTTGCTCGTCGTGCACCCGCCAGGCGCGGCAGCCGTAGCTCTCCGCGTTTAGCGCAAAATCGACCTTCACCAGCGGCCCGTCAAGCCGTCCGGTTTCCGGGTTGCGATGGCGGTTTTCCGTGCCAAAGCTGCCCATGCCGTGCCCCATCTGCAGGTTGTTAATGCAGCCGAAGCTGGCGTTATCAAACAGCAGAATGGTGATCTTAATCCCCTCCTGCACAGCGGTTTGCAGCTCGGAGTGCAGCATCATGTAGGAGCCATCCCCCACCATGGCATAAACCGGCTGCTCGGGTCGGGCAAGCTTCGCGCCGATAGCCGCCGCAATCTCATAGCCCATGCAGGAGTAGCCGTACTCCAGGTGATAGCTGTCCGGCGTTTTGACCTGCCAGAGGCGCTGTAAATCCCCCGGCAGCGAACCGGCCGCGCCCACCACGATGGCGTTATCTTCAATATGCTGGTTGATCAGCCCCAGCACCCGCGTCTGGGTCAGGCGGGTGTTGAGCGTCTCGCCGTACTCCGCCAGCTGCGCGTCCAGGTGCCCCGCCACTTCGGGCGCGTCGTCCGGACGCCACTGGCGATCCCACAGGCGACGGCACTCGTCGCGCCAGGCGGATTTCGCCTCAGCGATCGCCTCTCCCCAGCCGCTGCGGTAATCACCAAGCGCGTGGGTCAATGCCTCGAGCCCGGTTTGAGCGTCGGCAATCAGCGCCGTGGCGTCCAGCTTCAGGGCGTCAAACTCGGCCACGTTCAGCAGCAGAAATTCGACATCCGGATGGGAAAAGAGCGCCTTGGAGCCGGTGGTAAAGTCGGTCAGGCGCGTGCCGATGCCAATCACCAGATCAGCCTGCGGCGCGAGCTGGTTGGCCGCCATTCCGCCCGTCACCCCTACGCCACCGAGGTTAAGTGGGTGGTCACTTACCAGCGCCCCCTTTCCGGCCTGGGTTTCGGCAAACGGCAGCTGCAGCGTCTCGACAAAGTCGTGAAACGCCTCATGTGCGCCGGAATAGCGCACCCCGCCGCCGCACACCACCAGCGGACGACGCTTGCGGGCGATCAGCGCCCGCGCCTGCGCCAGACGCTGCGGATCGGGCGGACGGCGCTCGATGTGGTGCACGCGACGCGCGAAGAAGCTCAGCGGGTAATCCCACGCTTCCCCCTGCACGTCCTGCGGCAGGCAAATCGTCACCGCACCGGTATCTGCCGGGTCAGTAAGCGTTCGCATCGCGCTGAGCATCGCGCTCATGAGCTGCTCGGGGCGGTTAATGCGGTCCCAGTAGCGGGAGACCGGACGGAAGCAGTCGTTGGTGCTGATGCTGAGGTCGTGATACTGCTCAATCTGCTGCAGCACCGGGTCGGGCTGGCGGCTGGCATAGATATCGCCCGGCAGCAGCAGCAGCGGAATACGGTTCGCCGTGGCGGTTGCCGCCGCCGTTATCATATTGGCGGCGCCCGGCCCGACGGAGGAGGTGACGGCAAAGATGCGCTGACGACGGTGCTGTTTGGCAAATCCCGTCGCCATATGGGCGATACCCTGCTCGTTGCAGCCCTGCATCACCTGCAGATGGCCGGGCTCCTGCTCCAGCGCCTGGCCGATACCCAGCACGTTGCCGTGCCCAAAGATGGTGGCGACGCCCTCCACGAAGGGCGTTTCGTGACCATCCACGCTAACGTACTGTTGATTAAGGAACCGGACCAGCGCCTGAGCCATGGTCATACGTTCGGTTTGCATAACGCCTCCTGTCAGCCCAGCGTCGGCATGGAGAACGCAGCGCCTGTCTCCTGCTGCATTTCCGGCCAGCGCGCGGTGATGGTTTTCATTCGGGTGTAGAAACGCACGCCGTCGTTGCCGTGGACGTTGAGCGCCCCGAAGATGGAGCGCTTCCAGCCGCCGAAACTGTGGAATGCCATCGGCACCGGGATTGGCACGTTGACCCCCACCATGCCCGCCTGCACCTCTTCGCAGAAGCGACGCGCGCAGCCACCGTCGCGGGTGAAGATTGCCGAGCCATTACCATATTCATGGCGGTTAATCAGGTCCACCGCGCTGGCGTAATCTGCTACGCGCACCACAGAAAGCACTGGACCAAAAATCTCTTCTTTATAGATGGTCATCTCCGGGGTGACGTTATCGAACAGCGTCGGCCCGACGAAATAGCCCTGCTCGTGGCCCTTCACGCTAAAGCCGCGGCCGTCCACGCGAAGCGTCGCCCCCTGCGCTTCCCCGCTGTCGATGTAGCCCAGCACCTTGCTGCGGTGCGCGGAGGAGATGAGCGGCCCCATTTCGTTTTCCGGCGTCTGGTCGAGCCCCGGTCCGACGCGCAGCGCGGCAATCTGTTTTTCGAGCCGGGCGCAGAGGTCATCGGCGGTGTTATCCCCCACCGCCAGCACCACCGAGAGCGCCATGCAGCGCTCGCCCGCCGCGCCGTAGGCCGCGCCCATGATGGCGTTGGTCGCCATCTCCATGTCGGCATCCGGCATTAAAATGCAGTGGTTTTTCGCACCGCCCAGCGCCTGGCAGCGCTTACCGTGGGCGGACGCGGTCTGGTAAATGTATTCCGCAATCGGCGTGGAGCCGACAAAGCTCACCGCCTGCACGCGCGGGTCGGTCAGGAGCACGTCAACGGACTCTTTATCGCCCTGCACTACGTTGAAGACGCCGTCCGGCAGGCCGGCCTCTTTCAGCAGCTGCGCCAGCGCGAGCGCCAGAGAAGGGTCTTTTTCCGACGGTTTCAGTACGAAGGTATTCCCGGTCGCCAGCGCAATCGGGAACATCCACATCGGCACCATCGCCGGGAAGTTAAACGGCGTGATCCCGGCGCAGACGCCGAGCGGCTGCATCAGCGAGTGGCTGTCGACGCCGGTCCCGACGTTCGCCGAGTGTTCGCCCTTTTGCAGATGCGGAATACCACAGGCAAACTCCACCACTTCCAGGCCGCGGGTCAGTTCGCCCACCGCATCGGAGAAGACCTTGCCGTGCTCTTCGCTGATAAGGCGGGCCAGGCGATCCATGTTCTCTTCCAGCAGCGCTTTGAAGCGGAACATCACGCGCGCACGCTTAAGCGGAGCATGACGCGCCCACGCCGGAAACGCCTGCTGCGCGGCGGCAATCGCCTGCTCCGTTTCCTGTGCCGTACTCATCACCACCTGGCGGATCTGCTCGCCGGTGGCCGGGTTGAAGATCGCCTGAACGCGCTGGCCTGAACCGGTGACACATTCGCCGTGAATAAAATTCGCTACCGTCTCCATCCTTAACCTCTCGCTGTTGATACGTGACTGTGACCTGAACACTGTGTACTGACCACTATATATGAAACAAATATTCCATTTTAAGTTGAAATAAAATAAATGATGATTATTGTGATCAAGGATGGATTTTTATGTTAACAGCCAGCACCACTGACGCCGCGTGCGCTATTAAGGGATTTCGGGCGAGGAAATGACTGAAGCTTCTGTTTCATTTTTGCTGCCAGATGGATGGCCGACATTTAAAAGACGCGGTTTTGCGTTTAGAATCATATGACTGTATTTGGGGGATAAGATGACGACAGCAACCAGCCTGAACGAACTGCAGCAGCAAATCCGCGATCGCTACGATAGCCTGAGCAAGAGGCTGCAGCAGGTCTCCCGCTACGTGCTGGACAATACCAACAGCGTGGCCTTCGATACGGTTGCCGTCATTGCCGAGCGCGCCGACGTGCCGCCTTCGACGCTGATCCGCTTTGCCAACGCCTTTGACTTCACCGGCTTCAACGAAATGAAACAGCTGTTTCGCATGAACCTGGTGGAGGAGACCGCCAGCTACAGCGACCGCGCCCGGCTGTTCCGCGAGATGGAGAGCGAGGCCGTGCCGGAAACGCCGCTCGATATCCTGCAGGAGTTTGCCCGTTCAAACGCGCAGGCGCTGCAGCAGCTGGCCGCCCGCGCCGAGCCGGAGATGCTGGAGCGCGCGGTACAGCTGCTGGCCGACGCCGACACCATCTACATCGCCGGACTGCGCCGCTCCTTTAGCGTCGCCGCGTACCTTACCTATGCACTGAGCCATCTGGAGTGCCGCCCTATCCTGCTCGACGGCATGGGCGGGATGCTGCGCGAGCAGATCAGCCGTATTAAGTCGCGCGACATTGTGGTGTCGATCAGCTTCTCGCCGTACGCGGAAGAGACGGTGATGGTCAGCGAAACCGCCGCCAGCGTTGGCGCGCGACAGATTGTGATTACGGACAGCCAGATAAGCCCGCTGGCGACGTTCAGCGATCTCTGCTTTGTGGTGAAAGAGGCGCAGGTAGACGCGTTCCGGTCTCAGTCGGCGACGCTGTGCCTGGTGCAGTCGCTGGTGGTGGCGCTGGCGTATCGGTTGGGTGGCGGGGATAAATAACCCACGGTACCGCTCAACAGGCCGGGTAACATAAACACGCTACCCGGCATAATCGCCGTTTCCGGTGTACATCCGCCCGATCTTAGCGGTTTTCGATCTCAGGACACTCAGGATAGCTGACCGAAGCGAGGGCATTTAGACGCTGCCCCGTAATCTGTAACACCCGCAGCAAAAGCATGATGCCGCGGCGGGTATCAGGGTCGTTGAGCATAGTAAACACCTGACGAAGCGAGATATCCCCTTCCCGGTTAACCTGCTCCCCCCACGCCATGCGTAGCGCGGTTCCCCCTTCCCAGCCGACGGTCACGACATCGTCAAAAACGCCAGCCAGTTTTTCGACCATCGCGTTATCGGCCATTTCCAGCAGGTCTGCGACGACGGCAAGCAGATCAACCAGATTATTCAGGCGATTGCCCGCCATAAGCGGGGCAAGGCTTTTTAGTAACTGTTCCTGGTCACTCATCAGAACATCCCCCTCACGACGCCCCAATACAGTCCACGGTTAAAACCGTTTCGCAGCATGCCGCCGAGTTTTGTCGCCGGCATGGGGGTCACGTCATTGCGATAGTCATATACCAACGGCATGCCGGCCCAGAGCCCCATCTGCGCGACGGCCTGAACCCGTCCATCATAGTGATTACCGCTTCCGGGTGGTCTGCCGTAGAGCTCCGCCACAATGTTATCCGCGATGATGGGCGCCTGGTTGTGGCACGAGCCCCCGGCTTTACTGATCGGCAGGTCAACGGTATCGCCGATCACATATACCCCTTCTAACCCGTAGACGCCCAGCGTCTGGTGATCCGTCGGCAGCCAGCCTTCACCGTTCTGAACCTCGCTAAGCCCGGTATCACGCACCGCGTCGACTGCCCGGATGGGAGGCGTTGCCATCAGGATGTCGAAATTCTGTGAATCGCCCTCGGCGGAATAGGCAATTTTGCTGTCAGGATCGACATGGCTTAAGGTAAAACCACGCTGATGCTGTATTCCTTTGGCGGCAAAAATATCGCCAAGCGCCTCCCCCACCGGACGTTGCAGGAACAGGCAGTTTCGCAGCAACTGCGCGACGGTCGGATAGGTATAAACAATCTCAACCTGATTACGTACGCCGCGCTGACGCAAATAGTCATCAACCATCAGCGTGGTTTCAATGGGGGCGATGCCGCACTGGTGGGGCACATTCGGTGTTTCAGGGAAAGAGACGGTAATAAATATTCGCCCCTTTTTAAGGGTGGCGAGCTTATGCGCTAGCTGTCTTGCCGCCGCATATTGATAAAAATGATCGCCCGCGTCGGCAAGGCCAGGGATTTTTTGTGTAAAAGGTGTGCAGCCGGTGGCGATAACCAGCAGGTCCCAGTCGTAATGTCGCTTACTGGCCCCGTACAGTCGACGCTGCTTAAAATCGAAAGATTCAATCCTGTCGGTAATAAATTGAATTTCCGGACTCAGTAATTGCCGTTCAGGCCGGGCCAGTTCATGGTGATGGAAGAGGTTAAAGGCGACGTACATAAAGGCGGGTTTGTAGTAGTGCACTGGTGATTCGGAAATCAGTACCAGCTCTACCTGACCGGCAGCAATTTCACGTCGTAATTTCCTGGCCAGCAGGTTGGCAACAATGGTTCCTCCCGTGCCGCCGCCGACAATCATTATGCGGTTTTTCATTCCTTTATTCGCTCATGGTAGTGAATGGGAATTCACGTAACCAGACCGCTTCACTGTTACGCTCAGCTAAAGCGTAGTAACAGAGTAATATTCCGCAACATAACCACTAACAAGAAATTTAATTTTGACAACCCGATCAGCATTTATAATATACACTACAAAATATAATTTATATCTCTATAACGTAGCCTTTCACTGTGGTCTCTTTTCATCGCCATTATTCGCCAAACAGCAGCGTTGTGTACTTTTTAGATACCGCCCCGGAGCGCTGTCCGTTCGCGCCATAATAGCGATCTTCACGGCACAGTCGCTCCTTCACATCGCAGAAAATACCGTTGGCAAAGGTGAATTCAGTCAGATCGACATTGCTCGACGTGAACACCTCGTTTGCAGCAGCCTTCTTACCGATATAGGTCTCTGTCAACGCGCGGGATAATCCCTTGTCATTAGCGCATACATATCGGTCACAGAGCACGCCTGATACTGGCGACTTGAGCCTGGCGGGGGTCCTGGCCTGGGCGGACATGGCGGACACGGCCAGCAGCGCGGCCACAGAGCATGCGAGTATTGATTTGTTCAAGATGATAATCTCCGTTGGTTAATGAGTGTCGGCTTTACGCCGGGCGCGGTGGAACCATCATGAGGGTGAACACCCATGGAGAGTTCTGAGTTTCAACAGGAAACGGCCCGTATGGCTTTTCGTCGACTGAAACGTCGTCTAAAGTTCGGCTCGGAGGCAATTGTAAGGGCCCTATCCCGGTGAGTCATGCGATTTTAAAGAGCTGAACTAATATGCTGTATACGGGGTGGGTTTGTGGGGCGGGTTAGGTCCGCTCTGAGCGAAAAGTGGAAGTTCGCAAGTATCCTCACCACAGATAAGTAGCCTTTACTTACAATGTAATGTGTTAGCTAATGTAATAGGAGCTGAGCAGTGAATTATGAATGGATGCTTTAGTTCATATTTGGGAGCATATTACTGTAAAAAAACCGGCTTACACCGGTTTAAACTCGCTCGCGAGAATCATTTACCAAAAATTTTACGCAAAATTAAAAATACTAATTCACTCCATTTCTCTTTTGGCTAATTCTTCCCATTCGTCGATTGAGTTATTATAAGGAAATACCTCTTTAACTATGAAAGGAATGTAGCTTTCTTCAGCATTGTGATGTATTTCATTACTGATATTACTTGTGATTCCGAATTTTACGTCAGGATCGTTTTCAGAGAAATGTATATGAAAAGGTTGTTGACCTAAAGCCTGTCTAATTTTATTTGCCTGTTCTGATGGAAGGACTTTAAGTAGCTGTTTGAATGTTTTTTTGTTAAAGTCCAGAGAAATGGCCATATCAATATCTCCGGGTATTGTAGATATGCACGTGTATGACCGTTCGCTCAATCGACTAATAAATTTAGTGTTTATAGCTGGGGCACTAAAAGAACCATCTTTAACCAAACCCATTTTTCGAATGTGAATTCCAAAATCAGGCGCATAATTCAAAACATCCGGATTGGCTTTAATATCTGGATTTAATATCCTAAATAATTTCCCCCAGTGATTACCAATGTCTTTTAAAGAAAATCTGAGTATTGGGTGGAGTTCCCGTATGCTATATAGAACAAATTCATTCCCATTGCACAATGCATACATTTCTGCCCTTATTTCTGGATGTATAGCATAACTATAGGCTTGCTCAACGTGCATGCTTTTGGTTATTTTTTCATTAGGAGCCTTTGCATCAAGAATCCAATATGGTCGGTCGTTAGAAAGAAAAACATAATCCGGTACTATTGAAATCTTTCTTGGCTGTGAACCTATTGAGACAAATGGATGTGTAAGCGTTTTGCTCCTGATTACACGGCTATCTCCCGATGCTTTATAACCAAGAGCTTTAATAATTGGTAAAATCAACTCTTCTCTGACTGAATCCTCTTTAAATTCATCAGAGCTTAGTAAGTTAAAATCAAAATCATCAAACATATCCCCCCCCACATATATTTATTTGACAAAAGATGTATAATTCAAATTATTCAGAGCCATTGTAAATCACTATAGAATAAAAAGATAATTTCAAGTGGAGGTATTATCTAATTTTTTTGATTTATAGCACAAAAAACGACCTCTACAGGTTGTTTACTACTATAGTTAAAGCTGATCAGATTTAGGCAGTCAGTCCAAGATGCTCTCTTCAACATGGCCTAGGTTTTTTTACCGTCGAAGAAGATAATTGTGTCCATAGCATGATGCTTTCAAGTGGTATGATCTCTTTCTCAGTGATTCATGCAGTATGGGCCTAGCAACCTCCGCTTCTGGCACGAAGCGGACCAGGCAACTGAGCTGAAGGTCTGCTGTGAGCGAGATGCTGACGTTGTACTCATCGAGCAATGGGGTTGTCCCCGCTTAATTGTATAGAATACTTCCTTTCACAAGCAGCTGAAACGTTGTTGCTGAGCATACATATCAAGTTGATATAGGCTGGCTATTCGACAAGAACTACAAAAATTAAAAAAAACACAACCCCTTGAATTTTAAATGCTAATATCTGAAAAAGATAGCCTGTATTAATGACGTGGTAGTTTCCCATGAACACCACTTAACGATCCACAGTTTTATTCCAAATTATACATAAATACTTGATACAGCCATTCCCTCTGAAGGGGTTGTATCGAATAACTCATAATTGGTAAGTAATACTTTCAGCTGATAATCTGAAATGGTGCTTAAAACATCAGAGGAAAAAAATAAAGACTCTTTATTTTTCAAAATAAACATCCAGAAAAACAAGCTAAGATTATATTTTTCATCAACTATCATAGCATCATAATTTTCTTTATTATTTTCCTTAGCAATAACCATAAATGCTTGATTATTAATTGGGAAATAAAATATAAAGTGTGGCTCACCAGGACTGCCATCCTCCAATGGAATATCAATCATGATAGAGAAACAACTTCTAACATATTTTACTTCCATTATATTATATTTTAATGCTGTCGATTCTTCAATTTTGCTATAAATTTTATTATACAAGGATTCATACCTATTAATATTATCCTTCATTATTTTAACTTTTTTATTCATATCAATGAAAAACTCATTTGCTTCAGCGAGAGAAATTAAATCTATATCTTCTTGTTCATTAATATATTCTGAGCATTTATCATTCCACTTTTCACTCAGGTCATCTTGCAAACTTATCTTTAACCTCAGATCGAATATTTGTTTTTTCAACACTCTCATGGCACTCAAATTGACAAATTTAGCATTTACTGATGTTCCTTGATCTACTTCTCTAAAAATATCCTCATCATGCTTTTTACAATACCCAGGAAATGAAGATATATTGTCTATATGCCTTGCCTTAAAGATACATTTAGTTGGGTTTGAATTAATATCTGATACGAAATGATACATTTCATTGCTAGCATTTGCTAACGGTGCTAATACAGCTGACTTTGAAATAACATGTGACTGTATAGCCGGTTCAGTACAGTCATGATGACAACATTTATATTGGTACTCTTTCTTTATTTTTTTCTTTTTCTTTTTCTCTATGTTGCTTAACAATTCTCTTGCTCTTGATTTAATTTTTGGCGTTGGATTATCTATTACGTGCTGATATATATAAGGTTTTACTGTGTCCGATAAGTCATTTATTAAAACATTAACATCAGTCCATGTTAAATCATTATAGTTTTCCAAGAGGATTTTTATGTTTTTTTTATCATTAATAGTCATATTAAATTAACCAGAATAAAAAATTCTCCACATCAGGCTTAATGGCCTGCCCATTCATGACCCAATCAATAAAATAATGTTGAAAATGAAATTATTTTATTGTTCTAGGAATTTACCATACACCACATAAGTATTCAATGTATTAAACTCATGCTGCTATATACCGTTAAATCCCTCGAGTGCATATTATATATTTATGCCAAGACAATACTTATGTCAATTAATATAAATCCCCTCCGCTATTTAGCAGTTATTAGCACGATTCTTGGTTAGTGCTCCCAGTAATCCTACAGGTGTTTGCAACTACAACTCACACAAACATTTTCCAGCAAAAAAGCTAAACTTCCGCTTCTGGCACGGAGCGGACACTGGGTTTACCCTTTCGGTAAAACTTAACTGGAAGATTTCGATACGACACCAGACCCGCTAAACAACATGCGGATACCGAGGCCTATCATGACAACACCTGTAAATCGTTCCTGCCATTTGATAAAGCCAGGGTGTTTACTTAGCCAGTTTCCAAATGTCCCTGATGCCATCGCGACTGACCCCAGGGAAATAATTCCTGCCAGCTTCTGGATACTACCCAGAACAAGCAATTGCAGCCAGACAGGCCCCGCAGCAGGATCAACAAACTGAGGAAGAAAAGCAAACATGAACAGCAGGGATTTTGGGTTAGTCAGGCTGTTCAGGGCGCCTTCCTTAACGGCACTCCAGTCAGAAATTTTGGCCGTTTTTCGCAGCCGCGTATCTGTGCCTGAAGTCGCAATCATTTTTATGCCCAGCCACATCAGATAAGCCGCACCAGCCCACCTTAACAGATCTAGTGCAACCGGCCAGGCATGAACAACGGCTACCAGCCCCAGGACAAGAAAAGAAACTTGCACAAAACCCGCTACAAATACATTACCCAGTACCGTAAACAGTGCAATACGTCTTCCCTGACCGACGCCTCTGGCGATAGTTAGCATCATGTCTGGCCCCGGAGAAATCTCCAGAAGCGTCAGCGCGAGAAGAAAAGTGATAAACGTTTCGATGGAAGGCATCTTGGTTGAGTCCGGATAAATATTTCTGCTACGTTACCTCAGTCCGATTCGAGCCGAAAGTGGAATATACTGCAGCGTCTGCTGCAGGCACAGAGCAGACAGAGCAGATACAGAAGCATGATGTCCACTGTAAGCGAGATGCGAACGCTGACCTTTCATCTTTGTACAATTTACACTCTGGCCTGATCTGACATGTATCATAGATACAGGAACTCACTAGCATGATCGGAGATTGCATATGCTGATATATAACGTTTTTGGACGGCATATTGGCGTTCAACGTAAGCATGATCGGTGGCTGGTATTTCGTGCTGACCTGACGGAGAGAAAGTTTTCTCGACTCTATGACATCGCTATTCCTGACGATATGACTGAAGGCGAGATTGCCGGTTGGCTGGGTGACATTTTCCATGAAGCCGCAACCGATCGTCATCCAAATGTGGAACGCATCGAATAAGGATTTAATGGATAGTATTACGTTGCGCCCGCTCCTGGCACTCACCTGACATGATGTTGCCAGCCATGGCCCAAAAAAAGCCCGCAATCCGCGGGCTTAGAGATAATTTAGAACCTGTTAGTACCAGACGTATCCGGTTGGGAAATCATTCCCACTCAATCGTAGCCGGTGGCTTACCGCTGATGTCATACACCACGCGGGAAATACCGTTCACTTCGTTGATGATGCGGTTAGACACGCGGCCCAGGAAGTCATACGGCAGGTGCGCCCAGTGCGCGGTCATGAAGTCGATGGTTTCCACCGCACGCAGGGAAACAACCCAGTCGTACTTACGGCCATCGCCCATTACGCCGACAGAGCGAACCGGCAGGAACACGGTGAAGGCCTGGCTTACTTTGTTGTACAGGTCAGCTTTGTGCAGCTCTTCGATGAAGATCGCGTCCGCACGACGCAGCAGGTCGCAGTACTCTTTCTTCACTTCACCCAGCACGCGCACGCCCAGACCCGGACCCGGGAACGGGTGACGGTAGAGCATGTCGTACGGCAGACCCAGTTCCAGACCGATCTTACGCACTTCGTCTTTGAACAGCTCGCGCAGCGGTTCAACCAGACCCATCTTCATCTCTTTCGGCAGGCCGCCCACGTTGTGGTGAGATTTGATGACGTGCGCTTTGCCGGTGGCGGAGGCCGCAGACTCGATCACATCAGGATAGATGGTGCCCTGCGCCAACCATTTGACGTCGTCCAGCTTCAGCGCTTCTTCGTCGAACACTTCCACGAACACGCGACCGATGATCTTACGTTTTGCTTCCGGATCGTTCTCGCCTTTCAGCGCGTCCAGGAAGCGCTGCTCGCCTTCCACGTGAACGATGTTCAGACCGAAGTGGTCGCCGAACATGTCCATAACCTGCTGGGCTTCGTTCAGGCGCAGCAGGCCGTTGTCCACGAAGACGCAGGTCAGATTTTTGCCGATAGCGCGGTGCAGCAGCATCGCGGTCACGGAGGAGTCCACGCCGCCGGAGAGGCCGAGGATCACTTTGTCATCGCCAACCTGCTGGCGGATACGCTCAACGGCGTCGTCGATGATTTTTGCCGGGGTCCAAAGGGCTTCACACTGGCAGATGTCGCGCACGAAGCGCTCCAGCATGCGCATACCCTGACGGGTGTGGGTTACTTCCGGGTGGAACTGCACGCCGTAGAAGCGTTTTTCTTCGTTCGCCATGATGGCAAACGGGCAGCTCTCTGTGCTGGCAACGGTGACGAAGTCAGACGGGATAGCGGTGACTTTATCGCCGTGGCTCATCCACACGTCCAGCAGCGGTTTGCCGTCTGCGGTCAGGGAGTCTTCGATACCGCGCACCAGCGCGCTGTCGTTAACCACTTCAACCTGCGCATAGCCGAACTCGCGCTCGCTGGAGCCTTCTACGTGGCCGCCCAGCTGCATGGCCATGGTCTGCATACCGTAGCAAACGCCGAATACCGGCACGCCAGCTTCGAACACGTACTGCGGCGCGCGCGGGCTGTTCTCTTCGGTGGTGCTTTCCGGGCCGCCGGACAGGATGATGCCGCTTGGATTGAATTCGCGAATCTGTGCTTCCGTGACATCCCACGCCCACAGTTCACAGTAAACGCCCAGTTCACGTACGCGACGCGCCACCAGCTGAGTGTACTGAGAACCAAAGTCCAGGATGAGAATGCGATGTTTATGAATGTTTTCCGTCATTGACGCTAATTCCGAGGCAAGTGAAACAAAAACAGAGCGCCCGGCAGGAGCCGGGCGCGGAAACTTATCAGGAGCCCAGACGGTAGTTCGGGGACTCTTTGGTGATCGTCACGTCGTGAACGTGGCTCTCCTGGATACCCGCACCGCTGATGCGTACGAATTCCGCTTTAGTACGCAGCAGATCAATGGTACCACAGCCGGTCAGACCCATACAGGAGCGCAGGCCGCCCATCTGCTGGTGGATGATCTCTTTCAGACGGCCTTTATAGGCAACGCGACCTTCGATACCTTCCGGCACCAGTTTGTCAGCAGCGTTATCGGTCTGGAAGTAACGGTCAGAGGAACCTTTGGACATCGCGCCCAGGGAGCCCATGCCGCGGTAGGATTTGTAAGAACGGCCCTGGTAGAGTTCGATTTCACCCGGCGATTCTTCGGTACCGGCCAGCATGGAGCCTACCATCACGGCAGCGGCGCCAGCGGCGATGGCTTTGGCGATGTCACCAGAGAAGCGGATACCGCCGTCGGCGATAACCGGAATACCGGTGCCTTCCAGCGCTTCAACCGCGTCAGACACCGCGGTGATCTGCGGAACGCCCACGCCGGTCACGATACGTGTGGTACAGATAGAGCCAGGACCGATACCCACTTTCACCGCGCTGCAGCCCGCGTCAGCCAGCGCGCGAGCGCCTGCGCCAGTGGCCACGTTACCGCCGATGATCTGCAGGTCAGGGTATTTGGCACGGGTGTCGCGAATACGCTGCAGAACGCCTTCGGAGTGGCCGTGAGAGGAGTCAATCAGCAGGACGTCAACGCCCGCAGCAACCAGCGCGTCAACGCGCTCTTCGTTACCAGCACCTGCGCCTACCGCAGCGCCAACGCGCAGACGGCCATGCTCGTCTTTACAGGCGTTAGGCTTACGTTCTGCTTTCTGGAAATCTTTAACGGTGATCATGCCGCGCAGGTGGAAGTTGCTGTCAACAACCAGCGCTTTTTCAACGCGTTTTTCGTGCATTTTTGCCAGCACTACGTCGCGGGTTTCACCTTCGCGAACGGTGACCAGACGCTCTTTTGGCGTCATGTACACGCTGACAGGCTGGTTCAGGTCAGTCACGAAACGCACGTCACGACCGGTAATAATACCGACCAGCTCGTTCTCTTCGGTCACCACCGGGTAACCGGCGAAGCCGTTACGCTCGGTCAGGGCCTTCACTTCGTGCAGGGTGGTAGTTGGCAGAACGGTCTGTGGATCGGACACGATGCCGGATTCATGTTTCTTCACGCGGCGAACTTCTTCCGCCTGACGTTCGATAGACATGTTTTTGTGAATAAAGCCAATGCCACCTTCCTGTGCCAGGGCAATAGCCAGGCGCGCTTCAGTCACGGTGTCCATTGCCGCAGAGAGCATAGGAATGTTCAGGCGAATGGTTTTCGTCAACTGCGTGCTGAGATCGGCAGTATTCGGCAGAACAGTGGAGTGAGCGGGAACGAGGAGGACGTCGTCAAACGTCAGTGCTTCTTTAGCGATACGTAGCATGGGCAATATCTCTGACCTGGGTGGTTAAATATTGCCGTGGCATTATACAGAGCGTAACCGATTGCATCTACACTTTTTTATAAAAAAGCTTGCGATTGCCTCTCATCAGGTTACTATCGACTGAATAACTTGCTGATTTAGAATTTGATCCCGCTCACATGTTATCCTCTCAATCCCCCTCAATTTATACCGTCAGCCGCCTGAATCAGACGGTGCGTTTGCTGCTTGAGCAGGAAATGGGGCAGGTCTGGATCAGCGGTGAAATCTCTAACTTCACGCAGCCCTCCTCCGGCCACTGGTATTTTACGCTAAAAGACGATACCGCCCAGGTGCGCTGCGCAATGTTCCGCAACAGTAACCGCCGCGTGACGTTCCGTCCTCAGCACGGCCAGCAGGTTCTGGTGCGCGCCAATATCACCCTGTATGAGCCGCGCGGTGATTATCAAATTATCGTCGAGAGCATGCAGCCTGCGGGCGAAGGCCTGCTGCAGCAAAAGTACGAACAGTTAAAGGCGAAGCTCTCGGAAGAGGGACTTTTCGACCAGCAGTTTAAAAAGCCGCTGCCCTCGCCTGCCCACTGCGTGGGTGTCATCACCTCGAAAACCGGTGCGGCACTGCACGATATTTTACACGTTCTGAAGCGTCGCGACCCTTCCCTGCCCGTCATCATCTACCCGACCGCTGTTCAGGGTGACGATGCGCCGGGGCAGATTGTGCGCGCCATTGAGCTGGCGAACGCGCGTCAGGAGTGCGACATCTTAATCGTCGGACGCGGCGGCGGCTCGCTGGAAGACCTGTGGAGCTTTAACGACGAGCGCGTGGCGCGGGCAATCTTTGCAAGTCAGATCCCCGTGGTAAGCGCCGTCGGCCACGAAACGGACGTGACGATCGCCGATTTTGTCGCGGATCTCCGCGCGCCGACGCCGTCCGCGGCGGCAGAGGTGGTCAGCCGCAACCAGCTGGAGCTGCTGCGTCAGATCCAGAGCGGCCAGCAACGTCTTGAGATGGCGATGGACTACTACCTCGCCAACCGGACCCGTCGCTTTACCCAGCTTCATCACCGTCTTCAGCAGCAGCACCCGCAGCTGCGCCTGGCGCGTCAGCAGACCGTGCTGGAGCGTCTGCGCCAGCGCATGAACGTGGCGGTGGACACGCAGATTAAGCGCGCGGTGTCGCGCCAACAGCGCGTGACGCAGCGTCTGAACCAGCAGAACCCGCAGCCGAAAATTTATCGCGCGCAAACGCGGATTCAGCAGCTGGAGTACCGTCTGGCGGAAACTCTCCGCGCGCGACTGAGCACCACCCGCGAACGCTTTGGCAATGCGGTGACCCACCTTGAAGCGGTCAGCCCCCTCTCCACGCTGGCGCGCGGCTATAGCGTGACGACGGCGACGGACGGCAAGGTGCTCAAGCAAACCAAACAGGTGAATACCGGCGATGTGCTGACGACGCGTCTGTCAGACGGCTGGGTAGAAAGCGAAGTGAAATCAATTAAACCGGTGAAAAAGACGCGTCAGCGTAAAACCGGATAATTCTTCGCCGGTTACTTACTATACTGCTGCTATTCCCTTTTTTAATAAGGAGAGCAGCATGTCCCATCTTTATAGCGTGATCCCCCCGTATATTCTTCGTCGTATTATCGAAAGCGGTTCCGAACCGCAGCAGCGCTGTGCCCGCCAGACCTTAACCCACGTCCAGACGCTGATGGCCCATATGCCGGGCAAACCCGCCGCGCCGCACGTGAATAAAGCCGGACAGCTGGAGCGGGATATCTACGACGCGAAGCAAACTCAGGAGCTACCGGGTACGCAGGTACGTTACGAAGGCCAGCCGTCAAACGGCGATGTGGCGGTAGACGAAGCCTACGAGTATTTGGGTATTACCCATGATTTCTTCTGGAAGGAATATCAGCGCGATTCGCTCGATAACAAAGGGCTTATTTTAACCGGTACCGTTCACTATGGCCGGGAATATCAGAACGCCTTCTGGAACGGTCAGCAGATGGTATTTGGCGACGGCGACGGGGAAATATTTAACCGCTTTACCATCGCCATAGACGTCGTGGCGCATGAGCTGAGCCACGGCGTGACCGAGACCGAAGCCGGGCTTATCTATTTTGAGCAGTCTGGCGCGCTGAACGAGTCGCTGTCGGACGTGTTTGGCTCACTGGTGAAGCAGTACCATCTGAAGCAAACCGCCGATAAAGCGGACTGGCTGATTGGTGAGGGATTACTGGCGAAAGGCATCAATGGCAAAGGGCTGCGCTCGATGTCTGAACCGGGCACCGCCTACAACGATCCGCTGCTCGGCAAAGACCCGCAGCCTGCACACATGAAGGATTTCATCAAAACGCGTGAGGATAACGGCGGCGTACATCTGAACTCCGGCATCCCCAACCGGGCATTTTATCTGGCCGCGACGGCGATCGGCGGCTACGCCTGGGAAAAAGCGGGTTATGCCTGGTACGACACGGTTTGCGATCGCAATCTGGCGCAGGATGCAGATTTTGAGGCCTTCGCAAAACTGACGATCGCGCACGGAGAGAAACGCTCCGGCGGCGACGTTGGGGCGGCCATTAAACAAGCCTGGGAACAGGTGGGAGTGTTGTAAATGCAGGTTCCGGAACTGACGGATGACGCCGTGGTTGAGCTGGCCCGGGAAGGCGGCGTCGCCTATATTCCCAAGCTGAGCGGCCAGCGCACCATCGCGCTCTCCTCGCTCAATGAGGCTCAGCGCCAGCGCCTGGTAAGCATCCTGGAGCAGGCCTTTCCGCGCGGTCAGCCGCCGGGACAGGCCTCGTCACCCGGCAGCGGCGACCAGCGCTATTTCCGCATCCAGATTATCTGGACCGGGCAAAATCAGGCGCACTACGCCGATATCATCGTGCTGGTACCGGAGCAGGAAGCGCCCGAGTCGCTGGTCGAGCTGTGGAAGAAAGGCGAAGGCTGCGTGTGCGATTAACCTTCGGCCCGAACAAACTCCACGCGTTTTTTAGAGATAAGACCGTGGCCGTTCTGACAGAAATAATCCACCGCCCCGCAGGCTTTTAAGACCTGGAGTGGCTGATGGCACTCCGGGCAGCGGGCTTCAAGCGCAATATCCTTATTACAGCTCTCGCAGTGTGCCACCCCGTTCAGAGGCTCAAGCGGTGCCTGGCAATCCGGGCAGGTAATCGTCATGGTGACTCCTTAAAGCATTCTGGTCTGCAATAATTTTACCACGTTGCGTTCAGTGCGGGCCACGCAGCTGTTGCTGCAAGGTCAGCAGCAGCGTCACTTCCTCGATTCGGCGACGCGTTGTGCGGCTCACCTCGTGCGGATCCCGTTCAAACAGGCTGTTCGTGCCCAGAATGTGTCCGGTAAGACAGTGCTCGTAGATTGTCCCGGGGATATGCCAGCGCTGAATGTTCTCACCCTCAATCTGCTCAAGCACATCCTCCGCACCGCGCCGGTCGTAGCTAATGATGCGGCCGTCGCGCAACCAGAGCCGTAAGCCTTTTTGCCCGCCGGCGGGTCCCGCGTATTTGTTAAGCCAGAGATCCACCGGCACGCCGCTGATGCGGCCCTGCAGATGCGCCTCGCCCTCCGCCGTGGTCAGGTCGCCTTTGGCAATAGCGCGGCCCAGGCGGTCTTTAGCCGTCACCACCTGCAACGTCATCTCATCATTCCCGCCCAGATAACGCACCGTTTCGCGCAGCATCGCCAGCACGTGCGTACCGATATCCAGAATCACGCCGTCCGGGTGGTGAAGCGTACGGGTGTCCGGTTCGCCGGTAGCAAAGTTAAGCGCGATGGGCTCCCCTGCAGCGTTAAATCCGCTCGGCTCCTGCAAAAAGCCGTCGATTTTGACGATGTCAGAGACAGTGCCCACCAGCGACCGCTTCACCGTTTCGAGGCGCGCCATCCAGTGATCGAGCGCCAGCACGCGGGGTGCAACGTCGGGGTTTGCCAGCAGCGCGTTGAGCTTTTCGATTTGGGCAAGCGTGGCAACGATCGGTTTTTCAACCACGATGCGGGAAACCGATGAGGCGAGAGCGTGTTCAAGCACCTCAAGATGGTGCAGCGACGCCGTGGTAATAAACAGGGTATCAAGCGGCCGGGAGAGGAGTTCAGCCAGTGTGGCACAACGTGTTACCCCCTCCGGCTGTTTTACGGGCTGGATATCAAAGCCTAAACAGTGCGGGGGATTATCAAAGCATTTTCGTATTGCGGGCAGGTAAGCTGTTTCAACGACTGCGCCAAGACCAACAAACCCTAACAGCATGTTCTTACCTCGTTGAGTAAATTGCCGGGGCATAACGCCGCCCCGGCAAGCCCGAGGTTTATGAGGCGTTAGTTGCCGGTTTAGTCTGCGCATTTTCCAGCATGCGGCGAACCGGAACAATGAGGACGATCAGTACCGCGGCACAAATCAGGAGCGCGACAGAGCAGCGCGCAAAGAGATCCGGCAGCATATCCAGCTGGTCGGCCTTCACGTGGCCGCCAATCAGACCCGCCGCCAGGTTACCCAGCGCGCTGGCACAGAACCACAGCCCCATCATCTGACCGCGCATTCTCTCCGGCGCCAGCAGCGTCATGGTCGCCAGGCCAATCGGGCTGAGACACAGCTCGCCGAGCGTCAGCATCAGGATGCTACCTACCAGCCAGAACGGCGATACGCCCGCCCCACCGCTGCTCAGCACGTTCTGTGCCGCCAGCATCATCAGGCCAAAGCCCGCTGCGGCACACAGAATACCGATAACAAACTTGGTGATGCTGCTCGGGCGAATGTTCATGCTCGCCAGCTTCGGCCACGCCCAGCTGAATACCGGTGCCAGCAGGATGATGAACAGGGCGTTGATTGACTGGAACCACACCGCCGGGATTTCGAAATCGCCGATCATGCGGTTAGTGTAGTCGTTGGCAAACAGGTTGAACGAGGTTGGTTTCTGTTCAAACGCGGACCAGAAGAACGCCGCGGAGATCAGCAGAATAAAGCAGACCAGCAGTCTGGCGCGCTCTTTACGGTTCAGGCCAGCAAAGACAAACAGATAGATAAAGTAGAGGGCAACGGATGCCGCAATCACGTAGACCAGCACGCTGGCTACCGCGACCGGGTTAATTACAATCACGCCCTGCGCAATCAGCGTCACGAGCGTTGCCACGCCTGCCGCCAGCGCCAGCAGCCAAACGCCCACGCCGTTACGCTTCACCACCGGGCTGTTCCAGGTGGAGTCGAGGCCGACTTCGCCGTCATAGCGTTTCATGGCCGGAACGGCAAACACGCGGAAGATAATCAGCGCCACCAGCATCCCGATACCGCCAATACCAAAGCCCCAGTGCCAGCCGTGGGTTTTAATCAGCCAGCCGGAAATCAGCGGCGCGATGAACGAGCCCATGTTGATACCCATATAGAACAGCGAGAAACCGCCGTCGCGACGCGCGTCGCCTTTTTTATACAGGGTACCGACCATGACTGAAATACAGGTCTTGAACAGCCCGGAGCCGAGCACGATGAACATCAGGCCGATAAAGAACAGGTTGTTGCCCATCACCGCCGAGAGCGCAATCGACAGGTGACCGAGCGCAATCAGGATCGAACCGTACCAGACGGCTCTCTGCTGACCGAGCCAGTTATCCGCCAGCCAGCCGCCCGGCAGCGCAGCCAGGTACATGGTACCGGCAAAGATACCGACAATCGCCGAGGCGTTTTCACGCGCCAGACCCATCCCGCCGTCATAGACGGTGGCGGCCATAAACAGGATCAGTAACGGACGAATGCCGTAAAACGAGAAACGCTCCCACATCTCGGTGAAGAACAGCGAACCGAGCGGATACGGGTGGCCGAAGAACGTTCGGCTCTCTTTTTGATTAACAGTGGATTGCATAATTCTCCCGAAAGGTATGTCGTCGTGCTTGTAAACACCAGCAGGTACGCCGGCCAGTTACGTATCTGGCCGATTTTTTACATGCGGCGAAATGTTAGTTAACCATTTGATAACCAGGCGCTAGTTTTGTCTAGTACCGGACCCTGGACTTTAAGATGAAAATTCGACGATTGTCTACTTTCTTAGATTTAAACATGGTTAAAAGTGAATAGTGATTGACTTCACACAGGGAAAACCGGCGGTATGATTGGGCAAAAAAAGCCCGCGATCATCGCGGGCTTTCGTGAGAGCAGCAAAGCTTATTTGCTTTTCTTAATGTGCTTAATCAGACGCTTACGCTTACGCATCTGGTTTGGCGTCAGGGTGTTGCGCTTGTTGGCGAACGGGTTTTCCCCTTCCTTGAACTGGATACGGATAGGCGTGCCCATCACGTCCAGCGATTTACGGAAGTAGTTCATCAGGTAGCGCTTGTAGGAATCCGGCAGGTCTTTCACCTGGTTGCCGTGAATCACCACGATTGGTGGGTTATAACCACCGGCGTGGGCGTATTTCAGCTTCACGCGACGACCGCGCACAAGCGGCGGCTGATGGTCTTCCGCAGCCATATTCATAATACGGGTCAGCATGGCGGTGCTCTGACGACGGGTGGAACTGTCGTAAGCTTCGCGCACGGATTCGAACAGGTTACCCACGCCGCTGCCGTGCAGCGCAGAGATGAAGTGTACGCGAGCAAAGTCGATAAAGCCCAGACGGAAGTCGAGGGTCTCTTTCACCTGCTCACGAACCTCGTTGCTCAGGCCATCCCATTTGTTGACCACAATCACCAGTGAGCGCCCACTATTGAGGATAAAGCCGAGCAGAGAGAGGTCCTGATCGGAGATACCTTCGCGTGCGTCGATAACCAGCAGCACGACGTTGGCATCTTCGATCGCCTGCAGGGTTTTGATAACGGAGAATTTTTCCACCACATCGGTGATTTTCCCGCGCTTACGCACCCCGGCAGTGTCGATGAGGACATACTCACGCTCATCGCGCTGCATCGGGATGTAGATACTGTCGCGGGTGGTGCCCGGCATGTCGTAAACGACCACGCGCTCTTCACCCAGAATACGGTTAGTAAGTGTAGACTTACCTACGTTTGGACGGCCCACGATAGCCAGCTTGATCGGCAGATCCTGCGGGTTGAAGTCGTCTTCAGGCTCTTCTTCTTCGCCCTCTTCTCCGTCTTCAAACTGCGCCCAGTATTCAGCGTCTTCGTCCACCTCTTCCGGCGGGTTCACTTCGTCAACCCACGGCAGCAGAACGGTTTCCAGCAGGCTGGTAACGCCACGACCATGCGATGCCGCGATAGGATAGATGTCGCCCAGGCCCAGAGACCAGAAATCCGCGATGGCCTGATCGGCATCGATGCCGTCGGTTTTGTTCGCCACCAGGAAGGTTGGTTTTTCGCGTGAACGCAGGTGTTTAGCGATAGCGGAGTCCGCCGGCATCAGGCCAGCGCGTGCATCCACCATAAACAGCACCACGTCCGCTTCTTCAATCGCCAGCAGCGACTGTTCCGCCATGCGGGTTTCCACGCCGTCTTCTGTGCCGTCAATACCACCGGTATCAATACAGATGAACTCGCGTCCTTCCACCTCTGCACGACCGTACTTACGGTCACGCGTCAGCCCCGGGAAATCCGCAACCAGCGCATCACGGGTGCGTGTTAAACGGTTAAAAAGAGTGGATTTTCCAACGTTAGGGCGCCCGACAAGCGCGACCACAGGTACCATGTTTGAAGCCTCATAAAATTCAAAATAACGTCGCTTTCGCGGCGTTTTTAAAAATGTCAAAACGGCTCCTGAGTGAACAGGAGCCGTTTAGTATACTACAACCGCCGGGTAATTAACGCGTGATCGCGTACAGCGTGCCGTCTTTTGCCTGAATCAGCAGTTTGCCGTCGGCCACAACCGGGTCGGTCAGGAAACCGGAGCTGTCGACTTTTTGCTGCGCAACAAAGCGGCCGTTATCCGGATCGATCCAGTGCATATACCCTTCGCTGTCGCCCACAACCAGGCTACCGTTGTACAGCGCTGGCGCAGTCAGCAGACGGTGCAGCAGGTCGCTTTGCGTCCACAGCGTCACACCGCCTTCGGTACTCAGGGCCAGCAGACGGTCGTTCTGGTCAACCATATAGATGCGGTTACCCTCAACGATGAAATCATTTACCGAGCCCAGCTCACGTTTCCACATGATCTGGCCGCTGCGCAGATCCAGCGCGGTCAGGTTGCCGTTGTAGGCCAGCGCGTAAACCACACCGTTAACGATGACCGGCGTTGTGTCCACGTCGCTCAGACGGTCAATTTCCGTTGAGCCTGTGGCCTGAGAGATACGCTGCTGCCAGATCATCTGACCCTGCTGCATCAGCACGGCGCTCACGCGACCGTTGTCACCGCCCACAATGGCAGCACCAAATGCGGTAGCCGGGGCAGATTCGCCACGCAGAGAGAGCGCAGGCATATCCAGGTTAACGGTCCATTTCACCAGGCCGTCCGCTTCGTTCAGCGCCTGCAGCTGGCCGTTGCTGGTATGAATCAGCACCAGGCCGTCGCTCACTACCGGACGCGACAGGGATTCACCCGCCACGGTTGTTTGCCAGGCAATGGAGCCGTCGCTGCTGTTCAGGGCATAAACCTGCGCTTTTTCGCTGCCCACGTAGACGTGACCACCGGCAACGGTCAGGCCGCCAGACAGCAGTGCCGGCTTACGGGAGAACCAGCCATCTTTTTCCGCCAGGTTAACGGACCACACTTCTTTTCCGTCATCCGCGTTCACCGCTTTCACGGTACCTTTGCGGTCAGCCGCATAGACAACGCTGTCTGCATACGCTGGATGAAGGTTGGAATAGAAATCACCAATCCCATTGCCCACGGAGACATCCCACGCGGTGGATGGGGTAAACTGGTTTTCAACCGTCGGCAGTGGGGACATTTTCACAACGTCTTCTTCGCCACTGAACAGTGAACAACCACTCAATAACGTAACAGAAAGCAGTCCTGGCAGAAGTAATTTACGCAATTGCATCGGGTCCCTCTCAGACGGACAAATTATTTATTTTCATCTGCATCATTTCGCTCAGCGCAGGTGAAGCATTGCTCTCTACGCCAGCTTGCCACGCTTTACGCGCGCCCGCTTTGTCACCTTTGCTCAGCAGTGCTTCACCGCGCAGATCGGCAACGATGGCAGCAAAGCCTTCGCCTTTGATGGTATCGAGCGTTTTCAGCGCATCGTCAGCTTTCTTCTGCTGAACCTGAATACGTGCCAGGCGCAGATTGATCACCGCTTTCAGGTTTTCATCACTGGCGGCAGCAAGGCCCTGAGACAACTGTGCTACGGCTTTATCCAGTTCGTTCTTATCAACGTACTGCTGAGCCACTTCCAGCGCAGCCAGTGCACCGTAGGTGTTTTTGTTGTCAGCCGCAAATTTTTCTGCCGCCGTCAGCGTTTGCGGCTGATCGGCACGAATTGCGCTCACGGTATTTTCATAGGACAGGGACGCGCCGCGCGCGGAATCCGCCTGATGATTGTTCCAGTAACGCCAGCCTACCAGCGCACCGACACCTAAAATAACCCCAACAACCAGCGCTTTGCCGTTTTCAGCAAAGAAGCGTTTAATCGCGTCGACCTGATCATGTTCGTTCTCGTAAATTTCCACGCAGTCCTTCTCCTTAGCCCAATAGAGTGCGCAAGTGCGCCGCAACGCCGTCCTGCGTTACCGTTGTCTGCTCACCAGAGCGCAGGTCTTTCACCACCACTTCGCCGTTGGCCACTTCGGACTCACCCAGCACCAGTGCGATACTTGCGCCCCACTTATCGGCACGAGCAAACTGTTTTTTGAAGTTGCCGCCGCCATGGTTGGTCATCAGCTTAACGCCCGGCAGCGCATCGCGCACGCGTTCGGCAAGCTGCATTGCCGCAGACTGCGTTTCCGCGCCTGAGGCCACCAGGTATATATCGACAACGGAATCTGCTTTAAATTCCGGATTAACTGCCTGAACCAGCAAAACAAGTCGCTCAAGACCCATCGCGAAGCCTACAGCAGGTGCTGCGCGACCGCCAAGTTGCTCAACCAGACCGTCATAACGACCGCCCGCGCACACGGTGCCCTGAGAGCCGAGGCTCGTGGTCACCCACTCAAACACGGTACGGTTGTAGTAGTCCAGACCGCGTACCAAGCGCTGGTTTACGGTGTAGGCGATGCCAGCCGCTTCAAGCAGCTTGCACAGGCCCGCGAAGTGTTCGCGAGATTCTTCATCCAGATAATCACCCAGCGCAGGCGCATCGTTCAGCAGTGCCTGAACATCTGCGTTTTTGGAATCCAGAACACGCAGCGGGTTGCTGTACATGCGACGCTTGCAGTCTTCGTCCAGCTTCTCTTTATGCTGCTCCAGGAACGCAACCAGCGCATCTCGGTAGTTAGCGCGAGCTTCCAGAGAACCAATAGAGTTCAGTTCAAGGGAAACGTGATCGGCGATACCGAGCGCACGCCACCAGCGGGCGGTCAACATAATCAGTTCGGCGTCGATGTCCGGGCCCTGCAGACCAAAGACTTCCACACCCAGCTGATTGAACTGGCGATAACGACCTTTCTGAGGACGTTCGTGGCGGAACATCGGGCCGATATACCACAGGCGCTGCTCCTGATTGTACAGAAGACCATGTTCGATGCCGGCGCGTACGCAGCCCGCCGTACCTTCCGGACGCAGGGTCAGGCTGTCGCCGTTGCGGTCCTCAAAGGTGTACATCTCTTTTTCAACCACGTCGGTGACTTCACCAATCGCGCGTTTGAATAACGGGGTCTGCTCTACAATCGGCAAACGGATTTCGCTGTAACCGTAGCTGCCGAGCACCTGCTTCAGTGTGCCTTCAATGCGCTGCCAGATGGCGGTTTCGCCAGGCAGATAATCGTTCATGCCGCGGATGGCTTGAATGTTTTTTGCCACGTTTATTCTCTTTCTATATACAAAAAAAACCCAAAGAATGGGTTCAATCATACATGGGAAGCGGCACGCTTCCCATCACGTTATTTTTCAACCTGCTGAACGCTGATACGCTGTGTTTCGTCCATCATGGCGGCTTTGGCGCGGATGCGGGCTTCAAGCTGGTCGATCATGTCGCTATTATCCAGACGATCTTTACGAACGCCATCTTCATAGAGACCACTTTTCTTGTTACCGCCGGTTACGCCCAGGGTTGACACCAGCGCTTCACCCGGACCGTTTACCACACAGCCGATGATGGAAACGTCCATCGGGGTGATAATGTCTTCAAGACGTTGCTCAAGGGCATTCACCGTCCCGATCACATCAAACTCCTGACGTGAACAGGTTGGGCAGGCAATGAAGTTGATCCCACGCGCGCGAATACGAAGTGATTTCAGAATATCGAAACCGACTTTGATCTCTTCGACCGGATCGGCCGCCAGCGAGACGCGCAGGGTGTCACCGATCCCTTCAGAGAGCAGCAGCCCCAGACCGATCGCGGATTTTACAGAGCCGTTGCGCAGGCCGCCCGCTTCGGTGATCCCGAGGTGCAGAGGCTGGTCGATCTGCTTTGCCAGCAGGCGGTAAGATTCTACGGCAAGGAACACGTCGGACGCTTTTACGCTGACTTTGAACTGATCGAAGTTGAGACGATCGAGATGATCGACGTGGCGCATCGCGGATTCGAGCAGCGCCTGCGGCGTAGGCTCACCGTATTTTTCCTGCAGATCTTTTTCCAGTGAACCGGCGTTAACGCCAATACGGATAGGAATATTTTTATCCCGGGCGCAGTCCACGACCATGCGGATACGCTCTTCGTTACCGATGTTGCCCGGGTTAATACGCAGGCAATCGACGCCGTATTCGGCCACTTTCAGTGCGATGCGGTAGTCGAAGTGGATATCAGCCACCAGCGGAACGCTGACCTGCTGTTTGATCAGTTTGAACGCCTCAGCGGCATCCATGGTTGGGACGGAGACGCGAACAATGTCCGCGCCTACACGTTCTAATGCTTTGATTTGATTGACCGTCGCTTCCACATCGGTGGTGCGCGTGTTGGTCATCGACTGAACGGCGATAGGTGCCCCATCGCCGATTGGCACATTCCCAACGTAAATCCGTTTCGATTTTCTACGTTGAATCGGAGCCTGGTTATGCATGAAAAATCTCCCGCGTTGCCCGTCTGTTACTGTGCTGCTGATTGTTCGGCATTAACGGTAAGACGTGCAACCTGGTTAGTTCTGATAAAGCGGCTCAGGTCGACAGGTTTTCCTTGATACTGGATCTGTACCGCTGCCGGAGCGCCGATTTTAAGTTTATAAGGAGCCTGGCCGGTTAGGTTTAACGTGCCATCTTTGCGCTGCAGGCCGCTGAACAGTTTTTTACCTGTCGCGTCAGTTACTTCCAGCCAGCAGTCGGCGCTGAAGTTCATCACCAGCGCGTTGGGATCGGCTGCTGTCGCCGTACCCGCCGGGCTGGTTGGCAGAGTCGCTGCGCTATTGTCTGCAGGCTGGGTAGCCGCAGGCGCGTTCGCCGCCGTATCAACATTAGCCTGAGAAGGGGCAACAACCGCGTTTTGATCCTGAGCCTGCGGCGCAGCGGTATTAGCCGTTGCTGCCGGGGTCTGTGCTGCACCGGTCGCCGACGCGTCTGGCGCTGCGGTCTGTGGCTCGCTGGAGGAAGCTGCACCGTCGGTATTCAACGGCACGCTCTGGCCGTTCTCACTTCCGGCCTGGTTGAGTTCGGCGGAGGATTGATCGGCCATGGTGGTGATCTCTTCCTGCTGCGCCTTGTGGTTTTGCCACCACCATGCACCGGTCAGACCGACCACCACAAACAGCACCAGCCAGGTAAAGCTCATCAGCCAGCCATCACGTTTTTTACGACGTTTCCCCAGGGAGAAGGTCTGCATCGGCGCAACTTTTGCTGCACGGACCGGCGCCTGCTTCTCCATCATTGGCAGTAATTCGTTTTCGGGGATGTGCACCAGTTTTGCGTAAGAGCGGATATAACCGCGCAAGAACGTTGAAGCCAGATCGGCAGGCGCCTTATCTTCTTCAATATCGCGAACCGTGGAAACCTTCAGGCACAAGCGTTCCGCAACGGCTTGCTGGCTGAGTCCGAGTTGTTCACGGGCGTTGCGAAGACGAACGCCAGTGGAGAGTGCTTCATGTTGGTCGTGAGTGGCTTCAGTATTCATTCGCTACAACTACTGGTACGTGAAAAATAAGGGTTCAGGCGCCGGTGAGTCACAATGCCACCCGCACCGCGAAACTTCTGGTCAGTTAACCTTGAACAGAGAGTATAAGACTGTCAGCCCGGAGATGACAGTACAGCCCTGCCCGTACGGCTAAACTGTTGTTACGTCGTTACATACTGCCCGAAAGTCGAATGAAACGCACCGTAATTATTGATCAGTCATCACGAATCTGACTGATTATTCAGTAAGGTTATGCTTCACGGCGCAGATAATGCGCCGCGAGTGCATAATAATCAAACAGCTTTAACCGCGATCGTCTCGCCCTGCATGCGTTTACGCAGGGTACGTTTAGTACGGTCAATGACATCACCTGCCAGCTGTCCGCATGCGGCATCAATGTCGTCACCACGGGTTTTACGCACGATGGTGGTGAAACCATACTCCATCAGCACCTTGGAGAAACGGTCGATACGGCTGTTCGAGCTACGGCCATACGGCGCGCCCGGGAAAGGGTTCCATGGGATCAGGTTGATTTTACATGGCGTATCTTTCAGCAGTTCAGCCAGCTGATGCGCATGTTCGGTGCCGTCGTTGACGTGGTCCAGCATCACGTACTCGATGGTCACGCGGCCCTGGTTGGCGTTGGATTTCTCCAGGTAGCGACGTACGGCAGCGAGGAAGGTTTCGATATTGTACTTTTTGTTGATCGGCACAATTTCGTCACGAATTTCATCGTTTGGCGCGTGCAGGGAGATCGCCAGCGCAACGTCAATCATGTCGCCAAGCTTGTCCAGCGCAGGCACAACGCCTGAGGTAGACAGCGTGACGCGACGCTTGGACAGACCAAAGCCAAAGTCATCCAGCATGATTTCCATCGCCGGAACGACGTTGGTCAGGTTCAGCAGCGGCTCACCCATCCCCATCATCACCACGTTGGTGATAGGACGCGTGCCGGTCACTTTTGCCGCGCCCACGATTTTCGCGGCACGCCAGACCTGACCGATAATTTCTGACACGCGCAGGTTACGGTTAAAGCCTTGCTGCGCGGTTGAGCAGAATTTGCACTCCAGCGCACAGCCAACCTGAGAGGAGACGCACAGCGTGGCGCGGTCTTCTTCCGGGATGTAGACAGTTTCAACGCGCTGATCGCCGACCGCAATCGCCCATTTGATGGTGCCATCTGCGGAGCGCTGCTCTTCCACCACTTCCGGTGCGCGGATTTCAGCCACTTCTTTGAGCTTGTTGCGCAGGACCTTGTTGATGTCAGTCATGTCATCAAAATTGTCGCTGCAGTAATGGTACATCCACTTCATGACCTGATCGGCACGAAACGGCTTTTCGCCCATCTCTTTAAAGAACTCGCGCATCTGCTGACGGTTCAGATCCAGCAGGTTGATTTTTCCATTTTTATTGGGAACCGCAGGAATGGCGACTTCGGAGGTATTCACTAGTTCAGACATAATATTTTCCGGCCTCGTTGTTACACGTTATGGCCCATGGAGGGTTGAATAGAAACGCCCCGGAAAGCGGTCTGCTCGTCCGGGGCGTTGCATTGTACAAAGTCTGGCGCAGGGATGCCACGTCTGGACGCGGCATTTACGAAAATAATGTGTAAACGAAACCGTTAAATTAACGGGTACGTGGACACACTTCGCCTTCTGCGAAGAAGAAAGCGATTTCGCGTGCAGCAGATTCAACAGAGTCAGAACCGTGGGTGCCGTTCTCGGTGAAGCTGTCAGCGTAGTCAGCGCGCAGAGTACCGGCCAGCGCGTTGTCCGGGTTGGTTGCGCCCAGCAGGTCGCGGTGACGCTGTACTGCGTTTTCGCCTTCCAGCACGGATACCACGATTGGACCGGAGGTCATGAACTCCACCAGGCCGTCAAAGAATGGACGACCTTCGTGCTCTGCATAGAAGCCGCGAGCCTGCTCAACGGTCAGGTGCAGCATTTTGGTGCCAACAATTTTGAACCCTGCAGATTCAAAGCGAGCGAAGATGCTGCCAATAACGTTTTTTGCCACCGCGTTTGGTTTGATGATGGAAAAAGTACGTTCAATAGCCATGATAACCTCTGTCAATGTTCTGTTGTTTTGCATACCTGAGTATGGTGTGGCGCGGATTATAATGAGCAATAGCGCCATTGCCTATGGATTCAGGTAACATTTTTTTAAAATAAGACGAGTTTTAGCAACAGCTCACATCTGAAAGCTATTTTCAGATCACTGCAGCGTAAAATTCACCGTCGCGACCTGCCCGGTCTCATCCATAACGAGTAACTGATAATCGCCCGACTTATCAAGCTGTAATGTGTAAACCCTTCCCTTCACACTCAGCGGTTCACCGTTCAAAAACCACCAGCGCTCACCGCTGTTGCCGGTCGCCTGAAGCGGCAGCGAAACGCGGGATTCACCCGGCAGACGTTTGATAACGGCCCCTTCGCGTACGCCTGTCAGGATGAGTGGCGCAGGTGAGTCCTGCGACAGCGGAGGACAGGTTGTTGATGAAGGCGGGATCCGTACCGCGCGACGCTCGGTTGCGGGCAGCCACGGTTCCAGCGGTAGCGGCCAGACATCCAGGACTTTTTCAGTTGCATCAGGGCAATCTGCCGCGACACGTTTACCCGTTTTATCCAGCCAGACCGGGAAACGAATGCCGCGTATGCCTTCCTGCTCCGGCAACAGCAGCGTGGGCGGTTCACTGCCTTCCAGCAGCCAGGTCGACAGGCGACGTCGACAGTTTTCACTGCCTTCCGGCAGCGGTTGGCCACCCGGCCAGCAGATCACGCCCCGCCCGACACTCTCCGGACGCGGATCGCGAGGCAGGCGGGCTTCGTCTACCGTTGAGCGCGACTGAAGCTGGTTATTGACCTGGTTTAATAGCGGAACCGCGCTGGCGAAACCAAACTGCCCCGCCACCGGCGTGCCGTCCGGTCGTCCGGTCCAGATGCCAATCACGTAGCGGGCATTCAGACCAATGGCCCAGGCATCACGGTAGCCGTAGCTGGTGCCGGTTTTCCACGCCAGGGGCGCAACCTGCGGTAGCGCATTATCCGGTAGCGGCTGCGCTTCATTGGCCAGAATACGGCGAATAATCCACGCCGAGCCTGATGATAACAGCGGACGTTCAGTCAGCGGATCGCCCGGCTGCAGGCGCAGCCGTCCCGCCTTACCGTGTCGGGCAAAGGCACTGTAGGCAGCGGCGATATCTGCCAGCCGCGCGCCTGCCCCGCCGAGGATCAGAGAAAGATTCGGCTGCGCCCCCGCGGGCAGGATCAGCGGCAAACCTGCGTTACTGAGCATACCGGCAAATCGTTTTGGTCCGTAGGCTTCCAGCACCTGTACCGCGGGCAGGTTGAGGGAGCGCACCAGCGCTTCACTCATGCTGACCGGCCCGTGGAACCCGCTGTCAAAATTCCCTGGGCGATAATCACTGGTTTTTCTGGGAACGTCCTGAAGCAGCGAGGCGGGATGGATCAGGCCATCGTCCAGCGCCATACCGTAGATAAAGGGCTTCAACACCGATCCCGGGGAGCGGATCGCATTGACCATATCCACGTGGCTAAAACGACTGTCATCGTTAATATCCACCGATCCGACCCAGCCGCGCACTTTCATATCGGTATGATCGACCACGATCATCGCCAGCGAGCTGCGTGCCGGCAGGCGGGATTTCCAGTTCATCGCCAGCTCTTCCAGCTGCCGCTGTAGCCCGGCATCCAGCGTGGTGACAATTTTCGTGTCGCGACTTTTGCCGAGCATCATGCGCGCAAAGAGCGGCGCCAGCTGCGGCATCTGCCGGGGTGCCAGCCATACCGATTCTTCCCGTGATTCTTTGACCTGCTTCGCGGACCAGACGCCCTGCGCCGCCATGCGGTCGAGCACTTTATTGCGCGCCGCTTCGGCCCGTTCAGGCCAGCGATCCGGGCGTAAACGACTGGGTGCCTGCGGCAGCACCGCCAGCAGCGCCGCGTCGGAATAGCTGAGCTGCGACGGCGGCTTGCCAAGATACGTCCAGCTTGCCGCCCCGACGCCCTGCAGCGTACCGCCAAACGGCGCGCGGTTGAGATAGAGCGTCAGGATGTCGCGTTTAGAGAGGTGCCACTCCAGCTGCATCGCCCGCCAGAGCTGACGAATTTTGCCGCCAAAGGTGCGCGGATGCGGGTCCAGCAGGCGTGCCACCTGCATGGTCAGCGTACTGCCGCCAGAAACGACTTTGCCAGAACTGAGATCCTGCCAGGCGGCGCGCAGGACAGAGAGCGGGTTTACGCCGGGGTGATCCCAGAACCAGCGATCTTCGTACTGGATCAGCGCCTCAAGATAACGGGGAGAGACCTCTTCGATCGTCACCGGATAGCGCCAGATCCCGTCGCTGTCCGCAAAGCGCCACAGCGGCGTGCCCTTCTCATCCACCACGACCCGGGCGGGGTTAACCTCTTTCAGCGGTAACGGCCACAGGCGGTCGGCGGCGACAATCAGCCCCCATAAAACGAGAAGCGCTCCCGCCAGCCACAGCCAGCGGGAGCGTGTCAAACGTGCCATTCGCATATTACGGAACAACAATCAGCGGGCCACTGGCCGCCCCCGTTGCCCGCCACTGCGGCACATACATAGACTCGACCACCGGCACCGGCACCTGGTAGGTTCCTGGCGTCACGGCACGGGCCAGATAGACCAGCGTGACCGGCTGACCTTCGTTTACCGGCACGGCAGCCACAAAGCGGTCATCGCGGAATTCCATATGCTGAATATCCGCCTGCTGCATCTGGCTGAGCAGGTTCTGCACTTCGCTACCGCTGTCCTGCAGGCTGGCGCTGCTGCTTGCCAGGTTCTGGTTTTCCAGCTCCAGACCCGCAGGGAGGAGATCCACCACCAGCGCGTCCGGCACGTTCTGGCTGGCTTTAACTTCCAGCCACACCAGCACCAGTTCGCCGCTCTTCAGGGAAGAGAGCGATTTACTGCTGCCATCGGTTGCCAGGATATGACGTTCAACCTGCAGCACGTTCGAGCTCGGCTGAGGGGCATAGTCAGGGTAACCGGTGCTGTCCAGACGCACCCACAGCGGTGTCGTTCCGGTATTGGTGACCTGCAGCGCGCCAAGCTCGTCGCCGTTCACGTTTTGCACCAGTGACTTATCGCCGCCTGATGCTGTCTCAGACAGAGAGGTTTTCGCCTGCCACGTACCGGACAAGGTTTGCAGCGAACGTCCTGCCAGGAACAGCGCGTTGCTCTCCTGCGTTGACAGCCAGCGCTGGCTGAAGGCCTGTTCAGACAGGGCATTCAGCAGCGTATTTTGCGCATCCGGCAGCAGCTTGTACTCCTCGAGAAGAGAGAACATCAGCGCGTTATCGCGAAGCTGGCTGCCATAATCGGCCATCCAGTTTTTGCTGTCGTTACGCGGCGTTTTAAGTGCCAGGTCCAGCGCCTGCTGGCTGCGCGGCGCATCGCCCATCAGTTTGAGCGCCATGCCCAGCTGCATCAGCGGCAGACCGGAAGCCGCCTGTCCGTGACGATCCCAGATTTCACGCAGCGCGCCCAGCGGCGCTTTTTGCTGACGTGCCAGCACCAGCGCGGCATAGGCCTGCACGGCGAACTTGCTGGCCTGAGTATCGTCGCTATAGCGAATGGACATCATGCCCGGGTCCTGCAGATAGCGCAGCAGGCGGCTATTGGCGTTATTCACTGCATCTGCAGGCACGCTGTAACCCTGCTCGCCCGCGCGCACCAGGAAGTCGGTCACGTAGGCCGTCAGCCAGTACTCTTCCGGACCGTTTTTATCCCACAGCGCGAACCCGCCGTCTTCACGCTGCATCTGCAGCAGACGGGAGATGCCAATATCAATCGCTGCACGGCGCTTGTCATCGGTGTCGCCCTTGATGCCAAGTGCAGTAAGCTGCGCCGCGTTGGTGTAGAGCGACGGGAACAGTCCGCTGGTGGTTTGCTCCAGGCATCCGTACGGGTAGGCCTGCAGTTCACGAATATAACGCGCCAGGTTGAGCGGTGGTTTGCCGCTCAGCAACAGTTGCCCCTGCAGGGTGGCAGGAGAGAAACCTTTGCTATGCTGCGCCGGTGCGGTCCACGATTCGCCAGGGTTCAGCATGGCACCGGTATTGACCGTCTGCGCCGGGAACGCCGGACGCACGCCGATTTTCCAGCTCTTTTGCTGCGGTGCGAAAGTCTCGCCCGGAAGCTGCAGGCCGGTCACCTGCGCGGTCACTTCACCGTCACCATAGCCTTCCAGTGCGCGTACCGGAATAAACAGCGTGCTGCGCGCACCTGGCGGCAACTGAACCGGCTGCGGCTGCGCGCCTTCCAGCACCAGTTTGCCGGTAGAGGTCAGGGCAACGTGCAGCGTTTGCGGCTTGTCGGTCAGGTTGGTGATATCCAGCGTCAGCCGCGAGGTATCTCCGCTTGCCAGGAAGCGCGGGGTATTCAGCTCGGTAATGACCGGCGCGGCCACAATAACCTTGCTTTCACTGCTGCCGAAATCGTCTTCCGTCCAGGCCTGCGCCATCAGACGCAGCTCGCCGTTGAAATCACCAATCGGCAGCGTAATCGTGCCTTCCCCGTTGGCATCCAGCGTGACCGGCTGCGCCTGCTGGGCAATAATGGTGACGTGGTTCACCGGCGGTTTGCCGCCACGCTTCAGTTCATCCCCATCGCCACCAAAGCGCAGCGCGGCCAGACGGCCCTGCCCTTCAATGACCTGGCCGTAGATATCGTAAATATCCGCGCCGTAGCGCTTCTGACCAAAGAAAGCCTGCCACGGATCCGGCGTGACGTAATCGGTAATGTTCAGCACGCCGCTGTCCACCGCCGAGACCAGAACGTTCACCTTCTGCGGCACGGCCCCCTCTTTCACGCTGGCTTTCACCTTCACCGAGAGCGTCTGGTTTGGACGCATCTTCTGCGGGTTATCGAGCGCAATATTCAGGCGGCGATTTTCGTCGCCCATCGGCAGATGAAGCAGGCCAACCGCGCGCTTCGGCGTGGCGGATTTGGATTTATCCCCAGGCCGTACCACCAGCGTACTCAGGTAGAGATCGTGACGTTTCCAGGCCTTGTCGACCGGGATAGCGAGATCCAGCCCGTTTGCCGGTACGTCGATCTCCTTCCACCACAGCGGCCCTTCGCTGGACTCGATCATCGCATAGCCCTTGCCTGCGGCTGGCGCGGCAATGTGCAGGTTGATGGTGTCACCCGGCTGATAGGCTGGCTTATCCAGCTTCAGCGTCACGCGGTCAGGGCGCGCAGCCCCGGTGCCGTCGCTGTTATCCTGCCAGCTATACCCTGCCCAGAAGCGTACACTGCTGACCATCTCATCAGGTGCTTTCACTTCGAGACGATAAGAGCCCCACTCCACCGGGAAGGTGACTTTACCCGTCTCGTCGGCCTTGAGCGTCAGCTCCTGCTCGCCTTCAACCAGGTCTTTCTGATCGAACTGAGACTGCCAGCCTTCGCTCTCAGACCAGTTCCAGAAGTAGTCACGGCGCTCGCGGATCAGGCGAACCTGCAAACCGGACACCGCTTTTTTCGCGCCGCTGGCATCGGCGTAAACGATATCGAAGCTGGCGTTGCCGTTCTCGTCAACAATCGGCTGGTTGACGGTGGTATCGGTGCGGTAGTCGTAAACGGCTTTACTGGCGAACTGAGGGCGAATACCCGGCAGCTCAGCCGCCGGCCAGATGGCCTGCTCAGCACGACGCGTTACCGGGCGGCCGCCGGACTCCAGCAGGCTGGCCTGCAGAATCAGCTGCAGCGGAGAGTGCACCTCTTTCCACTGGCTTTCGGTAGAAACCTGTCCACGCCCCTTCTCATCCAGCGTAAGCTGCACCTCATCCAGGCTGCGGCTCAGGTTCTCCTCGGCGATATCGCCAAACTGGAAGCCCGGCAGCGCTGCCACCGCGTCACGCAGCGGACGCAGGAAGAGCTGGCCCTGCAGAGAATTACCGTTGGCCGGAGCGCCATACAGGTAATAGCCCACCACGTTAAAGTCCACGTTATCCTGCGGTGAAACCGGCGTTTTTTGTCCGCTCAGGTTGAGCGCCATGCGCTCTGGCATGAAGTCTTCGACGTGGAAGTCCCACAGGCGCTGCAGGTTATCGCCGGTGTTGGCGCGGATATGCCACATACCGGTCTGCGCCCCGCTGTCCAGCGGATAGTTAAAGCGATAGAGACCGTTCTCTGGCTTGACGACAATCGTACGGGCGACCTGTCCATCCGGACGCAGCACGTCGAGCTTCACGGGCTGATCCGGAAGTGGCTTACCGTCACTATCGCGCAGCAGGCCGTTGAGGATCACCGTTTCACCCGGGCGGTAGAGATCGCGTGGGCCAAACATGAAGAACTGCTTGCTATAGCCCGGGCTCCCTGCGATATCAAACTCCGCCAGATCAAGAGCCGGCAGCTTGAGATCGAGCAGCGTGGTCTGACCATCTTTACTGGCCAGGATCAGCGCGGCCTCTTTGTCGGTCTCAAGCTTTGCGTGGCCATCGCCGTCGCTTTTCGCTTCGGCAAGCGTCTGCCCTTTATCGTTCAACAGGGTGACGGTGACGCCGGACTGCGCCGCACCGTTTTCCAGGCTCTGGGTGAAGATGTCCAGGCGGTTGTGATAACGGTGAGCGGACAAGCCGATATCGCTCAGGGTAAAGAGCGTCGCGGCGTTGCTGTAGTTGTAGTGCCCGGCCTGGTTCATGACCGCGATATAAACGCCAGACTGCTGGAGAGGTTTAATATCCTTCAGAGGCAGCAGCAATTTTTCGCGCGTATTGCGCGCCGGATTAAGATCGAATCGACCGGTGTAAACCAACTCCGCCATCTTCAGCAGGTTATCGGACTCCCAGTTGGTCAGCGAGTTGCGGTACTCCCACTGGCTGACAAGAGAGGCCAGCGATTCAGGCTTCACGCGGTAAAAGTTGACGTCAACATTGTTGACGTTGAGCGCCATCACCGGCAGACCTTCCACCACCTTACCCGGCAGCAGCGAGCCGCGGCTGGCAAAACCAACGGTGGGTTCAACGTCCCGCGTGGTCAGGGCTTTCTCATAATCAATGCCGAACGTCGCCTTGTTCAGCGCCTGCAGGCCCCGTTCAACGGTGACGACCAGGTTGCGGTTGGGCTCCAGATGGCGCAGGCGAAGCTCTTTCAGGTTAGGCGCAAGTTCCCACGCCCCGTCAACTTTGCCGCTTTTTTTATCCACGACGTGCACGGTTTTCGCGAAATCCTGCTCGGGATTCAGCGGAACCGAGAATGTCAGCACCAGCGTGGCGGCACCGTCGAGCTGAACTTCAGAGGCATCCAGCAGGGTCAGCGCTTTTCCCTGACTCTGGGCGGCGAGCTTAGCCAGCGTTTCAGCATTTGGCTTTTCCGCGGCTTTCGGTGTGGATGCGGTGGATGCCGCGGGAGCCGCAGCCTGAGATTTATCGTCGCTGTTATCACAGCCGACAAGCGTAAACGTGGTAAGCAGCGCAAGGGAGAGCGCGGCTAAGCGAAACGGTTTCATCCTTTGTCCCTGGCCCTGAGGGGGCCTGTTGGTCGTCGTCCGGATAAGTATTATCCGCAAGTTTCATTAATTCAAAAAGTCCAATTTTAGAATCTGGAAAGCGCCTCGCAGAATGGCAACACGCCGCTACGCCGTGATGGAACCGCGATCACAGCACATAACGTCACATGTAACCTTTTACGTCATTTGTTTTTAAAACAAGAAGATAGCTGGATAAGCGCGCCTGAAGACTGCTAGTTTTATGACCATGACGCACCCCGAGTGCGCGGTTCAATAAGAGAGAAAGCCATGAAACGAGCCGTGAACGCCCTACAAAATTTCGGAAAATCATTGTACGGACCGGTACTTATCTTACCGATCGTCGGTCTGTTTATCGCCTTTGGTAACGTGCTGGGTAACGGTAATCTCGCGGAGTATCTGCCGTTTCTTGGCCATCCCCTGATTCAGCATATTGGTCAGCTTATCGCGAAATCTGCCGTGTCGGTGCTGGTGAACCTGGCGCTGGTGTTTGCCGTAGGGATCCCGATTGGTCTGGCGACGCGTGATAAAGGCTATGCCGCGCTGATTGGTCTGGTGACCTTTGTCGTATTCATCAACGCCATGAATGTCACGCTGCAGCTGCAGGGCGCGCTGGCGCCAGTTGCTCAGATGAAAGCGGCCGGACAAACCATGGTGCTGGGCGTGCAGGTGCTGGAGATGGGCGTTTTTGCCGGGATCCTGACCGGTGCGCTCTCCGGCTATCTGTACAACAAATACTCCGGCGTACAGTTTAACGGCGCGATGGCGATTTACTCCGGCCACTGTTTTGTCGCTATCGTCATGCTCCCCGTCTCCATGCTGCTCGGTGTGGTGATGAGCGAACTGTGGCCGTTTGCCCAGCACGGCATTAGTGCCCTGGCGCTGGCCATCAAAGGCTCCGGGCCGTTCGGCGTGGCAATCTACGGTTTCCTGGAACGCATTCTGGTCCCCACCGGACTGCACCATCTGGTTTATACACCGTTCCTCTATACCGAGCTGGGCGGCACGCAGGAGGTATGCGGAGCAACCTATCAGGGCGCGCGCAATATCTACTTCGCCGAGATGGCCTGTCCGGACGTGAAGCAGCTCAGCAGCACCGTGGTGTGGGATGCACGCGGCATCAGCAAGATGTTCGGCCTGCCTGCCGCCGCGCTGGCGATGTATATGACCGCAAAGCCGGAGCGTAAAGCCGTTGCGAAAGCCATTCTGATCCCGGCGGCGCTGACGTCGCTGCTGGTCGGCGTGACCGAGCCGATTGAGTTCTCCTTCCTGTTCGTCGCCCCGCTGCTGTTCGTGGTGCACGCGGTGCTGACCGGCATCGGCATGATGCTGTTCTCGCTGCTGGGCGTTCACGCCATCGGTGCCAACGGGATTATCGACTTCATCCTCTACAACCTGCCGCTCGGCACGAAGAAGTCCAACTGGCCGATGTACATCGTGGTCGGGCTGATCATGTTTGCTCTCTACTTCGTGGTGTTCCGCTTCCTGATCCTGCGCTTCAACATGAAAACGCCGGGCCGTGAAGATGAGGACCAGGAGACGCGCCTCTACAGCAAGCAGGAGTACCAGGCTAAAGGCAATAACGACGGGCTGGGCGAGTCCATCGTGGTGGGTCTGGGCGGTCGGGAAAACATTGAAGTGGTGGACAACTGCTACACCCGCTTACGCGTCACGGTGAAGGACGTCGCCATCATCGACGAGCCGCGGCTGAAGGCGACCGGCGCGAAAGGGATTATCAAACAAGGTAACAACGTTCAGGTGGTCTACGGGCTGCACGTCAAAAAAATGCGAGAAGCCGTTGAGACGTTTCTCTGAAAGGAGCTAAAGATGTTTACACCCCCATTTGTCCTGTCGATTGCCGGCGGCGGCAGCACCTACACGCCGGGTATTGTGAAAAGCCTGATGGTGCGCCTCCAGGATTTCCCGCTGGCCGAAATTCGCCTTTATGACATCGACGAGGCGCGTCAGAACACTATTGCGCCCGTCGTCGAGAAGGTCATTCGCGACCACAGCCAGAGTATCAAATTTACCGTCACCAGCGACCCGGAAGTGGCCTTCCGCGGCGCGCATTTCGTCTTCGCCCAGATGCGCGTCGGCCAGTATAAAATGCGCGAGCAGGATGAGAAGATCCCGCTGCGTCACGGCGTGGTCGGCCAGGAAACGTGCGGACCCGGGGGTCTGGCGTACGGACTGCGCACGATCCTGCCGATGGTGGAGCTTATCGATCTGGTGGATCGCTACGCGCACGAGAAGGCCTGGATCGTGAACTACTCCAACCCGGCGGCGATCGTCGCGGAGGGCGTACGCCGCCTGCGCCCGAACGCGCGGGTGCTGAACATCTGCGATATGCCGGTAGCCGCGATGCGCAATATGGGGGCGATTCTGGGCGTCGATCGCCACAAGCTCGAAGTCGACTACTTCGGCCTGAACCACTTCGGCTGGTTTACCCGCGTGCTGGTGGACGGCGAAGACAAGCTCCCGGCGCTGCGTAAGCATATCGCGAAATTTGGCCTGCTGACGGAAGATGCGGCTAAAACCGACCCGCAGCATTCCGATCCCTCCTGGGTGAAGACCTGGCGCAACATTAAGCCGATTATGGACAACTTCCCGGAGTATCTGCCGAACCCGTATCTGCAGTATTACCTGATGCCGAACCAGATTGTGGCGCACCAGAACCCGGACTATACCCGCGCCAATGAAGTGATGGACGGGCGCGAGAAAAAGCTGTTCGCCGCCGCCGAAGAGTATAAGCGCACCGGGATCCTGCCGGATGCCTTCCACGTGGGCGTGCACGGCGAGTTTATCGTCGATGTCGCCCGCTCGCTGGCCTTTAACCTGCGAAGCCGCCATCTGGTGATGGTGGAAAACCGCGGCGCGATCGCCAACCTGCCTTACGATGCCGTGGTAGAAGTGCCCGCTTATATCACCTCCGAAGGCCCGGAACCGATTCGCGTCGGTCAGGTGCCGCTGTTCCATCAGACCCTTTTGCAACAGCAGCTCGCCTCTGAACAGCTGCTGGTGGAGGCGACCATAGAAGGCAGCTATGAGAAAGCCCTGCAGGCATTCACCCTCAACCGCACCGTGCCGACCATGGAACATGCGAAAGCAATTCTGGATGAGATGATCGAGGCCAACCGCGACTACTGGCCTGCGCTGCAAAAAGCCTGGCAGGACGGCGAAACGGTGAAAAAATAGGGGCTTGCTCGCGAGTTGAACGTGGTTTGCTTGTCGGTGTCAGAAAAAACACCGACAATCCTTTTTTACGGAAAAGAATGGAGGCAACCCATGTCCACCTCATATTTTGTCGCTGCCGACTGGCTGATTGAGCACGGCGACGATCCGGAAGTTCAGATTATCGACGCGCGTATGGCCCCTCCGGGACAAGAGCATCGTGACGTGCCCGGTGAATACCGTGCCGGGCATCTGCCGGGGGCGGTATTTTTTGATATTGAAGCCCTCTCCGATCACACCTCTCCCCTGCCGCACATGCTGCCGCGCCCGGAAGCGTTTTCCGTGGCGATGCGCGAGCTGGGCATCAGCAAAGACAAACACCTCGTTGTCTATGATGAAGGTAACCTCTTCTCCGCGCCGCGCGCGTGGTGGATGCTGAAAAACTTCGGCGTGGAAAAAGTCTCGATTCTTGCCGGCGGGCTGGCGGGCTGGAAGCGCGACGAGCTGCCGCTTCAGCAGGGCGACGTGACGCTGCCGGAAGGTGAATTCGACGCGACCTTTGACACCCACGTGGTAAAACGCCTGACCGACGTGCTGGTCGTGAGCCATGAAAAAACGGCGCAAATCGTCGATGCCCGTCCTGCTCCACGCTTCAATGCCCAAGCGGATGAACCGCGTCCGGGGCTGAAGCGCGGACATATTCCGGGCGCGCTGAACGTGCCGTGGGGCGACCTGGTGTTTGAGGGCGAGCTGAAAACCACCGACGAGCTGCGCGCCATTTTTGACCGTGCTGGCGTGGATTTACATCGTCCGATTATTGCCAGCTGCGGCTCCGGCGTCACGGCCTGCGTGGTGATCCTGGCGCTCGCCACGCTCGGCGCGAACGACGTCACGCTCTACGACGGCGCCTGGAGCGAATGGGGTGCGCGAGACGACCTGCCTGTCGAACCCGCGAAATAATGGATAACCGCCTGGCCACGCTGTTGACGCGCGGAGCGTCATTGACCCGCGCGGAGTATCGCGTCCTCGCCCACCTCACGGAGCATCCGCTGCTGGTGGGCAACATCACGGTGCGAGAGCTTGCTCAGGCGACGTTTGTTTCTACCGCCACCATCATGCGGCTGTGTCAGAAGCTGGGGCTCAGCGGCTTTAGCGAGTTTATCTGGCACTGCAAGCAGCTGCTCTCCGACACGCCGCACATTGCCGTTCAGGGGCAATCGCGTCCCGAGCTTCCGGCGCTGTTTAATCAGTTTATCGCCAACTATCAGCACACCTTTCAGTGGGTCACGCAGGAGAAGCGACAGCAGTTTGCCGACCTGCTGCGCCAGAAAGAGAGCTTCTTTCTCTACGGCGCCGGGTTTTCCTATCTCTTTGCGGAGTACCTGACCAAGAAGCTGCAGGTGTTGGGCAAAACGGCGTTTATCTCCGGACCGGGGGACAGCAGGAATATTTTCCTCAGCAACGCCGCGCGCTATCAGGTGTTTATTGCCGTCTCGCGCAGCGGCGAAACGGAGCAGGTGCTGGATAAAGCGCGGATTGCCAAAAACGTCGGCATGACCATCGTCGCGTTTACCCGCGCCTCGGCCAACACGCTGGCAGAGATGGCCGACGTTCACTTTGCGCTCTATGACGAAGCGGTACACTACGCCGCCGAAGCCGCAGGGGTGACGTCGTTTGAGTCGAATCTGGTGCTGCTGATGGATTTACTGCTGCTGGAAGCAACGGGGTGACATTCACCCCGCTGAAATCAGATGATGCGGTTGGTTTTGAGATCGCGCAGGAAGCCGCCCCAGCGACGCTCGTAGAACGGGGTGATGTGCTCGGTAATAAAGTGGCTGATACCCTTCTCACCGTTTTTCACCTGACAAATATCAATCGGCTCATCGCCCGGTAGCGTGTCGGTCGCCACGCTGCCCGCAGCCTGAACGATCTCGTCGAAATCGCCATCGGCCTCAATACCGATCAACAGCACCGGCTTTTCGTCCGCGCGCTCTTTGATAGAGCAGAGAAACGCGCGCCTGACGGGCTTGAGCGTTTTGAACAGCGTCGTCAGGGAATCAATCATCTGCGCGGGCGGCTCGGCCACCTCAGACAGCAGCAGCGTTTCCCCCCCTTCAAGCACTTCCTGGGTGCTGAGCGGGTTGCCCTCTTCACCTATCAGGTGGCTGATTTCACGCGGCGTGAACTCTTTCCCGGTCGGCAATTTAGCGTTGAGGAACAGCGTCTGGCCCAGCGTCATTTCAAACAGGGTACGCACCGGCATTACCACGAACGCCTGTTCGTCTTCTACCGCTTCCTGCAGGGCTTCCAGCGAAGTAAAGAACGGGATCACCGACGTGCCGTCATCTTTCTCCCAGTGCAGCAGATCCAGCGCGCTGTCTTCGACAACCTGCTCACCTTCCGCCGCGGTGCCCGGCACCCAGACGGTGGATTCCAGCAGCGTGCGGAAAAAAGCCGGACGGTGGGCGGGCTCGGTCGCAGCCTGCTCCAGCAGGGTTTCTAATTCGTTTTTGGTATCTGACATAGTTTGGCTACTTCAAAAAACGCCGGGTGGCGCTTCGCTTACCCGGCCTACAAAACCGTAGGCCCGTGCAAGCGCAGCGCCGCCGGGCAATATGATGACTCCGAAGGCGCGCGTAAGCGTAGCGCCACCCGGCTAAAAAGATTACTCAGCCGTCAGCAGGTTCGCCACGGTACGCACACCCAGACCGGTTGCGCCCGCAGACCACTGCTCAACCGCGGCTTTACGGTACGTTGCGGAGCAGTCGATGTGCAGCCAGCCTTCATGATAATTCTCAACGAAGTGAGACAGGAAGCCTGCCGCGGTGCTTGCGCCCGCCGGGTACGCCGCGCTGGCGGTATTGTTCAGCTCGGCAAAATTGGACGGCAGCTGGCTGCGGTGGAACTCGGCCAGCGGCAGACGCCAGAACGGTTCGTTTTCCGCCGCGGCGCTGGCCAGCAGGCGAGCGGCCAGCTTGTCGTCGAAGCTGAACAGCGCATGGTAGTCGTTACCCAGCGCGGTTTTCGCCGCGCCGGTCAGGGTCGCCATATCGATAATCAGCTCTGGCTTCTGGGCAGACGCGTCGATCAGGCCATCGGCCAGCACCAGACGGCCTTCGGCGTCGGTGTTCATCACTTCGACGTTTTTGCCGTTGCGATAGCGAATGATGTCGCCCAGCTTGAAGGCGTTACCGCTCACCATGTTGTCCGCGCAGCACAGGTACAGCTTCACGCGCTTTTTCAGACCGCGGGTGATGGCAAACGCCAGCGCACCGGTGATGGTGGCCGCGCCGCCCATGTCGGACTTCATGGAGTCCATGAACGCGCTCTGCTTCAGGCTGTAGCCGCCGGTGTCGAAGGTGATACCTTTACCTACCAGGCAGGCAAAGACAGGGGCGTCTTTATCGCCGGTTGGGTTGTAGTCCAGCGCCAGCAGCACCGGTGGACGCTCAGAACCACGGCCCACGGTGTGGATACCCATGTAGTTCTGCTCGCGCAGGTCTTCACCCTTGGTGATGCGGTAGGACATCTTGTCGCCCGCCACGCCGCACAGCAGGTCAACGGCGCGCTGCGCCAGCTGCTCAGGGCCTAACTCTTCCGCCGGAGCGTTAATGGTGTCGCGTACCCAGTCGATGATTTGCAGACGGCTTTCCAGCTCTTTCTGACCGGCTTCGTCGAGGTTCGCCCACTCAATTTTGCGGGTGCCTTTCGGCCCTTTGTAACCCGCCCAGAACGCCCAGCTGCGGTCAGTGTCCCAGCCTTCGCCTTCCAGCGAGACATGCTTAATGCCCAGACCGTCAATTTTACGCGCGGCGCGCTGGATCAGGCCCAAATCATCGTTGCCCGTCAGGTGCAGGGTAATACCGTCGTTGTTGATGCTGTAGCTGGCTTTCTCGCCCCAGCGCGCGTCGGCGGGCTGCGTAGAGAGCGTAATCTTCATCGCTTCGGTCATTTTATTTTTCCTTATTAGCAACTAGCAAACGGGCCGCCTGAAGGCAGCCCGTTTTGTTATTTATTCTGCTTCATCTAACCAGACTAACAGAATCGCCTCCAGAATTTTTTCATTGGATGCGTTTGGATCGTCGTCGAAATCTTCCAGATCGCAGATCCACTGATGCATATCGGTGAATCGTACGGTCTTCGGATCGAGATCCGGGTTCGCGTCGTAGAGCGCTTCGCCGATTTCACGGCTGTCTGTCCACTTCAGTCCCATATTAATGCTCGCGTGCGTGGTTGATGGTGTAGCGTGGGAACTCCACGACCAGATCTTCATCGGTCACCGCAGCCTGGCAGCTTAAGCGGCTGTCTGGCTCCAGACCCCATGCTTTATCCAGCATGTCGTCTTCGTCTTCGGTGCTCTCGGCGAGAGAGTCAAAACCTTCACGCACGATGCAGTGGCAGGTGGTGCAGGCACAGGATTTTTCACAGGCGTGTTCCACTTCGATACCTGCACGCAGGGCAACATCGAGAATGGTTTCACCGGTCTTCGCTTCCAGAACAGCGCCATCCGGACAGAGGTCCGCATGAGGCAAAATTACAATCTTTGGCATATTAAACCTCGTCCACGGACTGGCCTTTCAGCGCGACGCGGACAGATTTGTCCATGCGGCGAGCAGCAAAGTCCTGGGTTTGTTTATCAACGTTTTTAATGGCTTCTTCTATTGCGTCAGCGTCATTACCTTCGGCCACGGCGCTTAAGCGCGCGGCGGCTTCGTCAATCACCTGACGCTCAGCGGCGCTTAACAGCGCGGCGTCGGCAGCGAGCGCGCCGTTCAGGCTCTCCAGCACGCGTGCGGCTTCCACTTTTTGTTCCGCCAGCATACGCGCCTTCACATCCTGCTCGGCGTAGCTCATTGAGTCCTGAATCATGGAGGCGATTTCGCCATCGGTCAGGCCGTAGGACGGCTTCACCTGGATGGACGATTCCACACCGGTGGATTTTTCCATCGCCGTGACGCTCAGCAGGCCGTCGGCATCCACCTGGAAGGTGACGCGAATATGCGCCCCGCCCGCAGGCAGCGCCGGGATACCGCGCAGCGCAAAGCGCGCCAGAGAACGGCAGTCCTGCACCAGCTCGCGTTCGCCCTGCATCACGTGGATGGACATCGCGGTCTGGCCGTCTTTAAAGGTGGTGAACTCCTGCGCGCGCGCCACCGGAATGGTGGTGTTACGCGGGATCACTTTCTCCACCAGGCCGCCCATGGTTTCTAAGCCCAGCGACAGCGGGATGACGTCCAGCAGCAGCATTTCGCTGTCCGGCTTGTTGCCAACCAGAATATCGGCCTGGATCGCGGCACCTACGGCAACCACTTTGTCCGGGTCGATGGAGGTCAGCGGCGTGCGGCCAAAGAATTCGCCCACGCGCTCGCGCACCAGCGGCACGCGGGTCGAGCCGCCCACCATGACCACTTCCAGCACCTCGTTCGCCTCAACGCCCGCATCTTTCAATGCGCGACGGCAGGCCAGTAAGGTGCGTTTCACCAGTGGGGCAATCAGATCGCTGAACTGGTCGCGGGTGATCTCACCCTGCCAGCCCGCAACATTGACGGTAACCGTCTGCGCATCGCTCAGGGCGATTTTGGCGTCGATGGCCGCATCCAGCAGTTCACGCTGTACGCGGGCATCGCTGCGATCGCTGATGCCCGCCTGCTCGCGGATGTAGTCCGCCAGCAGATGGTCGAAGTCATCACCGCCCAGCGCGGAATCCCCGCCGGTCGCCAGCACTTCAAACACCCCGCGGCTCAGGCGCAGGATAGAGATATCAAACGTCCCGCCGCCAAGATCGTAAACCGCGATCACCCCTTCTTGACCGGAATCGAGGCCGTAGGCAATCGCCGCCGCCGTCGGTTCGTTCAGCAGACGCAGCACATGCAGGCCCGCCAGACGCGCGGCGTCTTTGGTGCCCTGACGCTGTGCATCGTCAAAGTAGGCAGGAACGGTGATCACCACGCCGTCCAGATCGCCACCGAGCGTTGCCGTAGCGCGCTCAGCCAGCGCTTTGAGGATGTCAGCAGAAACACGAATCGGGTTCAGCAGACCGGCCGCGGTCGCAATCATCGGCAGGCCGTTTTCACTTGCCTGCAGCTGATACGGCAGATGCGGGTAGCGGGTCTGAATATCGGCCAGCGAGCGGCCCATCATGCGCTTGACGGAGCTGATGGTATTCGCCGGATCGCGCGCGGCATTCGCGCGGGCGTCATAGCCTACCGCGTGACCCTGCTGCTGGTAGTGGACCACGGAAGGCAGCAGATGGCGCCCCTGCTCGTCAGCCAGCGTTTCCGCCTGGCCGCTGCGCACGGTCGCCACGAGGGAATTGGTGGTGCCCAGATCAATACCCACCGCCAGACGACGCTGGTGCGGTGCGGCACTTAAGCCAGGCTCACTAATTTGTAATAAGGCCATAATTGCTTCCGAAATTAAAAATCGAGCAGCTTTTCTTCGAGTTGTTCAGCACTGCTTCGCAGTTTATCGAGAAAACGGAGTTTGCGCACAGTATCTGCCGCCACGTCCCAGGTCTCGTTGTTCAGTTGCTCCACCATCTGCTGATGGCGGGTATCGAACATGCCCTTTACGCGCGTAATAAAGCTTTCCAGACGCGCTTCGTCTTTGGCCTGTTCAATCTCATCGAGCTCTTCGCGAAGCTCCAGCTGCTCCATCAGAAACGCCGTGTCACGCACGGTATGCTGTTCGCTCGCCAGATCAAAACCGTGGAGCGAGAGCAGATATTCAGCGCGCGCCAGCGGATGGCGCAGCGTCTGCCAGGCCTGGTTGATGGTGGCAGAGTGGGAAACCGCAGCCAACTGCTCTGCCTGAGTACCGCTCGCGAATTTGTCCGGATGGTACTGACGCTGCAGATCCTGAAAACGGATCGTCAACGCCTGGAGATCAATCGGGTATTGAGCGGGTAGTCCGAAGAGAGTGAAGTAATCCATAACAATCTCAGGGGTAGCCTGTTAAAACAAACCCCACGCGTAGCGGGTAACGCCACGGTGGGGTTTCGGATGACGCGCGGTTAAACGTGGAAGCTTTCGCCGCAACCACACTCGTCTTTGACGTTCGGGTTCGTGAATTTGAACCCTTCGTTCAGGCCTTCTTTAACGAAGTCCAGCTGAGTGCCGTTGAGGAATTGCAGGCTTTTGCCATCGACCACCACCTTCACGCCCTTGTCTTCAAACACGGTGTCGTCAGACGCCGGTTCGTCAACAAACTCCAGTACGTAAGCCATACCAGAACAGCCGGAGGTACGTACGCCCAGTCGCAGGCCAAAGCCTTTACCACGGTTCGCCAGAAAAGAGCTTACTCGCGCGGCAGCGCTGTCGCTAAGGGTAATCGACATACTCAAACCTCAATTATTTTGCTTCACGTTTGCTTTTGTAATCCGCAATGGCGGCTTTGATCGCGTCTTCTGCCAGAATTGAGCAGTGAATTTTCACCGGTGGCAGTTCGAGTTCTTCAGCAATATCCGTGTTCTTGATTGCCTGTGCTTCGTCCAGAGACTTGCCCTTCACCCATTCGGTGACCAGGGAGCTGGACGCGATAGCAGAACCGCAGCCGTAGGTCTTGAAGCGCGCGTCTTCAATGATACCTTCATTGTTGACTTTAATCTGCAACTTCATCACGTCGCCACACGCTGGCGCACCGACCATGCCGCTACCAACAGATTCGTCGCTGTTGTCAAAAGAGCCAACATTGCGCGGGTTTTCGTAATGATCGATGACTTTTTCGCTGTATGCCATGATTGAATTCTCCTTATGTACCGATTAGTGATGTGACCATTCAATGCTGTTCAGATCCACGCCCTGCTTGAACATTTCCCACAGTGGAGAAAGGTCGCGCAGACGGCCAATGGAGTTGCGAACCAGCTTGATGGTGTAGTCAATCTCTTCTTCGGTAGTGAAACGACCTAAAGAGAAACGGATAGAGCTGTGTGCCAGCTCGTCAGTCATACCCAGCGCACGCAGCACGTAGGATGGCTCAAGGCTTGCAGACGTACAGGCAGAACCGGAAGAAACCGCCAGGTCTTTCAGCGCCATGATCAACGACTCGCCTTCAACATAGTTGAAGCTGACGTTGAGGATGTTCGGTGCGCCCTGCTCGAGATCGCCGTTCAGATACACTTCTTCCATATCTTTCACGCCGTCCCACAGACGGTTACGCAGCGTGCGCAGGCGTGCCATCTCGGTTTCCATCTCTTCTTTTGCAATGCGGTAGGCTTCGCCCATGCCCACGATCTGGTGAACAGGCAGCGTACCGGAACGCATGCCGCGCTCGTGACCACCACCGTGCATCTGCGCTTCGATGCGGATACGTGGTTTACGACGAACGTACAGCGCGCCAATCCCTTTCGGGCCATAGATTTTGTGGCCGGAGAAGGACATCAGGTCCACTTTCAGCTGGCTCAGGTCGATAGGCAGTTTGCCCACGCTCTGGGTCGCGTCCACGTGGTAGATGATACCGCGCGCGCGGCACATTTCGCCGATGGTCGCGATGTCTTGTACCACGCCGATTTCGTTGTTGACGTGCATGATGGAGACCAGAATGGTGTCATCACGCATGGCCGCTTCGAGCTCTTTCAGATCGATAATGCCGTTGCTCTGTGGCGCCAGGTAGGTGACTTCATACCCTTCACGCTCCAGCTGACGGCAGGTGTCCAGCACGGCTTTGTGTTCGGTTTTGCTGGTGATGATGTGCTTGCCTTTTTTCTGATAAAAGTTGGCTGCACCTTTGATCGCCAGGTTGTCGGATTCGGTCGCACCGGAGGTGAAAACAATCTCACGCGGGTCGGCACCCACCAGGTCAGCAATCTGATTACGGGCGATATCAACCGCCTCTTCAGCATGCCAGCCAAAACGGTGTGAACGGGAAGCTGGGTTACCAAAGTTTCCGTCCAGGGTCAGACACTGCATCATTTTCTCGGCAACACGCGGGTCCACCGGCGTGGTTGCGGAGTAGTCGAGATAAATCGGTAATTTCATTGCTCTATAAACTCCGTACATCGCTTCAATGCAAGGAATCAGGCAACCGGCTGGATGTACGACCGAGTACACGGGGCGAGTCTTCGCCCCGGCCTGATTCTGAAATACTTATCGTTTTATTACGCGCGTAATTTGACGTCGATAGCGTCCTGCGCGCGGGTGCTGCGTTGGGAATCATGGCCGTGCTGACGGCCCGATACGTCCAGAACTTCCTGGTTGTTCACCAGCTCACCGAGGGTGATGTTGTTCAGGAAGCCGGTCAGACGGTCGCTCAGATCGCGCCACAGCGCGTGGGTCAGGCACTTATCGCCGCCCTGGCAGCCGCCTTTACCCTGGCAACGGGTCGCGTCAACGGATTCGTCAACTGCGCTGATCACTTCGCCAACTGCAATACTGCCCGCGTCTTTACCCAGCAGATAACCGCCGCCTGGGCCACGAACGCTGGAAACCAGTCCATTTTTACGCAGTCTGGAGAACAGCTGTTCCAGATAAGAGAGGGAGATCCCTTGTCGTTCAGAAATATCAGCCAACGGAACCGGGCCCGCTTCGGAGTTGAGCGCAACGTCCAGCATCGCGGTCACGGCATAACGCCCTTTAGATGTCAGTCTCATGTCTTACTTAACCTCAAACTCGCCCCTGCCCGGGGTTTTTTATTGTAAAATGGGGTATTGCATAGCAGGGCCAAGTCTGACATTCCTGACTAAAATGGTCAACTATTTACTTGACTGTTTTAGTCAGGTATTTAACCTTCCGTGCCGTTTTTTGTCGGGTGACGCTTCGCGTACCCGACCGACGGTTTTGTAGGCCGGGTAAGCAAAGCGCCACCCGGCGAACAGACGACACTACTCTTTATTCTTCTGCTCAATCGACGCCAGGATCCCGCGCAGGATGTTCAGCTCCTGGCTTTCCGGACGCGCGCGGGTGAACAGACGGCGCAGCTTATTCATCACCTGACCCGGGTGGCCTTCGCGGATAAAGCCGGTCGAGAGCAGCGTCTGCTCCAGGTGACCGTAGAAACGCTCAAGGTCGTCCACTAGCGGGTAAGCCGTCTCTTCTTTAGGCTCAACCTCTTTTTCCTGCGTTGCCAGCCACGCCATACGCACTTCATAGGCGATAACCTGCACCGCCATCGCCAGGTTCAGCGAGCTGTACTCCGGGTTTGCCGCAATCGCGACGTGATAATGACACTTCTGCAGTTCATCGTTGGTCAGGCCAACGCGTTCGCGGCCAAACACCAGTGCAACCGGTGCCTGTTCTGCTTCCGAGACACTTTTCAGGCCGCATTCACGCGGATCGAGCATTGGCCACGGCAGCGTGCGCGAACGCGCGCTGGTACCAACAACGAGGCTGCAGCCAGCCAGCGCTTCGTCAAGAGTATCGACGATCTGGGCATTGCCGATCACGTCGCTGGCCCCGGCCGCCAGCGCGATAGCCTGCGAGTCAGGTTTCACCAGCGGGTTAACCAGCCACAGGTTCGTTAAGCCCATGGTTTTCATAGCGCGGGCAACGGAGCCCATGTTGCCGGTATGCGATGTTTCGACCAGCACAATTCGAATGTTTTGCAGCATAATTTTTAATGTCTGAATTCAGTGTCTGAAGAATATTCGGGCATATTATCATAAACGGGAGACATAATCCGATCCCGCTGCTATACTCTGCGCCGATTTTCCTGTTCTTTAACATCCAGTGAGAGAGACCGATGCATCCGATGCTGACCATCGCCGTGCGCGCAGCGCGCAAGGCGGGTAATGTAATTGCCAAACACTACGAAACGCCAGACTCCGTAGAAACCAGCCAGAAAGGCAGCAATGATTTCGTGACAAACGTCGATAAAGCCGCAGAAGCGATTATTATCGAAACGATCCGCAAATCTTACCCACAGCACACCATCATCACCGAAGAAAGCGGTGAACATGAAGGTACCGATCAGGATGTTCAATGGGTTATCGATCCACTGGATGGCACCACCAACTTCGTCAAACGCCTGCCACACTTCTCTGTGTCTATCGCAGTACGCATTAAAGGCCGTACTGAAGTCGCCGTTGTGTACGATCCAATGCGTAACGAACTGTTCACCGCGACCCGCGGTCAGGGCGCGCAGCTGAACGGCTACCGTCTGCGCTGCAGCAACGCACGCGATCTGGACGGCACCATCCTGGCGACCGGTTTCCCGTTCAAGGCGAAACAGCACGCGACCACCTATATGAATATCCTGGGTAAACTGTTCACCGAATGCGCGGACTTCCGTCGCACCGGTTCTGCTGCGCTGGATCTGGCCTACGTGGCAACCGGCCGCGTTGACGGTTACTTCGAACTCTCACTGAAGCCATGGGATTTTGCTGCGGGCGAGCTGATCGCACGTGAAGCAGGCGCCATTGTTTGCGACTTCACCGGCGGCCATAACTATCTGTCTACCGGCAACATCGTTGCGGGTAACCCACGCGTTGTTAAAGCCATGCTGGCAAACATGCGTGATGAACTGAGCGATGCGCTGAAGCGTTAATCCCGGTAATTCCCTCTCCCTGTGGGAGAGGGAATTGAAACTAAAACGGCCGCAATCCCCTTCCCACCGGCACCGCACTCATCCACATCGTTACCGCCGCTACCAGCAGAATCACCCCGCCCGCCAGCGCGAGCGTTGTCCAGCCAACCTGCCGCCACAGCACCGGCGTTTTATTGCCGCTGAGTTTGACCGCCAGCTGACGGAAGCTGTGTACCAGCAGCGCTAAAGACGAAATGGTGAGAGAGGTTCCTGCCGCCATCGCCAGCGCGGACAGCATGCCCCAGCCGAACACGCCTATCACCTTACTGAACAGCAGCACCATGATGGCACCCGAACACGGGCGCATGCCCATAGAGAGAACAATCACCAGCCGCGCGCGCCAGTCGTCGCCGTTCTGTAATTGTTCCTGCGTGGGCAAATGCTGATGTCCGCAGCCGCAGTTTTCATCATGAACGTGGTGCGGCGTAAAGGTTTTGAATTTCGGCTTTTGCAGCAGCACGCGCAGCTTTTTCAGCGCACGCCAGCACAGGAGCAGCCCCAGCAAACCCACCAGCGCGTAGCTGCCCTTCTCCAGCCAGAAGCTGCTCACGTGCAGCTGACGCGCCGGAAGCTGCAAAAGTGAAAGCACAACAACGACCAGCGCAATCGCCACGCCGCCCTGCAGCAGCGAGGAGGCCAGCGTCAGGCCGATGCTCGATTTCAGCTTTGACGGATGGGTGGCGAGCCAGGTCGTAATCACGATTTTGCCGTGCCCCGGCCCCAGGGCGTGCAGAACGCCATAGACAAAACTGAACGCCAGCAGGGAACCACCCGCTTTGGTCGGGTTCTCCGCCACCGCCTTCAGCAGACCGCTCATCTGCTGGTTAACCTCACGCTGCCAGATAATGCTTTTCATCATGACCTGCGGCCAGGCCTGCCACAGCCACAGCGCACCGCCAGTTGCTAACAGTAAAAAGAGCGCCAGCGGCCAGAGGTGCAGCCAGCGGCGCGGTTTCCGAACCGGAGAGGAGATCACTGACATTGTAACGTCACCTCCTGCGCAAACTGTTTACCCAATTCCATATCCTCGGGCGGTGCATCTTCTTTATCAAGCGAGACCGCAAAGTTCAGCGTCTCTTCGCTGGGTTTGGGGGTGTGCACGCCAATTTTGCAGCTTTTTTGCAGCGCGTCCGGCAGCCGTACGTCGCTGTCTTTGTCATAGCGCATGTCAACATAGTAGGTAGGGTCAAAGGTGGAAAAGCGGTACGTTTGCCCCGCCAGCGGCTGCGGATGCGCCAGCGGAAGCACGAACGTCAGCACAGCCTGGTGCCCTTCACGCGTCATCCCGTATTCCGTGGGTCGGTTCAGAAATTTGACCTTTTGCCCGTTGTGCCAGAATTCAGTGAAGTAGTGCTGGCCGAGCACGTTGGCCATTACTTCCGCCGCCAGCTTTTTCCAGATTTCATCGCCGGGCTTCGCATTTCCCGCATCGTAGAGCAGATCGGCCGAGGTGATTTCATCCATCGTCCAGCGCATTTTCAGGCCGCTCAATTGCGTGCCGTCGGTGACCAGCTCGGTTTTGAGGTCAATAAAGCTGTGAGGGTGTGCGCTGGCGGTGAAGCTGATAACCGCCAAAAATAACGCCATCGCACATTGTTTAACTGTTTGCATCAATTCCTCACGTCAAAAATTCTGTGATGTTCCCCAGCAATCCTGAGTGAAAGGCCTGCCGGCGCGCTTTTCAGCGCTCATCCTTTAGCTATTCTTATCAAACATTCACACTGGATACCCGACAGATGATGACGACGCTTGAAATTCCATCTGTGCTTTCCAGTTCGCAGCGCCGCTGCCAGGTGCTTTTAATGCTTTACCTGCCCGATGCTGCCGTCACCGCACAGAGCATAATCGCTGCCAACGGCGTGGACGACGCGATGGCACGGCAAGATATAGCCGAGACGCGCGATGAAATCCAGCGCTATCACCGGCTGGATATCGTTACGCACCACGACGGCTGCTACCGGATTGAAGGCACAGCCCTGAATCAGCGTTTATGCCTGCTGCACTGGCTGCGCCGGGCGCTGCGGCTTTGCCCGCAGTTTGTCTCGCACCAGTTTACCCCCGCATTAAAAACCGCGCTTAAACAACACGGCATCGCGCGTCCGCTTTACGACGATGCGAACCTGCGGGCGCTGATCGGCTTCTGCTCACGCAAGCTCCAGCGCCAGTTTGAATGCCGTGACGTCCAGTTTTTACAGCTTTATCTGCAATACTGCCTTATTCAGCACCAGCTCGGGAATACGCCGCAGTTTTCCCACGTTCAGCGCAGCTGGACCCAGTCGAGAGGGGAGTACTTTACGGCCCAGGAGATCGTGCGCCACTGGAGACGGCGCGTCCCGCAGGGTGCCCACGGGGATGAACAGCTGTTTCTGGCGCTGCTGTTTATGATGCTCCGCACTCCCGATCCGGTGCTTGATAAGCACCAGCAGGATCAGCGTCTACGTCGGGCCATCGTGCGCATGGTGGCCCGCTTTCGTTCCCAGACCGGGATGAACTTCAGCGATGAACAAGGGCTGACCGATCAGCTGTATATCCATCTGGCTCAGGCGCTGGACCGTTCGCTGTTTGAGATCGGCATCGACAATAACCTGCCGGAGGAGATCCACCGCCTTTATCCCCGACTGTTACGCACCACGAAAGAGGCGCTGTTTGAGCTGGAGGCGGAATTTGGGCTACGTTTTTCCGATGAAGAGATGAGCCTCGTGGCGGTGATTTTTGGTGCCTGGCTGATGCAGGAGACTGACCTGCATGAAAAACAGGTGATCCTGCTGACGGGAGACGATAAAGCCAGCGAGGAGCAGATCGAACAGCAGCTTCGCGAGCTGACGCTGCTGCCGCTCAATATTCGCTACCTGACGCTACAGGCCTTTCAGAAAGAGGGGGCGCCGCGCGAAGCCGCGCTGGTTATCACCCCCTACCCTACGGCCCTGCCGCTGTTCTCGCCGCCATTGATTCATGCAGTTGAGACATTGAACGCGCAGCAGCAAGAACATATTCGCGCCATGCTGGAATCATAGCGACGCGCGGGGAGCCACCTTAGGGCGAACAACGATGGCGGGCAAGGCGACCAGCGCCATCACCCAGAAGACGCCGTGCCCCAGATGCTGATAGAGGAACCCCGCAAACACCGTCATGATCGCGATACTGCCCCCCATCGCCACTGCCGAATAGACGGCCTGCAGACGAATCACATCCCCGCCCTCGCGCGCTGCGATATAGCGCATCGCCGCCAGATGGCACACGGTAAAGGTGCCGCAGTGAAGAATTTGCGCCACAATCAGCCACGGTAGATCGGTCGTCCAGCCCATAATCCCCCAGCGCGCCACCCCACACACGGCGGAAAGCAGCAGCAGGTCACGCGCGCCAAAGCGACGGAACAGTTTTTTGCTCAGGGCAAAGATAATGACTTCGGCCACCACGCCCAGCGACCATAGATAGCCCACAGCGGAAGCGGAATACCCTGCCCCCTGCCAGTAGATGGCGCTGAAGCCATAATACGCCGCATGCGCCCCCTGAAGGAGGCACACGCACGCCAGAAAACGCCAGCTCTGTGCGACCAGGCTCCGCCATGCGGGCCAGCCGGCGCTCTCCTGATGGCGGCTTTCCCCTTGTGGCATCACCGACGGTCGCAGCAGCATGCCCAGCAGCATCGAGGCAATACCGATGCTCAGCAGGGCAAGAATGGCGCGATAATCGTAAAGGCTGACCAGTTTGCCCACCAGCGCCGAGCCAATCACAAAGGCGATAGAGCCCCACAGGCGCACGCGACCATAGTCCATGGTGATCTGCTTTTGCCAGGTGTTCGCCAGGGCATCCGTCAGCGGCACCAGCGGTGAGAAGAACAGGTTAAAGCCGACCATCACCACCATCAGCCAGGCAAACTGGTGGCTGACCCAGAAGCAGGCCACAAAGACCAGGGTCAGCAGAGCAAGAATGCGCACGGCCTTGATCAGTAAGGAGGGATCGCTGACGCGCGGGGCAATCAGCAGGCTGCCGAGGAAACGCGCCACCAGCCCGGCCCCCAGCAGGACGCCGATGGTCTCGGGCGTCAGGCCGATACCCTTGAGCCAGACGCTCCAGAAGGGCAGAAAAATACCGTAGCTAAAGAAATAGGTGAAATAACTGAGCGCCAGCCAGCGCGTGGAATGCAAGACCATGAATCCCTCCCGAAATCGAGGCCATAGTCTGGCGAGAATATAAAAATTAAGCAAGTAGATAGCCTGCTATAAATTAACGAAAAATTAACATCTTGTGCAATCGCCTGGCTTATGGCAGGGAATGGAAATATGTATTACGTTTAAATTACTCCACTTGCAGAGGTTTTCTGCCATGAACTCACTACGTTATCTCGATTTCGGCCAGTCACGTCACCTGATGCTGTTGATCGGCCGCATCGCACTTGTCGTGCTGTTTATTATCTTTGGTTATCCAAAACTGACGGGATTTAGCGGCACCGTACAATACATGACCTCGCTGGGGACGCCGATGCCCATGCTGGCGGCCATTATTGCGGTGGTGATGGAAGTGCCTGCCGCTATCCTGATCGTACTGGGCTTTTTCACCCGTCCTCTCGCGGTACTGTTTGTGTTCTACACCCTCGGAACGGCGGTGATTGGGCATCACTACTGGGATATGACCGGTGATGCGGTCGTACCGAATATGATTAACTTCTACAAGAATATCAGTATTGCTGGCGCCTTTATTTTGCTGGCGATTGTTGGTCCCGGCGCGATTTCCCTTGACCGGCGTTAAGCCATAAAAAAAGGCCGCAAGCGCGGCCTTTTTTATTTCTGCAAAGCAGAGGAATTATGCGTATACCGGGAAGCGTGCGCAGATATCCAGAACTTTTCCTTTGACGCGCTCGATAACCGCTTCGTCATTGATGTTGTCCAGAACGTCACACATCCAGCCAGCCAGCTCTTTCACTTCCGCTTCTTTGAAGCCGCGGCGAGTCACGGCCGGAGAACCGATACGGATACCGGAGGTCACGAACGGGCTCTTCGGATCGTTTGGCACGCTGTTTTTGTTCACGGTGATGTTGGCGCGGCCCAGGGCAGCGTCAGCTTCTTTACCGGTCAGGTTCTTATCAACCAGATCCAGCAGGAACAGGTGGTTTTCAGTACCGCCGGATACCACTTTGTAGCCACGGTTCAGGAACACTTCCACCATCGCTTTGGCGTTCTTAGCAACCTGCTGCTGGTAAACCTTGAACTCAGGCTCCATCGCTTCTTTCAGCGCGACCGCTTTTGCCGCGATAACGTGCATCAGTGGGCCGCCCTGCGCGCTTGGGAACACCGCGGAGTTCAGTTTTTTGTACAGCTCTTCGTCACCGCCTTTCGCCAGGATCAGGCCACCGCGTGGACCCGCCAGGGTTTTGTGGGTGGTGGTGGTCACAACGTGAGCGTGCGGAACCGGGTTCGGGTAAACGCCTGCGGCGATCAGACCCGCAACGTGCGCCATATCAACGAACAGGTAAGCACCGATGCTGTCTGCGATTTCACGCATTTTTGCCCAGTCAACGATACCGGAGTAAGCAGAGAAGCCACCGATGATCATCTTCGGTTTGTGCTCTTTAGCCTGCTTCGCCATGTCTTCGTAGTCAATTTTACCGGACTCATCAATACCGTAAGGGATGATGTTGTACAGTTTGCCGGAGAAGTTAACCGGGGAGCCGTGAGTCAGGTGGCCGCCCTGCGCCAGGTTCATACCCAGAACGGTATCGCCCGGCTGCAGCAGCGCGGTGTAGACCGCGAAGTTAGCCTGAGAGCCAGAGTGCGGCTGCACGTTCGCGTAGTCAGCGCCAAAGAGTTCTTTCGCACGGTCGATAGCCAGCTGCTCAACGATATCAACGTACTCGCAACCGCCGTAATAGCGTTTGCCAGGGTAACCTTCAGCATATTTGTTGGTCAGCTGAGAACCCTGCGCCTGCATGACGCGCGGGCTGGTGTAGTTTTCGGAGGCGATCAGTTCGATGTGCTCTTCCTGACGTACTTTTTCCTGCTCCATAGCCTGCCACAGTTCGGCATCATAATCGGCAATGTTCATTTCACGCTTTAACATCCGCATCTCCTGACTCAGCTAACAAGTAAATTTTGGCCTGAAAAGGCAGTCCTGTTGGACGACGGGCAACAGTATAACTGATTAGTTCTGTGATAACAGGTCTTGACAAACGATTTTACGCAAACGTTTTCCTACCCGCCACGCAAGGGTTTGAGGAATAAAGCTCTCGCCCTTTCCAGCGGATTTCTTTTCAGGTTTGTGATGCATATTTTTCATCTTGCAAAGAACCATTTACAACGCAGGGGTATTTTTTATAAGATGCATTTAAAATACATCATTAAAGTGACATCAGAAGGACGCGCTCATGCTCGACGCTCAAACCATCGCTACCGTAAAAGCCACCATTCCTCTGCTGGTGGAAACCGGCCCTAAACTCACCGCCCATTTCTACGATCGCATGTTCACGCACAACCCGGAGCTCAAAGACATTTTCAACATGAGCAACCAGCGTAACGGCGATCAGCGTGAAGCGCTGTTCAACGCCATCGCGGCCTATGCCAGCAATATTGAAAACCTGGCTGCACTGCTGCCCGCGGTGGAAAAAATCGCGCAGAAGCACACCAGCTTCCAGATCCAACCCGAGCAGTACAACATTGTGGGCGGCCACCTGCTGGCCACGCTGGACGAGATGTTTAGCCCGGGCCAGGAGGTGCTGGACGCGTGGGGTAAAGCCTACGGCGTGCTGGCAAACGTGTTTATCAACCGTGAAGCACAGATCTACAGTGAAAACGCCAGTAAGAACGGCGGCTGGGAAGGCACGCGGGCGTTCCGCATCGTCGAGAAAACCCCGCGCAGCGCATTGATTACCAGCTTTGAGTTTGAGCCGGTGGACGGACAGCCGGTGGCCGATTACCAGCCTGGCCAGTATCTGGGCGTGTGGCTGAAGCCAGAAGGCTTCCCGCATCAGGAGATCCGTCAGTATTCTCTTACCCGCAAGCCAAACGGTAAAGGCTACCGCATTGCGGTGAAGCGTGAGGACGGCGGTCAGGTTTCCAGCTGGCTGCACAACGAAGCGAACGTGGGCGACGTGGTCCATCTGGCCGCGCCGGCGGGCGACTTCTTTATGGCCGTTGACACTAATACACCGGTCACGCTGATCTCTGCGGGCGTCGGCCAAACGCCAATGCTGGCGATGCTCGATACGCTGGCGAAATCTCGCCACGGCGCGCAGGTTAACTGGTTCCATGCCGCCGAGAACGGCGATGTACACGCCTTTGCGGATGAGGTGAAAACGCTCGGGGCGTCCCTGCCGCGCTTCACCGCGCACACCTGGTATCGCCTGCCGACGGAGGCAGACCGCGCAGATGCCCGCTTTGACAGCGAAGGTCTGATGAATTTAAGCCAGATGGAAGGGGCGTTTAGCGCGCCGGACATGCAGTTCTACGTCTGTGGGCCGGTGGCGTTTATGCAGTATGCCGCTCAGCAGCTGGTTGAGCTGGGCGTGAACAAAGACAGCATTCATTACGAGTGCTTCGGCCCGCATAAGGTGCTGTAATCGCCCGGCGGCGCTTCGCTTGCGCGGGCCTACGAAGAGTTTTGTAGGCCGGGTAAGCGCGGCGCCACCCGGCAAGAACGTTAAATCGCGGCGTCGTCTTCTTCGCCGGTACGGATACGGATCACGCGCGCCACGTCAAAGACGAAGATTTTACCGTCGCCAATTTTGCCGGTTTGCGCGGTGCGGATAATGGTATCCACACAGGTATCAACGATATCGTCGCTGACCACGATTTCAATTTTCACTTTCGGCAGAAAGTCGACCATGTACTCTGCGCCACGGTAAAGCTCGGTGTGGCCCTTCTGACGACCAAAACCTTTCACTTCCGTCACGGTCATCCCGGTGATGCCGACTTCCGCCAGCGCTTCACGCACATCATCCAGTTTGAAAGGTTTAATAATCGCATCAATCTTTTTCATGGTGGGTCCTTAAACTCTTGCCTGTAAGCTGCCTCGTAATCGATTGCTCACAGTACCATACGGCATTACTCTTTAAAATCGTTTGCTTCCAGCTCGTGGCGCGACAGCAGCTTGTAGAACTCGGTGCGGTTGCGTCCGGCCATGCGCGCGGCGTGGGTCACATTGCCTTTGGTGATCTGCAATAGCTTGCGCAGATAGTTGAGCTCAAACTGATTCCGCGCTTCGGCAAACGTCGGCAGCGCCGTGTTTTCCCCTTCCAGCGCCTGCTCCACCAGCGCGTCGCTGATGACCGGTGAAGAGGTCAGCGCCACGCACTGCTCAATCACGTTGACCAGCTGACGCACGTTACCCGGCCAGCTTGCGGCCATCAGCCGCTTCATTGCATCGGTGGAAAACGCGCGCACGAATGGTTTATGGCGATCGGCCGCCTGGCGTAAAAGGTGGTTCGCCAGCAGCGGAATGTCTTCCGCACGCTCCGCCAGCGCCGGGATCTTCAGGTTCACCACGTTCAGGCGGTAGTAGAGATCTTCACGAAACTCGTTGCGGGCCATCACTTTCGGCAGATCGCGGTGGGTGGCGGAAATAATTCGCACATTAATATCAATGTCGCGGTTGCTGCCCAGCGGGCGAACTTTGCGCTCCTGCAACACGCGCAGCAGCTTAACCTGCAGCGGCGCGGGCATATCGCCAATCTCGTCCAGGAACAGCGTGCCGCCTTCCGCGGCCTGGAACAGCCCTTCCCGGCTGCTTACCGCCCCGGTGAATGCGCCGCGGGCGTGACCAAACAGTTCAGATTCGAGCAGCTGTTCCGGAAGCGCGCCGCAGTTAATGGCGATAAAGGCGTTTTTACTTCGCGGGCTGGCGTTATGGATCGCCTGCGCGAGGATCTCTTTCCCGGTGCCGCTCTGGCCGTTGATGAGCACGCTGACGTCGGACTGCGCCACCATCCTGGCCTGTTCAAGCAGACGCAGCATCACGGGGCTGCGGGTGACGATGGACTCCCGCCACGCTTCATCCCCCGCCGGGACGGCGTGTTCCAGCGCGCTGTCGATTGCCTTATACAGCGCGTCTTTATCTACCGGCTTGGTCAGGAAGCTGAATACTCCCTGCTGCGTCGCGGCAACCGCATCCGGGATCGACCCGTGCGCGGTCAGGATAATCACGGGCATCCCCGGCTGCTGTTTCTGGATCTCCGCGAACAGCTGCAGGCCATCCATTTCGTCCATCCGCAGGTCGCTTATCACCAGATCGATCTTCTCGCGGCTGAGAATTTTCAGCCCCTCGAGCCCGCTTTCCGCGGTCACGACGCTGTAACCTTCACTCACCAGACGCATGCCCAGCAGCTTTAACAGCCCGGGATCGTCATCCACCAGTAACAGATGGGCAGGTTTACGGCTCGTCATGCTTCACATCCTCTTGTTTCGGCGTATCGCTGTCCGGTGCCGCAGATGAACTCCCCGGCTGATATTTGCGCGACGAGAGCTGCCTTTCGATATCGGTCAGGTTTTCCAGCTTACGCGTTGTGGTATCGAGCTGCGTACGTAAATGTTGCTGCTGCTGACGCAGCGTATCAAGCTCGCTGTCGGTTGACTGTTGCAGCTTGCTGTAGCGGGAGCGCTCTTCAGACAGCTGAAGCTGTAATGTCTGCCCATCGCGCCAGAGCTGGTATACCGGGCGTACCTGCACGGGAAGATTGACCACGAACGTGTCCAGTCGGGTCACGTTGGCGCGCCGTTCGACGGGGGTGATTTTCGCATCAGCCAGCAAAATGCCGCGCTTGAAAGCGTCCTGCCAGGTGTCGTCATCCAGCATCGCCGCCTTGGAGCGAGCGTCTACCGGGGCCAGACGCTGGGCGCAATCTATTCCACGCAGCCAGAACAGCGGGTTGCTTTCAACGTCATGACCTGACAGGTTCCAGATATCGTCACAGCGGGTTGAGAGGAAATCGGCCAGCTGGTTATCGGGCCATTTATCTTCTTGTTTATCGCTAATTGCACTTTGTGGCGCATGGGAAACACACCCTGCCAGAAATAAACAGGGCAGGCTCAGGCGAAGCGTGTTGCGGGAAAACACCGCGCGTACGGCGCGGGAAAAGACGTGTGACATACTCACCAGACATAGATTCATTTTATTGATTTTTCCGGCTCAGGGGCAGTTCAATACGGAAGCAAACATCCGAACGTTCGTCCGTGGCAATGTTTAGCTCACCCTGCATGCGTCGTATGCAGTCCCGGGCGATGCTCAAGCCCAGACCACTGCCTTTCACCGCACCTTTCCGCTGATGACTCCCCTGGAAAAAGGGCTCGAAGATCATGGTTTTTTCGTCATCGGGGATCGGGGTGCCGGTGTTAGCGACGTCTATAAACACCCGGGAACCCTTCGTATAACTTCGGATATAAATGTTACCGGATTCAGTACCATAGTGCACCGCATTGGAATAAAGATTATCCAGCACGCTCATTAAGAGCATGGGTTCAGCGAGACAGGTCGGCGCATTCAGTTCTACACCGGTATGCATCATTTTAGCTCTTGCTGGCAAGCTATGGGCGGATATCACCATATCCACCAGCGGCTCAATCTCAACGTTTTCCAGTACGACCGCCCCGTCAGCCAGCTTGCGGTTGTAATCCAGCAGTTGCTCAATCAGCTTTTGCAGATTGCGGCTGCTGTTATCCAGGATCTCGACAATTTCTTTCTGTTCTGGCGTAAGGGGTCCTGCCACTTCGTCCGCCAGCAGCTCCGTCCCTTCGCGCATGCTGGCCAGCGGCGTTTTAAGCTCATGGGAGATATGGCGCAGGAACTGATGACGCTGTGATTCAAGCCACGCCAGGCGCTCGGACAGCCAGATAATGCGCTGGCCTACGGATCGCAGCTCGCGCGGACCTTTAAAGGTGACCGTATCTCCGAGCGATTTCCCTTCACCCAGGCGGTTGATCATCCGCTGAATGCCCTTCACCGGGCCGATGATCATGCGGGTAAAGAGCAGAACCAGCCCGAGGCTCACGAGGAACAGCACCAGCGCCTGCCAGCCGAAGAACTGGCCGCGCTCGGCAATCTCCTGCTGGAGCTGCTGGCCGCGAGAGAAAATCACCGTGCGCGTTGACTGCACCATCTCGGTGTTGGCGCTGGCAAAAGCTTCAAGACGCGCGGCGGCGGCGGCATCCGGGCCGCTGTTACTGCACTGTAGCTGCGCAAGATCGTTTAAATCCTGACGTAACGCCTGATAGAGCTTGTCGTCAGGCAATACGCCGGCGTGGGCATCCAGCATTTCGCTGTAGCGCTTGCGCTGACTCTGGTACACCTTTTCCAGCGTCCGATCGTCAAGCACGCAATACTGACGATAGCTACGTTCCATCTCCAGCGCGGCGTTGGTCATCGCTTCACTGCGTCTGGCGTCGATAAGCGTCGTGCGGTTGGTCAAAGCCGCCTGCGCGCTCAGCGCGTTCAGACTTTGCCACGCCTGCCAGGCAAGGATCAGCAGCGGCAGCAGGATCAGCAGGAAGGCCATCATGACAAGCTGTCGCAGGGAGCGGGGAAAAACGGGCCAGCGTTTCAACGCATTACTCTCTTAATGGGGGTTTACGCAGAGCGTAACTGAGTCTGCCCTTCAGATACAACAAAGCCGGGTAAAAACCCGGCTTTGTCATGGAATGAGGCGGTGCCTAACTCGACGTTTCGCCCTGGCCTGATAAAGCATCGCTATGATCAGTAGTTGGACGGCAGGCACCTTTTTGTGCGTCATTCGAAGTTTATGTAGCGCGTCCCGAAGGGGCTGACATAAGAAGGTGAATGAGCCACTGGTTAATATTATGCAACACCCGTGCCAGAACGCAAAATAAAATATTAAATCATTGAAATATATGATTTTTACTTGTTAAACCTGTTAATTATCGGTTGAATGATTTCCAGGCTAAGTGTCGCTATTAAGCAACACCTTAATGGGAACCTTTACTGCCATATATAAATCAATAAGTTAAATGTCTCCTTTTGGAGACACTCAAACCAGAGGGTTGTCGCGATTTTGCGACAGAGACAAAAAAGCCCGGTAGCGCTCGCGCTTACCGGGCCTGCAGGTGTTGCCTAAAACTTAACCCAGCTGTTTACGGGCGTTGCGGAAGATACGCATCCACGGGCTGTCCTCGCCCCAGTTTTCAGGGTGCCAGGAGTTGCTCACGGTGCGGAACACGCGTTCCGGGTGCGGCATCATGATGGTCGCACGACCGCTTTCGCTGGTCACCGCGGTAATACCGTTGGCGGAGCCGTTCGGGTTGGCCGGGTAGGTTTCCGTGACCTTGCCGAAGTTATCGACAAAGCGCAGCGCCACCAGACCTTTGCTCTCCAGCTGAGCCAGATGCGCGGCATCACGCACTTCTACCTGACCTTCGCCGTGGGAGACCGCGATTGGCATCTGTGAACCGACCATTCCCTGCAGCAGCAGAGACGGGCTTTGGGTCACTTCCACCAGGCTGAAGCGCGCTTCGAAGCGGTCAGACTGGTTACGCACAAAGCGCGGCCAGGCTTCGCTGCCCGGGATCAGCTCGCGCAGGTTGGACATCATCTGACAACCGTTACACACGCCCAGCGCCAGGGTCTGCGGACGGTGGAAGAAGGTTTCGAACTCGTCACGCACGCGGCTGTTGAACAGGATGGACTTCGCCCAGCCCTCGCCCGCGCCCAGCACGTCGCCGTAGGAGAAGCCGCCGCACGCCACCAGCGCCTGGAAATCTTCCAGACCGGTACGTCCGGCCAGCAGGTCGCTCATGTGAACGTCGATAGCGTCAAAGCCCGCGCGGTGGAAGGCAGCCGCCATCTCAACGTGGGAGTTAACGCCCTGCTCGCGCAGCACGGCCACTTTCGGACGCGCGCCGGTCGCAATGTACGGCGCGGCAATGTCTTCGTTGATGTCGAAGGAGAGCTTCACGTTCAGGCCAGGATCCTGGTCATTGGCCTTCGCGTTGTGCTCCTGATCGGCACATTCCGGGTTATCACGCAGGCGCTGCATCTGCCAGGTGGTTTCCGCCCACCACATACGCAGCGTGGTGCGGCTTTCGCTGAACACGGCGTGACCGTCTGCTTCAATGACGAAGCGGTCGCCCTGAACGGCTTTACCCAGATAGTGCACGCAGTCTGCCAGACCGTGCTTCGCCAGAATCGCTTCAACCGCGTCGCGATCTGCCGCGCGCACCTGAATCACGGCGCCCAGCTCTTCGTTAAACAGCGCCGCCAGACGGTCTTCGCCCAGCGTTGCAATGTTGGCTTCAACCCCACAGTGGCCGGTGAAGGCCATCTCTGCCAGCGTCACCAGCAGGCCGCCGTCGGAACGGTCATGGTAGGCCAGCAGCTTACGCTGCGCCACCAGCGCCTGGATGGCGTCGTAGAAGCCTTTCAGCTGCGCCACGTCGCGCACGTCGGCTGGCTTGTCGCCGAGCTGACGGTAAACCTGCGCCAGAGCGGTGGCACCCAGCGCGTTGTTGCCTTTACCCAGGTCAATCAGCAGCAGGGCGTTGTCTTCGGTGGAAAGCTGCGGCGTAACGGTATGACGCACGTCTTCCACGCGGGCAAACGCGGTAATCACCAGCGACAGCGGAGAGGTCATCTCGCGCTGCTCGCTGCCTTCCTGCCAGCGGGTTTTCATCGACATGGAGTCTTTACCCACCGGAATGGTCAGGCCGAGAGCAGGACACAGCTCCTCGCCCACCGCCTTCACGGCTTCATACAGGCCTGCATCTTCGCCAGGGTGACCGGCAGCGGCCATCCAGTTTGCGGAGAGTTTGATACGTTTGATGTCGCCAATCTGCGTCGCGGCGATGTTGGTCAGCGCTTCACCGACCGCCAGACGGGCAGAGGCCGCGAAGTCCAGCAGCGCCACCGGGGTGCGTTCGCCCAGCGCCATCGCTTCGCCGTAGTAGCTGTCGAGGCTCGCGGTGGTCACGGCGCAGTTCGCCACAGGGATCTGCCACGGGCCAACCATCTGATCGCGCGATACCATACCGGTCACGGTACGGTCGCCGATGGTCACCAGGAAGGTTTTCTCAGCAACAGCAGGCAGGTGCAGCACGCGATTAACGGCTTCAGCTACGGTAATGCCCTGGCGATCCAGCGCTTTGCCCGCCGCTTTACGGGTTGTTACGTCGCGGGTCATCTTCGGCGTTTTACCGAGCAGAACGTCGAGCGGCAGATCGATAGGCTGGTTGTCGAAATGGGTGTCGCTCAGAGTCAGGTGCTGCTCTTCGGTCGCTTCACCGATGACGGCATACGGCGCGCGCTCGCGGCGGCACAGCTCGTCAAACAGCGGAAGCTGGTCCGCGGCAACCGCCAGCACGTAGCGCTCCTGGGATTCGTTACACCAGATTTCCAGCGGGCTCATGCCCGGCTCATCGCTCAGGATATCGCGCAGGTTGAAACGACCACCGCGGCCGCCGTCGCTCACCAGCTCCGGCATGGCGTTGGACAGACCGCCCGCCCCCACGTCGTGGATAAAGAGAATCGGGTTAGCGTCGCCCAGCTGCCAGCAGCGGTCGATCACTTCCTGGCAGCGACGCTCCATCTCAGGGTTGTCACGCTGCACGGAGGCGAAATCGAGATCCGCGTCAGACTGGCCGGAGGCCATAGAAGAGGCCGCTCCGCCGCCCAGACCGATGTTCATCGCCGGGCCGCCGAGCACGATCAGCTTCGCGCCGACGACGATCTCGCCTTTCTGCACGTGATCGGCACGGATGTTGCCGATCCCGCCCGCCAGCATGATCGGTTTGTGGTAGCCGCGCAGCTCTTCGCCGTTGTGGCTGTCCACTTTCTCTTCATAGGTACGGAAGTAACCGTTCAGCGCCGGACGACCAAATTCGTTGTTAAACGCCGCGCCGCCCAGCGGGCCTTCGATCATGATATCCAGCGCGGTCACAATGCGCTCTGGCTTGCCGAAATCTTCTTCCCACGGCTGTTCAAAGCCCGGGATACGCAGGTTGGAGACGGAGAAACCGACCAGACCCGCTTTTGGTTTTGCACCACGACCGGTCGCCCCTTCGTCACGGATTTCACCGCCGGAGCCGGTCGCCGCACCCGGCCACGGGGAGATCGCCGTCGGGTGGTTGTGGGTTTCCACTTTCATCAGGATATGCGCGGGCTCCTGATGGAAGTCATAGCGCCCTGCTTCGCGATCGGCGAAGAAGCGGCCCACCTCGGAACCTTCCATCACCGCGGCGTTGTCTTTATAGGCAGACAGCACGTGGTCAGGGGTTTGCTCCATGGTGTTTTTGATCATTTTGAACAGCGACTTTGGCTGCTGTTCGCCGTCAATAATCCAGTCGGCGTTGAAAATCTTGTGGCGGCAGTGCTCAGAGTTCGCCTGCGCGAACATGTAGAGTTCGATGTCGTTCGGGTTACGGTTGAGCTTAACGAACGCATCCTGCAGGTAGTCGATTTCGTCTTCTGCCAGCGCCAGGCCGAGACGCAGGTTGGCGTCAATCAGCGCCTGACGGCCCTGCCCCAGCAGGTCTACGCTCTGTACCGGCGCAGGCTGATGGTGAGAGAAAAGCTTCTGCGCGTCATCGAGAGAGGCAAATACGCTCTCCATCATGCGGTCGTGCAGTTCAGCCGCAACCGCCTGCCACTGTGCTTCGCTCAGGGTAGAGGCTTCCACGTAGTACGCCACGCCGCGTTCCAGACGGTTAATCTGGCTCAGGCCACAGTTGTGGGCGATGTCGGTGGCTTTGGAAGACCAGGGGGAGATGGTGCCCGGACGAGGCGTCGCAAGGATCAGTTTGCCGGTTGGCGTATGGCTGCTCAGGCTTGGGCCATACTTGAGCAGGCGTTCCAGCTGTACGCGCTCCTCTGCATTCAGGGGGGCATTCAGGTCAGCAAAATGGACATACTCAGCGTAAATATTGCTTACCGGAAGGTCGGCCGCCTGAAAACGTGCCAGCAGTTTAGTGATACGGAAGGCAGACAGTGCAGGCGAACCACGCAGAATTTCCATCATAAGTCTCTCGTCTTCGAAGCGCCGGGGCGCTTACAGTGTGCGCAAGGGGGGAAAACGGGCGTCATTATAGAGAATCCTGAGCGCCGACGAAACCGTTTGCGTCGAAATAAAATTTGCACAGAGATTTAACAATAGATGTGACCAGTCTCTCTAATTGGTTGCCAAGTGGCGCAAGTTTACGCAAAATGCCGCTCATTCAATGGCAAACCTTATGATTAACATGGCTACAGCAGACTGAGGCAACCGGCGTCGCAGAGAATTAACTAATTGAAAAAATTAAAGATTAATTATCTGCTCATCGGCATTGTAACGTTGCTGCTGGCAGTGGCCCTCTGGCCTTCCATCCCCTGGTTCGGCAAAGCCGAAAACCGTATCGCCGCCATTCAGGAGCGGGGGGAATTGCGCGTCAGTACCCTCAACTCTCCGCTGATTTACAGCGACATCAACGGTAAAATCATTGGTCTGGATTACGAGCTGGCACAACAGTTCGCCGATTATCTTGGCGTGAAGCTTAAAATCACCGTCCGCCAGAATATCAACCAGCTGTTTGACGACCTCGATAACGACGATGCCGATATGCTTGCCGCCGGGCTGGTGTATAATAGCGAGCGCAGCAAAAACTACCAGCCAGGCCCGACCTACTACTCCGTTTCGCAGCAGCTGGTTTACCGCGTCGGGGGCCTGCGCCCGCGTTCGCTGGCCTCGATTGACGATCGGCAGTTGACGATTGCGCCTGGCCACGTGGTGATTGACGATCTGCGTGAGCTCAAGGAGAAGAAATATCCCGACCTGAGCTGGACGGTGGATCCGAAACTCGGCACGACGGAGCTGCTGGAGCAGGTAAAAGACCAGAAAGTGCCCTACACCATCGCCGATTCGGTCGCGATCAGCCTGTTCCAGCGGGTGCATCCTGAAATCGCCGTGGCGCTGGACGTCACCGACGAGCAGCCCGTGACCTGGTTTAGCCAGCTTGATGACGATCAGACCTTCTCTGCCGCGATGCTTGATTTCTTCAACACCATCAATGAAGACGGTACTCTGGCACGTCTGGAGGAGAAGTACCTCGGTCACGGTGACGACTTTGACTACGTTGACACCCGCAGCTTCCTGCGCGCGGTAGACAGCGTCCTGCCAGATCTGCAGCCGCTGTTCGAAAAATACGCCCAGGAGATTGACTGGAAACTGCTGGCGGCTATTTCGTATCAGGAATCCCACTGGGATACCCAGGCCACGTCGCCCACGGGCGTACGTGGTTTGATGATGTTAACCAAAAATACCGCGCTGAGCCTGGGCGTCAATGACCGTACCGATGCGGAACAGAGCATCAGCGGCGGCGCGCGCTATCTGCAGGATATGATGGCCAAAGTCCCGGAAACGGTGCCGGAAGAGGAGCGGATCTGGTTTGCGCTGGCGGCCTACAATATGGGCTATGCGCATATGCTGGATGCGCGGGCGCTGACGGCCAAAACGAAAGGCAACCCGGACAGCTGGTCAGACGTAAAGCAGCGGCTGCCGCTGCTGAGCCAGAAGCCATGGTATAACAAGCTGACATACGGCTACGCGCGCGGACATGAAGCCTACGCCTACGTGGAAAATATCCGTAAATATCAGATTAGCCTGGTCGGGTATCTGCTGGAGAAAGAGAAAGAGGCAACGGAGGCCAAACAGCTGGCTCAAAGTTACCCGGTCGTGGCGCCGGACGAGCTTAATCGTCCGACAGCTTCAATTCTGCCTTTTGCTGCTTTTTCTGCTGACGGCGCATTCGAAAGAAATCGCTTAATAGCTCCGAACACTCTGGTGCAAGCACCCCGCCGATAGTCTTCACCTGGTGGTTCATCCCCGGGTGACCCAGCACGTCCATCAGCGAACCGGCCGCACCGGTTTTTTCATCCCGCGCACCGAAGACCAGAGTCCCGATCCGGCTGTGCACCATCGCGCCGGAGCACATCACGCACGGCTCCAGCGTCACATACAACGTAGTATCAAGCAGGCGATAGTTTTGCAGCACCAGACCGCCCTGGCGAAGCGCCATGATTTCGGCATGTGCAGTAGGATCGTGGCGGCCAATCGGACGGTTCCACCCTTCACCAATCACCTGGTTATTGTGGACCAGCACGGCACCTACGGGCACTTCGCCCTCGTCCCAGGCACGCTGAGCCAGCGTCAGCGCATGGCGCATCCAGTATTCATGGTCTAGTTCAGGGTTGGACAACGGTTGATACTCCAGTCGAAAAGCGGGCGGCATTATACACGCCCATTATGGATAAGACTATTCGAGTTGCTGGAGTTCACCTGATGGCGTAACGCGCCAGCGATGCTGGCAGAAATAGAGCAGCGGGTTGTCCTGTTTACTGTCGCTGTAGCCGCTGTACAGGCGCAGCGGCGTACCGATGCGTTTCTCCAGCTGGACCACTTTTTCATGCCCCAGGCAGCGCAGTGTCAGCACCCAACCGCCGTAACCGCGGGCAATTTGCGTGGCAATAAGATTCACGCGCGGAAGCCAGGGGGTATCAAAATAGACCTGCTCCACCAGCGTCTGCGGGGAACCGGTAATCAGCCAGATGTCGGCATCGTTCGCGTCGAGGTAGCCAGTCAGGCGCGCCTGCACCACCGGAAAGGCGGCGACGTGGCCACGGAACCAGTGCGCAAAATCCTTTTCGAGCTGTTTGAGGCGCACTTCGCTGTGCCCAAAGGTACATCCCCACAGCAGCAGACTCATCGGCCATCGCGCCGCACGGCCTTTCACCAGCAGCGCGATACCGATAACCGGTAAGAGCGGTAGCACGAGCAACGCATTCAGGGGCTGACGCCGCAGCAGGTAACGCATAAACGTACCAAACATATCCTGCTGATGCAGCGTTCCATCCAGGTCGAAAAAGACAACGCGACGCGCGTGATTTGCCAAACCTTACTCCTCTGGATCGTTGAAACCTAACAGCCAGGTAAACAGGAACCCGGCGATCACCGCTACTAAATAGCCTAACAGATAGAGCATCACTTTTCCGGTCACGATGGTTAATGCCAGCGGTAAACCGGAAAGCCCAAAGGTGATCACGGTGGCGACCTTCCAGTAGCTAATAAGCGCCCCGCCTACCGCGCCGCCCAGACAGGCGGCGAGGAACGGTTTACCCAGCGGCAGCGTAACGCCGAAAATCAGCGGCTCGCCAATGCCGAGCAGTCCAACCGGGAGTGCGCCTTTAATCACTTTCTTCAGTCGCGCGTTGCGGGTTTTCATCAGTACGGCAATCGCCGCGCCGACCTGCCCCACGCCCGCCATCGACAGGATAGGCAACAGCGCGTTATAGCCGTGCGACTGCACCAGCTCGACGTGGATCGGCACCAGCCCCTGGTGCAGGCCCGTCAGCACCAGGGGCAGGAAGGTACCCGACAGCACCGCCCCCACTAACAGGCCGCCGCGATCAATCGCCAGCGACGCGCCGTGGGCGATGGCTTCAGAGATCCACCCGCCTAACGGCTGGAGGGCCACAATCGCTACGCTACCGGTAATCAGCGTGGTCAGCAGCGGGTTGAGGATAAGCTCAATCGAGCCAGGCAGGATCGCGCGAAGCCTTTTCTCGATCCAGCACATCAGGATGACCACCAGCAGCACGGCGATCACCCCGCCGCGCCCCGGCTGGAGCGCCTCACCAAACAGCGAGATCTGCGCCAGCTGCGGGCTGGACAAGATGCCCGCCATCACGCCGCCCATGGCCAGCGATCCGCCAAACACCTTCGCGGTATTCACCCCGACGAGAATGTTCATGATGGCGAAAACAGCGCTGCCGAAGATCCCCAGAATCCCCAGCAGGTTCGGATACTGCGTGGCGAAATCCCCCACAATATCCGGCCGCTTGAGAATATTGATGATCCCGGTGATCAGGCCTGAGGCAATAAACGCCGGGATCAGCGGAATGAAGACGTTTGCCAGCTGACGCAGCGCATCGCTCATCGGGGCTTTGTATTTGGCCTTTGCCTGCGCTTTGGTGCGCTCCGCATCGTCAATCGACACGCTCGCGCTAACGCCCATCAGCGCTCGCATGGCATCGACAACCTGCGCCGCTTTCCCCGGCCCGACGATCAGCTGATGCTGCTGGCCCTGTTTCACGTAGCCGCTGACGCCGGACAGTTGCTTCAGGCGCGGCACGTCAAGCTGGTCGTCGTTATGCACCTCGACGCGCACGCGCGTCATGCAGTTTTCGAGACGCTGAATATTTTTTTCCCCACCGATCCCCTGCAGGATACCGCTGGCGAGCGCTGCTGTTTTGTCCATACACGCCTCTGTTAGTTTTCTAATGCCGCCCGTAAGAAGCCGTTATGCGCATCGAGTTTGGCTCTGGCGCTTGCCGCATCCAGCCCGCTTAAGATCATCAGAATGGCCGGTTTAACATCGTGATCGGTCTGCTTGAGTACCGCTTCTGACTCTTCACGTCCTGCGCCCGTCGCCTCCATCACCATGCGGCAGGCTCTGTCCACCAGCTTGACGTTGGTGGCCTGCATATCCACCATCAGGTTCTGATACACCTTTCCGAACTTCACCATCGCTCCGGTGGAGATCATATTGAGCACCAGCTTTTGCGCGGTCCCGGATTTCAGGCGCGTGGAGCCGGTGAGCGCTTCCGGCCCAACCACCGGAGAGATAGCGATAGCGGCCACCTGTGCAATCGGTGATCCTGGGTTACAGGAGATGGCGACCGTCGTGCAACCGGTCTGGTTAGCGTATTCCAGCCCGCCAATGACGTACGGCGTGCGCCCGGATGCTGCCAGCCCAACCACCAGATCCTTTGCCGTCAGATTCAGCGCCTTCAGGTCATCCTCGCCCAGCTGTTTGTTATCTTCCGCCCCTTCAACGGCTTTCAGCAGCGCACCGGGTCCACCGGCAATCAGCCCAACCACCAGACCATGCGGCACCCCAAAGGTTGGCGGGCATTCTGACGCGTCCAGGACCCCAAGACGCCCGCTGGTGCCCGCGCCCATGTAAATAATGCGTCCACCGGCCTTGAGGGATTTCGCCGCCGCATCGACCGCTTTCGCCACCTCGGGTAATGTCTCTTTCACAGCCTGCGCGACCAGCGTATCCTGTTGATTAAAGCGGTGAACCAGCTCCAGGGTGGAGAGCGCATCCAGATCCATGGTTTGCGGGTTACGCGTTTCAGAAACAAGTGAGCCAAGATTCATTTTTGTACCTCAAGAATTTTTAATTCATAATAATCACACTATAATGGAATATAAAATTCATTCAGGCGAGCAAAATCCGTATTTGCGCAGATAATCACATTTTCGCCAGGAGACCGTATGAACTGTTTAATTCGCATTCGCCAGCGCTACGCAGGCTTTGCCCAAAGCGACAAGAAGCTGGCGGATTTTCTGCTTTCTCAACCCGATCGCGCGCGCCATCTCAGCTCGCAGCAGCTGGCGAGTGAGGCCGGCGTGAGCCAGTCCAGCGTAGTGAAATTTGCGCAGAAGATTGGCTTTAAAGGGTTCCCCGCCCTCAAGCTGGCGATCAGTGAAGCGCTGGTCAGTAACCCCAACCCGCAGTCCATGCCGGTGCATAATCAGATTCGCGGCGATGACCCGATGCGGCTGGTCGGCGAAAAGCTGATCAAAGAGAACGTGGCGGCCATGCATGCGACGCTCGATGTGAATACGGAAGAGAAGCTGCTGGAGAGCGTTGCGATGCTGCGCGGCGCGCGGCGGATCATTCTGACCGGCATCGGCGCGTCCGGGCTTGTGGCGCGTAACTTTGGCTGGAAGCTGACAAAAATTGGGCTTAACGCCATCGTCGAGCAGGATATGCATGCCCTGTTGGCGACCGTACAGGCGATGGATCCTGACGATCTGCTGCTGGCGATCTCCTATTCCGGCGAGCGCCGCGAGATCAACATGGCCACCGATGAAGCGCTGCGCGTCGGCGGTAAAATTCTGGCGATCACCGGTTTTACGCCGAATGCCCTGCAGCAGCGGGCCACGCGCTGTTTATATACCATTGCCGAGGAGCAGGCCACGCGCAGCGCGGCTATCTCGTCCACCAGCGCACAAATGATGCTGACGGACCTGCTGTTTATGGCGCTGGTGCAGCAGGATCTGGAGCGTGCGCCAGAACGTATTCGCCACAGCGAAGAACTGGTAAAGAAACTGGTTTGACGCGTATAATGCCCGCCCAGTTTGTGTTGTTTCTGAGAATTTCCTGATGGCGCTGTTAATTACCAAAAAATGCATTAATTGCGATATGTGCGAGCCCGAATGCCCAAACCAGGCGATTTCGATGGGCGACAGCATTTATGAGATTAACAGCGACCGCTGCACGGAATGCATCGGCCACTATGAAACGCCGACCTGTCAAAAAGTGTGCCCGATCCCGAATACCATCCTGAAGGATCCGGCACACGTCGAGAGCGAAGAACAGCTGTGGGATAAATTTGTCCTGATGCACCACGCGGACAAGCTTTAACTTTCGATGATCACCGTCGCGCTGGCATAGTGGCGTTCATCGGCGATCGTCACGTGCACGTGATTCACCCCCAGCTTTTCTGCCAGCTTTTGCGCCTCACCCCATAAACGCAGGCTTGGCTTACCCAGCTCATCGTTAAACACTTCAAACTGGTTGAACGCCAGACCGTTACGAATGCCGGTTCCGAAGGCTTTAGCGGCCGCCTCTTTTACCGCAAAGCGCTTTGCCAGAAAGCGCACCGGCTGCTGATGCGCTTCCCAGATGGCCCATTCGTTATCGCTCAGCACGCGTCTCGCCAGGCGATCGCCGCTACGGGCGATCACCGCTTCTATGCGGGCTATTTCAACGATATCGGTGCCTAAGCCCAGAATGGCCATTACTGACGCGCTTCCTGCATCAGGCGTTTCATTTCTGAAACCGCCTCTTTCAGGCCGCTCATCACCGCGCGGCCAATGATGGCGTGGCCGATGTTCAGCTCGTGCATTTCAGGCAGGGCGGCAATGGCTTTCACGTTGTGGTAGGTCAGGCCGTGACCGGCGTTAACCTTCAGCCCCAGGCTCGCCGCGTAGGTGGCCGCTTTAGCAATACGCTCCAGCTCTTTGGCCTGCTCGGCATCGTTTTTGGCATCGGCATAGCAGCCGGTGTGGATTTCGATATACGGCGCGCCCACGTCGGCTGCCGCTTTAATCTGGGTGAAATCGGCGTCAATAAACAGCGAAACCAGGATACCGGCATCCGCCAGGCGCTTGCAGGCATCGCGCATTTTGTCGAGCTGACCGGCCACATCCAGCCCGCCTTCGGTCGTGACTTCCTGGCGTTTTTCCGGCACCAGGCAGCAGAAATGCGGTTGGGTCTCGCAGGCGATGGCCAGCATCTCTTCGGTGACCGCCATCTCAAGATTCATACGGGTGTCCAGCGTCTGACGCAGAATGCGCACGTCGCGGTCAGTGATGTGGCGACGGTCTTCACGCAGGTGAACGGTAATGCCGTCGGCGCCAGCCTGTTCAGCGATGAACGCCGCCTGAACCGGATCGGGATACGCCGTACCGCGCGCATTACGCAGCGTGGCGATGTGATCGATATTGACGCCTAACAGTAATTCAGCCATGACAATCCTCGGTTTTCTTTTCGATTCTGTGGTCTAACGTTTCGGTACAAACTGCCTGAATAATTCGCGGCTCTTTAAGGGCTTGCCGCCAAGATACGGCTTGAGGGCAATCCGGGTAAAGCGTTTTGCTGCGCGCAGGGTATCCTGATCGGGAAACTCGCGCTCATACAGCGCCCGGAGCTGGCGCCCGGTAAAGGTGCTGTTGTCTATCACGATACTGGCAATGAAGCCCTTTTCTTCGCGGTAGCGGTAGGTCATGGTGTCTTCCACTTCGTCACCGCTGCCCGCACAGTGCAAAAAATCGACCCCGTACCCAAGATGGCCCAGCAGCGCCAGTTCAAAACGACGCAAGGCGGGTTCGGGCGTGCCGGTTGCGCCAGCCAGCGACTGGATACAGTGCAGATAATCGAAGAAAAGTTCAGAGAAGCGAGTCTCATGCTCAAGAACCCGTGAGATGAGTTCGTTGATATACAGGCCGCTGTAGAGCGTGATACCAGAAAGAGGAAGCGCCAGGGAGACGGCTTCGGCGCTGCGCAAGGTTTTGACTTCCCCTCGCCCGCCAAAGCGAACCAGCAGCGGCGTGAAAGGCTGTAGGGCACCTTTCAGATTAGAACGTTTGGAACGTGCGCCTTTCGCAACCAGGCGCACGCGACCCGACTCTTCCGTGAAGACGTCCAGCATCAGGCTGGTTTCGCTCCAGGGGCGACTATGCAGGACGAAAGCGCGCTGCCATCCATCCATATGCTCGTCGTCTTAAGTTACTGGTCTTCGCCGTAACCGAGGCTGCGCAGAGCACGCTCATCATCGGCCCAGCCAGATTTCACTTTCACCCACAGTTCGAGGTGAACCGGCGCTTCAAACATCTCCTGCATGTCCTTACGGGCTTCAATGCCGATGGTTTTGATTTTGGCCCCTTTGTTGCCGATCACCATCTTCTTCTGCCCTTCGCGCTCAACGAGGATCAGGCCGTTGATGTCGTAGCCACCGCGCTCGTTGGTCTGGAAACGCTCGATCTCCACCGTCACAGAGTACGGCAGTTCAGCGCCCAGAAAACGCATCAGCTTTTCACGGATGATTTCAGACGCCATAAAGCGCTGAGAGCGATCGGTGATGTAGTCTTCCGGGAAGTGATGAATCGCTTCCGGCAGATGCTTACGCACGATGCCCGCGATGGTGTCCACGTTCAGCCCCGTCTCCGCAGACAGCGGGACGATATCGAGGAAGTTCATCTGGCTACCGAGCCACTGCAGATGCGGGAGCAGGTCGGCCTTTTCCTGCACGTTATCAACTTTGTTGACCGCAAGGATGACCGGCGTTTTGCCGTCACGCAGCTTGTTCAGCACCATCTCGTCGTCCGGCGTCCAGCGGGTGCCTTCCACAACGAAAATCACCAGCTCCACGTCGCCAATCGAGCTGCTCGCCGCCTTGTTCATCAGGCGGTTGATGGCGCGCTTCTCTTCCATGTGCAGGCCCGGGGTATCGACGTAGATCGCCTGATACGCACCTTCAGTATGGATGCCGACGATACGGTGACGCGTGGTCTGCGCCTTACGCGAGGTGATAGAAATCTTCTGCCCAAGCAGATTATTCAGCAGGGTGGATTTGCCGACGTTCGGGCGCCCGACGATGGCAATAAATCCGCAATAGGTTTTGTCGATGCTCATTCCAGCTCCAGCATTTTTAACGCCTGTTCGGCGGCAGCCTGTTCAGCCTTACGACGGCTTGAACCTGTGCCCACCACCGGTTCACTCAGGCCACTGACCTGGCAATGGATGGTAAATTCCTGATCGTGCGCTTCGCCACGAACCTGCACCACCAGATAAGATGGCAGCGGCAGATGACGACCCTGCAAATATTCCTGCAGACGCGTTTTCGGATCTTTTTGTTTATCGCCCGGGCTGATTTCGTCCAGACGGGTCTGATACCAGTTCAGGATCAGCTTTTCTACGGTCTGGATATCGCTGTCCAGGAACACACCACCAATTAATGCTTCGACCGTATCGGCAAGAATAGATTCACGACGGAAGCCGCCGCTTTTCAGTTCACCCGGTCCAAGACGCAGACATTCGCCCAGTTCAAATTCGCGCGCGATTTCCGCAAGAGTATTACCCCGAACCAGCGTGGCACGCATGCGGCTCATATCACCTTCATCCACGCGCGGGAAACGATGATAAAGCGCATTCGCAATCACGAAACTTAAAATAGAGTCGCCTAAAAACTCGAGACGCTCATTATGTTTGCTGCTGGCACTGCGGTGGGTTAATGCCTGTTGCAACAACTCCTGATGATGAAAAGTGTAGCCCAGCTTCCGTTGAAGCCGATTAATTACGATGGGGTTCATGCGATACCAATAAATGAATGCGTCAAAAATGCAGCACACGAAACCGACCTGAGAAAACCAACGCGGTTTCGTGTGCCGTGGCACCCTTGCAGGGCCAACCTTAAACTTCGGGGGAATATTCTATACACAACGACAGGGGATGTCGTTAGTTCAAAGAGATTTATCGGTGAAATAATTCGTGTAGCCGCTTTAATTAGCGGCTACACGTTCATTTAGTGAGAATTAATGGATTCCGCCGATACGACTCAGGCGAACACCGGTCGGCCATTCGCCTTCCTGTTTCTCAAAACTCATCCAGATCGCGGTGGCTTTACCGACCAGATTCGCTTCCGGCACAAAGCCCCAGTAGCGGCTGTCCGCAGAGTTATCGCGGTTGTCACCCATCATGAAGTAATGTCCTGGCGGTACAATCCAGCTCGCCAGCTGCTGGCCCGGCTGGCGATAGTACATACCCAGCTGATCCTGCGCGATTGGCACGGTGAGGATCCGGTGCGTCACATCGCCCAGCGTCTCTTTGCGCTCAACCAGACGGATGCCGTCCTCTTTGGTTTCACCTTTCGGTACCTGGAAGAATCCGCTGGTCGCTTCGCCGCCGTTACGACGGGCGAAGGTCTGCACAAAATCACTTGGCTCAACGTTTGAGTAGGTGATTGGCAGCGCGTTTTCACATGCAGTACCGGAGCTGCAGCCCGGCTGAACGGTGACTTCTTTCGCAACCGGATCGTAAGTCACTTTATCACCCGGCAGACCTACCGCGCGCTTGATGTAGTCCAGACGCGGATCTTCCGGATATTTGAACACCACGATGTCGCCACGTTTCGGATGACCGGTTTCGATCAGCGTTTTCTGGTAGATCGGGTCTTTAATGCCGTAGGCAAACTTCTCTACCAGAATAAAATCACCAATCAGCAGCGTTGGCATCATTGAACCTGATGGGATCTGGAACGGCTCGTAAATAAACGAACGTACCACCAGCACAATCGCCAGCACCGGAAATACCGAGGCACCCGTTTCCAGCCAGCCCGGTTTCGGGCCGACTTTCTTCAGGGTTTTCGCGTCAATCCCATCGCCAGTGGCTGCCTGTGCGGCAGCCTGACGTTCACGACGTTTTGGGGCGAAGATAAACTTATCCAGACACCACAGCAGACCTGTCACCAGGGTAGCAATGACCAGGATCAGGGCAAACATGTTCGCCATGCCAACTCCTTAGGGTTATTTGCCGTCTTTACCAACATGAAGGATGGCAAGGAATGCTTCCTGCGGCAGCTCGACGTTACCGACCTGCTTCATACGCTTCTTACCTTCTTTCTGCTTCTGCAGCAGCTTTTTCTTACGGCTGACGTCGCCGCCATAGCACTTCGCCAGAACGTTTTTACGCAGCTGTTTCACGGTGGAACGCGCGATAATATGGTTGCCAATGGCCGCCTGAATCGCGATATCGAACTGCTGACGCGGGATCAGATCTTTCATCTTCTCAACCAGCTCGCGGCCACGGTACGGCGCATTGTCGTTGTGGGTGATCAGCGCCAGCGCATCCACACGCTCGCCGTTGATCAGCACGTCCACACGCACCATGTTGGAGGCCTGGAAGCGTTTGAAGTTGTAATCCAGCGACGCATAGCCACGGGAGGTGGACTTCAGACGATCGAAGAAGTCGAGTACCACTTCCGCCATCGGGATCTCATAGGTCAGCGCCACCTGGTTACCGTGGTAAACCATGTTGGTCTGCACGCCACGCTTCTCAATACACAGCGTAATGACGTTACCCAGGAATTCCTGCGGCAGCAGCATGTGACACTCTGCAATAGGCTCACGCAGTTCCTGAATGTTGTTCAGCGGCGGCAGCTTGGACGGGCTATCGACGTAGATCACTTCTTTCGAGGTGGTTTCAACTTCATAGACTACGGTCGGTGCCGTGGTGATCAGGTCCAGATCGTATTCACGCTCCAGACGCTCCTGAATGATCTCCATGTGCAGCAGACCGAGGAAGCCACAGCGGAAGCCGAAGCCCAGCGCCGTTGAGCTTTCTGGCTCGTAGAACAGGGACGCATCGTTCAGGCTCAGTTTACCGAGCGCGTCACGGAAGTTTTCGTAGTCGTCAGAGCTAACCGGGAACAGACCCGCGTAGACCTGCGGTTTTACTTTTTTAAAGCCTGGCAGCGCTTTATCTGCCGGGTTACGCGCACCGGTCAGGGTATCGCCCACCGGCGCACCGAGGATGTCTTTGATGGCGCAGACCAGCCAGCCTACCTCGCCGCATGTCAGCTCGGTACGGTCAACCTGTTTTGGCGTGAAGATGCCCAGACGGTCGGCGTTGTAGACCTGTCCGGTGCTCATCACCTTGATTTTGTCGCCTTTGCGCATGGTGCCGTTTTTAATACGCACCAGGGAGACAACGCCCAGATAGTTATCGAACCAGGAGTCGATAATCAGCGCCTGCAGCGGGGCATCCGGATCGCCTTCCGGGGCCGGAATGTCACGCACCAGGCGTTCCAGCACGTCGGTCACGCCCACACCGGTTTTCGCGGAGCAGCGCACGGCATCGGTCGCGTCAATGCCGACAATATCTTCAATCTCTTCCGCAACGCGCTCAGGATCGGCGGCTGGCAGGTCGATCTTGTTCAGAACCGGCACAACTTCGAGATCCATTTCCATCGCGGTGTAGCAGTTTGCCAGGGTCTGGGCTTCTACGCCCTGCCCGGCATCCACCACCAGCAGCGCGCCTTCACAGGCCGCGAGCGAACGTGAAACCTCATAGGAGAAGTCAACGTGGCCTGGGGTGTCGATAAAGTTCAGTTGATAGGTTTCACCATCAGCCGCTTTGTAATCAAGCGTAACGCTCTGCGCTTTAATGGTGATACCGCGTTCGCGTTCCAGGTCCATGGAGTCCAGAACCTGGGCTTCCATTTCACGATCAGACAGGCCACCGCAAATCTGGATAATACGGTCAGACAGCGTCGACTTACCGTGGTCAATGTGAGCAATGATCGAAAAGTTACGTATGTTCTTCATATAGTTAAATAATTATGCCTTACGAATTCCTGGAGGCCGCTGTTCTTAGCCTGACGTTTTTCAGTGCGAAAACGCAGCATTCTACACTACATCCTCGCTACCTGGAAATGCACTTAGAGGCAGCTATAGCGTGAAGAAAGGACGTTTTCTGTTTTGGAACGTAAAAAATGATAAAGCCCGATGGATCACCGGGCCTCAGAAGAGAGCGTTTCAACACGAAGCTGGTCTGGCGCCAGCCCAACGCTGAGAATGACAGGCTGCCACTCCTCGCGTGCGGCGAGCGTCGGGGAGAGGCCTTTGGCGAGCCAGAATCCCCCCAGACCACCTAATGCGGCACCGCACATGGCGGCTCCGTCGGTGCCAAACAGCATCTGGAAAACGCCGCCCATGATAAACAGCCCGATCAGCGGAGAGAGATAGACCAGCATGGCGGAGCTGAGCAGACTGCCTTCCGCGATGCCCAGTTCAACCTTCTGCCCGGCCATCAGCGGCTGTTCACTTGGCACAGAAATCGTGTGCGATGTTTGCGGCCCGAGCTTATTCAGCACGCGGCTACCGCAGCCGGCGCGGGATGCACAGCTATTACATGAGGCTTTTACATCGCAGCTCACCAGCGCAATGCCGTTCTGCCACGAGACAACCGTCGCCCACTCTTTGATCATTGTGCGGCCCTGAATTTAATGCTGTCGGAGATGCGCTTCGCCGTTTGCGGAGGAAGTTCACCCACAATGGTGATCTCCGCGTTATCGCGTACCGTTGTACTTACCGTACGACGACCGGTACGCAGCATTTGTTCGGCGCTGTTTGCCGTTGCGCGATTAATATTCACCGAGAAACTGAACAAACCATCGGAATAGAGGCGCGATTCCACCGGCGTTTCAATCGTTGGAAGCTGACGACGGCTGCTGGACACTTCGCTAAACCCTTGCGGGATCCAGGCAGGTACCCAGTTGAAATTAACGGAGTCTCCTGCCGGAACAGAAAGCAGCGGCGGCAGGCTGGCCTTAGCCAGGTTCTGCATGCTGTTACCAACCTGATTGTTCACGCTGAAGGAGATAACGCGGAACTGTTCCAGCGTTTCACCGTCACGGTCGAGGAGGTCAACACGCATGGGGAGTTTGGTTTCCGCATCAATCCAGACAATATAGCTATAGCGCGTTCCGTCCCGGGCAACAACCCGAATCACCTCGCACAGTCTGTCCGCGATGCGGGTACGCCCTACCGAAATAAAATCGTAGTAAGGGGCAAGCCGTTTGAAATCGGTGTAAATGAGTGACGGCAGAGAATCAACGATATAATCGCCATTCAGCGTGAAAGGTTCCAGGCCTGGCTCGAAATAGCTGATTTCATTACCACGCTGGACAACTTCCCGACGCGGGCCATCCATCTGTAAAAGCTGGGCGAGCGGCTGGTTATCAAGACGGGCATGACGATAGCGTAACGACTCGACGCCCTGCTTATTGATGCTGATAAATGCCAACTCGTAATTGAGTGACTGGCTGGCCAGATTCATTTGCTGCAACAACGCCCCGGATGATACATCAGCCGAGGCGTTGGCAGAGAAGAACAGGCTACCCGCCATCAGAGACATGGCGAACCAAAGTTGCTTCATTACTGCGATTGCGTTCCTAAAGTTTGGTTTCCGGGCACCTGCACAGCAGCTTGCTGTGTCTGGGCCTGCTCAAACTGAAGCTGTTCAGAGTGCAGGCGACGCTGCAACTCGTAATCCTGCAACATCGCATTAATGCGACGGCGCTGCTCCTGAACCTGCTGCTGCTGACCGCCGCTGGCGGAAGCATCAGCCGGTACGCCCAGGCTTACCGGGCTGGCTTTGCCCATCATCGGCAGTGTGTTAAACACTGGCGCTTCTGGCTGCTGATTAGTTTCAGACTGAGTATTATAGTGCTGGACGCCAACGATAACTGCAAGCGATACGCATGCAGCCACACCCATTTGGGTAAGCTGGCTGGCCCACGGACGCACCTTTTGCCAGAACGGCATTTTCTGCCACTGGTGAGGTGCGGGTTGAGCTTCAGGAATCAGCGGAGTGGTCTGATGAACAGGCTCATTCTCAATCGCCGCCATGACGCGGGCTGAGATATCGAAATGGAGAACCTCGCCGGTGTCACCGCGAAGGGTGTCACGGATGAGATGGTAACTCTCCCAGGTCTCTTGCATTTCGGGAGAATGAGACAGCTCGTTGAGCAGCTCACTATCAACCGTTTCACCATCCATTAAAGCGGAAAGTTTTTCTTTCTGCATGCCTAATACCTTTTCCAGTATCCCGCTATCGTCAACGCCTGATAAGCGGTTGAACTTTATTATCAATAGCTTCTCGCGCACGGAAAATTCGTGAACGTACCGTGCCGACCGGACAATCCATGATAGCGGCTATCTCTTCATAGCTCAGACCATCAAGCTCCCGTAACGTAATTGCCATGCGTAAATCTTCCGGGAGCGACTCGATCGTGCGAAAAACGATTTGTCTCAGTTCTTCTGACAACATTAAGTTCTCAGGGTTCGAAATTTCTTTCAATGCGCCGCCACTTTCGAAGTTTTCGGCGTCGATTGCGTCCACATCACTAGAAGGCGGACGACGGCCCTGAGCGACCAGATAATTCTTTGCCGTATTGACCGCAATACGGTACAGCCAGGTATAAAAAGCACTATCTCCCCGGAACGAATCCAGCGCGCGATAGGCCTTAATAAAAGACTCTTGCACCACATCAGGCACATCGCCTGACGGTACATAGCGGGAAACCAGGCTCGCCACCTTATGCTGGTAGCGCACCACCAGTAAGTTAAAGGCTTTCTGATCTCCCTTCTGGACCCGTTCAACCAGGACCTGGTCCGTTAACTGCTCGCTCATCCGAGGTAATGTCTCCCCAAACCTAAATTCCACGCGTTATCGAAACGCCACTCTAAAAATACCGCACTTTGAGCAAGCACCGAATTAGAGTGTCTGATCTTCAATAAGTTCCATAACGCCTTTGTTTTTGTTCATCGCGCCGCAGACCGTTCATTTTCTCTCATTATAAGTCTGTTCACGATACGCACCACTTTCTGACAAGAAACATCTTTTTCCCGCCAGAAGAGTAACGCAACACAGGCTTTATTTCACCACAAAATCTGACGCTAACGATCTGCTTCGCAAAATAATTTCACTCATTTACCCTCCGTTTACCTCCGCTTACGCGTTTAGCCATTGCAACAGCCTCTAAAAAAAACGTGCGATATATCGCATTCGAGTGCTATTCTGACCCAACACTGTTTAGTAAATTAAACAACAATCATGAACACAACACCTGAACTCCATTGTGATGTACTGATCATCGGCAGCGGCGCTGCCGGTCTCTCTCTGGCGCTGCGCCTGGCCGAGCATCAAAACGTTATCGTTCTGAGTAAAGGACCGATAAGTGAAGGTTCCACGTTTTATGCCCAGGGTGGCATTGCCGCCGTGTTTGATGAGACAGACAGCATTGCTTCCCACGTCGACGATACGCTGATTGCCGGGGCCGGGATCGTGGATGCGCATGCCGCAGAGTTTGTCGCCAGCAATGCCCGCCATTGCGTGCAGTGGCTCATCGACCAGGGCGTCTTATTCGATACGCAGGTTCAACCCAACGGCGAAGAGAGCTACCACCTGACGCGCGAAGGCGGCCATAGCCACCGCCGCATCCTGCACGCAGCGGATGCCACCGGTAAAGAAGTGGAGACCACGCTGGTCGGCAAGGCGCTGAGCCATCCTAATATTCGGGTGCTTGAACGAAGTAACGCCGTTGACCTGATTATATCCGACAAGATTGGGCTGCCGGGGACGCGTCGCGTGGTGGGCGCCTGGGTCTGGAACCGCAATAAAGAGAAGGTGGAGACCTGTCAGGCGAAGGCTGTGGTACTGGCGACGGGCGGCGCCTCCAAGGTGTATCAGTACACCACGAACCCGGACATTGCCTCCGGCGACGGTATCGCTATGGCCTGGCGCGCCGGCTGCCGGGTGGCGAACCTCGAGTTTAATCAGTTTCACCCAACCGCCCTGTTCCACCCTCAGGCGCGCAACTTCCTGCTGACGGAAGCCCTGCGCGGTGAAGGTGCTTATCTGAAACGCCCTGACGGCTCCCGCTTTATGCCGGACTTTGACGCCCGGGGTGAACTGGCCCCGCGCGATATCGTTGCCCGCGCCATCGATCATGAAATGAAGCGTCTTGGCGTGGACTGCATGTATCTCGATATCAGCCATAAGCCAGCAGAGTTCATTCGTCAGCATTTCCCGATGATCTACGAAAAGCTGCTCAATCTTGGCATTGATTTAACGCGCGATCCGGTGCCGATTGTGCCGGCGGCCCACTATACCTGCGGTGGGGTCATGGTTGACGATCATGGGCGTACCGATGTGGATGGTCTGTATGCTATCGGTGAGGTCAGCTATACCGGGCTACACGGCGCGAACCGTATGGCCTCTAACTCACTGCTTGAGTGCCTGGTGTACGGCTGGTCAGCAGCGGAAGACATCGCGAAGCGCATGCCTTATGCCCGTGAAACAGAGCATCTGCCTGCCTGGGATGAAAGCCGCGTGGATAATCCGGACGAGCTGGTCGTGATCCAGCACAACTGGCATGAGCTACGGCTGTTTATGTGGGACTACGTGGGGATTGTGCGCACCACGAAACGCCTGGAGCGCGCCTTGCGCCGCATCACCATGCTGCAGCAGGAAATTGATGAATATTATGCCAATTTCCGCGTATCCAATAACCTGCTGGAGCTGCGCAATCTGGTGCAGGTTGCCGAGCTGATCGTTCGCTGCGCGATGATGCGTAAAGAGAGCCGTGGACTGCACTATACGCTGGACTACCCGGATCAGCTTGCTGAATCCGGCCCCTCGATCCTTGCCCCTCAGGTTTACATAAACAGATAAAACGCCTGGGTCAGAGCAGTGTAATCTTCGGAATAACGCTGGTCTGGCCCACGGATCACCATTCGGTCATTAAAGCATTCACCCTCTTTTGGCGAGAGCGCCAGCAGCACGCGGTGCGGCAGTCGTCCTTCCGTATCCGAAATATCGGTACGCAGACGTAACGTCCAGCCGATCTCCTGCGCGATACCGATGAACGTGTTGCCGGTACTCTCAGGCAGGACCACGCAGAAAAAACCTTCTTCGGAGATGAGTTCCGCCGCACTGGTGAGCAGCGCTTTATGATCGAGGGAGCCGGTATAACGCGCCTGTTCACGCTCGGGTGTCCCGCACTCAACGCCGGGCTCGTAGTAGGGAGGGTTACTGACGATCAGATCGTAACGCGCGGTTTGTTCAGGTGCCCAGGCCAGCACATCTGCGCATTCCACCTTCATTCGGGCAGCCCAGGGAGATTCGGCCATGTTGTCACTCGCCTGCTCTGCGGCCTGAGCATCCAGTTCGACGGCATCGATGGTGACATGTTCTTCCGTACGCTGCGCCAGCATCAACGCCACCAGCCCGCTGCCGGTACCGATATCAAGAATACGCTTAACACCTGCGACAGGCGCCCACGCTCCCAGTAAAATACCGTCTGTACCGACCTTCATGGCACAGCGATCGTGAGCAACAAAAAATTGTTTAAACGTAAAACCATCGCGGCGCAGCTGCGCTTTGAGTAGAGACATGTCAGGGCAACCTTCTAAGTGAAACTGGAGTAGCATAGGGGAAAGCGAAGTGGCCGAAAAGCGATATCCATACAAACAGATGAAGATTACAGCCGTAACGTCTATAATCAGCGCCCCACACAGAGGTAGAACATGACTGTAACGACTTTTTCCGAACTTGAACTCGATGAAAGCCTGCTCAATGCACTTGAGAGCAAAGGCTTTACACGCCCGACCGCCATTCAGGCAGCGGCCATTCCGCCTGCGCTTGAGGGCCGCGATGTGCTCGGTTCTGCGCCAACCGGCACGGGGAAGACAGCAGCCTATTTGCTGCCTGTGTTGCAGCATCTGCTCGACTTTCCACGTAAAAAATCTGGCCCGCCGCGTATTTTAATCCTGACGCCTACGCGCGAACTGGCCATGCAGGTTGCCGATCACGCGCGTGAACTCGCGGCAAATACTCATCTGGATATCGCCACCATTACCGGCGGCGTCGCGTACATGAACCACGCCGAAGTGTTCAGCGAAAACCAGGACATCGTCGTTGCGACGACGGGCCGCCTGCTGCAGTACATTAAAGAAGAGAACTTCGACTGCCGCGCGGTTGAAACGCTGATCCTCGACGAAGCCGACCGCATGCTGGACATGGGCTTCGCACAGGATATCGAGCACATTGCCGGGGAAACACGCTGGCGTAACCAGACGATGCTGTTCTCTGCCACCCTCGAAGGGGAAGCGATCAAAGACTTCGCAGAGCGTCTGCTGGAAGATCCAGTTGAAGTGTCGGCGACGCCGTCCACCCGTGAGCGTAAGAAGATCCACCAGTGGTACTACCGCGCGGACAACCTTGAGCACAAGGTCGAATTGCTGAAACACCTGCTGAAGCAGGAAGATGCACTGCGCACAATCGTGTTTGTGCGTAAGCGCGAGCGCGTGCACGAGCTGGCTGAAATGCTGCGTAACGCCGGGATCAACAACTGCTATCTTGAAGGCGAGATGGCGCAGATCAAGCGTACTGAAGGCATTAAGCGCCTGACCGATGGCCGCGTTAACGTGCTGGTTGCCACCGACGTTGCCGCTCGCGGGATCGACATCCCGGACGTCAGCCACGTCATTAACTTCGATATGCCGCGCAGCGGCGATACCTATCTGCACCGTATTGGCCGTACCGGCCGCGCGGGCCGCAAAGGGATTGCTATCTCACTGGTTGAAGCACATGACTACCTGCTGCTGCAGAAAATTGGCCGCTATGTTGACGAGCCGCTGAAAGCGCGCGTTATTGACGGCTTGCGCCCAACCACACGTGCGCCGAGTGAAAAAATGACGGGTAAACCGTCCAAGAAAGCGCTCGCGAAACGTGCTGAGAGAAAAGAGAAAGAAAAAGAGAAACCGCGCGTGAAGCAGCGCCACCGCGATACCAAAAATATTGGTAAGCGCCGTAAGCCAAGCTCTGCCGCACCAGAGACGAAAACTGAAGAGTAAAAAAAGCCGGGGAAATCCCCGGCTTTTTTATTCCCCCCTGCTGAAGCCGTTACAGGCTTTCAGTAAAGGTACGGGCGATAACGTCGCGCTGCTGTTCTGGAGTCAGTGAGTTAAAGCGAACCGCATAGCCGGACACGCGGATAGTCAGCTGTGGGTATTTTTCAGGGTGCTCAACCGCGTCCATCAGCGTTTCGCGGCGTAGTACGTTTACGTTCAGGTGCTGACCACCTTCGACGCGCACTTCCGGTTTCACTTCCATTGGAATTTCACGGTACTCGATTTCGCCCAGTTTGCTCACCGGCACGATTTCATCTTCAGCAAAACCCGCTTTCGCAACGACACAGCGCGCTTCGTTTTTCTCGCTGTCCAGCAGCCAGAAAGAATTGAGCAGATCGTCATTTGCAGCTTTAGTAATCTGGATACCTGTAATCATGTGTTGCCTCCCTAGGCTACATTAACTGATGCCGGCCTCTCGCGGCCAATTGGTAAAACCATTGTTTCTTGCGTGTATATATATCATTCACACTCCGGTGATTTATTGATTTAAATCAACAAAAACACCAACCACATAAAGAGTGTGGTTTGAATTTATTGTTTTAGATCAATTTAACAGCCTTACCAATTCAACTTGTACTGCATCTTTTCAAAATAAATTTAGCCACTTAGCGCACATTTCAGCGTGTAATTTTGCTCACCGGGGTTAAACAGGTAAGCTAGTCACAGATTGAGATTCGCAGGAGAGCGAGATGACAACACCTTTAACCTGGCATGACGTGCTGGCAGAAGAAAAGCAGCAGCCTTATTTTATCAATACGCTCAGCACCGTTGCCGCTGAGCGTCAGTCCGGACAGACGATTTACCCGCCGCAGAAAGATGTGTTCAACGCCTTTCGCTACACCGAACTGAGCGATGTGAAAGTGGTCATTCTGGGCCAGGATCCCTATCACGGCCCGGGCCAGGCGCATGGGCTGGCGTTTTCCGTACGTCCCGGCGTGGCGATCCCCCCTTCTCTGCTCAACATGTATAAAGAGCTTGAGGGAACCGTGCCCGGGTTTACCCGACCAAACCATGGCTACCTGGAAAGCTGGGCGCGTCAGGGCGTGCTGTTATTGAACACGGTACTCACCGTTCGGGCCGGCCAGGCGCACTCGCACGCCAGCCTGGGCTGGGAGACATTCACCGATAAAGTCATCAGCCTGATCAACGAACACCGTGAAGGGGTCGTGTTTTTACTCTGGGGATCGCACGCGCAGAAGAAAGGGGCGATTATCGATCGTCAGCGTCATCACGTGTTGAAAGCGCCGCACCCGTCACCGCTGTCTGCACATCGCGGTTTCTTTGGCAGTAATCATTTTGTTCTGGCGAATGAATGGCTGGAAAAACGTGGCGAAACGCCGATTGACTGGATGCCTGTGTTACCGGCAGAGAGCGAGTAGTATTTGAATGTGCCGGGTCAGACCCGGCACATTAAGAGGCTTACGCTTTGTTCTGACGCCACCACTCGGCCAGCAGCACGCCGGTCGCAACGGATACGTTCAGACTTTCCACGTTGCCTGTTCCGTCGATAGAGACGCTCAGATCCGCACTCGAGAGCGCCGCGTCAGACAGACCATCACGTTCCTGACCTAATACCAGCACCATTTTACGCGGCAGCGTCGCTTTAAACAGCGGCGTACCGGCATGGCTCGAGGTGGTCACGATGGAATAACCCGCTTTACGGAACTGCTCAAGCGCATCCAGCACGCTGTCGCCGGTGATCGGCTGTACGTGCTCGGCTCCGCCTTCCGCAGTACGGATCGCGGCACCGGATTCCAGCAGCGCGGCATCCTGCAACAGCACGCCTTTCACGCCAAAGTGCGCGCAGCTACGCATCATTGCGCCCAGGTTGTGCGGGTTACCTACATCTTCCAGCGCCAGCACGCAGTCATCGGCATCCGCCTGGCTGACCCACTGCTGCACGGTCGTGCCGTTACGTTTTTTGATCAGGAAGCAGACGCCGCCGTGGTGTTCAGTACCGGAGGCTTTGGTCAGCTCGGCATCATCCACAACGTGGTAGGCTTTACGGTTCGCGGCCATCCAGCGCAGCGCTTCTTTAAAGCGCGGAGTCACGCTCTGGATGAACCAGGCGCGGACGATACACTCAGGACGGCTCTGGAACAGCGCCTGGCAAGCGTTCTCGCCGTACACGCGGGTCTCTTCCGCACGCTGACGGCGCAGCACTTCCGGATCGATAAAGCTTTTACCGCTGATACCGCCGTGATCGGCTTTTTCCGGCGTCTCATCGCCAGGGGCGCGAGAAACGGTGCGCCACGGGGAGCCGTTATCACGCGAGAAGTCATCACGCGGACGATCGTCACGTGGACGGTCACTACGTGGGCGGTCGGAACGCGGACGGTCATCGCGTTTGCGATCGTCACGTTTGCGGTCATCACCGCGGGAATTTCTGTCATCGCGGGCGGGGCGACGGCCACCGTCTGCACGAGAAGACGCCGGACGCCCACCACCTTTTCCGGTACGCGGATTTTGGGTGCGTTTATCAGAGTCATCATCACTGCGGACATACATCACTTTGACCTTGCCGCTTTTGTTTTTCATTTCGTCGTTCATGCTTTTCTCCACCAGCGCTGCGCGAAGCGCGCAGATTACCCGATGTGCCAGCGCATAGCCATAATTTCGTACAAAAGCCTGTGACTATTGTTCTCATTGAATAAAACGCATTGTTGTTTCAAACAGGCTCATTGATAATATGTAACATATTAGAAACATTATCGGCGTTCTGCCGCTGTCCCACGGCTCTATCAGAGGTTAGTTATGAATACCGTATGTGCCAACTGTCAGGCTCTTAACCGCATTCCGGACGATCGGATGGAAGATGGTGCGAAATGCGGACGTTGTGGCCATGAATTATTTGATGGCGAGGTCATTAATGCGACGGGTGCTACGCTGGACAAACTCCTCAAGGACGATCTTCCTGTCGTGATCGATTTCTGGGCGCCATGGTGCGGCCCATGCCGTAGCTTCGCGCCAATCTTCGAAGACGTGGCCGAAGAGCGCAGCGGAAAAATACGCTTCGTGAAGGTCAATACCGAAGCCGAACCCGAACTGAGCGCCCGTTTTCGTATTCGCAGCATCCCGACCATCATGATTTTCAAAAATGGTGAAGTGATCGATATGCTTAACGGTGCGGTTCCAAAAGCACCTTTTGAAAGCTGGTTAAACGAGTCGCTTTAACATTCACGGGGCACATCTTGTGCCCCGCTCCCGCCTCTGCGAAAATAGTGTTTTTCCTGCATTTCGCCCATGACTGATAACGCTGTTCTTCAATTACGCGCCGAACGCCTTGCGCGCGCTACCCGACCGTTCCTCGCCCGAGGCAACCGTATTCGCCGCTGTCAGCGCTGCCTGCTGCCGCTGAAGGTTTGTCTGTGCGAGACGCTGGCCCCGAGTACGGCGGAGAGTCGTTTTTGTCTGGTCATGTTCGATACCGAGCCGATGAAACCCAGCAATACGGGGCGTCTTATCGCCGATATTCTGCCGGATACCGCCGCGTTTCAGTGGTCCCGCACGGAGCCGCCTCAGGCCCTGCTCGATTTAGTGGCAAGCAAGGACTATCAGCCGATGGTCGTTTTCCCCGCGTCGTACGCAGGTGCGGATCGCCAGGTGCTTTCAGTGCCGCCATCCGGTAAACCACCGCTGTTTATTATGCTGGACGGCACCTGGACCGAAGCGCGAAAAATGTTTCGCAAAAGCCCGTATCTCGACGCACTGCCGGTGATTTCTGTCGATCTTTCCCGCGTCTCCGCCTACCGCCTGCGTGAAGCGCATGCTGACGGGCAATACTGCACCGCTGAAGTAGCCATTGCGCTTCTGGATTTAGCGGGAGATACCGCTGCGGCTGGGGCTCTTGGCAACCATTTCTCATGCTTCCGGGAGCGCTATCTGGCGGGAAAAACCGTTCATAAGGGCAGCGTCACAGCAGCCGAGACGGAAAGCGTTTAAAATCATCAGGTCGCTTGCATTCACAGGAGGCCTGCATGAGCCAGCGAGGCTTAGAAGCGCTACTTCGTCCTAAATCCATTGCCGTCATTGGCGCATCAATGAAACCGGATCGTGCTGGCTATCTGATGATGCGTAACCTGCTGGCCGGGGGGTTTAATGGCCCCGTCATGCCCGTCACGCCAGCGTATAAGGCGGTTCAGGGAGTGCTTGCATGGCCCGATGTACAGAGCCTGCCTTTCGTACCGGATCTTGCCGTACTCTGTACAAATGCGAAGCGTAATCCGGAACTGCTGGAATCACTCGGCAAGAAGGGGTGTAAAACCTGCATTATTCTCTCGTCTCCCCCTGAACAGAAAGCCGAGCTTCTGGCCTGCGCCAGCCGCTATCAAATGCGCATTCTTGGGCCAAACAGTCTGGGCCTGCTCGCCCCCTGGCAGGGGCTGAACGCCAGCTTCTCTCCGGTTCCGATCCGCAAAGGCAAACTCGCGTTTATCTCGCAGTCGGCTGCGGTATCGAACACCATCCTCGACTGGGCGCAGCAACGTGAAATGGGATTCTCCTACTTCATTGCCCTTGGCGACAGCCTGGATATCGACGTTGATGAGCTCCTGGATTTTCTGGCGCGCGACGGTAAAACCAGTGCGATCCTGCTTTATCTTGAGCACCTCAGCGACGCGCGTCGTTTTGTCTCGGCTTCGCGAAGCGCGTCGCGCAATAAGCCGATCCTGGTGATCAAAAGCGGACGCAGCCCTGCGGCACAGCGTCTGCTGCATTCGCATTCCGGCATGGATCCCGCCTGGGACGCCGCCATCCAGCGCGCGGGGTTGCTGCGGGTACAGGATACGCACGAGCTTTTTTCCGCCGTTGAGACGCTAAGCCATATGCGCCCGTTGCGCGGCGAGAAGTTAATGATTGTCAGTAACGGTGCCGCCCCTGCGGCACTCGCCCTGGATGAGCTGTGGCGGCGCTTCGGCAAGCTGGCCACGCTGAGTGAAGAGACGCTGCAGCGCCTGAAAGATGCGCTTCCGACCAGCGTGACGCCCGGCAATCCGCTTGATTTGCGCGATGACGCCAGCAGTGACCGCTATATCAAGGCAATTTCCATTCTGCTGGATAGCCAGGATTTCGATGCGCTGATGATTATCCACTCCCCCAGCGCGGTCGCGCCGGGCAGCGAAAGCGCGCGCGCGCTCATTGACGCCGTGCACAACCATCCGCGAGGCAAGTATGTCACCCTGCTGACCAACTGGTGCGGTGAGTTTTCTTCGCAGGAGGCTCGGCGCTTGTTCAGCGAGGCCGGGCTGCCAACCTACCGCACGCCGGAAGGCACCATCACCGCCTTTATGCATATGGTGGAATATCGCCGCAACCAGAAACAGCTGCGTGAGACGCCGGCTTTGCCCGGGAATCTGACGGCGAACACCGTCGACGTTCACCGGCTTTTGCAGCAAGCCATTGAAGAAGGCGCGACGTCGCTGGATACGCATGAGGTCCAGCCCATTCTGGGCAGCTACGGGATGCAAACCCTGCCGACCTGGATCGCCAGCGACAGCGCTGAGGCCGTGCATATTGCCGAGCAGATTGGCTATCCGGTTGCCCTGAAGCTGCGCTCCCCGGATATCCCACATAAGTCTGATGTTCAGGGGGTGATGTTATACCTGCGAACGGCGACTGAGGTGCAGCAGGCCGCCGATGCCATTTTCGATCGGGTCAAAATGGCCTGGCCGCAGGCAAGGATCCACGGATTGCTGGTGCAAAGCATGGCCAACCGCGCAGGCGCTCAGGAATTACGGGTGGTGGTCGAACACGATCCCGTCTTCGGCCCGCTCATCATGCTGGGAGAGGGTGGTGTTGAGTGGCGTCCGGAGGAGCAGGCCGTGGTCGCTTTACCGCCGCTGAACATGAACCTGGCGCGTTATCTGATCATCCAGGCGATTAAAAGTAAAAAGATCCGTGGCCGGAGCGCGCTGCATCCGCTTGATATTGCCGGGCTAAGTCAGTTCCTGGTGCAGGTCTCTAACCTGATTGTGGATTGTGCCGAGATCCAGCGGCTGGACATTCATCCGCTTCTCGCCTCCGGCAATGAGTTTACGGCGCTGGACGTGACCCTGGATATCGCGCCCTTCGAAGGAGACAGAGAGAGCCGTCTGGCGATCCGCCCGTATCCCCTGCAGCTGGAGGAGTGGGTTGAGATGAAGAATGGGGAACGCGCCTTGTTCCGCCCTATCCTGCCGGAAGATGAGCCCCAGCTGCGGGCTTTTATCTCTCAGGTCACGAAAGAGGATCTTTATTATCGCTATTTTAGCGAAATCAACGAATTTACCCACGATGATTTAGCCAATATGACCCAGATCGACTACGATCGAGAAATGGCGTTTGTTGCCGTTCGTCGCTCCGATAAGGGGGATGAGATCCTCGGCGTCACGCGTGCGATTTCTGACCCGGATAACGTCGATGCGGAGTTTGCGGTGCTGGTGCGCTCCGATCTTAAAGGTCTGGGTCTGGGAAGACGGCTGCTGGAAAAACTCATCAGTTATACGCGAGATCACGGATTGTTACGCCTCAATGGCATTACTATGCCTAACAATCGCGGTATGGTGACCCTGGCGCGAAAACTTGGGTTTGACGTTGATATTCAACTGGACGAAGGTATTGTGGCTTTGTCCCTCAGTCTGACATCAGCAGACAAACGCGAGTAAGCTACTGGAAATGTTACCCACTTTGGACGGGACTGGTGGTATCATTGTCCGCTTATGTTGTTTGCATGGTACAGACAACCCTTCAATGAACAGAGAAGAAACGCACTGTGATGTTGTCAAAATTTAAGCGTAATAAACATCAACAACACCTTGCTCAACTACCGAAGATTTCTCAGTCAGTTGATGATGTAGAGTTCTTTTACGCTCCCGCTCATTTTCGGGAGACGCTTCTGGAAAAGATTGCCAGCGCCACGCGACGCATTTGCATTGTGGCGCTTTATCTTGAACAGGATGAAGGCGGGCGCGCGATCCTGAACGCGCTCTATGAAGCCAAACGTCAGCGGCCGGAACTTGATGTTCGCGTGCTGGTAGACTGGCATCGCGCTCAGCGTGGCCGTATTGGCGCTGCTGCGTCAAACACCAATGCCGACTGGTATTGCCGCACAGCGCAGGAAAATCCTGGCGTGGATGTGCCTGTTTATGGCGTCCCGGTGAATACCCGTGAAGCGCTCGGCGTTCTTCATTTTAAGGGGTTTATCATTGATGACAGCGTGCTTTACAGCGGCGCAAGTCTGAATGATGTTTACCTTCATCAGCTCGATAAATATCGCTACGACCGCTACCATCTGATCCGTAATCCGCAGATGGCCGATATCATGTTCAACTGGGTTGATAAAAATCTGGTCCATGGCCGCGGCGTTAATCGCCTTGACGATCCCGAGCGTCCTAAAAGCCCGGAAATCAAAAATGATGTTCGCGCCTTCCGCCAGGAGCTGCGTGATGCGGTCTATCATTTCCAGGGTGATGCGAACAACGAAGAGTTATCCGTTACCCCGCTGGTAGGGCTCGGCAAATCAAGCCTGCTGAACAAAACGATTTTCCATCTGATGCCGTGCGCGGAGCAGAAACTCACCATCTGTACGCCGTACTTCAACCTTCCTGCCGTGCTGGTGCGTAATATCATTCAGCTGCTGCGCGACGGTAAAAAAGTGGAAATCATCGTGGGTGATAAAACGGCAAACGACTTCTTCATTCCTGAAGATCAGCCGTTCAAAATCATCGGTGCGCTGCCTTATCTCTATGAGATTAACCTGCGCCGTTTCCTGAGCCGTTTACAGTATTACGTCAATACTGACCAGCTGGTTGTGCGTCTCTGGAAAGATGAAGACAACACATACCATCTGAAAGGAATGTGGGTCGACGATGAGTGGATGCTGCTGACCGGTAACAACCTGAACCCACGCGCGTGGCGACTGGATCTGGAAAACGCTATCCTGATCCATGACCCGCAGCATGAGTTAGCAGCAAAACGTGAACGTGAGCTGGAGCTGATTCGCACCCACACGACAGTGGTTAATCATTACCGAGAACTGCAGAGCATTGCCGATTACCCGGTGAAAGTCCGCAAGCTTATCCGCCGCTTACGTCGTATCCGTATCGACCGACTTATCAGCCGCATTCTGTAATATCCAGGCCCTGCCACCCGCAGGGCTTTTTTATGGAGCCCGTTGATGCGTATTCCTCTGTTACTGAGCGTCTTCTTCCTGAGTGGCTGTAGCCATATGGCCAACGATAACTGGTCCGGACAGGATAAAGCACAGCATTTCCTCGCTTCTGCGATGTTGTCCGCAGCCGGTAATGAATATGCGCAGCATCAGGGATACAGCCGGGATCGTAGCGCGGCGATAGGGCTGATGTTCTCAGTGGGTCTTGGGGCATCAAAAGAACTGTGGGATAGCCGCCCCGCAGGGAGCGGCTGGAGCTGGAAAGATTTCGCCTGGGATGTCGCCGGCGCAACGACCGGCTATGCCGTGTGGCAGATGGCGCGCTATTAAAGTCGAATACCTTTCCCTTTGCGATGCAGCATCAGGGAAACAACAAATGCCAGTGCGCCCATTATCGTTACGTACCAGAAGAATGTCGTTTCACTTCCCCATGATTTAAGCGACAACGCAACGTACTCCGCCGATCCGCCAAATAGCGCATTAGCCACCGCATAAGAGAGCCCTACCCCTAAAGCACGTACCTGCGCCGGGAACATTTCAGCTTTCAGTATCCCGCTGATAGAGGTATAGAAACTGACAATCACCATCGCCAGCATCACCAGTGCAAACGCGGCATAGGGCGAAGTCACATGCTGAAGGGCAGACAGAATAGGTACGGTACATAATGCCGACAGCCCGCCAAAAATCAGCATCGACGTACGTCGACCGATTTTATCCGAGAGCGCACCGATAACGGGTTGTATGAGCATAAAGACAAACAGCGCAACGGTCATGACTACGCTGGCGACATTTGCGTGCATGCCGGTAGTGTTCACCAGGTACTTCTGCATATAGGTGGTGAACGTGTAGAAACTGAGAGAGCCGCCCGCAGTAAAGCCAAGCACCATAAGGAAAGCTTTGCGGTTACGCCATAACCCTTTGAATGTTCCCGCCTCCTTCAGCATCCTGACCTCTTTCTGAGAGGTTTCATCTAGCTGACGGCGTAGCCAAAGTGCAACGACCGCCAGTACAGCGCCCATTGCGAAAGGGATCCGCCATCCCCAGGCGTGAAGTTGTTCGTCCGTCAGAATTTGCTGCAGGATCACCACCACAAGAATGGCCAGCAGTTGACCGCCAATCAGCGTGACGTACTGGAATGAGGCGTAAAAACCTTTACGGCCTTCCAGTGCAATTTCACTCATGTAGGTTGCACTGGTACCGTATTCACCGCCCACCGATAATCCCTGGAATAAGCGGGCCAGCAAAAGTAGTGCCGGTGCCCAGGTACCAATCGATGCATATCCCGGTAAGCAGGCGATCACCAGCGAGCCAAAGCACATCATGCACACCGAGATCAGCATAGAGGCCTTACGCCCGCGACGATCCGCAATACGGCCGAACAACCAGCCCCCGATGGGTCGCATCAAGAAGCCTGCGGCGAAGACTCCTGCCGTTTGTAGCAGCTGCGTGGTGGTGTTGCCGGAGGGGAAGAAAATATGTGCGAAGTAGAGTGAACAGAATGAGTAGACGTAAAAGTCGAACCATTCAACCAGATTCCCTGAAGAGGCGCTGATGATTGCCCATACCCTTCTTCGGGTATCACTGTGAGCCAGCGTCCCGTTTGATGTCATGCTTTCTGTCATTGTGATTATGCTCCTGCCATAAACTGCGGCGTATTGAGCCAGGAGACTCAATAACCTCGTAAATGAAATGTTATAATTTTGTTATAAACCACATTGAGACAGAGATCACACATTCCATTAGCAGGATAAGGGATTAAGACAAAAGCCAGAGTGGGAAAACAAAAGCAAAAAACCCCGCACCTTACGGTACGGGGTTCTTCTTAATTGATGCCTGGCAGTTCCCTACTCTCACATGGGGAGACCCCACACTACCATCGGCGCTACGGCGTTTCACTTCTGAGTTCGGCATGGGGTCAGGTGGGACCACCGCGCTAAAGCCGCCAGGCAAATTCTGTTTAATCTGTATCAGGCTGAAAATCGTGTCTGTCTCTTCGCCGAAACACCTTCGGCGTTGTAAGGTTAAGCCTCACGGTTCATTAGTATCGGTTAGCTCAACGCATCGCTGCGCTTACACACCCGA
>NZ_CP050320.1:3671307-3671709 GCF_011765665.1 Enterobacter sp. SES19
TCGTCCGAGGACGTTAAGAATCCATGTCACTTTGAGTGCCCACACAGATTGTCTGATAAATTGTTAAAGAGCAGTGCCGCTTCGCTTTTCGGTGCATCCGGGAGGATTCGAACCTCCGACCGCTCGGTTCGTAGCCGAGTACTCTATCCAGCTGAGCTACGGATGCATCGGGAAATGCTTTTAGAAACAGTAAATGGTGCATCCGGGAGGATTACTCGGCTGCGCCTCGCCCTTCGGGCCGTTGCTAAAGCAACGTTATCCTCCCTGGTGCTTGCGATTAACCCGCAGACCTTGAAACAACAGCGTGGCTATTATCTCGGAGAATATGGTGCATCCGGGAGGATTCGAACCTCCGACCGCTCGGTTCGTAGCCGAGTACTCTATCCAGCTGAGCTACGGATG
>NZ_CP050320.1:3671809-4326487 GCF_011765665.1 Enterobacter sp. SES19
GCTACCGTTTCCAGTAGTTATCCCCCTCCATCAGGCAGTTTCCCAGACATTACTCACCCGTCCGCCGCTCGTCACCCGAGAGCAAGCTCTCTGTGCTACCGCTCGACTTGCATGTGTTAGGCCTGCCGCCAGCGTTCAATCTGAGCCATGATCAAACTCTTCAATTTAAGTTTGATGCTCGTGAATTAAACTTCGTAATGAATTACGTATGTTCACTCAGAGACTTGGTATTCATTTATTGTCCGAAGACATTAAGAATCCATGTCACTTTGAGTGCCCACACAGATTGTCTGATAAATTGTTAAAGAGCAGTGCCGCTTCGCTTTTCGCTGCGGCGCGGGGTGTGCATATTACGCTTTCCCGCTTCAGAGTCAAGCGTTTATTTTCGCTATTCTCTGCTGACCCGGCGGCGTGCGTGCCGTTGTTCCGTGTCAGTGGAGGCGCATTATAGGGAGTAATTCCGAACCTGCAAGGATAAAGTGAAATTTATTTACTGACTGCTCACTTTCCAGGCAAAACCGACTCCAGACCTCAATTTTCGCCTGGTTTTTAAACAAAAACGAGCCGCAAGCGGCTCGTTTTTGCGTTTTGTGACTTACTGCACTGCCACAATGCGATCGTCGTTGGCTTCCAGACGAATAACTTTGCCTGGAATCAACTCTCCGGAGAGGATCTGCTGCGCCAGTGGGTTTTCGATCTGCTGCTGGATAGCACGTTTCAATGGACGCGCACCGTAAACCGGATCGTAACCATTCTCGCTCAGCAGCTTCAGCGCCTCGTCGGAGATGTGAATTTCATATCCACGTTCTTCCAGACGTTTGTACAGACGCTGCAGCTGGATCTGCGCAATCGACGCAATGTGTTTCTCACCCAGAGGATGGAATACCACCACTTCATCAATACGGTTGATGAACTCCGGACGGAAGTTATGGCTCACCACACCGAGCACCAGATCCTTCATATGGCTGTAGTCCAGTTCACCGAAACGTTCCTGAATCAAATCAGAACCCAGGTTCGAGGTCATAATGACAACCGTATTACGGAAGTCGACCGTTCTCCCCTGCCCGTCGGTCAGACGCCCATCATCCAGCACCTGCAACAGGATGTTGAACACATCCGGGTGTGCTTTTTCCACTTCATCCAGCAGGATGACGGAATAAGGACGACGGCGAACCGCTTCCGTCAGGTAACCGCCTTCTTCATAACCGACATATCCCGGAGGCGCACCGACCAGACGCGAGACGGAGTGTTTCTCCATAAACTCGGACATGTCGATACGCACCATCGCATCGTCGCTGTCGAACATAAAGTTAGCCAGCGCTTTACACAGCTCGGTTTTACCGACACCGGTCGGCCCCAGGAACAGGAACGAACCGATAGGACGATTAGGATCGGAAAGCCCCGCACGGCTACGGCGAATAGCGTTCGATACCGCTTCAACCGCTTCGTTCTGACCAATCACACGATTGTGGAGATCGTTCTCCATGCGCAGCAGTTTTTCACGCTCGCCTTCCAGCATGCGCGCCACCGGAATACCGGTCCAGCGAGCAAGCACTTCCGCGATTTCTGCATCCGTCACCTTATTACGTAACAGACGCATCGTTTTCCCTTCTGACTGCGTCGCTATCTCAAGCTGTTTTTCCAGCTCAGGAATTTTGCCGTACTGCAGTTCAGACATCCGCGCCAAATCGCCGACACGGCGAGCCTGCTCAATGGCAATTTTTGCCTGTTCGAGTTCAGCTTTGATGGTCTGCGTGCCGGAAAGGGATGCTTTCTCGGCTTTCCACTCTTCTTCCAGCTCAGAATACTGGCGCTCTTTATCGTCCAGTTCTTCATTGAGCATATCGAGGCGTTTCTTACTGGCTTCATCAGACTCTTTCTTCAGCGCCTGCTGTTCCAGCTTGAGCTGAATGATGCGTCGGTCGAGTCGGTCCAGCTCTTCCGGCTTCGAGTCAATTTGCATACGAATGCTCGACGCCGCTTCATCAATCAGGTCGATCGCTTTATCCGGCAACTGACGGTCAGCAATATAACGATGCGAAAGCGTCGCCGCCGCAACGATGGCCGGGTCAGTGATCTGCACGTGGTGGTGCAGTTCATAGCGCTCTTTCAGACCACGCAGGATCGCGATGGTATCTTCAACGCTTGGTTCAGCAACAAACACTTTCTGGAAACGACGCTCAAGAGCAGCATCTTTCTCAATGTACTGACGATATTCGTCCAGCGTAGTGGCACCGACGCAGTGAAGCTCACCGCGCGCCAGCGCAGGTTTCAGCATATTCCCGGCATCCATCGCGCCGTCTGCTTTACCCGCGCCGACCATGGTGTGCAGTTCATCGATAAACAGAATGACGTTGCCTTCCTGCTTCGCCAGGTCGTTAAGCACGCCTTTCAGGCGCTCTTCGAACTCGCCGCGGTATTTCGCACCGGCCACCAGCGCGCCCATGTCCAGCGCCAGCACGCGGCGGCCCTTCAGGCCTTCCGGCACTTCACCGTTGACGATACGCTGCGCCAGCCCTTCAACAATGGCGGTTTTACCGACACCCGGTTCACCAATCAGCACCGGGTTGTTCTTGGTACGACGCTGCAGTACCTGAATGGTACGGCGGATTTCTTCATCACGGCCGATAACCGGGTCAAGTTTGCCCTGTTCAGCACGCTCGGTCAGATCGACCGTAAATTTCTTCAAAGCCTGACGTTGGTCTTCGGCTCCCTGATCGTTCACGCTTTCACCTCCGCGCATTTTCTCAATCGCCTGAGTCACATTGGCGGTGGTCGCACCGGCAGATTTCAGCAGGTCGGTCAAGGTACCGCGTGATTCAAGCGCCGCCAGAACAAATAGCTCTGACGAAATAAAGTTGTCCCCACGTTTTTGCGCCAGCTTGTCGCAAAGGTTCAGCACGCGCACCAGATCCTGCGACGGCTGAACGTCGCCGCCGGTCCCTTCGACCTGCGGCAAACGGCTCAGCGCCTGATCGATAGCGGTGCGTAACTGGCCAGCATTAATGCCAGCGGACGTTAATAAAGGACGTACCGATCCCCCTTCCTGATTCAGCAAGGCGCTCATTAAATGAAGAGGTTCGATAAATTGGTTGTCGTGCCCCAGTGCGAGGGACTGGGCATCGGCGAGAGCAAGCTGGAATTTATTAGTAAGACGATCCAGACGCATAACTCCTCCCATAACAGGTCAAATTTGCTACTGGAGATTAAATGAGGTCATCCCTCAATTATTCAAGGTTAATGACCTGAATTATGTGAAAAGAAAACGGCACGTACCGGATCGTCTTGATTCTTTAGGTTATATCAGCCAAATAAAACTTGCCATACGACCAGTGGTCTTGTCGCGGCGATAAGAGAAAAAATCACCCTTTTCGGTGAATGTGCAGCGATCGCCGCCGGAGATCTGCGTTACGCCCACGTTATTCAAACGCTGACGCGCAAGCTGGTAAATATCGGCCAGATATTTATCTCCAGAAGGCAGGAAGGCGTCCACCGCTTGCGGATCTTTATCCATAAAGGCGTCGCGGACCTCTGGGCCCACTTCAAAAGCGCGAGGACCAATGGCCGGGCCAAGCCAGGCCATAATATTGGCGGGCTCATCCTTAAAACAGGCGACGGTTTCTTCCAGCACGCCTTCACACAGTCCACGCCAGCCCGCGTGTGCTGCAGCCACCTCGGTACCTGCACGGTTGCAGAACAGCACTGGCAGACAATCGGCGGTCATTACGGCACAAACGGTTCCCGGAGTATTGCTGTAAGAGGCATCAGCGCGTTTAGAAGCATAGGGTTCTCCCGTCAACTTCAGCACCGCCTTGCCGTGAACCTGTTCCAGCCAGACTGGCTTCGACGGCAAGTTCCCCGCAGCAAACAGACGCCTGCGGTTCTCTTCCACGTGTTCCAGGTTGTCACCACAGTGCGCACCGAGGTTCAATGACTCCCACGCGCCCTGGCTAACACCGCCAGTGCGGGTTGAACTGCAGGCAGCCACGCCAGCAGGCAATGGCCACTCCGGGACAATCAGTTTGGTCATAACCAGTCCACTTGGTCCTTATGTTCTTCGAAATCAGCACGCATGGCGTCAATAAGATCCACCATATCCTGAGGGATAGGCGCATGCCACTCCATCTGAATGCCGGTGATAGGATGGTAAAGACGCAGCATCGTCGCGTGCAGCGCCTGACGATCGAATTTACGCAATACGCTGATGAACTCATCCGATGCGCCTTTAGGCGGACGCGGACGGCCACCGTAGACCTGATCGCCCACCAGCGGATGGGTAATGTGGGCCATATGCACACGGATCTGGTGAGTACGCCCGGTTTCCAGACGCAGACGCAGGCGCGTATGAATACGGAAGTGTTCCATAATGCGATAGTGCGTCACCGCCGGTTTACCCATCGGATGCACCGACATATGGGTACGCTTGGTTGGGTGACGGCTGATAGGCTCCTCCACCGTTCCGCCAGAGGTCATATGCCCAATGGCTACCGCTTCATACTCACGGGTGATTTCGCGCAGCTGCAGCGACTCCACCAGACGTGTCTGAGCAGGAACGGTCTTCGCCACCACCATCAAACCCGTGGTGTCTTTATCCAGACGGTGCACGATGCCCGCGCGCGGGACATCCGCGATCGGTGGATAGTAATGGAGAAGTGCGTTAAGTACCGTACCGTCAGGGTTCCCCGCGCCCGGATGAACAACCAGGTCGCGCGGCTTGTTGATCACCAGAATGTCATCATCTTCATAGACGATGTCCAGTGGGATTTCCTGCGGCTCGAAGCGGATTTCCTCTTCGATTTCAGCATTGATGGCGACAGCTTCCCCACCTAACACCTTCTCTTTTGGTTTGTCCCAGATCTTGCCGTTTACCATCACGCGCTGGTCAAGGATCCATTCTTTTATGCGTGAACGCGAATAATCAGGGAACAATTCGGCCAAAGCCTGATCTAAGCGTTGACCGAGCTGATTTTCGGAGACTGTTGCGGTGAGTTCTACTCGTTGTGCCATAAACTGCTTCTTCGTTTAACGTTGGGTTTTACGGCTTTGCCGTTTAATATAGTGTGCTATTGTAGCTGGTCTTAATCGGGAGCAGGAACAGAGTTTCTCCCGGACAAACATTTGAGGAAAGTCAAAACGTCATGACGCGCATGAAATATCTGGTGGCAGCGGCCACGTTGAGCCTGGCTTTGGTGGGCTGCTCCGGTTCAAATGAACAGGTCCCTGACAATCCGCCGAATGAAATCTATGCGACTGCACAACAAAAGTTGCAGGACGGTAACTGGAAACAGGCGATAACGCAACTGGAAGCGTTGGATAATCGCTATCCATTTGGTCCGTATTCGCAGCAGGTACAGTTAGATCTCATCTACGCATACTATAAAAATGCCGATCTGCCGCTGGCTCAGGCAACCATCGATCGTTTCATGCGTCTGAACCCGACTCATCCTAACATCGACTACGTGATGTACATGCGCGGCCTCACCAACATGGCGCTGGACGACAGTGCGCTGCAGGGCTTCTTCGGCGTGGATCGTTCCGACCGTGACCCGCAGCATGCGCGTGATGCCTTCAATGACTTCTCCAAGCTGGTGCGCGGCTATCCGAACAGCCAGTACGTGACCGACGCCACCAAACGTCTGGTGTTCCTGAAAGATCGTCTGGCGAAATATGAATACTCCGTGGCGGAATACTATACCCGCCGTGGCGCATGGGTTGCCGTGGTTAACCGCGTAGAAGGTATGCTGCGTGATTACCCGGATACTCAGGCAACGCGCGACGGCCTGAAGCTGATGGAAAATGCTTACCGTCAGATGCAGATGACCGCTCAGGCTGAAAAAGTGGCGAAAATCATCGCCGCGAACAGCAGCAACACCTGATTTTGCCTCAATGCAAAACGGCAGCCCGAAGGCTGCCGTTTTTTTATTCGTTTCTGAGCGTCGCTGAAGCGCGTTAGCCTCAACACATCCTGTCAACTATGGCCCCAATTTATGCCTTCTACAAGGTAAATCTCACCTCTTCCTGCCCTGCCTCACAAAAAAGATTCCCTGACAAAAACCGACAAAATAACGTGATCTAAATCACACATTTTGACATTAGGTCGGGTATGCTGGAATCACCAAGACGGAAAGACAAGAGGTAAAATTTATGACAATGAACATTACCAGTAAACAAATGGAAATTACTCCGGCAATTCGCCAGCACGTCGCAGACCGTCTCGCCAAACTGGATAAATGGCAAACACATTTGATTAATCCACATATCATCCTGTCCAAGGAGCCGCAGGGTTTCATCGCTGACGCAACTATCAATACTCCAAACGGCCATCTGGTCGCCAGCGCAAAACACGAGGATATGTACACCGCTATTAACGATTTGATCAACAAGCTGGAACGGCAGCTCAATAAAGTGCAACACAAAGGTGAAGCCCGTCGCGCCGCAACATCGGTGAAAGACGCCAGCTTCGCGGAAGAAGTTGAAGAAGAGTAATCCTTTAAATTGAGTGTACCGCCAACGCGCCTTCGGGCGCGTTTTTTGTTTTTTATTGACAGGGTGAAAACAGTACGGGTACTTTAACGGTATCACTCACAGGATGACTTTATGAAACTTACGCCGTTCTTCTTCGCATTCTTTTTTACCTTCCCCTGAACGGGAGGCGTTTCGTCGTGTGATAAAGAATGCGAAGACGAACAACAAGGCCTCCCACACCGGGGGGCCTTTTTTATTGATAACGATAAAATGAGACAGGCAACACTATGACACCGGAAAACCCGTTACTGGATCTGCGAGTAAAAATCAGCGCGCTGGATGAGAAACTGCTGGCGCTGCTGGCCGAACGCCGTACTCTTGCCGTTGAAGTGGGCAAAGCCAAACTGGACTCCCATCGCCCGGTTCGTGATATCGACCGCGAGCGGGATCTGCTGGAGCGTCTGATCCAGCTCGGCAAAGCGCATCACCTCGATGCCCACTACATTACCCGGTTGTTCCAGCTCATCATCGAAGACTCCGTTCTGACCCAGCAAGCGCTACTCCAGCAGCATCTCAATAAAACCAATCCACACTCTGCGCGTATCGCCTTCCTCGGGCCCAAGGGCTCCTATTCTCACCTGGCCGCACGTCAGTATGCCGCACGCCATTTCGAAGAGTTTATTGAGAGCGGCTGTGCGAAGTTTGCCGACATTTTTAACCAGGTCGAAACCGGCCAGGCGGATTACGCCGTGGTGCCGATTGAAAACACCAGCTCCGGCGCCATCAACGACGTCTACGACTTGCTGCAGCACACCAGCCTGTCGCTGGTCGGCGAGCTGACGATCCCTATCGATCACTGCGTGCTGGTCTCCGGCTCAACGGACCTGAACACGATCGAAACGGTCTACAGTCATCCGCAGCCGTTCCAGCAGTGCAGCCAGTTCCTGAACCGCTATCCGAACTGGAAAATTGAGTACACCGAGAGCACCTCGGCGGCGATGGAAAAAGTGGCGCAGGCGAACTCCCCCACCGTCGCTGCGCTCGGCAGCGAAGCGGGCGGCGCGCTGTATGGGTTACAGGTGCTGGAACGCAACCTGGCAAACCAGACGCAAAACATTACCCGCTTCGTGGTGCTGGCCCGCAAGGCAATCAATGTGTCTGACCAGGTACCGGCCAAAACCACGCTGCTGATGGCTACCGGCCAGCAGGCCGGTGCGCTGGTTGAAGCCCTGCTGGTACTGCGTAATCACAACCTGATCATGACCCGGCTGGAATCGCGCCCAATCCACGGTAACCCGTGGGAAGAGATGTTCTACCTCGATATCCAGGCCAACCTCGAGTCTGCTTCCATGCAGAAAGCCCTGCGCGAGCTAGGCGAGATCACACGTTCCATGAAGGTGCTGGGCTGCTACCCGAGCGAAAACGTCGTGCCGGTCGATCCGAGCTAACGTTCGATAAAGCGGCTTTTCTTCATCCCTGCCACGTTAACCGGCAGGGTGAAGATGGCGCCGGAGAGCGGATACTTCGCCACCTCTTCTGCATCCATATTTTCCCGCGTGGTGGTAATAAACAGCGTTTTCATGTCATCGCCGCCAAAGCAGAGCATCGTCGGGCAACGTACCGGCATGCGGTATTCTTCCAGTTGCTCCCCTTGCGGTGAAAAACGCGCAATCCGCCAGCCGTCAAACAGCGCGCTCCAGTAGCAGCCTTCCACGTCCATCGCCGCGCCGTCCGGAATTCCTTCACCCCCTTTAAACTGACGAAACACCTCACGCCTGCCGGGTTCGCCCTGCTCATCAAGCGGGGTACGGTAGATCACACCGTTTGGCGTGTCTGAGGTAAACATCCACTGCTTATCCGGGCTAAACGCTAAGCCATTGTGACCGTGAATATCGCACTGGATCACCTTCGGCGTCAGGTCGTTGTCGATGCGCATCAGCAGGGCGCCGTTGTAATCTCCCGGTCCCCAGAACGTGCCCGCATAGAACCGGCCCTGATGGTCGGTGCCCCCATCGTTAAAACGCGCCAGCTGCGGGTTAGAGGGGTTATCGCACACCTTGCGCTGCAGAAGGCCATGCTTATCGGCAAGCCAGATGCCATTGCGCATGGCGACGATAAACCCGCCGCGCTCGCGCAGCGCGAAACAGCCCACCTCCTCGTGAAAAGAAAGCACGGTGTGTTCCGCCGTCGGCAGATGGTAGCGGTGGATCTCTCCTTCCAGAATATCGGCCCAGTAGAGCGCGTGCTCGTCGGCGCTCCACGTCGGGCATTCAGGCAAATGCCCGGTGTAATTCAACAGCAGCTGCGGTTCGGCCATGACAGTTCCCCAAAATGAAAAAAGCCAGCGATGCTGGCTTTCAGTATATACATCATCGCATTACTGGCGACTGTCATTTGCCTGGCGCAACAGCGTCCGGCTCTCACTCTGGAAGCGCTGCGCGTAATCGCCAAACCAGTGCTCGACCTTGCGGAAGCTGTCGATAAACGCCTGCTTGTCTCCGTGCTCCAGCAGCGTAATGGCTTCCCCAAAGCGCTGATAGTAGCGCTTAATGAGCGCAAGGTTGTTCTCGGAGGACATAATAATGTCCGCGTAAAGCTGCGGATCCTGCGCGAACAGGCGGCCGACCATCGCCAGCTCCAGACGATAGATCGGTGAAGAGAGTGCCAGCAGCTGTTCAAGCTGCACGTTCTCTTCCGCCAGATGCAGACCGTAGGCAAACGTCGCAAAGTGGCGCAGCGCCTGAATGAACGCCATGTTCTGATCGTGCTCGACCGCGCTGATGCGGTGCAGTCGCGCACCCCATACCTGAATCTGTTCCAGGAACCACTGGTAGGCTTCCGGCTGACGACCGTCGCAGTAAACCACCACCTGCTTAGCCAGGCTGCCGCTGTCCGGGCCAAACATCGGGTGCAGACCCAGCACCGGGCCGGTATGTGCAGCCAGCATGGCCTGTAGCGGACCATTTTTGACAGAGGCCAGATCCACCAGGATGCAATCTTTCGGCAAAGGAGGCAGCTTTTCGATGATCTGCTCCGTCACGTGGATCGGCACGCTGACGATAACCATCCCGGCATCTTTCATGAGTTCCGGTGCCTGCGCCCAGTCCTCTTTTTCCAGAATGCGCACCTGATAGCCAGACAGCGTCAGCATTTTTTCAAACAGACGCCCCATCTGCCCTGCACCACCGACAATCACCACCGGACGCAGGGACGGGCAGAGAGTTTTAAAACCCTTGTCGTTTTCGCTGGAATAGGACTCCCGCATCACGCGACGCAGAACATCTTCTATCAGGTCCGGCGAAACGCCCAGCGCCTGCGCCTCTTTGCGACGGGAGGCCAGCATGGAGGCCTCGCGCTCCGGGACGTAAATCGGCAGGCCGTATTTGCTTTTCACCTCACCGACTTCGGCAACCAGCGCCATGCGGCGCGCCAGCAGATCCAGCAGCGCCTTATCCACTTCATCAATTTGATCGCGCAGTGCGGTCAATTCAGCAACCATAACTAAACCTCTTAAGCCAGACGCGTCGCCAGCTGGCCGTTCAAATCTTTGTGGATCTCACGCAGCAGCGCATCGGTCGTCTCCCAACTGATGCAGGCATCCGTCACGGAGACGCCGTGCTTCATGGCACTGCGCGGTTGTTCAGATGACTGATTGCCTTCATGAATATTGCTCTCAATCATCAGACCGATAATCGAACGATTGCCATCTTTGATCTGTGCGACCACGGATTCCGCAACCGCTGGCTGGCGACGGTAATCTTTATTCGAATTACCATGACTGCAATCTACCATCAGTGCCGGGCGCAGTCCCGCCTGCTCCATCTCTTTTTCACACTGCGCCACGTCCGCCGGGCTGTAGTTCGGGGCTTTCCCGCCGCGCAGGATCACATGGCCGTCCGGGTTGCCCTGCGTTTGCAGGAGGCATACCTGGCCCGCCTGGTTGATACCGACAAAACGGTGCGGCATAGCTGCAGCACGCATGGCGTTGATCGCCGTCGCCAGGCTGCCATCGGTACCGTTTTTAAAACCAACCGGCATCGACAGGCCCGACGCCATCTCGCGGTGGGTTTGCGATTCCGTGGTACGCGCGCCAATCGCGGACCAGCTGAACAGATCGCCCAGGTATTGAGGACTATTAGGATCCAGCGCTTCGGTTGCCAGCGGCAGCCCCATGCTGACCAGCTCCACCAGCAGGCGACGCGCAATCTTCAGGCCTGCTTCCACATCAAACGAGCCATCCATGTGCGGATCGTTAATCAACCCTTTCCAGCCGACGGTAGTACGTGGCTTCTCAAAATAGACGCGCATCACCAGATAGAGGCTATCGCTGACCTCCTCCGCTAATGTTTTAAATCGACGAGCGTACTCAATGGCGGTTTCAGGATCGTGAATGGAGCAAGGACCGCATACCACCAGCAGGCGCGGATCGCGGCCGGCGATAATGTCAGAAATGGTCTGACGCGAGTGCTCAATCTGAGCCTCCTGCGCGACGCTCAGCGGAAATTCTGCTTTCAGTTGATCCGGAGTAATTAAAACCTGTTCGTCAGTGATATGTACGTTGTTCAGCGCGTCTTTTTGCATGATGGCGATCCTGTAAAGCTCGTTTGCGATAGTTGTTTTCCTCAAAGAGGTGAAACCACGATACCATAAAAAGTAAACATTTCAATCCAAAATACGTACACATTAGTTTACATAAGCCAATTTATTGCAAAAATCAGCCGATAAAAACGTAAACTTTAAATTACATACAGGTTTTCTTTAGCCAGGCTATGCTGAAGAAAAAAGGAGAATGGCTATGCGTTCAATTGCTCTCGCGCTGTTGTCGCTGTTTTTAACGGGCTGTCAGATCAATCCTTACACCTTCCAGCCCGACTGGACCAGCCCATCCTGGTTTGATGCCGGTAAAGAAGACGCCATGAATGGCCTGCCGGTTAAAGATAACCAGGCCCTGGCCGATAGTTTTAACGACACGCACGTTGATCGTAGTGAATATCTTCGCGGCTATGCCGATGGTCAGAAGAAAGTCTGCGAAGAAGGATTTATCCATGCCTGGGGATTAGCAGGGAAATCTTTCCCTGCCAGCTGCGATACTGCCGAAAACGCGGCAACACTGCGTGCATCATGGCAGAAAGGGATGGATGAAAGTATGCGCTCCAGCAGACTCAATTAAGTCTGTTTTTATCCACCGGAAAATACACAACAGTAGGATTTAGCTTAGGTTGGCCTCATGCTATTTCTGACATAATGACGGATCTGATAAACAATGGTATTCTGCCCGCAACTCTTAAGGACGTCTATTTCCGGAGCGATGTGGCGGATTCTGGTGAGAAATTCATTCTTGATCTCTTTATTCCGACTCACTCTGGTGTTAATGCTGTTCCTTATGGTGGGCCCAACGACGGCAGGCGCACTTACGGAAACGGATAAATCGGTACGCTCAATTGTCTCAGGCATTGTGAGCTATACGCGATGGCCGTCACTTACCGGGCAACCTAAACTCTGCGTCTACGCCACTTCTCACTATACGCATGCCCTCAGCGGCGACGAAGGGCACAACGAGTTACCTTATACCCCCGTTATTGTACGTAACGATCGGGAAGCCCTGGCCGCGACGTGCGATGCGATTTATTTCGGATCTGAATCACCGGCAAAACAACTTGAATTAATAAGTCAATATCAGGGCAGAGCGTTGCTATTAATCTCAGAGCAAAATCCGGAATGTGTAATTGGCAGTGCCTTTTGCCTGATGATCGATCGCGGCCAGGTACGGTTTTCCGTCAACCTGGATGCATTGACGCGCAGTGGCGTAAGAGTCAATCCGGATGTATTAATGCTGGCACGGAATAAGCAGCATGGATAAAGATTTCACTTCAACATCACGTCCGACGTTTAAAAGAACATTGAGGCGAAACAGCATGATAAGCGTCATTATCACCATGACGTTAATATGGCTGTTGCTCTGTTTTGCCTCCGTCGTAACCTTAAAACAATACGCGCAAAAGAATCTCGAATTAACCGGCGCCACAATGAGCCACAGCCTGGAAGCCTCGCTGGTTTTCAACGACTCGCTGGCGGCCAGCGAAACGCTTGCCGCCCTGGGCAAACAGGGGCAGTTTGCCGTGGCCGAGGTGATTAACGCGCATAAAAAGCGGTTCGCCTATTGGTCCTGGAACCCGGAGGATAACAACGACACGCTGGGTGCACTGGTCAGCCGCTGGCTTTTCCCCGTACCGGTTGCGCAGCCCATCATGCATAACGGCTTAACGATCGGCGAAATCCGCCTTACCGCGCGTGACAGTCTGATCAGCCATTTCATCTGGATGTCGTTTGCCGTTCTGACCGGCTGCATTCTCTTTGCCGCCGTCGTCGCGTTCATCATTACCCAGTCTTTGCATCGTGGGATGGTTACGGCCCTGCAGAACATTACCGACGTCGTGCATGACGTACGTACGAACCGCAACTTCTCCCGCCGGGTGAAAGATGGCCGTATCGAAGAATTTCACCAGTTTGGCGAGGACTTCAACAGTCTTCTGGATGAAATGGAAGAGTGGCAGCTCAAGCTGCAGGCGAAAAACGCCCAGCTGTTGCGTACCGCCATGCACGACCCGCTTACCGGTCTTGCCAACCGTGCGGCATTTCGTAACAGCATTGCAGCCTTAATGAACGACCCTTCAGCCAAAACAAACTCGGCCCTGCTCTTCCTCGACGGTGATAATTTTAAGTTTATTAACGACACTTGGGGACACGCGGCAGGAGACTGCGTGCTGATTGAAGTCGCCAGCAGGATGATGGAGTTTGGCGACAAACGTCACCAGGCATACCGGCTTGGCGGTGACGAATTCGCCATGGTGCTGTACGGCGTGCACTCTGAGCTTGAGGTTCAACACATTTGTGCTGCGCTTTCGCAGCAATTTATCCGTCCGTTTGATCTTCATAACGGACAAAAAGCATCGATGTCACTCAGCATTGGCTTTGCTCTGGCGTGGGAAAATGCTTCCGTGGAAGCATTACTGGAGAGGGCTGACCGCAACATGTACCAGGTTAAAAACCAGCGTACGAAAACAATAAGTTAGAAAGGAAATTCTATGTTAAAACGTTACTTCGCGCCGATAGTACTGGCCTCACTGATTCTGGCAGGCTGTCAGTCGCCGCCGGAAGGCAAATTCACTCCTGAGCAAATTGCGGCGATGAAGTCTTACGGTTTTAACGAACTGAACGGTGACTGGTCACTTGGCATATCGGACACCATCCTGTTTGATAAAAATGACGCCAGGCTGCGCCCGGAGAGTGAAACACAGATCCAGTCCATGGCCTCTCGCCTGGCGGAAACCGGGCTGAACCACGCGCGAATGGACGGTCACACGGATAACTACGGGGAAGAAAGCTACAACGAAGCGCTGTCGTTAAAACGCGCCAATGCGGTGGCCGAAGCCTGGGCTAAGGGTGCAAATATCCCTCGCAGCAATCTCACCACGCGGGGATTAGGTCAAAAATACCCGGTTGCGAGTAACAGTACCCCACAAGGGCGCGCTGAAAACCGCCGCGTCGCAGTGGTTATCAGCACGCCATAGGGTTATTTAGCGGATGATTCGGCGAGCGTCACCCTGGTTGCCGCTCGCCAGCGCAGCCAGTCCACCAGAACAAACAGCGCCAGACTCGCGCCCATGACCGGCAGGGCCAGCCCCAACAGTACGCTGGTTACTACCGCAACGCCTCTTCCCCATCCTGACAGCGCCAGCCAGCTCTGACAAAGCGTTTGTACCGGACTCACTGCCGATTGCGCCGGACGACGGATCCACCACATCCGGTATCCCCAGATAATGAGCACGCACAGGGAAAGACCAAACGCCACGAGCAGCAGCTGATTTACCAGCCCAAATAAGATCCCCATATGGAAATCCACGCCCCAGCGGGTCAGTTTTGCCATTAGCGGGAAATCCTCGAATCGGGTTCTGTCCAGAACCTGCATCGTAGAAGGATCAACCGCAACGGCATCGACCTGGGTCGGCCAGCTGCGATCGATTTCCGTCACGGTCCAGGCACGATCCATCGTTTTCGCCGGGCGGATCTCCAGCCTGTTGGCATCAATCCCCGCTTTACGCGCCGCGCTTAACACTCCGTCAAACTGCGTCAAATCCATCGCCATTTCCGGCATCATCATCCCGCCGTGATGACCACGGTGTTCGGCATGTTCATCCATAACCTCATGTTGGCCGGATAGCGTCGTGTTCACCTGCGGGGTGAGCCAGTTCATCTCTGCCCGCAGCTTATCCACGTTCTCGCCAGCCCACTGGGACCAGGTCAGGCCGGTTGCGGAGAACAGCAGCATTCCACCCAGCAGAACCCAGCCCAGCGTCACGTGCACCCGACGCCGGTTCTGGAAGCGATTGTTGATCCGCCGTTTGGGTCGGGTATAAAACCACAGGGCAACACCGCCCAGCGCGGCAACCCACATCCACGAGGCCGCAAGCTCGCTGTAAAGGCGCCCAATGTCGCCCAGCATCAGAGAAGTATGCAGGTAATCAATGGTCTGACGCAGGGGTAAAATCCCGCTGGTGCCGTATACCGTCAGATCTCCCAGCACCGCCAGGCTCACCGGATCGATAAAGATAGCCCGGTTCTCCGATGGCCCAAGTTTCGGGTCAGCGAACATCACGCGGGTGGTTTCGCCCTCAACCAGCCCCGGACGCACGGCGTGCAAACGTAAATCTGATCCAACGGTTTTTTCCGCCGCGGCGATTTGTTCTGCCAGAGGCTGCGGCTCGCCCACGGAATCCGCGTGGAGCGCGTGCCGGTAGAGTGCGTTTTCCAGCTGCGGGGTCGCCACATATAGCGTCCCGGTCAGCGCGGCGAAGAAGATAAACGGGCCGACAAACAGCCCGACGTAGAAATGGAGGCGACGCAGCAGGTTTCCCCATGCCGCGCGCGGAGTGCAAGTAGTCATACTTTTCCTTTTTAAGGCAAAAAGTTATCGATTTTGTTTTTAAAGGGAAAAAGCAGACTGTCGCGGCGGCGCGCGGGTATCAGGGTAAAGCCAGGGGAAGAAGTGCCAGTGGTTGACCGCCTGACGCGGCGGCTTAACGCGAAGCCTCTGCAGCACCACGCTGAGCAGGATGATGAGCGCCAGCATCACGCCAGGGACATGCGCTAACAGCACGCAGTAACCGCACGCTTCAGCATGGTCGACAGGCATCGTGTGCGGCATATCGCCGTGATGCTCGTCCATCGACATCATGCTCATGTCATGATGCATGCCCGGCATGGCGCTCATGGGATCTTTCTGCAACGAGACGGAGATAAGCGGTGCTACCACGATCAGCAGGATCGCGAACAGCGCGGTCAATGCCGCTGCGCGTTTCCGGTCAGGCTGATGCAGTACGTTATCCACTTCCCCTCCATTCAAGAGGCAAGCATTGTAAATGATTTATGACAAAAGGGTTAACGCGAGAGGTGCGATGGGATAAAAAAAGGGCCAGCCTTTCGGCCAGCCCTTTCTAACAGGATGTCGCTTAAGCGAATCTTAGTTCAGACGCTCTTTAATACGAGCAGACTTACCAGTACGCTCACGCAGGTAGTACAGTTTAGCTTTACGTACAGCACCACGACGTTTAACAGCAATGCTGTCAACTACCGGAGAGTGAGTCTGGAAGACACGCTCAACGCCTTCGCCGTTGGAAATTTTACGAACAGTGAATGCAGAGTGCAGACCGCGGTTACGAATAGCGATAACCACGCCCTCGAATGCCTGCAGACGTTTTTTGGAACCTTCAACAACCCATACTTTCACTTCCACGGTGTCACCTGGACGGAAGGAAGGTACGTCCTGCTTCATCTGCTCTTGTTCAAGTTGCTTAATAATGTTGCTCATAATTTAATCTCTTATCCTGGGTAAACTGATATTCGGGAGCGTATTACGCATTCCCATCATGTTCATGCTGCTGTTGCGCGTGTTCAGTTTTGAACTCGGCCAGCAACTTTGCTTGCTCTTCAGTCAGAGCCAGGTTTTCCAGAAGTTCAGGTCTTCTAAGCCAGGTTCGGCCCAGCGACTGCTTCAAACGCCAGCGACGTATCTCGGCATGGTTTCCAGACAGTAACACTGCCGGTACTTCCATCCCTTCTAACACTTCAGGACGAGTATAGTGTGGACAGTCCAGCAACCCATCGGCAAAGGAATCTTCCGTTGCCGAAGCTTCATGGCCCAGAACCCCCGGAATGAACCGGGCGACGGAGTCAATCAGCGTCATTGCCGGTAACTCACCACCGCTGAGAACGTAATCACCGATAGACCATTCTTCGTCAATCTCGGTTTGGATTACGCGCTCATCTATCCCTTCGTAGCGCCCACAGACCAGAATCAGCTTTTGATTCGTCGCCAGTTCGCTCACGCCCGCTTGATCAAGCTTGCGTCCCTGAGGTGACAGATAAATCACCTTTGCGCCTTCACCTGCCGCGGCTTTTGCTGTGTGAATGGCGTCCCGTAAGGGTTGCACCATCATTAGCATCCCCGGTCCGCCGCCGTAAGGACGATCGTCCACGGTACGGTGCCGGTCATGAGTAAAGTCACGAGGACTCCAGCTCTGGATGCTCAGCAGGCCATTCTTTACTGCCCGGCCAGTTACCCCGTAATCGGTAATCGCGCGGAACATTTCAGGAAACAGGCTAATTATGCCAATCCACATAGCGCCGTCTTTTACCGTTTATCCGGAGAATTTAAAAACCAGGATCCCAATCTACTTCAATGGTTTGAGTAGTGAGATCGACTTTCTTGATAACCTGTCCATCGAGGAACGGGACCAACCGCTCCTTGATGCCAAATGCATCTTTCAGGTTTGCCTTAATGACGAGAACGTCATTCGACCCGGTTTCCATCATATCGATGACTTTCCCCAGGCTGTAGCCTTCGGTAGTGACTACCTGGCAACCCATAAGGTCTTTCCAGTAGTAGTCGCCCTCTTCCAGCTGTGGCAACTGCGACGAATCCACGACAATTTCACAATTAGTCAGCGCATTCGCGGCATCACGATCGTCAACGCCTTTCAGCTTGATGATGATGTCCTGATTGTGGTGACGCCAGCTTTCCAGCTCGACCTCTTCCCACTTACCGCCTTTCTGGATAAACCAGGGCTGGTAATCAAAAATGCTATCAGCGTCTTCAGTGGAGGAAAACACTCTGAGCCAACCACGGATACCGTAGCAAGAACCCATTTTTCCCAATACGATCGGTTCAACAGGTACTTTATTGCTCATCATGACCACCGTGACAGATTAAGCTGCTTTGTTTGCTGCTTTGATCAGCGTAGCAACGCGATCGGAAACAGTAGCGCCCTGGCCAACCCAGTGAGCGATACGATCCAGATCCAGACGAGTTTCTTCTTCTGCGCCAGCGGCCAGTGGGTTGAAGAAACCAACGCGCTCGATGAAGCGACCGTTGCGTGCATTACGGCTGTCAGTCACAACAACCTGGTAGAACGGACGCTTTTTAGCGCCGTGACGTGCTAAACGAATAGTTACCATAACATCCTCTTGTGTGAATAAAACAACCGGGCCCCATCGAGGAACGGAGCCCGGGTGTCATATTAAAAGCCCGAAAATTTTACTCATTTTCGGGCAAAAAGCAATCTCAAAAGCGATTAACGCCCTGGAAAACCGGGAGGCATCATCCCTTTCATGCCGCGCATCATCTTCGCCATGCCGCCTTTCTTCATTTTCTTCATCATGCGCTGCATGTCGTCGAACTGTTTCAGAAGGCGGTTAACGTCCTGCACCTGCATGCCGCAACCGGCTGCGATACGGCGTTTACGGGAACCTTTGATGATATCCGGGTTTGCGCGTTCTTTGAGGGTCATCGAGTTGATGATCGCCTCCATACGCACCAGCACCTTGTCATCCATCTGCGCTTTCACGTTGTCAGGGATCTGGCCCATGCCCGGCAGTTTGCCCATCAGGCTGGCCATGCCGCCCATGTTTTTCATCTGACGCAGTTGCTCAAGGAAGTCGGTGAGATCGAAACCGTCACCTTTTTTCAGCTTGCTGGCCAGCTTCTCGGCCTGCGCGCGGTCAACCTTGCTCTCGATATCTTCGATCAGCGACAGTACGTCGCCCATGCCGAGAATACGGGAGGCAATACGGTCCGGGTGGAACGGCTCCAGCGCTTCGGTTTTCTCGCCCACGCCGAGGAATTTAATCGGCTTACCGGTGATGTGACGAATAGAGAGCGCCGCACCGCCGCGGGCGTCACCGTCCACTTTGGTCAGCACCACGCCGGTTAACGGCAGCGCTTCGTTAAACGCTTTCGCGGTATTCGCCGCATCCTGACCGGTCATGGCGTCGACAACGAACAGGGTCTCTACCGGGTTGATAGAGGCATGCACCTGCTTGATCTCGTCCATCATCGCTTCGTCGACGTGCAGACGACCGGCGGTATCCACCAGCAGCACGTCATAGAATTTCAGCTTCGCCTCTTTCAGCGCGGCGTTAACGATGTCGACAGGCTTCTGCGCCACGTCGGACGGGAAGAAATCCACGCCAACCTGCTCTGCCAGGGTTTCCAGCTGTTTGATCGCCGCCGGGCGATAGACGTCCGCAGAGACCACCAGCACTTTCTTCTTGTGCTTTTCACGCAGGAACTTACCCAGCTTACCGACGCTGGTGGTTTTACCCGCACCCTGCAGGCCCGCCATCAGCACCACGGCCGGTGGCTGAGCCGCCAGGTTAAGCACCTGGTTCTCTTCGCCCATCGCCGAAACCAGTTCATTACGAACGATTTTGACGAACTCCTGACCCGGGGTCAGGCTCTTGTTAACTTCATGACCAACCGCCTTCTCTTTTACGCGGTTGATAAAATCGCGAACAACCGGCAACGCGACGTCTGCTTCCAGCAGCGCCATGCGCACTTCGCGCAGCGTTTCCTTGATGTTCTCTTCAGTAAGGCGTCCGCGGCCGCTGATGTTGCGCAGCGTGCGCGACAAACGATCGGTTAAATTATCAAACATTGTCTCTCGCCTGAGTAGAAACGTTGGGCCGCCATGGGCGACACATACACAGAATTTTGCCGGAGTATAACATGAAGGCGTCTTTGTTGTTATGCAACGGTTGGAGCAGGCGTCACGTAACGTTATACTGCTTCTCTTTCTTATTAAGACAACTGTCGATGCCTATATGCCTGTTTTCGCACTGATCGCCCTTGTTGCCTACTCTGTCAGCCTCGCGCTGATCGTTCCCGGACTGCTGCAAAAAAACAGCGGCTGGCGGCGCATGGCTATTCTTTCTGCGGTCATCGCACTGATTAGCCACGCCTTTGCGCTGGAATCACGCATCATTCCCGGCGACGGCAGCGTGCAAAACCTGAGCGTCCTCAACGTCGGCTCGCTGGTCAGCCTGATGATCTGTACGGTGATGACCATCGTCGCGTCTAAAAATCGCGGCTGGCTGCTGCTGCCGATTGTCTACACCTTCGCGCTGATCAATCTGGCCCTCGCCACCTTTATGCCTAATGAGTTTATTACGCATCTGGAGGCTACCCCGGGGATGCTGGTGCACATCGGCCTGTCGCTCTTTGCCTACGCGACGCTGATCATCGCCGCGCTTTACGCCATGCAGCTCGCATGGATTGACTATCAGCTGAAAAACAAAAAGCTGGCCTTTAACCATGAAATGCCGCCGCTGATGGTCATTGAGCGCAAGATGTTCCACATCACCCAGGTGGGCGTGGTGCTGCTGACGCTGACGCTCTGCACGGGCCTGTTTTACATGAAGAACCTGTTCAGCGTGGAGAATATCGATAAAGCGGTGCTCTCCATCATCGCGTGGTTTGTCTATATTGTCCTGTTATGGGGCCATTATCATGAAGGCTGGCGCGGTCGTCGCGTGGTCTGGTTCAACGTCGCGGGTGCGGGCATTCTCACCCTTGCCTATTTTGGCAGCCGCTTCATACAGCAATTTGCTGGCTAAGAAACAAAGGAGTTCCCCCTGGAACACATCTCTACCACCACGCTGATCGTTACGCTGATCGTCATGGTGGTCATCTCCGCCTATTTCTCCGGCTCGGAAACCGGCATGATGACCTTAAACCGCTACCGGTTACGGCATCGTGCTAAACAGGGTAACCGTGCCGCACGCCGCGTTGAAAAACTGCTCCGCAAGCCGGATCGCCTGATAAGCCTGGTGCTCATCGGCAACAACCTCGTCAACATTCTGGCCTCTGCCCTCGGCACCATCGTCGGGATGCGCCTGTACGGCAACGCCGGGGTGGCGATTGCCACCGGCGTGCTGACGTTCGTGGTGCTGGTGTTTGCCGAAGTGCTGCCGAAAACCATCGCCGCGCTTTACCCTGAGAAAGTCGCCTACCCGAGCAGCTTCCTGCTGGCACCGCTGCTGATCCTGATGATGCCGCTGGTCTGGCTGCTGAACATGGTGACGCGCGTCCTGATGCGGATGGTGGGAATCAAAGCCGACGTCACCATCAGCAGCGCGCTCAGCAAAGAAGAGCTTCGCACCATCGTGCATGAATCCCGCTCGCAGATCTCCCGGCGCAATCAGGACATGCTCCTGTCGGTGCTGGATCTGGAAAAGGTGAGCGTGAACGACATCATGGTGCCGCGTAACGAAATCGTCGGTATCGACATCAATGACGACTGGAAAGCCATCGTTCGCCAGCTGACGCACTCCCCGCACGGGCGCATTGTGCTCTATCGCGACTCGCTGGATGACGCCATCAGCATGCTGCGCGTGCGCGAAGCCTACCGTCTGATGACCGAGAAAAAAGAGTTCACCAAAGAGGTGATGCTGCGCGCCGCCGACGAAATTTACTACGTGCCGGAAGGAACCCCCCTCAGCACGCAGCTGGTGAAATTCCAGCGTAACAAGAAGAAGGTTGGCCTGGTGGTCAATGAGTACGGCGATATTCAGGGGCTGGTGACGGTCGAAGATATTCTGGAAGAGATTGTCGGGGACTTTACCACCTCAATGTCGCCTTCCCTCGCGGAAGAGGTTACCCCGCAAAACGACGGATCGGTGCTGATTGACGGCAGCGCGAACATTCGCGAACTCAACAAAGCCTTTAACTGGCATTTGCCGGAAGATGAGGCTCGCACCATTAACGGGATGATTCTGGAAGCGCTGGAAGAGATCCCGGCGGCGGGCACGCGGGTGCGCATTGAGCAGTACGATATTGATATCCTGGACGTGCAGGACAATATGATTAAGCAGGTGAAAGTCCTGCCCGTTAAACCCCTGCGCGAAAGTATCGCGGAGTAGGTTGTAGGCCGGGTAAGGCGAACGCCGCCACCCGGCACTACGGATGGCTAAATTACGCTTTCGCTTTCGCCACGGTCACCATCGCCGCGCGAATGGTACGGCCGTTCAGGGTGTAACCTTTCTGCATTACGCCCAGTACTTTACCGGCTTCCACCTCTTCGGACTCCACCATCGCAATCGCCTGGTGAACGTTTGGATCCAGCGGAACGTCGGTATCGGCAATCACTTCCACGCCAAACTTACGCACCACGTCGAGCATGGATTTCAGCGTCAGTTCGATACCTTCGATCATTGCGGCGTTGTCCGGATTCGCTTTGTCAGCCACTTCCAGCGCACGATCGAGGCTATCGATCACCGGCAGCAGTTCGTTGACGAATTTCTCCAGCGCAAATTTATGCGCCTTCTCAACGTCCTGCTCGGTACGGCGACGCAGGTTTTCCATCTCCGCCTTGATGCGCAGAACACCATCGCGTTCGCGATTCTGTGCTTCTACCAGTTGGGCTTCCAGATTCGCAATTTTTTCATCGCGCGGGTCCACCTGCTCAGCAGATGCGTCTGGCTCTACAGCCTCAACTTCATCGTGCTGTTCCGTGATAATTTCTTCAGGGGCTTGCCCCTCAGGCGTTTTCTGTTCTTTACTACTCATGAATTTCTCCGCGTTTTTCTGCATTCATCTCGCTAACTTCGCTTATTATGGGGATCAGTTTCCGGGATTCAAGGGAACAAGACAGATTGTCATCATTCATCAGGCACAAGGACCTCCAGAAAATGAATAATCATTTCAGGTGTATTGGGATCGTCGGGCACCCGCGTCACCCTACCGCACTAACGACACATGAAATGTTGTATCGCTGGTTGTGTAGCAAAGGCTATGAAGTGATGGTCGAGCAGCAGATTGCTCAGGAGCTGCAGCTGAAGAGCGTCAAAACCGGCACGCTGGCGGAAATAGGCCAACAGGCCGATCTCGCCGTGGTGGTGGGCGGCGACGGCAACATGCTCGGCGCGGCCCGCACGCTGGCGCGCTATGACATTAAGGTCATCGGCATCAACCGTGGCAATCTCGGCTTTTTAACCGACCTTGACCCGGACAATGCACAGCAGCAGCTGGCCGACGTGCTGGAAGGCCACTATATCAGTGAAAAACGCTTTTTACTGGAAGCGCAGGTGTGCCAGCAGGACTGCCAGAAGCGCATCAGCACCGCGATTAACGAGGTGGTCCTTCACCCCGGTAAAGTGGCGCACATGATCGAGTTCGAAGTCTATATCGACGAAATCTTTGCCTTCTCCCAGCGTTCTGACGGGCTGATTATCTCCACCCCGACCGGCTCAACCGCCTACTCGCTTTCTGCCGGCGGCCCGATCCTGACGCCCTCGCTGGATGCCATTACCCTGGTGCCAATGTTCCCGCACACGCTCTCCGCCCGTCCGCTGGTCATCAACGGCGACAGCACGATCCGTCTGCGCTTCTCGCACCGCCGTAACGACCTGGAGATCAGCTGCGACAGTCAGATAGCGCTGCCGATCCAGGAAGGTGAAGATGTGCTTATTCGCCGGTGTGATTACCACCTGAATCTGATTCATCCGAAAGATTACAGCTATTTCAACACATTAAGCTCGAAGCTTGGCTGGTCAAAAAAATTGTTCTGATTCTGCATCCAGTACTTTACTGTATAAAAAACCAGTTTATACTGTATGAAAACACAGTTATGGTTTTTCATACAGGAAAACAATTATGCTGGCACAACTGACCATCAGCAACTTTGCCATTGTTCGTGAGCTTGAGATCGATTTCCACAGCGGCATGACGGCGATCACCGGGGAAACCGGTGCAGGTAAATCCATTGCCATTGATGCCCTCGGCTTGTGCCTTGGCGGCCGCGCAGAGGGCGACATGGTGCGCATGGGCGCAAACCGTGCCGATCTGTGCGCCCGTTTCTCCCTGAAAGACACCCCTGCCGCCCAGCGCTGGCTGGAGCAGAACCAGCTCGAAGATGGACGTGAGTGTTTACTCCGCCGCGTCATTAGCAGCGACGGTCGTTCCCGCGGTTTTATCAACGGCACGGCGGTCCCCCTTTCCCAGCTCCGTGAACTCGGCCAGTTGCTTATCCAGATCCACGGTCAACATGCGCATCAGCAACTCGTCAAACCCGAACAGCAGAAAGCGCTGCTGGATGGCTATGCGGGTGAGTACGCGCTTACTCAGCTTATGGCGGAACACTATCGCCAGTGGCATCAAAGCTGCAGCGAGCTCGCCCAGCACCAGCAGCAAAGCCAGGAGCGCGCCGCACGTGCGGAGCTGCTGGCGTACCAGCTTAAAGAGCTGAGCGAATTCAACCCACAGCCGGGTGAGTTTGAGCAAATCGACGAAGAGTACAAACGCCTGGCGAACAGCGGTCACCTGCTCTCAACCAGCCAGAATGCGCTTAACCTGCTGGCGGATGGCGAAGACGTGAACCTGCAAGGACAGCTGTATAACATCCGCCAGCTGATTACCGAACTGGTCGGCATGGACAGCAAACTTTCAGGCGTCCTGGATATGCTGGAAGAAGCGGCTATTCAGATCTCCGAAGCCAGTGACGAACTGCGCCACTACTGTGAACGTCTGGATCTCGACCCGAACCGTCTGTTTGAGCTGGAGCAGCGTATCTCCCGTCAGATTTCACTGGCGCGCAAGCACCACGTCACGCCGGAAGAGCTGCCGGGCTACTATCAGTCTCTCCTGGAAGAGCAGCAGCAGCTTGACGATCAGGCTGACTCGCAGGAAACCCTCTCTCTGGCGGTGAACCTGCACCATGAACAGGCGCTGGCGACGGCGCAAAAGCTGCATGAAATCCGTCAGCATTACGCCCAGGAGCTAAGCCAGCACATCACCGACAGCATGCACACGCTGGCGATGCCGCACGGTGTATTCACCATTGATGTCCGCTTTGAAGAGAACCACCTGACGGCGGAAGGTGCGGACCGCATCGAGTTCCGCGTCACTACCAACCCAGGGCAGCCGCTGCAGGCGATCTCCAAAGTGGCCTCCGGCGGTGAACTGTCGCGTATTGCGCTGGCGATTCAGGTGATTACCGCCCGTAAAATGGACACCCCGGCGCTGATTTTCGATGAAGTGGATGTCGGCATCAGCGGCCCAACGGCGGCGGTGGTGGGTAAACTGCTGCGCCAGCTCGGCGAATCAACGCAGGTGATGTGTGTCACCCACCTGCCGCAGGTCGCGGGCTGTGGTCATCATCACTTTATCGTCAGTAAAGAAACCGACGGTGAAATGACCGAAACGCACATGAAGCCACTGGATAAACGTGCGCGCCTGCAGGAGCTGGCACGCCTGCTCGGCGGCAGCGAAGTCACGCGTAACACGCTCGCGAACGCGAAAGAACTGCTGGCGGCATAAACTTTTTCGGGATCTCAGGGTCATACAGAACAACAAAAACGCCGCCAGACCGGTTTCAAAGTGGGGCAAGGTCTATTATCATCGGCATATTACATATGAGCCGCGTTCTGCTCGGGCCCGAAAAGGAATCAAATCACTATGCGTTGTAAAATGCTGACCGCTGCCGCTGCGGTTCTTCTGATGTTGACCGCAGGCTGTTCCACTCTGGAGAAAGTGGTTTACCGTCCTGACATCAACCAGGGGAACTACCTTACCCCTAACGATGTGTCCAAAATCCGTGTGGGGATGACACAACAGCAGGTCGCTTATACACTGGGAACCCCGATGATGTCCGATCCGTTCGGCACTAACACCTGGTTCTATGTATTCCGTCAGAAGCCGGGCCACGAAGATGCGACCCAGCAGACCCTGACGCTGACCTTCAGCAGCGCCGGTGTGTTGACCAACATCGACAACAAGCCTGCCCTGACCAAATAATCAGAAGTCAGAAATGCAAAAAGGTGCTCATTGAGCACCTTTTTTGTATTTCTTTTATCCCCTCGCCCCTTTGGGGAGAGGGTCAGGGTGAGGGGAAAACACGCTACTTACCCGCCTTCTCCGCACGCTGACGACGCAGCTCTTTCGGGTCGGCAATCAGCGGACGATAAATCTCCACCCGATCGCCCTCTTTCAGCACATCACCCAGCTTCACCGGACGGCTGTAAATCCCGACCTTATTTTTCGCCAGGTCGATATCGCTGCGAAGCTCAAGGATGCCGGACGCGCGGATAGCCGCCTCAACGGTTGCCCCCTCTTCCAGCGTCACGCGCTGCAGGTACTGCTTCTCCGGCAGCGCGTACACCACTTCTACAGCAATCTTATGCGACACTGTAAACCTCTTTGGCGCGGGTGGTGAACGCCTGAACCATATTGGAAGCCAGCTCTTTAAAGATGCGGCCAAACGCCAGCTCAATCAGCTTATTGGTAAATTCAAAGTCCAGCTGGAACTCAATGCGGCAGGCGTCAGCGCTCAGCGGCGTAAACTTCCAGCCCCCCATCAGGGTTTTAAACGGACCATCCACCAGATGCATCAAAATACTTTGATTGCTGGTCAGCGTATTGCGGGTGGTGAACGTCTTGCTGATCCCCGCTTTGGAGACGTCCACCGCCGCGGTCATCTGCGTCGGGCCGGACTCCAGAACGCGGCTCCCGGTGCATCCCGGAATAAATTCAGGATAAGACTGAACATCGTTCACTAACTGATACATTTGTTCCGCGCTGTAAGGCACAAGCGCAGTACGGCTAATCTGAGGCATAGCATTTCCCATGGTCACACAACGGACAAATAATAACATTTATCACCTGTTAAAAAAACGCTAAGCCTCATCTCGTGCTAAGATAGCGCGTTAGACCTCACAGGACGCAATGAGGTGACTTTTTGAAATCAGATTACCGACGGCTTTACGACACTTATGACGAAGAAAAAAGCACATAAACCAGGCTCGGCGACCATTGCGCTCAACAAGCGTGCTCGCCACGAGTATTTCATTGAAGAAGAATTCGAAGCTGGCCTTGCGTTGCAGGGCTGGGAAGTAAAATCGCTGCGCGCCGGGAAAGCCAACATCGGCGATAGCTACGTGATCCTGAAAGATGGCGAAGCCTTCCTGTTCGGCGCGAACTTTACGCCGCTGACCGTCGCCTCTTCACACTACGTGTGTGACCCTACGCGAACCCGTAAGCTGCTGCTGAACAAGCGTGAGCTGGAATCCCTCTACGGACGCATCAACCGTGAAGGTTTCACCGTGGTCGCCCTGTCGCTGTACTGGAAAAACGCCTGGTGCAAAGTGAAAGTTGGCGTCGCGAAGGGTAAAAAACAGCACGACAAACGTACAGACCTGAAAGAGCGTGAGTGGCAGCTCGACAAAGCGCGCATCATGAAAAACGCAGGACGTTGATTCTGCACACTTATTGTACTATTCAATAAGTTAGCGTTCCGGGCTGGTATCCAGGAAGTGAAATCTGGTATACTTAGTTCAACACTATTGGGGCTGATTCTGGATTCGACGGGATTTGCGAAACCCAAGGTGCATGCCGAGGGGCGGTTTGCCTCGTTAAAAGCCGCAAAAAAATAGTCGCAAACGACGAAAACTACGCTTTAGCAGCTTAATAACCTGCTCTGAGCCCTCTCTCCCTAGCTTCCGCTCTTAAGACGGGGATCAAAGAGAGGTCAAACCCAAAAGAGATCGCGTGGAAGCCCTGCCTGGGGTTGAAGCGTTAAAACTAATCAGGCTAGTTCGTTAGTGGCGTGTCTGTCCGCAGCTGGCGTGCGAATGTAAAGACAAACTAAGCATGTAGTACCGAGGATGTAGAAATTTCGGACGCGGGTTCAACTCCCGCCAGCTCCACCAATCATGATTGGACAGTGCCAGGACAGCACTAGTAAAAACAGGAAGTTAGCAGTCTCGGCAGGACACCGACCAGACGGTGATGAGACAAAAAAGGATACGCAAAGGAGCCGCGGCTCTTTAGTTACACAGAAGCCCGCTAACGCGGGCTTTTTTATGGGATAAGACATATGAATCAACTGCAAGAAATCATTCAGATTCTTAGTTCTGGTGATGAAGGCACGACTAATGCTCTCATAAAAACGAAGATCCTGCTCTTCTCTATAGGGAAAAAGGAGCTTGCGGCATGGGTAAACCATGAAATTAATGGCTATCCTGATTCAGTTACCCTTCCCGATTATAGAATTGTTGGCGCAAGAATTCTTGCAGACCTGAACAATAGCGTTCGTCTTTACAGTGCTTATCCGTTACCTATTGGTTATCTAAATGAAGATGACTATGACGACGCTACAACCAGTGAAGTCCGGATTTCTATCAGTCAAATTGAAGACTTGGTAACCAACGCCGGTGATAGCAAAACTCTTCAGCAGCCAATTCCTTTGGATTTAGCGTTGGTTAAATATTGCAAAGGTATCGATAAAGGCTATGAGTTAACACGCTGTTATAAAGAAATTGCACTACATAACTTCACTTCCATATTAACTCAGGTCAGATCACGTCTGCTGGATTTCATACTTGAGCTTTCTGATCAAGTTTCTGAAATTTCTGACGAAAAAAACATGACAGAAAAACTTAAAAATATCGATACGTCTTCATTGTTCAATAACTCAATCTTTGGCGACAATACCGTCATAAACTTCGGAAATGAAAACTCATTCTCCGTAAGTAACAACGTCGTAAAAAACGACATTGAGTCATTAAGAGAGTATCTCTCAACTCAGGGATTCTCTAAATCAGATGTTGACGATTTAGAAATTGCTATTGATGAAGATGGCCCAATAGCTAACAAACGTGGGGAATATGGACAATCTGTTAGTAAATGGCTGGCCAATATTGCGAGTAAAGCTGCTAATGGGACTTTGGGAATAGGAATAGCTGCTGCAACTCAGGTAGCAATCGCGGCTCTGAAAAAATACTACAACCTACCATAACTGACATGGGGTGTCGGGGGGCGGAGGTTCAAATCCTCTCGTGCCGACCAAAAACACATTGAAAACCAGCCTCTTATGGCTGGTTTTTTTATTGATATTTTTATACGGGGAAACATTGGGGAAAAACAGGGGAATAATTGCCCGTACTTTCTGTTCAATCGGACGAAAAAATCCCATCCTTTAAATCGTTTTACTCGCCTTGACACTGTATATTTTTACAGTAAAAATATAACCTCCTCTAAACAGATTAAGGAGACTGTTATGTTTGTTGAGTTGGTTTACGATAAGCGAAATGTCCAAGGCTTGGATGGAGCCAGAGAAATTATTCTGGCTGAGCTAACGAGGCGAGTTCATCACATATTCCCTGATGCTGAAGTGAAGGTTAAACCTATGCAGGCTAACGGATTGAATAGTGATGCCAGCAAAAGCGACCGTGAAAAGTTGAACCGTATGCTGGAGGAAATGTTTGAAGAGTCTGATATGTGGCTTACAAATGAATGAATTAACCTAATGTCATCACAGCAACCCCGGACCCACTACCGGGTCAGATTTTCTGTTTACACTATTTTCGAAACTTTGCGTAGATCCTTCCAGTTTCGCAATGCATCGCTTTACCATCTCGCTGACTTCCTTCATTATGACCCTGTTTCAAAATCATAAAGTTTCGGTGCGCACCTGTTTTTTCTCCCTGCCTTATACTTTCAGTTATAACTTTGACTGGAGGTTTCTATGTGTGGACGCTTTTCTCAAGCACAAACCCGTGAAGAGTATCTGGCTTATCTCGTCGACGAAGGCGATCGTGACATCGCATATGACCCAGAGCCGATTGGACGGTACAACGTCGCGCCCGGCACTAAGGTTCTGCTGCTGAGCGAACGCGACGAGAAACTGCATCTTGATCCTGTCCTGTGGTCTTACGCGCCCGGGTGGTGGGATAAAGCACCATTGATAAACGCACGCGTCGAGACGGCTGCCACCAGCAGGATGTTCAAGCCTCTCTGGCAGCATGGCCGGGCAATCTGCTTTGCTGATGGATGGTTCGAGTGGAAGAAGGAAGTCGACAAGAAGCAGCCATATTTCATTCACCGGGCAGACGGTCAGCCCATCTTTATGGCAGCGATCGGCAGCACACCATTTGAGCGTGGAGACGATGCTGAAGGTTTTCTCATCGTGACGTCTGCAGCTGATAAAGGTCTGGTCGATATTCACGATCGACGGCCACTGGTTCTGTCACCGGAAGCAGCTCGCGAGTGGATGCGTGAGGATATAGGCGGGAAAGAAGCTGAAGAGATAGCAGTCGTCGGCGCAGTGCCTTCCGACAAGTTTATATGGCACGCAGTGTCACATGCCATTGGTAATCCAAAAAATCAAAGTCAAAATTTGATAGGTCCTATCAATCATGATTCTAATTAGACTTTTCTTTATCTTTTTCTTCTTTTTTGTTTACTGCATTTATCAAATCAGAAATGCTAGAAATTGTGTCTTTAGCAAAAGATGCCTCTTTACTTTCAATAACCGACACGTCGGGCCATATCAAATCCTTGCTTAATAACGCTATTGTTTTTTCATAAGAATTTCTAATATCACTTGCATTATCACCTTCCTTTGATTCAATTGAATAGACTATCAAAAACCTATCAAAGAAAGATTTTATTTTAAGCAAATAGACTGAATTATCAGTGAAGTTTTTGTATTGCTTTAAAAACCAAGCACTTAAAAACTCTATAAATAGAAATAAGAAAGAGCAAGATAATATCCCATACAAGTATTCTTTCCTAAATCCATAGTATAGAAACATAGCCTGCCAAATCAATATAGACAGCAAGTAATAACCAATACCGAACTTAGTGTACGATACACCTCGCTGAAGTAACAATGAAGCTTTTTCATCTGCGGCATTCGCTTTTTGCTCTAATGTTGTAATTGTTTGCTTTAAGATGCTCTCTACATTATCACGTTTTTCTTGCGTTCTGTTTTTGGCCCCTTTCAGTTTCACGGCTAATTCTGTAGTTATTTTTTTCAAATCAGCATATGATTTACCGTCAATTTTTCCATCGCTTGTAAATTCCGTATATTTATAATCAACATCCACGAAATCTTTTTTCTTGGAATTATTTGAAAGCGAAACGGTCCTTCTCAGTAAATAATAAGCACCAAGAACCATCATTAATGCGCCAAGCATTGACGGCCAATAATAACCGAAAAGAAATGAAAGTGAAACCCCTGCAATATTCGCATAAATAAAACCAGCACCGCTATAAATCACTAATGTTGAAATGAAATATGCATCAAGTTTTTTTTTGCGTTTTGCTTGTGCTACTGACTCATCCAAATTTTCAACTTTAGATATATTTTCGTTTTTTAGTTCATCACAATTTGAACCCCCAACATCCTTCAACTCTTTATTCAAACCCGAAACTCCAGGCATCGAATTACTTTCATCCTTTAATGATTCACTCATTTTTTTCCCGATAATATAAGATAGAAGATTTTTAAATTATACCCGAACAAAAAGAAAAAATTAACGGATTTGTACCTTTAAAACATCTGATATCCGTGTGGTGTATCGCGGTGACAACATTTCACGCTTCATCTGCCATTGCTGCTGAATGCCCTGCCCTGCGAAATACAGTGTCCCTCTGCCGTCTCTGGCATTGAGTTGATCCAGAACCTCCATCAGTTTATCACTACCAGCCCGCGGCGCGTTCTCATCGAACAGGTTGAGCTGGGCCACCCCCTGGCTGAAAAAATCCCCAAGCATGATTCCTGCCTTCTGGTATCGGTGGCCATCCTTCCAGATTTTGTCCAGGCACTTTACAGCTGCGTTAATGATGTCTCGGGAATCTTGTGTTGGGGTAAGAAGCTTCATTGACGCGCTATTACCGTAATACGGCTCGTTAAGCGCAAAGGGAGAGGTTTTCACGAATGCAGAAATAAAGCGGCAATACTGATGCTCACCACGAAGCTTTTCGGCGCCACGTGCCGCATAGCTGCAAATAGCCTGGCGCATCTGTTCGTACTCGGTGACGCGTTCGCCGAACGACCGACTACAGACGATTTCCTGCTTTGCCGGCGCAAACTCCTCCAGTTCAAGACAAGGCTCGCCGCGCAACTCTCGAACCGTTCGCTCGAGTACCACGTTAAAGTGTTTACGGATAATCCAGGTGCTTTGTTCTGAGAGGTCCAGAGCCGTTTTTATGCCCATAGCGTTCAGCTTCTTACTGATGCGCCTGCCGACGCCCCATACGTCCTCAACGGGTACCATGGTAAGGAGTCGGCGCTGGCGATCGATATTGGACAAATCAACCACCCCGCCAGTCTGGCGCTGCCATTTCTTGGCGGCGTGGTTTGCCAGCTTTGCCAGTGTTTTGGTCTGAGCAATCCCAACCCCGACGGTGAGGTGAGTCCGCTTCAGAACTGTCGCGCGGATCTCTTTGCCGAAGTCAGTCAGGTCCCGGCAGTTCCTAACGCCTGTCAGGTCGCAAAAAGCTTCGTCAATGCTGTAAATTTCGACGCGAGGGCTCATTTCCTCCAGCGTCGTCATTACCCGGTTCGACATGTCAGCGTAAAGCTCGTAATTGCTGCTGAAGCAAACAACGCCAGCGCGCCGGAATAAATCCTTTTGCTTAAAGAAAGGCTCGCCCATGGTAATTCCAGCGGCCTTGGCCTCAGCGCTGCGCGCGATCACACAGCCGTCATTGTTCGACAGGACGACTACCGGGCGCCCTCTCAGATCTGGCCTGAACACCGTCTCGCATGATGCATAGAATGAATTCACATCACAGAGAGCAAACATATTCAGCTCGCAGATTTAACGATGAAAGTTACGACGCCGAAAACGTCCAGCGTGTCTTCGCTGCCAACAACAATCGGGCTGTAGGCGCTGTTCATAGGATTTAGTTGCACGGTCGGGCGCAGCTGCAGGCGTTTAACAGTGAACTCCCCTTCCACCGCAGCGATGACAATGTCACCATGCTCAGCAGTCCTAGAGCTGTCCACCACCAGCAGGTCACCGTCACTGATCCCGGCTTCGATCATAGAATCACCCGCGGCTTTGACGAAATACGTTGAACTCGGGTGGGCGACAAGCAACTCATTGAGATCGATGCGCTGTTCAACATAATCAGCCGCGGGGCTTGGGAAACCACACTGCACTAAGTCACTGAAAAGCGGGAGAGCGATAATTTCTCTCAGTTCTGTTGGCCTGATGAATTCCATATTGCATACCTTAAATACTGCTTTTATATACAGTAGTTTCATTTAGGTATGCATGCAAGACAGAGGACCTATCCTGACTGTTTAAAGCTTCGCCGTTTCGTTTCTAAGTTTCTATGTCGCTTCGAATTATGTCTTTTGTAAATTTTTTTGGCTATGTACCCATGTGAACAGATTTCTGTCGCCCCCCATTCTTACATACCATTTGTGGTTGTTTTCTCATTATGAACGCCCAAAACTATTTTTTAGCTCAGCAAGTTCTTTCTGAGTCTCTTCCAGCTGCTTAATGGTGTACTGGAGCGCCAGCATCGTATCAAGCAAAAGCACATTGGTATCGAGTGCCAGCGTGCTTGTATCGTCGAAGTAGTTTGGAATCTCCTTCACATATTCTTCATCAATCTCCCGGATGTCCTGGGCGATCACCCCACGTCGGATACGCCCTTCCGTATCATCCTTATAGATAAAGTTACATGGCAGGAATTTTTTTACATTCTCATAGGACTGTAAGCCGTCGTTGAATTGGATATCATCCTTTAGCGCTCTGTCTGATATTGCGGATTTTGTGAAAGAATAGGAACCGCCCTGGTTCCCGGATCCGTTGCAGACTAAGTCACCTGTAGACATTGAGAATATCCAGATTCTGGCACCGTAATCACCGTTATTTGCCGCCTGCATCAATACAGTCTGAGGCCATGAAGCATTACCAGTTCCAACAGCGCCAAGGCCCGTAGTTAGTTCGAAGCCAGAACCATTATTATATCCGTTTGTATGCCCGCTTTGCCATCAGTCCTCCTCAGGCTCTTCCTCCTCTTTTTCAGCGTCCTGCACCCTCTCCGCCATCTGGTCGCGCAGATCATCGATAACGCTTTGCACACGAACTACCGCAGCAGGCGTTAGAGCACAGTCGCGCTCGAGCACATCCGGGAGGGTTTCAAGTACCATGACGACGGCTTTCGCCATCAATGAGAATTCTCGCGCCACTTCATCTGCAGGTATTAACTGCCCCGTATCCTGTTCGAACTTCAGCCTCTCATTCTCTGCTTTCCAGTGGGACAGCCTGTCAGAGGGGGGCAGATCATCGATGTTGGCCGAAACGGTAGGGATCATCAATTCGGTCAGAATGTCGGTCACCAGATAGAGCTTTAACTTGCTGTTGCTGCCTGGAGCAGGTTCAACATTTTTCAGTCTCGCGGCAACCGTCTGACGGTGTACGCCGGTTATCCCTGCCAGCTGGTTGATATTGAGTTTTAAAGTGGCAATTTCCTGGTCCATGATGGTGAACACTTTTTGACCAATTCGACATCTTGCGAAAATGGCCTCTAATTAAATCAAAGACCTGCGCACATGATGATGATGGCCCTGGATCCGAAAAACTAGCCGTTTCCCGCGAGCGCGCCGCCCCGTGGTAGGCCTCCCTTCCGGGAGGACCCAACAGATGATAATGCTTTACATTTCAATGCGAGAGGTTTTCAGAAAGGGGTGAAGGTCACCACCATTGATGATGGCTATTTCATTATGATGTTAGTGGTAAAATTTCAAATATCTCAGATTCCTATCAAGAGTAATTCAGCATTAATTTTATAAACACCATTACTGTCTTTTATTCTCCATTTAATATCATTAGCATGATGTTTTCCTTTATTTTGAAAAGTCAAACTATCAGGATCTGTCTTCGAATACCCCTCCAAGATTCCGTAATCCATATTCTTAATGCCACTGTATTGAAACATCTTCCCCATAAAGAGGGGAACTTCGTTTTTGTCAACGATATCGTAAAGAGTTCGCATTTGGTTATCCTATTTATTGATATGTGGATATAGGATATCAAGTAGTGAGAAAATCTCATAGAGGTTGACCGTGCTCGTTTCACTTTTACTGAGTTGATTGATACCGACAATTCGCTATCCAGCTCTAATTTAGAGTGTGTGTTAAAATCTTTTTCAGCACATTTAATTATCTTAAGGGAAATTATTTTTATTTTGTCCTTTCAACCTCTATCTGCCTTATGGCAGCAAATTTATTGTTGCCCTTTTCTATTATTGCCAACAGCGGTTTAATCCACAAAACCGCCTGGCAGTACGTCATTGAACTGGCGGCAGCGGAACGATCATTGGCTGAGTCAGTTCTGTCGGTATCGGGGTGCAATGCGCTGGAACGTAAACGGTACGCGTATTCGAGCACCCCACCAGCAATGTCAGCAGGAACAGGCAGATCACAGGTTTTTTCACGGCGGAGAATCTCCCGGTATTCAATTACGGTTTCTTCGGTGCTGGTGTCTATCAGGGAGTTAAGCCTGTTGGCATGTTCGGCTACCTGATTGAACCGATTAAATTTGAATGCCTGCGTAGCGATCACCTGCCCCTGCAAAGTGTTGTCACTTCTAAGAACGTCGTTATCACTCTGCAGGCTGCTGGCGTCTGAACAACTTTTAACGAGTGCGACAGACAGACCTGCAATAACTACGACTAGGAAAGGGAAGAGATTAATTTTCACTGGTCTATCCCCCAGCAGGTCAGTGCGCTTTCCTGATCCCGGCGTACAACCTGACCATAGCAGCCATTCTTCTGGCCTTTAGTCAGGCGGCAGTCGCGACCACCGTCTCTAATCCACCAGCGAATCGCCTCGCATGCCCCGTGGCGGTCACCGGCATTGATGCGCTTGTAGAACGTAGAAGGGAAGCATTTACCCGGCCCGAGGTTGTACGGGCAGAAAGATGCGATCCCCGCCTTCTGCGGTTCGGTAAGCGGTACCGTAATATTACGGTTAACCCACGCCAGAGCCTTATTGCGTTCGATGGCGTTCACCTGATTGCATTTCGCCTGTGTCAATTTCATGCCCTGCACAACCGGTTTACCATCAACCATCGTGGCGCCGCGGCAAATAGTCCAGATACCACCGCCATCTTTGTACGCCGTGAGGCTGTTACCCTCTTTCTCATTCAGAAACTGATCGAGAATGACGGATGCCGGCGCACCAGCGAGAACCAATCCCAGAACAGTAGCACTCAATTTTGCTCTGGTTCCCATCACTCACCTTCCTTTTGTAATGCCTCTACGACCACGCTTGCAGCTGCAGGACGTTCGTGAAGCGGTTTGTCACCAACGCCTTTCAGGTAGTCATTGACCATTTTTGTTCGCTTCTCATCCTCTTTACGCCTGCGGTGTGCATCTACACGCCCGTTGATGTAGGAGGCAAGCGAGATAAGCAAACCAGCAGCGCCAAAGAACATGAACACCAGATCCTGAGTGGTAAATCCAATGGCAGAAGCCAGAGCTGCTACCCACGCAAAGAATTGCGTGAAGATGTTCCCTGAATCATTCATTTTCATGGTCTCTCACCTCGCTTATTGCGGGTGCTGTTACTAGAAATAAAAAAGGCCGCCAAACGGCAACCTTGGGATATTTGATACTTTCCGGAGCTTTTTTCTCCTTAGGAGTGCAATAAATTAAACAATCCTTAAGAAGAGCTAACCAATGAAAAAATAATTAACTTTTCAAATAGTTTTTAGATGTTACCATTTGCACTAAGTCATGACTTTACCTCTTTGTGGATAAAAGAAAGACAAGCGGGCATGGGATGGTGTTATTATTGCGGAGAGGAGTGATGTCGTTCTCCGCACTTTTTTGTGCTCAAGTGGGTGAAGAAAAGACTATCTGTCGTTAAAATAGTGCCATAAACAGGAGCGTACATTACCCCCTCTTATAATCTCAACTCCTCTAGAATAATTTGCGAGAGAATACAACACACTTTCTAAGCGGCTAATTAGTTAACTCATTCACTGCTGATTATATTCAAAGTATTATCCATAGATAATAAGCGTAAAACTAATAGGCTCACTAGATTTTTGCGCTAACGCAGTGAGCTTTGGTTAGCTTGTGATCTGAATGCATGAACTTATGACAATATTGTTGATAAAACATCCTTTAGTCGCCCTGTTCACAGAAGTGAGGCCTCACATGAGACCTTTATAGCTAAAACTTTATGAATTAGACTCTAAATTTTCAGACAAGTTTATTACTTCTTGATGAATAGAAGATATATACAGGCGACACATATCAAGACATTGCCTTCTTGCATCTCCAAATTTTTTTGGAAGTTCGCTTGAGTAGTCACTATTTGCTATATCAAAGACATGGTTTATTTTATTTATAAAATCCTTGTCTTTATCGAGATCAAGAAAAGTACCTAAATAACAACGAGAGGACGAAAGTTTCACACCAAACTCTACAGACGCATTGAAAGCATCATCGATCAATTGTCTATGATTTGCTTCTCGGTTTTCTAATGAAATTTTTTGATAGGAATTATATAAATATTTATTTGTATAAAAAGCATAAGCATGTTCCAAAAAGTCAACGCAAGCTGACCGCACTTCTTTGCAAGTCTCTTTTTTCAATTCTATTTCAGTTACCAACCGAGTATTTAATCTTAATGCATTTAATTGATTTTTAATACTCAAGTTAAACTGTGACGATTGCTGCGATAAATTTTTGTTGAATTGTCGGTGTGAAAGCCACATTGCTAACAGCCCAACAGCTACAGGAGAAGCTGCCACCAATAACTGAGATATAGTATCAATTGTTGATTTAGCATTATCAACTTTTACCGTTAATATATTTTTAGCTGGACTTAAAATTTCTAATAAATGAATCAGATCCATGATCTGCTCTCCTGTAAATGGAAGCTATCATAGCAAAAAACCTCGCAATTGCGAGGTTGATTATAATAACGGCATTTTATATGATCACAAACAAATATGACTCATTTTGTTGCATTTTGCAAGCCTGATAGAAGAAGTTAGTGAAATTTACCTCACATTTCTGCCACTTTCATTTCTTGATACTCTTCATATCGTGTCAAAATTTCGCTTAGTGCCTGACTGTCCATTTCAGCAAACGACGTTTTGAACGCCGTCCAGTGGCCTGAATACACTCTAAGCCAGGTTGAACGCTCAACGCTTACCATGCGCGCCAAAGCTGCACCAGCATACTCCTGATAGGTATTGTTATTACGTGAGACAGCAACCTCTTGCGCCGCCAGCCAGACAAGCCCTACCAGTTTTTTAGTGACACGATCCTGGATTTTTTTGCCACTATGCTGACGCTGAAACTGTTCCCACACGTACTGGCACATTAACGTCTAGTAGCTGCGCTGGCTGCGGAAGTTCAGGCGGTGCGATGGGCTGCAGGGCAGGTTTATTCAGCTGGGTATAATCATGGGCACCTTAATACTGCTGATGAACTCCCCAATGCATCTGATGAAGAACTTCTTCAGAGAGGAAATGAAGTCCTTATCGAGTTCACCGACCCAGACCATTCAGGCAATGTGACCGACGCTGTACTGGATGAAGTGCGTGCCCACGCTATCAAATCCGCACTCAACGATTGTACGGAGTGCCTCGATAGGGATTGCATCATGGACTTGCACGGCATCAGTTATGAGATGCTTCACTCCGTGAAGCGGGTGCTATGGCACTGCATGATGCGTTACTTCGCCAGGAGCGTGCCGTATGAGTTCAGACATCATCGATCAGGCAAACGAGCTGGTAGAGCACCGCCTGCAGCTGGCTATACAGAAACACCGTATTGATCAGAATGCAGTCTCTGCAGAGCACTGTTCTGAAACGAAGGCGGGCATACGCAAGGTAGAATTAACCGAGGAAGCGATGGTTGCTCTAAAAGAACAAAAGCCATTTACCTTCATGAAGGATGGCTGTGTCTTTGAGGATCCCAAGACAAACAAACCATGGGCCAGCGCGGATGCCATAAGGAAAAAAGCCTGGGTACCGACGTTACGAAAAGCCGGGATCAGGTACCGTAATCCTTATCAGACTCGGCACACCTTCGCCACACGCCTGATCAGCCGCGGCGTAAACCTTTTCTGGCTAGCCGGCCAAATGGGCCACAAAGGGCCTGAGATGCTCTTCCGTCATTACGGACGCTATCTGAAAGAGTATGATAACAACACTTAAATCACAACCTTGAACAAAGTTAAGAATTGAGAAATAATTCCTGCCTTATAACAAGGCAGGAACACTTCTTTATGGCAGAACCAGCTTGGCTCGGATATGGTGGCTTGGCAGCAAGTGCATTTTCAGCAGTTGCTGCGTACTTAGCCATTAGACAATCCATTATTCAAAGAAAAATCTCGAATAAAGTCCAGATAATCACTAAAGATGTAAAAATAAAGTTAGATAAAACAAAAATAGTAAATAACATTGCTTTTAACGTTCTGTTAAAGAACATCAATTGCTCCCTACCAATATTGAATATTGGTCTTGGCCCAGCATTAAAATTTAAATATCAATGGGTATTTGACTACGAAAAATTCATGTTCTTGAATGGAATCAAAAAACTTGAAAGTAAATATGATTACGAAACAGCAGAATACAGAGAAGCTATTCGTGCCAATGAATACTGCTACCAATTCAATAAAGAGGGGCACATTTATATATCTATATTAGGACATAGTGAATCCCGTTGGTACTCCCAAGAAGAAAAATACTTAGATGTAGTGTATATCCTTCCCTGGAGCGTAAATAAAGAAGAAGTGAATCTTTCCATCCCTAAATTAATACCGATTTTATTATCTAATTATCTCCTTGATAAAACACACTCGCATGATGAAATGTTAACATCAATAGATGGTCCTGACCTAATAATTGAATATGAAGATATATCAGGGACGATAAAAAAAGAGATTTTTTCCTCTAAATATAAAATCAACGCATTCAGTATACGGGGCGATACAGTAGAGGCTACTTTCAGTATGACATTCTCACATGGCATAAGTTGGACTGCCTTAGTACTACAAAGGATACGTAAAAGATACGATGAATGGAAATCCGATTTAATTTGATTATATTTCATATAGATAAAAAAAAATCGGGTGCGGGTTCAACTCCCGCCAGCCCAAAATTCTCCATCGGCGATCACCAGAGTCGACTGATGAAGTCCTGAAAGCCCGCACGGCGCAAGCCCTGCGGGCTTTTTTGTATCCTCAACATGTCCCGCGAAGTCCGTAAAATTTCCCGGCGACACAGCAACTCCACGCCATTAAACATTGTTTTTCTCATGCTCAATAAGCCATTCTTTGCGTGAAATCCCCCCTCCATAACCTGTCATCGCCCCATCTTTTCCAATTATCCTGTGACAGGGGATCACAATCGCAATCCGGTTGGCACCGTTAGCGGCAGCGACGGCGCGCACAGCATTGGGCTTATTAAGCCATAGTGAAATGGCCTGATAGTGTGAGGTCTGTCCATAGGGAACCGCACGCAACGCATGCCAGACGGATTGTTGAAAATCACTGCCCGGAGCATCTAAAGCCAGATCAAACTGTCGGCGCGTTCCGGCAAAATACTCGCCGATCTCTTTTACTGTCTGCCGGGTATGGCTGTTTTCGCCGGTGACGATTCTGGCGTTAAATAAACGCTGAATATCGCGGAATTCTGTTTCTAACATCCGGCGATCGGTAAACTCCAGCAGACAGACTCCCCGCTCTGTCGCGCAGACAAACATCGGTCCAAGCGTCGTGGTAAACCGGTGAATGACTATCACCTGGGTTGCCTGAGTCGGCGCTGCGCCAGTAAGCCGCTTGTAGGTGTAACCAAAGCCGCTCAGGGATTCATAGCCATTGTCCAGCGCAACGTCAGTCGCCGCTCGTCCGCTTTTCAGCTCCTGCAGGGCAACGTTCACCCGCTGCATTCGCTGGAAAGCCTGAAAAGTGATGCCGTGATGTTGCAGGAACCAGCGTCTTACCCGCTCCGGGCTGATTCCATGCTGACGAAGCTCCGCGTCTGCTACACGGGATTTAATATCGCGCCTGACAAGCGCAAGCGCCTGCTCAACGAATAATGGCGCGCTGTGCGCATTTTCAGCGGGCCTACAGACCTTACAGGGACGAAAGCCGTCCGCCAGGGCAGATTTGGCATCTTTATAAAATTCGACATTTTCACGTTTGGGCTTTCGCGCCCGGCATACCGAAATGCAGAATACGCCGGTGGTTTTGACGCCAACAAAAAACACGCCAGTGTAGTCTGAAGCGCGTTCAAGTAATGCCTGATACCAGATATCGCATAAATTCTTATCGGTTATTTTCATCACTAAAAAGTCCTTCAAACGTCTGACGCGCTCGGATCGCATGCATGACATCAGTCAACGTTGACTGCATCGCTGAATGAACAAAATTGCCCATTGAAATGCGGCTTGTCCCGGCCCGTTTCAGCCTGTCGAATGACGGTAGATCGGGCATACACATGACATTCAGGGGCAATCCCGTTGCCTCTGCTATGAGGCTGATGTCTTTCTCTGACGTCAGGCAGGGAACAAAAAGGCCGTCGGCACCTGCAGCTTTATAGCGTTGACCCCGTAATATCGTCTCCTGCAACGCATCTTCATGCCCGAGCAGGTACGTGTCAGTCCGGATATTCAGAAACAGACGATAATCTTCCCTTCTCAGCATATTGCACACTGCTCTCAGGTTACGGGAAAAATCAGAGGCATCGTCAAGCTGACGAACCCCGTTTATGACTCGGCTGTCTTCGAGGTTAACGCCTGCGACGCCTGTCTGAGCAAGGCGCCGCAGATTGTCTGCTATCTCTTCGGCTGAATCACCATACCCTGCTTCCATGTCAACGCTCAATGGCAGGTTGCTGACAGCCCGGATCCGGGTGACCATATAAAATAACTCATCAAACGGCATTCCCTGGCCGTCGTCATATCCCAGTGTGGACGCTATAGCTGCACTGGACGTTCCCAGAACCTGGTAGCCTGCTTTTTGCGCTGCGACAGCACTGGCGGCATCCCAGACGTTGCCGATAAGAAGAGGCTCATGCTGATAGTGGCGTTCTGCAAAGTTCATATTCATATCCTCTCGATAGATTGAAAATGAATCTAAGCACTCAGGAAGAACCTCACAACCGAAATTCAGACGACCATTTTTTAGCAAAAGTCGTCTGAACATGGGGAGCGGAACAGACCAAACCTTTTAAGGTCAGGTTCTGGCTTCGAGCATGGCAAGAACCGCCCAACGTGCCGCATCGTCTGCGATATTTTCCGGCAGCGCATCAGCCCGCAGCGTGATATAAGCATCAACAGCCTTTCTGAGGGCCATGCTGACGGAATCACGATCGTGCATTGCCAGCGTGGAAGCCAACAGGTCATCAGGATCAATGCTGAGGAATTCGATGCGGCGAACCCCACGTTGCGGTAGATTTGCTCGACGGTACAGCATAGGTCCCAGCACTTGCTCCCGGAAGAATGCCAGCATGCCTATCGCTTCAAAGAGTTCTCCCCTTCCCAGTTTCACCACCGCGTAATGAAGCCAGATCCAGGCTCGGGACTCAAACCACTCCGGCGTCATATCAGGCCAGTGAGCGCTAAATTTTGCCAGTTGGCGCTCCAGAGCGGTGTTATCACGGGTAAATAACACCACGGGCTCCTCAACGCGCTGAGTGAGCATTTCCAGGGTGACAAATTTCAGATCGACATGAAGGAGTTCGGGACCATACAGGCAGATAAGCAGACGAGGCTCTCCCACATGTTCCCCGGTGAAAGCATGGAGCAGGTGACCCAGTGTTCCGGCGAACACAATACGCTGAGCCATGATTTCGTCATAGTAGAGAGGGTCTACCACAACGACAAAATCAAGATCGGAATATTTATCAAACCCGCCATGAACAAGCGAGCCGCCAGCGAGAAGGGAGTGAATCCGCGAATCAGCCTGAAATTTAAGCTTAAGTTGCTCTGCAAAACTTCTGTGTAAATCGGGTAACGTACTAAGCATACTTTTTCCTGTTCACAAAAAAGACAAAGCATTACAGGGTATCGCGCAGTGAACAGGCAGGCCAGATATTTTTTGCAGGAACAATAATGTCCTAAGAGGGTTCTCCCGATGCGTTATATTGCCCTGTAAATTCGGAGAAATCTCTGACCATCGTCGATTACTCGGATATCTGACTAACATAGTCGTACCAGTAAAGGCAACAAAGCAGTCCTTATGAGATTATATGGACTCTATGAGTCGGCCAAAACTCACCATGAAAATCATTGGATATGGCATAAACGCAAAAATTGTTTTTGACTTGCTGTCTATTGATAATAATCCTGCTTAAAACGCCAGGCTTTATACGTTAATTTGAGGGGGGTCATCCAACAGAAGATACCAAAGATAAACACTACAGCAATGCCTGATGAAATGATATTTTCTCGCGAAGCGAAGCAAACCGCCAGTATGAACAGAACCGTAAGTACGACTGAAAATATAACAGTCCCTTTAAACCGATTTGAAAGCGCAGGAAGCAAAATATCCAGCGTCGAACGCTGAGTATCCACGTAGCGTTTAAGCTTTTGCAGCTCTTCTTTTGTGAAACCAGATCTAAGCAACGCTTCTTCCGTTATCGCCATGCTATTCCCCTCCTTCTAATCAAAGCTACTATATCTTGATCTTTAAAACATAACGACCTACCGGCTGGTTGTTTATGTTGTACTCCCCTGGCTTTGACAAACATCAACACCCTCTCCCCCCGCCTGTGCAAAATTACCCACATCACCCAGCGCTACGGATTAGCCGCCCCAACCCGGAAGGAACCCCAACATGTACAAACCCATAACCGTCATAATCTTCATTCTCCTGGCCCTCGCCGCCCTTGTTGAAATAGGCTTTTTATCCTTTGGATAATCCTCAGGCGAAATCCCCCTCATCAGGGCACATTGATCTCATTACAGTTTTTTCCTAAAGCCATCCCGCTTCGCCTGTGCCATGCTGAATCACGCTCATAACCGATAACGTTAAATGAGGATATTATGAAAAAAACAATTATCGCATTATCTGCCGTTCTGCTGGCTTCCCCAGTATTTGCTGCGACCACACATGCAACTGACGATACCGTCGCTGCGGCGAACGCAAACGCCAACGAGGCGAAGCAAAAACTGCACGAAGAGCAGAATAAAGGTGAAGAGCTGAAGCTGAAACAGAAGCACGCTGCGGAAGGTAAAAGCGAAAGCTTTGGCAGCAAGGTCAGCGAAGATTCCCAGAAGGCCTGGCATAAAACCAAAGAAGGCACCGAGAAAGGGTGGGATGCCACCAAAGAAGGCGCTGAGAAAGGCTGGAACAAAACTAAAGAAGGTGCCAGCGAGCTGGAAAAGAAAGTCACTGAGTAATCCCTTCGAAAGGCCGCATACGCGGCCTTTTTTATTCCCTCCCACCCTGCTTCCTGAAGGCTAAACTTGTTTCAGGAGGGCACCGTCATGAGCCACAAAGAAACCGCACCAGAAACCCAGGGCGTTACCGTTGAACTGCTTTCCATCGTCGATCTGGGCCCGGAGATCGCAGGCATGGACGGTCGACAGCTTCGCATGCGCAGGGTGACGCTCGCCCCCGGCGCGGTCTTTGGTCCGGTGCACGATCATATCGATCGCCCCGGTACCGTTTTTATCCTTGAGGGGACCATCACCGATCATCGTAACGGTATCGCCACCGATTACGGTCCCGGCATCGGGTGGCCGGAAGACCATAATACGGTCCACTGGCTGGAAAATCGGGGCCCGATCGCCGCCGTCGAAATCTCGGTGGATATCGTTAAAACACCCTGACGCACAAAAGTCGAATAGATCCCGGGGGTGACGCGTTTACTCCCTGCCCCCCTAAAAGAGATCCTGAGATGCTGCGACGCCTGGTGATAGTGCTGATTTTGTTTTGTCCGTGGGCGTTAGCTGCCCCAAAAAGCTACATTATCGACACCGATAACACCGCCATTCGGCTATCTTGGCATGCCTTCGGCGGCATCCTCTCCTGGGCGACGTTCAGCGGCGTGACGGGCGCCGTGACGCTCAACCCGGAAAACGACGTCGACGATCATATTCACGTCACCATTCCCGTAGCAACTCTGGTGGCCTCAAACAAGCTGCTTACCTGGCAGCTGAAAAGCGATATGTTTTTTGATTCTGAGCACTACCCGACTATCGAGTTCATCAGCTCTCGCGTGGTCGCCTTGGGTGACGGGCGGTTCAGGGTGTTCGGCACGCTGACCGTGCGTAACATTGCCCGCCCGGTGCTCCTGGAGGCCGTGGTGAAAGACCCGCATGCGCAAGTCCTCACCCTGGATGCCACCACGGCGATCTCGCGCGCGTCCTACGGGATGGATAAGTTTGCGCTGGTCGTGGACGATCGTATTGCCATCGCCATTGCGATTAAGACAAACGACGTGCCGTCATCCTGAAATGAGCCGCTGTAGCTGCTCCGCGTTTCCCCGCAGGTGAGACGGCGGATTGCGACCAATCAGGACAAACTGGTAGCCCGCCTCCTGCCACCACGCCAGGTTCATGCTGTGCCGCTGCTCCTGGCGCAGAGAGGCCCTGGTCTTCTCGTCAACAGGAGAAATACAGAGCGCCATCGGGCCGAAGTCGGCGTTGATCCAGGCAATCTGCGCGATAGAGGTGGTTTCATAGCGCAGCATTCGCACCATCTTCAACTCTGCCCCCTGCAGGACTAGCTGCGACATGTGCAGCTTTATGCCGATATCCTGCGCGGCCCGTTCCAGCCCGCGCTGCAGGACCGGCGTTGCGCTGTCCATATCCAGCAGCGTCTCGACGCTGTACAGGGACATATATTGCGCTTCGAGGTCGCGAATATGGGCGTTCTCATCCGCTGGCGCGGAAGCGGGCCGCAGCAGATAGCCCAGCCCGGAGCCGATCATCAAAAAGCTGATCGATGCGGCAATCAGTGACCGCCTGCTAACGCCAGGCGCCGTGGAGGACTGTGGTTCGGGAATAGCAGCCAGACGCGCCTGCATTGTCTCCAGAGGCGCGTCATCCAGCAGGGAGGCAAACGCCCCGGCGTAATCCTGGCTGCTTTTCATCAGTTCGTTGGTTCGCCCGGCGAGGCGTTCATCACGTTTCAACTGTTCTTCAAAATGCTGCGCGTCGGCGCGGCACATCTCGCCATCTATCCATGCCACGATAGCGTCGTCGTTATAGGGCGGTGCAAAACGGTGCGCGTTCAATAGCGTTTCTCCTTTACCGGAGGCAGTGCGTCAGCGGACCTGGCAAGCGCCGCCCGTGCCGTTGCCAGCCGGCTCATCACGGTACCGATCGGCACCGCCAGCGTGTCCGCCGCCTCCTGGTAGGTAAAGCCCTCGACATAAACCAAAAATACCGCGTTGCGCTGGGCTTCAGGCAGCGTGTTGACGCGCTGCATCACCTTAAGGTAATGCAGACGCGTCTCATCCTGTTCGCGGGTGTCCGGTGCCAGAAGCTCGTCGCTGGCCACAAATCCCTGCCCCTGACGCACGTGTCGAGCCCGAAGCTCAGAGATCCAGATGGAGTGCAGTATCGCGAACAGCCACCTGTCGATGCGTGTGCCCGGCGTATACTGGCTGCTCCTTTCAAGCGCACGCACGCAGGTGGACTGAACCAGCTCTTCGGCGATATCCCTGTTTCGCGACAGCACCAGCCCATAGCGCCAGAGACGCGACAGATGTGCGGCTAACTGTTGACGAACCTCACTGGTAGCGATGGGCTTTCCCTCCACGAGAAAATCAGGATTCCGGATGTCCGTTAATGGCGGCCTGCAGGTCACGGTACTCCTCGCAGGACTGGCCACAAATACCGGCAATGACCTTCAGCTGTTCTTTCGCGAGGTCAGGACGTCCTTTTACCATCCACGCTTCACCGAGATATTCCCGGGCTTTGGCATAATCCGGGGCGATAGCCAGCGCACGCTGATAGTAACCAATGCCTTCGTCCGTACGACCAAGTTTGCGCGTGGCGAACCCGCGATAGTTCCACGCTTCAGCCGTATTGCCATTTTTCAGCGAATCAAGCAGATTCAGCGCCGCCTGGTACTCTCCTTTCTTCGCGAGATGGTACGCATAGTTGGTTTTGTCCTGGTCGCTGAGGCTGCTGCTCTTGTCCGGCACGCATTTCTGAGTAGCGCTGTCATACACCTGTCCGGCAGGACAGTCGGGCGTTTTGCTCTCGGTACTATTATTGCCCATCGCCAGCGCCAGTGGGGACAGCAGGGAAAAAATCAGCACCGGGATCAAACGAAACGAGGTCGTGTTCATATAAAGCTCCAGGGTGAGTTGGGAGTGACGTCAGTAAACGTCCGACTGATGAGTTTTATTCATTCTCCGCGTCATTTTTTTGCTGCCGCGAAATCATGCTGACGTTGTAGCCCAATGAAAATAAATCAGGTTATCTCATCCTCTCCTTAACGTTATTATTTCGCGTGATAGCAGAGTTTTAACCTCGCATAAGAATATATTTTATAGTGCAAGTGACATAATATATTTTATATCAAAAACGTTACCTTAACTTAAATGAACATTAAGCAAACCTAAACAATATAGTTTTACATTATATTCAAAACATTCCCTACCAATTATCGCAGTGCGTAAACCACGCTAAAAAAAACATTACACACTAAAATTAAAGTCATATAAAACAAAGGATTGCACCATCATAATTATTGACAACATCAATATACCAATGCCTTCCACCTTGTTTTCGCACTTATTTGCGAAAGCTTAATTTGCACAACCCATGTTTTCTGTCTATATCAATTTTATATCCTCAAAAATAATTCCTCTATTAATTACAGGGTTTTACAAAACATAAAACACGAATAAAACGGTTCTCTTTCATAAAAAATTAGATTCGCTCTGATGTTGCCACTCTGAATCCTGGCGGGCATCGTGCGCGCTAAAAAAACGGTCAGTGCTGCGTTATAACAGCGACTGCGCCGGGGGCGCCCTTTACCTTCTGCAGAGATGGCTCGTCTTGCTCGCCGTTTATGACACATCTGCTGGAGTAATAACTAAATGAGCCAAATCTCTGTTATCTCGAAACTTACTGGCGTAGAAACGAAAATGGAAGGCACACAGGTCACGCTGAGCCATTCCTCCATCGTTGAGCTTCACGTCGAGCGAGCGAGTGTCTCCCACTTCGCGCGAAGTGGTAACGATCTGCTGGTTACGCTGCACTCCGGCGAGGTGATCACTGTAAAAAATTTCTACGTCACGGACGCGCAGGGCGTGAGCCAGCTGGTACTGCAGGACAGCAACGGCGCGTTATGGTGGATTGAAGATCCAGCCGGGGCCGCCACGTACGAATCTATCGCGTCTACGAACGTACTGCTTGCGGCGTCAGGAAGTGATGCCGGTGGTGCCGCCTTCTGGCCATGGGCCCTCGGCGGCATTGTCGCTGCAGGCGGTATCGCGGCTGCGGCAAGTACCGGCGGCGGTGGCGGAGATGGCGGTAATAACAATAGTACCACCCCCCCCGTCGATCCTGCCGATCCGGACACAACGCCGCCGAATGCACCTTCCGGTATTAAGTTCTCTTCAGATGGCAAGACCGTTACCGGTACCGCCGAACCCGGCAGCACTATCACGCTGAAAGACGCGAACGGCAATGTCGTTGGCACCGGAAAAACGGGCAGCGACGGCAATTTTACCGTCTCCCTCGGAACACCGCTGACCAACGGCGAGCAGGTGACTGCCACCGCGACGGATAACGCCGGGAATACCAGCCCGGGCACAACGCTCAACGCGCCGGACATAACCGCGCCCGATGCGCCAACGATTGGCAGTGTAATCGACGATATTGCCCCGCAGACGGGGACGGTGTCCAACGGCGGCAGCACCAACGATCAGCGCCCACAGCTTACCGGCACCGGCGAGGCGGGCTCGACCGTGACGATTTATGACGGCGGAGTCGCTATTGGTACGGCAATCGTCGCCAGCAACGGCACCTGGACCTTTACTCCGTCAGTTGACCTGAGTGAAAGCACTCACCAGATTACCGTGAAGGCAACCGACGCCGCCGGCAACACCGGGCCAGCCTCACCGGTGTTTACTCTTACGGTGGATCTTACTCCGCCGGACGCCCCGACCGCGATTGTGCTGACCGACGATACAGGTCTTATCAGGGGGACCATTACGTCGGGCGCGCCTACGGATGCTTCACTGCCGCTCCTGGCGGGAACGGGCGAGCCAGGAGGAACCATCACCATTTATGATAACGGCGTGGCGATTGGCACAACGACGGTGCAGCCCAACGGTACCTGGAGCGTTACGCCAAACGCTCCGCTGCCGGACGGGACACACTCCATAACCGTCACTGAAACCGATGCGGCCGGAAACCAGAGTACGGCATCAGCACCTGTCACCTTTACTGTGGATACTACCCCGCCGTCAGCCCCTGGAAACCTCGTCGTTTCGAATGATGGCGGCACCATCAGCGGCATTGCAGAGCCGGGCAGCACCGTGACTATCCGTGAAGGCGGCGCACTCGTTGGCAATCCAGTTGTTGCCGATAGCCAGGGTAACTTCAGCCTGACGCTGACCCCGCCGAAGCTCAACGGCGAAATCCTGACCGCTGACGCCACCGACACGGCAGGCAACACCAGTCCAACCACCTCCGCGGCGGCACCGGATATTACCCCGCCGCAGACACCGGTTATCATATCTGTGATTGATGACGTGCAGGCCACCACAGGCCCCGTGGGCCCTAACGGGCTTACAAACGACCGGGCGCCAACCGTTAACGGAACGGGTGAAGCTGGCTCGACCATCACGATCTCCAACGGTAGCGATGTCCTCGGTACGGTGGTTGTTCCCTCCTCTGGCCAGTGGAGCTTTACGCCGCCCACACCGCTGACCGATGGCACGTACGTGCTGACGGCAACGGCGACGGATGCCGCCGGTAACCAGAGCGGAATATCAACCGCATGGACAATTAACGTCGACGGGACGGCACCTGACGCCCCGGTGATTTCACAAGTCGTGGACGATGTGCCCGGTGGAATTGTTGGCTTACTCGGCCCAAATGCCACGACCAACGACTCCACCCCGACGCTCAGCGGTACCGCCGAAGCAAACGCGACGATCAGCCTGCGCGTGGACGGTGTTGAAATTGGCACAACCGTTGCCGATGGTCTCGGCGCATGGACCTTTACGCCGTCCTCGCCAATCGGTGAGGGTCCGCACGCCCTGACCGCCGTCTCGACCGACGCGGCAGGTAACACCAGCGGCGTCTCCAACACCTGGACGCTGACAATTGACAGCGTCGCGCCTGCTGCCCCGGTCATTACCCAGGTGCTGGATGATGTGCCGGAGCGCCTCGGCGCGCTCAACCCCAACGACAGCACCAACGACACCACGCCGACGCTCAACGGCACGGCTGAACCAGGCTCGACGGTCACCATCCGCCTGGATGGTACCGTTCTTGGCACGGCCCCGGTCGACAACAACGGCGTGTGGACCTATACCCCCACCGTGCCGCTTGGGGAGGGGCCTCATACCTTTACCGTTGTCGCCACCGATGCGGCGGGCAACACCAGCCAGCCGTCAAGCGGCTTCACCCTGACCGTCGATACCACACCGCCAACGGCTGCCACCATTGCCACCGTGACCGATGACGTCGGCGGCGTTCAGGGCCCGCTCACCAGCGGCGATACCACCGACGACACCCAGCCGCTGCTGCAGGGCTCCGCTCCGGCGGATGCGGTGATCACCGTCTATGACGGCACAACCCTGCTCGGCACCGCTTCCCTCGACGGCAGCGGCGGCTGGAGCTTTACGCCGGTCACCCCGCTCACCGACGGCCCGCATTCCCTGACGGTTCACGCCACGGATGCCGCCGGCAATACCACTATCTCCAGCCCGTTTGTATTAACGGTGGATACCGTCGCACCTGCCACGCCGGATATCCCGGCAATTACCGTCAATCCTGACGGCGGCACAACGCAAACGCCGCTGAACCCGGGAGAAATCACCCGCGACACCACGCCGACCCTGAGCGGTACCGGCACGGCGGGCGATACCGTGACGATCTACGGCAACGGTGTCAAAATCGGTGACGCTGTCGTGGACAATACCGGCAACTGGTCCTGGACGCCGCCATCCCCCCTGGCTGGCGGCACCTATGACATCACCCTGACCGTCACCAACGTGGACGGCACGGGCAACGAAAGCGCCCCGTCGCAGCCGGTCACCATCACCATTGACACCGACCCGCCGGCTACGCCTGCAGCACCGGTCATTACTGACAGCGTCACCCAGATCACCGGTCCCGTTCCCGATGGCGGCACCACCAACGATCCGCGCCCGGTGCTGAGCGGCACCGGTACGCCGAACGACGTTATCAACATCACTGACACGGTCAACGGCGGCACGCCAACTATCGTTGGTACCGTCACGGTAGACAGCAACGGCAACTGGAGCTGGCGCCCTGACAGTAATATTGCGGAGGGCAGCCACGTCTATACCGCCACCGCCACCGATGAGGCAGGCAACGTCTCTGACCCGTCGCCAGCCATTACGATCACTGTGGATACCGTGGCGCCGGATACGCCAGTGATTGGCGCCGTGGGCGGCGAGCCTAACGGGGGCTACATCACGGATACCACGCCGACAGTGGGCGGAACCGGCGTTAACGGTGAGACAGTGATCGTCTACAACAACGGCGTCGAACTGGGCCGTGTCGTGGTCGCTAACGGAGAATGGAGCCTGACGCTTCCAGTGCAAACGGACGGCCCGCTGAACATTACCGTTGCGGGCGTGGATGCAGCGGGCAACGTCAGCGCGCCGAGTGCGGTCTTTACCGTCACGCTCGATACCGCTGCGCCTGAGATTCCGCAGATTAATGCCGTTTCAGACAGCCAGCTCACCAACAACGTGCTCTACACCCGCGACGGCACGCCGACCCTTACCGGGACCAGTGAACCCGGCACCACCGTTATCGTCTCCATCGACGGTACCCCGTCGGGCGTGCCGGTCACGATACAGCCGGACGGCAGCTGGAGCTGGACGGCAGGCACAACGCTGTCGGATGGCCCGCACACCTTCACCGTCTCTGCTACCGATCCTGCGGGTAACGCCTCCGGAAACTCTGCGCCGCTGAGCGTGACGGTGGACACCGCCGCACCTGCCGACCCGACCAACATGTCCCTGGCACAGGAGGGGACCCCGTTGACCGGTAATGCCGAAGCGGGAACCACCGTTACCGTGAAAGACAGCGGTGGGACCGTCATTGGTACCGGCGTTGTCGCAAGCGACGGCAGCTTCTCCATTGCGCTGAGCCCGGCGCAGCTCGATCCGACCACGCTGACCGTAAGCGCTACCGATGCCGCAGGAAATGCCAGCCCTGGCGCGTCCTTTATCGTTACCGATTCACCGCTCGACCTGCCGCAGGTGCCCGTCATCACGGCGATCAACGATGACGTCGCCCCAATCACGGGCGATGTGAAAGACAAAACCACCAACGACACCACCCCGACCCTCACCGGTACGGCTCAGGCGGGGAGCCAGATCGCTATCTACCTGGACGGTAGCGCGACGCCATTGACGACGGTCACTGCCGACGGCAGCGGCAACTGGAGCTATACGCCAGCCGCGCTTGGCGAGGGGCTACACACCTTTGAGGTGACCGCGACCCTCAATAACCTGACCAGCGGCCGCTCTCCGGCGGCTAGCGTTACCATTGACCTCACCGCACCGGGCACGCCGACCATCGGCGCCGTAATTGACGACGTCGGCCCAGGCACCGGTCCGCTGACCAGCGGGCAGACCACCAACGACAACCAGCCGACCCTCACCGGCACCGGCGCAGCAGGCGATACCATCTCCATCTACAACAACGGCGTGCTGCTGGACAGCGTGGTGATCGGCAATACCGGCACCTGGAGCTACACCACGCCGCCTCTGGCAGAGGGGAATAACGTCCTGACCATCCGCGAGACAGACCCGGCGGGGAATCAGAGCGGTCCTTCTGCGGGCTTCACCGTCGTGGTGGACTCCGTTTCCGCCACGCCGGTCATCACCAACGTTACGGACAATGTCGGTAACGCTGCCACCACGGTGGTCAGCGGCAGCGAAACGAACGACGCCACGCCAACCCTTTCGGGGACAGCGGACGCAAACAGCGTGGTCACCATTTTCGACGGCGGCACGCAGATTGCTGTGGTCACGGCTGACAACACAGGTATCTGGACGTTTACCCCTGACACCGCGCTCGGCGAAGGCTCGCACAGCTTCACCGTTCGGGCGACCGATCCGCAGGGCAACGTCAGCGCGGTCTCAGCCCCCTGGAGCGTGGTGGTTGACCTGACGGCACCGACGGTTCCGACGCTGGATACGGTAAACGACAACGTCCCTGGCGGCGTCACGGGCAACCTCACCAGCGGCCAGGTGACCAACGACAGCACCCCAACCATCAGCGGTACCGGGCAGGCGGGCAGCACTATTCACATCATGAATAACGGCACGCAGATTGGTACTGCAACCGTTGACGGAGGCGGCAACTGGTCCTTTACGCCGACCGCGCCGCTGGGCGACGGCAGCTACGCCCTTCGCGTCTATGCAACGGATGCGGCAGGCAACGCCTCGGCGAACTCATCGGTCTTTGCCTTTACCGTTGATACCGCAGCCCCTGGCGTACCGGTGGTGACCAGCGTAATTGACGATGTCGCGCCCGTCACCGGGACGCTCACGTCGGGCAACACGACCAACGACGCGCGTCCGACCTTCAACGGCACGGGCGACGTGGGTGCCACAGTGCACGTGATCGTTGATGGCAGCGAAATTGGCACGGCGGTGGTGAATGCCCAGGGCAACTGGACCTTCACCCCGGGCACCGATCTGGGCGACGGGCCGCACGCAATCACCTTCAACGCCACCGACGTGGCAGGCAATACCGGCAGCACGACGACGCCGTTTAACCTGACGGTGGATACGGGCGTACCGTCGGCGCCGGTCATTTCGACCGCGGGTGACAACGTGGGCAGCATTCAAACCCCGCTCTCTTCCGGGCAGAGCACCGACGATACCACGCCGACGCTGAACGGCACCGCGACCGCCAACGCCACGGTCACCGTTTATGAGAACGGGCAGCCGGTCGGCACCGTTCAGGCGGACGGTACCGGGGCATGGAGCTTTACGCCGTCAGCGCCGCTGGCCAGCGGCAGCCATACCTGGACCGCCACGGTCACCGATGCAGCGGGTAACGTCAGCCCGATCTCGCCGGACTTTACCCTGATTATTGATACCGCGGCACCGAACGCGCCGGTTATCAGCCAGGCGATAGACGACGTGGGCAGCATCACCGGCCCGCTCACGTCCGGGCAGACAACCGACGACACCGTACCGCGCCTTGTCGGGACCAGTGAACCGTTTGCCACCGTGAAGATCTATGAGGGAACCACGCTTGTCGGAACGGGCACCGCGGATAGCGGCGGGAACTGGAGTATCTTGCTCACCACCACGCTGGCGAGTGGTCCGCACAGCTTTACCGCGCAGGCCACGGATGCGGCAGGCAACACCAGCGTGTCCTCCACCAGCTTCAGCCTCACTGTCGACACCACACCGCCTGCGCTGCCGGTGCTGACCAGTATCGTGGATGACGTGGGCAATGCGGCGACGCCGATTGCCAACGGCGGGATCACCAACGACGCGCAGCCAACGCTCAGCGGCACGGCGGAAGCGGGTTCCACGGTGAAAATCTTTGATAACGGCGTGCAAATCGGCAGCGTGACGGCGACCGGTGGGGCGTGGAGCTTTACGCCATCTCCGGCGCTGAGCAACGGCGCGCACACGTTGACCTTTACCGCTACCGATGCGGTAGGCAACGCCAGCGCGCCCACCGCCGGGTATGTGATTAACGTCGATACCCTCCCGCCAGCCGCGCCGGTCATTAGTTCGGTCATTGATGACGTCGGCAGCGTCACCGGGCCGGTGACCGGTACGAATCCGACCAACGACACGCGCCCAACGCTGAGCGGGACAGCCGAAGCGAATGCCACGGTGCGGATCTACGATGGCATCACGCTGGTGGGTACGGTGACCGCCGATGGCAGCGGCAACTGGACCCTGGCGCAAACTACCACCGCGCTGGCGGAAGGCACGCATAACCTCACCGCCACGGCCACCGATGCGGCGGGCAACACCAGCGTGGCGTCCGCCGTGACGACGATTATCGTCGATACGATCGCGCCAACGGCACCGACCGGGACCTTTAACGCTGACGGTAGCGTCCTGACCGGGACTGCGGAAGCAGGCAGCACCGTCGCTATCCGCCTTGCGGACGGCTCGACGGTGACCGCCACTGCGGGCAGCAACGGCACCTACAGCTACACCTTCATTAACAAACAGACCGAAGGCCAGACGCTGCAGATCACCGCCACCGACGCCGCTGGCAACACCTCGCTGCCGGGCTCTGCCCTTGCGCCGGTGGTGCCGCTCTCCGCCAGCAATAACGTCGAAGAGCTGAACCTCAGCACCACGGCAACCGTGACCAACAGCCAGTACAGCGATTACGGCTTCCTGCTGGTCGGCGCCGTCGGCAACGTCCTGACGCTGCTGGGCAACGATACCGCCCAGGTGAACTTCACGGTGGGCAGCGGCGGCAGCGCGGATATCGTGGTGAACGCCAACGCCACGGGGGCGGTGCTCTCTCTGCTCAATACCCTGGAGCTGGTGGTTCAGCATTACGTCAACGGCGCCTGGACCACCGTGGTGGATACCGGCCAGCCGCAGTTTGCCGATCTGCTGACCCTCGGTGCAACCGGCGTCTCACTGAACCTGACCGGGCTGGCTGACGGCAACTATCGCGTGCTCAGCTACAACACCAACCTGCTGGCGACCGGCTCCTACACCAGCCTCGACGTGGCGGTGAAAGAGACCGGTCCGGGTACGGTCACCGGTGAAACCAGCCTCAACGGCAACGTGATCCTCGATACGGATCCAACCGCCGGCAGCGACAACGCGCCAGCAGGGACCACTATCTCCGCGGTCACTAACGCCCAGGGCGCCACCACCAGCGTGAACGCCGACGGCACGGTGATTCAGGGCCAGTACGGTACGCTGACCATTAACCGCGACGGCAGCTACACCTACAGCCTGACCGACACCAGCGCCGCGGTCATTGGCCGCACGGAGAGCTTCACCTACACCATCACCCATAACGGCGTCAGCGCGTCGGCACAGCTGGTGCTGTCCTTGGGTGCCGGTACGGTAGTCAACGGTATTGTCGCCGTTGACGACACCAACGCCCTGACCTTCGACACCAGCGTGCACGAAGTTAATAACGGCGCCTCGTCTCAGAACGGTTTTACCCTGGTGGGCATTAATCTCGGCAACACGCTGGGGCTTAACCTGCTGGACGACATGACCAACCCGATTATTTACAACGTGGAGGAAGGCACGACCCGCACCATGACCATCCAGGCCTCCGTGGGCGGCGTGGCGCTGGCGTCGGTATTCGATCTGTACGTCTATAAGTTCAACAACGCCACCCAGACCTTCGAGCAGGTTCGCGTCGAGTCGGGCTGGCTGCGCGCCCCGCTGCTGGGGGGCACGTCACCGCAGCTGACGCTAAATCTGCCTGCCGGGGAGTACCTGTTCTTACTCAATACCGCATCGGGGATCGCCGTCCTGACGGGCTACACGCTGAGCGTCCTGCAGGATCATGTCTACAGCGTGGCAAGCATCAGCGAAACCACCACGGGCGACGTGCTGGCGAATGACCCGGTTCCAGCGGGCACGCTGGTTACGGAAGTGAACGGCGTGGCGGTCAACAGCAGCGGCACCACCACCATTCAGGGGGAATACGGCACGCTGACCATCAATGCGTCCGGTCAGTACACCTATACCCTGAGAAGCGGCGTGGGGGCGGACCATATCAGCACGCCGGATACCTTCGTTTACACCGTTACCGCGCTTGACGGCTCGAAGGATACGGCATCGCTCAACATCACTCCAACCGCGCAGGCAATGAATGCGGTCAACGATGTCAGCGCCACGATGGACCTCACCTCGGTGCATCACACGTCGGTCTACTCGGATACCACCGTGGGCGTCGCCAGCTGGACGACGGCCCTGTTCTCATCAACCCAGGGCAGCGGAAGCGGAACCTTCGTGGTCGACCCAAACACCGCGCTGCACAACGCGTCGCTGCACTTTAGCGTGACCTCGGGGCTGGCGCTGGGCGGACTGACGGTGAACTGGTCCATCAGCGACGGCTCGGGCGTCATCCGCAGCGGCTCCTTCAGCGGCGGCTCGCTGCTGGGCGGCAGTATCGACGTTCCGTTGACCGGGCTGGATCTCAACGCCGGGACCTATACGCTGAACTTTACCGGCAGCGTCCCGGGGCTCAGCGTGGGGACCATCACCATCACGCCAAGCGTGAACGGCACCACCTACTCGCTGAGTGATTTTGACGTCACAGGCAGCCACACCGTCAACGGCAACATCTTTGACGGTACCGACTCTGGCGGCGTGCTGGATCAGCTCCACTCGGTGGATACCCGTCTGAGCGTGACCGGTTACAACGGCGTGACCACCACGCTGGATCCGTATACCGGCAGCGCAACGGTGAACATCACCGGCCATTACGGCATCCTGGCGATCGGCGCAGACGGTCATTACACCTATACCCTCAACAGCGGGGTATCGCTCTCAACCATGACCTCGAAGGAGACCTTCAACTACACCCTGACCGATGCCAACGGCAACACGGACAGCGCCACGCTAACCATCAATATGGCGCCGCAGTTCATCAGCTCGGAGCATAACGACGCCATCACCGGTACGGCCTACGGCGATACGCTGATTTACCAGGTGCTGAACAGTACGGTGGGGAATGCCACGGCGGGTAACACCAGCAGCGCCGGAGGCGATCACTGGACCGGGTTCTCGCTGGCGCAGGGAGACAAGATCGACATTGGCGATCTGCTGGTGGGCTGGGACGGTAATACCGCCTCGCTGGGGAATTATATCCATGTCACACAAAGCGGTAGCAACACTGTGATCTCCATCGACCGTGATGGTGCGGGGTCCACCTACACTAATACCACGCTCGTTACGCTTGATAACGTTCAGACCACCTACGACGAGCTTGTTAACCAGCAACACATCATTACCTGATAGCACCTGCAAGAGATGACCCGGGCGCACAGCGCCCGGGCATAACAATAAAGCTTTACTTATTTTATTAGGGACATGACATGGGAATGAAGATGCCTTACTGGTGGCTCTCGTGCTGCCTGATATCTGTGCCCGCTTTCTGCGCAAATCCGGCGGCAACCATCAATACCGGACAGCTTCGCGAAACGCAGGAACTCCCCTCACTCAACGGGCGCGTGGCCCCGGTAGCAGGCAACGCCGCTCCAGGTTCATTGCAGCTTGGCGAGGCCGTCAACCGCGCCGTTACCTGGCACCCGGCCATCAGCGAAGCCGTGGGCAAACTCTACCAGCAGAGCGAAGAGGTGGACGTCGCGAAATCAAAATACTATCCGCAGATTAATGCCGGCGTGGACAACGGTTATTCCCACGACGGCGATCAGAACGGCTTTACGCCGTCGCTGGTGCTTTCTCTCTCACAAATGCTCTACGACTTTGGCAAAGTGGCCAGCCAGGTGCGCGCCGAAAGTGCTGGCGTTGCCCAGCAGCAGGCCAACGTGCTGGTGAGTATCGACACCATCGCCCACGATACCGCCGTTGCCATGGTACAGGTGCAAACCTGGCAGCAGATGGTCGACACCGCCAAAGAGCAGCTTGAAGCCCTCTCTTCCATCGGCACGCTGACCCGCCAGCGTAACGACGAGGGCGCCACGTCGCTCTCTGACGTGGTGCAGACCGATGCGCGTATCGAAGGCGCTCGCGCCCAGCTGATGCAGTACCAGGCCAGCCTGGACAGCGCCCGCGCCACGCTGATGAGCTTTCTCGGCTGGAACAGCCTGAACGCGATCAGCAATGACTTTCCGCAAAAGCTGGCCCGCAGCTGCGATGTCGCCGAGCCGGACGACCGTCTGGTTCCCGCCGTTCTCGCTGCCTGGGCGCAGGCTAACGTCGCCCAGGCTAACCTCGACTACGCCGATGCGCAGATGACGCCAACCGTCTCACTGGAGCCGGAGGTGCGTCACTACATGAACGATCGCTACGCGGGCAGCGAAACGCGGGATCGCACCCAGTATTCCGCATGGGTGAAAGTGCAGATGCCGCTCTATCAGGGCGGCGGCCTCACCGCCCGGCGTAACGCTGCCGGACACGCGGTGGAGGCGGCGCAGTCCACCATTCAGCGCACGCGCCTGGATGTCCGCCAGAAACTGCTGGAAGCCCGTAGCCAGGTGATGAGCCTGCAAAGCACGCTGCAAATCCAGGGCCGCCAGGAAGCCCTCAGCGCCCGCACCCGTGAGCTGTACCAGCAGCAATATCTTGACCTCGGCTCGCGCCCGCTGCTCGACGTGCTCAACGCCGAACAGGAGGTCTATCAGGCGCGCTTCACCCAGCAGCAGACCCTCGGTCAGCTGCACCAGCTGCAGCTCAACTGCCTGTATAACACCGGGCAGCTGCGTCATGCGTTCGATCTTGATAACCGCACCATCCAGACCGTGGAGATCCAGCCATGAAGCAGCGTGATATCCCGCAGGGTGAAAACATGACGGATGAGGCGCTGGCGCAGTGGGCGCAGGCCTTTGGCTTTATCGCCACGCGCTACCGCGTCGCCTGCTCGCCCGGCGCGCTGATCGCAGGCGCACCGTGGCTGAAAGGCAAACCGATGGTACCCGCCCTCACCCAGCTGGCGCGTGAGGCGGGGTTGTCGTTTCAACTGCTCACCGCTGACCAGCAGTCGATCAACAGCTGGCGTCTGCCGGTGGTGGTGGCGCTGAATGACGGCCGGGTCGGTGCGATCGAGCACTTCGACGGCGATGACACGCTGGAAGTCAGCTTTTTCGGCGATGAGACCTACACCAACCGGCTGTCGATGACGGCGATGCTGCCCGCTATCCGCCACGTTATTGCCCTGCGTCCACTCGCCGCGCTGAAGGACAGCCGCGTGGACGCCTATATCTCAAAATACCGACCGGACTGGCTCTACCGCCTGGTGATGCGCGATCTCCGCCCCTACAGCTGGGTGATGCTGGCCGCGCTGTTTATCAACGTGCTCTCCCTCTCCGGCATTGTCTTTTCCATGCAGGTGTATGACCGGGTGATCCCCGCCCAGTCCTACCCGACGCTGTACGTCCTGACCATCGGGGTGCTGATTGCCACCCTGTTTGGCTTTGTGCTGCGCGTGGCGCGCGGGCACATTATGGATCTGCTGGGCAAGCGCTCGGATATGCGCGTCTCGGATCGCGTATTCGGCCACGCGCTGCGGCTGCGCAACAGTGCGATCCCCCGATCCACCGGGAGCTTTATCTCACAGCTGCGCGAGCTGGAGCAGATCCGCGAGATGGTCACCTCGTCCACCATCTCGACGATTGTCGACCTGCCCTTCTTTTTACTGTTCGTGGTGGTGCTGGCGATCATCGCCCCGCAGCTGGCGTGGATCGCCCCGGTCGCAGCGGTGATCATGGTCCTGCCCGGCCTGCTGCTGCAGAAGAAGCTGGCGGAGCTGGCGAAACAGTCGGCTCATGAATCGACCCTGCGCAACGCGGTGCTGGTGGAGAGCGTACAGGGGCTGGAGGACATCAAGCTGATGCAGGCGGAAAACCGCTTTTTGCAGCAGTGGAACAGCTATATCCAGATCACCGCCGAATCCGGCCTGCGCACCCGCGAGCTGACGCAGAACCTGATCAGCTGGGGGATGACCATTCAGAGCCTGGTCTACGCCGCCGTGATTGTGGTCGGCGCGCCGATGGTGATCGACGGCACCCTGACCACCGGCTCGGTGGTCGCCGCCTCGATGCTGGCCTCCCGCATGATCGCCCCGATGTCGACGCTGTGCGGCGTGCTGGCCCGCTGGCAGCAGGTCAAAGCGGCAAAAGAGGGGCTGGACAGCATCATGCAGCTTCCCACCGAAAACCAGCGCGAGGAGACGCCGATCCGCCAGGACGTGCTGCGCGGTCACTACCTGTTCGAGCAGGCGCAGTTCCGCTATCAGCCGGACGATCCGCGCATGGCGCTGCGCATTAACCGGCTGGAGATCCGCCCGGGTGAGAAAGTGGCGATCCTCGGGCGCAACGGCGCGGGCAAATCGACCCTGCTGCAGGCCATGGCGGGCGGGATGGATCTGGCAGCCGGCGAGCTGCGACTTGATAACTTCAGCCTGCCGCATCTCGACGTTGCCGACGTCCGGCGCAACGTCGGCTTTATGACCCAGAATGCGCGTCTGTTTTACGGCACCCTGCGCGAAAACATTACCCTCGGCATGCCGCGCGCTACCGACGAAGAGATTTTCGAGGCGCTGGAGCTGACCGGTGCGGCGGGCTTCGTGCAGAAGCTGCCCAAAGGGCTGGACTACCCGATCATGGAAAACGGCGTGGGGTTATCCGGCGGGCAGCGCCAGTCGATTCTGCTGGCGCGAATGCTCCTGCGCGATCCGAATATTGTGCTGATGGATGAACCCACCGCGTCACTCGACGAGCACACCGAGCGGGAATTTATCCAGCGGCTGGGCGACTGGCTCGGTCACCGCACCCTGATTGTCGCCACGCATCGCGTCCCGGTGCTGGAGCTGGTGGAGCGCGTCGTGGTGTTGAAAGAGGGGATGCTGGTGATGGACGCGCCAAAAGCCCAGGCGCTGAACAACAGTCGTATGCAGCAGCAACAGCAGCAGGCAGCAACCGGACGGGAGTGGAAAAATGAAAATCAGTCAGCGTGATGTGGCGGCGATGGACGATCTGGATAATGCCCTCGACTCCGAAAGCGGCTACACCGGCGCGCGTCGGATCGTGATCTTCTCGCTGCTGATGTTTGTGGCGCTGGGCGTCTGGGCATGGTTTGGCATGCTGGATGAGGTATCAACCGGCTCGGGTAAAGTGATCCCCAGCTCGCGCGAGCAGGTTTTACAGTCGCTGGACGGGGGGATCCTCACCGAACTGAACGTCCACGAGGGGGATCAGGTGCAGGCCGGGCAGGTGCTGGCGCGGCTTGATCCTACCCGTTCCGAATCAAACGTCGGCGAAAGCGCGGCGCGCTACCGGGCTTCACTGGCCTCCAGCGCCCGCCTGTACGCCGAGGTGAACGATCTCCCGCTGAAGTTCCCCCCTTCGCTGGCAAAATGGCCGGATCTGATTGCCGACGAAACGCGGCTCTACAACTCCCGCCGCGCGCAGCTGGAGGATACCCAGCGGGAGCTGCGCGCCGCGTTAGATCTCGCCAATAAAGAGCTGGCCATCACCCAGCGGCTGGTCAAAACCGGCGCCGCCAGCCACGTGGAGGTGCTGCGCCTGCAGCGGCAGAAAAGCGATCTGGAGCTGAAGCTCACCGACGTGCGCTCGCAGTATTACGTCCAGGCGCGCGAGGCGCTCTCCAAGGCCAACGCGGAGGTGGATATGGTTTCGGCCATCCTCAAGGGCCGCCAGGATTCCGTCACCCGTCTGACGGTAAAATCCCCGGTGCGCGGGATCGTCAAAAACATCAAGGTCACCACCATCGGCGGCGTGATCCCGCCCAACGGCGAGCTGATGGAAATTGTGCCGGTAGACGATCACCTGCTGATTGAAACCCGCCTGTCGCCGCGCGACATCGCCTTTATCCACCCGAACCAGGAGGCGCTGGTGAAGATCACCGCCTACGATTACGCCATTTACGGCGGGCTGCACGGGGTCGTGGAGACGATATCCCCGGACACTATTCAGGACGAGGCCAAGCCGGAGGTGTTTTACTACCGGGTGTTTATCCGCACCAGCCAGGATTACCTGGTGAATAAGGCGGGCAGGCACTTCTCGATTGTGCCGGGGATGATTGCCACGGTGGACATTAAGACCGGCGAGAAAACGGTGCTGGATTATCTGATTAAGCCGTTTAACCGGGCGAAAGAGGCGCTGAGGGAGCGGTAGTCAATCGCCGGGTGGCGGCTTCGCCTTACCCGGCCTACATTGTAAAGCTGAGCGGGACGTGGGGAGGGCATCAGACCGCAACATCGCCCACTGCCCCGGTGTTTTACCGGTCCATGCTCTGAAAACCTCAATAAATGCGCTGACGCTGCTGTAGCCGCAGGACAGCGCAATCCACCCTACCGGCTTCCCCGCCGCCAGCCACTCCATTGCCTGCATGACGCGCGCCAGTTGCCGCCAGTTAACAAAGTTCATTCCGGTCTGGGCACTAAACCGACGATTGAACGTACGTACGCTCATCCCAGCATGAATAGCATGACTCTCGACCGTCTGGTTATCATCGACAAACTGCAGCAAATGGCTGACCACGTTCTTCAGACGCGGATCCGTCGGCACGGGAAGAGAAAAGTGAGCCTGGGGCGTCAGGGCAAGCTCATCCAGCAGCAAAGTCAGCTTTCGCGGATCGTACTCACTCTCTGCACCACATAAACGGCTAAACAGAGCATGGGTCAGATCGTCGGGCTCGAACAGCGCGGGCGTATCGGGAAGCCCTGCACAGCTGGCGGGTTCAAGATAGATAGCGCAGCCTTCTATCTCACTTTCAGAAAAAGCGGCGTGCTGCTGACCTGGCGGGATCCAGCCGATGTGTTTTGCCGGTACGACCGAGCGCGCCTGCTGCGTCTCAATGACCAACAGACCCGTTGCAATGCGCCACAGCTGGCCGGTGCGATGACTATGCCACGGCGTTCGATACCCGCCGGGATGACGGAGCGTTTCAAAACTGACCATCTCATTTTGACCGAAAATCGTTATTCATCGACGCATTACAGAAACTACGTCTTCGGCTGTCAAGGATAATGGGGACTCAATCACATAAGGAGCCCGCATGAGCATTATCACGTCCCTGATAGCCGACACCGACAACGCCGCGCAGCGCGAAAAGATGGCGTGCCTGTTAACCTGCTTATTCAACGGCGATATCGATCCGGCAGAGGTATTTACACCCGATTACCAGCAGTTTACGGACGATCACGCGCTTGACTACCGGGGTTTTGTCCAGCATCTGAGCCACGTAAGCTCACAGATCCGCACGATCGCCTTTACCGTGGTGGAGATAGCCTGTCATGACGAACTTCTGGCTGACCGGCATATCGTGACGGTCACGTATCCTGATGGTCGTCAGGCAGAGATCGAGGTTTACCTGTTTGCCGCGCTGCGTGAAGGGAAAATCTGGCGGATCCATGAAGTCACGCGAGCACTCAGCGGCGATGCTGCAGACCGCACGCTGGCACACGCGACAGAATAACGTCACTCCGCCGGGCGCGGTGCGGCGCTGTTATACACGCCAATATAGCGCGCAAATTTCCCGATAAACACGCCGGCAAACACGCCGCCGGAGACGATCGCCAGCGCGCTCATGGCGGGCTGCTGCATCGTCTGGGGAGAGACAGCGCTCATCACGCCCAGCACATACTTGACCCCGAACGCCAGCATCATAAACGGCAGCGCGGTGTAGTCTGCCTGGCGGAAAAGGGTGCGCGGCGCCTCTGCGCGGGTGATAACCGCCTGCTTAATCAGGAAATACCCCAGCGCGGCCCCGGCGAGGATCCCCGCCGTCCACAATGCGACAGTCCCGGGGGTTAACGTGCGGTAGACCACCAGATCGTAGATATCCCAGAGAAGAAAGATAGCGGGAATGATGGCAAGCCTCTCCAGCGTAACGGTAGCGGGCCTGCGGGCTTTAATGCCGCGAGAGATGAGGAAGATAAACAGCACCCACACCCAGACGGGCGTGTGGGTAACGACACCGATCAGAAATTCAAACATGGAACTCACCATGAACGATAGCGGCCCGTGCCGCCCTGAACGCGTATTGCGCATAACGGCAGGAAAGCCATTATGCGCAGCTCTTTTAGAGCGATTTTTTCAGGCGTTGAACCGCCTCTTTCAGATCTTCATCCGTTGGCGTCACAAATGACATGCGCAGCGTCGTTGGGTCTGGCTCATTGCAGTAGAAAAACTCGCCAGGCACAAATACTACGCCGTTGCTTAACGTTTTTTCAAGCCAGCGGGTGGTGTTACTACCATTATTCATCTTCGCCCACAGGAACATCCCGCCCTTCGGCTTGTGGAACGACATCACGTCGCCGAGCTCGGCCTCCAGCTCGGTTGCGAACGTCTGGTATTTCTGGCGATAGGCTTCGCGGATCATTTTAATCTGATCGGCCAGACGACCGGTTTTCAGGTATTCATACGTCATCAGCTGCGACAGCGTGCTGGTGTGCAGATCGGTGGTTTGCTTAAGGTTCACTACCGCGCGCTTCAGCCATTCCGGCACCAGCACCCAGCCTACGCGAGTGCCCGGCGCGAGGATTTTAGAGAAGGTCGAGGTATACACCACGTTCTCTTCATTGCCGATATCTTTGGCATGGGCAATTAACGGGCGGAAGACTTCATCGGTATAATTAATTTCGCTGTACGGATCGTCTTCAATAATCACGAAGTCATAGCGCTTCGATAATTCCACCAGCTGTTTACGGCGCGCTTCAGAAAGAGTTACCCCGCCAGGGTTGCCAAACGTCGGAACAATATAGACCGCTTTGATGGCTTTCTTTGCCACCAGGGCCTCAAGTTCGTCCACCTTCATACCGTCGCCGTCGGTGCCAACGGATTCAAAGTTGGCCTGCGCCAGGCCGAAGACCTGCAGCGCGGCAAGATAGGTTGGACGCTCAACCACAACGGTGTCACCCGGGTTGATTAACGCACGCGCCAGCACGTCAAGAGATTGCTGCGAGCCGGAAGTAATAACGACATCATCGGCCTTACAGGCGATACCGCGCCCCTCGCAGATGCGTTTAATTTCCTCGCGCAGTCCCGGTACGCCTTCCGTCAGGCCGTACTGGAACGCCTCGCCAAAATGCTGAGATAAGACGGCATCGGCAGCAATTTTAAGCCCTTCGTGATCGAACAGATCGGGATTAGGAATCCCCCCGCCCAGCGATATCACCCCTGCCATTTTGCTATGTTTTAATAATTCACGGATGGCAGATGATTGCAGGCCCTGCGCGCTGCTGGCGAGTTTGTTTGCAGACATTCTTTGATTACCTTCTTTTTTTATATTGTGCCCAATCTTAGCAGAATATGGGCGATAAATTCCGTTAGCTTAGGCAGTTGACGTAAATCCTGACGCCACAATAAATGCACCGGCCTTGGCGCGGGCGTGAACGGCTCAAGCACGCGCACCAGCCTGCCGCTTGCCAGCTCTTCCGCCACCAGCACTTCCGGTTGCAGCAACAGCCCCGCCCCGGCCCGCGCCGCCATGCGTAAGCCGTAGCCGTCGTTACATCTTAAGATCGCATCCCGCTTCCAGCGCACCTCTCCTTCCACGCCCGGCAGCCGCCACTCGTTACGTGCAGTCCACACCGTGTGCGAAAGACAGAGATGATCCACCAGATCGTCTGGCGTTTGCGGCGTGCCGTGTCGCGCTAAATAGTCCGGTGCGGCGCAGATCACCATGTTGTAGGGGCACAGGTATTTCGCCACCAGATCGTCATTACGAACGTCACCAATGCGAATGGCCAGATCGACGCCCTCCTCCACCAGATCGACCATCCGGTTGGTGAGATCCAGCTCGATGCGTACCTCCGGGTAGCGCTGCAAAAAGGTGGCCGTCAGCGGGGCAATCACGCAGCCGCCAAACGACGTGGGTGCCGTGACGCGCAACGTTCCGGCAGGTGCAGCACGGAGCCGCTCGACTGCATTCTCAGCAATGGAGACCTGCTCCAGCACCCGCTTCGCCTCGTCGAAATAGACGCGTCCGGCATCCGTCAGGCTCTGACGGCGCGTGTTACGCTCCAGCAGGCGGGTACCAAGCTGTGATTCCAGCAGCGCAACGTACTTGCCCACCATCACCGCCGACATCTCCAGCCGTGCCGCCGCACCGGTAAAACTGCCGCTTTCCACCACGGCAATAAACGTCTCCATGCTGCGGAGCTTATCCATATTCCAAACTCCTGGTTAGCAATCTTCTAACTTTAGCCCAGTTTATCTGCATTTTTATTTATTAAAGAATAAAGGCTCACAACAGAAGGAGTCAGCTATGAAAATCGTCATTATTGGTGCCAGCGGTACGGTCGGTCGTGCGGTAACGGAAGAGCTGAGTCGTCGCCACGAGGTCATCCGCGTCGGTCGCACGCAGGGCGACGAGCAGGTGGATATCACCTCGCAGGCGAGCGTCCAGGCGCTGTTCGAGAAAATCGGCCCGGTAGATGCGATTGTGTCCGCCAGCGGTGGCCTCTACTTCGGCCCGCTCGCGACCATGAAAGACAGCGACTTTAACCAGGGGCTGCAGGATAAGTTGCTGGGGCAGGTGCGCCTGGCGCTGACCGGCCAGCACTACCTGAATGAAGGCGGCTCGATTACGTTGATAAGTGGGATCGTGGCGCACGAGCCGATTGCGCAGGGCGTGAACGCCACCACGGTGAATGCCGCGCTGGAAGGGTTTGTTCGCGCGGCAGCCTGCGAGCTGCCGCGCGGGATCCGCATCAACCTGATCAGCCCGACGGTGCTCACCGAATCGGTCGACACGTACGATGGCTTCTTCCCGGGTTTTGAAAGCGTTCCCGCCGCGACCGTGGCGCAGGCCTATCGTCGCAGCGTGGAAGGCGTGCAGACCGGGCGCGTATACAAGGTCGGCTACTGATCCTTACGGGCGGCGATCAGCACCAGCATCGGGCGCTCCGCCTCTTCGGCCAGCGCGGGCCAGGCGTCAATCTGCGCCTGCGTTGGCCCCCACTCGTTGACCTCGCTTATCGTTAATCCAGCCCTGATGAGCGCGTTAAGCGTGGTGCCCAGAGTGCGGTGGTATTTGATCACCCCGTCCGCCAGCCAGTTGCTGACGCGCTGGCCTTCGTCCTGATAATGGTTCACGCCCCAGAACCGCTCGCCGCTATCGTCGGTCAGCCAGCCCTGACGGGAGGCGCAGGTATATATTGGGTGCTCCATCGAAAAGACCAGGCAGCCGCCGGGCTTAAGCGCGCGCTGAACCTTCGCAAACAGGGTATCCAGCTCCGGCAGGTAGTGCAGCGCCAGCGAGCTGTAGACCAGATCGAGGCTGTTCTCGTTGAGCTTAAGTGATTCCAGATCGCTACGCTGATAGTGAATCCGTGCGTCGTCAGTCAGTTCAGCCGCGCGGGCGAGCATCTTTTCTGAGATATCGACCCCCGTGACGTCAGCAGCGCCCAGCTCGCGCGCGGCGCGGCAGAACCAGCCGTAGCCGCAGCCGAGATCGACAACCGATTTGCCGGTTAAATCCGGCAGCATGCTTTTTAGTGCAGGCCACTCTGGCGCGCCGTCCAGACCCTGTACCGAACGCGGAAGCTGGGCGTAGCCTTCAAAAAACGCCGGGTTGTCGTAGATGTTTTGTGCCATGGCAGATCCCTCTTTAAGAATGTGACTCCCAGTATAAAGCATTGCCTGCGGCCTGATGCCCTCACCCCAACCCTCTCCCACAGGGAGAGGGAGAAATGCACATCAACCCACTACGCCCCAAACCAGATTACCCTTATGGAACGTTGCGGTACGCGGGGAAATGCGCGCCACGGCTTCGGCTGAGCAGGAGGCGTCCACCAGCACAAAGCTGGCGTCGTCCTGCGCTTTTGGCCACACGCGTTCGCCCTTGTCGTTCAGCGGCAGCACGTCGCCGGTGGCGATACCGAGCGCCCGGGAGAGCGTCTGCTCATTGGGGCGAATATAGAGCTGCGCATAGAGATTCGCTTTCTCCAGCATGTCCCCCAGTCCGTACGGCGACCAGTGGTCGATTACGCTGTCGGTCCCCGTCATCACGAACACGCCCTTCTCGCGCAGCTGCTTCAGCGGCATATGCAGGGTGCCAATCGGCACTGTGGAGGCGATGGTCACCTGCTGCGCCGCCATGCGGGTGGCGATCTCATCCACCTGCTGCTCGTTGAGCGTCGACAGCGCGAAGGCGTGGCTGATGGTGAGTTTCCCCTTCAGCGCCGGCGTTTTCTCCACGGTTTCGACCATGTAGTTCACCGCCGCCACGCCCGCCGGGCTGGTTTCGTGCAGGTGAATGTCCACCCCTTTGTCGTAGTCCAGCGCAATCTGGAACATCAGATCGAGAGATTTCTCCATCGCGCCGTCGACGTTGGTCGGGTCCAGCCCGCCCACGTAGTGCGCCCCGGCCTGCATCGCCTCGCGCATCAGCTTTTCAGAATTCGACAGCAGCAGCCCGTGCTGCGGGAAGGCGACGATTTCGCAGTCAAAACCAGGTTTGCGGCGCGCCAGGACCGCCTGCAAATTTTCCAGGTTTTTCAGGCCGGAAACCGGCTCAATGTTGCAATGGCTGCGGGCGATGGTGGAGCCTTTCGACTGGATCAGGTCGATCAGCTTTTCCGCACGCTCCTGGGTGTAGGGCTGCAGCTCGGGCAACAGCTTCTGTTCCAGGCGGATCATATCCTGAATCGTGGTGCCCGCCGGGCGGTTGAGCGATCGCCACGGGCCGCCGTAGAAGGTTTTATCCAAGTGGATGTGCATGTCGCGCATTGCCGGGAGCATCAGCTTGTTGCCCGCATCGTAGTGAGGCAGCGAGGCGTCGGCGTGGCGCTTGTTGTCGCGCAGGGCGACGATCTTCCCGTCCTTGATTTCCAGCGTTTTCAGCTCGGTACGGGTGCTCGTCGCCACGCCGCCGTCGAAGTTAAACCCGTCTTCGAGCAGCACGTTGTCCAGATAGTAATGTTTCGCGGTGATATTCACAGGCTTACCGGTCTCGCAGAGTGGCTTTGCGGAGTCAGCAGCATACGCGACGGAGCCGGTCGCGCCAAACAGCGCGCAGGCGGTGACCATTTTGCCGCTCTGGCTGATAAACTCGCGGCGGCTTTTATTTTCACTCATCTTATCTTCCTTCATTAACGATATGGGTACCGGTTTCCCCGCGCAGCGCGGCGGGCAGGCAGTCTGGCGAGGTGATAATCACGCGCTTGCCGCCGTGGTGTAAGAATTCCAGCGAAGCGACGATTTTGGGGAGCATGCTTCCTGCCGGGAAGTGGCCTTCCTCCATATAACGCCTCATCTGCGCCACGTTAACGGTGTCCAGCGCCTGCTGGTTTGGCTTGCCGAAGTTCACGCACACCTTTTCCACGCCGGTGGTAATCACCAGCACGTCGGCGCCAATCTCCCGCGCCAGCAGCGCGGTGGAGAGATCTTTATCAATCACCGCGTCGACGCTCTGGTAATTCCCTTGTTCGCTGCGAACGACCGGGATCCCGCCGCCGCCCGCGCCGATCACGACATACCCTTTTTGGGTCAGCGTCTTAATAGCATCCGCCTCAACAATCCGCAGCGGCTGCGGTGAAGCCACCACGCGGCGATAGCCACGGCCGGAGTCCTCAACAAAGTGCCAGTCCGGGTGCGTGCGCTGCAGCTCGTCGCGCTGTGCCTCGCTGAAGAACGCACCGATAGGTTTCGTCGGGTGCGTAAAGCCGGGATCGTTTTTATCCACCTCCACCTGCGTGACGACCGTGACCGCTTTTTGCTCCCCGCGCACGGCCAGGCAATTGTTGAGCGCCTGCTGGATCAGATAGCCGATGCCGCCCTGGGTGTCCGCCACACAGTTTGCCAGCGGGGTCAGCGGCAGTCCTTCCCGCTCGTGGGCGATTTCGGCACGGCGCAGATCCAGCCCCACCTGAGGGCCGTTGCCGTGGGTGAGCACGATGTCATAATCGGAGGCCAGCATTTCCAGCACCGACTCTGCCACCGCTTTCACCGCCTGCGCCTGATGTTCAACCGACTGGCTGGCGTTGTCTTTGATAATGCTGTTGCCGCCAATGGCGACAACCATAAGCTCTTTCATACGTGCTCCTTCGCAACGGTACCCGGCGCAGCGCTCGCCGCTTCGCGGCTATCCAGCACATGCTTCACCACAAACATGCCGCCCATCATCAGATACGCGGTGACGAACATCAGCGAGCTGCCTTCGGCAAAGCCCACGACCGGGGCGTGGATCACCCCAAACAGCGCCAGCAGCGCCCCACACGCAGCGGCCACGGCGCCGCGCAGCGGTTTGTTGATGATGGCGAAAATGGCGATACAGCCCCACAGCATGCTGGCGAGCGGTGCCCCGTTCCCCAGATGGACTAATCCTTCGTAGTAGATCCCTTTGCTGTGCAGCACGTCGGTACCGATCTTCGCCGCGCTGGTGCCCGCCGCGCCCATCACGCTGTTCATCATGGTCAGCGCCCAGTTGGCGATCCACGGGAACAGGCAGATGAAGATGACGGGTACCTCCACTTTGGGCGTTTCCCTCACCACCTGGTTGGCGGTGACCACGCCGATAAACACCAGAATCGGCACGATGGCGGTCATCGGAATGATGGCGAGCATAAACGCCCCCAGCCCGAACAGCGGCACGATGAACATGGTTACGCCGGAGGCCAGCGTGTAGCCGATGCTCGCGCCCATCGCTTTCCAGCCGGGATGGCCGACGTAGACCGTCACCGGGAACGGGTTCCCCATCAGGCAACCGAGCATGGAGGCCAGACCGTTTGCCAGCATCACCTTGCGCGTCGGGTATTCATCCCCCGCCGCGTGAGCGCTTTCGATGTTTTCCAGGTCAAAGATGTAGTTCGCCAGCCCCAGCGGCACGGCAGAGGCAAGATACGGCAGCGCGTGCGGCAGGCCCTGCAGGAAGCCCTCCACGTGCACCTGCGGCGGGTTAAAGCCGAAGGATGACATGGACGCTTTAATCGCTTCCGGGCTCTGCAGGCCGGAGATCCACGCCAGTGCGGTACCGGCTATCAGCAGCAGCAGGCCGGTCGGGATGCGGGCGAAAATCGGCTTTTTACCGAACCAGTTAATGAAGATCAGCAGCAGCACGATAAACGACACTGTCGGCGCTTCGAACGCCTGCAGCATCGGGTTCATCGCCAGCAGCAGCAGACCCAAACCGGACAGGCACGACAGCAGGACGGTGCGCGGAATCATCTTGCGGATGGTTTCCCCTAAAAACGAGCCGCCCGCGAGGATCATCGCCTCAACAAAGCACCACACCAGGCCAATCTGGATGGCGAACTCCGCATCACCGGTCTGCTGATAGACCGGCATCAGCACCAGGAAGGTCACGGTAAAAATTGACGGCGCGCTGGGGCCGGACGGCAGCGCGGTGACGTCCGTTCGTCCGGTGGCGCGTGCCATCTGCATGCCGAACCAGGCATAGCAAATACTCGCGGTCAGCACCGCCAGCCCGAAGGCCGGCGCGATGCGTCCATAAACAATCTCCTTCGGGATGCCGACGACAAAAATGAGCAGCCCCATCATGGTCAGCAAATTGGTCAGGTTGTTGGTCATCAACCCGAAATACGCCGCCCAGTCACCTCTTTTCCACTCCAGCTTCATGTTTTTCATGGATGCTTGCCTTATAAAAAGTAGCGATCGCGGAAGGTCAACAGCGCCTTTTCAAAACAGCTAAACGGCGGGTGAACGATGCCCGCCCCAATCATGCCGATGCCCGCGTCTTTGTGGGCAATGGCGGTGTTAATCACCGGCAGAATGCCGCTGCCCGCGACTCTGGTGATGTCGATGGCGGTCGGGATCCCCATAAACGAGAGCAGCGGAATGGTGACGTTCGGGTTTTCGCCGAGGGTGATTTCGCGCATCTGGCGGGAGAAGTCGATAGCTTCCTCCACCGTGCCGCCCACCAGCGCAACGATTGCCGGGGCCGTCGCCATCGCAAAACCGCCGATGCCGTAGGTTTCGGTGATGGCGCTGTCGCCGATATCCAGCCCGGAGTCTTCCGGCTTATAGCCCGCGAACATCGGGCCGATCACCTGCTGCGCCGGGCCGGTGAACCACTGCCCCGGCAGGCCGGAAATGCGCAGGCCAAACTCGTAGCCGTTGCGCGCCATGGTAGTGACCACGGTGCTGTACTCAATCCCGTGAGCGGCTTCCAGGGCGGCCTTACACATCGCCATCCACGTCGGGCCGGAGAAGTAGTCGCTGCTGGCGACAAACTCAAATACCTCGCGCTGCTGCGCCACCGGATAGCCCGCCTGAATCAGCCCCGGCGTCAGCGCCTGGATCAGCAGCGTGGTGCCCGCGTTGTTGCGGTTGTGGCACTCGTCGCCCATGTGCAGCGCCTGGGCCAGCATCAGCCGCAGGTCGATTTCGCCGATAATCTTCATCGCATCGCGCAGCATCGGACCGAGCACGTCGCGCATCCAGTTCAGGCGGTCGATCACGCTCTGGTCGTTGGCCCCCATGCGCAGGATCTTCGCCATCTGCTCGCTGAGGTTGGTGAAGGCGCGGTTGCCGTAGGTTTTGTTCTCAACGATGTGCATAAACATCGACGCGGAGGTGACGCCCGCCATCGAGCCCACGCAGTCGTGCTCGTGGCACGGCGAGAACGTAATATCCCCGGAGGCGGCAAGCCGTGTCGCGTCGTCCAGATCTTTCGCCAGCCCTTCAAACACCAGCGCCCCGGTGACCGCGCCCTTCATCGCGCCGCACATGTTTTCCCAGGAGACAGGCGGACCGGCGTGCAGAATGGTGGTGCGGGTCATCCCCGGCACAACGTTAATCGCCTGGTCATAGCCCACCAGCACCGGATGGGACTGAATAATGCGCTCAAGCGCAAGCTTATTGGCGGCGGCGATTTTCTCCGCCAGCGGTTTTTTCGCCAGCTGGTCGAGCGCCTCAACGACCTGCATATTGCCCTGCCCCGGCGGCGTCCAGTCGAGCTGGGTGACGGGTACGTGCTGTTTTTTAAGATCGTCGCTGAACATCGCAATGCCGACGTTAATGACGTTCAGCGGCTGGTTGAATAAGGTGGTCATTATGCTTTCTCCCCTTTGCAGACAAATTCGCGTGCCAGTAATCCGGTGTTGGTGCTGCTGCTGGCCCAGATGACGCCTGCGTCGGTCAGCAGCTGGCACTGCTGCGCCAGCGACTGCGGATCCTGGTCGGTGCCGAGCACGTAGCCGAGGATTTCCAGCGGACGGTTATCGGCCTTTGCAATTGCCTGCGCCTCTTTAATGGCGTCGAGCATCACGCCGACCGGATCCTCGTGCGCGCCAAAGCCCAGCACGAAGTCCATCACGATGACGCCGACTTCCGGGTCGCGGGCCTCCTGCAGTAGGCGGCCGATGCGGTTGGTCGGGTCGATCATCGGGTGCGGCTTGCCGTTGGTGAAGTCGTCGTCGCCAAAGTCGAGGAAGGTATGGGCTTTACTGACGCTGACGTCCTGCAGGCGTTTAGCGGGATCCGGCTGGATATTGCTGTAGACGTCGTCGAATTTCGCTAGCGCCGCGAACATCGCCTCGTCGCACAGGGTGCCGCCGCAGAACAGGCCGCGAATGTACTTCTGCTGCGGAGTCAGGCGGGCGCGCACCTCTTCAATCAAAGGCCAGTTGAGCGGATGCAGATCAAGGGACTCTTTTTTGATGCCGGTGAGCAGGACCGCCTTCAGGGCTGCCTCTTTGGTGCCGCGCGCAAACTGCAGGCCGTCCTCATCGGCGGGCGGTTCGCTGCGCCCGAGGAAGCAAACAACCACCGGCTTGCGGCAGGCGCGGGCGCGGGCCAGCACCTTTTCTGCCACGGCAGGCGCCGCTGGTTTGGAGATCAGCGCAATCACCTCTGTGCCCTCGTCGGCTTCCAGCATGTCGATGGCGTCGAGCATCATCAGACCGCCAATTTTCTCGCTGAGATCGCGCCCGCCGGTGCCAATCAGCTGCGATACGCCGCCGCCGAATTCGTGAATGCGCACGCTCAACTCCTGGCTGCCGGTGCCGGATGCGCCGACGATGCCAATCGAGCCGCGGCGCACCGCGTTAGCAAAGCACAGCCCCGCGCCGTTGATGATGGCGGTGCCACAGTCCGGCCCCATCATCAGCAGCCCTTTCTGGTGCGCCAGCTGCTTCAGCGCCAGCTCGTCGTTGAGCGACACGTTATCGGAGAAGAGCATTACGTTGAGATCGTTTTCCAGCGCCTGACGCGCCTCGCGGGCGGCGAAGGTGCCGTTGACGGAAATCACCGCAAGGTTGCTGTCCGGGCGATGGGTTTTGGCGCTGGCAATCGTCGCGTAGCGCGCTTCATGGGAACCTGCGCTCTCTTTACGCGTGAACAGCGCTTCAATAGCGGCCAGCGTTTCATCATTCGCCGCGTCGCCTTTAATCACGATCATCAGGTCGCCGTTTTTGGCTTCCGCTAATTCCGGCGTTAATAGCCCGAGGTTTTTTAATACGCCTTTATTCATCTCCGTCGCCATGGCCACAAACGCCTGGTCGACGCCCGGCAATTTATTGGCTTTGGTGGAAACGGACATTAATGACACCGAATCAAAATACGTATTCTTTTTTATAACGATTTTGGTTGGCATTGTTTTCTCCTGAATACGGATAAAAGGGGGCCGCCGTCGTGCAAAATGCACGTCGGTAAAAATACTTTTGAATTAACGGCCAGCCGGAAATGGCTGGCCGATTGCTTTACGCGCCCGCCGCCAGCAGCAGGTCGGCAATCTCAGTGAAGCCTTTCTCCCGTGCCAGCTCGAGCGGGGTTTTGCCGTATTTGTCGGTCATGTGCGGGTTCGCGCCGTGATCCAGCAGCAGCTTCACGATCGCCTGCTGCTTTGTGCTGCCGTCGTTTAGGACGATGGCTTCCAGCAGCGGCGTCCAGCCAACAAAGTTGGTGTGGTTGACGTTGATATCGGTTTTTTCCAGCAGCTCGCGTACGATCTCCACGTGCCCTTTTTCACTGGCTGGCGTAATGCCCACGCCGCCAAAGCGCGTCAGGCGGTCGAGATCCGGGTTCGCGGGCAATACCAGCCGCAGGAGAGTTAAATCATTCGTCAGGCAGCTAATGAGGAAAGGGTTAAAGCAGGTCTGGTCCTGTTTATCAATATCCGCTCCGGCGGCAATTAATAACTCTACGCAGGCATAATGTTTTTTCAGGCTGGCAATAATAACGGCGGTTCTTTTCTGGCGGTTGGTGGCGTTAATATCCACGCCTTTCTCCAGGCAGGCTTTTAGCGCATCGCTATTGCCTTCCTCTGCCGCCAGCAGAAATTCAGTAACGAGTTCAGTTGCAGACATATTCAGACTCCTGATGTTTTTATTTCTGTTGACCTGAGAATAGCAACAGCCTGGTCATAAAAGAATCCGCTTAAAAATGATTCATCGACAGTCAATTCATTGTTGAGTTAAATTCAACAAACCGGTCAAAACGTGCGTCTGTGCAACCTTTTTCTTATGTTTATCCGCTTTTTAGCGCTCGAGACTGCATTATGCTTATGCCTGAGGAAGCCTTACGCACCAGGGCTTTCAGCAAAGAGTCAGAACTGTGATCGGCTTCAAATGCGTTGTAACAACGCTGTTAAAATATGTTCAAAACTGATGGCTGACGGGAGTGAGATATGAATTCCATCTTTACCGAAGAGAACCTGCTGGCCTTTACTACCGCCGCACGCTTCGGCAGCTTCAGCAAAGCCGCCGCCGAGCTGGGCGTCACCACGTCCGCCATCAGCTACACCATTAAGCGCATGGAGACCGGGCTGGACGTGGTGCTGTTTGTGCGTAACACGCGCAGCATTGAGCTGACCGAGTCCGGCTTTTACTTTTACCGTAAGGCCACCGACCTGCTTAATGACTTTCACGCCATCAAGCGCGGGATTGATACCATCTCACAGGGCATCGAGGCGCGGGTGCGCATCTGTATTAACCAGCTGTTGTATACGCCGCGCCATACCGCGCGGCTTCTGCAGGTGCTGAAAAAGCAGTTTCCCACCTGCCAGATCACCGTCACCACGGAGGTCTATAACGGGGTGTGGGACTCCATCATCAACAACCAGGCCAATATCGCCATCGGCGCACCGGACACGCTGCTCGACGGCGGCGGGATTGACTACACCGAGATCGGCGCCATCCGCTGGGTCTTTGCCATCGCGCCGGAACACCCGCTGGCCTTCGTCCCGGAACCGATAGCGGAAAGCCAGCTGCGCCTCTATCCCAACATCATGGTGGAAGATACTGCGCATACCATTAACAAGAAGGTCGGCTGGCTGCTGCACGGACAGGAAGCCATTCTGGTGCCGGACTTTAATACCAAATGCCAGTGTCAGATCCTGGGCGAAGGGATAGGTTTTTTACCGGAGTATATGGCGCGGGAAGCGGTGGAAGACGGGCTGCTGGTGACGCGGCGTATCAATAACCCGCGTCAGGACTCGCGCATGCTGCTCGCCACGCAGCATGCCGCGACCGGCCAGGTCACGCGCTGGATCAAACAGCAGTTTGGCCCCCAGGGCGTGCTGACCGGGATCTACAGCGACTTACTCTGGCGCGCTTAGTTCTTACTCTGAACCCAAAAGGCATGGATAAGACCCGGGATGTAACCCAGCAGCGTCAGAATAATGTTGATAATAAACGCCCAGCCGAAACCTTTGCCCAACAGCACGCCCAGCGGCGGCAACAGGATGGTAAAAACAATACGCCAAAAACCCATATCAAAACTCCGTGCAAGCTAATCCATTGAAAATAATAAAGAGAACTATCTCTAAGCATAGCCAGTTTACCTGTCTGCGCCAGTTCTCTCCCCTGCGTTTACCCTCTTTTACGCTTTTGACGCTGGCGTAATGCGTACAATTACTTTAGCATTACCTTAATTAAGTAAATGCTAAACTATAATGACCGAACTCGAACAGCTTCAGGCCAGCGCAGAGCAGGCCGCAAACCTTTTAAAAGCGATGAGCAACCCGCGTCGGCTGCTGATCCTCTGCACCCTGTGCGGCGCCCCCGGCACCAGCGCGGGGGAACTGGCCCGCGCGACGGGGCTAAGTCCTTCCGCCACGTCGCAGCATCTGGCGCGCATGCGTGAGGAAGGTCTTATCGACAGCACCCGCGACGCGCAGCGCATTCTCTATTTCATTAAAAACGATGCGGTGCATCAGCTCATCAGCACCCTGAAAACCCTTTATTGCCCGTAAGGAGCCGCCATGTCACTTCCCCTTATTTCACCGCGCGAGGCCAGCGCCCGCATCGCTGAAGGCGCAAAACTGATTGATATTCGTGATGCCGACGAGTACGCCCGCGAGCATATTCCCGCCGCGCAGTCCGTGCCGCTGGATACCTTACCCGGCGGTCTTAACGCTCAGGCGAGGGATACGGTGATTTTTCACTGCCAGTCTGGTGCCCGCACCTCAGGCAATGCCGACCGCCTTGCGCGGGCCGCCGCGCCCGCTCAGGCATTTGTGGTCGAAGGGGGCATTCAGGGCTGGAAGCAGGCCGGGCTGCCTACCGTCGAAGACAAATCCCAGCCGCTGCCGCTGATGCGTCAGGTGCAAATTGCTGCCGGGCTGCTCATTCTCTGCGGCGTGGTGCTGGGCTATAGCGTCTCCGGCGCTTTTTTCCTGCTCAGCGGTTTTGTCGGAGCCGGGCTGGTGTTCGCCGGTGTGACGGGCTTTTGCGGTATGGCGCGACTGCTCAGGGTAATGCCCTGGAACCGGCGTACCTCATAAGCAGTAATCGGTGAAATACGCTGTACCCGGCGTCATGCGTGGGCTAAGGTGAAGATCGCTAAAACGATGAGGAGGTAATATGTTTTCTGTCGGTGATTATGTGCAACCGCGTAAAGGCGGCCCGAAACTGAAAGTGCTCGAAGTGAACGGTGACAGCATTGTGGCGGTTCAGGCCAGCAATGAGCAAGGCGAGAAATATACTCTGAAAGCTGCCGATGTGGCGCCGTATACCGAAGAAGGCGATTTCGGCGTCTGCTGAACAGCCAGCCGGGCGGCGTGTACCGCCCGGCTCACCTGTCAGATCAGAAAATCATCCAGCGATTTACCGTTTGCCAGCGCGTTGGCAATAGGCTTCGGCGTGCGGCCCTGGCCGGTCCACGTTTTCTCTTCACCGTTCTGGTCAATAAAACGATATTTTGCTTCACGCGGCTTGCGCTTTTTCGCTGGATTACCCGTCAGCGCCCTTTCAGAGCCCAGAAGGTCAGTCGGTGAAATACCATCGGCTTTCATCAGTTCCAGCAGGGCATTAATTTTTTCCTGCTGTTCAGCACGCTGCTGCTCTAATTCCGCCAGCTCACTCCGTTTCTCTTCAGTAACGACCCTGACCTTTTCCAGCGTTTCCTCAAGAACGTCCAGGGATAATTCACGCGCCATGGCGCGCAGAGTTCGGATATTATTAAGATTCTGTAACGTCAAAGACATATTATTTGAAAACCTTCTCTTTAGGGTAAATAGATAAATCGTCGACAGAATAATTCATTTCCGCTGAAATATCTACCCGTGGGGGCGCCCTGCCTGTAGGGTAAATATGTTTAAATATCACTGCGAATATTATCTTATAACGCCTGCGGGATACGCATGGATTCAATCATCGCATCAATATAAATGGTCAACTTTAATCAAAATTTCAGCATTCTACGCCTCACACAAGAGGAACGATTCTCCCCCTGGCGCCATAAACACCAACCATCTGATTTACCTGAAAAAACAGCCAATCGAGACAGATTATAACGAACCGGATAAAAAACAATCACTTTTAGAGAATTTTGTGGACAAAAGGCGATTAAATAAAAATTAATCACTAGTTGTTAGTTCAAACGCAGAGATATACGCTATACACGTCAAGCAAACCAACCTAAAGCACTAATCGCTTCAGGAAAATCGTTTCTTTTGTGTTCTTCTCAAGGAGTTCAGACATGTTCTCACCGCAATCACGCCTTCGCCATGCCGTGGCGGATACTTTCGCGATGGTTGTCTACTGTTCCGTTGTGAACATGCTGATCGAAATATTCCTCTCCGGAATGTCCTTCGAGCAGTCACTTTCTTCTCGTCTGGTGGCGATCCCGGTCAATATAATTATTGCATGGCCTTACGGCTTATACCGCGATGCCGTCATGCGTTTTGCGCGTCGTATCAGCCCCGCAGGCTGGGTGAAAAACCTGGCGGACGTCCTGGCCTATGTGACGTTCCAGTCGCCGGTTTACGTGGCCATTCTGCTGACAGTGGGTGCAGACTGGCACCAGATCGCTGCGGCGGTCAGTTCGAATATTGTGATTTCAATGCTGATGGGTGCGGTTTACGGCTATTTCCTCGACTACTGCCGCCGCCTGTTTAAGGTCAGCCAGTACAGTCAGGCAAAAGCGTGATGTGAAGCGACTGGCGCACGCCAGTCGCGAATTTACTGTACGTCGCCAAACAGTCCCTTCAAAAACCGCTCCAGCGCCATGCGTGAGCTGAAGCCATGCGGAATACCATAATGCTCATGCCGTTCACCGCCCAAATAGAGCGGAAATTGCTGATAGTGATCGCAGGTTTTAATATCAGAGGCAGGCTCAGCAAATGACAGACTTCTGTCTTTCAGCGTCGGATGAATAATGAGAGCGGTACGTCCCATTCTTGCTTCACGATTAACGTAAACATAATTATCGCCGCGGCGATATCCATACGCTTTTGGTGTCACCTCATCCATGGTGAATCCCTCTTTTTCAAGAACGCGCGCCACCTCATCAGGTCGTAAATACATATCTTTTCCTCGTTATCTTTTCCTGCCCGGCAACCTTACAGTATTCAGCATTAGCAGGGCTTTCAGAATAATCCATAAACTGCCGGATAACGCGTGATGCGCTTCAGATATTAAATTTCTGAACTAAACTGAACGGGAACACAAAATTACGGAGGATCGTATGTTTAACAGACCGAACCGAAACGATATTAATGACGACGCTCAGGATATTCGTAATGATGTCAGCCAATTAGCGGACACGCTCGAAGAGGTGCTGAAGTCCTGGGGAAGTGACGCGAAGGACGAAGCGGATGCCGCAAAACGTAAGGCTCAGTCTCTGCTCCGTGAAACCCGCGCACGCTTAAACGGCCGCACGCGTACGACACAGGCTGCCTGCGATGCGGTCAGCTGCGCAACGACCTTCGTGCGCGAGAAACCGCTCTGTACGCTCGGCACGGTAGCGGCAGTCGGTATCTTTGTGGGCGCTCTGCTTAGCCTGCGTAAATAACCCGCTCACGCACCGTTATCTGCCCCGGTGGTCAGTGGCTGCCGGGGCTTTTCTTTGCCTTCTCGCCTGTAAAACCCGTATAGCCTGCCCTGCCCCGCTGTGCTCATCATCGGGACAACATCAATCTAAATTTCCCATATCTTGTATGGTTGAAACTTAAGACAACTACATCTAGTATTCCTTTTAGCAAGACACACACAACCTGACGCGATGACTCGCGCCGTTCTCTCATTTTAAATGGAAATACGAATCATGAGCATTATTATTTACACTCGTAACGATTGTGTTCAGTGCCACGCGACCAAACGGGCAATGGAAAGCCGCGGCGTGGCGTTTGAGATGGTGAATATTGACCAGCAGCCCGAGGCCGCCGATACCCTTCGCGCGCAGGGTTTCCGTCAGCTTCCGGTGGTGGTGGCCGGGGAGACCAGCTGGTCTGGCTTCCGCCCGGACATGATCAACCGCATCGCCGCGCAGGCCGCCCGGGCATGAGTGGGCTGGTGTTCTTCTCCAGCAGCTCGGAAAACACGCTCCGCTTTATTGAGCGCGTCGGGCTGCCTGCGGTGCGCATTCCCCTTAACGAGCGGGAGCGGATCCGGGTAGAGGAACCTTACATTCTGGTGGTGCCCAGCTATGGCGGAGGCGGTACGGCGGGCGCTGTGCCTCGCCAGGTGATCCGCTTTCTGAACGATCCCCATAACCGGGAGCTGATCCGCGGCGTCATTGCGGCGGGGAATCGCAATTTCGGCGATGCCTTTGGCCGCGCCGGAGATGTCATCTCTCAAAAGTGCGGCGTGCCGTATCTCTATCGCTTTGAGCTGATGGGGACGCAGCAGGACGTCGAAAACGTGCGTAAAGGAGTGAACGAATTTTGGCAACGACAACCGCAGAACGGGTAATGCAGGCGACGCCGGATTACCACGCATTAAACGCCATGCTTAACCTCTATGACCGGGAGGGACGCATTCAGTTTAATAAAGACCGTGAGGCGGTGGACGCCTTTTTTGCCGCCCACGTGCGGCCCAACAGCGAGACTTTTGCAAGCCAGAATGAACGTCTCGACTATCTGGTTAACGAGGGCTACTACGACGCGCGCGTCCTCACCCGCTACGAACGTGTCTTCGTCGTGAAGCTGTTTGAACGCGCCCACGCCAGCGGCTTTCGTTTCCAGACGTTCCTTGGCGCGTGGAAATACTACACCAGCTATACCCTGAAGACCTTCGACGGTAAACGCTACTTAGAAAGCTTTGAAGACCGCGTGGTGATGGTCGCGCTGACCCTGGCGCAGGGCGATGAAGCGCTGGCGGAACAGCTCACCGACGAGATCCTCTCCGGACGCTTCCAGCCCGCCACGCCAACCTTCCTCAACTGCGGCAAGGCCCAGCGCGGTGAGCTGGTCTCCTGCTTCCTGCTGCGCATCGAAGACAATATGGAGTCGATTGGCCGCGCGGTGAACTCGGCGCTGCAGCTTTCCAAACGCGGCGGCGGCGTGGCGTTTCTGCTCTCTAACCTGCGTGAAGCGGGCGCGCCGATCAAGCGCATCGAAAACCAGTCCTCCGGCGTGATCCCGGTGATGAAGATGCTGGAAGATGCGTTCTCCTACGCCAACCAGCTTGGCGCGCGCCAGGGCGCGGGCGCGGTTTACCTGCACGCGCACCATCCGGACATTCTGCGTTTTCTCGATACCAAACGCGAAAACGCCGACGAAAAAATCCGTATCAAAACCCTGTCGCTTGGCGTGGTGATCCCGGATATCACCTTTAAACTGGCCAAAGAGAATGCCGAGATGGCGCTCTTCTCGCCGTATGACGTTGAGCGAATCTATGGCAAAGCCTTTGGCGACGTGGCCATCAGCGAGCTCTACGACGAGCTGCTGGCCGACGATCGCATTCGCAAAAAAACCATCAACGCCCGCGATTTCTTCCAGACGCTTGCCGAAATTCAGTTTGAGTCCGGCTATCCGTACATCATGTTTGAGGATACGGTGAACCGCGCGAACCCGATTGCCGGGCGCATCAACATGAGCAACCTGTGCTCGGAGATTTTGCAGGTCAATAGCGCGTCAGCCTACGACGAAAACCTGGACTACGCAGAGATCGGCAAAGACATCTCCTGCAACCTCGGGTCGCTGAATATCGCCCACACCATGGATTCACCCGACTTTGGCCGCACGATAGAAACCGCCATTCGCGGGCTGACGGCGGTGTCGGACATGAGCCACATCCGCAGCGTGCCGTCTATTGAAGCGGGCAACGCCGCGTCGCACGCCATCGGGCTGGGGCAGATGAACCTCCACGGCTATCTGGCGAGGGAAGGCATCGCCTACGGCAGTCCGGAAGGACTGGACTTCACCAACCTCTATTTTTACACCGTCACCTGGCACGCGCTGCACACCTCAATGATGCTGGCGCGCGAGCGCGACCAGCGCTTCGCGGGCTTTGAGCAGTCCCGCTACGCCAGCGGGGAATATTTCAGCCAGTATCTGGAAGGCGACTGGCAGCCGAAAACCGAAAAAGTGCGCGAACTGTTTGCTCGCGCGGGGTTTACCCTCCCGACGCGTGAGATGTGGCAGCAGCTGCGTGACGACGTGATGCGCTACGGCATCTACAACCAGAACCTGCAGGCGGTGCCGCCAACCGGTTCGATCTCCTATATCAATCACGCCACCTCGAGCATTCACCCGATCGTATCGAAAATTGAAATTCGCAAAGAAGGCAAAACCGGGCGCGTTTACTACCCTGCCCCGTTTATGACCAATGAGAACCTGGCGCTCTATCAGGACGCGTATGAGATCGGGCCGGAAAAAATCATCGATACCTACGCGGAGGCGACAAAACACGTGGATCAGGGGCTGTCGCTGACGCTGTTCTTCCCGGATACCGCCACCACGCGGGATATCAACAGAGCGCAGATCTACGCCTGGAAGAAAGGCATCAAAACGCTCTACTACATTCGCCTGCGCCAGCTCGCGCTGGAAGGCACCGAAATTGAAGGCTGCGTGTCCTGCGCGCTGTAAGGAGAAAGGATGAAACTGTCACGCGTGAGTGCCGTTAACTGGAACAAAATCCAGGACGACAAAGACCTGGAGGTGTGGAACCGCCTGACCAGCAACTTCTGGCTGCCGGAAAAGGTCCCGCTCTCCAACGATATTCCGGCCTGGCAAACGCTGAGCCACGCCGAGCAGCAGCTGACGATCCGCGTTTTTACCGGCCTGACGCTGCTCGACACCATTCAAAATACCGTCGGCGCACCGGCGCTGATGAGTGACGCGCTGACGCCGCACGAAGAGGCGGTAATGTCGAACATCAGCTTTATGGAGGCGGTGCACGCCCGCTCCTACAGCTCGATTTTCTCCACCCTTTGCCAGACCAAAGACGTGGACGCGGCCTATGCCTGGAGCGAAGCGAGCGAGTCATTGCAGAGAAAGGCGGAGCTGGTGCTGACGTATTATCGAGCCGACGAGCCGCTGAAGAAGAAGATCGCCAGCGTGTTTCTGGAATCGTTCCTCTTCTATTCCGGGTTCTGGCTGCCCATGTACTGGTCGAGCCGGGGCAAGCTCACCAACACCGCCGATTTGATTCGGCTCATCATTCGTGATGAAGCGGTGCACGGGTATTACATCGGCTATAAGTATCAGAAAGGGCTGGAGAAAGTCAGCGAGGCAAAGCGCGAGGAGCTTAAAGGCTTTGCGCTCGATTTGCTGATGGATCTGTACGACAACGAGCGGAGCTATACCGAGGAACTGTACGCCGGCACCGGCTGGGAGGAAGACGTGAAGGCCTTCCTCTGCTACAACGCCAATAAGGCGCTGATGAACCTGGGATACGACGCACTTTTCCCACCGGAGATGGCGGAGGTGAACCCGGCGATTCTGTCCGCGCTGTCGCCCAACGCCGACGAAAACCACGATTTCTTCTCCGGGTCGGGTTCGTCGTACGTGATGGGCAAAGCGGTGGAAACCGAGGATGAAGACTGGGATTTTTAATGAACGTTAACGTTCGTTAATTTAATATAAACCCAACAATTTCCTCTCTAATATTTACAAAGCAACTACACTGTCATTTCCGAGTCATATTCGCCTGAATCATTCCGATCCAGGCGAAATTCCCCGATGCAGCAGCAAAAAATTGAGAAAAATTCAAAACGCTCTCAGCCCTTTATTCATGGGAAATTCAGCCGTTTCGCTTCCCTGAAAATTCACGTCATAAGCAAACCCAGGGTTGTCTCAGATTCTCAGTATGTTAGGGTTATGCCCGTTAACAATTTACCATGGTAATCATATCGACATAAACAAATAACAGGACACTCTCTATTGCATGGCAATTAAATTAGAAGTGAAAAATCTTTATAAAGTATTTGGCGAGCATCCGCAGCGCGCATTCAAATATATTGAAAAAGGCCTTACGAAAGAGCAAATTCTGGAAAAAACCGGGCTATCGCTTGGCGTTAAAGACGCCAGTCTGGCCATTGAAGAAGGCGAGATTTTTGTCATCATGGGATTATCCGGTTCGGGTAAATCCACTATGGTTCGCCTTCTCAATCGCCTGATTGAACCCACCCGCGGGCAGGTGCTGATTGATGGCGTGGATATTGCCAGAATATCAGACGCTGAGCTTCGCGAGGTGCGCAGAAAGAAGATCGCAATGGTGTTCCAGTCATTCGCGCTAATGCCGCACATGACGGTACTGGATAATACCGCCTTCGGCATGGAATTAGCCGGCACGCCGGCTCAGGAACGTCAGGAAAAAGCCCTTGATGCACTGCGTCAGGTCGGGCTGGAAAATTATGCGCATGCGTACCCGGATGAACTCTCCGGCGGTATGCGTCAGCGCGTGGGATTAGCCCGCGCATTAGCCATTAATCCAGATATTTTATTAATGGATGAAGCCTTCTCCGCCCTCGATCCGTTAATTCGCACCGAGATGCAGGATGAACTGGTAAAATTACAGGCTAAACATCAGCGAACGATTGTCTTTATTTCCCACGATCTGGATGAAGCCATGCGTATTGGCGACCGTATTGCCATTATGCAAAACGGTGAAGTGGTGCAGGTCGGCACGCCGGATGAAATACTCAATAATCCGGCGAACGATTATGTCCGTACCTTCTTCCGCGGCGTGGATATTAGCCAGGTCTTTAGCGCCAAAGATATTGCCCGTCGAACGCCAAACGGCATTATTCGTAAAACGCCAGGCTTCGGCCCGCGCTCGGCGCTTAAGCTGCTGCAGGACGAAGACCGTGAATACGGTTATCTGGTTGAACGCGGCAATAAATTTGTCGGCGTTGTCTCCATCGACTCTCTGAAAACCGCGCTTGGCGAAAACCGGGGAATCGATGCGGCGTTAATTGACGCTCCGCTTGCCGTGGACGCCGAAACGCCGCTCAGCGAGTTGCTCTCTCACGTGGGTCAGGCGCCGTGCGCCGTGCCGGTCGTGGGCGAGGAACAACAGTACGTCGGCATCATTTCAAAACGGATGCTGCTGCAGGCTTTAGATCGCGAGGGGGCAAACAATGGCTGATCAATCAAACCCGTGGGGCACCACTGAAGCAGCGGACAGCGCTGCGCAATCCGCCGACGCGTGGGGTTCCACGCCAGCCCCCGCCGACGGCGGCGGCGCGGCAGACTGGCTCAATAGCGCACCCGCGCCTGCGCCAGAACACTTCAACATCATGGATCCGTTCCATAAAACGCTGATCCCGCTGGACAGCTGGGTGACGGAGGGGATCGACTGGGTGGTGACGCACTTCCGCCCGGTGTTCCAGGGGATCCGCATCCCGGTGGATTACATCCTGAACGGCTTCCAGCAGCTGATGCTGGGCATGCCGGCACCGGTGGCGATTATCCTGTTCTCCCTGATCGCCTGGCAGTTTGGCAGCGCCGGGATGGGGGTCGCCACGCTGATTTCGCTGATTGCCATCGGCGCGATTGGGGCCTGGTCGCAGGCGATGATCACCCTGGCACTGGTGCTGACCGCCCTGCTCTTCTGCATCGTCATCGGCCTGCCGATGGGGATCTGGCTGGCGCGCAGCCCGCGGGCCGCGAAGATAATTCGTCCGCTGCTGGATGCAATGCAGACCACCCCGGCGTTCGTCTATCTGGTGCCAATCGTGATGCTGTTCGGCATCGGTAACGTGCCGGGCGTGGTGGTGACCATTATCTTCGCCCTGCCGCCGATTATTCGTCTGACCATTCTGGGGATTAACCAGGTGCCTGCGGACCTGATAGAGGCGTCACGCTCGTTCGGTGCCAGCCCGCGCCAGATGCTGTTTAAGGTTCAGCTCCCGCTGGCCATGCCGACCATCATGGCGGGCGTTAACCAGACGCTGATGCTGGCACTCTCAATGGTGGTGATTGCCTCGATGATCGCCGTTGGCGGACTGGGCCAGATGGTGCTGCGCGGCATAGGCCGCCTCGACATGGGGCTGGCCACCGTCGGCGGCGTCGGGATCGTGATCCTCGCCATTATTCTTGACCGCCTGACTCAGGCCGTCGGTCGTGATTCACGCAGTCGCGGCAACCGTCGCTGGTATACCACCGGCCCGGTCGGGTTACTCACCCGCCCTTTCACGAAGTCAAAATAAGGAACAACGATGCGACATAACGTACTTTTTGCCACAGCGTTTGCCACCCTTGTCTCCACCAGCACCTTCGCGGCTGACCTGCCGGGCAAAGGCATTACCGTGCAGCCGGTGCAGAGCACCATTTCGGAAGAGAGCTTCCAGACGCTGATCGTCAGCCGCGCGCTGGAAAAACTCGGCTACACGGTTAACACGCCGAGCGAAGTGGATTACAACGTGGGCTATACCTCGATTGCCTCCGGTGACGCCACCTTCACCGCGGTGAACTGGCAGCCGCTGCACGACGACATGTATGCCGCCGCCGGTGGCGACAAGAAATTCTATCGCGAGGGCACCTTCGTGACCGGCGCGGCGCAGGGTTATCTGATCGACAAGAAAACCGCCGATAAGTACCACATCACCAATATTGAACAGCTGAAAGATCCGAAGATCGCCAAACTGTTCGACACCAACGGTGACGGCAAGGCCGACATGATGGGCTGCTCGCCGGGCTGGGGCTGTGAAGCGGTGATTAATCACCAGAATAAAGCCTTCGATCTGGCGAAAACGGTCGACGTGAGCCACGGCAACTATTCAGCGATGATGGCCGACACCATTGCCCGTTTCAAAGAGGGTAAACCGGTGATCTACTACACCTGGACGCCGTACTGGGTGAGCGACGTGCTGAAGCCGGGGAAAGACGTGGTGTGGCTGCAGGTACCGTTCTCCTCCCTGCCGGGCGAGCAGAAAGATATCGACACAAAACTGCCGAACGGCATGAACTACGGCTTCCCGGTGAACACCATGCATATCGTGGCGAACAAAGCCTGGGCGGAGAAAAATCCGGCGGCGGCGAAGCTGTTCTCGGTGATGAAGCTGCCGCTGGCGGACATCAACGCCCAGAACGCGATGATGCACGCGGGTAAATCCTCCGAAGCGGATGTGAAAGGCCACGTGGACGGCTGGATCAAAGCCCACCAGCAGCAGTTTGACGGCTGGGTGAAAGAGGCGCTTGCGGCGCAGAAGTAAGAAATACAACACAACCTACCCCCTCACCCTAACCCTCTCCCCAAAGGGGAGAGGGGACTTTATACACTCTCTCCCCTTTGGGGGGGGCTGGGGTGAGGGGATTAACCGCACAAACACACACATAACAATCCCCCAACATTCACAATCATTAGCTATTATGGTTTCCGGAAAAATAATCACTCAACTAACGATTCCTGAAACTAATGACAAAAACCACTCAAGGGCTTAGCCCCGCACTCATCCTTTTAATGTCCGTGGCAACGGGTCTGGCGGTCGCCAGCAACTATTACGCGCAGCCTCTTCTCGACACCATCGCCCGCGCGTTCAATCTCTCCGCCAGCTCCGCAGGCTTTATCGTTACCGCAGCACAGCTGGGCTATGCCGCCGGGCTGCTGTTCCTGGTGCCGCTCGGCGATATGTTTGAACGCCGAATGCTGATCGTCTCCATGACCCTGCTGGCCGCCGGTGGGATGCTGATCACCGCCAGCAGCCAGTCGCTGACGATGATGATTATCGGTACCGCGCTGACGGGGCTGTTCTCCGTGGTGGCGCAAATCCTGGTCCCGCTCGCCGCGACCCTCGCCTCCCCGGAAAAACGCGGCAAGGTGGTGGGCACCATCATGAGCGGCCTGCTGCTGGGGATTTTGCTGGCGCGTACCGTTGCCGGCCTGCTGGCAAGCCTCGGCGGCTGGCGCACCGTATACTGGGTAGCGAGCGTGCTGATGGTCATCATGGCGCTGGCGCTGTGGCGCGGGCTGCCAAAAGTGAAGCAAGAAAACCACCTGAACTATCCTCAACTGCTGGCCTCCGTTTTCAGTCTGTTCACCCAGGATAAGCTTCTGCGTACCCGCGCCCTGCTGGGCTGTTTCACCTTCGCTAACTTCAGCATTCTGTGGACGTCGATGGCGTTTCTGCTTGCAGCTCCGCCGTTCAATTATTCCGAAGGTGTGATTGGCCTGTTCGGTCTGGCCGGTGCCGCAGGCGCACTGGGCGCACGTCCCGCAGGCGGTCTGGCCGACAAGGGTAAATCCCACCTGACCACCTCCGCAGGGCTGATTTTACTTCTGCTCTCCTGGGCGGCAATCTGGTACGGGCACGTCTCGGTGCTGGCGCTGATCGTCGGCATCCTGGTGCTCGATCTCACCGTTCAGGGCGTTCACATCACCAATCAGACCGTCATCTATCGCGTGAAGCCAGAGGCGCGTAACCGCCTGACGGCCGGTTACATGACCAGCTACTTCATTGGCGGCGCGGCGGGTTCGCTCATTTCAGCGTCGGCGTGGCAGCATGCAGGCTGGTCGGGGGTATGTGCGATTGGGGCCATCGTCGCCACCCTTAACCTGCTAGTATGGTGGCGCGGTTACCATCGCCAGGATGCAATTCACTAAGTTTTACATTGCGTTGGCCTCTTAGGGTGTTAAGAGGCTCTTCACTCTGTTAATGTAAACGTAATCATTTATCCCAGAAATTTTAATGTGGGTGACATATTTACAATCGGCATGAATAGTTCAGACCCCCGTCCTCACATCCTTTCTCCAGCGGGTTCACACCCTACGCTTTCTGTGCTCACCGGGTCACGGACTTACCCGGCGCTTTCTGATGGTGACATTGATTTGGCGGATATAACCGCACAAATAATTCATTTACATTATTTGTCACTATCGTTACTATATCGGCTGTAATTAATGAGGTTATGCCCAAATGGATAGTTCGTTTACGCCCATTGAACAAATGCTTAAATTCCGCGCCAGTCGCCATGAGGACTTCCCGTACCAGGAAATCCTGCTGACTCGCCTGTGCATGCACATGCAGGGTAAGCTACTGGAAAACCGTAATAAAATGCTGAAAGCTCAAGGGATTAACGAGACGTTGTTTATGGCGTTGATTACGCTGGAGTCTCAGGAAAATCACAGCATTCAGCCTTCCGAACTGAGCTGCGCGCTGGGCTCTTCCCGTACCAATGCGACCCGTATTGCCGATGAACTCGAAAAGCGTGGCTGGATTGAGCGCCGTGAAAGCGACAACGATCGCCGCTGCCTGCATCTGCAACTGACCGATAAAGGTCACCAGTTCCTGCGCGAGGTGCTGCCACCTCAGCACAATTGCCTGCACAAACTCTGGTCTGTCCTCAGCACCGCCGAGCGCGACCAGCTTGAGCACATCACTCGCAAGCTGCTCACCCGTCTGGACCAGATGGATGAAGACGGCGCCGTTCTTGAGGCGCTGCGCTAACGCGACGACACGCTCACCATTCCAGATTCATAAGAAAACCGACAGGCCAGCACGTCACACTGCTGGCCTTTCTGACAACAGGTCGGCTCAGCCGATGTGAAAATAAGAAGATCGTGGAGAACTACAATGAGCGCAAATGCGGAGAGCACTACCCCGCAGCAGCCGGGCAACAAGAAAGGCAAACGTAAGAGCGCCCTTCTTCTGTTGACCTTGCTCTTTATCATTATTGCCGTGGCATATGGGATCTATTGGTTTTTAGTACTGCGTCATGCTGAAGAGACTGACGACGCGTACGTGGCAGGGAACCAGGTACAAATTATGGCGCAGGTGTCGGGCAGCGTGACGAAAGTCTGGGCTGACAATACCGACTTTGTGCAAAAAGGCGATGTGTTGGTGACCCTCGATCCAACCGACGCCCAGCAGGCGTTTGAAAAAGCACAGACCGCGCTGGCCTCCAGCGTCCGTCAGACCCGCCAGCTGATGATCAACAGCAAACAGCTGCAGGCCAACATCGACGTGCAGAAAACGGCACTGGCGCAGGCGCAGAGCGACCTGAACCGCCGCGTGCCGCTCGGCACGGCTAACCTGATTGGCCGTGAAGAGCTGCAGCACGCCCGCGATGCCGTCGCCAGCGCTCAGGCACAGCTGGATGTGGCCATTCAACAGTACAACGCCAACCAGGCGATGGTGCTGGGCACCAGCCTGGAAAACCAGCCCGCCGTTCAGCAGGCGGCGACTGAAGTGCGCAACGCGTGGCTTGCCCTGCAGCGTACTAAAATCGTCAGCCCGATGACCGGCTATGTCTCCCGTCGTTCCGTCCAGCCAGGGGCCCAGATTAGCCCAACCACGCCGCTGATGGCGGTCGTGCCGGCAGACAATCTGTGGGTAGATGCCAACTTTAAAGAGACGCAGCTTGCCCATATGCGTATCGGCCAGACCGCGACGGTTGTCAGCGACATCTACGGCGATGACGTGAAGTACACCGGTAAAGTGGTCGGCCTGGATATGGGGACCGGCAGCGCCTTCTCCCTGCTGCCTGCGCAAAACGCCACCGGTAACTGGATCAAAGTGGTTCAGCGTCTGCCTGTGCGTATTGAGCTGGATGCCAAACAGCTGGCGGATCACCCGCTGCGTATCGGCCTCTCTACGCTGGTGACGGTCGACACCGCCAACCGCGACGGTCAGATCCTGGCAAGCCAGGTTCGCAGCAGCCCGGCTTATGAAAGTAACGCCCGTGAAATTAGCCTCGATCCGGTCAACAAGCTGATCGATGACATCGTGAAGGCAAACGCCGGTTAATCCGAAGGTGAGCGTTATGCAACAGCAAAAGCCGCAAAAACCGCTGGAAGGGGCGCAGCTGGTCATCATGACCATTGCGCTCTCTCTTGCGACATTCATGCAGGTGCTGGACTCCACCATCGCGAACGTGGCGATCCCGACCATCGCCGGTAACCTTGGCTCGTCGCTGAGCCAGGGGACCTGGGTCATTACCTCGTTTGGGGTGGCAAACGCCATATCCATTCCGATTACCGGCTGGCTGGCAAAGCGCGTCGGTGAAGTGAAGCTGTTCCTCTGGTCGACGGTATTGTTCGTTCTTGCCTCCTGGGCGTGCGGCATGTCCAGCAGCCTGACGATGCTGATATTCTTCCGCGTTATTCAGGGGATTGTCGCCGGGCCGTTGATTCCGCTGTCGCAGAGTTTACTGCTGAACAACTACCCGCCCGCCAAACGCTCAATTGCGCTTGCGCTATGGTCAATGACCGTGATTGTCGCCCCGATTTGCGGGCCTATCTTAGGCGGCTATATCAGCGACAACTATCACTGGGGCTGGATCTTCTTCATCAACGTACCGATTGGTGCCATCGTGGTAATGCTGACGCTCCAGACGCTGCGCGGCAGAGAAACCAGGACGGAACAGCGGCGTATCGACGCCATTGGTCTGGCATTGCTGGTTATCGGCATCGGTAGCCTGCAGGTCATGCTCGACCAGGGCAAAGAGCTGGACTGGTTCAACTCCCGGGAGATCATCATCCTGACGATTGTCGCGGTGGTGTCGCTGAGCTTCCTGATTGTCTGGGAGCTGACGGACGATAACCCGATAGTCGACCTGTCGCTGTTTAAGTCGCGAAACTTCACCATAGGCTGTCTGTGTATCAGCCTCGCCTACATGCTCTACTTCGGCGCGATTGTACTGCTGCCTCAGCTGTTGCAGGAGGTATACGGCTACACCGCAACCTGGGCAGGTTTAGCCTCGGCACCGGTTGGATTGATTCCGGTTCTGCTGTCGCCGATTATTGGCCGCTTCGCCCACAAGCTCGACATGCGCAGGCTGGTGACGTTCAGCTTTATCATGTACGCCGTGTGCTTCTACTGGCGCGCGTATACGTTCGAACCGGGAATGGACTTTGGCGCGTCCGCGTGGCCGCAGTTTATTCAGGGCTTTGCCGTGGCGTGTTTCTTTATGCCACTGACCACCATCACGCTTTCCGGTTTACCGCCTGAACGCATGGCGGCGGCATCGAGCCTGTCGAACTTTACGCGAACGCTGGCGGGCTCGATCGGTACCTCGATCACCACCACCCTGTGGACTAACCGTGAATCGATGCACCATGCGCAGCTGACCGAAGCGGTGAACCCGTTCAACCCGAACTCCCGCGAAATGTACAACCAGCTTCAGGGAATGGGGATGACGGAGCAGCAGGCGTCAGGGTGGATTGCCCAGCAGATCACCAACCAGGGGCTGATTATCTCGGCCAACGAGATTTTCTGGATATCGGCAGGGATCTTTATCGTCCTGCTGGGGCTGGTGTGGTTTGCTAAACCACCGTTTGGTGCCGGTAGCGGCGGCGGTGGCGCGCACTAGTTCTGTGCACGAGTTGCCGGGTGGCTGCTACGCCTTACCCGGCCTACGCTTACCGGGCCACCATTCGTAGGCCCGGTAAGCGTAGCGCCACCGGGCAACAATCGCCACCGTGTCCAGAACGCGACAGCCATTGTCAGTTCCGATAAAGCAGCGCGCCTGAAATCGATTCACGATAGTGAAAAGACAACAGGAGCGCATCATGCTGAACACACCCGCCGACAAGTACCAACCCTATCCGACCCTTTCCCTGCCCGACCGCCGCTGGCCGGAGCAACGCATCACTCGTGCGCCGCGCTGGCTCTCAACCGACCTACGAGATGGCAACCAGGCCCTTGCCGAGCCGATGGACAGCACGCGCAAGCTGCAGTTCTGGGACCTGCTGCTGGGCTGCGGATTCAAAGAGATCGAGGTCGCTTTTCCTTCCGCCTCGCAGACGGATTTCAACTTTGTTCGCCAGCTGATTGAAGAAAACCGCATCCCGGATGACGTGACGATTCAGGTGCTCACTCAGGCACGGGAAGATCTCATTCATCGTACTTTCGAATCCCTGCGCGGCGCGAAACAGGCCACCGTCCATCTCTACAACGCCACCGCCCCGCTGTTCCGCCGCCTGGTGTTCGGCATGGAGAAAGCGCAAGTCGTCGAGCTGGCGACGCGCGCCACGCGGCTTATTCGTCAGCTGTGTGAAGAGAACCCGGACACCCGCTGGCAGTATGAATACTCCCCGGAAACCTTCTGCTTTACCGAGCCGGAGTTTGCGCTGGAGATTTGTGAAGCCGTCGCGGAGATCTGGCAGCCTTGCGACGAACGGCCAATGGTGATCAACTTACCCGCCACCGTCGAAGTGAGCACGCCGAACGTCTATGCCGACCAGATCGAGTATTTCTGCCGCCACTTCAGCCGCCGCCGCGATGTCTGCATCAGCGTGCATCCGCATAACGACCGCGGTACCGGCGTCGCCTGCGCCGAGCTGGCCGTGATGGCGGGCGCGGACCGCGTGGAGGGCTGCCTGTTTGGTAACGGGGAGCGCACGGGCAACGTCTGCCTGGTGACGCTGGCAATGAACCTCTACAGCCAGGGGGTTAGCCCGAATCTGGACTTTAGCGATATGAACCGGGTGGTGGAAGTGGTGGAAACCTGCAATCAGCTGCCGGTCCACCCGCGCCACCCTTGGGCAGGACGGCTGGCCTATACCGCCTTCTCCGGCTCACACCAGGACGCGATCAAAAAAGGCTTTGATGCCCGCAGGCCTGGCGATCGCTGGGAGATGCCCTACCTGCCCATCGATCCGCAGGATATCGGCTGCACCTACGAAGCGGTGATCCGCGTGAACAGCCAGTCAGGAAAAAGCGGCAGCGCGTGGCTGATCGAACAGAACCATGGTCTGAAGTTGCCCCGCGCCCTGCAGCAGGATTTTAGCCAGCACGTGCAGCAGGAAACCGATCGCCATGGAAAAGAGATGACGCAGAATGCGCTGTGGCAGCTGTTCCGCACCCGCTACGGCCTGGTGGCCACGCCGCACTATGCGCTGCAATCCTACCGCAGCGACAGCCAGCAGGACGGCCAGCTGCGTTTGACGGCAAGCATCGCTACACAGGGAGGAACGCGCCAACTGGAAGGTCAGGGTAACGGTCTGCTCTCCGCCGCCGCTCAGGGCTTAAGCCGCTGGGTCAACGCCCCGTTCGTGATTAAGGATTATCACGAGCATACGTTAGGCGAGCGCAGCGACAGCCGCTCGGTGGCCTACATCCGCTGCCTGTTCCAGGACGGCAGCAGCCGCTGGGGCGTGGGCATTGACAGCGACGTAGCGCGCGCGTCGCTTCAGGCGCTCTTTAACGCCGTCAGTCGTTCTTAAAGTAATCGCTGGGGGAGACGCCCATCACGCGGCGGAACATCGCCGTAAAGGCGCTGTGGCTGCCGTAGCCCAGATCCAGCGCCACGCGCAATACCGGCTGGCCCTGCGCCAGCCGCACTAAGGCTTCCAGCAGGCGCGCCCTTCTCAGCCACTCTCCGTAGCTTAATCCCGTCTGCTGCTGGAAATGGCGGTTCAGGGTGCGCTCGCTCATGTTCATCATGCTCGCAGCCTGCGCGCTGCTCCAGCTTTCACCCGGGCTTTGCCGGATTTGCAGGCACAGGCGACGTAACGCCTCACTTTCCGGCTCCGGCAGGTGAAACGGCAGCACCGGCATAGTGCGGATTTCATCGAGAATGAGCTCATAGACGCGCTCATCCCGGCTTCCGGGTGAGTACGATTCAGGTAAAGCAAGGGAGACGAGGATCAGCTCGCGCAGCAGCGGCGCGATCTGCACGATCTGGCAGGTGGCCGGGAGATCGGCCCGCGCCAGCGGATCGATGAACAGCGTTCGCGCCGCCACGTTGCCGGTAATGCGCAGGGAATGCTGCGTGCCCGCAGGCAGCCAGACGCCGCGACCGGGAGGCACAACCCAACAGCCCGATGCGGTATCCACCCGTACCACGCCGCTCAGGGTGTGCAGCAGCTGTGCGCAGTCGTGCTCATGCCACGGCTCGCTGTCACCATGAGCGTAATCATGGGCGAACGGAACGAGGGGACGATGCGTAAAGGAGAAGGTTGCGGTTGTGGTCATGGAATTAAACAACCCTCCCCCTCTCCCTGAGGGAGAGGGAAAAGGTGCACTAGATGTGCAGTTCCTGCAGTTTTTCTTTTGGCAGGGCCAGCTCTTCGTTGCTGTTCACGCGAACATCACGCTCGATGATGTGACGCGCGATCTCCTGCGCTTCTTCCAGAGAGTGCATCTGGTAAGTACCGCACTGGTAAACGTTCAGCTCAGGGATCTGGTTCTGCTCTTTCACCTTCAGCACGTCCTGCATCGCCGCTTTCCAGGCATCCGCGACGCGCTTCTCATCAGGCACGCCAATCAGGCTCATGTAGAAACCGGTACGGCAGCCCATCGGAGAGATATCGATGATCTCAACGCCGTTGCCGTTCAGGTGGTCACGCATGAAGCCGGCGAACAGATGTTCCAGCGTATGAATGCCTTTCTCCGGCATCACTTCTTTGTTTGGCACGCAGAAACGCAGATCGAAGACGGTGATCGTGTCGCCGTGCGGGGTGTGCATGGTCTTCGCCACGCGGACTGCAGGTGCTTCCATACGGGTATGGTCGACAGTAAAGCTATCTAATAACGGCATACGTCACCTCCGATAGTGATTTTTTTTAAAATAAACTGAACTCTTCTACAGAATGCGCGTCTGAGTATATGAAAGACGCGCATTTGTTATCATCATCCCTGAATTCAGAGATGTATATTTTGGCCACAGCGATGTGGCCTTTTTCTTTTCTGCTTAAGCCTGCTTCGCCAGAAACGCCTCAAACGACTCGGTATCCGCCGCTTCAACCTCTTTCTGACGCACAACGGACGCATCGCGTTCCGCTACAAAATCCGCTTCGCTCAGCACTTCTAACGGCTCCTGGAGCAGCATCTCACGGTACTCCGCCGAGAGTGAACGCCCCGTACCACCGATGCCCTGATCAATCATAGAACGCAGAATGCGCGCTGAGAACGTCAGTTCCGGATTATCAAAACATTCCACCAGCTGGTCGCAGATCAGTTGATACGCCTCTCCGCCGTCGATGCTGTCCATTGTCCGGGCAACACGCTTCAGATCGCGGAACAGATCTTTGCCGACTGTGGTCAGCGGGAACTGTGCCGTTTCGCAGCCGATACCCAGCGTCAGACCCGGTTTACGCCCTTCCAGAATCACGCGGTTCCAGTTTGTACGGGTACAGAGCAATTCGTCTGAACTCATTTCCGGCGCATCCGCCAGCACGCACCAGACCATAAACAGATCCAGGAAGCGAATCTGCTGTTCATCAACGCCAATCGGTGAGAACGGGTTGATATCCAGCGAGCGCACTTCAATGTATTCGATCCCGCCGCGCTGCAGCGCATCCGACGGGGTTTCACCGCTGCGCGTTACGCGCTTAGGACGAATAGGCGCATACAGCTCGTTTTCAATCTGCAGCACATTGCTGTTGATTTGCAGGCGCTTGCCGTCTTTTTCGAGGCCGATTTTCTCGTACTCTTCCGACGGGGTTTTGATCGCCCGCTTCAATCCTGCCACATATTCGTGCAATTCGTTAAACGTAATACCGAGATTGCTTTGCGATTTATTGGTATAACCGAGATCGCTCAGGCGCAGAGAGGTGGCGTACGGGAGATAGTACATTCCGCAGTCGGTCTTCTCGAACGGCAGCGTGGTCGGTTTCCCCTGCAGGAACGAAGAACAGATCGCCGGGGAGGCACCAAACAGATACGGGATCACCCAGCCGAAACGGTAATAGTTGCGGATCAGGCGGAAGTAGCCTTCAGAGATCGCGTCTTTATCCGTTTCACCGCATTTTGCTTCCCAGAATGCCATTGGCAACGAGAAGTTGTAGTGCACGCCAGAGATGGTCTGCATCAACGCGCCGTAGCGGTTTTTTAGCCCCTCACGGTAGAGCGTTTTCAGCCGGCCGATATTTGACGTGCCGTACTGTGCCAGCTCAATCTCCTGGCCCTGCTCGATATAGCACGGCATGCTGAGGGGCCACATGCGCTCGTCGCCCAGGTTGCGCGCGGTGTAGCGATGAATATCGCGCATGATTGTCAGCATATGATCAATATCACCCTCTACTGGGGTGATGAACTCCAGCAGCGCTTCAGCGAAATCGGTTGTGATCCATTTATGTGTCAGCGCCGAGCCTAACGCCTTCGGGTGACCCGTTGTCGCTAAACTGCCGTCCGCGTTAACGCGCAGCGTTTCACGCTCGAGACCACGCTGAATACCCTTCAATGCCTGAGGGTGGTTTTCCAGCCAGGCCAGCGCCTGAGATACGTCCGGGATCAAATTGACCTCCCGCCTGTCAAAGTAATGTTACTCAGCATAATTGTAATGGTTGACGATTGAAGGTCGCGTATTCATTCCACCAATTAGTGCCACCACGTCATACCCTGCAGCGTTGCCCATGCCACGAGGACATAACGCAACGCCTTGCCAAGGCACAAAAAAAAGAGCACCGGTCCCCAGGAGATGCGCATCCATCCCGCCAGCAGACACAGTAAATCGCCTATTACAGGCATCCAGCTTAATAACAGCGTGGCAGCGCCATAGCGTTTTAGCCAGCCGACTGCCTTTTCCTGCCAGCGCGATTTTTCACGCAGCGGAAAGAAACGCCCAAGAATAACGTTAGTCAGCCCTCCAAGGCTATTACCCATTGTTGCTATTACTACAAGCAGCCAGGGCTGACTCACGCCGGACAACAGCATCGCCACCAGCACCACTTCCGAATTGCCCGGTAACAGCGTGGCGCTGAGAAAACTGCTGGCGAATAATGAGGCAAGTGACAGCGCGTCACTCACAGTAAGCGCACATCCACCGCATCCATTCCGGCATCACGCGCGGCCTGGATGCCGAAATCGGCGTCTTCAAACACGACGCATTTTGCCGCCGGGACGCCCATTAATTCTGCGCAGAGCAGGAAGGTGTCCGGTGCGGGCTTGTGATGTTTAACATGATCGGCGGCGACCACGGCAGAAAAATAGTGGCGCAGGCCAAGATGGTTGAGTAATGCCTCTGCAATCGCGCTTTCGCTGCCCGTCCCCACCGACATCGGGCGACGCCCGTGCCACTCTTTTACCACATCAATCAGCGGCAAAGGACGTACGGTATCTAAGAGCATGGCTTTTACCGCATCGGTTTTTTCGCGTGCGAGCAGGTGCGGGTCGAGATCGGCCTGATTCAGTTCAATCACGGCCTGTGCAATACGCCAGGTTGGGGAGCCATTGAGGGCGATCATCGCCTGAAGGTCGAAACGCATACCGTAGCGGCCCAGGACGTCGGTCCAGGCTTGACGATGCGTGGGTTCGGTATCCAGAAGGGTACCATCCATATCGAAGATCAAACCGTCATACTGTGCGTACATCGTGCTCTCACTAACCGATTAACAAAGCATTACTTTATCGTAAATGGTGGTTTTTGTCGCTGACAGAGAGTGTGATTGCTGACGGAACGTCGAAGGAATAAACAAAGAAGGAGAAGATGGTGCATCCGGGAGGATTCGAACCTCCGACCGCTCGGTTCGTAGCCGAGTACTCTATCCAGCTGAGCTACGGATGCAAAATGGCGGTGAGGCGGGGATTCGAACCCCGGATGCAGCTTTTGACCGCATACTCCCTTAGCAGGGGAGCGCCTTCAGCCTCTCGGCCACCTCACCACACAACGCCTCTTTCGAGTGCTTAGAGTTACTCGTTAAGAGCTTCTCGTCGCTGCGTGGCGCATATATTACTTTCTGGGACTTATAAGTCAAACAATTTTCCAAAAGCTTTTATCGTTTGCACAAATCACACGCAATTCGCATGTAAAAGCCGCAAAGAGGGTGTTTTATAAGCGGATTTTGCAGGCATCTTCACAGAAAACCTATGCAGAAATGGCGGCGTAAGAGCGAGTTTAGGGTAACGGAGTGGTTAAAAAGAGAGCGTTTGAAATTAAACGGTAACGTTGAGCAGGAAAAATGACAGGAGGGTTGCGTCTCGCCCGACAGCGAGACGCGACAATATCAGTAACTGGACTGCTGGGATTTTTCAGCCTGGATACGCTGGTAGATCTCTTCACGGTGGACAGATACTTCTTTAGGAGCGTTAACACCAATACGTACCTGGTTACCCTTTACCCCTAAAACTGTCACGGTGACCTCATCCCCAATCATGAGGGTCTCACCAACTCGACGAGTCAGAATCAGCATTCTTTGCTCCTTGAAAGATTAAAAGAGTCGGGTCTCTTGTATCCCGGCATTATCCATCATATAACGCCAAAAAGTAAGCGATGACAAACACGTAAAGTGTAAGCAGTCACGGCATCACATTCTGTTAAACGTAAGTTTAGCCGATATACACAAACTCAACCTGACTTTATCGTTATCGATAGCACAGTGAACAAGACGCCATAACGTTACCGCTATGGCGTCTGTTTGTGCTTTGTAGTTATTACAGTTTCGCGCTTACCCAGCTTTCAACGCTGGCCAAAGCTTGCGGGAGTGCCGCCGCATCCGTACCACCGGCTTGCGCCATGTCCGGACGACCGCCACCCTTGCCGCCCACCTGCTGAGCGACCATACCAATCAGTTCCCCTGCTTTTACGCGGTCAGTCACATCCTTAGAGACGCCCGCAATCAGAGAAACCTTACCTTCTGCCACTGTCGCCAGCACGATAACGGTAGAACCAAGCTGGTTCTTGAGATCGTCGACCATAGTACGCAGCATCTTAGGCTCAACGCCCGCCAGATCGCTGACCAGCAGTTTGACGCCCTTAATGTCTACAGCCTTGCTGGAGAGGTTTGCACTCTCCTGCGCCGCAGCCTGCTCTTTCAGCTGCTGCAACTCTTTTTCCAGCTGACGCGTGCGATCCAGCGCAACGCGCACTTTCTCGCCCAGGTTCTGGCTATCGCCCTTCAGCAGCTGCGCGATGTCGTGCAGCTGATCGCTCTGGGCATGCAGACTGGCAATCGCACCTTCACCGGTTACCGCTTCAATACGACGCACGCCTGCCGCCGTACCCGACTCGGAAACAATGCGGAACAGGCCAATGTCACCGGTGCGCGAGGCGTGCGTACCGCCGCACAGCTCGGTAGAGAAGTCGCCCATGCTCAGCACGCGAACGCGCTCGTCATATTTCTCGCCAAACAGCGCCATCGCACCTTTTTTCTTCGCGTCCTCGAGATCCATGACATGGGTCTCGATTGGCAGGTTGCGACGGATCTGCGCGTTCACCAGATCTTCCACCGCGCGGATTTCAGACGGTTTCATCGCTTCAAAATGCGAGAAGTCGAAACGCAGCACTTTGTCGTTAACCAGAGAACCTTTCTGTGCAACGTGAGTACCGAGTACGTCGCGCAGGGCAGCGTGCATCAGGTGGGTTGCTGAGTGGTTCAGACGAATGCGCGCGCGGCGAGCTTCATCCACGTTAGCCTGTACGCCCTCGCCCACTTTCAGAGAACCGGAAACCAGTTTGCCCTGGTGACCAATCGCCTGACCGTATTTCTGGGTGTCGCTGACGCTGAAGCTGAAACCATTGCCTTTCAGCTCGCCTTTATCGCCAACCTGACCGCCGGATTCCGCATAGAACGGCGTTTTGTCCAGAATGACCACCGCATCCTGACCCGCGCTGATGCTGTCCACAGCTTTACCGTCAACAAACAGGGCGGTCACTTTGCCGGTCAGTTCCAGCGCCTCATAACCTTTGAATTCTGACGCGCTATCAACGCGGATCATCGCGTTGTAGTCTGCGCCGAAGCCGCTGGACTCGCGCGCGCGACGACGCTGCTCTTCCATCGCGGCTTCGAAGCCCGCTTCGTCAACTTTGATGTTGCGCTCGCGGCAAACGTCCGCCGTCAGGTCAACCGGGAAGCCGTAGGTGTCGTACAGGCGGAAAGCGGTTTCGCCATCCAGCGTGTCGCCCTTAAGTTTCGCCAGCTCTTCGTCCAGCAGCGCCAGACCGCGCTCCAGTGTACGCGCAAACTGCTCTTCTTCGGTTTTCAGAACCTGCTCTACCTGCGCCTGCTGGCGTTTCAGCTCATCACCGGCTGACCCCATCACGCCAATCAGTGGCCCAACGAGTTTATAGAAGAAGGTGTCCTTCGCGCCCAGCATGTTACCGTGACGGATGGCACGACGAATGATACGACGCAGCACGTAGCCACGGTTTTCATTCGACGGGATAACGCCGTCGGCAATCAGGAACGCGCAGGAACGAATGTGGTCTGCGATAACGCGCAGCGATTTGTTGTTCAGATCGGTCGCACCGGTCACTTCGGCAACGGCTTTGATCAGAGTGCTGAACAGGTCAATCTCATAGTTGGAGTTAACGTGCTGCAGTACCGCGGCAATACGCTCCAGACCCATACCGGTATCAACGGAAGGTTTCGGCAGCGGCTCCATCGTACCGTCGGCCTGACGGTTGAACTGCATGAAGACGATGTTCCAGATCTCAATGTAGCGATCGCCGTCTTCTTCCGGGCTGCCTGGAGGGCCGCCCCAGATGTGGTCGCCGTGATCGTAGAAGATCTCGGTGCACGGGCCGCAAGGACCGGTATCACCCATCTGCCAGAAGTTGTCAGACGCGTATGGTGCGCCTTTGTTATCACCGATGCGAATAATGCGCTCGCGCGGGATCCCGACTTCTTTTTCCCAGATTTCGTAGGCTTCGTCATCGGTTTCATAGACGGTAACCCACAGACGCTCTTTCGGCAGGTTGAACCAGTTTTCACCGGTCAGCAGTTCCCACGCATATTGAATGGCATCGTGTTTGAAGTAGTCGCCGAAGCTGAAGTTACCCAGCATTTCGAAGAAGGTGTGGTGACGCGCGGTGTAACCGACGTTTTCCAGGTCGTTGTGTTTACCGCCCGCACGCACGCAACGCTGTGAGGTTGTGGCGCGGGAATAATTACGCTTGTCGAGACCAAGGAACACATCCTTGAACTGGTTCATCCCGGCGTTGGTAAACAGCAGAGTCGGATCGTTGTTCGGTACCAGGGAGCTGCTGGCAACAACCTGGTGTCCCTTACTATGGAAAAAATCGAGAAACGCCTGACGGATCTCAGCGGTGCTCTTGCTCATAATTATCCTGAAATCAAGCTAACGAAATGTCGTAGCCAGCCTGTATCGGTAAACCGTTGGACAGACCAGCTACTGGAAAAAGTGGGAATAAGATAAGTTTTCTTTAGTGGGAAGTAAAATCCCGCATGCGTTCAATCGGCAAAATTACGCCAGATATCCTGAATATCTTCCATCAGAAAGCCGCGGTAGAGCAAAAAGCGCTGGATTTTGACTTTTTCTGAAAATTCACGCGGCAGCGGTTCGCCGTACTTACGAATGGCCTGCTCTTTTGCCAGCTCGCACCAGTCAATGTCGCATTCGCGCATCGCTTTTTCGATGGACTCCCGGGCCACCCCTTTCTGGTTTAGCTCCTGCCGGATGCGCGCGGGCCCGTATCCCTTGCGGCCACGGCTGGCGAGAAACCGCGAGGCAAAACGCTCGTCATCAAGATAGCGATGCTCATAGCACCATGCGATGACGCGGTCATAATCTTCCGCAGTGGCATCAATCTCTTCCGGGCCGTTTTTACTCATCACCGGTGCCGACAGTTTTCGCCGCAGCTCCTGTTCACTGTGGTCACGAACGGCCAGGATGCGCACCGCGCGATCCAGTAGGCGTGCATACGCGGGTCGACGTGTTGTCGGTTCACTCATAAAAAACCTGCTGATTCAGAAATGCAAAAAGGGCCGCATCAGCAGCCCTTCATTGTTAAACGAAAGAATTAAAAGTCTTCGTTAGTTTCTTCAGCATCCGCGCTATCAACCGCGAAATCTGGCGTGGAGTCCTGGTTGTTCAGCAGAAGCTCACGTACCTTCTTCTCGATCTCTTTCGCCGCAGCCGGGTTCTCTTTCAGCCAGGAGATGGCATTCGCTTTACCCTGACCAATCTTGTCACCGTTGTAGCTGTACCAGGCGCCCGCTTTTTCAATCAGCTTCTCTTTCACGCCCAGGTCAACCAGCTCACCGAAGAAGTTAATACCTTCGCCGTAGAGGATCTGGAACTCAGCCTGCTTGAACGGCGCAGCGATTTTGTTCTTCACAACCTTCACGCGGGTTTCGCTACCCACCACGTTCTCGCCCTCTTTCACCGCGCCGATACGGCGGATATCCAGACGGACAGAGGCGTAGAATTTCAGTGCGTTACCACCGGTCGTGGTTTCCGGGTTACCGAACATCACACCAATTTTCATACGGATCTGGTTGATGAAGATCAGCAGCGTGTTGGACTGCTTCAGGTTACCGGCCAGCTTACGCATCGCCTGGCTCATCATACGTGCCGCGAGGCCCATGTGAGAGTCGCCGATTTCACCTTCGATTTCGGCTTTTGGCGTCAGTGCGGCAACGGAGTCGACCACGATAACGTCAACGGCACCAGAACGCGCCAGCGCGTCACAAATTTCCAGCGCCTGCTCACCGGTGTCCGGCTGAGAACACAGCAGGTTGTCGATATCTACACCCAGCTTACGGGCATAAACAGGGTCCAGCGCGTGCTCGGCATCGATAAACGCACAGGTTTTACCTTCGCGCTGTGCCGCGGCAATCACCTGCAGCGTCAGGGTGGTTTTACCGGAGGACTCTGGCCCGTAGATTTCTACGATACGGCCCATAGGCAGACCGCCAGCGCCCAGCGCGATATCCAGAGAAAGCGAACCGGTGGAGATGGTTTCCACATCCATGGAACGGTCTTCACCCAGGCGCATGATGGAGCCTTTACCGAATTGCTTTTCGATCTGGCCCAGTGCTGCCGCCAACGCTTTCTGTTTGTTTTCGTCGATAGCCATTATTACTCCTGTCATGCCGGGAGAAGCGACTGTGCTTCACCGTGGATTTCTGTTCTGTTGGTGCAATTATACTGTATGGTCATACAGTATCAAGTGTTTTGTAGAAATTGTTGCCAGAGCGTTTTTAACGCATAAACGGTTGCCTGACGACGCACGCTTTCGCGATCGCCGCTGAAGCACTCCCGGCGGGTGATCCCTTCCCCTTTGGACGTGGCGAACCCAAACCAGACGGTGCCAACAGGCTTCACGTCGCTGCCGCCGTCCGGGCCCGCAATGCCGCTAATGGAAATCGCGTAATCGGCCCGCGCCGCTTTGAGCGCACCAATGGCCATCTCGATCACCACCGGTTCGCTGACCGCGCCATGCTGTTCCAGCGTGGATTCGCGCACGCCAGTCATCTGTGCTTTAGCTTCGTTACTGTAGGTCACAAAACCGCGTTCAAACCAGGCGGAACTGCCGGCAATATCGGTAATCGCTTTCGCCACCCAGCCGCCGGTGCAGGACTCCGCAGTGGTGATTGTCGCGCCACGCTGCTTCAGCGCAAGGCCCACTATCTCGCTAAGCTGCATCAATTCATGGTCAGTCATTCTCGCTCCAGGCATCAGAAAAACGTGCTGCACAAGATAGCACTTTCTCGTCAGATGTGGGGATGCACTTCAGGTTTTACGAGGGGGCTTCAGAAAAAAGCCGGTACGGACGCACCGGCGGTGGAAAGGTTATTTCATGCTGTCAGCGAGAGTGTTCACATTGTGGCGAAACGCCTTAACGTAGGTGTCTGCCACCCCACCTTTTGCCGACAACGCTTCCGGATAAAGTTCGCCCCCAGGCTGCGCGCCCGTCGCCGACGCAATCTGTTTAACCAGACGCGGATCGAGCTGATTTTCCATAAACCAGGTTTTTACGCCGTCGGCTTTGATCTGATTGATAATCTCAGCCACCTGCGCCGCGCTGGCTTCGCTCTCAGACGACAGCCCCTGCGGCGCCATAAACGTCACGCCGTAGGCGCGGCTGAAATAGCCGAACGCATCATGGCTGGTCAGGACCTTGCGCTTATCCTTCGGGATCGCGCTAAAACGCGTTTTAGCCCAGCTATCCAGCTGGTTAAGCTGCGTGATATAGGGTTTACCGGAGGCTTCCAGCGCGGCTTTGTCCTGCGGATCGGCTTTCACCAGCCCGTTCAGAATATTTTGCGCATACAGCGCCCCGTTCGCCGCGCGGTTCCACGCGTGCGGATCGGTCACGGTCTTTCCATCTTCCTCAAGCGTGTGGGTTTTCACCCCGGTTGAGGCGACGACCAGCTGTCCTTTGAACCCGGAGGCTTTCACCAGACGGTCAAGCCAGCCCTCCAGCCCCAGGCCGTTCACCACCACCACATCGGCCTTGCTCAGCGCCGCGCTGTCTTTCGGCGACGGTTCGAAGGTATGCGGATCGCCGTCCGGCCCGACCAGCGTCGTCACCTTCACATGATCACCGCCCACCTCCTGGGTGATGTCCCCCAGTATCGAAAAGCTGGTGACCACATTCAGTGTTTTCGCCATCACGCCGTGCGACATCATCCCCAGCGCAAGCGCCACTACTAATCCTGTACGTTTCATCGTTTCCCCTTGCGTTAAAAATACGCCCGCAGACTGCCAGCAAGCCTGCTTCGCGTACCCAATAAAATGGAAATAAAGAACAGCGCGCTGGCGGTGAGCACAATGGATGGCCCGGCCGGTAGACTCATCGCCCAAGAGAGGCTCAGCCCCAGCCATGCGCAGAAAATACCGCTGATACCCGCCATCAGGAGTAACGCCGGTAGCGTGCGTACCCAGCATCGTGCCGCCACGGCCGGCAGCATCATCAGCCCGACGGCCATCAGCGTGCCAAGCACCTGAAAACCGGCCACCAGGTTAAGCACCAGCAGCGCCAGAAACAGTCCGTGCAGCAGGCCAGGCAGCCAGCGGGCGTTCACCTGTAGCCAGGCGGTGTCAAACGCTTCGGTAACCAGTCCGCGATAGAACATCGCCAGTACGATAAGGGTGAACATGCACACGCCCGTGACAAACAGCGCGGCGTCGTTGTCCACGGCGAGGATGGAGCCAAACAGCAGATGCAGCAGATCGACATTCGACCCGCGAAGCGACACCAGCGTGACCCCCAGCGCCAGTGAGCCAAGATAAAACCCGGCAAAGCTGGCATCTTCTTTCAGCGGCGTGCGGCGACTGACCAGGCCGGCCAGCAGCGCCACGGTAATGCCCGCGATAAAACCGCCGATACTCATCGCCAGCAGCGACATACCGCTGAGCAAATAGCCCACGGCAACACCCGGTAAAATGGCGTGAGAAAGGGCATCGCCCATCAGGCTCATCCGGCGCAGCTGAAGAAACACGCCAAGCGCGGTAGTGCTGACGGAGAGCGCCAGGCAAACCACCAGCGCGCGACGCATAAAGCCGTACTCAATAAACGGCTGAAAAAAGAGATGCCAGATCATGCCACCCTCACCCGCTCGGTTTTCCACTGGGGAACGTCAGCATCCAGCCGCAACGTCTGCGGGAAATGGCGCGACACGCGCTCGCTGTCGTGCAGTACCGCGAGCAGCGTTTGCCCCTGCATATACATCTCCAGCATCACATCCATCAGCACGTTGCAGGTGGCCTCATCGACCCCGGTAAAGGGTTCATCCAGCATCACCAGCGGCGCCTGCTGCACCAGGACGCGGGCAAACAGCATGCGCTGGAACTGGCCGCCGGAGAGCTCATCGATGGTGGATAACGCCATGGATGCCAGCCCAACGCGCTCAAGCGCACTGGTAATGCGCAGCCGCGTTTCGCGACGAAACCCGGAGAAAAGCGAAATGCCCGGCCAGCAGCCCATGCTTACGACGTCCTGCACGGTCAGCGGAAACTGCGCCTCCAGCGCGTGACGCTGTGCCAGCCAGCCGATTACCGGACGCTTACCCTGCCAGCGGAAGCCACCGCTGACGGGCGGGATAAATCCCGCCAGCGTTTTCAGCAGCGTGGATTTCCCGCAGCCGTTAGCGCCGATAATGGCGGTCATGCTTCCGCGCTCAATCGTGCCCGAGAGGGGTCGCGTAACGGGCAGGCGTTCATAACCCGCGACCAGTTCATTCATCACGATCATGGCAATGCCACCGCCCAGCGCACGGCCAGCCCGATAAAGACAACAAGCACCAGCGCCAGCAAAAGCCGGACCAGAGCAGACAGAGAAAAAAGGGACGTTGACATGTCGACACCGCATTAAATGTTATAACATAACAATAATAAAAGACGGTTAAGATGTAAATGGAGGGTTTAAAAGGGAGTGTGGCGAAATGTTTCTGCAAAACTTCCCTCTCCCGTGGGAGAGGGTCAGGGTGAGGGCATCAGGCCGCACCGTGCGCGCAGCCATGCCGGGTGGCGGCGTTGCCTTACCCGGCCTTCCCGTCGGAGCAGCTTACTGACTAAACGGTGACGCCGCCGGCACGCGGGCCTGCGATACCGCCAGCCCCAGCTGCCATACGGCCATCGCATAGTGAGTGCTGTGGTTATAGCGGGTAATGGCGTAGAAGTTCGGCAGGCCGTACCAGTACTGATAGCCCGTTCCGACATCCAGACGCAGCAGGCTCGCCTGTTGCGCATTACCCAGCGACTGCGTTGGCGTTAAGCCTGCCGCGGTCAGCTGCGAAATGCTGTAGTTGGTTTTGAAGCCATTTTCCAGCCCCGGCGCCTGACCGTTCGCCTGCACCGCCACCTGGCCGCCCGGCACCCAGCCGTGCGCTTTGAAGTAGTTCGCCACGCTGCCGATGGCATCCACCGGATCCCACAGGTTGATGTGACCATCTCCGTTAAAGTCGACGGCATACTGTTTATAGGACGACGGCATAAACTGGCCGTAGCCCATCGCGCCGGCAAACGACCCTTTCAGATCGAGCGGATCGTCCTGCTCGTTGCGCGCCATCAGCAGGAAGGTTTCCAGCTCGGAAGAGAAATACTCCGCGCGGCGCGGGTAGTTAAAGGAGAGCGTCGCCAGCGCATCCAGGATGCGGGTTTTACCCATCACGCGGCCCCACCGGGTTTCCACGCCAATAATCCCGACAATGATTTCAGGCGGTACGCCGTACACCTGCCACGCGCGGTTGAGCGCATCTTCATACTGATTCCAGAACACCACGCCGTTTTGCACGTTGTCCGGGGTAATAAACTGTTTGCGATAGCGCAGCCACGCTCCGTTTGGCCCGCTCGGCACCTGGGCCGTCGGCGCCTGCCTGTCCATCAGGCGCAGCACGTAGTCCAGACGCTTGGCCTGAGACAAAATTTCGTGCAGCTGCTGTCTGTCAAAGCCGTGTTTGCTCACCATTTTATCGATGAACTGCTCGGCCGCCGGGTTATTCGCGAAGTCGCCGCCCATCTGCATCATATTGTGCTGCGGCTCCAGCAGGAATCCTCCGGAAGGCGCGCCCGCCGTTTGCTGAACGGCTTCGGTCTTAGGTTTGCTACTACAGGCAGACAGCAGAATAAGCGCAGGCAACAGCGCTGCATAACGACGCTTGAACATGAGACATCCATTTAACGGGTTCGATAAGAACCCAGTATGGTAAAGCATCCGCAACACCTCAAGGAAGCGGTACGCACCTCCCCCACGCAAATCCGCGCTTTTTTACACCGAAAATCATTCACCACGTCAATTAACTTTCAAAATAATCCATTTTTCTTTCATTGTGAGATCTAACTAACACTTTAAAACCTTTCAAAGTGATTATTATTAGCCGCAGATAGACAAAAACAAACGCCCCACAGGAGAGAAGAATGATAGAAACCATCACCCACGGCGCCGAGTGGTTCATCGGGCTGTTTCAGAAAGGCGGAGAAGTGTTCACCGGCATGGTGACCGGGATCCTGCCCCTGCTGATCAGCCTGCTGGTGATCATGAACGCGCTGATCAACTTTATTGGCCAGCAGCGTATTGAACGCTTCGCCCAGCGCTGTGCCGGGAATCCGCTGTCCCGCTACCTGATACTGCCCTTTATCGGCACCTTCGTGTTCTGCAACCCGATGACCTTAAGCCTCGGTCGCTTTATGCCAGAGAAGTACAAGCCGAGCTATTACGCCGCCGCCTCCTACAGCTGCCATTCGATGAACGGCCTGTTCCCGCACATCAACCCCGGCGAGCTGTTTGTGTATCTCGGGATCGCCAGCGGTCTCACCACGCTTGGCCTGCCGCTCGGCCCGTTGGCGGTGAGCTACCTGCTGGTCGGCCTGGTCACCAACTTTTTCCGCGGCTGGGTGACGGACCTCACCACCGCCATTTTTGAGAAAAAAATGGGCATCCAGCTTGAACAGAAAGTCCATCTTTCAGGAGCCACAGCATGAACCGGATCCGCATTGAGAAAGGCACGGGCGGCTGGGGCGGCCCGCTGGAGTTCGACGCCACCGAAGGCAAAAAGATTGTTTACATCACCGCGGGGACGCGCCCGGCGATCGTCGACAGGCTGCGCGAGCTAACCGGTTGGGAAGCGGTCGACGGCTTCAAGGAAGGGGAACCGCCGGAAGCGGAAATCGGCGTGGCGGTGATCGACTGCGGCGGCACGCTGCGCTGCGGCATCTACCCGAAGCGCCGCATTCCGACGGTGAACATTCACTCCACCGGAAAATCCGGCCCGCTGGCGCAGTACATTCTTGAAGACATTTATGTCTCAGGCGTGAAGGAGGACAACATCACGCTGGTGAATGGCAACCCCGCGCCGCAAAAAGCGGCCCCGCGCGAGTACGACACCAGCAAGAAAATCACCGAGCAGAGCGACGGCCTGCTGGCGAAGGTCGGGATGGGCATGGGTTCCGCCGTGGCGGTGCTGTTCCAGTCCGGGCGCGACACCATCGACACGGTGCTGAAGACCATTCTGCCGTTTATGGCGTTCGTCTCGGCGCTGATCGGCATCATTATGGCCTCCGGCCTGGGCGACTGGATTGCCCACGGCCTCGCCCCGCTCGCCAGCCACCCGCTCGGGCTGGTAACGCTGGCGCTGATCTGCTCCTTCCCGCTGCTGTCGCCGTTCCTCGGCCCGGGCGCGGTGATTGCCCAGGTCATCGGCGTGCTGATTGGCGTGCAGATTGGTCTGGGGAACATCCCTCCGCACCTCGCCCTGCCCGCCCTGTTTGCCATTAACGCCCAGGCGGCGTGCGATTTCATCCCCGTGGGGCTGTCGCTGGCGGAAGCGCGCCAGGACACCGTGCGCGTGGGCGTGCCGTCCGTGCTGGTCAGCCGCTTCCTGACGGGCGCGCCGACTGTGCTGATTGCCTGGTTTGTCTCCGGCTTTATTTATCAATAAGAGGTTCCTGCGATGACCGTGATTTACCAGACCACCATTACCCGCATCGGCCAGAGCGCGGCCGACGCGCTGAGCGACCAGATGCTAATCACCTTCCGCGAAGGGGCGCCTGCGGATATCGAAGAGTTTTGCTTTATCCACTGCCACGGCGAGCTGAAGGGCGAGCTGAAGGCAGGAAGCCAGCTGGAGCTGGGCGAGGCACGCTATGCCGTCACCGCCGTCGGCGACGTCGCTGAACAAAACCTGCGCGAGCTGGGCCACATCACCCTGCGTTTCGACGGCCAGCCGCAGGCGGAGTATCCCGGCACGGTTCACGTTGATGGTCCGGTTCCGCAGGCTGTCACCCCAGGCTGCACGTTAAAATTTGTTGCGTAATTAAGGAGAAACACATGAGTCAGGTTGCCGTTGTCATTGGTGGAGGACAAACCTTAGGCGAGTTCCTCTGCCGTGGGCTTGCCGCTGAGGGCTATCGCGTGGCGGTAGTGGACATTCAGAGTGAAAAAGCCGCCCGCGTGGCGGACACCATTAACACCGAGTTTGGCGAAGGGATGGCGTACGGGTTTGGTGCCGACGCCACCAGCGAGCAGAGCGTGATGGCGCTGGCCCGCGGCGTGGACGAGATTTTTGGACGCACCGACCTGCTGGTCTACAGCGCGGGGATTGCGAAAGCGGCCTTTATCAGCGATTTCGAACTGGGGGATTTTGACCGCTCGCTGCAGGTGAATCTGGTGGGCTATTTCCTCTGCGCCCGCGAGTTTTCCCGTCTGATGATCCGCGACAGCATTCAGGGGCGCATCATTCAGATCAACTCAAAATCAGGGAAAGTGGGCAGCAAGCATAACTCCGGCTACAGCGCGGCGAAGTTTGGCGGCGTGGGGCTGACGCAGTCTCTGGCGCTGGATCTGGCCGAATACGGCATTACCGTGCATTCGCTGATGCTGGGCAACCTGCTGAAATCGCCGATGTTCCAGTCCCTGCTGCCGCAGTACGCCACCAAGCTCGGCATCAAAGCGGAAGAAGTGGAGCAGTACTACATCGATAAAGTGCCGCTGAAGCGCGGGTGCGATTACCAGGACGTGCTGAACATGCTGCTGTTTTACGCCAGCCCGAAAGCCTCGTACTGCACCGGGCAGTCGATTAACGTCACCGGTGGGCAGGTGATGTTCTGATCGAGCGGCCTGATGCCCTCACCCTAACCCTCTCCCACAGGGAGAGGGAATACAATAAGGAGCCGATATGGTCACCGCACTCATCACCGTTGCCGCCCTCGCCTGGCTCTGCCAGATGGCGTTCGGCGGCTGGCAAATCCACCAGTTTAACCGCGCGTTTGATGCCCTGTGTCAGAAAGGTCGCGTCGGAGTCGGACGTTCCGGCGGACGCTTCAAACCGCGGGTCGTCGTAGCTATTGCGCTGGATGAAAACAATAACGTCTGCGATTCACTGCTCATGCGCGGCATGACCGTCTTTGCCCGTCCGGTGAAAATCCAGGCAATTAACGGCATTTCGTTGCAGGAATTGCAGCCTGATGTGATCTTTCCCCATGATCCACTCTGTCAGAATGCACTATCATTAGCGCTTAATCTGAAACATGGATAATTTCGTTGTGAAAGCTATAGACTTGCGAAATTATCATTTCGCAACCTAAGGAACGAAGCGCCTATGAAACCTCGTCAGCGGCAGGCGGCCATTCTCGAACATCTGCAAAAACAGGGAAAATGTTCGGTAGAGGATCTGGCCCACTACTTTGACACCACCGGCACGACAATACGCAAGGACCTGGTATTGCTCGAAAACTCTGGCGCCGTCATTCGAACCTACGGCGGCGTGGTGCTCAATAAGGATGAAGCGGACCCGCCTATCGATCACAAAACGCTGATCAACACCCACCAGAAGGCGCTGATTGCCGAAGCGGCGGTGAAATTTATCCACGATGGTGACTCCATTATCCTTGACGCCGGCAGCACCGTCCTGCAGATGATCCCGCTGCTCAGCCGCTTTAACAACATCACGGTGATGACCAACAGCCTGCACATCGTCAACGCCCTGTCGGAGAACGACTGCGAGCAGACCATCCTGATGCCCGGCGGGACCTTCCGCAAAAAATCCGCTTCATTTCACGGCCAGCTGGCGGAGAACGCCTTCGACCATTTCAGCTTTGATAAACTGTTCATGGGCACCGACGGCATCGACCTGAACGCGGGCGTTACGACGTTCAACGAGGTGTTCAGCGTCAGTAAAGCCATGTGCAACGCCGCGCGGGAAGTGATTTTGATGGCGGACTCGTCGAAGTTTGGCCGCAAAAGCCCCAACATTGTCTGTAGCCTGGAAAGCGTTGATAAGCTGATTACCGACGCGGGTATCGACCCGGCGTTCAGGAAAGCGCTGGAAGAGAAAGGCATCGACGTGATCGTAACCGGAGAAAGAGATGAGTGATTTTCTGTTAGAAACGGGCCGCCAGACGCTGATGCTGGAACTGCAGGAAGCCAGCCGCCTGCCGGAACGTCTGGGCGAGGATTTTGTCCGCGCCGCCAACACCATTATCCACTGCGAAGGCAAAGTGATCGTGGCAGGCATCGGTAAATCCGGCCATATCGGCAAAAAGATTGCTGCGACGCTCGCCAGCACCGGCACCCCGGCGTTCTTCGTGCATCCTGCAGAGGCGCTGCACGGCGATCTGGGAATGATTGAGAGCCGCGACGTGATGCTGTTTATCTCCTACTCCGGTTCGGCCAAAGAGCTGGATCTCATCATTCCGCGTCTGCAGGAAAAATCGGTCGCCCTGCTGGCGATGACCGGGAAATCCCGCTCGCCGCTGGCGCTGGCCGCCAAAGCGACGCTGGATATTTCCGTTGAGCGTGAAGCCTGTCCGATGCACCTCGCTCCGACCTCCAGCACCGTCAACACGCTGATGATGGGCGACGCGCTGGCGATGGCGGTAATGCAGGCGCGCGGCTTTAACGAAGAAGATTTCGCCCGCTCGCATCCGGCGGGCGCGCTCGGGGCACGCCTGCTCAACAAGGTTCACCACCTGATGCGCACCGACGATGCTATTCCGCAGGTCAAACTCGATACCAGCGTCATGGACGCGATGCTGGAGCTGAGCCGCACCGGCCTGGGGCTGGTAGCGGTGTGCGATGACGACGGGTACGTCAAAGGCGTGTTCACCGACGGCGACCTGCGCCGCTGGCTGGTGGGCGGCGGCAAGCTGGAAACTAAAGTGTCGGACGCCATGACCCAGGGCGGGCTGACGCTGAACGCCGAGAGCCGGGCCATCGAAGCCAAAGAGGTGCTGATGAAGCGCAAAATCACCGCCGCGCCGGTGGTGGATGACGCCGGCAGACTGTGCGGTGCCATCAACCTGCAGGATTTCTATCAGGCCGGGATTATCTAACCCTTCAGTCCGAGACGCTTCGCCAGCCGGTGCAGGTTGGCGACGTCCATCTCCAGCGCCCGGGCGCACGCCGCCCAGTTACGGTTATTCTGCTCCAGCGCGCGGGTAATCATCTGACGCTGAAACGCCTCCGTGGCTTCACGCAGATTTTCATTCGCTATCTCTGGCGCCGCCTGCACGACAGCCGGTGCGGTTTCATCCTGCAGCGCAAAATGCCGCGCGTGGATCACCACTTCGTCACCCGAGCGCGTCGCCCGCGCCAGCACCACCGCACGGTGGATCGCATGCTCCAGCTCACGCACGTTGCCCGGCCAGCCGTAGCTCAACAGATGCGCCCTCGCCCCCGGGCTCAGCACCACGCGGGAAAGCCCCATCCGGAGACGGCACTGCTCGCAGAAATAGCCCGCCAGCAGCACCACGTCGTCCCCGCGCTCGCGCAGCGGCGGCACGGTAAGTGGGAACACGCTCAGGCGGTGGAACAGGTCGGCGCGGAACTGCCCGGCCAGCACCGCTTCACGCAGGTCACGGTTGGTCGCTGCCAGCACGCGAACGTCCACTCTGTGACTGCGGTCATCCCCCACGCGCTGGATGTCGCCGTACTGCAGCACGCGCAGCAGCTTGGCCTGTAACGAAAGGGAAAGCTCACCAATCTCATCCAGAAACAGCGTGCCGTTATCGGCCATTTCAAACTTGCCGCTGCGGTTGCTGATGGCCCCGGTAAACGCTCCCTTAACGTGACCAAACAGCTCGCTTTCCGCCACGCTCTCCGGAAGCGCGGCGCAGTTGAGGTACACCAGCGGGTTAACCGCGCGCGGCGAGGCTTCGTGAATGGACTTCGCCACCAGCTCCTTACCGGTGCCGGTTTCGCCGAAGATCAGCACGTTCAAATCTGAGGCGGCAACAATCTCAATCTCTTTTTTGAGCTGCGCCATGCCCGGAGAGAGGCCAATCATCTCCGTGTGCGTTATCTGCTCAAACGCCGCCGGGCTGCCGGGAAGAATATTCTGGCTCTCCAGCTGTTCAATCAGCAGCGCGTTGTTAAGCGCCCCGGCGGCCAGCGCCGCAATCAGGCGCAGCTCTTCATCGCTAAAGGTGTCGAACTGGTCCGGCGACATGCCGTCGAGGGTCAGCGCCCCAATCAGATTCTGCCCAGCAAACAGCGGCAGGCCGATACAGGCGTGTACCTTCAGGCTCTCCTGTCCGGGAATAAGCCCGTCGTACGGATCGGGCAAGTCGCTGTCCGCCGGGAAACGCACCACGTCACCCGCGCGGGCGATAGTTTCCAGACGCGGATGGCCCTCAAGGGTAAAGCGCCGTCCGAGTACGTCCTTCGCCAGCCCGTCGATAGCCAGCGGAATAAACTGCCGCCCCTCGTAGCGCAGCAGCGCCGAGGCGTCGCACGCCAGCACGTGGCGCAGCGTGGAGATCAGCCGCTGAAAGCGGTCCTGATGGCCAATACCGGTCTGCAGCTCAATGGCGATCTTCGCCAGCACGTCTACGGAAAAGCTCATGTCTGCCTCGCTGTCATTTTGACAATGCATGTTGTCATAGTGACACTGTTTTGAATAGTCATAATGACTACCCATTACGGATCATAAAAATATTAATTAAGTAAAATCAACAAATTAAAATTTGGCACGCAACTTGATATAAGCAAAACATCTTATTTGAAAATGCTGTATTACGTAGAGGTTGCTATGTCTATTCTGGTTAAAAATAACATTCATTGGGTCGGTCAACGTGACTGGGAAGTGCGCGATTTCCACGGGACGGAATACAAAACGCTGCGCGGCAGCAGCTACAACAGCTATCTCATCCGCGAAGGAAAAAACGTGCTGATCGATACCGTCGATCACAAGTTCAGCCGCGAGTTCGTGCAGAACCTGCGCAGCGAAATCGATCTCGACGCCATCGATTACATCATCATCAACCACGCGGAAGAAGATCACGCCGGGGCGCTGACCGAGCTGATGTCTTACATCCCGAACACACCTGTCTACTGCACCACCAACGCCATCGACTCGATCAACGGCCACCACCACCATCCGGAGTGGAACTTCCACACCGTGAAAACCGGCGACGCGCTGGATATCGGTAATGGCAAGCAGCTGATCTTCGTGGAAACCCCGATGCTGCACTGGCCGGACAGCATGATGACCTACATGACCGGTGACGCGGTGCTGTTCAGCAACGACGCCTTCGGCCAGCACTACTGCGACGAACGTTTGTTTAATGACGAAGTGGATCAGACAGAGCTGTTCGAGCAGTGCCAGCGGTACTATGCCAACATCCTGACCCCGTTCAGCCGCCTGGTCACGCCAAAAATCACCGAAATCCTCGGCTTCAACCTGCCGGTGGAGATGATTGCCACCTCCCACGGCGTGGTGTGGCGTGAAAACCCCACCCAGATCGTCGAGCTGTACCTGAAGTGGGCGGCGGACTATCAGGAAGACCGCATCACTATTTTCTACGACACCATGTCCAACAACACCCGCATGATGGCGGACGCCATTGCCCAGGGCATCAACGAAGTGGACCCGAACGTGGCGGTGAAAATCTTCAATGTGGCGCGCAGCGATAAGAATGAGGTGTTAACCAACGTGTTCCGCTCTAAGGGCGTGCTGGTGGGCACCTCCACCATGAACAACGTGATGATGCCGAAAATTGCCGGTCTGGTAGAAGAGATGACAGGCCTGCGCTTCCGTAACAAACGCGCCAGCGCCTTTGGCTCCCACGGCTGGAGCGGCGGCGCGGTAGACCGCCTCTCCACCCGCTTACAGGATGCGGGCTTTGAGATGTCCATGAGCCTGAAGGCCAAGTGGCGCCCGGATATCGACGCCCTGGAGATCTGTCGCCAGCACGGTCGCGACATTGCCCGTCAGTGGGCGCTCGCTCCGCTGCCGGAAGTGGCGGCAAAAGCACCCGAACAGCAGGAAGCCTGCGCCTGTGCCGCCGCGGCAGCCGCCGATCTCGGCCCGCGCATGCAGTGCAGCGTCTGCCAGTGGATTTACGATCCTGACCTGGGCGAACCGCTGCAGGATGTTGCCCCGGGCACGCCGTGGCGCGACGTGCCGGACAATTTCCTCTGCCCGGAATGTTCCCTCGGTAAGGACGTCTTTGACGAACTGGGTACGGAGGCAAAATGAGCAACGGTATCGTCATCATCGGCTCGGGCTTTGCCGCCCGTCAGCTGGTGAAAAACATCCGCAAGCAGGATGCCAGCGTGCCGCTGACGGTGATTGCCGCCGACAGCATGGACGAGTACAACAAACCTGATTTAAGCCACGTTATTAGCCAGAATCAGCGCGCCCAAGACCTCACCCGCCAGACGGCGGGGGAGTTTGCAGAGCAGTTTAACCTGCGCCTGTTCCCGTACACCTGGGTCACCGATATCGACGCCGCCGCCCACGTGGTGAAAGCAAAAGAGAAGACCTGGCAGTACGACAGGCTGGTGCTCGCCACGGGTGCCTCCGCGTTTGTGCCGCCGATTGAGGGCCGCGAGCTGATGCTCACCCTCAACAGCCAGCAGGCGTATCAGGCCAGCGAAACGGCGCTTCGCGACGCACAGCGGGTAATGATTGTCGGCGGGGGGCTGATCGGCACCGAGCTGGCGATGGATTTCTGCCGGGCGGGCAAATCGGTGACCCTGGTCGACCATGCGGCGAGCATTCTGTCGGCGCTGATGCCCGCAGAAGTAAGCAGTCGCTTACAGCATCGTCTGACCGACATGGGGGTGCATCTGCTGCTGAAATCGCAGCTGCAAAGCCTGCGCAAAACCGAAGGCGGTATTCGTGCCACGCTCGACCGCAGCCGCAGCGTTGAGGTGGATGTGGTTATCGCGGCGACGGGCCTGCGCCCGGAAACTGCGCTGGCGCATCGTGCAGGCGCCGAAACAGGCCGTGGCGTGAAGGTAAATAGCTACCTTCAAACCACGCAGCCCGATATTTACGCGTTAGGCGACTGCGCTGAAATCAACGGTCAGGTGCTGCCTTTCCTGCAGCCGATACAGCTGAGCGCCATGTATCTGGCAAAAAACCTGCTCGGCGGCAGCGCACCGCTGAAACTCCCCGCCATGCTGGTGAAGGTTAAAACGCCAGAGTTACCGTTGCATCTTGCGGGGGAGACGCAGCGCAAGGATCTGAGCTGGCAGATTGCCATTGAACCTCACGGAATGGTTGCACGCGGCTCTGACGCCGAAGGTCAGGTACGCGCCTTTGTGGTTAGCGAAGATCGGATGAAGGAGGCTTTCGCTCTGCTGAAATCGCTGCCCGCGTAACCCGTAATCTCTTGCCACGCTCACTTAACCATTGGATTATATTATCCGCTGCCCCGATGTCCCGGGGCTTTTTTTTGCGAATTCTATTCAGGACATAAATACAAACAAGATAAATCACCGCCATTAATCCCTTAACCATTACATCCATCAATATTTAAATACGGAACACCTGATAAACACCAGCCTGTTTTATTCCCTGTTTTCGGCTTACCCTAAAAATAGACCCATTAGCCGGAGACATCCCATGACCACCTTTAGCAAAGAACTCAACTACCTTTCCGCCTATTTTAAACAGGCTAAAAAATCAGAACATATTTTGTTTCGCTGGCTCTACCTCAGCCCGGAGGCGCGCATAGAGCGCCTGCGAGAACTGATGATGCCGGTGAGTAAACGTGATAACTGAAGCACGACCAGTTTAAAACCGGAACAAATTAGTTACTTCATCATTGTTTATGCCATGAACAATTCGCTGATAAAATATAATAAAAATTAATTTATTCCGCATCACATTTTTATTACAGGGACTTTCGCATTAAAATAAAAGGTGTTATTTTTCGTCGTGAATTAAGTCCTTTTTGGAATCCACTCTCATGAACGCATTTAGTTATCTGCAACGTCTGGGTAAAGCCCTGATGTTGCCAATCGCCACCCTGCCCGTTGCAGCGATATTATTACGCCTTGGGCAGCCTGATGTTTTTAATATTCCGTTTATAGCCAGCGCCGGTGGCGGTATCTTTGACAGTCTACCTTTGTTGTTTGCCTTAGGGATCGCCATTGGTCTGGCAAAAGACAACGCCGGTGCTGCAGCCCTCGCAGGGGCGGTGGGTTTCCTGGTGCTTACCAAAGCCACGGCCGTCATAAACTCATCCATTAACATGTCCTTCTTCGCCGGGATCATTGCCGGTGTCGTCGCGGGTCACTGCTACAACCGTTTCTCAAACACCAAACTTCCGGACTTTCTCGCCTTCTTTGCGGGCAAACGCCTGGTGCCGATCGTAACCGGGCTTATTTGCCTGTTCATCGCCTGGATTTGCGGGTATGTCTGGCCTTCCGTGCAGCACGGTATTGATACCTTCAGCCTGTTTGTCTCCCGCAGCGGCGAACCGGGATGGTTTATTTATGGTGTCCTGAACCGCGCGCTAATCCCCTTCGGTTTGCATTACATTCTGCACTCCGTCTTCTGGTTTAGCCTCGGCGACTGCCTGAAAGTGACTTACGATGCCGCCAGCGCGGTACACAATATCTGTCTGGCCCCTGACGTAGTGAAAGGGCTGGTGGTTGGCGGTGCTGTACCGGGTATTGACGGTTCCAGCATCACGCAGATTGCAACCGACCTGACCCGTGGCGACCTTAACCGCTTCTTCGCCGGTGACCCGCATGCAGGCGTTTACATGGCCTGGGCTTACCCGATCTTTATGGGAGGCCTGCCGGGTGCCGCGCTGGCGATGTATTTCGCCGCACCGAAAGCACGTCGCGCTACCGTAGGGGGGATGCTGCTTTCCGTGGCTCTGACCGCTTTCCTGACCGGCATTACCGAGCCCATCGAGTTCTCCTTCCTGTTCCTTGCCCCTGCTCTGTATGCGCTGCATGCGGTACTGGCGGGCGTGAGCATGGTGATCACCAACAGCCTCGGCGTACTGCACGGTTTTGGTTTCTCTGCCGGGCTTATCGACTTCGTTCTCAACTGGGGACTGGCTACTAAGCCGTGGATCCTGATCCCACTGATCGTGCTGTTCTTCGCGATATACTTTGTCGTATTCACCTTCGCGATCCGCTTCTTTAAGCTGAAAACGCCGGGCCGCGAAGACGACGAGGCTGTAGCGGGTAATTCTGACGATCAAAGCGAAGCCATCACGCAATACATCGCGGCACTGGGTGGCAAAGACAACCTCAGGATTGTCGATGCCTGCATTACCCGCCTGCGCCTGACGCTCGTTGATAGCAGCGTGCTGGATGAGCCCGTGCTGAAATCGCTGGGCGCGAAAGGTATTCTCAAAATGGGTACGCAGAATGCGCAGGTTATTCTGGGCCCGCAGGCAGAAAGCATTGCGCTAAAGATTCGGGCACAGCTTGAAATCTGACGCTGCATAATCCGGTTCCCTCTCCGCCCTGGAGGGGGAACAAAACCGGAACACTTTATCAATCCAGACCTTAATTATTCCGCAAAAAAACCTACACTCTCACCATCCACCTTTTATCCTGGGTACGTCGACATGCGCCAGCTTCAGAAAATCCGTCAGTATCAACGGCTTTATCAACACTTTGGCGCAGAGCCAAAGCCGACGACTATCGCTGAAGTCGCCGAGGTGGCGCTGTGCAGTGAACGTCATGCACGTACCCTGTTGCGCCAGCTGGCGCAGAGCGGATGGTTAAGCTGGAATGCTCAGCCGGGACGGGGACATCGAGCCATCTTGCACTGCCTGACAACCACCAGCGAACTCAGCGCCCCTCTGATGCACGCCTGCCTGGAGAAGGGGGATTACCAGAGCGCGCTGCAGCTGGCTGATGGCGATCCAGCTAGCCTGCATCACATCATCACACCCTTTTTAGGCGGAAAGTGGCTTAAGCACCAGCCAACCCTGCGCATTCCCTGGTATCGTCCACTGACGTCGCTTCATCCGGCGCTTCAGCGTCGTCGCGCTGAGCAGCACATTATCTGTGCCGTACACGCGGGATTAACGCGCTACATGCCCGGTCAGCCGCATCCAGTACCTGATCTAGCCCATCACTGGGAATTCAACGAAGACAAACGCCGCTGGCGTTTTTACCTGCGCAGCGGTGCGCACTGGCACAATGGGCAAGCTATCAGCGATGAAGATATCCTCATTGCGCTGCAACAGGTATTGGCCGATCCGGCACGCAATGCAGGTCTGACTCACGTCTGCAAGGCGTTGCTTATTGCCCCCTGGTGTCTGGAGATACAGCTGACCATCCCCGATGCGATGCTGGCGCATCGTCTCGCGCACCACGTATGCCGCCTGCCACATCCACAGCAACCGGACATCGGTGCCGGGCCCTTTGCCATTGCGCATCACCATTCTCACTACCTGCGCCTGGAGCGCCAGCCCTGGTATTTTGCTGCCCATCCGCTACTGCATGCGATAGAGTTCTGGCGAACCCGTACGGAGGCGCAAAAGCCGGCGTGGATCACCGTCGGGAAAGGACAAAATGCGCAGGCAGCGGTAACGTCCACCAGCGGCGGATTCGCCTGGCTAATGGTAAACGCCAGGTTACCCGAGCCGCTTGCGGCCTGGCTACGTCAGGAAATTCAGAGCATTACGCATCAACAGTTTCTCCATCGGGATGATTTAGAAACCCAAACGGAAATACTACCAGGCCTGACACCACCGCAATACCCGCAGGCTTCGGAAGCGATGCTTCCCGCCACGCTTTCGCTGGTTTGCTACCACACACCTGAACTGTGCGAACTGGCCGATATTCTGCGCGCGCGCCTGAAAAAGCACAGCTGCAACGTGACGGTGAAATGGAAAGATCGCGAAGAGTGGCATGGTCATAACGCGCTGGATCAGGCCGATCTTTTGTTGGGTGACTATCTGGCGGGTGAACTGCCAGGCTTTGCCCTGGTGGAGTGGTTTTTTGATGAGCCTGCGTGGGCCACGGCCTTAGGCGAGGACATCTGGCAAGAAGAGAAGCAGAAACTGATGGGTTATTGTGAAAGTGAGGAGACCCTGAATAATCACCTGCCCTCCTTCTTTCATTCCTTGCTGGAAAGCGGCGCCTGTACGCCGCTTTTCCACTACCGCTACCGTCTTAACACCCTGGAAAACGTGCAGGACATTGTGCTGACCGCCAGCGGCTGGCTTGATTTTACCCGCGCCTGGCTACCCCCTGCTCAGGATCGCACCACCAGCGCGTCGTAGCCGCGCCAGCGGTAGTTGACCATGGAGATCAGCCAGCAGGCAACGAACAGCCCGACCACCACAAACCCGGCGTTGCCCAGGTTGTCGTTTACCGCGCCAATCAGATCCCAGACGCCGCCGCTGAGGGCAAATTTATCCATCAGCAGACCCAGCGCTTCCAGCCCGCCGATAAACAGCGCCACCACCACGGAGGTGCCGGTGATGGTCATGTTGTAATAGAGCTTGCGCTGCGGCTTGTTAAACGCCCAGCCGTAGGCACCGACCATCAGCAGGTTATCGAGGGTATCCACCAGCGCCATGCCGCTGGCGAAGAGCGCCGGGAAGATCATGATTGACCACACCGACATCCCGCTGGAGGCGCTGGCGGCAGAGATCCCCAGCACGCCAATCTCGGTGGCCGTGTCAAAGCCGAGGCCAAACAGGAAACCGACCAGGTACATCTGCCAGCTTTTATTCACCAGGCGGAAGGTTTTGCCAAACAGCCAGTTCATGACGCCGCCCTGGGCAGGGAGCGTGATGTCGCCCTGCACAGGCCTGCCGTGTTTCAGCGCCTGAAAACTGCGCCAGACGCCGCGCAGGATCACCATATTCACCAGCGCCATCGCCAGCAGGAAGGTCGCGGAAACGGCGGTACCAATCAGGCTGCCAGTTTCGTGGAACCATTCCATGTTTTTCTGAAACGCCGTGGCGGTAGCAGCGATGGCAATGGAGGCCAGCACCACGATGGTGGAGTGCCCCAGCGAGAACCACGCCCCCACGCCGGACGGGCGCGAGCCCTGCTGCATCAGCTTACGCGTCACGGTATCAATGGCGGCAATATGGTCAGCGTCCACCGCGTGACGCAGCCCGTAGCACCACGCCAGCAGACTTGCCGCCATCAGCGCCGTGCTGCCGCTAAAGGTGTGCCATGCCCATCCCCAGGCCAGCAGGTTTGCCATTACCAGAGCCAGCAGCAGGAGCGCGGCGCGAGGTTCATTGCGTAACAGTCGTAACATTTTTAGTCCTTTGTAAACATGACCGGGCTGCGGCGACCACCGCCTGCCCGAAGGAGATCGCTCCGTCGCCTGCGGGCAGGCGCGAAGGAAAAAGAAGCGTAAAGTCAGAAAGGTAATGACGCAGGCGCGCGCGCAGCAGACGGTTGTGCAACACACCGCCGCTGAGACAGATTGTCGACAGCGATAAGCGCCGGGCATGGAACGCAGCGAGCTCCGCCAGCCCTTTTGCCAGCGCGTCGTGAAACGCCCACGCGCGCTCGCAGGGCTCTGCCTGCCAGCTCAGCCACTGCTGCCAGAAAAGCGCGAAGTCTTCCACCGACAGCGTAACCGGGTGTTCGACGCCGTTGCACTGTGCCGCCAGCGCTTCCAGCCTGCAGGCCGCTTCACCTTCCCAGGATTGGGTTTCGATACCCAGCGCGCAGGCGACGGCATCAAACAGGCGACCGCACGACGACGCCCGCGGCGCGTTGACGCCGCGCTGGATAGCCTTCGCCAGCAGCGGCCAGTTCTGACGCTGTACCGCGCGCGTTTCCGGATAGTGCTGCCAGTCAGGGACAAACGCCAGACACTGGGCGAGCAGGTTGCGCCACGGCTGCCGCGCCGCCAGATCGCCCCCCGGCAGCGCAACGGCAGGCAGGCCACCTAAAAGCGCGCACTCGAGATAGTTGACACGCAGGCACTCCCCGCCCCACAGCGCGCCGTTTTCCCCCATGCCGATCCCGTCCAGCGTCAGGGCAATAACATCTCCGCCCTCCCGCGGCCAGCCGTTTTCCGCCAGGCAAGCCGCCGCGTGGGCGTGATGGTGCAGCACGGTTTCAACGGGCAGCCCCTGCGCCTGCGCCCACTGGCGCGCACGGTACCCCGGATGGGCGTCGCACACCACGCGCTCAGGACGGAAGGCATAGATGTCCTGCATCGTCGAGAGCGCGCCGCGCCACTGCGCTTCGACACCCTCGTCACCGAGATCGCCAAAATGCTGGCTCAGCACCGCCTGGTTGCCACGCACCAGGCAGAAGGTGTTTTTCATCTCCGCCCCGGTGCATAACGTGGCGGGGATATTATCGAAACCCGCAGGCAACGTGATGGCATCCGGCACAAAACCGCGCGCCCGGCGCAGCATCGCGCCGTCCCGATCCACCACCGAATCGTCCATCCGCTGAAGAATATCGCGATTGTGCAGCAGGAAGCCGTCCGCGATGCCGCTGAGCTCATCCAGCGCCTGCCGGTTGGTGATGGCAGGCGGCCTGCCGCTAAGGTTGCCGGAAGTCATCACCAGCGGTCGCTGGCAGTCCATCATAAGAAGGTGCTGCAGCGGGTTCGCAGGAAGCATGATGCCCACGGAATCCAGACCGGGCGCGATACCTTCCGGGAACGCGGGCAGCCAGGCTTTTGGCGTGAGCACAATGGGTGCGGCGGGTGAGCATAGCAGCGCCTGAACCGTCTCCGGCAGGTCATCCGCATGCGGGATCATCACCGCCAGCGGCTTCGCGGGCCGCTGCTTGCGTGACCGAAGCGTCGCGACCGCCTGCGGGTTACGCGCGTCACAGACGAGGTGAAAGCCACCCAGCCCTTTAACCGCGACTATACCGCCGCTTTTCAGCATCGCTACCGCTGCGCGCAGAGCAGCCTCGCGCTCAGCAGTCATGTCGCCCGCACGCCACATAAGCGCGGGCCCGCAGTCCGGGCAGGCGACCGGCTGGGCGTGAAAACGGCGGTCGGCAGGATTGCGGTACTCGGCTTCACACGGCCCACAGAGCGGGAACGGCGCCATTGCCGTGGCCGGACGGTCATAGGGCATGGCGCGGATAATGGTAAACCGCGGCCCGCAGTGGGTGCAGTTGATAAACGGATAGCGATAACGGCGTTCGAGTGGGTCGCACATCTCAGCCAGACACGCCGGACAGGTGGCGGCATCCGGCACAATCTGGGTGTCCATCGTCCCGGCCGCGCTGTGGCGGATGGTAAAGTCCTCCGGTACGTGCGCCCAGGTAAACGGCTGCGCTTCCACGCGGTCAATGCGTGCCAGCGGCGGGCAGTCCTGATGCAGCCTCGCGGTAAAGGCCCCCCCATTACCCACGAGGCGCACCAGCACGCCCTCTCCGTCATTGCAGACGTCACCGGTCAACTGAAGCGCCTGCGCCAGCTGCCAGACGAAGGGACGAAACCCGACGCCCTGCACCTTGCCGCGCACGCGCAGCTGAACGCCGTTGCTGCTCATACGGTTCAGAACAGCAGCGATGACGAGGTGTCGAACGCCGCGCGACGCCGCTTTTCGGCGCTCATCTGCTCAAGCTTGTCGCGATCCACGCAGACCAGCGCGTGCGTCGGGCAGGCTTCCATGCAGGCCGGGCCGGCGTCGCGGTGGTAGCACAGGTCACATTTGTTGGCTTCGGCTTTGTCCGCGCGCACGCTCAGTCCCATACCGCTGTTGCGTACCACCGGACGGACCACCACCTCCATCGCGCCGTACGGGCAGGCGACCACGCAGGTTTTGCAGCCAATGCAGCGCTCCTGCATCACGTGCACAAAGCCCTTCTCGCGTTTAATCGCCCCGTTCGGGCAGACGTTGGCGCACGGTGCGTCTTCGCACTGGCGACAGATGGCGGCGGTGGAAATATTCACGCCTTTGATGACGTGGATGCGCGGCAAAAACGTGTCAGGGGTAAGCGACGCGCAGTCCTGCTCCGCCTGATGGGAAACCACGCACGCCACTTCACAGGTACGGCAACCAATACACTTACTGGCATCGGCCATAATAAAACGGTTCATCTGCTTCTCCAGCATTACAGTTATGCCCGGAGATATTCATAAACCGTGCCAATAATTAAATTATTGATTTTAATTGATTTTAAAAATTAAAGCGGTGCTGTCATCGTCACTTATGACGATGACAGCTGTCGACATCAGCGGTGCGGGCCGTCAATAACCGAGTCGCGCAGGACAAGCTCGCCGGAGAAAATTTGCTGATATTTAAACTCACCGCCGTCGAGCATGAAGATCAGGCGGCTGATGGTCTCTTTGATCATCTCCGTTACCGGGATGCGTACGCTGGAAAGCGACGGCACAATGTAAGGCGCGATGGCCACGTCGTCAAAACCGATCACCGACACCGCGTCCGGTGCGGCTACGCCGCTGTCGTGCAGCTGCTTCATGGCGCCAATTGCCATGTCGTCATTACTCGCCACCAGCGCCGTAAAGCGTTCACCGCGAGCAAGCAGTTCGGACACCGCCGCCGCGCCGCTGGCGGGGTTCCACTTCCCCTGCGCAATCAGCCCCTCGCGCAGCGGAATACCGTGCTGCGCCAGCGCGTCCTTATAGCCGGAGAGACGCTCAACCCCGGTGGGAGAATCCAGCGAGCCGGTGATAAAGGCGATCTCCCGATGCCCTTTCGCAATCAGCTGTGACACCGCGTCCTGGCTGGAGGCTTTATGATCCGACCAGACGCTGTGGCTGCTGTTTTTCCGCAGGCGGCGGTTGAGCACCATAATGGGCTGCTCGCACTTCTCGACAATCTCATCCATCTCCTCCACGCTCAGAAAACGCGGATAGATGATCACCGCGTCGCAGCGCATATCGAGCAAATACTGGATCGCCTCACGCTCTTCATCCGCGCTGTGCTTGCCATCCGCGAGGATCAGCTGCCGCCCTTTCTCTTCCGTCATGCGCGCGGCGTGAAACAGCAGCTCGCTAAAGTAGACGCCGTGATAAAGGGTGTTCGTCACCACCAGGCCCAGCGTCTGGGTACGTTTGGTCGCCAGGTTGCGCGCCAGCAAATTTGGGCGATAGCCGCTCTCTTCAATGGCCTGAAAAACCCTGTCTTTGGTCTCCTGGCTGACATAGCCATTGCCCGACAGCACCCGGGACACCGTGGCTTTCGAAACGCCTGCCCGCTTCGCCACTTCAAGCATCGTGGTCATGTTGTTATTCCGTCTGCATCTGATGGAGCGCAGTGTACTGCACTGCAGAAAAATTGTCGCAGCGGTGAAATCACGCTTTGGGTTCTTGCTGGTGATCATCGTCACGAAATAAAAAAATGGTCAAAAAGCGATCTTGTTTCATCCAAAGAAACTCATGATGATTATGTGGAACCGGTTTCCTACATTTCACACAACGATAACAGGATCACATCCGATGGCCAAAAATTACGCTGCGCTGGCGAACGACGTTGTCAGCGCGCTGGGTGGCAAAGAGAACATCGTCGCCGTCACCCACTGCATGACGCGACTTCGTTTCGTTCTGAAAGACGAAAGCCTTACCGACACCGCGCGCCTGAAAAGCATCAGCGGCGTGCTCGGCGTGGTGCGCACCGACAACCAGTGCCAGGTCATCATCGGCAACACCGTTTCGCAGGCGTACCGCGAAGTGGTGAGCCTGCTGCCAACCAGCCTGCAGCCTGCCGTACCGGAAGGCCCGCAAAAGCTGACGCTGCGTCGCATTGGCGCCGGGATCCTCGACGCGCTGATCGGCACCATGTCCCCGCTGATCCCGGCGATCATCGGCGGCTCAATGGTCAAGCTGCTGGCGATGATCCTTGAGATGACCGGCGTGCTGCCAAAAGGCGCGCCGACGCTCACTATTCTGACCGTCATCGGCGACGGCGCGTTCTTCTTCCTGCCGCTGATGGTGGCGGCCTCGGCGGCGGTGAAGTTCAAAACCAACATGTCGCTGGCCATCGCCATTGCGGGCGTGCTGGTGCACCCGAGCTTTATCGAGCTGATGGCGAAAGCCGCGCAGGGCGAACACGTTGAGTTCGCCTTTATCCCGGTGACGGCGGTGAAATACACCTACACCGTCATCCCGGCTCTGGTGATGACCTGGTGCCTGTCATACATCGAGCGCTGGGTGGATCGCATCACCCCGGCGGTAACCAAAAACTTCCTCAAGCCGATGCTGATCGTGCTGATTGCCGCCCCGCTCGCCATCGTGCTGATTGGGCCGCTGGGCATCTGGATCGGTAGCGCCATCTCCGCGCTGGTTTACACCATTCACGGCTATCTGGGCTGGCTCTCCGTGGCCATTATGGGCGCGCTGTGGCCGCTGCTGGTCATGACCGGGATGCACCGCGTGTTTACGCCAACCATCATTCAGACCATTGCCGAAACGGGCAAAGAAGGGATGGTCATGCCGTCGGAAATCGGCGCTAACCTGTCGCTCGGCGGCTCGTCACTGGCGGTGGCGTGGAAAACCAAAAACCCGGAGTTGCGCCAGACGGCACTGGCGGCGGCGGCCTCCGCTATTATGGCGGGGATCTCTGAACCGGCCCTGTACGGCGTGGCGGTGCGTCTGAAACGTCCGCTGATTGCGAGCCTGATCAGCGGCTTTATCTGCGGCGCGGTGGCGGGCATGGCCGGTCTCGCCAGCCACTCGATGGCGGCACCGGGGCTGTTTACCAGCGTACAGTTCTTCGACCCGGCGAACCCGATGACCATCGTCTGGGTGTTTGGCGTAATGGGTCTGGCAGTGGTGCTGTCGTTTGTTCTGACCCTGATACTGGGCTTTGAGGATATTCCGGTCGAAGACGACGCCGAAAAAGCGCGCGCCCTGCAGACCGCACCGGTACAGAACAACGCAGCAAAAGCATAAATTGAAAGCGAGGTAAGAATGTCTGTGTTTCCACAAGGATTTTTATGGGGCGGCGCGCTTGCCGCCAACCAGAGTGAAGGCGCTTACCGTGAGGGCGGCAAAGGGCTGACAACGGTCGATATGATCCCCCACGGCGCGAACCGCCTGGCGGTGAAACTCGGTAAGGAAAAGCGTTTTTCGCTGCGTGACGACGAATTCTACCCGAGCCACGAGGCGATTGATTTTTACCATCGCTATAAAGAAGACATCGCCCTGATGGCGGAGATGGGCTTTACGGTGTTCCGCACCTCGATTGCCTGGAGCCGCCTCTACCCGAACGGCGACGAACCGCTGCCGAACAAAGAGGGTATTGCCTTCTACCGCGCTGTGTTCGAAGAGTGCAAAAAGTACAACATCGAGCCGCTGGTAACGCTCTGCCACTTCGACGTGCCGATGCACCTGGTGACGGAGTACGGCTCGTGGCGCAACCGTAAGATGGTCGATTTCTTTGCCCGCTATGCCCGCACCTGCTTTGAGGAATTTAACGGGCTGGTGAAATACTGGCTGACCTTCAACGAAATCAACATCATGCTGCACAGCCCGTTCTCCGGCGCGGGGCTGGTGTTTGAGAAAGGCGAAAATGAAGATCAGGTGAAATACCAGGCCGCGCACCACGAGCTGGTGGCGAGCGCGCTGGCGACTAAAATTGCTCACGAGGTGAACCCGGAAAACCAGGTCGGCTGCATGCTGGCGGGCGGAAACTTCTATCCGTACTCCTGCAAGCCGGAAGACGTGTGGATGGCGCTGGAGAAAGACCGCGAGAACCTGTTCTTTATCGACGTGCAGGCGCGCGGCAGCTATCCGGCCTATTCTGCCCGCGTGTTCCGCGAGAAAGGCGTGGTGATTGTTAAAGACCCGGGCGATGATCTACTTCTGAAAAACACCGTCGACTTTGTCTCGTTCAGCTATTACGCCTCGCGCTGCGCCTCGGCGGATATGAACGCGAACAACACCAATGCGGCGAACATCGTCAAATCTCTGCGCAACCCGCACATTCAGGTGAGCGAATGGGGCTGGGGCATCGACCCGCTCGGCCTGCGCATCACCATGAACATGATGTACGACCGCTACCAGAAGCCGCTGTTCCTGGTGGAAAACGGCCTGGGAGCGAAAGATGTCGTTGATGAAAACGGCGAGATTAACGACGACTACCGCATCAGCTATCTGCGCGAGCATATCCGCGCGATGGGCGACGCGATTGAGGACGGCGTGCCGCTGATGGGCTACACCACCTGGGGCTGTATTGACCTTGTCTCTGCCTCAACCGGGGAGATGAGCAAGCGCTACGGGTTTGTCTATGTCGACCGCGACGACGCCGGGAACGGCACGCTGGAGCGCAAACGCAAGAAATCGTTCTGGTGGTATAAGAAGGTGATTGCGAGTAACGGGGGGGATCTCGAGTAGCCTGTTGCCCTCACCCCAGCCCTCTCCCACAGGGAGAGGGAGATGGGTTTGGTAGGCCGGGTAAGGCGAAGCCGCCACCCGGCACTGCTCAGAGCTGAGAAAAACCTCCATCCCCAACCCACCCGGCTAGTCGTGAATACACCACCTCCACCGCCTCCTTCACCGGCGGCGTCATCGGGTAATAAAACCCGACAATGTCCGGCTGAATGCCCAAAAACAGCACCTCGCCCACGTCACTTTTGATCTGATCCACCAGGTAGTTCAGCGGCATATTGTGGGTGGTCATCATAAACATCTCGGCGATGTCGTCCGGGTCAATCAGGCGGATCTCACCGGGGTTGAGTCCCATATCGGTGGCATCGACGATTAACAGCCTGTCCGGGCGCAGCTCGCGGATGGCGACCACGTCGTTTTCCGGCGCGCTGCCGCCGTCAATCACCACCCAGCTGCCCTGTGGGTTCGCGGCGCACATCTCCGCCAGCAGCGGACCCGCGCCGTCATCGCCCATCATGCTGTTGCCGACACACAGTAAAACGTCAGTCACGTAATCTCCTCACCATCAGGTAGATGGCACTCTCCTGATGAATATCATGCAGCATGCCGAGCAACGTTTTGCTCCACGCCTGCTGCTCTGGGGTTTGCCTGCCGAGCGCCGCGTCAAAGGCGTTGGCGAGCATCGCAATGTGGTTCGCATCGATCACGATCTCGCCGTACTTCGGCACGCCCTCCATTTTGCGCCGCGCCGTACTGCCCTCCTCCAGCGTGGCGATCCACGCCAGATACTCGGACCACGGACAGCTCAGCGCCGCCTCCAGGCAGTCAATCACCCCGAGGTGATGCCCAATCGCCAGGCTGTAATAGACCACCTGCTGCGCCGCATCCGGCGTGGCATCGTTCTCATCAATAAACTTACGGCTCAGCTGGCTGAACACCACCGTTTCACTCATCGGATACGCGCCTCATCGACGATGCTGTTCAGGTTCGCCACAATCTCATTGAGGCGCGGATCGTTTTCCGCCTCCAGCCAGCGTGCGACCTGATGCTCGCCCTGGCTCAGCAGGCGCAGATAGTCGTCGGCAATCTGACGGCCGTAGCGATAGCCCGCCAGCCTGCGCGCCGTGCGATCGACCTTCACCCGCAGCGGCTGCACCATGTCCGGGTGCAGAATGGCCGCAGCCTGGTTGTCGAGCTCGCCTGGCTCGCGCGCGTGGATTTTCTGCTCCAGCAGGCCAAGCGCCATGGCAAAGCCGTACAGCGTTGCGGCAGGCGTCGGCGGGCAGCCCGGAATGTAGACGTCCACCGGCACGATTTTGTCGGTGCCGCCCCAGACGCAGTAGAGGTCATGGAAGATGCCGCCGCTGTTGCCGCAGGCGCCGTACGAGATGCAGATTTTCGGGTCAGGGGCGGACTGCCAGGCGCGCAGCGCGGGCGAGCGCATGGCGCGGGTGACGGCCCCGGTAAACAGCAGGATGTCCGCGTGGCGCGGGGACGGCACCACTTTGATGCCGAAGCGCTCGGCGTCAAACAGCGGCGACAGGGTGGCGAAGATCTCAATCTCGCAGCCGTTGCAGCCGCCGCAGTCCACGCGGTAGACGTAGGCCGAGCGTTTGATTTTTTTCAGCAGCGACGCCTTCATGCTGGCGATGGATTCGTCCACCGTCATCGGCACCGGAATGCCGTTGTCGTCGCGCGGGCCCAGTAGGTTTTCCATCAGCTGGCCTCTCTCATATGGCGGGTAATATCAATGCGGTCGGACGGCAGCAGGCACTTCTGACGCTTGCACGCCGGGCAGGTTTCAAAGCTTTCACGGTGATGCTCCGCGCGGGCGTCGCCGTTGTGCTGCAGCAGCGCGATGGCGTAGTCGATCTCTTTCTGCACGGCGAACGGGCGTTTGCAGACGCGGCAGTTGCACAGGTCAAAGCGCGACTGCTGCAGGAAGTCTTCTTTCTTCCATACCGCCAGCTCGTACTCCTGCGACAGACGAATGGCGACCGTCGGGCACACCTCTTCGCAGCGGCCGCAGAAGATGCAGCGCCCGAGGTTGAACTGCCAGGCCAGCTCGCCGGTTTTGAGAGCCGTTTCCACCGTTAAGGCGTTCGATGGACAGGCGTTGACGCAGGCCGCGCAGCCGATGCACTGCTGCGGATTGTGCTCCGGCTTGCCGCGAAAGTTTTTATCCACCGGCATCGGCTCCAGCGGATAGCTGCTGGTCTGCGTGCCCGTTTTGATCACTTTTTTGATAAAGGTAAACATGGCGAGTCCTTATTTCAGCGGCGAGTTTTTACGCTCGATGCTGTAGCGCTCAAGCTCTTTGTACGGCACCACCTGGCTTTTCTTCTTGCGCACATCGACTACGGTCATGCGGTCGGTGCAGGAGTAGCACGGGTCGAGGCTGCCGATGATCAGCGGCGCGTCAGAGACGGTGTTACCGCGCAGCATGTAGCGCAGGGTTGGCCAGTTGGCGTAGGTGGCCGCGCGGCAACGCCAGCGGTAGAGCTTCTGGTTGTCGCCGGTCATGCTCCAGTGGATATCGTCCCCGCGCGGCGCTTCGGCAAAGCCAAGGGCAAAGCGGTTCGGGATGTAGGTGAAGCCCTCCACCATCAGCGGGCCGCCCGGCAGGTTGTCCAGACCAAAGTCGATCATGTTCAGGGCGGTGAACACCTCGTTGATGCGCACCTTGAGCCGCGAGATGACGTCACAGCCCTGCTCGCTGTGCACGGTCATCGGCAGCAGGCCGTAGCCGACGAACGGATGATCGGCACGCGTGTCGCGGGCGTGCCCGCTGGCGCGCACCATCGGGCCGACGTTGCTGAAGTCGCGGGCAATTTCCGGGTCAAGGCGGCCAATGCCGACGGTGCGCTGCTCGATGTTTGGCGTGCTGAGCAGCATGTCCACCAGCTCCTGCACGTCGCGGCGCATCTGCTGCGCCAGCTGGCGGGTCTGGATCATGTCGTCCTTCAGCAGGTCGCGGCGGATCCCGCCGATCAGGTTCAGGCCGTAGGTTTTACGCGCCCCGGTGAGGATCTCCGCCATCTTCATCGACGCCTCGCGCACGCGGAAGAACTGCATAAACCCGGAATCAAAGCCGACAAAGTGGCAGGCCAGGCCGAGGTTCAGCAGGTGCGAGTGCAGGCGCTCCACCTCCAGCAGAATGGCGCGGATCATCTGCGCGCGCTCCGGCACCACGATCCCCATGCCGTTCTCCACCGAGGTGGTGTAGGCGGTGCTGTGGGCAAAGCCGCAGATGCCGCACACGCGGTCAGAGAGGAAGGTCACTTCGTTGTAGCCCATGCGGGTTTCCGCCAGCTTTTCCATGCCGCGATGGACGTAGAACAGGCGGTAGTCGGCGTCGATAATGTTTTCACCGTCGACGAACAGGCGGAAGTGGCCCGGCTCGTCAGAGGTGACGTGCAGCGGGCCGATCGGCACCACGTTATTCTTCTTGCTGCCCAGCTCGTTGATGAATTCGTAGGTTTCGCTGTCGGTAGTCGGCGCCGGGCGCTGGCGGTAGTCCATGCTGTCTTTGCGCAGCGGATAGAGCTCGTCCGGCCAGTCGTCCGGTAGCACCAGGCGGCGCTCGTCCGGCAGGCCGACCGGCACCAGGCCGTACATGTCGCGCACTTCGCGCTCGCCCCAGACGGCGGCAGGCACGCGCGGCGTGACGGACGGATATTCCGGCTTATTCGGGTCGACTTCGACGCGCACGGTGAGCCAGCATTTTTCGCCCTGCTCCATCGACATCACGTAGTACACCGCATAGCTGCCGCACAGCTGGCGCTCGTCGTTGCCGAACAGTACCGACAGCCAGCCGCCCTGCCGGTAGTAGAGAAACTCCACCACTTCCGGCAGGTAGTTCACCTTAATAGTGACGGTTACCTGGTCTTTGGTTTGCCAGGACTCCTCCAGCACCACGCCGGGGAAAGCCTGATGCAATGCGGCGAGATACTGCTGACCTTTCTTTTCTTCAGACATAAAAATTCTCTTTAATCACGCCACCAGCAAGGAGACGAACGCTAAAAATGCAAAACCAAAACCGGCCCAGGTGATGCGTGACGTTTCGACAAAACGCAGGCGCGCCATGCTGTTTTCGAACAGGGCAATCACCAGCACGCCAACCAGCAGCTTGAGGACGGCAACCACGACGGCCAGCAGCAGACCGCCCGCGGAGAAGTGCGTCATCTGCCCCCACGGGAAGAAGACGCCGACAAACATCTGCAGCACCACCAGCTGTTTGAGGCTGATGCCCCACTTCAGCACCGCGAAGCCGTAGCCGCTGTACTCGGTAAGCGGCCCTTCCTGCAGCTCCTGCTCGGCTTCCGCCAGATCGAACGGCAGTTTGCCCATCTCAATAAACGTGGCGAACGCGCAGGCGCACAGCGCCAGCACCAGCGGGATTGAGCGCGCCACCGGCCAGTGGTAAACGGTGTGGGTGATAAAGCTGATGTGGGTGGAACCCGCCACCTGCGCGGCGACCCACAGCCCCAGCAGCAGGATCGGCTCAACCAGCACGCCGAGCATCGCCTCGCGGCTGGCACCGATGCCGGTAAACGGGCTCCCGGTGTCGAGGCCCGCAATCGCAAAGAAGAAACGGGCGATGGCAAAGAGGTAGATAAGCGTAATCAGATCCCCGAGCGCCGGCAGCGGCGATCCTACCGTCACCACCGGCAGCGCGGTGGCGATGGTCAGCATGACGCCCACCATCACGAAGGGCGTCAGGCGGAAGACCCAGCCTGCGGCATCCGGCGCCACGCTCTGACGAGAAAGCAGTTTGAAGAGATCGCGGTACTCCTGAAGCACCCCAGGCCCGCGACGGTTGTGCATCCGGGCGCGCGCCACGCGCGTGATGCCCGACAGCAGCGGCGCGGCGGCGAACAGCACCAGCGCCTGAAGAATTGCCAGTAACAGACTCATGTCAGGCTCCTCGTGAAATCACAATGACCACCAGCACCGCCAGCTCGATGACCGCCAGACGGCGGAACAGCGCGGGCGCGGCGGCGCTCTGCCAGCCGGGTACCCAGGCCACCGGATTCAACCAGTGGCGCAGCTTCAGCACGGCGGCGAAGTTCTCCTTCACCGGCATGGCGAAACCGTGGGCGGTGATAACCATCGACTGTTCGTGTTCGTAGCCACAGGCCCACGCCGCACCGCGCGCGCGGGAGGTGAGCCTGTCGCGTTTGAAGAACAGCATCAGGACGAGCGGCAGCAGCGGTGCGCCAATCAGCAGCAGCGCGATCATAGGCTGAGAGACGGTGGTATTCGCCACGGTCAGCGGCAGCGGAATGGCGTTGCCCAGCAGCGGCAGCAGCCACGGTGCGGCGACGCCGCCCGCGATGCAGCACAGCGCCAGCGCGACCACGCTCACGCCCATCAACAACGGTGCGCAGCAGGCGTTTTCAGCTTCGCGTGTGCGCGGCGCGCCGAGGAAGGTCACGCCGTAGACTTTCGCCATGCACATCACCGCCAGCGCCCCGGTAATTGCCAGCCCGACCGCCAGCAGCGGGCCGAGCAAACGCGCGATAAAGAGATCGCTCTGACCGAGCGCGAAGAAGGACTGATAGATCACCCACTCCCCGGCAAAGCCGTTCAGCGGCGGCAGCGCGGCCATCGCCATCAGCCCGACCAGCATCGCCAGTGAAATTACCGGCATCTTTTTGCCAATCCCGCCCAGCTTTTCGATATCCCGATGGCCGGTGCGGAACCAGACGCTTCCCGCGCCGAGGAACAGGGTGCTTTTAAACAGGCTGTGGTTAACGAGGTGATAAAGACCGCCGATAAAACCGGCCGCGATTAGCGCCGGATGATTGAGCGCCAGCCCGGTTACGCCCGCGCCAATACCGAGCAGGATGATGCCGATATTTTCAAGCGTGTGGTACGCCAGAAGACGCTGGATATTGTGCTCCATCAGCGCGTACAGGCCGCCGACGAACGCGGTAATCATTCCGGCGATCAGCAGCACAACGCCCCACCACAGCGGCGGTTGTCCGCCGGTCAGCGTAATCGCCAAAATTCCGAACAGACCCACTTTCATCACCACCACCGAAAACAGCGCGGCGGCGGGCGCGGAGGCATTCGCATGCGCCTGCGGCGCCCAGCCGTGCAGCGGGATGATGCCAGCGAGCAGGCCAAAGCCGATAACGCCCAGCAGCCAGACGTCATTCCCCAGCGGATGCCCGTTGAGCGCAGAGAAATCCAGCGTGCCAAAGCGTTGCCACACCAGCCAGCAGGCCAGCGCCAGCAGCAGCGTCCCCAGGCGTCCCAGCGCAAACCACAGCTTGCCGGAGGCGCTGCAGCCCGTCAGGAACACGCCGCACAGCGCCATGATTTCCGCCATCACCACCAGCGCGCCGAGGTTGCTGGCGATAACGGTACAGACCGCCGTCGCCATCAGCAGATTGACCAGCAGGCCGTTGGCTTTAGCGTGCGGGTGTCGGTGCCAGTCGATATTGAACAGGCTGATAAACAGCCCGCACAGACCAAACGTCACCAGCCAGATGGCGTTCAGTGGCGTGATCTCAACGGTGTGCCGAATCAGCGGCATCACGGTTTCTGCGGACTGGCCGCCGAGCAGGACAACGCCGCCTGCCGCCAGCGTCATCAGGCTAGCGACCGCCCCGCCAATCCCGGCGATCGCGCCGCTCAGGGTTTTATGGAATGAGAAGATCAGCGCCAGAACAGCGGCGGCAGTAAAACAGGCTACCGCGCTGGTAATCATCATTGCCGCGTTCATTTCGCCCCCTCGTTAAGCGCCTGTAGCAGAGAAAGGTCGCCAAAATCACTGTTGATGGTCAGCTCGCGTTTACGCTTGCTGGTACGGGCGATGTCGCGAATGTTAACCAGAATCAATGCCTTAGTCGGGCAGGTGCGCACGCAGGCCGGACCCTGCTCATCGAAGCTGCACAGGTCGCACTTCACCGCCACGGCGCGGATGCCGGGCACCCAGTCCAGCAGCGTGCTTACGCGTGCCGGAGCCGGTGGCGCAGGCGGGGCTTTTGGCGAGTTAGCGTTCGCCGGAATGTGCAGCGGACGGCTGCCGGAAAATTCAATCGCGCCAAACGGGCAGGCGATGCCGCACAGCTTGCAGCTTACGCACAGGCTTTCGTTCAGCTGGACAGCGCCATCAACACGGGTGATGGCATTCACTGGGCAGACACCCGCGCAGGGAGCATCTTCACAGTGATGGCAGAGCTGCGGGGCAGACTCTTTTTCATTACGCATGACGTGCAGGCGCGGCATGGACTGCAGCCCATGCAGGCGATGCGTTTCCGAACACGCCGCCTCACAGGTTCGACAGCCAATACAGACCGTCGAGTCGGCAATTACAAAACGGTTCACCGGGTCATCCTCTGGTGATAGTCATTTTTGACGAAAAACTGTCTTGTCGACACTTCTCGACACGCAAGGGTCAGGCCACGTTCGCTGAGGCATTTCCGTCCATCAGCTGCTTCAGGTTGACCGGGAGATCGCGTTCAACGGCGGCGTACAGGCCGTTATAGACCGGCGCGATTTTTTCCAGATAGTGCTCCAGCACCTGCTGGCGATCGCGGTTGCTGACGTGGCCGTCCACCATGCCGTCGGCCATCAGCTGCGCCTTCGCAATACACTGTTTTTCGCCGTCTTTTGTCTCGAGGTGGTACTCAATAGTGTGGCTGTTGAAGTTATCCGCCAGGGTCACGTTAATGGTGAAATGGCCGAACAGGACAAAGCTCATATCCCCCTGTGCCGCGCAGCTCATCGCGTGGTGAAGACGCGCTTTCGAGAGGGTAATGCCCTGAACCAGCGAGTTGCAGTAAAGGTGCCACTGGTCCTGCAGCTGCTGATGACGCTGCGCGATGTAATCCGCTTTTTCGCTGATTTCCCAAATAGTCATAGAAGGTATCCGTTTAATGGAGATAGCGGCTGTTAAGCAGATTCCATGCCAGTTTTTATCTTTATGATTTTTAATGTGTTTAATTGCAAAACCGCTGTCAACGCCGCGGTGTCGACGTGTCATTTCGACAGCGTTGACATCGTCACGCCTTAACAAAAATCAAGCTGGCATCGTTATTGCATTCAATGGCGCAATTCACTGAGGAGGCGTCATGCACGAAATCACCCTCTGCCAGCGGGCTCTGGAACTTATCGAGCAGCAGGCAGTGCAAAACCACGCGAAACGCGTTACCGGCGTCTGGCTGAAGGTCGGGGCGTTTTCCTGCGTCGAGACCAGCGCCCTGAATTTCTGTTTTGAACTGGTGTGCCGCGGCACGCTGGCGGAAGGCTGCGAACTGCATATTGAAGAGCAGCAGGCGGAGTGCTGGTGCGAGCAGTGCCAGCAGTACGTCACCCTGCTGTCATCAAAGGTTCAGCGCTGTCCGCAGTGTCAGAGCGCCGGTCTTCGCATCGTGGCGGATGACGGCATGCAGATCCAACGTCTCGAAATCGAGAAGGAGTAAAGTATGTGTAGTACCTGCGGTTGCGCCGAAGGCAACCTGTATATAGAAGGGGATGAACATCGCCCCCATTCCGCGTTTCGCTCCGCGCCCTTTTCTCCTGTCCCACGACCCTCTGCGGCACTGACCGGTATCACCTTAACCCCGCAACGGTCCGCTGCGGGCGATCTGCACTACGGCCACGGGGAAGCGGGCACCCACGCGCCGGGTATCAGCCAGCGCCAGATGCTGGAAGTGGAAATCAACGTGCTGGACAAAAATAATCAGATCGCCGCCCGCAACCGCGCCCGCTTTGCCACCCGTAAACAGCTGGTGCTGAACCTGGTCTCCAGCCCCGGCTCCGGCAAAACCACGCTGTTAACGGAAACGCTCAAACGCCTGAACGGGCGCGTCTCCTGCGCGGTGATTGAAGGCGACCAGCAAACCGTTAACGACGCGGCGCGTATTCGCGCAACCGGCACCCCGGCGATTCAGGTTAATACCGGCAAAGGCTGCCACCTGGATGCGCAGATGATTGCCGACGCCGCCCCGCGTCTGCCGCTGGCGGATGACGGCATTCTGTTTATTGAAAACGTCGGCAACCTGGTCTGCCCGGCGAGCTTCGACCTGGGCGAACGGCACAAGGTGGCGGTGCTTTCGGTGACCGAAGGCGAAGACAAACCGCTGAAGTACCCGCATATGTTTGCCGCCGCGTCCATCATGCTGCTGAACAAAGTCGACCTGCTGCCGTACCTGAATTTCGACGTGGATAGGTGCCTGGCGTATGCCCGTGAAGTGAATCCGGAGATTGAGATCCTGCTGGTCTCCGCCACGCGCGGTGACGGCATGGACAGTTGGCTACAGTGGCTGGAGAACGAGCGATGTGCATAGGCGTACCTGGGCAAATTTACGCCATCGACGGTAATCAGGCCAAAGTCGAGGTCTGCGGCATCCTGCGCGACGTGGACCTGACGCTGGTGGGCAACACAGATGAAACGGGCGCATCGCGTCTCGGCCAGTGGGTGCTGGTGCACGTGGGGTTTGCCATGAGCGTGATTAACGAAGCGGAAGCCCGCGACACGCTGGATGCGTTGCAGAACATGTTTGACGTGGAGCCGGACGTGGGCGCGCTGCTGTACGGCGAGGAGCGGTAATCATGCGTTACGTTGATGAATACCGCGCGCCGGAGCAGGTGCTGCAGCTTATCAGCCACCTGAAAACGCGCGCAGCGCGTCTGGACTACACGAAAGAAAGACCGCTGCGGATCATGGAGGTGTGCGGCGGGCACACGCACGCCATCTTCAAATTTGGCCTCGACCAGCTGCTGCCGGAGAACATTGAGTTTATCCACGGCCCCGGCTGCCCGGTCTGCGTGCTGCCGATGGGGCGCATCGACAGCTGTATTGAAATTGCCAGCCAGCCCGACGTCATTTTCTGCACCTTTGGCGACGCGATGCGCGTGCCGGGGAAAAACGGCTCGCTGCTGCAGGCAAAAGCGCGCGGTGCGGACGTGCGGATCGTCTATTCGCCGATGGATGCCCTGACGCTGGCAGCGGATAACCCCGCGCGCAAGGTGGTGTTTTTCGGCCTGGGGTTTGAAACCACCATGCCCGCCACCGCCATCACGCTGCAGCAGGCGAAAGCGCGCGGCGTCGATAACTTTTTCTTCTTCTGCCAGCACATTACGCTTATCCCCACCCTGCGCAGCCTGCTGGAAGAGCCGGGAAACGGCATTGACGCCTTTCTGGCACCGGGGCATGTCAGCATGGTGATTGGCACAGACGCCTACGGTTTTATCGCTGAACAGTACAATCGTCCGTTAGTGGTCGCTGGTTTCGAACCACTTGATCTACTGCAAGGTGTCACCATGCTGGTTGAGCAGAAAATAGCGGCCCTGAGTGCAGTGGAAAACCAGTACCGGCGCGTGGTGCCGGATGCGGGAAATGAACGGGCACAGCAGGCGATAGCCGACGTGTTTAGAGTTGAGGGCGACAGCGAATGGCGTGGTCTGGGGCTGATTGCCGAATCCGGCGTGCGCCTGACGTCAGCCTATCGCACATTCGACGCCGAAGCGCATTTCCGCCCGCAGCCGCAGCAGGTTTGCGACGATCCACGGGCCCGCTGCGGCGAGGTGCTCACCGGCAAATGCAAACCGCATCAGTGCCCGTTATTTGGCAATACCTGCAACCCGCAAACGGCGTTTGGCGCGCTGATGGTCTCCTCCGAAGGGGCGTGTGCCGCGTGGTATCAGTATCGCAACCAGGAGAGTGAAGCATGAATACGGTTGAAATGGCGCACGGTAGCGGCGGACAGGCGATGCAGCAGCTCATTAACCGGCTGTTTATGGCGGCCTTTAACAACCCCTGGCTCGCCGAACAGGAAGACCAGGCGCGCATTGACCTCGCCACCCTCACCGCCCAGGGCGACAGGCTGGCCTTCTCCACCGACAGCTACGTCATTGACCCGCTGTTCTTCCCGGGTGGCGATATCGGCAAGCTCGCCGTCTGCGGCACGGCCAACGACGTGGCCGTCAGCGGCGCCGTTCCGCGCTACCTCTCCTGCGGGTTTATCCTCGAGGAGGGCCTGCCGATGGAGACGCTCACAACAGTGGTCAACAGCATGGCGCAGACCGCGCGCGAGGCGGGGATAGCTATCGTAACCGGCGATACCAAAGTGGTGCAGCGCGGTGCGGCCGACAAGCTGTTTATCAACACCGCCGGCGTGGGGGCGATCCCCGCCGATATTCACTGGGGCGCGCAGCAGCTTAGCGTGGGCGACGTGCTGATCGTGACCGGAACGCTGGGCTGTCACGGGGCGACCATCCTGAATCTGCGCGAAGGCCTGGGGCTGGACGGGGAACTGCGCAGCGACTGCGCGGTGCTCACCCCGCTGATTCAGACGCTGCGTGCCGTACCCGGCGTCAAAGCCCTGCGGGACGCCACGCGAGGCGGCGTGAATGCCGTGGTCCACGAATTTGCAGCAAGCTGCGGGTATGGGATTGAACTCACCGAGCGCAGCCTGCCCGTTAAGCCCGCCGTTCGCGGGCTTTGCGAACTGCTGGGGCTGGACCCGCTTAACTTCGCAAACGAAGGCAAATTGGTGATTGGCGTTGAACGTGCGGCAGCGGAAGCCGTTCTTGAACAGCTGCGGGCTCATCCGTCAGGAAAAGAGGCGGCAATGATTGGTGAAGTGGTTGAGCGCAAAGGGGTGCGCCTGACCGGGCTTTATGGCGTGAAGCGCACGCTGGATCTGCCGCACGCGGAACCTTTACCCCGTATTTGCTAGAACCGCGCCAAAAGCGGTCAGCACGGATTTTTTTGCTCGTTTTTACTGGAAAGCACTATGCCGTATACACCGATGAGCGATCTTGGACAGCAGGGCCTGTTTGACATCACGCGCACACTTTTACAGCAGCCCGATCTCGGCGCGCTGAGCGATGCCCTGACCCGGCTGGTCAGGCAGTCGGCGCTGGCCGACAGCGCCGCGATTGTACTGTGGCATAGCGGAACGCACCGCGCGAGCTACTACTCAACGCGTGACAATGGCAAAACGTTTGAATACGAAGACGAAACGTATCTCGCGCATGGCCCGGTGCGCCGCATTCTCTCCCGACCTGAAGTGCTGCACTGCAACTTTGAGGAGTTCCGCCAGGCGTGGCCGCGGCTCGCGGAGAGTAACCTCTATCAGCCTTTCGGGCATTACTGCATGTTGCCGCTGGCGGCAGAGGGTCAGATTTTTGGCGGCTGCGAGTTTATCCGCACCACCGACCAGCCCTGGAGCGAGGCGGAATACGAACGCCTGCACACCTTTACCCAGATTGTGGCCGTCGTCGCGGAGCAGATCCAAAGCCGCGTCACCAATAATGTGGATTACGACCTGCTGAGCCGCGAACGCGACAACTTTCGCATTCTGGTCGCCATCACCAACGCCGTGCTGTCACGGCTCGACATGGATGAACTGGTGAGCGAAGTCTCGAAAGAGATCCACCACTATTTCAAAATCGACGCCATCAGCATTGCGCTTCGCGGCCATCGCAAGGGCAAGCTGAACATCTACTCCACGCATTATCTTGATGAAGCCAACCCGGCACACGAGCAGAGCGAAGTGGATGAAGCGGGGACCCTTTCGGAGCGGGTCTTCAAAAGCAAAGAGATCCTCCTGCTCAACCTGAACGAGCAGGACCCGGTAGCGCCGTACGAGCGGATGCTGTTTAACACCTGGGGCAACAAAATTCAGACCCTGTGCCTGCTGCCGCTGATGTCCGGCAACACCATGCTGGGCGTGCTTAAGCTGGCGCAGTGTGAGGAGGGCGTGTTCACCACCACCAACCTGAAGCTGCTGCGTCAGATCGCCGAACGTATTTCCATCGCCCTGGATAACGCCCTCGCCTATCAGGAAATTCATCGTCTGAAAGAGCGTCTGGTGGATGAGAACCTGGCCCTGACCGAACAGCTCAACAACGTGGACAGCGAGTTTGGTGAAATCATCGGGCGCAGCGATGCCATGTACAGCGTGCTCAAGCAGGTCGAGATGGTGGCGCAAAGCGACAGCACGGTGCTGATCCTGGGCGAAACCGGTACGGGTAAAGAGCTGATTGCCCGCGCTATTCACAACCTGAGCAACCGCAACAGCCGTCGGATGGTGAAGATGAACTGCGCCGCGATGCCCGCAGGGCTGCTGGAAAGCGATCTGTTCGGCCACGAGCGCGGTGCATTCACCGGGGCAAGCAGCCAGCGGCTGGGCCGTTTTGAGCTGGCGGACAAGAGCTCGCTGTTTCTCGACGAAGTGGGCGATATGCCGCTGGAGCTACAGCCGAAACTGCTGCGCGTGTTGCAGGAGCAGGAGTTTGAGCGCCTGGGAAGCAACAAGCTTATCCAGACCGACGTGCGGCTGATTGCCGCCACCAACCGCGATCTGAAAAAGATGGTCGCCGACCGCGAGTTTCGCAGCGATCTCTACTATCGCCTGAACGTCTTCCCGATCTTCCTGCCGCCGCTGCGCGAGCGCCCGGAAGATATTCCCCTGCTGGTCAAAGCGTTTACCGCCAAGATCGCGCGTCGGATGGGTCGAAATATCGACAGCATTCCTGCCGAGACGTTACGTACCCTTTCATCGATGGAGTGGCCCGGCAACGTGCGCGAACTGGAAAACGTCATCGAACGTGCGGTGTTGCTGACGCGGGGGAATGTGCTGCAGCTCTCCCTGCCTGAAGTGACGCTGCCTGACGTGACCTTGCCCGCCGCCGAGACAGCGAAAGAGGGAGAAGATGAATATCAGCTCATTATGCGCGTGCTGAAAGAGACCAACGGCGTAGTCGCCGGACCGAAAGGTGCCGCCCAGCGTTTAGGATTAAAACGCACCACCCTGCTGTCGCGCATGAAGCGACTCGGGATTGAGAAAGAGAGCCTGGTTTAAGCCCCCCAATCCGGCGGTGTTGCTCTGACACCGCCTTTCGTTACCCCGCGCAATTGTCCCTCATTGACACAAAATCGTTTCCTCTGTATAAAATTCCGCCTTAATAATGAGTTTCATTTGCATCAATAATAATATTAATCAAGGGTAGCGTTTCATGAAGAAGGTCATCTGCGCGTTAGGCCTGGCGGTTGCGTCGGTCAGTTCTGCTCTGGCAACCACATATCCTCTGACCATTGAAAACTGTGGCTATAAAGAAACATTCACCAAAGCGCCGGAACGCGTCGTGGCCCTGGGCCAGAATACCGTCGAAATTTTGCTCCTGCTGGGGCTGGAAGATAAGGTGAAGGCCAGCGCCTTCTGGCCTACTAAAGTGTTGCCGCAGCTGGCGGAACAGAACGCAAAAATCAAAACGCTGACGGTCGAAATCCCTACCCTTGAATCCGTGCTTGCGCAAAATCCCGACTTTGTCCCCGCCCAGACGCCGCTGTTGCTGGGACCGGAAAGCAAGGTCGCAAAACGCGAAGACCTGATGACCCTGGGCGTGAACAGCTACGTGTCACCGGGCATGTGCGCGACCAAAAAAGCCACCGGCGATATGTACGGCAGCCGCCAGAAACTGTGGGATATGACGTATCTCTATCAGGAGATTGAGGATTTCGCCAAAATCTTTAACGTTGAAGACCGCGGCCAGGCCGTGATTGCCGATTTCAAAAAGCGCGAGGCCGGCCTGCGTAAGGAATTCAGCAAGAACAAAAAAGACCTGTCGTTTGTCTTCTGGTTCTCAAGCTCCTCCCCCTCTGCGGACGCCTACGTCGGCGGTAAAAACAGCCCCTCCGGGTTTATCGCGAGCCTGATGGGCGGGCATAACGCCATCACCTCCGAGACCGAATGGCCGACCGTGGGTTGGGAGAGCATTATTGCCGCCAATCCGGATGTGATTGTGGTCTCCAGCCTGGACCGCAACCGCTGGGCGCTGGATAACGCACAAGAGAAAATCAAATTCCTGAAGAGCGATCCGGCGGTCAGCCAGCTGGACGCCGTGAAAAAAGGCCACATCGTGGTGATGGACGGCCAGGCGATGAACCCGACGATCCGCACGATTTACGGGGCTGAGCAGGTCGGCGAACAGCTCAGAAAACTGGGGCTGAACTGATGACATCCGCCGTTCTTCAGGCCCGGCAGAGCCTGGTTCTGACGACCTCGGCTTTGCTCGCCCTGGTACTGCTATTTCTGGTGATCGCCCTGAGCGTCAGCGTCGGCGAGCTGTCCATCCCGCTGGATAACGTGTTTTACGCCATCAGCAATAAAATGGGGCTTACCGAGGTTCCGCTCACTCGCATCTATGAGAGCGTCATCTGGGACTTTCGCCTGAGCCGCGCGCTGGTGGCGGCCTGCTGCGGCGCGGGGCTGGCCATCTGCGGTGCCGTATTGCAGAGCCTGCTGAAGAACGCGCTGGCGGAACCCTACGTGCTCGGCGTGTCCGCGGGCGCGTCGACCGGGGCGGTTTCTGTCGTCGTATTGGGGATCGGCACCGGTGCGGTCTCCCTCTCTGCCGGTGCCTTTGCCGGGGCGTTCGCCGCGTTTGCGTTTGTCGCGTTTCTGACGAACGGCGCGCGCGGCGGGAATGAACGGACCATTCTGGCAGGGGTCGCCGCCTCGCAGCTTTTCAACGCCATTACCGCCTACACCATCAGCACCTCCGCCAGCGCCCAGCAGGCGCGCGACGTGATGTTCTGGCTGCTGGGCAGCTTCAGCGGCGTACGCTGGCCTGAATTCCAGCTGGCGCTGGTCGTGGTACTGATTGGATTAGCCGTTTGCCTCTACTATTCCCGGGCGCTGGATGCCTTCACGTTCGGTGATGACGCCGCCGCCTCTTTAGGTATTGCCGTCCCGTGGGTGCGCCTGACGCTCTTTACCACTACCGCGCTGATTACCGCGACCATCGTCAGCATGGCGGGGTCAATCGGCTTTGTCGGGCTGGTGGTGCCGCACGTGATGCGCTTCCTGTTCGGGCCGCTGCACCGCACGCTGCTGATTGCCAGCGCGCTGGCAGGGGCGATCCTAATGGTGCTGGCAGACATTGCCTCGCGCATGCTGATTGCGCCGCAAAGCCTGCCCGTCGGGGTGGTCACCGCGCTGGTGGGCGTCCCCTTCTTTGCCGTGATTATCTACCGTTCAAGGAATAAGTGATGAGCATCTGCGCGGAAAATATTACCTGGAAGGTCGGCAAAAAGGTCATCGTTAATGACGTCTCGCTGAAGGTGTCACGGGGCGAAACGGTAGGACTGCTTGGCCCTAACGGCTGCGGGAAATCGTCTCTTTTACGGATCCTCGCGGGGTTGCGTCGCCCGGATGCTGGCTGCGTTACCCTGGACGGGCAGGACATCTCCCGCATCGCCAAAAAACAGCTTGCCCGCCGGGTCGCCTTCGTGGAGCAGCACGGCATGACGGACGCCAATATGCGCGTGCGCGACGTGGTGAAACTTGGGCGTATTCCACACCACTCCGCCTTTTCCAACTGGAGCAACCACGATGACGAGACCGTCACCGCCGCTCTGCAGCGCGTGGATATGCTGGATAAAAGTGACCAGGGCTGGCTGAGCCTCTCCGGCGGCGAGCGCCAGCGCGTCCACATTGCCCGCGCGCTGGCCCAGACTCCGACGGAAATCCTGCTGGATGAACCGACCAACCACCTGGACATCCATCATCAGATGCATCTGATGCAGTTGATCAGCGAATTACCGGTCACCAGCATAGTCGCTATCCACGATCTCAACCATGCCTCGATGTTCTGCGACTCGCTGATTGTGATGCAGAAAGGGCAAATTGTGGCGACGGGGACACCGCAGGATATCTTATCCGAGTCGTTGCTCTGGGACGTCTTCCGGGTCAAAACCAAAATCGAGATCTCGCCGTTCCATGGCAAAAAGCACATCCACTTTATCGTTTAGGGGCGAGTGAAAAACGATGCCCCTTCGCCCTGCCACCACGCTCTGGCCGCCCGTCTTACTGGGTAGCCAGTTTGTTTTTAACATTGGCTTTTACGCCGTTGTCCCCTTCCTGGCGATATTCCTGCGCGACGATATGCTGCTCTCCGGCGGGCTGATCGGGCTGATCCTCGGCCTGCGCACGTTCTCTCAGCAGGGGATGTTTATCGTCGGTGGTGCGCTCTCGGACAGGTTTGGCGCGAAAGTCGTTATCCTGAGCGGGTGCATGATTCGCGTTGCGGGCTATCTGCTGCTGGCGTTTGGAGGCTCGCTGTGGCCGATTATTCTGGGCGCGTGTCTGACAGGCGTGGGCGGCGCGCTGTTTTCTCCGTCTATTGAGGCATTGCTGGCGAAAGCGGGCACGCACAGCGAGGCGAAAGGAAAACGAAGTCGGGCGGAGTGGTTCGCGCTCTTTGCGGTCTGTGGGGAACTCGGTGCGGTACTGGGCCCGGTTGCCGGCGCCCTGCTCACCGGCCTGGGCTTTCGCCAGGTGGCGCTGGCGGGCGCAGGGGTCTTTATCGTTGCGCTGGTGGTTCTCTACTTTTGCCTGCCCGCGTCACGCCACGCCCCCCGGACGCTGAAGCTCGTTCCCTGGTGGACGACGTTCCGCCAGCCGCGCTTTGTCGCCTTTATCATTGCCTACAGCTCGTGGCTGTTAAGCTATAACCAGCTCTATCTGGCGCTGCCGGTGGAGATCCAACGCTCTGGCGGTAACGAGAAAGATCTCGGCCCGCTTTTTATGCTGGCCTCGTTGCTGATCGTTGCATTACAGCTGCCGCTGGCGCGTTTCGCCCGGCGCGTGGGCGCGGTGAGGCTCCTGCCGGTAGGTTTTTTGCTGCTCTCCTCCGCCTTTGCGAGCGTGGCGATATTTGCCCCGATGACGCCGCCGGAAGGCTGGCTGCGCTTACTGCCCTCAGTCTGCTTTGTGACGCTGTTGACGCTGGGACAGATGCTGCTGGTGCCATCGGCTAAAGATCTGATCCCTCGGTTTGCGGAGGAGTCCACGCTTGGCGCGCACTACGGCGCTCTCGCCACCGCAGGAGGCATTGCGGTACTGGCAGGAAATCTGTTGTTTGGCAGCCTGCTGGATCGCGCGCTGGTGCCCTCAACGCAGGCAATGTATCCCTGGCTGCTGCTGGCCCTTTTCCCACTCTGCAGCGCGCTGGCCCTGAACGTGATTTGCCGCCCGCTGAGACGCTGAACCGATCACTTTTTCGGACGGTACTTCTCCGGCAGTTCCGGTACGGGACGACGATCATCAATCAGATGACGAACGGTCAGGATAGGATGACGCCATAACATACGCGGACCTGCCCAGCGCATAACCTGCTTCATCTCTTCACGTCTGGCAGGCTGGTAGCAGTGTACCGGACACTGCTTGCAGGCAGGCTTGTCCTCACCGAAAACGCACTTATCCAGGCGCTTATCGGCATACGCGTTGAGCGCCTGATAATGCCCTTCCTCCTGAGATGCCTGCGGACACTGCTTTTCATACAACGCGATCATTTTCGCGATGGTCTCTTTTTCTCGTGAGATGCGTTTACCGGACATAACGGCCTACCGAATAATAAAGTGCATTAATAATACACTTTTAAGCACTGTATTTCAGCGGTTGCATTTCGTTTCCTGAAGCCTGATTCCAGTTTTCACCCTGCACCGACCGATAATTACTGGTATTTTATACAGGCATCAGAAATGACCTTTGTCCGTGTTGTCTGGAGACCCTATGCAAGAGCTCGCGATCGGCAAACCCTATCGCCATTTAAAAGTGGGATATTTTAGAAAGCGCCATGAAGACCGCAATACCAAGATACCAAAGCGTTACAGCGTACATGCGGCGCTGAGCTTAAAAGGTGACTGGCTTGAAAAGGCGGGGTTTACGACCCATTCCAGAGTCAGAGTGGGCGTGGAGCATGGAAAAATTATCATTGAATTAATGTCGGAAGACGGCTCGTAAAGCCACGACATTTTTCTGCGCCGGACCTTTTTTTCATGCGACAATAGAAGGAACAAACGGCCACTGAGCCGATCAAAACGGTTTATATTCAAAGAAATGGACATCATAACTCCATGAGCACAATCGACAATTTCGACGCACATACGCCGATGATGCAGCAGTATCTGAAGCTGAAGGCACAGCATCCGGAAATCCTGCTGTTTTACCGTATGGGTGATTTTTACGAGCTGTTTTATGACGATGCTAAGCGTGCATCGCAGCTGCTCGACATCTCGTTGACCAAACGTGGCGCATCGGCAGGTGAACCCATCCCGATGGCAGGTATCCCGCACCACGCGGTAGAAAACTACCTGGCGAAACTGGTGAATCAGGGTGAGTCCGTCGCCATCTGCGAACAGATCGGCGATCCGGCGACCTCAAAAGGCCCGGTGGAACGCAAAGTCGTGCGCATCGTCACGCCTGGCACCATCAGTGATGAAGCCCTGTTACAGGAGCGCCAGGATAACCTGCTGGCAGCGCTGTGGCAGGACGGTAAAGGGTATGGCTACGCGACGCTGGATATCAGCTCCGGACGTTTTCGTCTGAGTGAACCGGCTGACCGTGAAACGATGGCAGCCGAACTGCAGCGTACCAACCCGGCAGAATTGCTCTATGCCGAAGATTTCGCCGAAATGGCGCTGATTGAAGGCCGTCGTGGGTTGCGTCGTCGTCCGCTGTGGGAATTCGAAATTGATACCGCCCGCCAGCAGCTGAATCTGCAGTTTGGCACCCGCGACCTGATTGGCTTTGGCGTTGAAAATGCCCCGCGCGGGCTGTGTGCGGCAGGGTGTCTCCTGCAGTACGTGAAAGATACCCAGCGCACCTCCCTGCCGCATATCCGCTCTATCACCATGGAGCGCCAGCAGGACAGCATCATCATGGATGCCGCCACGCGCCGTAATCTGGAGATCACGCAGAACCTGGCGGGTGGCGTAGAAAACACGCTCGCGTCGGTCCTCGACAGTACGGTAACGCCAATGGGCAGCCGCATGCTGAAACGCTGGCTGCATATGCCGATTCGCGATACCGCTACGCTGGTTTGCCGTCAGCAGACGATTGCCGCCCTGCAGGATCGCTATACCGAGCTGCAGCCTGTCCTGCGCCAGGTGGGCGATCTGGAGCGTATCCTGGCTCGTCTGGCGCTGCGCACGGCACGACCGCGCGACCTCGCGCGGATGCGTCATGCTTTCCAGCAGTTACCGGAACTCCGTGCACAGCTGAGCGACGTTGACAGCGCGCCGGTACAGAAACTCCGCGAAACCATGGGCGAATTTACCGAGCTACGCGAACTGCTGGAGCGCGCCATTATCGATGCGCCTCCGGTTCTGGTGCGTGATGGCGGCGTGATTGCCCCTGGCTACAACGAGGAACTGGACGAATGGCGCGCGCTGGCCGACGGTGCGACGGACTACCTCGACAAGCTGGAAATCCGCGAACGCGAACGTCTCGGGCTCGACACCCTGAAAGTGGGTTATAACGCGGTACACGGCTACTATATTCAGATCAGCCGCGGGCAGAGCCATTTGGCGCCGATTCACTACGTGCGTCGCCAGACGTTGAAAAACGCCGAACGCTACATCATTCCTGAACTGAAAGAGTACGAAGATAAAGTCCTTACCTCGAAGGGTAAAGCGCTGGCGCTGGAAAAACAGCTTTATGACGAGCTGTTCGACATGCTGATGCCGCACCTGGCCGACCTGCAGCTGAGCGCCAGCGCGCTGGCGGAACTGGACGTGCTGGTGAACCTGGCAGAACGCGCGGAAACGCTGAACTACACCTGCCCGACCTTTACCGACAAGCCTGGCATTCGTATCACTGAAGGTCGTCATCCGGTAGTAGAGCAGGTGCTGAATGAACCGTTCATCGCCAACCCGCTGAGCCTGTCACCGCAGAGAAGAATGCTGATCATTACCGGTCCGAACATGGGCGGTAAGAGTACCTATATGCGTCAGACGGCGCTGATTGCCCTGCTTGCCTATATCGGCAGCTACGTTCCGGCGCAAAACGTGGAGATTGGCCCCATCGACCGTATCTTTACCCGCGTCGGGGCTGCGGACGATCTGGCGAGCGGTCGCTCTACCTTCATGGTCGAGATGACCGAAACGGCAAACATTCTGCATAACGCGACGGAGCACAGCCTGGTGCTGATGGACGAAGTCGGACGCGGAACGTCAACCTATGACGGTTTGTCACTGGCATGGGCCTGTGCGGAAAGCCTCGCGAACAAAATCAAGGCCATGACGCTGTTCGCCACCCACTACTTCGAGCTGACGCAACTGCCGGAGAAAATGGAAGGGGTTGCGAACGTTCATCTGGATGCACTGGAGCACGGTGATACCATAGCCTTCATGCACACGGTGCAGGATGGCGCGGCAAGCAAGAGCTATGGCCTGGCCGTCGCGGCGCTGGCAGGTGTACCGAAAGAGGTGATCAAGCGCGCGCGTCAGAAACTGCGTGAACTGGAAAGCCTGTCACCGAATGCGGCGGCGACGCAGATTGATGGTACGCAGATGTCGCTGCTGGTACCGGCGGAAGAGACATCGCCTGCCGTGGAAGCGCTGGAAAACCTCGATCCGGATTCACTGACGCCACGTCAGGCGCTGGAGTGGATTTATCGTTTGAAGAGTCTGGTTTAGTTCTCTGCGGTCTTTTGCCCGGTGGCGCTGCGCTTACCGGGCCTACGGGTTTTGTAGGCCGGGTAAGGCGAAGCCGCCACCCGGCAAAACAGACCGCACGATGTTATCGCCCGGTAAGCGCAGCGCCACCGGGCTTTTTTTACAACAGCGGCGGGATTGTCGGCACCTGCGGCGCCTCATCGATATCCTTCTGCGTCATGCGGAACGCTTCCGGGTAATGTTCGCGGCTGGTACGACGCAACGGTTCGGTATCGCGCCAGGTATAAAGACAATGCTGGCACTGGTAAACGGTCCAGACCCCTTTCACCGGTGACGTCGCCATCACTTCAATATGCTCATCGGCACAACGTGGACAAATCATCTTTTCCTCCTTATTGGCGTGCAGCCAGCATCGCGGTCAGTTTTTCAGCCCAGGCTTTAGTTTCAGGCAGATCCTGTACCGGCTGGCTATAGTGGCCCCGGGTGTCCGGTGCGACAGGCGTAGTGGCATCGATAATCAGTTTGTCGGTAATGCCCGCCGGGCTGGATCCTGGATCGAGTTCCAGCACCGACATGTTCGGCAGCTGCACCAGATCGCCTGCCGGGTTGACCTTCGATGACAGCGCCCACATCACCTGCGGGAGGTTGAACGGATCGACATCCTCATCCACCACGATCACCATCTTCACGTAGCCCAGACCGTGCGGCGTGGTCATTGCACGTAAACCGACCGCGCGGGCAAAACCGCCGTAACGTTTTTTGGTGGAGATAATCGCCAGCAGACCGTGGGTGTACATCGCGTTAACCGCCTGCACTTCCGGGAATTCTGCTTTCAGCTGCTGGTAGAGCGGCACGCAGGTAGCCGGTCCCATCAGATAGTCGATCTCGGTCCACGGCATGCCAAGGTAAAGGGATTCGAAAATCGGTTTGGTGCGGTAAGAGACTTTGTCGATACGGACAACCGTCATGTTACGGCCACCGGAGTAGTGCCCGGTAAACTCGCCGAAAGGCCCTTCGATTTCACGCTTGCGGCCTTCAATCACCCCTTCCAGGATCACTTCAGAACCCCACGGCACGTCGAAGCCGGTCAGCGGCGCGGTGGCAATAGGGTACGGGCTTTCACGCAGCGTGCCGGCCATTTCATACTCGGACTGATCGTATTTCAGCGGCGTGGCGCCCATCAGGGTGATGATCGGGTCGTTGCCGAGGGTAATCGCAATCGGCAGGTCTTCGCCGCGCTCTTCCGCTTTGTGCAGATGCAGAGCGATATCGTGCATCGGTACCGGCTGCAGGCCGAGCTTGCGCTTGCCCTTCACTTCCATGCGGTAGATCCCGACGTTTTGCTTGCCGAAGTGATCCGGGTCAAGCGGATCGCGCGAGACGACACACGCTTTATCGAGATAAAAGCCCCCGTCACCGTCGTTCAGACGGAACAGCGGCAGAATATCGAACAGGTTAATGTCTTCACCGTCCACCGTATTCTGCGCCCAGGCCGGGTTAGCGCGGCGCTCCGGTGTGACGGGGAATTTATCCCAGCGGCGGATAAACTCGTCGATCTGTTTTTTTACCGGAGTGTTCGCCGGCAGCCCCATCGAAATGGCGTGGTTCTGCCAGGAGCCGATGGTGTTCATCACCACGCGGGCATCGGTAAAGCCACGAATGTTGTCGAACCACAGCGCGGGCGCACCGTCGCCAATGCGGCCGGTCGCGTTGGCTGCCGCTGCCAGATCGGGCTCAGCGTTTACCTCTTCCTCAATTTTCAGCAGTTGCCCTTGCTCATCGAGCGCCTGGAGGAAGCTTCTCAAATCATCAAATGCCATCTTTATTCTCCTGTGAAAAATGTTTCGCCTCCCGCAGCCCGTTCCAGCGTCGCGCCTTTTTATGCTCCAGACCGAACTGGTCGAGCACGCGGGTCACAATATGCTGGGTAATGTCATCTGCGGTCTGAGGGTGGTTGTAATACGCAGGCATAGGCGGCACCATCGCCACGCCCATGCGGGAGAGCGCAAGCATGTTCTCAAGATGAATGGTGCTGAGCGGCGTTTCACGGGGAACCAGCACCAGCTTGCGCCCCTCTTTCAACACCACATCCGCCGCACGTCCCACCAGCCCTTCGGCGTAACCCGCGCGGATACCCGCCAGCGTTTTCATGCTGCAGGGAATGACGATCATGCCGTCGGTGCGAAACGAGCCGGAAGAGATAGTGGCGGCCTGGTCAGCCGGGCTGTGGACAACGTCAGCCAGCGCAGCGACGTCCTGCGCGGTGTAAGGCGTTTCCAGCTCAATGGTGGTTTTTGCCCACTTAGACATCACCAGATGGGTTTCCACCTCCGGCATGTCACGCAGTGCCTGCAATAAAGCCACACCCAGCGGCGCGCCCGTTGCTCCCGTCATTCCTACTATCAATCTCATTCATCACCTCAATAATTTGTTCGTACACGAACATTATAAATAAGCTACTCCAGGATTGTTTTTCTGACAAGATCGTTCGCATACGATCACACGAATGGCTAAAAAATGCCGCGTTAAAATTGAAAGCAATAGCGGCTATCATAGGGGGAGATTTTTTCCGTCGGAGTGTTCATGGAACTAAGACAAGAGGCGTTCCACCTGTTACGTCAGCTTTTTCAACAGCATACCGCGCAGTGGCAACATGCCTTGCCGGAACTGACCAAGCCACAGTATGCGGTGATGCGCTCCATTGCCGAGCATCCGGGCATTGAACAGGTGGCATTGACTGAAGTCGCGGTCAGCACGAAAGCGACCCTGGCGGAGATGCTCAGCCGCATGGAGGCGCGTGGTCTGGTTAAACGCGAGCACGACCCTGCGGATAAGCGCCGTCGCTTTGTCTTCCTGACGCCAGAAGGGGAAGCCCTGCTTGCAGACTGCAAGCCGGTAGGCAATGAAGTTGATGAGGCCTTTTTAGGCCGTCTAAGCAAGGCCGAACGGGAGCAGTTCTCGGCGCTCATCAAAAAGATGATGCACGATTAATTCACGCTGGTGCGCATAAAATCGATAAAGGTGCGCACTTTCGCTGACACATGCCGGGCATCAGGATACACCGCATAGATACCCTGCCGCGCAAAGGTATATTCCGGTAATACCGGGGCCAGTTTTCCAGCATCAAGCGCACCCCGTACCAGCCATTCCGGCAGTAACGCCACCCCACCGCCTGCGAGCGCAAAAGCCATAAGGGCCTGAGCGCTGTCGGCAAACAGGCGCGGCGCTTGTTTTATCTCCAGTATTTCAGGCGCACCGCTGGCATCTCTCACCTGCCAGCGCAGCGGCGAGGCCAGGCGCTCGTGGATGATCCAGTCGGCTTGCGCCAGCTGCGCAAGCGTTTCTATCGGATGGTTAACGAGCCACCCGGGCGTCGCCACAGGGAGAATAGAAAAGTGCGAAATCAGCGCGGCGTGGTTGCGCGAATCGGCAAGCGTTCCCAGCCGGATGGCCACGTCAAAGCGCTCCGAGATAAGGTCGGCGTGCAGGGACGACGAAGCATGTCGTACGCGAAGATCCGGGTGCTGCTGGCTAAACCTGGCCAGCAGCGGCACCACCACCTGTGAGCCATACTCGGGCGTAGTGGTGATCCGCAGTTCGCCAGTAAGCCCCGCATGATTCGCACGGACATCATCCTGCAGCCGTTCGGCATCCTTCAGAAGCGCCACGCTGCGCTGATGAAAAAGCGCGCCCGCCTCGGTTAACGTCAGTCGACGGGTGGAGCGCAGCAGCAGCGTAACGCCCAGCTCATCTTCAAGCTGGCGAATATTGAAGCTGACGACCGCTTTTGTCAGCCCCATCGCCTCGGCGGCCGCCGTAAAACTGCCGGTGTCGGCCACCGCGACAAACATCTGCGTCCGCTGCAGGTTAATCATCATCACGCCCTTTACTGTCAAAATATTTTTGACAGTATATCGCGCTTTGTCAGGTTTATCCGTGATTACCGAGCCGATACGATACGCCACCTCACCGGAGGATCCACCATGACGTATCGCAGCAAAGTCGCCGTCGTTTATCTGCTGGGCTTTTTTCTTGATTTGATCAACATGTTCATTGCCAGCGTCGCGTTCCCGGCAATGGCCCACGCCTTTAACGCCACGCCTTCGGCCCTTACCTGGGTTAGTAACGGGTACATTGCCGGCCTGACGCTGGTGATCCCGTTTAGCAGCGTGCTCACGCGCCGCATCGGGCCCAAGCGCGTCATCCTGCTCTCGCTTTTTCTGTTTAGCGCAGCCTCCGCAGCGGCGGGCCTGTCTGCAACGCTTGAAAGTCTGATCGCCTGGCGAGTGCTTCAGGGCGTGGGAGGAGGCTTACTGATCCCCGTCGGACAGGCGCTGACCTGGCAACAGTATAACCCTCACGAGCGTGCCAGACTCTCCTCGGCGGTGATGCTGGTCGCGCTGCTTGCCCCGGCCTGCTCCCCGGCTGTCGGCGGCGTGCTGGTGCAGACGCTGGGCTGGCGATGGATCTTTTTCGCTACGCTACCGGTCGCTATCGTGACCTTTGCTCTAGCGTGCCTGTGGCTTAAACACGAAAAACCCACGATGAAAGCGGCCAGACTGCTAAACCTGCCCTTGCTCGCGGACCCGCTTTTGCGTTTTTCCATGCTTGTTTATTTATGCGTTCCTGGCGTATTTATTGGGGTGAGCGTCACGGGCATGTTTTATCTTCAGCACGTGGCGAACATGAGCCCAGCCGCAACGGGGATGCTCATGCTGCCGTGGTCCGTGGCATCGTTTATCGCCATCACGGCAACGGGACGTTATTTTAACCGTATCGGTCCCCGGCCGCTGATCGTCATCGGCTGCCTGTTGCAGGCCACGGGTATCCTGCTATTGATTAACATCAGTTCGGCTACGCTGCTGCCTGCCGTTGCGTTTACCTTGATGGGCGCGGGAGGAAGCCTGTGCAGCAGTACGGCTCAGAGCAGCGCGTTTCTGACAACGCGACGGGATGAGATGCCGGATGCCAGCGCGCTGTGGAATCTCAATCGTCAGCTGAGCTTTTTTGCCGGTGCCCTGCTGCTTGCCCAAGTGCTGAACCTGGCTCAGGCGTGGCTGCCACCGCTCGCCGCCTGGCACGGGATGTTTATTTTTGCAGCAGGCATGACCTTGCTGCCTGTACTGTATGTTTTTCGTCTTAACAATTCGCAGGTGCTCACCCAGCTGCGACAGGAGAATTCATGACGCCTTTCGAACACGACATTATCGACCTCCACATTGCGCTTGAAGACTGGTTAGGCAAAGGTGAAGGTGATTCCGACGCCCTGCACGCCCGTTTTCGTCCCGATTTTCTGATGATCCCGCCGGGCGGCGTTCATATCGACTATGACGGCCTTGTCAGCTTTCTGGAAAAACAGCGCGGAAGCCGTCCCGGACTGAAGATCGTCATTGATGAATTAACTACGCGCCAGGCGTGGCCTCACGGCGCGGTACTCCATTACCGGGAGACGCAAACCCGGCCGGACCAGCCCGTTAACGTGCGCTGGTCAACCGCGGTGCTCAATCAGGAAGGCGATCGGATAGTGTGGCGTCTGCTGCATGAGACGGCGACGCAACCGTAACACAAAAGAAAAAGGCCCGTCTCACGACGGGCCTTTTTTGACGAAAGGTTGCTTATTCGCGGAACAGCGCTTCGATATTCAGACCTTGCCCCTGCAGGATTTCACGCAGGCGGCGCAGACCTTCAACCTGAATCTGACGAACACGTTCACGGGTCAGGCCAATTTCGCGGCCGACGTCTTCCAGTGTCGCAGCTTCATACCCCAGTAAACCGAAACGACGTGCCAGCACTTCACGCTGTTTGGCGTTCAGTTCGAACAGCCATTTGACGATGCTCTGTTTCATGTCATCGTCCTGCGTGGTGTCTTCCGGGCCGTTGTCTTTTTCATCGGCCAGGATGTCCAGCAGCGCTTTTTCGGAGTCGCCACCCAGCGGGGTGTCAACGGAGGTAATGCGCTCGTTGAGACGCAGCATACGGCTTACGTCATCAACCGGTTTATCGAGTTGTTCGGCAATTTCTTCTGCGCTTGGCTCGTGGTCCAGCTTATGGGACAACTCGCGCGCGGTGCGCAGATAAACGTTCAACTCTTTGACGATGTGAATCGGCAGGCGGATCGTACGGGTCTGGTTCATAATAGCCCGTTCGATGGTCTGACGAATCCACCAGGTCGCGTAGGTTGAGAAACGGAACCCGCGTTCCGGGTCAAACTTCTCAACTGCGCGGATGAGACCCAGGTTGCCCTCTTCAATCAGATCCAGCAGAGCCAGACCACGATTGCCGTAACGGCGGGCAATTTTCACGACCAGTCGCAGGTTACTTTCAATCATGCGACGACGCGAGGCCACATCACCACGCAAAGCACGACGTGCGAAATAGACTTCTTCTTCGGCCGTTAGCAGTGGGGAGTAACCAATCTCCCCAAGGTAAAGCTGAGTCGCGTCCAGTACACGCTGTGTGGCACCCTGCGATAACAGCTCTTCTTCAGCCAAATCGTTATCACTGGGTTCCTCTTCTACTAAGGCTTTTTCGTCAAAAGCCTCTACTCCGTTCTCATCAAATTCCGCGTCTTCATTTAAATCATGAACTTTCAGCGTATTCTGACTCATAAGGTGGCTCCTACCCGTGATCCCTGAACGAGACACCCTGGCTGGCATGCCCCGTCAAATTATCGCTGCGGCAAGTACTGCAGCGGGTTTACGGATTTCCCCTTGTAACGAATTTCAAAATGCAAGCGTGTAGAACTGGTTCCGGTGCTACCCATGGTAGCGATTTTTTGCCCCGCCTTAACTTCTTGTTGTTCCCGGACCAGCATTGTGTCGTTATGGGCGTAGGCACTCAGGTAATCATCGTTATGTTTGATGATAATAAGATTACCGTAACCGCGCAGAGCGTTACCGGCATACACAACGCGTCCGTCTGCGGTCGCGATGATAGCCTGTCCTTTACTCCCTGCGATATCGATCCCTTTATTTCCCCCTTCGGAGGAAGAGAAGTTTTCGATAACCTTGCCGTCAGTTGGCCAGCGCCATGCAGAAATCGGCGAACTGGAGGTCATACTGCTGGCAGTCGGTTCAGTAGAGCTAACCACAGGTGCCGTAACCGGTGCTGTGACAGCAGTCGCAGTCCCTTTATTATTCGGCAACATTTTGTTAGCAGTCTGATCACCTGAATCCTCAGAATACGTAATTACAGGTTGTGAAGCAACCACCGTGGTGGATTTTTGTGCAGGCTTAACGCTGTTATTCTGCGCCGTCACATCGGCCGCGGAAACGGTGTTGCCAGGGGTCAGCGGCGTGCCCGTCGCGTTACCCACCTGGAGCGTTTGCCCGACTTCCAGACCGTATGGGGCCTGGACGTTATTGCGCTGCGCGAGGTCACGGAAATCGTTCCCGGTGATCCACGCAATGTAGAACAGCGTATCGCCGCGTTTCACGGTATAGGTGCTGCCACCGGTGTAGCTGCCTTTCGGAATGTTCCCATACTGGCGGTTATAGACTATGCGGCCATTTTGGGTCTGAACAGGTTGTTCAACTGGCTGAACCTGCATTGGCTGTGTAACAGGATGTTGCACAGGCTGAATTTGTGGTGTTTTCTGCGGCGCAGCCGTCCCCATTTTAGGTGGCGGCGTGATTAACATTCCGCTGGACGTGTTACCGGAGCCGCTGTTTCCGCCGACGGAACTGACGGGCGCAGGCGCGTTGTTAGAACTTGTACAACCTGCCAGCCAGAGCGAAACCAGTGATAATGCCGCAACACGGCTGATGGTGAATTTAGGGCTTCCCGCGCTCATTTATCCCCCAGGAATGTTTTAACTACCAGTGACTTAAAATTTACCGTGATGGCACGAATCTTTCGCGCCACACCATACGCTGAATTTGCCTTAATAACCCTGGATAATTCCGAGTCTCAGGCCAACTCCCCCTTCACCAGAGGCACAAAGCGCACGGCTTCCACGGTGTCGATAATATACTCGCCGCCGCGCCGACGAACGCGCTTCAACAGCTGCTGCTCGTCCCCGACAGGCAGAACCAGAATACCCCCCTCATCCAGCTGCGATAACAGGGCAGCTGGAATTTCAGGCGGGGCCGCCGTCACGATGATGGCGTCAAACGGGGCGCGAGCTTTCCAACCCTGCCATCCATCACCGTGTCGTGTCGAAACATTATGTAAATCAAGTTGTTTCAGGCGACGACGCGCCTGCCACTGTAAACCTTTAATCCGCTCAACGGAGCATACATGGTGCACCAGATGCGCCAGGATCGCAGTCTGATACCCCGACCCGGTGCCAATCTCCAGCACGCGGGAGTCGGGCGTCAGCTCCAGCAGCTCCGTCATCCGCGCTACCATATAAGGCTGCGAAATCGTCTGGCCCTGCCCGATGGGCAGCGCCACGTTTTCCCACGCTTTGTGTTCAAACGCCTCGTCTACAAATTTCTCACGCGGAACCTGAGCAAGTGCTTCAAGCACGTGCTCGTCGCGGATCCCCTGCGCGCGGAGTTGTTCCAGAAGAGTTTGTACACGTTTGTTTACCATTGCGCGTTCACTCCTGCGCGATCCAGCCAGCCCGACACCACATCATGCGCGCTATACGCGGTTAAATCTACGTGCAGCGGGGTAACCGAAACATAGCCTTCTTCTACGGCGGCAAAGTCGGTATCCGGACCCGCATCGCACTTATCGCCAGGAGGGCCAATCCAGTAAAGCGTGTTGCCGCGCGGATCCTGCTGCGGGATCACCTGATCGGCAGGATGTCGGCTTCCGCAACGGGTGACGCGAATGCCTTTAATTTCATCGAGAGGAAGATCCGGCACGTTGATGTTGAGGATGCGCCCGGTACGCAACGGCTCGCGGCCGAGTGCCCGCAGGATCGAACAGGTCACCGCAGCGGCGGTGTCGTAGTGCGTGTAGCCGTTCAACGAGACCGCCAGCGCCGGGAACCCCAGATGGCGCCCTTCCATTGCGGCCGCCACGGTACCGGAGTAAATCACGTCATCGCCGAGGTTAGGCCCGGCGTTAATGCCGGAGACGACGATATCCGGACGCGGACGCATCAGCGCGTTCACGCCCAGAAAAACGCAGTCGGTTGGCGTGCCCATCTGCACGGCAATATCGCCATTTTCAAAGGTAAAGGTGCGAAGCGACGACTCCAGCGTCAGCGAGTTAGACGCTCCACTGCGGTTACGATCGGGTGCCACGACCTGCACATCCGCAAATTCACGGAGGTGTTTCGCCAGGGTCTGAATGCCCGGCGCGTGGATCCCGTCATCGTTACTCAGCAATATTCGCATAATCACCCGAGGTGTTGATAAGTTCCCTGACAACACTGGTGGCAAAGCTACCTGCCGGCAGCCAGAAGCGTAACTCGACGGTTACGTCATCCCACCAGTTCCAGCTTAACTGCTGCGGATAGAGCAGCATTGCGCGGCGTGCCGCGTCGACTTTTTCCCGCACCAGCAAGGATTGCAGTTCTGGCGCATCCGCTACGGCTGCTTGCTCGGCGGCCAGCGCGTCGCCCTGTGTTCCCCAGTCGCCCGTACCGGGCAGCGCGGCGGTAATCATCAGCGCTTTTGCGTCCACGCGCGACTGCACATCGGCCATTTCTTCGGCCGTTGCCACAAACCAGCTTCCGCGTCCCGCTAATTGTAGCGCATCGCCAACAACAACTTGATTCGCGTCCGGTTTTTTCAGCCTTTCGCTCACAATCTGATTAAACAACGCACTGCGGGCCGCCGACAACCAAAAACTGCGTTTATTCCTGTCCCGCACCGGTGCATCGCTTTGCGCCCAGCGCAGCGCGCCCTGCAGGTTGCTGCCGCCAATACCAAAGCGCTGCGCGCCAAAGTAGTTTGGCACGCCGCGTTCACTGATCGCGTTCAGACGTTTTTCAACGTCTTCGCGGTGGGTCACTTCCCGCAGCACCAGCGTAAAGTCGTTACCCTTCAACGCCCCCAGACGCAGTTTGCGCTTGTGGCGGGCGAATTCCAGTACCTTACAGCCCTCAAGCTCAAATTTGCTTAAATCAGGCATCGTATTACCGGGAACGCGCGCGCAGAGCCACTGTTCAGTGACGGCGTGTTTATCTTTCTGCCCGGCAAAGCTCACTTCGCGGGCATGAATTTTAAGGAATTTTGCCAGCGCGTCGGCCACAAAGCGGGTATTGCAGCCATTTTTCAGAATACGCACCAGGATATGTTCGCCTTCCCCATCCGGCTCGAAGCCCAGATCCTCCACCACGAGGAAGTCTTCAGGGCTGGCTTTCAGCACCCCGTTCCCCTGCGGTTTACCGTGCAGGTATGTCAGGTTGTCGAAGTCTGTCATTTGCTCGCCTTCACCAGCAGCGCCACGGCTTCACAGGCAATCCCTTCGCCGCGCCCGGTAAAGCCCAGCTTCTCGGTCGTCGTCGCTTTGACGTTCACGTCGTCCATGTGGCAGCCCAGATCTTCTGCAATAAACACGCGCATCTGCGGAATGTGCGGCAGCATTTTCGGGGCCTGGGCAATAATCGTCACGTCGACGTTGCCGAGGGTGTAGCCTTTCGCCTGAATGCGACGCCACGCTTCGCGCAGCAGTTCGCGGCTGTCCGCGCCTTTAAATGCCGGGTCGGTGTCCGGGAACAGCTTGCCGATATCACCCAGCGCGGCAGCGCCCAGCAGCGCGTCGGTCAGCGCATGCAGCGCCACGTCGCCATCAGAATGTGCCAGCAGTCCTTTTTCATAAGGAATGCGCACGCCGCCAATGATAATTGGGCCTTCTCCGCCAAAGGCGTGTACATCAAAACCGTGTCCAATTCGCATTATGCCTTCTCCTGATGGGTCGAACGGGTAAGATAGAATTCCGCGAGCTGTAAATCTTCCGGACGCGTCACTTTAATATTATCAGCGCGTCCTTCAACAAGCTCAGGGTGGAAACCGCAATATTCCAGCGCAGAGGCTTCGTCCGTGATGGTTGCACCTTCTCTAAGCGCACGCGTTAAGCAGTCGTGGAGTAATTCGCGGGGGAAAAATTGTGGCGTCAGCGCGTGCCATAAATCGACGCGATCGACGGTGTGGGCGATAGCCTGTTTACCCGGCTCGGCGCGCTTCATGGTGTCGCGCACCGGTGCGGCCAGAATCCCGCCAACCTTGCTTGTTTCGCTCAGGGCCAGCAGACGCGCAAGGTCGTCCTGATGGAGGCACGGACGCGCCGCGTCATGCACCAGCACCCACGGCGCGTTACCGGCGGCCTGAATGCCCGCCAGCACGGAATCGGCGCGCTCGGCGCCACCGTCAACGACGGTAATCTGTGGATGATTTGCCAGCGGCAGCTGCGCAAAGCGCGCATCGCCAGGGCTGATAGCGATAATCACCCGCGTCACCCGTGGGTGCGCCAGCAGCGCCGCCACGGCGTGCTCGAGGATCGTTTTATCGCCAATAGAGAGGTACTGCTTGGGACATTCTGTCTGCATGCGCCGGCCAAAACCTGCGGCCGGCACCACGGCGCATACGTCCGAAAAAGTTACTGCCATGTCGTAATCCTGGGCCTGATTATCGATTGTTTTGTGCTGAGCCCTGATTGCGTTTAGACGCATCCGGAACCAGACGATAAAAGGTTTCGCCCGGCTTAGTCATACTGAGTTCATTGCGTGCGCGTTCCTCAATCGCCTCTTGCCCGCCATTGAGGTCATCAATTTCAGCAAAGAGTTGATCGTTTCGCGCCTTAAGTTTGGCGTTTGTTGCCTGCTGAGCCGCGACGTCATCGCTCACCCGGCTATAGTCGTGCAGTCCGTTCTTACCGAACCACAGCGAATATTGCAGCCAGATTAGCAAAGCCAGCAACAGCAGCGTTAGTTTACCCATCCTGCCCCCTGAAAAACGGCATCATCATCCCAAGACTTCCCCAGAGCACTACGCCGGGGTAACAGAGATGCCGCAACATCGCGGGCAAATGTACCACATTTTTTCCGCAGAATCGTCCTGCACAATATCGTTACACAGTTGGTTACGGTTTGAATTATGGCTGAAGTTAGCCCATGAGCCACAAAAATAACAGACCAAACATCAGAACCACCGTCACAATCGTGACCACGGTGCTGTACAGGAGCTTGCCATTGAGCAACGAGTGCAGCGCAATGCCGACGACAACCGCCACGGGCATCAGCGCCAGAAAGAAAGGCCAGGTGTAGAGAAAGAAGAACAGCGTGTTACCGCCGTAGATGAGAAACGGGATACCCAGCGCCAGCAACCATGAGACGAAGCCGATGATGGCCCCAGGAAATGACCAGGTCGTTTCGTCGTCGGTCGCGAGCGGCTCCGACCCGGTGGTGGTGATGTAATGTTCACTGTTGCGCATAGCTAATCCTGTGACCGTGACTCATCGTTCGGGAAGACAGCTCCCGAACGATACCGTCTCAGGATCTGATAATATCGTCCCGTCTGAGCAGGTCTAATAATTGGCTTACTAAATTTGTTACCAATTGTTGACCCTCCAGGTGAATTTCAGGCGATTCAGGCGCTTCGTATACCGCGTCAATTCCGGTGAAGTTTCGCAGTTCTCCGGCACGCGCTTTTTTGTACAGCCCTTTCGGGTCGCGCGCTTCGCAAATCTCCAGCGGCGTATCAACAAACACCTCGATAAAGCGATCCTGGCCCACGCGTTCACGCACCATCTGGCGCTCGGCGCGGTGCGGTGAGATAAACGCGGTCAGCACCACCAGCCCGGCGTCCGCCATCAGGCTGGCCACTTCGCCTACCCGGCGGATGTTCTCTTTACGGTCGTCGTCGCTAAACCCTAAATCGCTGCACAGGCCGTGACGCACGTTGTCACCATCCAGCAGGTACGTGCTTACGCCCTGCTGATGCAATGCCTCTTCCAGCGCGCCCGCCACCGTCGATTTACCCGAGCCGGACAGCCCGGTAAACCACAGCACAACCCCACGGTGACCGTGGAGCTGTTCGCGCTGGGCGACGGTGACCGGATGAGGATGCCAGACGACGTTCTCATCATGGGCGGCCATTACTTGCCTCCCAGCAGATCGCGTGCGCCCCAGTGCGGGAAGTGTTTACGCACCAGCGCGTTCAGTTCCAGCTCGAAGGCACTGAATTCAGACGCCACGACAGACTGTTTAATCGGTTCGCGGACCATACCGGCCCCGACGGTAACGTTGGTCAGCCTGTCGATAAAGATAAGCCCCCCCGTCACCGGGTTCTGCTGATACGGATCCAGCACCAGCGGTTCGTCGAAGGTCAGATCGACCAGACCAATGCCGTTCAGCGGCAGTTCGGTAACCTCGCGCTGGGTGAGATTGTTGATGTCCACCTGGAACTGAATACCGTCCACGCGGGCGCGGGTTTTCTTGCCGGCAATTTTGATGTCGTAGCTCTGGCCCGGCGTCAGCGGTTGCTCCGCCATCCACACCACATCCACGGAAGCCCCCTGTACGGCCGCCAGCGTTTCCTGGGCATCCACCAGCAGATCGCCCCGGCTGATATCAATCTCGTCTTTCAGCACCAGCGTTACGGCTTCACCGGCGCCCGCTTCCTGCAGGTCACCGTCGAAGGTGACGATGCGGGCGATGGTGGATTCCACGCCGGATGGCAGCACCTTAACGCGCTGGCCGACCTTCACGGAGCCTGACGCGAGGGTACCTGAGAAACCGCGGAAATCGAGGTTAGGACGGTTAACGTACTGCACCGGGAAGCGCATCGGCTGGGTGTCGACCACGCGCTGAATTTCAACGGTTTCCAGCACCTCCAGTAGCGTCGGGCCGCTGTACCACGGCATGTTCGCGCTCTGGGAGGCGACGTTATCCCCTTCCAGCGCCGAGAGCGGCACAAAGCGGATATCCAGGTTGCCCGGCAGCTGCTCGGCAAAGGTCAGGTAGCTCTGGCGGATCTCCTCGAACTTCTCTTCGCTGAAGTTCACCAGATCCATCTTGTTGACCGCCACCACCAGGTGTTTGATCCCCAGCAGCGTGGAGATAAAGCTGTGACGACGGGTCTGATCCAGCACGCCTTTACGCGCGTCCATCAGCAGGATCGCCAGGTCGCAGGTCGACGCGCCGGTCGCCATATTGCGGGTGTACTGTTCGTGCCCCGGGGTGTCGGCGATAATAAATTTGCGTTTCTCGGTAGAGAAATAGCGGTAGGCCACGTCGATGGTGATGCCCTGCTCGCGCTCGGCCTGCAGGCCGTCCACCAGCAGGGCCAGGTCGAGTTTTTCACCCTGGGTGCCGTGACGTTTACTGTCGTTATGCAGGGAAGAGAGCTGATCTTCGTAAATCTGGCGCGTATCGTGCAGCAGGCGGCCAATCAGGGTACTTTTCCCGTCATCCACGCTACCGCAGGTCAGAAAACGCAGCAGGCTTTTATGTTGCTGCGCGTGCAGATAGGCTTCCACGCCGCCTTCGTTGGCAATTTGTTGAGCAATAGTGGTGTTCATGGCGGCTCCTTAGAAATAACCCTGACGTTTCTTCAGCTCCATGGAGCCTGCCTGGTCGCGGTCAATCACGCGCCCCTGTCGCTCGCTGGTGGTCGATACCAGCATCTCTTCGATGATCTCCGGCAGCGTCTGCGCGCTGGATTCCACCGCGCCGGTCAGCGGCCAGCAGCCGAGGGTGCGGAAACGGACCATCTGTTTTTTAATCACTTCGCCCGGCTGCAGGTCGATGCGATCGTCGTCGATCATCATCAGCATGCCGTCACGCTCCAGCACCGGGCGCTCGGCGGCCAGATACAGCGGAACGATTTCGATGTTTTCCAGATAGATGTACTGCCAGATATCCAGCTCGGTCCAGTTAGAGAGCGGGAAGACGCGAATGCTTTCGCCTTTGTTGATCTGACCATTGTAGTTGTGCCACAGCTCCGGGCGCTGGTTTTTGGGGTCCCAGCGGTGGAAGCGGTCGCGGAAGGAGTAGATACGCTCTTTGGCGCGGGATTTCTCTTCGTCACGGCGCGCGCCGCCAAAAGCAGCGTCAAAACCGTATTTATTCAGCGCCTGCTTCAGCCCTTCGGTTTTCATGATATCGGTATGCTTGGCGCTGCCGTGCACGAACGGGTTAATGCCCATCGCCACCCCTTCCGGGTTTTTATGCACCAGCAGCTCGCAGCCGTAGGCTTTGGCGGTACGGTCGCGAAACTCATACATCTCGCGGAATTTCCAGCCGGTATCCACGTGCAACAGCGGGAAAGGCAGCGTGCCCGGATAAAACGCTTTACGCGCCAGATGCAGCATGACGCTGGAATCTTTACCGATGGAGTACATCATCACCGGGTTAGAAAACTCGGCGGCCACTTCGCGGATGATATGGATACTCTCCGCTTCGAGCTGCCGCAGGTGTGTAAGACGTTTTTGGTCCATAACCGTTCCTTAAGCCAAATTTACGACAGAAGAACCAAAGCCTTCTGTATCGGTTGTGTGTTGGAACCAGGCGAGCGTGCTGTGCAGCTGCACCACTTCTCCCACCACGATCAGGGCGGGCATCGGGGCGTCTTTCGCCAGGGTTGCAAGATGTTCCAGGGTGCCCGTCGCAACGTGCTGATCGACGCGCGTGCCGCGAGAAATGACGGCAACGGGCGTCGTCGCCTCGCGACCGTGCTGAATAAGCTGTTCGCTGATATCTGCCGCCTTCATCGTGCCCATGTAAATCGCCAGCGTCTGGCGGCTCTGGGCGAGATGCGACCAGTCGAACGGTGTGCTGTCGGCCTTGTAGTGGCCGGTCACAAAGGTCACGCTCTGGGCGTAATCGCGGTGGGTCAGCGGGATACCGGCGTAGGCCGTTACCGCAGAGGCCGCCGTAATGCCCGGCACCACCTGGAACGGTACACCCGCTTCGGCTGCCGCCTGCAGCTCTTCGCCGCCGCGACCAAAGATAAACGGATCGCCCCCTTTCAGGCGCACCACGGTTTTACCCGCTTTGGCGGCGTCAATCAGCATCTGGTTGGTGTCGTGCTGCGGCACCGAGTGCTCGCCAGCCCGTTTGCCGACGCAGATTTGCTCCGCGTCGCGACGGATCAGCTCGCGCACGCCGTCGGTAACCAGATGGTCGTAAAACACCACGTCCGCGTCCTGCAGCACCTGCAGTCCGCGCAGCGTCAGGAGCCCGGCATCGCCCGGTCCTGCGCCTACCAGAATGATCTCCCCGCCGGTGCTGCCGGGGTTATCCAGTTCGTCTTCAAGAATTTTCTGCGCCGCCGTCTCATTGCCGGCATGCATCAGGCTGGCAAAGCGGCCGCGAAACACGCGTTCCCAGAAGCGACGGCGTTCCGTCACGCTGGTCAGGCGGGTTTTCAGATGGTTGCGCCAGTAGCTGGCTTTTTCCGCCATGCGCCCGAGGCTGGTCGGCAGCAGCGCTTCGATTTTTTCCCGCAGCACGCGCGCCAGCACCGGTGCGGTACCGCCGGAGGAGATCGCCACCAGCAGCGGCGAACGGTCAACGATCGACGGGAAGATAAACGAGCATAAAGGCTGGTCGTCCACCACGTTCACCAGGCGGTAGCGGGCCTGAGCGGCCTCGGAAATCCGCCGGTTCAGGTCGCGATCTTCGGTCGCCGCAATCACCAGCACGACGCTGTCGATTTGGGATTCGTCGAAATCCGCTTCTGCTACTACCCGCACCTGCGCCCCTGCGCGCTGCAGAAACGCAATTTTGCGATCGGCAATTTCACCCGTGCCAACAACCAGCACCGGCTTCTCTTTTATCGCGGCAAATAAGGGCAGATAGTCCACAAGCAACAACTCACTAACAACGAGGAATAGAGGGACTATAGGGGGCGGCTTAGACCGAATGAAATTACGAATTGGAATGAGTAGTTACTCAATGGAATAACGCCGTGAAAAAGCTAATACCAAAAAGTGCTTAACACGCGAAATTTCGGGCATTTAAGAGCAATTCAAATTGTGTATGGACGATCACAGTTTCATACTAAGCGGGTTATTATTTTGCTCAGTTTTTAAGGACTCACTATGTTCTCCGCAACGCGCCACCGTATTGCTGCCCTGGCGCTCGGCGTTTGCTTTATTCTTCCTGCCCAGGCAAAAAACCAACCTTATGGTGAAATCGCCACTATGCAGGCGCGGCATATTGCCACCGTCTTTCCTGGCCGTATGACCGGTTCGCCTGCGGAAATGCTCTCCGCGGACTATCTTCGCCAGCAGTTTGCCGGGATGGGCTACCAGAGCGACATCCGGTCGTTTCACAGCCGCTACGTCTATACCTCACGAAACAAAACGAAAAACTGGCATAACGTGACCGGCAGTACGGTTATCGCGGCGCATGAAGGTAGCGCAAAAGAGCAAATTATTATTATGGCGCACCTTGATACCTACGCCCCGATGAGTGACGCCGATACGGATAACAACCTCGGCGGGCTAACGCTGCAGGGCATGGACGACAACGCGGCAGGCCTGGGCGTGATGCTCGAACTGGCCGAGCGGATGAAGGATATTCCAACCCAGTATGGTATCCGTTTCGTGGCCACCAGCGGTGAAGAAGAGGGCAAACTCGGCGCTGAGAATCTCCTTAAACGCATGAGCGCTGAGGAGAGGAAAAATACGTTGCTGGTGATCAACCTCGATAACCTGATCGTCGGCGACAAGCTCTATTTCAACAGCGGGCAAAGTACGCCGGGTACCGTGCGGAAACTGACGCGAGACCGTGCGCTGGCGATTGCCCGCAGCCACGGGGTTTATGCTACCAGCAACGCCGGCGGTAACCCGGATTATCCGCGAGGAACGGGCTGCTGCAACGACGGGGAAGTGTTCGATAAGGCGGGTATTCCGGTGCTGTATGTCGAAGCGACAAACTGGGCGCTGGGCAAAAAAGATGGCTACCAGCAGCGGGCTAAATCGAAAGCCTTCCCGGACGGGACAAGCTGGCACAACGTGATGCTGGATAATCAGCAGCACATCGATCGCGCGCTGCCGCAGCGGATTGAACACCGCAGTCGTGATGTGGTGAAGGTGATGCTGCCGCTGGTGAAGGAGCTGGCGAAAGCGGGGAAAGCCTAGTGCTTATTTTCCCCTCACCCCTGCCCTCTCACCAAAGGGGCGAGGGAGAAAAGACGGCTCCGGGCAATCCCCTCTCCCCTTTGGGGAGAGGGTTAGGGTGAGGGGGAGGATAAAGGATCACCCTTCGTGCAGCCCGCACTCGCGCTTCAGCCCAAAGAATCGCGTCTCTTCTTCCGCCATTCCCGGTTCCCATTTGCGCGTGGTGTGGGTGTCACCCACCGACAGATAGCCCTGGTCCCACAGCGGATGGTACTTCAGCCCGTGCTTTTGCAGATACTGATACACCGTCCGGTTATCCCAGTCGATAATCGGCAGCACTTTAAACACCCCGCGCTGGACCGCCAGCACCGGCAAGGTTGCCCGGCTGCCGGACTGCTCGCGGCGCAGGCCAGCAAACCACGTCTGCGCATTGAGCTCTTTCAGCGCCCGGTTCATCGGCTCAACTTTGTTGATCTCATTGTATTTCTCAATGCCCTCAACGCCCTGTTCCCACAGCTTACCGTAGCGCGCCTCCTGCCAGGCCGCGCTTTCCGTCGCGCGGTAAACTTTGAGGTTCAGCTTGAGCTTGTCCGTCAGCTCGTCAATAAACTGGTAGGTTTCCGGGAACAGGTAGCCGGTATCGGTGAGGATCACCGGAATGTCCGGACGGATCTGATTCACCAGATGCAGGCTGACCGCCGCCTGAATACCAAAGCTCGACGACAGCACATAGTCTCCCGGCAGGTTTTCCAGCGCCCACGCCACGCGCCCTTCGGCGTCCAGCTTTTCAAGGTGGGCATTGGTTTCTGCGAGTGCCAGAATGCGTTCGACTTTTGGCAATGCGTTAAGCGCGTTTAGATCGAGTACGGACATAATTACCTCTCGTGGTTACTCCCAGAAATCCCTTGCGGGATCGAGCACCGGGCGAATGATGCCCGCACGCACCGTAAAGTCGCCGAAGCCTTCACCCGCTTCGCGCTCTTTCGCCCAGCGCCCGACAAGCTCGTCGATGGAATCAAGAATTTCCGGCTCGGTGATGTTCTCGCGGAACATACGCGGGATGCGCGTACCGATTCGGTTACCGCCCAGGTGCAGGTTATAACGCCCCGGCGCTTTCCCCACCAGACCCAGCTCGGCCAGCATCGCGCGGCCGCAGCCGTTCGGGCAGCCGGTGACGCGCATAACAATATGCTCGTCCGGAATACCGTGTTTTTCCAGAATCGCTTCTACCTTGTCAGTAAATGACGGCAGGAAACGCTCCGCTTCGGCCATCGCCAGCGGACAGGTCGGGAACGACACGCAGGCCATTGAGTTTTCACGCTGCGGCTTCACCGCATCCATTAACCCGTGATCGCGCGCCAGCTTCTCGATCTTCGCCTTCTGGCTCTCCGGCACGCCGGCAATAATGAGATTCTGGTTAGCGGTAATGCGGAACTCGCCTTTATGGATCTTAGCAATTTCCAGCAGACCGGTTTTCAGCGGACGGCCCGGATAATCCAGAATACGGCCGTTTTCGATAAACAGCGTCAGGTGCCATTTATTATCGATGCCTTTCACCCAGCCGATGCGATCGCCGCGACCGGTGAATTCGTAAGGGCGGATCGGCTCGAATTTGATGCCCGCACGACGCTCCACTTCCGCTTTGAACGTCTCAACGCCCACGCGCTCCAGGGTGTATTTGGTTTTCGCGTTTTTACGGTCTGTACGGTTGCCCCAGTCGCGCTGGGTGGTCACTACCGCTTCCGCCACGGCCAGCGTGTGCTCCAGCGGCAGGAAGCCGAACTCGCTTGCGGTGCGGGCGTAGGTTTTCTTGTTACCGTGCTCAATGGACAGGCCGCCGCCCACCAGCAGGTTAAAGCCAATCAGCTTGCCGTTTTCGGCAATCGCCACGAAGTTCATGTCGTTGGCGTGCAGGTCGATATCGTTCTGCGGTGGAATAACGACCGTGGTTTTAAACTTACGCGGCAGGTAGGTCTGGCCAAGGATCGGCTCTTCGTCGGTGGTGGCGACTTTTTCCTGATCGAGCCAAATCTCTGCGTAGGCGCGCGTGCGCGGCAGCAGGTGCTCGGAGATCTTCTTCGCCCACTCGTACGCTTCGGCATGCAGCTCGGATTCATACGGATTCGAGGTGCAAAGCACGTTACGGTTCATGTCGTTGGCGGTCGCCAGCGCGTCCAGCCCAACGGAGTGCAGCATCTGGTGCACCGGCTTGACGTTCTTCTTCAGAATACCGTGGAACTGGAAGGTCTGACGGTTAGTCAGACGGATGCTGCCATAGATCGTGTTTTCACCGGCAAACTTGTCGATCGCCTGCCACTGTTTGGTGGTAATCACCCCGCCCGGCAGACGGCAGCGCAGCAGCATCGCGTGACGCGGCTCCAGCTTCTGTTCTGCACGCTCGGCGCGGATGTCGCGGTCGTCCTGCTGGTACATGCCGTGAAAACGGATCAGCAGGAAGTTGTCGCCTTTGAAACCGCCGGTGAGACCGTCATTCAGATCTTCAGCAATGGTGCCGCGCAGATAGTTGCTTTCCAGCTTCATGCGCTCGGCGTCTGTCAGTTTACCTTCGACCACCAGTGGCCCTGGATGTTTTTCGCTCATTAGTAGACATCTCGCTGATAACGGCGCTCAACGCGCAGCTCACTTAAAAATTCGTCTGCCGCTTCGGCATCCATACCGCCGAATTCGGCAATCACTTCCAGCAAAGTCTGCTCAACGTCTTTCGCCATACGATTGGCGTCGCCGCAGACATAAATGTGGGCACCGTCATTGATCCAGCGCCACAGCTCTGCGCCCTGTTCGCGCAGCTTGTCTTGTACGTATACTTTTTCTTTCTGGTCGCGGGACCAGGCCAGGTCGATGCGGGTCAGAACGCCTTCTTTCACATAGCGCTGCCACTCAACCTGGTAGAGGAAATCTTCGGTAAAGTGCGGGTTGCCGAAGAAGAGCCAGTTTTTACCCGGCGCTTCATCTGCCGCGCGCTGCTGCATGAAGGCGCGGAACGGCGCAATGCCGGTGCCAGGGCCAATCATGATGACCGGGGTTTCCGGGTTTGCCGGCAGGCGGAAGTTGTCGTTGTGCTCGATAAAGACGCGCACTTCGCCCTCTTCTTCCACGCGATCCGCCAGGAAGCCTGATGCCCCACCCGTGCGGGCGCGGCCTTCGATATCGTAGCGCACCACGCCGACGGTAACATGCACTTCACTCTCCACTTCAGCCTGGGAAGAGGCGATAGAGTACAGGCGCGGGGTGAGCGGGCGCAGCAGACCGATCAGCGCATCGGCATCCAGCTGAGCCGGAGAGAAGCGCACCATATCGACAATCGGCGTCGTCGCGGCGTAATGCTGAAGCTTCGCTTTATCGCCCACCAGCGGCAGCAGGGATTCGCTGCGCGTCAAGGTGGCATAGTTTTCGACGATATTCGGGGTGTTCACCGTCAGTTCGAAATGCCACTGCAGCGCCTCTGAAAGCGGCTGGGTTTTGCCGTCAACGGTGACAGGCTCGTCGCCTTTCAGCCACAGCAGCTCAACCAGTTCTTTCACCAGCGCCGGAGCGTTCTGATACCAGATACCCAGCGCATCGCCCGGCTGATAGCGCAGGCCCGAGTCTCCCAGATCGATTTCGATATGGCGCACGTCTTTTTCCGAGTCGCGGCCGGTAATTTTCTGGTTCACCGACAGGCTCGCCGTCAGCGGCGCCTCTTTGGTGTACGGGCTGGTGTGGATGTCGTTAACAGCACCCGTCGCGGTGAACGCGGCCTGCGTCGACGTCTCTTTCGGCACGCGCGCTTTTAACACCTCAACGATGCGTGCACGCCATTCGGCGGCGGCGGTCTGGTATTCGACATCCGCGTCAACGCGGTCCAGCAGACGCTCCGCGCCCAGCTCCGCCAGCTTGCTGTCGAAGTCTTTGCCGGACTGGCAGAAGAATTCATAGGAGGTATCGCCCAGGCCAAACACGGCAAACGCCGTGCCATCCAGCTTCGGCGCTTTTTTCGAGAACAGGAACTTGTGCAGGGCCACCGCTTCTTCTGCGGGTTCACCTTCACCCTGCGTTGAGGCCACAACCACCAGCAGTTTTTCTGACGCGATTTGTTTGAATTTATAATCCCCGGCATTGACCAGGTTCACGTTCAGTTTGGCGGCCAGCAGGTCGTCACGCAGCGCCTCGGCCACGCGGCGGGCATTGCCCGTCTGCGAGGCGGAAATCAGGGTAATGGCCGGAATTTCAACGGCCGTTACCGGTGCACCTGCCACGGCGCCAGGCTGCTGATTGAGCATTCCCCAGAAATAACCGGAGACCCAGGCAAGCTGAGTGGGAGAAAAATCAGAGGTGGCAGCCTGAAGGCGCGCCAGTTGCTCCGGGTTCAGGGGAAGCAAATTTGAAGGTGGGGCCTGTGTTGTCATGCGTCGTTATGTTCCAGTAGCCAAGCGGACTTTAAGCGAATAAATCCAAACTGAAGATAAGGTTAACGGCGAGGATAATAACAATTAAAGAAGGGATGGAAATAATAAATAACCAAATGGACTAACCTGTTTTGGTTGTCATGCTTAGCGATAAAACCGATTAATTAACCCTCTGAAAATTATCGATAAAAACAACAAAAAACGCCTCTTAATGAGACGCCTGGCTTCAGAGCCGTTTTAGTTAATGCTAAAAATTGTGCTTTCCGGTACTATGCGGCGGTTTTTTCCGCATTACTGAGAGCGATCATGTCCACCACACTGTTTAAAGATTTCACCTTCGAAGCCGCCCACCACCTTCCGCATGTTCCAGAAGGACATAAATGCGGCCGTCTGCACGGGCATTCGTTCATGGTGCGTCTTGAGATCACCGGTGAAGTTGATCCGCATACCGGTTGGATCATGGATTTTGCCGAGCTGAAGGCGGCGTTTAAGCCGACCTACGATCGTCTGGATCACTACTACCTGAATGAGATCCCGGGCCTTGAAAACCCGACCAGTGAAGTGCTGGCAAAATGGATTTGGGATCAGATGAAGCCGCTGGTACCGCTGCTGAGCGCGGTGATGATCAAAGAGACCTGCACGGCAGGCTGCGTGTATCGCGGAGAGTGATGCTTGCCGGGTGGCGCTGACGCCTGCCCGGTCGACAAGAGCATCGAACCATAGGCCCGGTAAGCGCTCGCGCCACCGGGCTTTTTTTATGCAATATTCAGATACTTGTGCGTCTGCATCGACAGGCGCCAGTTGCGCGCAATACAGGTTTCAATGCACAGGCGCGTCGCGTCATCTTTCTGGCTGATCGGCTGAAGCGCAATGACGCGCTGCTTTTCATCCGTCAGCGTGGCCAGCAGTTCATCCAGCGCTTCGATATCACGCACGCGCCCTACCGGGTGCTTAATCTCATCCGCGCGTTCCAGCGCCTGAGACAGCACGTCATACCCGCCGCGCATATTCACTTTTGGCGATACCGTCACCCAGGTCGTGTGTGAACAGCGCACTTCATGGGTGCCGCTGGTTTCAATCTGGCAGCTGTAGCCGTTCTTTTCGAGCAGCTCGGTCAGCGGCGTCAGATCGTGGATGCAGGGTTCACCGCCGGTGATCACAACGTGGCGCGCCGTCCAGCCCTGACGACCAATAATGGCCAGCAGATCTTCGGAACTGCCCGCGCCCCACTTATCGCTCTCTTTGGTTTTCGCCAGAATGCTAAACAGCGACACTTCCCGATCTGCGAGCTTATCCCACGTATGTTTGGTATCACACCAGGCACAGCCAACCGGGCATCCCTGTAAACGAATGAAAATAGCGGGAACGCCGGTAAAGTAACCCTCGCCTTGCAGGGTCTGGAACATCTCGTTAATCGGGTACTGCATAGTCATCTCAGTAAAGGGGATAAACGATAAGTATCGCAGATCCCCGCCGGATGGTCATGCTCCATCGGTGCTTTGCGCGCCAATCGCCGCCATAAACCGTTCCGTGATTTGCTGTGGGCGGGTGATCGCACCGCCGACGACGACCGTATGCGCGCCCAGCGCCAGGCATCTGGCCGCGCGTTCAGGCGTATCCACGTTGCCTTCGGCAACCACGGGAACCGTCACGGCCGCCAGCACCGCTTTCAGGAACGTGCAGTCGTTGTCAGGCAATGTATGACCCTCGGTTTCCGCCGTGTAGCCGTAAAGCGTGGTGCCGACGCAGTCAAAGCCCAGCGCCTGCGCCGTCACGGCTTCGTCCACGGAGGAGATATCCGCCATCAGCAGCACCGCGGGATAGCGTGAGCGGATGCGCGAGACCAGCGTTTCCAGGGATTCTCCGCCGGGACGCTCCCGCGCCGTCGCATCAAGCGCAATGATTTCCGGAGAGACGCTCATGAGCTCATCCACCTCTTTCATCGTGGCGGTGATAAACACCTCGCTTTCCGGGTAATCCCGTTTGATGATGCCGATGACCGGCAAAGAGACCTGCTGCTTAATGGCCTCGATATCTACCACGCTGTTGGCACGAATTGCAGCGGCCCCGCCCTGCGCCGCCGCCAGCGCCATCCGCGACATAATAAACGGGCTATGCAGCGGTTCATTCTCCAGCGCCTGACAGGAGACGACCAGTTTTCCCTTCAGGTTATCCAGTACAGTTTTCATTACGATAAGATCTCTTCCACTTCGTTTTTGATAATCGTGACATGCGGGCCATAAATGACCTGAACACCGTTACCGCGCACGATAACGCCGCGCGCCCCGGTGGCTTTCAGCGCCGCGTCATTCACCTTGCTGCCGTCCTTCACCGTGACGCGAAGACGCGTGGCGCAGCAGTCCACCTCTTCAAGATTGTCTTTTCCGCCTAATCCGGCGATCACCGCAGCAGCGCGTTCGTTTTGCGGCAGACTGACGTCGTCAGCCATCGCCTCCTTTTCCCGACCCGGCGTAGCAAAATCAAAGCGGTTAATCAGGTAGCGGAAGGTGAAGTAGTAAAGGAAGAACCACGGCACGCCGACCAGCGGAACGAACATCCAGTTGGTTTTGGCCTCCCCCTGCAAAATGCCGAACAGCACGAAGTCGATGAAACCGCCGGAGAAGGTTTGCCCGATGGTGATATGCAGCATGTGCGCGACCATGAATGCCAGCCCGTCAAACAGCGCATGGATGACGTAGAGCACCGGCGCAATAAACAGGAACGAGAATTCGATAGGCTCGGTAATCCCCGTCAGGAACGAGGTTAACGCGGCAGAAAGCAGCAGTCCGGCAACGCGTTTTTTGTTCTCGGGTTTTGCCGTGTGGTACATCGCCAGGCACGCCCCGAGCAGGCCAAACATCATCGTAATAAAGCGCCCGGACATGAAGCGTGACGTGCCTTCGTAAAACTGACGCGTGGTAGGATCGGCCAGTTGGGCGAAGAAGATCCGCTGCGTGCCTTCCACCAGATGACCGTTGACGATTTCACTGCCGCCAAGCGCGGTGGTCCAGAACGGCAGATAGAAGATGTGGTGCAAACCAAACGGGCCCAGCATGCGGAGAATAAAGCCGTACAGCAGGGTGCCCAGATAGCCGGTGGCATCCACCAGCCCGCCCAGACCAAAAATCAGCTTCTGGAAATGCGGCCAGACCACGGTCATGAGTGCACCGACGAGGATCGCCGCCAGCGAGCTGATAATAGGAACAAAGCGCGAGCCGCCAAAGAATCCGAGGAACTGCGGAAGCGCTATTTTATTAAACCGATGATGGAGCGTGCAGGTCACCAGACCAATCACCACGCCGCCAAACACACCGGTTTCCAGCGTCTGAATGCCCAGCGTCATGCCCTGCCCCACGGCGCCCAGGTTGTCGTGCGCCAGTTTGCCGGTGAGGATCAGCAGCGCGTTAATGGTGGCATTCATCACCAGAAACGCGAGTAATGCCGCCAGCCCGGCCGTGCCCTTATCGCTTTTTGCCAGCCCTACGGCCACCCCAACGGCAAACAGCACCGAGAGGTTCGCAAACACAATGGATCCTGCGCTGCTCATGATGGTGAAAATGGCCTGAAGCCAGCCCACGTCTAAAAACGGATAAGCCGCCAGCGTATTGGGATTCGATAACGCGCCGCCTATCCCCAGCAGCAGACCCGCCGCAGGCAACACTGCAATCGGCAACATAAAGGATTTGCCAAAGCGCTGCGCTTTTTCAAACCATCCCCCTGAAGAAGCCCCACTGAATATTTGCATCATTTTTTCATCCCCCCATTAAACGATGAAAATTTTTACCATATAAATATTTAATAGTGAAAATTATCATCAAAAACCAGGACGACGATCATACTTTTTCAAAATGACTGGCATCTTTCCCCCGCTTTCCGCCACACTAGTCGCAGAGAAACGCATTAAGGATCGAGCATGTCAGACCATGAAAACCTGCTGCTGAAGCTACGCCAGGAGGCTTCCGGGTACAGCCCAACACAACAAAAACTCGGTGAATTTGTCCTCAGCGATCCTGCCCGGGTGCTCTACCTGACGATCACCGAGCTGGCGCGCGAGAGCCACACCAGCGAGGCCAGCGTCACGCGTCTTTGCCGCACGCTGGGCTGCAAAGGCTATAACGAATTTAAAATGGCGCTTGCGCTGGATATTCAGCAGGGCCAGCCCGCGCGTCAGGCGGGAGATGAGATTGATAACGTCGTGGATGAGTCGGTGCAGGCTTTGCAGGATACCGCCAGGCTCCTCGACCGCACGCTGCTTGAAAAGGCGGCGCTGGCGCTGCACCAGGCACAATCCGTGCAAATTTATGGCGTCGCGGCCAGCGCGATCCTTGGGGAGTATCTGCACTACAAGCTGTTGCGTCTGGGCAAACCCGCACAGCTGTTTAGCGATATGCACCGCGCGGCCATGAATGCGACAACGCTTTCGAAAGAGACGCTGGTTGTGGCCATCTCCAGTTCGGGTTCAACGCGGGATTTACTCCACGTGGTGAAGCTTGCCCGCAAGCGCGGCGTTAAAGTTCTGGCACTCAGCAATACGCCCCGCAGCCCGCTGGCGTCCCTGAGCGACATGCTGCTGGTGGCTGCCAAACCAGAGGGCCCCCTTAGCGCAGGCGCACTCAATGCTAAGGTTGGGGTGATGCTGCTGGTCGAGCTGCTGACCACGTCCATGATTGCGCTGGATGGTCATTACGGCGACGTTAGCCAACAAACAGCCAGCGCTACGCTTCCTCTGTTACTCTAAAAATCCTTCGCAGGCTAAATAAAATAGCCTGCGATTTATGCCGTCTGATTTTAGTTAAGTGGCGTTTAAATCATTTATTTGATAAATGTTTGGTGTAACAAATTATTATATTTATTACATTTTGAATTAAGTTTACCGTTCGGGAGCACCTCTATAAAAAACATTAAATTCAATAAGTTAAAATTTAAATTTTAATAGAGTGAATTTTTACCCTTCCGCTAATGTCCAAAATATCCGCCCGATTTCCTTTCCTTAAAATAAGCTTAAGATGCTGTCGGTTTCGGCGATTTATTATTTAAATGCCGTTTACTTTTGCGCGCCTACAATCCGCCTCATCAATCATAATGAGACGGTATTAATGAAGATGTTATTGATTACAGGCGTGACCGGATTTCTGGGCGGTGCAGTTCTTGAAAAAATCCTGACCAACGATCAATCCGTAGAACTCCTTTTGCTCGCGCGTGCCGGCGATCCGCAGAGCGGGCTGGAGCGCGTGCTGGAGAATATGCGCAAGTTCAACGTTCCTGAGGACAAACTGGCCTCCCTGACGGTGGATAATATCCTGATTGGCGACCTCAGCCAGCCTGAAGCCTTCCTGAACGATCCCCGTCTGGATCGGGTCACGCATGTCGTGAACTGTGCGGCCGTCGCCTCATTTGGTAACAACCCGCTGATCTGGAAGGTCAACGTTGAAGGTACGCTCGCGCTGGCACGCCGTATGGAGCAGGTCACAGGACTGCAGCGTTTCCTCCATGTCGGCACCGCGATGTCATGCACGCCGGAGCAGGATTCCCTGGTCGCCGAAAGCGCTGAATTCAGAGAGAATGCTGAACACCTGGTGGAATACACGTTTTCGAAGTCAACCATCGAACAGCTGATGCGCCAGGAGTGTCCGAACCTGCCGCTGCTCATCGCCCGTCCGTCCATCGTCGTCGGCCATACCCGTCACGGCTGCACACCGTCGAGCAGCATTTTCTGGGTCTTTAGCATGGGCCTGATGCTGCAGAAGTTTATGTGCTCAATGGAAGACCGGATCGACGTTGTTCCGGTGGATTATTGCGCCGACGCGATGTTAATGCTGCTCAACAGCAACGCGCGTCCGGGAGAAGTGGTACACATTTCTGCGGGAGAAGAGAACAGCGTTCGCTTTGCGGATATCGATCAGGCAATGGCGCAGGCGCTGGAGAAAGCCCCCGTCGGTGATAAGTATGCGCAGGTCAGCTACGAAACGCTGGTCAGAATGCGTCGCGAGCTGAAACATATTTTTGGGCCGTGCAACGAACGTCTGATGCTGAAAGCCATGCGGTTATACGGTGCGTTTGCCACGCTTAACGTGCGCTTCAGCAACGATAAGCTGCTGAGCATGGGGATGCCGAAGCCACCCCGGTTTACGGATTATATCGCCCGCTGCGTGCAAACCACTCAGGGGCTGACCATTCCGGAGCAAATGGCGGTTGATTTTAAATAGCAAAAAAAAATGCCAGTCATTCGACTGGCATTTTCGTTTTAAGGCTTAGGCGATTATGCCTGGCCTTTGATCTCTTTACGACCGTTGTATGGTGCTTTTTCGCCCAGCGCTTCTTCGATACGAATCAGCTGGTTGTATTTAGCAACACGGTCAGAACGGCTCATAGAACCAGTTTTGATCTGGCCTGCAGCGGTACCCACAGCCAGGTCGGCAATGGTAGCGTCTTCAGTTTCGCCAGAACGGTGAGAGATAACAGCGGTGTAGCCAGCGTCTTTCGCCATTTTGATCGCAGCCAGAGTTTCGGTCAGAGAACCGATCTGGTTGAATTTGATCAGGATGGAGTTAACGATGCCTTTCTCGATGCCTTCTTTCAGGATCTTGGTGTTGGTTACGAACAGGTCGTCACCAACCAGCTGGATTTTGTCGCCCAGTACTTTAGTCTGGTATGCGAAGCCAGCCCAGTCAGACTCGTCCAGACCGTCTTCGATAGACACGATTGGGTACTGTTTGGTCAGGTCTTCCAGGAAGTGAGTGAACTCTTCGGAGGTGAACGCTTTGTTGCCTTCGCCAGCCAGAACGTATTTACCGTCTTTGTAGAATTCAGATGCTGCGCAGTCCATCGCCAGGGTGATGTCTTTGCCCAGCTCGTAGCCTGCAGCTTTTACTGCTTCTGCGATAACAGCCAGTGCTTCTGCGTTAGAACCCAGGTTTGGCGCATAGCCACCTTCGTCACCAACAGCCGTGTTCATACCTTTGGCTTTCAGAACTTTAGCCAGGTTGTGGAACACTTCAGAACCCATACGTACCGCTTCTTTCAGGGATTTCGCGCCAACTGGCTGAATCATGAATTCCTGAATATCAACGTTGTTGTCTGCGTGCTCACCACCGTTGATGATGTTCATCATTGGTACAGGCATGGAGTATTTGCCTGGGGTGCCGTTCAGTTCTGCGATGTGCTCGAACAGTGGCATACCTTTAGCAGCCGCAGCCGCTTTGGCGTTCGCCAGGGAAACTGCCAGGATTGCGTTCGCACCAAAGTTAGATTTGTTTTCAGTACCGTCCAGATCGATCATGATCTTGTCGATGCCAGCCTGGTCTTTGGCGTCTTTGCCAATGATTGCCTGAGCAATAGGACCGTTTACAGCGCCAACCGCTTTCAGTACGCCTTTACCCAGGAAGCGAGATTTGTCGCCATCGCGCAGTTCCAGCGCTTCGCGGGAACCGGTAGAAGCACCTGATGGAGCAGCAGCCATACCAACGAAACCACCTTCCAGGTGAACTTCGGCTTCAACGGTCGGGTTACCACGGGAGTCGATGATTTCACGACCGATGACTTTAACGATTTTGGACATTAGATTTTCCTCAGTACAAGTTAAACTAAAACTCCAGACAAACAACGCGTACCAAAGGTACGCGTTGCCGTTCTAACTTTTTTTACTTCGCCTGACGCTTCTGGTAGTCGCTGGCGGCCTTCACGAAGCCTGCAAACAGCGGATGCCCGTCGCGTGGCGTTGAAGTAAATTCCGGGTGGAACTGGCAGGCGACAAACCACGGATGGTTTGGCACTTCAATGATCTCGACTAACTGATCATCCCCGGAGCGTCCCGCAACACGCAGGCCCGCGGCTTCAATAGGTTTCAACAACATGTTGTTGACTTCATAGCGGTGACGATGGCGCTCGGTGATGACCGGCTCGCCATACAGCTTGCGAACCACGCTATCGTCAGACAGCTGGCAGGCCTGTGCGCCAAGACGCATGGTGCCACCCAGATCGCTCTTCTCGGTACGGACTTCGACGTTACCTTCTTCGTCACGCCATTCAGTGATAAGCGCCACCACAGGGTACTTACAGTCTGGCACAAATTCCGTAGAGTTCGCGTTTTCCATTCCCGCTACGTTGCGCGCAAATTCGATCAGCGCAACCTGCATACCCAGGCAGATGCCGAGGTATGGAATATTGTTTTCACGCGCATAGCGCGCGGTGGCGATCTTGCCTTCTACACCACGGTAGCCGAAGCCGCCAGGGATAAGGATAGCATCCAGATCTTTCAGGATTTCAACGCCACGCGTTTCAACATCCTGAGAATCAATCAGCTTGATGTTCACGGAGACACGGTTCTTCAGACCACCGTGTTTCAGCGCTTCGATCACTGACTTATAGGCATCCGGCAGTTCAATGTACTTGCCGACCATACCGATAGTCACTTCGCCTGCCGGGTTGGCTTCTTCATAAATAACCTGTTCCCATTCAGACAGGTTAGCTTCCGGACAGTTCAAGCTGAATCGTTTACAAATATAATCGTCCAGGCCCTGCGATTTCAACAGGCCCGGGATTTTATAAATGGAATCGACATCTTTCATTGAAATAACGGCTTTTTCAGGCACGTTACAGAACAATGCAATTTTCGCACGTTCGTTCGCCGGAACCGCGCGATCGGAGCGGCAAACCAGGATGTCTGGCTGAATACCAATGGAGAGCAGTTCTTTAACAGAGTGCTGAGTCGGTTTGGTTTTCACTTCACCTGCAGCGGCCATGTACGGCACCAGGGTCAGGTGCATGAACAGCGCGTGTTCACGGCCAATATCTACCGCCAGCTGACGAATCGCTTCCAGGAATGGCAGAGATTCGATATCACCCACGGTACCGCCGATTTCAACCAGCACCACGTCGTGGCCTTCGCCACCCGCAACAATGCGTTCTTTGATGGCGTTAGTGATGTGCGGGATAACCTGAACGGTGGCACCCAGATAATCACCACGACGCTCTTTACGCAGAACGTCGGAGTAGATACGGCCAGTCGTGAAGTTGTTACGACGGGTCATTTTGGTGCGGATGAAACGCTCGTAGTGGCCAAGATCCAGATCGGTTTCAGCGCCGTCTTCAGTAACGAACACTTCCCCGTGTTGGATTGGGCTCATGGTGCCCGGATCGACGTTGATGTACGGATCCAGTTTCATCATGGTCACATTGAGGCCACGGGCTTCAAGAATGGCTGCGAGGGAGGCTGCGGCAATGCCTTTACCCAGAGAGGATACGACCCCGCCGGTCACAAAAATATAGTTCGTTGTCATGCTGAACCTGAGAAGTTAGGGTGAAACGATGGAATAACCAGGACGGGAAAGTAGTATACCCGAACACGGCGAGCGCCACAAACTTTCATTCTCCGTCTCCATTCCAGGCCATGACAAACATAAGGAGTGAGAAAATAGCCCCTTTTGGGTAAATGTTTTTGACGCAAATCAAGCGCTTGTCATTTAAAAAATCACACAAATTGCGCTTGATCGCAAAATTTCGTTAGAGATCAGATTCCTGGCGCTTTACTTCCTGCCAGACTTCTTCCATCGCTTCGAGGCCAATACCGCTCATTTCCAGGCCGCGCGAGGCGACAATCCGCTCAACTTCGCGAAAGCGTCGTTCGAATTTTATGTTGGCTTTTTGCAGGGCGGTTTCCGCTTTTACACCCAGGTGGCGAGAAAGGTTGACGGTCGCAAACAGCAGGTCGCCCATCTCTTCCTCAAGCTTTGCTTCATCCACCACCACCTGCTGCGCTTCGTGCATGACTTCGTCAATCTCTTCGTGCACTTTATCCAGCACCGGGCCGAGGGAGGTCCAGTCAAAACCGACGGCGGAGCAGCGTTTCTGGATTTTATGCGCACGCATCAGCGCGGGCAGGCTCAGCGGAATATCATCCAGCGCCGAGTGCTGAGATTTTTCCGCCCGCTCGGCGCTTTTGATCTGCTCCCAGCGGGCCAGCACCTCGGCGCTGTTCCCTGCGGTGGCATCGCCAAAAATATGGGGATGACGGCGCTCAAGCTTGTCGCTGATGGCAGCGCAGATATCGTCAAAGTTAAAGCGTCCTTCTTCCTGCGCCATCTGCGCGTAGAACACCACCTGGAACAGCAGATCGCCCAGCTCGCCGCGCAGGTCGTCAAAATCTTCACGGGAAATGGCGTCCAGCACCTCGTAGGTCTCTTCAAGGGTGTACGGGGCGATGGTGGCGAAAGTCTGCTCTTTGTCCCACGGGCAGCCGTTTTCCGGGTCGCGCAGGCGTTTCATGATGCCGAGCACGCGGTCGATTTGAGTCATAGTACTGTCCTGATGAAAAAATGCCGGGTGGCGGCGTTGCCTTACCCGGCCTACGTAAGAGGATGTTTAGCCGCCGTGCAGACGACGCGCGTCAATCACATCCGGCACCTGGTTCAGCTTGCCGAGCACGCGGCCCAGCACCTGCAGGTTGTAGATTTCGATGGTCATATCGATGGTGGCAAGCTGCTCGCGGGTATCGCTGCGGCTGGCGACACCCAGCACGTTGACCTTCTCGTTGGCGAGAATAGTCGTGATGTCGCGCAGCAGGCCGCTGCGGTCGTTGGCGGTAACGCGCACCACCAGCGAATAGCCGGCGGAATAGCTCTCACCCCAGACTGCTTCCACGATGCGCTCCGGCGCATGCGACTGAAGCTCGGCAAGCTGGTCGCAGTCGGAACGGTGAATCGAAATCCCTCTCCCCTGGGTGATAAAGCCGACGATATCGTCGCCCGGAATAGGCTGGCAGCAGCGGGCAATGTGGTGCATCAGATTGCCCACGCCCTCGACCACCACGCGGCCATTGTCTTTGCTGCGCTGCTGCGGTGCGTAGGTTTTCTGCTGCAGCTGCTTCAGCGCCGCCGCGTCCTGCTCTGCCGCGCTTGGCTTATTGAACTGCGCCTGCAGGAAGTTCACCATCTGATTCAGACGGATATCACCGCCGCCAATCGCCGCTAACAGCTCGTCAAGCTCGTTGAAGTTGTAGCGCGGCAGCAGGAATTTCTCCGCCTCTTTCAGGCTTATCCCGATATGCTCCAGCTCGTCGTCGAGGATCTGACGACCAGCAAGGATGTTCTTGTCACGATCCTGTTTACGGAACCAGGCGTGAATTTTCGAGCGTCCGCGGCTGGTGGTGACATATCCCAGGTTCGGGTTAAGCCAGTCCCGGCTCGGGTTGGGCTGCTTCTGGGTAATGATTTCAATCTGGTCACCCATCTGCAGCTGATAGGTGAACGGTACGATTCGTCCGCCGATTTTCGCCCCGATGCAGCGGTGCCCCACATCGCTGTGGATGTGGTAGGCAAAATCGAGCGGCGTAGAGCCCGCAGGCAGGTCGACAACGTCCCCTTTCGGGGTAAAGACATAGACCCGGTCATCAAAGACCTGGCTGCGCACTTCGTCGAGCATCTCGCCGGAGTCGGCCATCTCTTCCTGCCACGCAATCAGCTTGCGCAGCCAGGCAATGCGGTCTTCGTGGCCTGAACGCGCCCCGCCGGACGTGCCTTCTTTGTATTTCCAGTGCGCGGCGACGCCCAGCTCGGCGTCCTCGTGCATCTGTTTGGTGCGGATCTGAATCTCGACCGTTTTGCCGCCTGGGCCAAGCACCACGGTATGGATAGACTGATAGCCGTTCGGTTTGGGGTTGGCGACATAGTCATCGAACTCATCGGGCAGATGACGGAAGTGAGTGTGCACTATCCCCAGCGCGGCGTAGCAGTCCTGCAGACGCTCCGCCACGATACGCACGGCGCGCACGTCAAACAGTTCGTCAAAGGCGAGGTGTTTCTTCTGCATTTTGCGCCAGATGCTGTAGATATGCTTAGGCCGCCCGTAGACTTCGGCGCGCACGTTCTCTTCTTTCATCGACTGGCGCAAGCCACCTACAAATTCCTCGATATAGTGCTCGCGGTCGATGCGGCGCTCGTGCAGGAGTTTGGCAATACGTTTATATTCCGCCGGGTGCAGATAGCGGAAGCAGTAATCTTCCAGCTCCCATTTCAGCTGACCAATCCCTAAGCGGTTCGCCAGCGGCGCATAGATGTTTGTACACTCTTTGGCGGCGAGCACGCGCTCGTCTTCCGGCGCATCCTTCACCTCGCGCAGGTGGGCAATACGCTCGGCCAGCTTGATGACCACGCAGCGGAAATCATCCACCATGGCCAGCAGCATCCGGCGAACGTTATCAACCTGTTCCGAGGAGACGGAATCGGTGTGCGCGGCTTTGAGCTGGCGGATGGCCGCCATATCGCGCACGCCGTGGATCAGCGCGACGACGGATTTCCCGACGCTGTCGCGCAGCACGTCCTCGCTGACCACGTCCGCATCCGCGAGAGGGAACAGCAGCGCGGCCTGCAGCGTTTCGATATCCATGTTCAGCATGGACAGGATTTCAACCATCTCCACACCGCGCCACAGGAGAAGATCGGCGTCGGGATGCCCCTGCGTGGTGCGCAGACAATAGGCCCAGGTTTCGGTTAAGCGTTCACACGACTGCTGGCTGGAAATTCCCAGACTTGCGATCCATTTTTGTGGGTCAAACTCCCCAGCTTTATTGAGATGTGCACTTCTTACCGCAACCATTGTCCTCTCCTTTAGGGACCAGGGCCTGTCGAAGTCGACAAGCCAAACAAATTAGATGTGCTCGAACAACACCATCGATTCCAGATGACCAGTGTGCGGGAACATGTCCAGCATTGCCAGACGCTGAATCTGGTAACCCGCGCTAATTAATGCCTCACTGTCCCGGGCAAGCGTTGCCGGGTTACAGGAAACATAGACCACACGCTTTGGCGCGAGTTTAATAATATGTGCCATCACACCAGGGGCACCGGCACGCGCCGGGTCAAGCAGGATTTTATCAAAGCCCTGTTTTGCCCACGGCTGTTGGGTGACATCTTCCTCAAGATTTTGATGAAAGAATGTCACATTTTGCAAGCCGTTCTGCTGTGCGTTCTCCTGCCCTTTCGCCACCAGCGCCTCAACGCCTTCCACGCCGACGACGCTGGCCGCTTTTCGCGCCAGCGGCAGCGTGAAGTTGCCCATTCCGCAGAACAGATCGAGCACCCGATCGCTTTTCTGAACATCCAGCCACGCCAGCGCTTTCTCAACCATCTGCTGGTTAACACCGTCATTCACCTGAATGAAATCCCGCGGGCTGAACGTTAAGCGTAGTCCGTTTGACGCATACCAGGGCACCTCACCGGTAACCTGCTCAAGTATCTCGCTTTGTGGTGCAAGGAAAAGCGCCAGGTCGTGTGAATGCGAAAAGCGTTCCAGTTTTTCGCGATCTTTTTTCGACAACGGCGCGGTATGGCGCAGGACCATCAGCGGCCCATTGTTGGCCATGACCAGTTCGACATGCCCGAGATGGCGAATGCCGTCCAGCCCGGAGAGGCAGGTGCGCACATCCGGAAGCAATGCCTCAAGATGGGGCACCAAAATGGGGCACTGCTTCACATCAACGATGTCGCTGGAGCCGGCCTTGCGAAACCCCATCTCCAGCCGATCCGTTTTTGGCTGATAGCTGAGGCTCAGGCGTGCGCGCCGACGATAGCCCCAGGGCTCATCGGCGAGAATTTCATTAACGTCATGTTTAAGCAGACGCGCCAGCGCGCGGCTTTTGCTTTTTTGCTGTAATTCTGTGCTCGCGTGCTGTTGCTGGCAGCCCCCACAAACGCCAAAATGTGGGCAGCGGGGATTCACGCGCTCCGGGCTATCGTTGAGGCGACGCTTAACCTGCCCGCGCGCGAACTGGCGTTTATCTTCCGTCAGCGTAATTTCTGCTCGTTCTGTTGGCAGTAAACCTGTTATAAACAGAGCCTTACCATTGTGACGTGCCACTCCCTGACCAAACGGATCGAGGTCCGTGGCTTCAACAGTGATGATTTGACGCGTCGTCACGCGTCGCTTTGCAGAGTAGAATTGCGCCATCGCCGAGATTTTTCTCACATAAACATAATTATCTTAATTGTCCCATAACGGAACGCCATGACCAACTACAGCCTGCGCGCGCGCATGATGATTTTGATCCTCGCCCCCACCGTTCTCATCGGTTTGCTGCTGAGTATCTTCTTTGTGGTGCACCGCTATAACGATTTGCAGCGACAGCTGGAGGATGCAGGCGCCAGCATTATCGAACCGCTTGCCGTTTCCAGCGAGTACGGCATGAACCTGCAAAACCGCGAATCCATTGGGCAGTTAATCAGCGTACTCCACCGGCGCCACTCGGACATCGTACGCGCCATTTCCGTTTACGACGAACATAACCGCCTGTTTGTCACCTCGAATTTTCATCTCGATCCGGCGGCCCTGAAGATCCCGGACGGTACGCCGTTCCCGCGCCACCTCACCGTATTGCGGCGCGGCGATATCATGATCCTGCGCACGCCGATCATGTCGGAAAGCTATTCACCCGATGAGTCTGCGCAATCTGACGCCAAATCCAGCAATAATATGCTGGGATATGTGGCGCTGGAGCTGGATCTCAAGTCGGTCCGGCTACAGCAGTACAAAGAAATCTTCATCTCTGGCGTGATGATGCTGTTCTGCATCGGCATTGCGCTGATCTTCGGCTGGCGCCTGATGCGCGACGTGACGGGCCCCATCCGTAACATGGTTAACACGGTTGACCGCATCCGCCGGGGGCAGCTCGACAGCCGGGTGGAAGGGTTTATGCTGGGCGAGCTGGATATGCTGAAGAACGGCATCAACTCGATGGCGATGTCGCTGGCGGCGTACCACGAAGAGATGCAGCACAACGTTGACCAGGCGACGTCCGACCTGCGCGAAACGCTGGAGCAGATGGAGATCCAGAACGTTGAGCTGGATCTGGCGAAAAAGCGCGCTCAGGAAGCGGCACGTATTAAGTCGGAATTCCTGGCCAATATGTCGCACGAGCTGCGTACGCCGCTCAATGGCGTGATCGGCTTCACCCGCCTGACCCTGAAAAGCGAGCTCAACCCGACTCAGCGCGATCACCTGCACACCATTGAGCGCTCGGCCAACAACCTGCTGGCGATCATCAACGACGTGCTGGACTTCTCCAAGCTGGAAGCGGGCAAACTTATCCTGGAAAGTATTCCGTTCCCGCTGCGCAGTACGCTCGATGAGGTGGTGACGCTGCTCGCGCACTCGTCGCACGACAAAGGCCTTGAGCTGACGCTCAACATTAAAAACGACGTGCCGGATAACGTCATTGGCGATCCGCTGCGTCTGCAGCAGGTCATTACTAACCTTGTCGGGAATGCCATTAAATTCACCGAAAGCGGTAACATCGACATTCTGGTAGAAAAACGCTCGATCAGCAGCAATAAGGTGCAGATTGAAGTCCAGATCCGCGATACCGGCATCGGGATTCCGGAGCGCGACCAGTCGCGTCTGTTCCAGGCGTTCCGTCAGGCGGATGCCAGTATCTCCCGCCGTCATGGCGGCACCGGTCTGGTGATCACCCAGCGTCTGGTGAACGAGATGGGCGGCGATATCTCTTTCCACAGCCAGCCAAATCGCGGTTCAACCTTCTGGTTCCACATTAATCTGGACCTCAATCCAAACGTATTGACCGATGGCCCGGTGACGGACTGCCTGAAAGGCAAGCGTCTGGCCTACGTCGAACCTAACGCGGCGGCAGCACAGTGCGCGCTCGACATTTTAAGCACCACGCCGCTGGAGGTGGTCTACAGCCCAACCTTCTCCGCTCTGGCCGTTGAGCATTACGACATCCTGCTGATGGGGATCCCGGTCACCTTCACCGGCGAGCTGACCATGCAGCAGGAGCGACTGGCGAAAGCCGCGTCGATGACCGACTACCTGCTGCTGGCGCTGCCTTGCCACGCGCAGCTCAATGCAGAAGAGTTGAAAAATGACGGGGCCGCCGCGTGTCTGCTGAAACCGCTCACCGCGACCCGCCTGCTGCCCGCGCTCACGGAGTATTGCCGTCTCAGCCAGCATGCCCTCCCGATGATTGACGATGAGCAAAAATTGCCGATGAGCGTCATGGCGGTGGATGATAATCCGGCCAACCTGAAGCTCATTGGCGCATTGCTTGAAGACCAGGTTCAGCACGTTGAGCTGTGCACCAGCGGCGCGCAGGCGGTTGAACAGGCTAAGCAGATGCAGTTCGATTTAATCCTGATGGATATTCAGATGCCGGGCATGGATGGCATTCGGGCCTGCGAGCTGATCCACCAGCTGCCGCATCAGCAACAAACGCCAGTCATTGCAGTCACCGCACACGCAATGGCCGGTCAAAAAGAGAAGCTGCTGAGCGCCGGAATGAATGACTATCTGGCGAAGCCAATCGATGAAGAGAAACTTCATAACCTGTTGTTACGCTATAAGCCGGGTCATATTGGCGGGACGTATACGGTATCCAGCGAGCCGGTTGAAATAACCGTCAACCAGAACGCGACCCTTGACTGGCAGCTTGCTCTGCGCCAGGCGGCAGGTAAACCCGATCTGGCCCGCGAAATGCTGCAAATGCTGGTCGCGTTTCTGCCGGAAATTCGCAATAAGGTGGAAGAGCAGCTGGTGGGTGAAAACCCGGAAGATCTGCTGGAAGCAATCCACAAGCTGCACGGTAGCTGCGGGTACAGCGGCGTACCGCGGCTGAAAAACCTCTGCCAGCTGCTGGAGCAGCAGCTGCGTGCCGGTACGCCGGAATCGGAGCTTGAACCGGAGTTCCTGGAGCTGCTGGATGAAATGGATAACGTGACGCGGGAAGCGATGAAGGTGTTGGGGAGCTGAGGTAGAAGCCCGGTGGCGGCTTCGCCTTACCGGACCTACGATTGCGGGTGCGGGTGCGGCCTGATGCCCTCACCCCGCCCCTCTCCCACGGGGAGAGGGAGAACTACATCCCCTGCCCGACTTTCAGCACCGCCGCGATATTCCTTGCGGCCATCCTGACGTTCTCGCCGGCATTTTCCAGCGCATCTTCCAGCGAGCAGATGGTGTAGATCACGCTAAACACCGCATCAATGCCGTGATCGTGAACCACACCAACGTCCGCCGTCAGGCTGCCTGCAATGCCGATGACGGGTTTGTTAAAGCGTTTTGCCACTTTCGCCACGCCCACCGGGACTTTGCCGTGGATCGTCTGGCTGTCGATGCGACCTTCTCCCGTGATCACCAGATCCGCATCGGCTACCTGATCGGCCAGGTGTAGCGCATCGGTCACGATCTCGATGCCCTGGCGCAGCTGCGCGCCGCAAAAGGCGTACAGCGCGGCCCCCATGCCACCCGCCGCGCCTCCTCCAGCAAGGTTTAGCACATCGATATCCAGATCCCGGGCAATCACGCTCGCATAGTGCGCCAGCGCGTTGTCCAGGGTAACGATCATCTCGGGAGTGGCCCCCTTTTGCGGGCCAAATACGGCTGACGCGCCATCCTTTCCGGTAAGCGGATTCGTCACATCACAGGCGACTTCTATCCGGCATTCTGCCAGACGTCTGTCCAGCCCGCTCAGGTCGATACGCGCGAGTTTTCCCAGCTCGCCCCCGCCTTGCCCAAGAGGCTGTTCGCTGGCGTCGAGCAATCTAGCGCCCAGCGCCTGCACCATCCCTGCGCCGCCGTCATTGGTGGCGCTGCCGCCAATGCCAATGATGATATGCTTAACGCCCGCATTCAGCGCGTGACGAATCAGTTCGCCCGTGCCCCAGGAGGTGGTTTTCAGCGGATTACGCTGCGAAGGCGCAACCAGCTCCAGGCCGCTTGCCGCCGCCATTTCAATAAAGGCACTCTGCTCGTCACCGGATAAGCCATAAAACCCGTCCACGCGCTCACCCAGCGGGCCGGTTACCGGAACATGTACAATGCGTCCCTGCGTTGCCGCGATCATCGCCTCAACCGTCCCTTCGCCACCGTCCGCGACCGGCAGTTTGACGTAAACCGCCTCGGGAAAGATCTCGCGAAAACCACGTTCTATCGCTGTCGCAACCTCAAGCGCACTCAAACTTTCCTTATACGAGTCCGGTGCGATAACAATTTTCATAAGCCATCCTTACGCATAGTCGTTACGTTAAGCATACACCACGTAAAAGACCGCTCATGGGAGCGGTCCCAATGCGTTTATCGTACCATGCACGGGCGTTTAGTGTCGAATGTCCAGTCCGGGATCAGATACTGCATCGCCATCGCGTCGTCGCGCGCGCCCAGACCGTGTTTCTGATACAGCTCATGGGCCTTCATGACCTGATCCATATCCAGCTCAACCCCCAGCCCCGGGGTGGAAGGCACCTGCACCATGCCACCTTTGATCTCAAACGGCTGCTTAGTCAGACGCTGGTTACCTTCCTGCCAGATCCAGTGGGTGTCGATAGCGGTAATCGTCCCCGGCGCGGCGGCGGCGACGTGAGTGAACATCGCCAGAGAGATATCGAAGTGGTTGTTAGAGTGCGAGCCCCAGGTCAGGCCAAACTCATGGCACATCTGCGCCACGCGCACCGACCCCTGCATCGTCCAGAAGTGCGGGTCCGCCAGCGGAATATCAACAGACTGCAATGACAGGGTGTGTCCCATCTGACGCCAGTCGGTCGCAATCATATTGGTCGCGGTCGGCAGTCCCGTAGCGCGACGGAATTCCGCCATCACTTCACGTCCTGAGAAGCCTTGCTCTGCCCCACACGGATCTTCCGCATACGCCAGCACACCTTTCAGCTGTTTACCGATCGCAATGGCCTCATTAAGCGACCATGCGCCGTTCGGATCCAGCGTCACGCGCGCCTGCGGGAAGCGTTTTGCCAGCGCGGTCACGGCTTCCGCCTCTTCCTCACCAGCCAGCACGCCGCCCTTCAGTTTGAAATCATTGAAGCCATATTTTTCATAAGCGGCTTCCGCCAGGCGCACCACCGCATCCGGAGTCATCGCCTCGTCGTGGCGGAGCCGGTACCAGTCGCATTGTTCGTCCGGCTGGCCCTGGTACGGCAAAGGCGTCAGCTTGCGGTCGCCAACAAAGAACAGATAGCCCAGCATTTCCACTTCGCTGCGCTGCTGACCCTCGCCCAGCAGCGACGCAACGTTGACGCCCAGATGCTGACCCAGCAGATCCAACAGGGCGGATTCAATCCCGGTCACCACGTGAATGGTGGTGCGCAGATCGAAGGTCTGCAGGCCACGCCCACCGGCATCGCGATCGGCAAAGGTGTTGCGCACAGTGTTGAGGACATTTTTGTACTCACCCAGCGTTTTGCCCACCACCAGCGGAATGGCATCTTCCAGCGTCTGGCGGATCTTCTCCCCGCCCGGAATTTCGCCCACGCCCGTATGGCCGGAATTGTCTTTGATAATGACAATGTTGCGGGTAAAGAATGGCGCATGCGCGCCGCTCAGGTTCATCAACATGCTGTCATGGCCCGCAACCGGAACGATCTGCATGGCGGTAACTACAGGGGTAGAAAAAGTACTCATCGTTCAATCCTTTTATCAGTGACGTCCGAAAACAGGGCGCTTACGGTCAAATGTCCAGCCGGGAATAAGGTACTGCATCGGGCCCGCGTCGTTACGCGCGCCGCCCGGCAATTTTTTATACGCCTCATGGGCTTTATGGATCTGATCCCAGTCAATCTCCACGCCCAGGCCCGGCGCATCCGGTACGGCAATTTTGCCCTCTATGATTTCCAGCGGATTTTTCGTCAGGCGGGCTTCCCCTTCCTGCCAAATCCAGTGGGTGTCGATGGCGGTCGGGTTACCCGGCGCCGCCGCGCCAACGTGGGTAAACATCGCCAGCGAAATATCAAAGTGATTGTTCGAGTGACAGCCCCAAGTCAGCCCCCAGTCGTCGCACAGCTGCGCCACGCGCACTGCGCCTGAAAGCGTCCAGAAGTGCGGATCCGCCAGCGGTATGTCGACGGCGTTTAGCATCACCGCGTGACCCATTTCGCGCCAGTTGGTAGCAATCATATTGGTCGCGACAGGCAGCCCGGTGGCGCGACGGAACTCAGCCATGACTTCACGGCCCGAAAAACCCTGCTCCGCGCCGCAGGGATCTTCCGCATAGGTCAGGACATCCCCTAGCCCTTTGCACAGGCTAATCGCTTCATCCAGCAGCCATGCGCCGTTGGGATCGACGGTGATCCGTGCATCCGGAAAGCGCTTTTTCAGCGCCCGGGCCGTGTCAATCTCCTGCTCGCCGGGCAGCACGCCGCCCTTCAGCTTGAAATCCTTAAAGCCGTAGCGATCCTGCGCCGCCTCGGCCAGCCGCACCACCGCGTCGCTGGAGAGCGCTTCCTGATGGCGCAGCTGATACCAGTCGTGGTCGCCCGCGGTTCGGGCCAGATAGGGGAGATCGGTTTTATTGCGATCGCCAACGTAGAACAGATAGCCCAGCACGGTGACCGCATCGCGCTGTTTACCGGGCCCCAGCAGCTCGCAGACCGGGACATTGAGCGCCTTACCCAGTAAATCGAGCAGGGCGGCCTCCAGGGCGGCGACCGCGTTGACGCGCAGTTCAAACGTCCAGGCACCTTTACCGAACGTCTCAAAGTCTGCCGACTGATTGCCCTTATGCACTCGCTGAACCACCTTGTTCAGACGGGCCACTTCCTGGCCCACGACCTGCGGAATGGCATTGACCAGCGTCTGGTAAATCACCTCTCCGCCAGGGGCCTCGCCCACGCCGGTATTTCCTGCGCTGTCTTTCAGTACGACGATATTACGGGTAAACCAGGCGTTATGCGCACCGCCAATATTGAGCAGCATGCTGTCCTGCCCGGCCACCGGGATGACCTTCATCTCCGTGACGATTGGACTCGATTGCGTTGTCATCAGCCACGCTCCGCAACAGGTTTAAGTTCGACGCGTTTGATATCCCCCACCAGCACCAGGTAACTCAATACCGCCACCAGCGCATGCACACCCACGTAGATCAGCGCACCGTTGAACGATCCGGTGGTGCCGACGATGTAACCGATCGCGATGGGCGTAACAATCCCGGAGATGTTGCCGAACATGTTGAACAGACCGCCGCTCAGGCCGCTGATCTCTTTCGGGGCAGTATCCGCCATCACCGCCCAGCCCAGCGCGCCAATGCCTTTGCCGAAGAAGGCCATCGCCATAAAGCCGATGATCATCCACTCGGCATTGACGTAGTTACAGAACACCATGGTCATGGAGAGCAGCATGCCGAGCACGATAGGCGTTTTACGCGCGATGTTCAGTGACCCCGTGCGGCGCATCAGCCAGTCGGAAATCACCCCGCCGAGCACGCCCCCCACGAAACCGCAGATTGCCGGGACCGAGGCGACGAATCCCGCTTTCAGAATCGACATACCACGGGCCTGAACCAGATATACCGGGAACCAGGTGATGAAAAAGTAGGTTAAGGCGTTGATACAATACTGGCCCAGATAGATGCCGATCATCATGCGCGAACCGACGAGCTGCCTGATCTGCGCCCATTTCTGGCTGAACGGGACTTTCGCCGTCGAGGATTTCTGATCCATGTTGATCAGCGCGCCGCCTTCCGCGATGTACTCCAGCTCCTTTTTGTTTACGCCAGGATGCTGGTTGGGTTCGTGGATCACTTTCAGCCAGATAAAGCTGATGACGATCCCAAGCCCACCCATAAAGAAGAAGACGTGCGACCAGCCCACCTCATGGGTCAGCCAGCCCATGATTGGCGCGAAGATCACCGTTGCGAAGTACTGTGCGGAGTTGAAAATCGCCACCGCCGTCCCCCTCTCCTGCGCCGGGAACCAGGCAGCGACAATGCGGCTGTTGCCCGGGAAGGAAGGCGCTTCCGCTAAGCCCACCAGGAAGCGCAGCGTGAAGAGTGCCACGATAATGCCGAAGCCGCTGAAGATATCGACGAAGCCCTGCAGCAGGGTAAAGGCAGACCAGATAAAGATGGACCAGAAATAGACGCGTTTAGATCCAAAACGGTCCAGCAGCCAGCCGCCAGGAATTTGCCCGATGACGTAGGCCCATGAGAATGCGGAGAAAACGTAACCCATACCCACGGGATCAAGGCCGATATCTTTTGCCATTTCCGAACCGGCAATCGACAGCGTGGCGCGGTCACCATAGTTAAAGGACGTGACGATAAACAGCATCACCACTATCCAGTAGCGGGCGTTGGTGCGCTTTTCAGCGCTGCTCGCCGCGTGGCTTAATGTACTCATTGTTGCACTCCTGAAACATAGCTTTCGCCAGGTTCATTCTGTACAGCACCGGTAGGGTAATCAGAATGAGATTTGTTTTGTCGTTTTGGTACGGCCTGAAGCCGTTTTATCGTGACCAGGAAAGTATATGAAGGAGTGCCTCTTCACCTCACCGTGCAGAAACACAGTATTTAAGGGTGTATGAGAGCTTGTTTATGGCATAAGCCCAGGATAGTGGAAGGTGGTTCACGGAAATGACGTTTGGTGCGGGGTGTACTGCCGGGTGGCGGCTGCGCCTGACCCGGCCTACCATTGGTATAGCGCAGGGTTATTTAAGCAGCGTTGCCCAGTGCTCGACCCATGGGTTTGATTCGCTTTCTGGCTCCGGGTGCTCACCCGCATCAATCAGCAGCATCTCGCCGACGCGCTGGGCACTCTGCTCCTGCAGGAGCGCATCGAACTGCTTGCCACCGCCGCAGAAGTTGGCGTAAGAGCTGTCGCCCAGGGCAATGATGCCGTAGTGCACGTCCGGCTGATAGCCAAGCTGGTCTTTAATGCCCTGGAACAGCGGCACGATGCTGTCCGGCAGATCGCCCTGCCCGGTGGTGGAGGTCACCACCAGAATGTATTTGTCTTTATACTTTTCCCAGTCTGCCAGCTCCGGGTCTTCATAGACCGTGGCTTTATGGCCCAGGCTTACCAGAATCGCCTCAGCCTCTTCCGCGACCAGCAGCGAATTGCCGTACATTGTGCCGACAAAAATGCCTACTTCAGCCATGATATTTTCCCATAATGAATGCGTTTACTGTTCATCCTGAACGTTGCCCGATACAAACTCAACCCTTTCATTTTCGGGGAGTTGTCCCAGCCAGCCAAACTGTGACAGCGCCTGCATCCAGACATCGTCCAGCCCCGCGCGGATAGTCAGCGGTTCGCCGGTAAACGGGTGCGTCATGCTGAGCTCGCTCGCGTGCAGCATCAGACGATGGCAGCCAAAGTGTTCGGCCGCGCTGCGGTTCTGGCGCAAATCACCGTGTTTGCTGTCGCCAATAATCGGGTGGCGCAGATGTGCAAGATGGCGTCGCAGCTGGTGCTTACGCCCGGTTTTGGGCAGAAGCTCAACCAGGCTGTAGCGCGTGGTCGGAAATTTGCTGGTGGCCACCGGCATTTCCGTCGTCGCCATGCTGCGATAATCCGTCACCGCAGGCTGCGGACCTTTGTCATCGCGGGCAAATTTATCGGCAATTTTGTCCAGCTCCTCCACCAGCGGGTAGTCCAGGGTGGCGGACTCGGTCAGCCAGCCACGCACGATCGCGTGGTAGCGCTTCTGGATCTGGTGCTGTTCAAACTGCTGCGCCAGCAGACGGCCAGCTTCGCTGGACAGCCCCATCAGCAGCACGCCGGAGGTCGGTCTGTCGAGACGATGGGCGGTAAAAACATGCTGACCAATCTGGTCGCGAACGGTCTGCATCACCACCACTTTCTCGTCGCGATCCAGCCAGCTGCGGTGCACCAGCCAGCCTGACGGTTTATTCACCGCCACCAGCCACTCGTCCTGATAGAGGATCTCAAGCGTCATGCATCTTCACCGGCAAACAGGGCATCCAGTTTTTCCAGTTCGACCAGCATCACGTCACGCGCAGGGTGCGTCGCCTCGAGCGCCATTTCATAGTAGGGAGAGACAGCAAACGCCTGCGGCAGCGGGTGACCGCCCTCAAGCAGGGCGTGCATGCGCGGAATTAACACCCACTGCAGCCACTCAAACGGGGCCAGCGTATCCAGGCAGAAGGGCTGGGTGCTCGCGAACGCTTCTGGCTGCGGCGCGGTCTCCTGCCACAGCTGATGTTGGCGCAAAAGGGCTTCGATGGCGTGCAACTGAGCACGAACGCTATCGTGTTGCGTCATAGTAACCTCAACTGAAAAAGTGAACGGCGCGCAGCATAGCATTGCGGAAGACAGAAATAAAAAAAGGGAGCACTGTAAAAACAGTGCTCCCGGTTCGTTCCGCAGCATTCCAGCTACAATTCGTGCTCCCTGCTCATCCGTGACAACTTTTCCTGAAGCCCGAAGGCCTGGTCATCCGTAAACCGATGCATCCTGCACACATCTTCCTGACGTGTTTGTTTCATCCTGAAACGTCCTGGCCTTCCAGACCCACCGACCATCCTGACCGGCTCTCGTTCTCCTTCCTGGAGGTGTCCCTTACGCATCCTGCGTAATCCACTTCGCTTCATCCTGAAGCCTTCCTGCAGCGCCATCCTGACGAGTCCTGAGTGAGATACGCCATCATCCTGATGTTCGTTTCTCGTGTCGGCATCCTGTCGACGGAGATAGAATCCGCTATTCCGCTTCGTCTTACAACCCACCCTTTCGGGTGTGTAAGCCGTAAGAAATCCCTAAAAAAGGTGCAATAAACCCGTAATCTATTGAAAAACAGAGTAATATTAATCTGAACTAAATGAGGTAATACTGAATGTTCCAGCGATCTCTCACAAACCTTGTAAGAGATCTCTCACACGCGCTATAGCATCATGGATTACAGAAGTGGCTCAAGTCGGGTGAGGAAATCCGCAAGAGAGGGGGCGAGAGTCTCGCGATTGCGGGTACCGATAGTCTCTTTAACCACTTCACCTGACAGGTTACAGACGGATAACACATCCAGTTCACTGTCCAGCGTAGCAATAAAGAGCGTCGGAGAAAGCTTAAGGCGCTTTTGCGTGACCAGATGACCAATCAGGTTTTCCTGAACACGCTGCAGATCGTCTCCGCTCCAGGTCTGCAACAGCATCAGCGTGATATCAGCAAAGCGCGCGGGCATATCCCCTGCGAACTGCGTGGTATAAAACGCATGAACCGCTGGTTGTACCACAATGTCCATTGCCCGTTCAACCGCATTTACATTTTGCTCGCCGGTATTGGGCTTCGGCTGCCAGATAACGTAATCCTCAAGCGAAGAGATAATGCACGGCGAGGGTACGCCATATAAATCAGCACTTTGCGGCCACGAGCCCTGCTTTTCATGCCATGCGTCGCAATAGCGGGTCGTGAAGGTAGTGAGGGCATTTGCAGTTTCGATGTCCACCGATTTCTCTCTTCTTGTCAGACAGGATAAACTCAGCCCATAAGTGTACCTGTAAAGTGGCTATGAAACATGTCTTACGAAAATCATCAGGCGTTAACCGGCTTAACGCTGGGTAAATCGACCGATTACCGCGATACCTACGATGCAAGCCTGCTGCAGGGCGTACCGCGCAGCCTGAATCGCGATCCTTTGGGTCTGCATGCGGACGCATTGCCGTTTGTCGGCGGTGATATCTGGACGCTGTACGAACTCTCCTGGCTCAACGCACGCGGTCTGCCGCAGGTGGCGGTGGGCCACGTCGAGCTGGATTACGCCAGCGTTAATCTCGTCGAGTCCAAAAGCTTTAAGCTGTATCTCAACAGTTTTAACCAGACAAAATTCAACAGCTGGGACGACGTTCAGCACACCCTGGAACGTGACTTAAGCGCCTGCGCGCAGGGTAAGGTAAGCGTTTCACTGTATCGCCTGCACGAGCTGGAAGGGCAGCCTGTCGCCCACTTCAACGGGACCTGCATCGACGATCAGGATATTGAGGTGGAGAATTATGAATTCAGCGCCGATTACCTCGAAAACGCGGCGAGCGGAAAAGTGGTCGAAGAGACGCTGGTCAGCCATCTGCTGAAATCCAACTGCCTGATCACCCACCAGCCGGACTGGGGCTCGGTGCAGATCCAGTACCGCGGCCCAAAAATCGACCGGGAAAAATTGCTGCGCTACCTGGTGTCGTTCCGCCATCACAACGAATTCCACGAGCAGTGCGTGGAGCGCATCTTTAGCGATATTCAGCGTTTTTGTCAGCCGGAGAAGCTGAGCGTTTACGCGCGCTACACCCGCCGCGGCGGTCTGGACATTAACCCGTGGCGCACCAACACCGATTTTGTGCCGGCGACGGGACGGCTGGTGCGTCAGTAATATAAATATTTTCACAATATGCGCGGTATCTTCCGCGCTTTAGGTTGTGAAACGTCACGCGCCAGGGCTATTGTAATCAACAGGGAAAGACGATAATCGTCCCGTAAGGAGCTCACTTGATTACACATATTAGCCCGCTTGGCTCAATGGATATGTTGTCGCAGCTGGAAGTGGACATGCTTAAGCGCACGGCCAGCAGCGATCTTTATCAACTGTTTCGTAACTGTTCACTTGCCGTACTGAACTCCGGAAGCCTGACAGATAACAGTAAAGAACTGCTGTCCCGCTTCGAAAGCTTTGATATCAACGTGCTGCGCCGCGAGCGTGGCGTGAAGCTTGAAGTCATCAACCCGCCGGAAGAGGCCTTTGTCGACGGGCGCATCATTCGTTCACTTCAGGCTAACCTGTTTGCCGTGCTGCGTGACATCCTGTTTGTTAACGGGCAGATCCACAACGCAGGCCGTTTCCAGCATCTCGACCTGGAAAGCTCGGTCCATATTACCAACCTGGTGTTCTCCATTTTGCGTAACGCCCGTGCCCTGCACGTTGGCGAAGCGCCGAACATGGTCGTGTGCTGGGGCGGTCACTCCATTAACGAAACCGAATACCTTTATGCCCGTCGGGTGGGCACCCAGCTTGGCCTGCGCGAGCTGAACATCTGTACCGGCTGCGGTCCGGGTGCGATGGAAGCGCCAATGAAAGGTGCGGCGGTTGGGCACGCGCAGCAGCGTTATAAAGAGGGACGTTTCATCGGCATGACCGAGCCGTCAATTATCGCCGCTGAGCCACCTAACCCGCTGGTTAATGAGCTGATTATCATGCCGGATATCGAGAAACGTCTTGAGGCGTTTGTCCGTATCGCCCACGGCATTATCATCTTCCCGGGCGGCGTCGGGACAGCGGAGGAGCTGCTCTACCTGCTGGGTATTCTGATGAACCCGGCCAACAAAGATCAGGTTCTGCCGCTGATCCTGACCGGGCCAAAAGAGAGCGCCGACTACTTCCGCGTGCTGGACGAGTTTATCGTGCACACGCTGGGTGAAGCCGCGCGTCGTCACTATCGCATCATCATCGACGATGCCGCAGAAGTGGCCCGCCAGATGAAGAAAGCAATGCCATTGGTGAAAGAAAACCGTCGCGATACCGGTGATGCGTACAGCTTTAACTGGTCAATCCGAATTGCGCCGGACCTGCAGATCCCGTTCGAGCCTTCACACGAGAACATGGCGAACCTGAAACTCTACCCGGATCAGCCGGTGGAAGTTCTGGCCGCCGATCTGCGTCGCGCCTTCTCCGGTATTGTGGCGGGCAACGTCAAAGAGGTGGGCATCCGCGCCATTGAACAGTACGGTCCGTACAAGATCCACGGCGATCCGGAGATGATGCGCCGCATGGATGACATGCTGCAGGGCTTTGTCGCCCAGCACCGCATGAAGCTGCCGGGCTCTGCCTATATTCCTTGCTACGAAATCTGCACCTGACGCTTAGCGATATCTCATCAAAGCCGGGTCGCCCTGTTGCGCGTCCCGGCTTTTTTTATTCCTGATGTAATTCATAGGCATCACTTATATCTTTTACAAAGTTGTCACATACGCAAACGATTACCTGCATTTTGCAACCGTAAATTATCAGCCTTAATCCAAATTACCTGCCAGAAAATACTAAAAACCCATTTCTTTACAGCGAAAGACACCTATATCACGGGGCGGTCTTTCAGCGCACATGTCGTTGGTGGTAGCCTTCGCGCCCGTAAATTCTCTTTGATGTTTTTTTAACAGATAAATGGTCTAAAGATGCCCACATCATAAGTGGATTATTGCATTTGGGATCACGATCACTGATAGATTCATAACTAGAATGTATCTTTCCGCCCGCCAATAGTTACGGGCAAAAATTATTAAAAAACCGTCACTGAACGAATTTCATATTACCGTCAGGCACTTTTTCATCGGATTTGACTAAAAACCTGACAATTCGCTTCCTCCAGGAGATACAGATGGAAACCACTCAAACCAGCACCGTTGCTTCGATTGAATCCCGAAGTGGTTGGCGCAAAACGGATACCATGTGGATGCTTGGCCTTTACGGCACAGCAATCGGCGCTGGTGTACTGTTCCTTCCTATCAACGCAGGCGTCGGCGGTCTGATCCCGCTGATCATTATGGCTATCATTGCTTTCCCGATGACCTTCTTTGCACACCGCGGTCTGACCCGCTTCGTGCTGTCCGGTAAAAACCCGGGCGAAGACATCACTGAAGTGGTTGAAGAGCATTTCGGCGTTGGCGCAGGTAAATTGATTACCCTGCTCTACTTCTTCGCGATTTACCCTATTCTGCTGGTCTACAGCGTGGCGATCACTAACACCGTTGAAAGCTTCATGATGCACCAGCTGCACATGACGCCGCCGCCGCGTGCGATTCTGTCTCTGATCCTGATTGTGGGCATGATGACCATCGTGCGCTTCGGTGAGCAGATGATTGTGAAAGCAATGAGCGTACTGGTCTTCCCGTTCGTTATTGCTCTGATGGTGCTGGCTTGCTACCTGATCCCACAGTGGAACGGTGCAGCGCTGGAAACCCTGTCCCTGAGCAGCGCATCGGCAACCGGTAACGGCCTGCTGATGACACTCTGGCTGGCGATTCCGGTAATGGTGTTCTCTTTCAACCACTCCCCAATCATCTCCTCTTTCGCTGTTGCGAAACGTGAAGAGTACGGTAATGGTGCAGAGAAGAAGTGCTCCAGCATCCTGGCACGCGCTCACATCATGATGGTACTGACCGTTATGTTCTTCGTCTTCAGCTGCGTACTGAGCCTCTCCCCGGCGGACCTGGCGGCAGCGAAAGAGCAGAACATCTCTATTCTGTCTTACCTGGCAAACCACTTTAACGCACCTGTCATTGCGTGGATGGCACCTATCATCGCGATTATCGCCATCACCAAATCCTTCCTGGGCCACTACCTCGGCGCACGTGAAGGCTTCAACGGTATGGTGATTAAATCTCTGCGCGGTAAAGGCAAGAGCATTGAAATCAACAAGCTGAACAAAATCACTGCACTGTTCATGCTGCTCACCACCTGGGCGGTAGCAACGCTGAACCCAAGCATCCTGGGCATGATTGAAACCCTGGGCGGCCCGGTCATCGCGATGATTCTGTTCCTGATGCCGATGTACGCGATTCAGAAAGTCCCTGCTATGCGCAAGTACAGCGGTCATGTGAGCAACGTCTTTGTGGTTATCATGGGTCTTATCGCAATCTCTGCGATCTTCTACTCCCTGTACACCATGTTCTGATTATCACCCGCGCCGTCTTCGGACGGCGCACTCCTCCCTCTCTGACTGAAAGCAATGGACGCATCATGATTAGCGTATTCGATATTTTCAAAATCGGTATTGGTCCTTCCAGCTCTCACACCGTCGGACCAATGAAAGCCGGTAAGCAGTTCACGGATGACTTGATTGCACGCGGCATCTTGCATGACGTTACACGCGTGGTTGTCGATGTATACGGCTCGCTTTCCCTGACCGGGAAAGGCCACCATACCGATATCGCCATTATCATGGGCCTGGCGGGAAACCTGCCGGATACCGTTGATATTGATGCGATCCCTGGCTTCATCCAGGATGTGAATACCCACGGTCGCCTGCTGCTGGCGAACGGTGAGCATGAGGTTGAATTCCCGGTTGACCACTGCATGAATTTCCATGCGGACAACCTGTCGCTGCACGAAAACGGCATGCGCATTACCGCACTGGCCGGCGACAAAGCGGTATACAGCCAGACGTATTACTCTATCGGCGGAGGTTTTATCGTCGACGAAGACCACTTTGGTCAAACCGATAACGCTTCTGTCGAGGTGCCGTATCCGTACAAAACGGCGGCGGATCTTCAGCGTCACTGCCAGGAGACGGGCCTTTCCCTCTCCGGCCTGATGATGAAAAACGAGCTGGCACTTCACAGCAAAGAAGAACTCGAACAGCACTTCACCAACGTCTGGGACGTGATGCGCGGCGGTATTGAGCGCGGGATCACCACCGAAGGCGTTCTGCCTGGCAAGCTTCGCGTGCCGCGTCGTGCTGCAGCGCTGCGCCGTATGCTGGTGAGCACTGACAAAACGACAACGGACCCAATGGCCGTCGTTGACTGGATCAACATGTTCGCCCTGGCGGTGAACGAAGAGAACGCCGCAGGGGGCCGTGTGGTCACCGCGCCGACTAACGGTGCCTGCGGTATCGTTCCGGCGGTGCTGGCGTACTACGACAAGTTTATCCGTGAAGTAAACGCCAACTCACTGGCACGCTACCTGCTGGTCGCCAGTGCGATTGGTTCGCTGTATAAGATGAACGCGTCCATTTCCGGTGCGGAAGTGGGCTGTCAGGGTGAAGTCGGCGTGGCGTGCTCCATGGCGGCGGCGGGTCTGGCCGAACTGTTGGGTGCAAGCCCGACCCAGGTGTGCATTGCTGCAGAAATCGGCATGGAACATAACCTGGGACTGACCTGTGACCCGGTTGCCGGGCAGGTACAGGTGCCGTGCATCGAACGTAACGCGATTGCCTCCGTGAAGGCGGTGAACGCGGCACGTATGGCGCTGCGCCGCACCAGCGAGCCGCGCGTCTGTCTCGATAAGGTTATCGAAACCATGTACGAAACGGGTAAAGATATGAACGCCAAATACCGCGAAACCTCTCGCGGCGGCCTGGCGATGAAGATCGTGACCTGCGATTAAGCCTCTCAGGAAGCCTCGTTTTGCGAGGCTTCTTCCTGTTTTCCCCACCATTCATAGTTTCATGCTGCTGACAGTGTTACCCTTCCTGCATTAGATAGAAGGGAGATTATCTGTGGCCGTTCATTTACTTATCGTCGATGCACTTAACCTGATTCGCCGTATCCATGCGGTGCAGGGGACGCCTTGTAAAGACACCTGTCTGCACGCGCTGGAACAGCTTATCCGCCACAGTGAACCCACCCATGCGGTCGCGGTATTTGATGACGAAGCCCGCAATACGGGCTGGCGGCACCAGCGTCTGCCCGACTACAAAGCCGGACGCGCACCGATGCCGGACGATCTTCACGCCGAATTGCCCATGCTGCGCGCCGCATTTGAACAGCGGGGCGTCCCCTGCTGGGGGGCACAGGGAAATGAAGCCGACGATCTCGCGGCCACCCTGGCCGTAAAGGTGGCGAGTGCCGGGCATCAGGCCACGATCGTTTCAACGGACAAAGGCTACTGCCAGCTGCTCTCCCCCACTATCCGCATTCGCGACTATTTTCAAAAACGCTGGCTGGACGCGCCGTTTATTGCCAGCGAGTTTGGCGTATCGCCTGAGCAACTGCCGGACTACTGGGGGCTGGCAGGCATCAGCAGTTCTAAAGTTCCGGGTGTGGCCGGGATTGGGCCGAAGAGCGCCGCACAGCTGCTGACCGATTTTCAGAGTCTGGAAGGAATTTACGCCCGTCTGGATGAGGTGCCAGAAAAGTGGCGCAAAAAGCTGGAGGCGCATAAAGAGATGGCGTTTATCTGCCGGGAAATCGCAACGCTCCAGACGGATTTACAGCTGGACGGGAATTTACAGCAGTTGCGGTTAGAACGTTAAAACGACGACACGGGTTTGTAGGCCCGGTAAGCGCAGCGCCACCGGGCAAAACAAAGCACGCACTATCGCTCGTCGCGACGTCCGCCGACCGCGGCCCACCAGCGACGAATATGCACCGTCACCTCTTCGCGGTCGTGATACAGCTGACGCGCCTGGATCTCCACGTTAATACCGTGTTCGTCCATCTGCTCCTGAATGTACGCCAGGTTCTGCGACACTTCCTCATAGCGCTTTTTCATCGGCAGCTTGAGGTTGAAAATGGTCTCACGACACCAGCCGTTCACCAGCCAGGAGGCCATCAGCGCGGCGACTTTTGCCGGCTTCTCAACCATATCGCACACCATCCACGAGATGTTGTTACGGTTCGGGCGATAGCGGAAACCATCTTCACGCAGCCACGTGACCTGCCCGGTGTCCATCAGGCTTTGCGCCATTGGACCGTTATCAACGGACGATACCCACATATTGCGTTTCACCAGCTGATAGGTCCAGCCGCCCGGGCACGCGCCAAGGTCAACGGCGTACATGCCGTTTGCCAGACGCTCATCCCACTCATCCGCCGGAATAAAGACGTGGAACGCCTCTTCCAGCTTGAGCGTGGAACGACTTGGCGCATCAGACGGGAAGCGCAAACGCGGGATGCCCATAAAGAAGGGAGAGTTGTTGGTAGTGTATGAATAGCCTGTATAGCAGCAGCCCGGTGCGATAAAGAAGATATGCACCACCGGACGCTTCGGCGTTTCGTAGTTCGTCAGCACGCCCGCATCACGCAGCGCCGCACGCAGCGGCACGGTGAACTTACGGCAGAACTTCATCAGCTCTTTACTTTCGTTGGTATCCGCCACTTCAACGCGCAGATCGCCGCCCTTCTCCACCACGCCCTGCAGCATGCCGACAATTGGCGTGATGCGGTCTTCCGGCGGAAGATCCTTCAGCAGCTCACCCGCAACAAACATCTGGCGAGCAAAGATCAGCGAGCTGAACGGCAGCTCGCGTGCCAGCTTGTCTGCGTCTTCAGGCTGATAGCATTCAAATACCACATAGCCCGCGTTCTCTTTTACGCGGGCAAAGCCGAAGACTTCGCGCTTCGCCGCTTTATCGGTAATTTCCGCGGCGCACTCTTTCTCAAACCCCGGGCGACAATATAAAACAACCTTATTCATGAACAACGCCCTTGCGTTTCAGACGGATAGCTCCGATAAACATTAATACCCAACCCGCCAGGAAGCTGAAGCCGCCGACAGGTGTAACGAACGCCCACAGGCGCAGATGTGAGAGCGCAAGGCAGTACAGGCTACCGCTGAACAACACGGTACCCAGCGCCATGAACACGCTGCTCCAGTAAAACCAGATACTGATACGGCGCTGCATCGCCACTGCCAGCCCAAAAATAGCCAGCGTATGGAACGCCTGATATTCAAGGCCGGTCTGGATCCAGCCCATCTCTACTGCGCCTAAAGATTTGCTTAAGACATGTGCGCCAAAGGCGCCCAGTGCTACAAAAATAAAGCCACTCACCGCGGCAAAAATCAGCATGAATCGGCTGGTCATGTTTAAGTCCTGAATTGATGCGTGCCCGGCACACAAACGTTATTGTTCATACCTGAAGCGGAATTTTTCTTGCTCGGTTGCCGCTTTCGCCAGTATCCACTGCCGGAAGGCGGCTATTTTACCCAGTTCTGCCTGACTGTCATGACAAACCAGATAAAACGCATTCTTGCTGACCAGTACATCATTAAAAGGGCAAACCAGGCGGCCTGCCTCAATTTCGGACTGCGCCATGACGTTGTTCGCCAAGGCCACGCCCTGCCCGTGAATGGCAGCCTGTAACACCATCGCACTGTGGCTAAAGATGGGTCCCTGCTGCACGTTTATATGAGTAAGACCTAATTGACGGGTATAAGTTTGCCAGTCGCGTCGAGAGGCATCATGCAAAAGCGTATGCTGAGCCAGGTCAGCGGGTGACTTCAGCGCCTTTTCACCTGTTAACAGCAGGGGAGAGCAGACCGGCAGGAGATATTCTGCGTATAATTTCTCAACACGCAAGCCCGGCCAGTTACCGCGACCATAAAAAATGGCAACGTCCACGTCATCCGCCAGCTTATCTTCCTGACGATCTACGGCCTGGATTCGAACGTCGATCCCCGGATAAGCTGAGTTAAAGCTTGAAAGTCTTGGCACCAGCCATTGAATGGCAAAACTGGGCAATAAACTAACGGTCAGGGCACCTTTTGCACTGCGAGCCTGCAGCTTACGCGTGGCTTCCGTAAGCTGTGAAAAAATCTCTTTAATATCCTGAAAATAGCTCTGCCCCTCTTCGGTCAACAGCAACGAACGGTTGCGTCGACGAAACAGCTTAAGGCCCAGAAAATCCTCCAGAGACTTGATTTGATGACTTACTGCGGCCTGTGTCACAAAAAGCTCATCGGCTGCGCGGGTGAAGCTCAGGTGACGTGCTGCTGCATCAAAAACACGTAATGCATTGAGGGGTGGCAATCGCTTTGACATGGTTATCTGGCTTAGATGTTAACGGATTTTAACAAACAGGAAACAACGTTTAACCTATTAGTTTTTTTTATCTGAGCCATTATAATTTGTCCGTTGAGGAACTACCAGCAAATACCTATAGTGGCGGCACTTCCTGAGCCGGAACGAAGAGCTTTTTTCGGAATGCGTGTTCTGAAGGGCTTTTGGCTTACGGTTGTGATGTTGTGTTGTTGTGTTTGCAATTGGTCTGCGATTCAGACCACGGTAGCAACGCTACCAATTTTTCACTTCCTGTACATTTACCCTGTCTGTCCATAGTGATTAATGTAGCACCGCCAATTTGCGGTGCTTTTTTTTCGCCTGCGATCTGTTAATGCTCGATCTCTTTCATCTCTTTCACGTCCGTGCGGTTGATCTGCTGCTTGTTCCCGTTAGCATCTTTGTATGAAATCATCCCGGTATCGTTATCAGTAGTCGGTTTCCCTTCCGATACGATAGAACGACCATCGTTGGTGTGCATCACGTAGTTGTTACCGGAACACGCGCTCAGGGCAAAAGTAAACGCACAGGCAGAAATGATTGCAGCTGTCTTATTCATGATTATTCTCCTTTAGCAATTAATGCTATTCAAACCTCGATTTATAACAGGCTAAAACATCCGCCTAACACTATTTAGCATAACCTGCTTTTTTAGGGTCATCAGGATAAGCAGACAATTCTGATAGATATCAACCTCCTTGCCCTGCCGCTGAAATTGCGCGACGATCGCTATATTGAAATGAGGAATCCCATGAACGCTTTCAGCCCTGCGCAGTTCCGCGCACAGTTTCCGGCCCTGGCCGATGCCGGTATTTATCTGGACAGCGCCGCCACCGCCCTTAAGCCACAGGCGGTGATTGAGGCCACGCAGCAGTTCTACAGCCTGAGCGCCGGGAACGTGCATCGCAGCCAGTTTGCCGAAGCGCAGCGTTTAACCGCGCGCTATGAAGCGGCACGCGATCAGGTCGCACACCTGATCAATGCCGAAAGCGGGAAAAACATCGTCTGGACGCGCGGTACGACCGAGGCCATCAACATGGTGGCCCAGTGCTACGCGCGCCCGCTGCTTCAGCCGGGCGATGAGATCGTCGTTAGCGAGGCGGAACATCACGCCAACCTGGTGCCGTGGCTGATGGTGGCCGAGCAAACGGGTGCACGCGTGGTGAAGCTTCCACTGGGTGCAGACCTTCTGCCCGATGTGACCCGTCTCCCCGAGCTGATTACCTCCCGCAGCCGTATTCTGGCGCTCGGACAGATGTCGAACGTCACGGGAGGCTGCCCGGACCTGGCTCAGGCCATTCGCATAGCCCATGCCAGCGGGATGGTGGTAATGGTCGACGGCGCGCAGGGCGTGGTGCACTTCCCCGCTGATGTGCAGGCGCTTGATATCGACTTCTATGCCTTCTCAGGACATAAGCTCTACGGGCCAACCGGTATAGGGGCGTTATATGGCAAGCCAGATCTGCTGGCAAAAATGACGCCGTGGCTCGGTGGCGGCAAAATGATTACCGAAGTGTCGTTCGATGGCTTCAAAACTCAGGATGTTCCCTATCGTCTGGAAGCCGGTACGCCGAACGTGGCGGGGGTGATTGGCTTAAGCGCGGCGCTAGAGTGGCTGGCAGAAACCGACATTGTCCAGGCTGAAAGCTGGAGCCGGGGACTGGCGACGCTGGCAGAGGAAGAACTCAAAAAGCGCCCGGGTTTCCGCTCGTTCCGCGTTCAGGACTCCAGCCTGCTCGCCTTTGATTTTGCGGGCGTTCATCATAGCGACATGGTGACGCTGCTGGCCGGATATGGCATTGCCCTGCGTGCCGGACAGCACTGCGCCCAGCCGCTGCTGGCGGCGCTCGGCGTTAACGGTACGCTGCGCGCCTCGTTTGCGCCGTATAATACCCAAAGCGATGTCGACGCGCTGGTTGCCGCCGTTGACCGCGCCCTTGAAATACTGGTGGATTAATGACTAGCGCTGCTTTAGCCGGACATCCGTTTGGCACGGTCATCACAGAAGAGACCTTAAAACAGACCTTCGCCCCGCTCCAACAGTGGGAAGATAAATATCGTCAGCTGATCCTGCTGGGTAAACAGCTTCCTGCGCTTTCAGACGATCTCAAAGCGCAGGCGAAAGAGATCGCAGGCTGTGAAAACCGCGTCTGGCTGGGCGTGACCGTCTCCGGCGAGAAGCTGCACTTCTTCGGCGACAGCGAAGGCCGCATTGTCCGGGGCCTGTTGGCCGTATTGTTGACCGCTGTGGAAGGGAAAAGCGCGGCGGAACTGCTGGCACATTCGCCGCTGGCGTTATTTGATGAGCTTGGGCTGCGCGCGCAGCTCAGCGCCTCGCGCGGTCAGGGGTTGATCGCGCTCAGCGACGCGGTACTGGATGCCGCACGTCAGGCTCAGGCCTGACGTTCCGCCTTCGCCATCATTTTCTTAAGGGCGTGAGACACCGCCACAAAGCCGAAGGAGGCGGTCACCATGGTGGCCGCGCCAAAGCCTGAGGCACAATCCATTCTCTTTGGCCCTTCCGCCGTGCTTTTCATCGCACACACGGAACCGTCCGCCTGCGGGTAGACCAGCGCTTCGGTCGAGAACACGCAGTCGACGCCCAGCTTGCCTTTGCTGTTCTTCACCACGTTAAAGTCGCTCTTCAGGCGCTCACGCAGCTTGGCAGCCAGCGGATCTTGGATCGTTTTCGCCAGATCGGCCACCTGGATCTGCGTCGGATCGATTTGCCCGCCCGCGCCGCCCGTCGTGACCAGCGGCACCTTGTAGCGGCGGCAGTATGCGATCAGCGCGGCTTTTGGCCGCACGCTGTCGATGGCGTCAATCACATAGCTGTAGCCTTTACTCATATACTCCGCGACGTTATCTGCCGTCACAAAGTCGTCGATCACCGTCACGCGGCACTCCGGGTTGATCAAACGGATGCGCTCCGCCATGACCTCAGACTTCGCCAGGCCGACGTTATCACGCAGAGCGTGGATTTGACGGTTGGTGTTGGTGACGCACACGTCATCCATATCAATCAGCGTGATTGCGCCAATACCGGTTCTCGCCAGCGCTTCTGCCGCCCACGATCCCACACCACCAATGCCCACGACGCAGACATGCGCATCCGCAAACAGCTGCAGGGCTTTTTCACCATATAAACGTGCCGTCCCGCCAAAACGCTGGCGCCAGGCGTCGCTGATTACCACAGACATAAAACCTCAGATGTAAAAAGGGTGAGGTTTTCCTCACCCTGAACAGTAATCCGTATTGCGCTCAGAATACCACAATCAGCCGCTGAATACGTTTCCAGCGCCCGGCGCCGCCTTCAGTACCCACACGCGTCCGTAGTGGTTATACCAGCCCGCGCGGTGGCCAGCGTCAGGGCCAATGCCCTGATAGATATCGAAGTGCTGGCCTTTGATCGCCCCGCCGACGTCCAGCGCCACCATCAGACGCAGCTCATACTGGCCGTTGAACTTGCCGTTGTTGTCCAGCAGAGGAACTTCAGCCAGCAGCGTGGTACCTGCAGGAATAATCGAGCGATCCGATGCTACCGACGCGCGGCCAATCAGCGGAACGGCACTCGCCCCTTTCACCGGGGCGAAGTTTTGCGGTTTGAAGAAGACGAACGACGGGTTCTGCTCCAGCAGCTCACGCACCTCGGCTTCGCTGTGTTTCTCGCCCCACTCGCGGATCGCCTGCATCGACATGTCTTCTTTCTTCACTTCGCCACGGTCGATCAGCACCTTGCCAATACTGCGATAGGCGTGGCCGTTTTTACCGGAATAGCTAAAGAAGTTAAGCGGTGAACCGTCGCCAAAATCAATGTAGCCGCTGCCCTGAACGTCCATGATGAAGTTATCCATCAGGGAGTTGCTGTAGGCCAGAACGTAGTTTTCGCTCAGCGCACCGGCGTAGATCTCAGCGCGAGACGGCAGACGACCGCGTTTTGGCGGCATACGGTAGATAGGATACTGGAACTCGCCCTGACGCGAGTGTCGTGCCTGGATAACCGGGGTGTAATAGCCGGTAAACTGAACGTTGCCGTAGTTATCGGCCCCTTCCATCTGCCAGGCGTCGATACCAAACTGGCGCATGTTGCGCGTATCGCCGCCTGCTTTCAGCCAGTCCTGGACCGCGTTATACACGCTACTCTGGGTGCCATACAGACGCGGCGACGCGTTGCGGATCTGGTAGACCTGCTCGGAGAAATCACCGGCATTAATCGGTGCGCCGACCGCATCAGGCTGATTAACTAAAGAGAAAGGCTGGGATAACTTCCCGTCTTTATACTGTTGACCGCGATCGGTCGGTTTGGAAGAACAGGCCGCAAGAATCGCTACCATTGCGCCCGCCATCAGATACTTCGCCCAACGTCCTTTCATTATATCTCGTCTTTAAGTTGCCCATTTCCGCGTGATGAAGATAACAAACCGCCAGGGCTAATGAAATGCGATCGCATGCCCTTTGGCAAATTTTGCGCAAAAAGTAGTCCAAACAACGCCATGTCGTTCAATTTGCATACAAAATCATGATAAATGTGAAAAAGGGGTTGCATCACAAACCTATCCGAGTATAGTGCGCATCCACGGACGCGGGGTGGAGCAGCCTGGTAGCTCGTCGGGCTCATAACCCGAAGGTCGTCGGTTCAAATCCGGCCCCCGCAACCAACACTTCTAAAACAATAAACACCCTTAAGGGTGTTTTTTTGTATCTGTCGTTTGTGAATTTGCCGGGTGTGAACCCGGCCAAAAGATCTACCCGCGCCGCGCCAGCGTCGCCCCGTCAGAGAAATACGCACGAATCCCTGCAAGAATCGACTCCGCAACCTCCTGCTGGAATTTTGCCGTCTTGAGCTTACGCTCCTCTTCCACGTTACTGATAAACGCGGTTTCTACCAGAATGGACGGGATATCCGGCGCCTTGAGTACCGCAAACCCGGCCTGTTCAACGCTGTTTTTATGCAGCTTATTGATGTTGCCCAGCTTGCCCAGCACCGCTTTACCAAACTTCAGGCTGTCGTTAATGGTCAGCGACTGCACCATATCAAACATGGTGTGGTCGACGTAGCGATCGCCGCTTTTACCCACGCCACCAATCAGGTCAGAGGCGTTCTGGGTGTCCGCAAGGTATCTCGCGGCGGTACTGGTCGCGCCTTTGGTCGAGAGCGCAAACACCGACGAGCCGCTTGGCTGACGGCTGGTAAACGCATCCGCATGGATCGACACGAACAAATCGGCACGCTGCTTCTGCGCTTTCGCCACCCGGACCTTCAGCGGAATGAAGACGTCCTCATTACGCGTCATATAGGCGCGCATATTGCCTTCTTTATCAATCAACGCTTTCAGGCGGCGCGCAATTTGCAGCACCACGTCTTTTTCACGCGTACGGTATTTCCCCACCGCGCCAGAGTCTTCGCCACCGTGGCCTGGATCGAGCATGATCACAATCGGACGATCGCGCCCTGCTTTCCCCGGCTGCGGACCGCTTTGCGCAGGGGGCACCTGACGCTCCAAATCGCCCTTGTTGTAATCCTCCAGCAGGGCAAGAAGCGGATCCTGAATATCCGTCGCATTGGCCGGGTAGAGATCCATCACCAGGCGCTCTTTGAAGGTCGCAACAGGCGCCAGGGCAAATAGCTGCGGCTTAACGTTCTGCTTCAGTTCAAACACCATGCGCACGGTTTGCGGATCAAACTGCCCGACGCGCGCCGATTTAATAAACGGATCGTCACCGCGGATCTGCGCCGCCATTCCTTTCAGCACGGAGTTGAGGTTAACGCCTTCGAGATCCACCACCACACGCTCCGGGTTGCTGAGGGCAAATTGCTTATATTTCAGCACGCGATTGGATTCGACCGTCACGCGCGTATAGGTCGACGATGGCCAGACGCGCACCGCCACGACCTGGCTGGTGGCGGCAAGACCGACCTGACTGACGCTAAGCAACCACATTGCCCCGGCCCCTTTTAACAAACGGCGGCGGCTTATTGCTGAATTGGATCCCGACATGCTTCTCCCGAGCAAGAACACTGACTGATACACAAAATGTCCAGATTGACCGAAAACTTTAACGAATGACGCATAAACTGTCATCTATAAAAGGGTAAACAATCATACGCTAACGCACGGATTACTTACCAATTTCTGTGGGTCGCGGAAAATTTGCGCTTGCACACGCGACCACAATCGAATAAAAATACAGAAATTACGAATAAACATTCATTAAGGGTTGTGCCATGGTGAAGGAACGTAGAACCGAACTGGTCCAGGGATTCCGCCATTCTGTTCCCTATATCAACGCCCATCGGGGAAAAACGTTTGTCATCATGCTTGGCGGCGAAGCCATTGAGCATGAAAATTTTTCCAGCATCGTCAATGACATTGGCCTGCTGCACAGCCTGGGGATCCGCCTGGTGGTGGTGTATGGCGCGCGTCCGCAGATCGACGCCAACCTGGCCGCTCACCACCACGAGCCGATTTACCACAAACATACCCGCGTCACCGATGCCAAAACCCTGGAGCTGGTGAAACAGGCGGCGGGTCTGCTGCAGCTGGATATTACCGCTCGCCTGTCCATGAGCCTGAACAACACGCCGCTGCAGGGGGCGCATATCAACGTCGTGAGCGGCAACTTTATCATTGCCCAGCCGCTTGGCGTGGACGATGGCGTGGATTACTGTCACAGCGGCCGTATTCGTCGTATTGATGAAGAAGCCATTCATCGCCAGCTGGACAGCGGTGCCATCGTGCTGATGGGCCCGGTCGCCGTTTCCGTGACCGGCGAAAGCTTTAACCTGACGTCTGAAGAGATTGCCACGCAGCTGGCGATCAAGCTGAAGGCGGAAAAAATGATTGGGTTCTGCTCCTCCCAGGGCGTGGTGAACGATGAAGGAACAATCGTGCCGGAACTCTTCCCGAACGAAGCCCAGGCCCGCGTGGAGGCGCTGGAAGCCGAAGGCGATTACCACTCCGGCACCGTCCGCTTCCTGCGTGGCGCCGTGAAGGCCTGCCGCAGCGGTGTGCGCCGCAGCCACCTGATCAGCTATCAGGAAGACGGGGCATTGCTGCAGGAGCTGTTCTCCCGCGACGGTATTGGTACGCAGATTGTGATGGAGAGTGCGGAGCAGATCCGCCGCGCCACCATCAACGATATCGGCGGCATTCTGGAACTGATCCGCCCGCTGGAACAGCAGGGTATTCTGGTGCGTCGCTCACGCGAACAGCTGGAGATGGAGATCGACAAATTCACCATTATTCAGCGCGATAACCTGACTATTGCCTGCGCCGCGCTCTATCCGTTCCCGGAAGAGAAGATCGGTGAAATGGCCTGCGTGGCGGTGCATCCTGATTACCGCAGCTCTTCTCGCGGTGAAATGCTGCTTGAGCGCGTGGCGGCACAGGCGCGCCAGATGGGGCTGAGCAAGCTGTTCGTCCTGACGACGCGCAGCATTCACTGGTTCCAGGAGCGCGGGTTCACGCCGGTGGATATCGATTCTCTGCCGGAAACGAAGAAAGAGATGTACAACTATCAGCGCCGCTCAAAAGTGCTGATGGCTGACCTGGGATAATACGACGCCCTCACCGTCCGGCGAGGGCTTCGTTCAGAGGGACTCAAATATCGCGCCCAGCCCGCTTCGACGTTCCGTACGGGTGGCAATCGCCTGCACCAGCACGCATTCATCGGTATACAGCGACAGGCGCTGACGCGCACGCGTTATGGCGGTATAGATCAGCTCTCGGGTAATGACGGGGGAAAGCTGCGTGGGCAGGATCAGCGCCGCGTGGTTAAATTCGGAGCCCTGGGATTTATGCACCGTCATCGCCCAGGCGGTTTCATGCTCGGGCAAACGGCTGGGCTGGAAAGACTTCACGCTCCCGTCCGGCATCTGGAACCAGACGCGCAGTCCCTGACCGCAGTCGAGCGCAATCCCGATATCCCCGTTAAACAATCCCAGCGCGCTGTCGTTACGGGAGATCATCACCGGTCGCCCTTCATACCAGCGCGAGTGCGGGGTACGGTTAATTTTGCGTTTTTGCGCCAGCAGCTGTTCCAGCCTGTCGTTAAGACCCCGGACACCAAAGGGGCCTTCCCTCAGCGCACAGAGCAACTGATATTCGCCAAACGCGGCAATGACCTGCTCCGGCGTACTTTGCTGTTGTACGTCCGTCAGAAAGCGCTGGTACCCCTGCAGGGCGTCGTCAAGCATCGCCTGATACTCTTCCGCGCTTTGCAGCGATTTTTTCTCAATATCCGTAAAGGTTCCGTCAAATACCGCCGTGGTGGCGCGCCGGTCGCCCCGGTTCACCGCTGCCGCAAGCTGGCCGATGCCGGAGTCGCTGCCGAAACGGTAGCTTTTTTGCAGCAGACACAGGCTGTCGCGCAGCGCCCCTGCTAGCGAATGATTTTCAGAGGTGAGCGAGCATCCGGTGAGACGGGCTAACTCCTGAGCGCGTTCAGCGGTATATCCCAGGCTGGCATAGGTACAGATATCACCCAGTACCGCCCCCGCCTCAACGGAGGCAAGCTGGTCACGATCGCCGAGGAAAATGACGCGCGCGTGCGGCGGGAGCGCATCGATCAAACGCGACATCATCGTCAGGTCAATCATTGAGGCTTCATCCACCACCAGCACGTCAAGGTGCAGCGGATTACCGGCATGATAGCGCAGACGCTGGCTACCCGGCTGTGCGCCAAGCAAACGGTGCAGCGTGCTGGCTTCATTAGGGAAAAGCGCAAGCTGCTCCCCGGTTAGCGGCAGCTTTTGCAGCGCGCCGCCTAACGACTCCGTCAGACGTGCCGCCGCTTTACCGGTGGGGGCCGCCAGGCGAATACGGCACTTTTGCTCACCCGATAACTGAATCAACGCGGCAAGCAGTTTTGCCACGGTGGTCGTTTTCCCGGTACCCGGGCCGCCAGAAATCACTGAGATCCGTCGCGTTAAGGCTACGGCAGCCGCCACTTTCTGCCAGTCTGTCTCGTCGTCAGAGGTAAACAGCGCATCCAGCGTTTGCCGGAGCTGTGCTTCATCGCAGGGAAGCGGGGCGTTGGTCTCGCTGAAAAAGCGCGCTACCGTCAGTTCGTTACGCCAGAGCCGGTTAAGATACAAACGCTCGCCGACCAGGATCATCGGCGTCCCGGTATCGGCTCCGCTCACGGCAGGCGAGCCGAGTAATATCGCCTGCCAGTCCACTGCGTCACCCAGCAGCGCGAAGCACGCCTGTAAAACCGGAGGCATCTTCTCATCCACCGCCAGACGCGACAGCGGCAGACACACGTGCCCCTCCCCCGCGTCTTTGCTCATAATGGCGGCGGCAAGCATGACGGCAGGCTCCTCACCTGCCACCATCATGGCGAACTGCACATCCAGGTGGCGCAGTAATCGTTGTTCTACCGCGTCCAGCAGTAGTGCCTGCATCGTCATGCCACCTCCTCCGTGCCTGCAGCAAACAGGTTATCCATTTTTTCAATCAGTTCCGCAGCCGGACGCGTGCTAAAGACGCCGGAACGCGGGTCGTTAGCATCCACTCCGCGCAGGAACAGGTAAATTACGCCGCCAAAATGCGCTTCGTAGCGGTAATCAGCCATGCGATGGCGCAGGTAACGGTGCAGCGCCAGGGTATAAAGCTGGTACTGCAGATCGTAGCGATGCATCTGCATGGCCGCGGCCATCGCGTCTTGCGTGTAGGCTTCGCTGCTTTCACCCAGCCAGTTCGATTTGTAATCCAGCAGGTAGTAGCGCCCTTCGTGGCGGAAAACCAGGTCGATAAAACCTTTGAGCATCCCCTGCACCTGGCGGAAGTTCAGCGGCGGGCACCCGGCGGATAACGGATCGTACTCGCGGATCACCGCATCAAGCGCCTCAGCCCTGAGCGGGCTGGCGATGGGGAGATAAAACTCCATCTCCACCTGCTTATCTTTGGTAGTCAACTGGCTAAGCGAGATCCCCTGCGCGGTGAGCGGAGCATGCAGAACCGCGCGGATCCAGTCGGTGAGAACCGGCTGCCAATGCGCGTCGTAACCACCGCTCTGTAACATCTTCAGCACCCACTCTTCGGAAACCGGCTGGGTAAAATCCAGCTCTTCAAACAGGCTGTGCAAAAACGTGCCTGGAGAAGCGCCGCGCGGGAACTGGTGCGGCGTGAGCACCGGCTCAGCGGGTACGCTACCGGCCCCCGCGGCATCCACGTCCAGTTTTGGCATCAGATCCTGAGCGATACTCTGCCCGTGCTGTTGTAAACCGGAGTAGCTGGTGACGCGCCAGTCGTCGGCTATCGTACGCACAACCTGGCGGGCATGGAGCGCAGAATCACGCAGCTCCGGCATCTGCCAGCGGCTGTTGTCGGGCAGCGAAGGAATATGCAGGGCAACATGCTCAGAGCAAAGGGATTCGATGCACTGGCGCAGGCCAGCCGCGTCTTTGGGTTCACCCTGCTGAATAAGCCGCCCCAGCGCGCTCAGATGAAAATCGCTCTCCCCGCTCTTTTCGCCCCGACGCCGGAACAGAGGCGCAACGCCCAGGCTGCAGTGCCAGATCGAACGGGTCAGCGCCACGTAGAGCAGGCGCAAATCTTCCGCCAGACGTTCAGCCTCTGCCAGCTCAACGCTGGACTCCGCGTTGCTGAGATCGAGCACCGCCTCAAACGATTCGCGATCGTGGTAAAAAGCCTGATCCTGCACGCGGTAATTGGCGATAAACGGCAGCCAGACCAGCGGATATTCCAGGCCTTTCGATTTGTGAATGGTGACGATCTGCACCAGATGTTTATCACTCTCGAGGCGCATCTGCTGGCTGGACGAATTGCTGTTCGGATCGGCAATCTGCTGCGCCAGCCAGCGCACCAGAGCGTGCTCGCTCTCCAGCTGCGTACCCGCTTCCTGCAACAGTTCGCTGATATGTAAAATATCGGTTAAACGGCGCTCGCCGCCTGCTGTCGCCAGCATATTCTCCGCAATGTGGCGCTGCGCCATGAGCTCGCGCACCATCGCCATTACCCCGCGCTTCTGCCATTTTTCGCGGTAGCGAACAAACTCTTCGACCACGGCATCCCATGCGGCTTCGTCATTGTTGAGCGCATCAATATCCCGCGCGTTCAGCCCGAGCATCGCGCTCGCCAGTGCGCTGCGCAGCGTGCTTTCCCGCTCCGGGGCCAGCACGGCCTGCAGCAGCCATAGCATCTCCTGCGCTTCCAGCGTTTCAAAGACGCTGTCGCGGTTTGAGAGATAGACGGAGGGGATATTCAGTAACGTCAGGGCGTCGCGGATGAGTGCGGCCTCCTGACGGCTACGCACCAGTACCGTAATATCCGATGCCTTTACCGGGGTGGGGTTATCCCCCTTCCACAGCAGCGCGTCACCGCGCGCGCCCGCACTGAGCCAGTCACGGATTTGCGCGGCACAGTGCTGGGCCATGGCATTTTGATAGTCGGCAACGCCGCAGCCTTCCCCATCCAGCAGCCAGAAGTTCATGGCAGGCTGCGTCTCGCCGTTGAACTCGAAGCGCAACGAGGCATTTTTCTCAGCAAACTTTACCGGCTGAAACTGGATCTCCCGGAACATAAACGCCGTATCCATGCGGCTGAAGAGCCCGTTGACGCTTTCCACCATGCCGGGAGAGGAGCGCCAGTTGGTATCGAGCGTGTAGTGCGCGTCAACCTCACTGCGGGCTTTCATGTAGGTGAAAATATCCGCACCGCGGAAGGCGTAGATAGCCTGTTTCGGATCGCCGATTAACAGCAGCGCGGTGTCGGGCTGCTGGCGCCAGATACGGCGGAAAATGCGGTACTGCTGCGGGTCGGTATCCTGAAATTCGTCGATCATCGCCACCGGGAAACGGGTGCGGATCGCGGCGGCAAGCGCTTCACCGTTTTCACTGCACAGCGCCGCATCAAGGCGGCTCAGCATATCGTCGAAACCCAGTTCACCCCGGCGGCGTTTCTCACGCGCGACGGCTTCGCGAATTTCCGTCATGGCGCGGGTAATCATCAGATCGTTGAGCGTTAAGGGCTCCGCCAGCAGGGATTCAATCGCCACAAACAGGGGATGCTCAGGGACAATGCCGTCGGCTTTGGTCCGCTCAACCAGGAAACGTTGGGAGAATTTCTCCAGCGCGTCCGGGAGCTGGTAGCCTCGCGTCTCTTCCTGCGCCCAGGCGCCGATCTTGTCGATCCATTTCCCCTGATTGCCACGGTTAAACTTGCGTCGGTCAATCCCGGAATTTTCGATGATTGCGTCAATCTCGCCAACGGACTCAAGCCATTTTTGCTTGATGTCGGCAATCTGCGCGATGATTTTTTCATGCCGTGAGGCCAGCGTTTCATCTGCCGGCGGCGGGGATTTGATGACTGGCGCTTCCCCCTGCAGATAACGATCGATAGCGCGCAGCAGCGCCTCCGGGCCCTTCCACAACGCGTGTACGGCTTCGGCGATATCGCGCGGTAACGGGTAGCAATGGCGACGCCAGAAATCCGCGCAGGCCTGATAGCGAAGCACGGATTCATCTTCAATAAGCTGCTGTTCGAACAGCATGCCGGATTCAAACGCATTCAGGCTCAGCATGCGCTGGCAAAAACCGTGAATGGTGAAGACGGACGCTTCATCCATCTGCCGTTCGGCGAGGAGCAGCCACTGTGCTGCCTGTTGCTTATCGGCAATCTCTTCCAGAAGGCTCGCGTAGAGAGGGTTATCCGTGCTCTGACGCAGACAGGCGATGCGTAGCTCGTGGATATTGGTACGAATACGGCCCCGCAGCTCAGCGGTAGCAGCCTCGGTGAAGGTCACCACCAGCAGCTCTTCCACGCTCAAAGGGCGTGGAAAAGCGGCGTTGCCGCCAAGCCCCAGCAGCAGACGCAGATAGAGGGCGGCGATGGTGAAGGTTTTTCCCGTTCCCGCTGAGGCTTCAATCAATCGTTCACCCTGCAGAGGTAAACGTAAGGGATCAAGGGTCTCAGCGGTATCGGTCATTCTTTCTTACTCCAGGGCATAGATTGCTGCAGCGCGCTGACGCTTTTCCAGACTTTCCAGCCTTTCGGGTTCACGTACTCCGTTTTCCCGTTCTGGCTACCGGAAACCTGGGACAGGATGGTGATACCCTGCGGCTTAATGACCGCCTGATGGAAGAAGTCGGCAACCTTCTGCGGCGTCAGCTGTTTTATCTCGGCCACTACTTTATCACGCGAATCAAAATTCAGATTACCGCGATCGAAATCTTTGCTCAGCTGCGAGGCTTCTTCACCCAGCGTCTGCGGCGGCTGCATCACCTGCGCGATGACGGCCTGCTGGATCTGAGCAAACTCTTCCGGCTTCATCGTGCGCAGCTTTGCTTCCACCTGAGGGAAGAAGGCCTGGTAACGCTGCCAGAGATACGCCGGCTGTTTGTCGCTGCTTTGCAGCAGGAAGCCCAGCCCCCACTGTCGGCCGACGTTCATGGAGAAGGCAAATACCGCGTAGCCAAGCTGCTCTTCTGTGCGTAACTGGTTATAGAACCACGGCTGAATAATTTGTCCCAGCACGGCGCTCTGCGCTGAGCTGGCGAATTCATCATACCCCGTTGGCACAAAGACCGCGGCCAGCGCGGAATCCGTGCTGTTACCCGTCTTTTCAAAAATCACATTCTGCTTTTTCTCAACCAGCACGTCCTGGTTGCGGCACCACTCGTCGCCTTTCGAACCGAGCTGAGTGCGCACATTCTCCGCCAGGGTTTTGGCCTGATCCTCACTCATGTTGCCGACGATCAGGAACTCCGGGCGCGTGTTGGTTTTCAGCGCGTCACGGTACGCCAGCACGTCTTTTAAGGAGATCGAAGGCAGCAGCGCGCGGCGGTCTTCTCGCTGGAAATAAGGAACCTGCGACAGCATTTGCGCCGGCATAAGCGCCAGATCGTAAGCTTTGCCCTTCTCGGCAGAATCCATCATCTGGGCGTACCACGATTTGGCCTGCTCAAGCTGCTCTTCCGTCGGCGTGTAGCTGAAATACCCTTCCAGCAGTGCCTGGAACAACTGAGGCAAACGCTGGGTATAGCCGTTTGCATTGAGCATCAAACCGTTGTTGGCGTTGGTGGAAAAGCTGATGCCGCCCACGGCCGCCTGGTTGCTGAGCTGATCGAGCGCAATCCCGGCGAGATAGTCATTGAGCGCGAACATCACCTGATTTTTGGCGCTGTTCATCGCTTTCGGGTTACGCAGCACCACGCTGACATCGGCCTTTGGCTCGCTGGCGAAATAGCGGCTTGGGGTATACACGACGCGCAGCGTTGGCTCATCAATGATCAGCGCCGGGTGCGGGTAATCTTTAGTCGTTTTGGTCAGCGAGAAGTCATCCGGAATATAGGGGTTCAGCTCCGGCAGCTTCAACGCAATCTCCCCGGCCTTTTTCTGCCAGTCGGCGAAGGTCTGTGCGCTGATTTTATCTACCTGATAAGGGGCATCGACAAAGTACGCCGTCTTGTTATGCGGTTCGTTCGGGCTGATGTACCAGATGCGGGCATTCTCCGGCGTCATCATCGCCAGGCGAGCTTTTACCGCCCCGGCATCATACCGGTCGGCAATATTGACCGCATCGAGGGTATGTTCCACCGGCACGCGGATCATGGTATCCGCCAGCCACTCAACGTAATCCATGTCGCGGGTGATGGACGGGTAGCGGAAATCGAGATCCAGCACGTGGGCAAGTTCATCAAAATAGCGCTTATCGACGCCTTTCTCGCGCAGTAAAGCGAGGTAGCTGAAGATAGCCGCCACGACTTCATCACGGTTGGCCTGTCCTTTGTCGGTCAGGGTGGCGGAGATCGCCAGCACGCCGCTATTGCCGTTCACAACCGGATCGGAGTCGGCGCGAATGCCTTCCACCAGCCCCTGTTTTTGCAGCCAGTCAGACAGCGTACCCGGGCTACGGTTACCTATCAGGTAGGTGACCAGCTCATCGGTTTTACTGCGGAACTGTGCGGTGTTGTTATCGATGCGGAATTCCACGCGCAGCACTTTGCGCGGCAGCGCCGGCACGTAGTGGATAACGATGCCTTTTTGCGCGTCCGTAACCACCGGGACGTTTATTTGCGGCAGGTCGATATTTTTATTCGGCACCCGGCCAAACGTTTTAGCCGCCATGTCTGCCAGCTCCGGCAACGGTTTATTGCTGTAGATGACCGCTTTCATCAGGTTGGCGGAGTAGTATTTATCGCGAAACGTGTGCAGGGCATCCAGCACCGGGCTGTTCGGTTTGTCGCTTAACGTCTCAAGGTTACCGCCGGAGAAACGCGAACCCGGGTGTGCAGGGTTGATGGTTTCGGCACTGACCTGGGCCATGCGCATACCGTCTCGCGTGCGGGCCATGGTCAGCTCGGCATTCACCGCATTGCGTTCACGATCGGCATATTTTTTATCCAGCAACGGCGCGGCGATGGAATCAGCAAGGCGATCGACCGCCCCTTCCAGCGCATCATTTTCGACTTCAAGATAAAAGGCCGTGCGGTACGGTGCCGTGCTGGCATTGTGGCTGCCGCCATGCATTTTCAGAAATTCGGACAGGCTATCTGGCTGCGGGTATTTTTTTGACCCCATCAGCGTCATATGTTCCAGATAGTGTGCAAGCCCAGGATGAGCGTCAGGATCTTCCAGCGATCCAACCGGCACCACTAATGCCGAAAGGGATTTCACCGCCTGCGGATCGGAAACCAGCAGTACGGTCATGCCGTTATCAAGACGAATAGCCTGATATTGACGGGTATCTTTTTCGCTTTTACGAATAGTTTCCTGAACGGGTTGCCAACCGGAGTCTGCCTGAGTGACGGGTACCCAGAGGGCGAAAAACAAAACAAACGCTTTAAACAAGGTGCTACCTCTTTATCACGGCTACATCATTAACACATTGCGTGCTGGACACGCCAACATCTCTTTATTGGGTACATCAGTCCGTGATAAGAAGTGCATCATAAATGAACACCCCGTGCTGCGCAATTTTTATACAGCACTCAGGACTGATTAAATTTAAACAACGGCAGCAGGTAGCGCTGCGCCTCTTCCGTGATAGCCTCGAAGTACTCTGGCTCAAGGGTTCGCCATAAGCGCTGATACCAGACATCTTCACCTTCGCCACGCACCATCATGTTACCTTCATAGGCCTGCATAAATTTACTGCGTGCTTTCTGCAGCGAAGCCTCATCCGTTAACATCGCATCATTCTGCGCGTCATAACAGGCTTTTATCCACGCTCCGCCACTTTCCGGCAGTAACAGGAGCGGTTTGTTCATTCCCTGACGGTAGCCCTCAATGTACAAAGACAGGTACCGTAACGCCTGTTCAGACTCCATCGGTGGGAAGCGCCATTCGCCCTCTTTGCGCACGAAAATCCGGCTTTCGCCTTTATGCCCACCCGCACTGTAGACAAGATGTTCCAGCCAGAGTTGCAATCCCTGCGAAACGCTCAGCATTGAGGGCCGCCAGCGCAGCAGCCCGTCCGGCTGAACCTGGGTTAACCAGCCCGTGAGCTGTACCCCGTTGCAGTTGAGATCGATTTCAATACTTTTCCCCGGCTGTCGGCACGCTCTCACGCGCTCCGCCAGAGCGGTCATCTCCTGGCACTGCGCCTCCCAGACAATTTCCCCGAACGCGCCGTAAGGCAGCTGACCCGCAGCGCGGTAGCGACGGTAAAGCTTGTCCGCATCTTCCTCTTCAACCAGCGCATTCAGCAGCTGCAGGTTTAACTGGTAGCGTTCCAGACCTTCCAGCGTAAACGGCTCTGCCTCAGGAATTTCGCTCTCTTCAGAGCGGAAGTTGACCTGCAGTCGTTGCTGGAAGAAGGCGCGCACTGGATGCGCCCAAAACCGCTGAAGCTGTTCGAAGGTCAGAGTGTCGATTGGGCGCGGATCAAGTTCCTGAATGAAATCGGTATGCGCATTCCCCTCCTTTTTCGCCGCCGGTAGCCACTCCTGTGCATAGCTCTGGCGCTCGCTGGCTGTGTAGTTCACCGGGTCAAACGGCATGCGGCTGTGGAAACAGGTGATATGGGCTTTCACCCTCTGCTCGCTTTCATCGCAGTTGCGCGCTTCATCTCCCGGCAGGTAGTGGCTCTGGCCGATATAGTCCACCAGCTCCTGCACCAGTACAGAGGGGAAACGCTCACTGTTGTCCTGAATGGAACGACCGATATAGCTGATATAGAGCTTACTCTGAGCGGAAATGAGCGCTTCAAGGAAGAGGTAGCGGTCATCATCACGGCGGCTACGATCCCCCCGTTTTGGGTTTGCGCTCATCAAGTCGAACCCCAGCGGCGGCAGCGCCCGCGGATACACACCGTCGTTCATACCAAGCAGGCAGACCACCCTGAACGGGATAGAGCGCATGGGCATCAGGGTACAGATATTGACAGGACCCGCCAGGAAACGCTGGCTGATTCGCTCCTGGTCAAGCCGCTGCGTCAGCTCATCCCGCAACAGCGACAGCGGGATGGCCTCCTGATAGTGGGAATTCACGCCTTCGTCGATGATTGCCTGCCACTGGGTTTCAATGAGCGCCATGGCCGCTTCGGTGTCACTGTCTGGCAGGAAGAAATCATTAAGCAACGCCCTGCAAACCGGGAGCCATTCTTCAAGTGGACGCGGCTGCAACAGCGCATATCGCCAGCGGTTAAGCTGCATTAATAGCGACGCTAAATGCCCCACCAGTTCAGCAATTAACCCGCTGGACTCATCGTAAGGCAGCACCTCATTCCACTCGCCCTGGCTGCTCTCCATGGCGTAGCCCAGCAGCATACGCGTCAGGCCAAATCGCCAGGTGTGCTGCCCGGTTGGGGGAAGCTCGAACTCCTGAACGTTATCGTCATCGATCCCCCAGCGAACGCCAGACTCATTCACCCACTGACGAAGATAGCGCAGGCCCTCTTCATTGATGTTGAAGCGTGCAGCCAGCACGGGAACATCCAGCAATGCCAGGACATCTTCGGAGATAAACCGGCTATCCGGCAGTGACAGAAGAGTGATAAACGCCTGCAATACCGGATGCGACTGACGGGCACGACGGTCAGAGATAGCGTAAGGCAGGTATCGCTCGCCCGTCGCGCTGCCAAAGACGGCCTGAATAAAGGGACTGTAGCTGTCGATATCCGCCACCATCACCACGATATCGCGTGGCGTCAGATCGGGGTCCTCCTGCAGCATCGCCAGCAGTTGGTCGTGAAGCACTTCGACCTCACGCTGCGGGCTGTGGCAAACGTGGATCGTGACGCTGCGATCGTCAGGATCCAGTTTTCGCTTATTATCGCTGCGTTCGAACTCGTTCGCCGTCACGCCCATGACGGCACGGTTTTCCAGATCCAGAATATCTAACTGAATATTATGCAGCAGGCTGTCCGGGGCGATCTCAACAAAGGCATCCACGTCACCTTCCCCTGAGGAAGTGATGTCTGAAAGCATATGAATGTAGTCACGCCCCAGCTTCCCCCATGAGGCAAGCAGCGGATTGGGCAGGTTCTGGATACCGTCTTTATCGAAAAGCTGCCCGGCAGTCGAGCCGTTTTTAAACAGCGGGACGGCACGCTCTTCAAAAAGGCGCTTTCTTTGGCGGCTCACCAGCCGCGCAAGCCAGCGTTCGTCGAGGATATCCCCCCAGTATTGTCGGCAGGGGTTGGTGAACAAAATATGGATATCAATATGCTTACCCAGCGCATTCAACGCCTTTAGATAGACAGGGGGTAATGCGGATATTCCGCAGATAAAAACGCGTGACGGCAGTCGGGCCGGGCGCTCCGACGCATTTTCAAGTATCGAGATAAACCGCTCGTAGAGATTGGCACGGTGCCACTTAGGCTGGCCCAGTTTCTCCGTATGCTCTACCAGCGCTTTCCACAGCGGGGCCTGCCATATTTGCGCCTCCGGCAGGCCTTCAACCAACTCGCCCGCTTCCCAACGAATTAACCAGTCAGAACGGTAAACAAGGTATTGGTCATAAAGATCGGCGGTGCGCGATGCCAGCTGGAACAGCTTGCGCTTGTCGGTATCGTCATTGAGGTAGTGGCGCAGCATGGCGAATTCATCACGCTGCAGCATGTCCGGCAGCAGCGCCATCAGCTTCCAGCTCATGGCCTGCTTGTTGAAGGCGCTCTGCTCGGGGATGTCCGGCAACACGCGAACAAACATCTCCCAGATAAAGCTCGCGGGCAGCGGGAAATCAATATTCGCGGCTATGCCAAATTTACGGGAAAGCGACATTTGCAGCCACTGTGCCATACCGGTGCTCTGCACCAGCACCATTTCAGGCTCAAAAGGATCGTCAAGCCGCTCGCGCTCAACGATAAACTCCATCAGTGCTTCCAGCACATCCAGACGATTTGAGTGGTAGACCCTTAACATAGACGCTCCCGACTACTGGCTAACCGGGCAATGCAGACGCGTTATCTCACCGCGCCGCCCCAGAGGAGAAATTAGTGTAACCGTGATGCTGACACATCCTGCGAGCGTTGTCTGCCCCCGACTGGCCTGCCAGCCTGCGGGGAGAACATTTGTTGAGAGCTGAGACTGATTCCAGGCATGGTGCCAGAGCTGGCGATACTGGTTAAACACGCTAAACCGCGCCGCCAGCGCCCGGTGATAACCCGACAGAGCCGTCACGACGATTACCAGCAGCATCATCGCCAGCAGGACCTCAACCATGCTAAACCCTTTTTCTCTGCTCACGGCAGCTGACATAACGCGCTCTCCTTTAGTGGACAAAAATCACTCCAGCCGTGAGGCGAAAAGCGAATTTTCCCGTCGACAATCTCTCCTGCGCGCCAGAGCAGCAGGTCACTGTCTCCGGCAATCAGCAGCACACGCGCCTCACTCAGCTGGCGCAAACAGACTCGCCACGCCGATGTCTTTTTGCACTGAACCTGCAGCTCTGATGACCAGCCCTGAACCCGTCCCCACTCAAGCGCGGACTGTACCTTCGCCTGCTGCTGAAGCGAGCGGCTCTCGCCGCCAACGAGCGCGCTAAATGTTGTCAGCTGCTGATTGAGACCCGACAGGATCAGGGTACCGAGCACCAGTAAAAGCAGAACCAGGGCCAGTGAAGACATTCCGCGTTGACGATTCACAGGTTGTACCCCGTGACCGTATACAACGCCTCCCAGGGCTCTCCCTGCCCGCCTTTACGCATCGCGGCCAGTTCGATATTTACCTCTGGCGCAAAACCGGCATGTTCAACTTTGCTCACCACAAAGCGCGTGATTACCAGCCTGTCCGGGTCCGTGAGCTTTTCCCACCCTTTTCCTTCACACGACGTCGCCCCACGCTGGGTTTCCAGCGCGCCGGATTCCAGACGAAAACCGGTGCTGTCATTTTCTGATGCGCTGCTATCCCAGTTGCCGTTACTGTTGGCATCCCAGCGTACAATGACGCAGCCTCCAAGCCTCGCGGTCACCAGCGCCTGTCCCTGACAGTTTCCCGCACAGTACCCCGCACGCTGAAGCTGTTTGCCCAGGGCAAACAGGTGTTGCCAGACCTCTTCCTCCAGCTCTCTCTGGCCGGATTGTAGTAAGACTGCCCGCTGCAAGCCGGGTAAAAAACGCGACGCGCTTATCAGCAAAAGGCTGCTAATCGCCGTGGCAATCAGCACTTCAGTCAGTGAGAAACCGCGCTGCCTCATCAACATGAACCTCCCTCAGAGACCTGACACATCCTGATGCGTCCTCCATTTGAGACAATAATCAGCCATGCTCCGGCACGGCTTTGAACGCGTATCCGCCCTGCCCACGCTGTATCCCTTAATCCATAAAACCCCAGCGACGGCGTGACCTCACTGACCTCGACCTCAGGCCAGGGCGGAATCAGCACAAAGGGACTCTCCTTCTTACAGCCCTGCACGGCAGAGCTCACCAGACAGTCCCCGCCTCCCGCCCGCTGAAGGGTAATAAGATGGTCGCTGTTGTGCCGGTTGGCATGGTTGCGCAGAAAAAGCAGGTAATCTCGCACCTGACTGGCGGTTTGCCACAGCCGCTGCTGTCGTTGCCAGCTGTCCCAGCCGTACAGACCTGAGGCGCTGAGGATAACGACAAGCGAAACGGCGACAAGCGTTTCGATAAGCGTAAAACCGTTCTCTTTTTTCATACCGGGAGTGTGGCGAAGCGCCGTGAAGATGACGAGCGACGGATCCTCGTTTTACGAGGTGTTGTCCGGAGAATTGGGAGAGTTGCAGCGCGTTGCACGCTTTCTGGATAGCGCCTCGGGAAACGGGATAAAGGCGAAAAAAACCGGCGCTAAATAGCACCGGTTGTGTCACGCTTTATCGCATCAGATAGCGACGGGCGCTTTGATGCCCGGATGCGGGTCGTAACCCTCAATCTCGAAATCATCAAAGCGGTAATCAAATATTGATGCCGGTTTGCGTTTGATAATCAGCTTCGGCAGCGCACGCGGTTCGCGGGTCAGCTGGAGATGCGTCTGTTCCATATGGTTGCTGTAAAGATGGGTATCCCCACCGGTCCAGACAAAATCACCCACTTCCAGGTCGCACTGCTGCGCCATCATGTGAACTAACAGCGCATAGCTGGCAATGTTAAACGGCAGGCCGAGGAACACGTCACAGGAGCGCTGGTAGAGCTGGCAGGAAAGCTTTCCATCCGCCACATAGAACTGGAAGAACGCGTGGCACGGTGCCAGCGCCATTTTATCCAGCTCGCCGACGTTCCAGGCGGAAACAATGATTCGGCGCGAGTCCGGATCGTTTTTCAGCTGGTTCATCACGGTGGTGATCTGGTCAATATGGCGGCCATCAGGCGTTGGCCATGCGCGCCACTGCTTACCGTAAACCGGGCCCAGGTTGCCGTTTTCATCTGCCCACTCGTCCCAGATTGAGACGTTATTTTCGTGCAGATACGCAACGTTGGTATCACCTTGCAGGAACCAGAGCAGTTCATGAATGATCGAGCGCAGGTGGCAGCGCTTTGTCGTCACCAGCGGGAAGCCTTCTTGCAGATTGAAGCGCATCTGGTGGCCAAAAATGGAGAGCGTACCGGTACCGGTGCGGTCGTTTTTCGGCGTGCCCTCATCGAGCACTTTTTTCATCAATTCAAGATACTGTTTCATGGTTCCTCAGGAAATTTGTTGCTGTGGACGACGACGATACGCCCAAATCATCATAATGGCACCCGCGACAATCATCGGAATGGAGAGGATCTGCCCCATGCTGATGTACTGTACCCACTCGCCGGTAAACTGTGCGTCAGGCTGGCGGAAGAATTCGACGATGATGCGGAACGCGCCATAGCCAATCAGGAACAGCCCGGAAACAGCCCCCATCGGGCGCGGCTTGCGAATAAACAGGTTGAGGATGATAAACAGCACCACGCCTTCCAGCGCCAGCTCATACAGCTGAGACATATGGCGCGGCAGAACGCCGTAGGTATCGAAAATGGACTGCCACTCCGGATGCGATGGCAGCAGCGCGATGTCTTCTGCGCGGGAGCCCGGGAAGAGCATCGTGTACGGCACGCTCGGGTCGACGCGGCCCCACAGTTCACCGTTGATAAAGTTGCCCAGACGACCAGCGCCGAGACCAAACGGGATCAGCGGTGCGATAAAATCTGAAACCTGGAAGAAGTTGCGTTTGGTGCGTTTGGCAAAAATCACCATCACCAGAATCACACCAATCAGGCCGCCGTGGAAGGACATGCCTCCGTCCCAGACGCGGAACAGATAGAGCGGATCGTTCAGGAATACCGGGAAGTTATAGAACAGCACATACCCGATACGGCCACCGAGGAACACGCCGAGGAAGCCCGCATACAGCAGGTTTTCAACTTCGTTTTTGGTCCAGCCGCTGCCAGGACGGCTGGCGCGACGGCCAGCGAGCCACATGGCAAAAATGAAGCCCACCAGGTACATCAGACCGTACCAGTGAAGCGAAACAGGTCCTACTGAGAAAATGACCGGATCAAATTCCGGAAAATGCAGATAACCACTGTTCATCTGTCACCACAAGATGTTGTTATTCCGCTGAAAGTGGACAGCGGTAGAAATGCGATTCTGCTGTAAGCAGAGGCTCCAAAGTTGCGAATCATAGCACAAGGCGGGCGCGGAGGATGCGCCAGAGATGTAAAAGATGTGTATAGGGTTTTATGCGCGCTGGCGCCCTCACCCACAGGGAGAGGGCGAAAAACGATTAGCGGCCGCCGCGGATCAGACCGCCCATACCGCGTCGTTCCATAAACGCCGCGACCTGGTGGCGGACTTCCGTTGCCAGCTGCGCCTCAAGGCTGCGTTCAGCCAGCTCGCGGGCATCATTGATGTCGATATGCCGCAGCAGGTATTTCACGCGGGCGACGGCGCGACCGTTCATCGACAGATGGCGGAATCCCAGACCAATCAGGATCGCAACGCACATGGAATCACCGGCCATTTCACCGCACAGGCGTAAATCAATACCGTACTGCTCCGCTTCACGGGCGATCATCGCTAACGCGCGAATGATCGCCGGATGCAGGCTGTCGTAGATACTGGCGACGCGAGTATTGTTACGGTCGACGGCCAGGATATATTGCGTCAGGTCGTTCGTGCCGACAGAGATAAAATCAACACGGTTTGCCAGTTGCGGCAGCATAAAGACCATAGACGGCACTTCAAGCATCACCCCAATCCGCGGTTTCGGGATCGCATAGCCGATCATCTCTTCCACTTCGCGGCCAGCACGTTCGATCAGCCGCCGGGACTCGTCGATCTCATCGATGCTGGTGACCATCGGCAGCAGGATGCTGAGATTGCCCGTCGCCGCGTTGGCGCGCAGCATCGCACGTACCTGGATCAGGAAGATCTCCGGCTGATCGAGCGTAATGCGGATCCCACGCCAGCCCAGGCACGGGTTTTCTTCGCTGATCGGCATATAGGGCAGCTGTTTATCCGCCCCGACATCCAGGGTACGCAGGGTGACAGGTTTGTCGTTAAACATCTGCAGCATCCCCTGATACTGTGCCACCTGCTCCTCTTCGGAGGGGAAACCGCTCTGCAGCATGAACGGGATTTCAGTACGATATAGGCCAATACCGTCGATGCGGCTGCCAAGCTTTTCTTCATGTTCAGGGCTTAAACCGGCGTTGAGCATGACTTTGATCCGCTCACCGCTCTTCAGCTGTGCGGGCAGGTTAACGTCATCTTCAGCCAGCTTGCTTAATTCATTCTCTTCGCTGATAAGACGCTGGTACTCCTGGAGCAGAACCGGCTCAGGATCGACCAGCAGCTCACCGCGATAGCCGTCGACCACCAGCGTACGTCGGTGCAGTACCGACGGCTGAATGTCCGCCCCCATAACGGTAGGGATACCCAGCGCGCGCACCATAATGGCGGCGTGTGAGTTGGCGGCACCATCGCGCACCACCACGCCGGCCAGCCTGTCCTGGGGCAGTTCAGCCAGCGTCGTTGCCGAAAGTTCGTCGGCAACCAGAACAAACCGTTTTGGCCATGCATTCGGGCCCTGAATGGTGTCATCAAGATGGAAAAGCAGGCGCTGCCCCAGCGCGCGCAGATCCCCTGCCCGCTCTTTCAGGTAACCGTCGGTCAGTGCCGCAAACTGGTCGGCAAATTTTTCGATAACCTTCTTAACCGCCCACTCCGCGACCGAGCCTTTATCCACTTCCGCAAAAAGCTCACGACGCAGGCGCGCATCGGAGAGCAGGTGCGAATAGAGGTCAAAGATCGCCGCCGTCTCTTTTTGCGCGCCTGCGGCAAAACGTTTGCTGTAACGACGAAATTCATTCGCCGCCTCTTCCAGCGCGGCGGTGAGACGCTCGCGCTCCAGCGCTTCATCAAGCGTTGAGGCTTCGTAAACCTGCTCCATCAGCGGCAGCGTAGCGTCCATCCAGCCTTCAGCTATCGCCACGCCTGGTGATGCCGGAAGGGCACGAATGCGCGTATGGCGATACTGACCAAAAAGCGCGGCAAGCTGGGACTGGGAGAGGATCGCCGCCATCTGCGTGGCCAGCGTGACGAGGAAAGACTCCTCGCTTTCGTCGTACTGACGTAGCTCACGCTGCTGGACGACCAGCACGCCGAGCAGCTGGCGACGCTGGATAATCGGCACGCCAAGGAAAGCGCGGAAGCGCTCTTCTTTTACGGAAGGGATGTACTTAAAGCTGGGGTGTTTTTGTGCGTCAGCAAGGTTGATGGGTTCAGCCAGCCGCCCGACCAGACCCACGATACCTTCATCAAATGCGAGCGTTACGGTGCGTCCGCGTGGTTTTTTCAAACCACGGGTTGCCATCAGGTAATAGCAGCGCCGATCGTGGTCGGCCAGATACACCGAACAGACCTCGGTCTCCATCGCAAGGCAGATGTCGGTGACCAGAATATTCAGCGCCTCGTTCAGACGCGGCGCGCTGGCCACCTTCTCGACTATTTCTCGCAAGCGGGTGAGCATGATTTGCGTAGCTTAACCTCTTTTACGTCGCCAGGCAGGTGCGCTCTGCGGCTTAGGCGGGATCTCCTGAAGCTGCATTACCACACTTGCAAACTCTTTCATCACCCTACGGTAAACATCGCGTTTAAATGACACGACCTGACGAACAGGATACCAATAGCTCACCCAGCGCCAGCCATCGAACTCCGGCGTACTGCTGGTTTGCATATTGATGTCTGAATCGTTGCCCACCAACTGCAACAGAAACCACTTTTGTTTCTGGCCGATACAAACCGGCTTTGTGTCCCAACGCACCAAACGTTTCGGTAACTTGTAACGCAACCAGTTGCGGGTCGAAGCCAGGATGCGAACATCTTTTCGGCTTAAACCGACCTCTTCAAAAAGCTCCCGGTACATCGCTTGTTCTGGGGACTCTCCCGGATTGATCCCGCCTTGCGGGAACTGCCAGGAGTGCTGACCATATCGCCGGGCCCACATCACCTGGCCCTGACGATTACAAATTACTATTCCTACGTTCGGGCGGTAGCCATCGTCATCAATCACCGGACTACCCCAAACTAAACCTTATATATGAATGATTGTTTCACACTACAGGGAGGCGGTAAACCACTCTCTTACAGGGCTGCAACCTAATAACATTTGAATAACTCACAAATAAGTGCTGAGTTATAAACAGATGAGTGGCAGTGAAGGGAATTTTATTCACCTTTTCTGTGGATATAGTTGTGAAGAAGTGTCTGATTACCGATGAACAACCTTAAACGCTGCCATATCCCCTCTTTCACCTGAATTCAATAATGCAATTATTTTCATAGAGTTAAATGTATTTCCATGAACACAAAACAGAATAGCGTGACGATCGTCACATCAGGGATCGTCGTGCTGATGAAAGATCGAACAGCGTCGGTTTTATCCACAGATTGTGCCAATAAGTTAGTCACAATTTGTTTGAAAATTCGATTTTCATCGCACGTCAAGGCTGTAAATTGAAACAGTAGTCAGGGTTATGCCCAGTTATCCCATTTTTCTGTGGATAACATGGTGTAAGATCCTGTTCATTGTCAGTGACCAGATTTGAACAACCGGTTTTCTGACTCGGGTGAAACGATTTCAAACCGATAAAAAAACCTATAAATCATATACATGGAATATTGGTACAGAAATAGTTAAACTCTATCCACAGGGGACAATTTCTTCGTTTATTTTTTAATCAAAAGGTTACCGTCATGCATCCGCTTACACCCTTGCTCTCACCGCCGTCCAGCGAGGGCCAGTTGCTCCAGCAGGCACAGCGTCTTGCGGGCTTTTCGCTTGGCGAGCTGGCGGCAATGGCAGGGCTTCCGATCCCGAAGGATCTTAAGCGGGATAAAGGCTGGATCGGCATGCTGCTTGAGCTGTGGCTGGGTGCGAGCGCTGGGAGCAAACCCGAGCAGGATTTTGCAGCACTTGGCGTGGAGTTAAAAACCATCCCAATAGATAGCCAGGGCAAGCCGCTTGAGACCACCTTTGTCTGCGTTGCGCCATTAACCGGCAACACCGGCGTGACGTGGGAAACCAGCCACGTTCGCCACAAGCTGAAGCGCGTGTTGTGGGTACCGGTTGAAGGCGAGCGACAGATCCCCCTGGCTGACCGTCGCGTTGGCGCGCCGCTGCTCTGGAGCCCGAACGAGGATGAAGAGCATCAGCTTCGGCTGGACTGGGAGGAGCTGATGGACATGATCGTTCTTGGGCAGGTAGAGCGCATCACCGCCCGACACGGAGAAGTGTTACAACTGCGTCCGAAAGCGGCCAACAGTAAAGCGCTTACCGAGGCCATCGGCGCACAGGGTGAGCCGATACTGACGTTGCCGCGCGGTTTTTATCTCAAAAAGAATTTCACCGGCGCGCTCCTGGCACGTCATTTCCTGTTAAAAACATAGTTTTTTACTTATTTTGCGAGCTCTCAAACATAATCGACTGCTTTTTAAGATTTTACTGCTTCCTCAAGTCGCCATATCGAGTTAATACTAGATTATGATTTGATACGTGCCAGATGAGGACGATAACGATGAAAAAATGGGCAGTGTTAGTTTCAGCAGTCGGTTTAGCGTTTGCCGTATCGGGCTGTAGCAGCGATTACGTCATGGCGACAAAAGACGGTCGAATGATCCTGACCGACGGCAAACCCGAAGTTGACGATGATACCGGGCTGGTCAGCTACCGCGACCAGGAAGGCAATAAAATGCAGATCAATCGCGACGAAGTATCGCAAATTATCGAGCGATAAACAGAGAGAGGTCAGTCGCTTGCTGACCTTTTTGATTTTTTTCTTCCCCTTTTGCTTCCCCTCTGCCATGTTTATATTCCTTTGTCGGGCACGCCCTGACGCGGTCTATAAGTCTACTGAGGAAGCCGGCTATGCATTATCACCGTATCCCCCACAGCGCTCTGGAAATAAGCCAACTGGGGTTGGGCACGATGACATTTGGTGAACAAAACAGCGAAGCCGATGCCCATGCACAACTCGATTACGCCGTCAGCCAGGGGATTAACCTGATTGATGTCGCGGAGATGTACCCTGTTCCGCCACGTCCGGAAACGCAGGGACTTACCGAAACCTACGTCGGTAACTGGCTGGCAAAACACGGCAACCGTGAAAAGCTGGTGATTGCCTCCAAAGTCAGCGGCCCCGCGCGCAACAACGATACCGGGATCCGCCCGAATCAGATCCTCGATCGCAAGAATATCCGCGCCGCACTGGACGCCAGCCTGAAGCGCCTGCAAACCGACTATCTCGATCTGTATCAGGTGCACTGGCCTCAGCGCCCAACCAACTGCTTTGGTAAGCTCGGCTACAGCTGGAATGAGAGCGCCCCCGCCGTGACGCTGCTGGAAACGCTGGAAGCGCTGACCGAATGCCAGCGCGCGGGAAAAATCCGCTATATTGGCGTCTCTAACGAAACAGCCTTTGGGGTCATGCGCTATCTGCACCTGGCGGATAAACACGATCTGCCGCGTATCGTGACTATTCAGAACCCGTACAGCCTGCTTAACCGCAGCTATGAAGTGGGTCTGGCCGAAGTGACGCAGTATGAAGAAGTGGAACTGCTCGCCTACTCCTGTCTCGGCTTCGGCACGCTGACGGGGAAATACCTGAACGGCGCGAAACCGGCCGGGGCGCGTAACACCCTCTTTAGCCGCTTTACCCGTTACAGCGGCGAGCAGACGCAGAAAGCCGTTGCCGCCTATGTGGATATCGCGAAGCGTCACGGTCTTGACCCTGCGCAGATGGCGCTGGCCTTCGTGCATCGTCAGCCGTTTGTTGCCAGCACCCTGCTGGGCGCGACCACGATGGAGCAGTTGAAAACCAATATTGCGAGTTTCAATCTGAACCTGAGTGAAGAGGTGTTAGCGGAGATTGAAGCGGTGCATCAGGTTTATACTTATCCTGCACCGTAATAAAAGCAAAACGGCAACGCACGTTGCCGTTTTTAGGGTTTGCTCCCTCTCCCTGTGGGAGAGGGCCGGGGTGAGGGCATCAGGCCGCACTTATCAGCGGCGACGTTGCCACATCCACAAGCCCGCAATCGCCAGCGCAAACAGCCCACCAAACCCGACGCCAATCCCCACCACCGGCACGCCCACTTTTACCGCCAGCGAGTAGAGCCCCAGCATTAACAGCATTGCCAGGTTTTCCCCCAGGTTTTGTACCGCGATGGCATTGCCTGCCCCGACGGTCTGCTTGCCCCGCTCCTGCAGTAACGCGTTCAGTGGCACCACGAAGAAGCCCCCCAGAATACCAATCAGGATGAGGAGGACATACGCGGGCAATAACGCATGCTGCAGCGAGAAGATCAGCACCACGACGCCAATCAGGATCCCTGCGGGCATGCAGCGTGCTACCGTCTCGAGCGTTACCAGCTTCGCCGCCGCGCCAGCCCCCACCACAATGCCGATGGCCACCATCGCATTCAGATAGGTCGGCGTCGCGTTGTCAGTAATCCCCAGCGCCACCGGCACCCACAGGACCAGCAGGAAGCGCAGCGTGACGCCCGCCCCCCAGAACATACTGGTCCCCATGAGGGAAAAACGCGTTTCACCGTTACGCCACAGCACGCGGCAGGCGGTAAAGAAACTGCCGGTCATCGGTTTAAAGCGCCAGGATTGTCCCGGGCGAGCCACCGGCAGTTTAGGAATAAACAGGTTCGCCACGACCGCCCCACCATACACCGCCGCGCATACGCCCAGTGCCGCCAGGACATGCCAGTCGGCCAGCACGCCGCCCGCAACGGATCCGAGCAGGATAGCGGCAATGGTTGACGACTCCATCAGACCATTGGCTTTCACCAGCTTATCTCCGGTGGTCAGCTCGCCGAGAATGCCATACTTCGCCGGGGAGTAGGCGGCGGCGCCAATGCCCACCAGCGTATAGCCAATAAACGGATTAAAGCCAAAACAAATGCTGGCCGCACCCAGCAGCTTGAGGCCATTGGCAAACATCATCACCCGACCTTTCGGGAAGCTGTCCGCCACCTGCCCGACGAACGGAGCAAAGATAATGTAAGCGCCCACAAACACCATCTGCAGGATCGGCTGACTCCAGTCGGGGTAAAACTCGGCTTTCAGCAGCGCCAGCGTGGCAAACAGCAGCGCGTTATCACCGAACGCAGAGAGAAACTGTGCGGCGATGACGGCCATCATGCCTTTCGATCTGAGCGATGTGTTAGTGTGTACTGACTCACGCATTTTGCTGTTCCGCCTCTTCAACCATGCCTTTCAGGGTCACGAAATCGGGCTTCCCGCTACCCAGCACAGGGAGCTGTTTCAGGTAGCGAATATCGCGCGGCACGGCCAGTTCAGGAATACCGTGTTCACGCGCATAGCTCAGTAACCTGTCGCGCTTAAGCTCACCGTCGGTCGTAAACAGCACCAGCGCCTCGCCTTTGCTGGCGTCACTCTTCACCACCGTCGCATGCATCTTATCCGTGGACACGGCCGTCGCCAGCTGCTCAACCATTTCCAGAGAGACCATTTCACCGGCGATTTTGGCGAAGCGTTTCGCGCGTCCCTGAATCTGTACAAAGCCCTGTTCATCGAAACGGACGATATCCCCGGTGTCGTACCAGCCGGTTTCAACCTCGCCGTTGACGTTTTCCGCTGTGGGCACCTCCAGCACGCCCGGGTTTTCCACGCGCAGATACCCGTTCATCACGTTTGGCCCTTTCAGCTGCAGACGGCCACCGTCCTCAATGCCCGGCACGGCCAGCAGACGCGCATCCATTCCCGGCAGAATTCGGCCAACCGTACCCGGTTTCGCCGCCATCGGCACGTTAATCGAGACCACGGGCGCACACTCGGTCACGCCATAGCCTTCGAGAATGCGCAGGCCAAACTTGTCCTGCCAGATCTGACGCGTGCTCTCCTGCAGTTTTTCCGCACCGGCCACCACATACCGCACGCGATAGAAGTCATACGGATTGGCGAAACGCGCATAGTTGCCGAGGAAGGTTGAGGTGCCGAACAGGACGGTGCAGTTACGGTCATACACCAGCTCCGGCACAATCCGGTAATGCAGCGGGCTTGGATAAAGGAACACTTCTGCGCCGGTCAGCAGCGGCGTAAACAGCCCCACCGTCAGGCCAAAGGAGTGGAACAGCGGCAGCGCCGACATAAAACGGTCATCCGCGGTAAAGTCAGCAATGCTTTTGATCTGCTCAACGTTCGCCAGAATGCTCTTGTGGCTGTGGACGACGCCTTTCGGGTTGCCCTCCGATCCCGACGTGAAGAGGATAATGGCGTCATCTTCCGGCTGCTGTTTGACCTGTGCCAGACGCGGCATCAGCAGGTGAGCAAAAATCCACAGCTTGTCGCCGGTGGTCACGTCGGCTTTCAGATCCTCCAGGAAGACCCAGCGCACCTGGGTGAGCTGCTCGGGAAGATGCCAGAGCTTGCCTTTGTCCAGGAACTGACGAGAGGTAAAGACGGTATTAATCTGGGCAGCGGTGATGGCGCTGGTCAGCCCTTTCACACCCGCCGTGTAGTTCATCATCGCCGGGATCCGGCCCCGGGAAACCGCGCCGAAAATCACCGCCGCGCTGATGCCCGCATTAGGCAGCATCAGGCCAATCTTTTCCCCCTTTTTGCTGTACTTCTCAAGAATGCGCCCCACAAACAGGGTCTTGGTCAGCAGTTTGCGATAGGTATCCGGGGTAAAGTTGATGTCTTCGATGCAGTTTTTCTTCGCGCCATAGCGGTGCTGCGCGGAAAGTAGAGATTCGTACAGCGTTTCGCGCGGACGCACGGCCATGCGCGCTTCCATCATAATCTGGTGCAGCATTTCCCCGGCGATTTTACGGCGATCGCGGGCACGCGGCGCGTCGGGCATCGGTAACGACGTTGGCGGCAGAATATGCAGCGTGATTTTGGGGAACAGACGCTGCTTCACCAGTCCCTTCAGACGGCTGAAATGGCTCAGCTCTGCGCCTTCAATTCGCAGCGGCACCACGGTCGCTTTTGACTTCGCCGCGACAAACCCCGCACCGTCGTAGATTTTCATCAGCGAACCGGTCACGGAGATACGCCCTTCCGGGAAAATGACCACCGGACGCCCCTGCTCGACCAGACGCACCAGATGCTTAATCATCATCGGCTTTGTCGGGTCAAGCGGCACAAAATCAATCAGCGGCGTGAGCCAGCGCATGTACCACTGCTGGCTGATGGAGGTATAGACCGCAAATACCGGGCGCACGGGCAGAAACAGCGCCAGCAGGATGCCGTCTATAAAGGAAACATGATTTGGTGTGATAAGAACGCGTTCGCCACGAAGCGCCTGGGCATCGCCAGTGACGCGGATGCGAAAGAGAATACGGAACAGTGTACGGAAGAACCCAAATAGCATCTCAACTCCCTTTGCCAGCCAGTGTGGAGGGTTGATAGTAAATGGTGGCAGATTACACGAGAAGTGATACGGGAGCGACAGCAAAAGTGGAGGCGAAAAAAAACCTGCGCATCCGCGCAGGTTGGTGCAAGAGATGAGTACGAAACCGTACTAAGAATTCTCACCAATCAATACCTCTGGGATCTCAACTGTATCAATCTCATTAACATCCTCGCCATCGGACAATCGCAACAGCCTGAGGCAAAGTGTAACCAAAGGTTCAGATTGACATTCTTCAGACATGACTGCGCGTGTAACGATTACACCGCCAGGGTTGTTCTGCGTCACGTTTGTGGAGAGCGGAAATCCGCTCCCCTTGAATGCGCGCCGCTTTTCCGCAACACTATTTGGTGTGTAAACGCTTACCCCCAATAAGAAGGTAATGAATGGCGACAATAAAGGATGTGGCCCGTCTGGCAGGTGTGTCGGTGGCAACCGTCTCCCGCGTGATTAACGACTCCCCAAAAGCCAGTGACGCATCACGCCAGGCGGTACAAAGCGCCATGGAATCCCTGAACTATCATCCCAATGCCAATGCCCGCGCGCTCGCCCAGCAGTCCACAGAAACCATTGGTCTGGTGGTAGGAGATGTCTCCGATCCCTTTTTCGGCGCGATGGTGAAAGCCGTTGAGCAGGTTTCTTATCAGACAGGCAATTTTTTGCTGATCGGCAATGGCTATCATAATGAACAAAAAGAACGCCAGGCCATCGAGCAGCTGATCCGCCACCGCTGCGCGGCGCTGGTAGTACACGCCAAAATGATCCCGGATGCCGAACTGATTCATCTGATGAAGCAGATCCCCGGGATGGTCATCATCAACCGCATTATTCCCGGCTTTGAGAAACGCTGCGTGGCGCTCGACGACCGCTACGGCGCGTGGCTTGCGACCCGTCATCTGATTCAGCAGGGCCACACCCGGATTGGCTATCTCTGTTCAAACCACCCGATTTCTGATGCAGAAGACCGTCTGCAGGGCTACTACGATGCCCTGCGCGAAAACGGACTGCCGTGCAATGACCGCCTGGTGGCCTATGGCGAACCGGATGAGAGCGGCGGTGAACAGGCCATGACCGAGCTGCTGGGTCGCGGACGGAATTTCACGGCGGTTGCCAGCTATAACGACTCGATGGCCGCAGGGGCAATGGGGGTGTTGAACGACAACGGGATTGAGGTACCGGCAGAAATTTCGCTGATTGGCTTCGACGACGTGCTGGTCTCCCGCTACGTTCGCCCGCGCCTGACCACCGTGCGCTACCCGATTATCACCATGGCCACACAGGCCGCCGAGCTGGCGTTAGCGCTGGCGGAACAGCGCCAGCCGCCGGATATTACGCATCTGTTTAGCCCGACGCTGGTTCGTCGTCACTCCGTTGCGTCGCCTGCGGAAACGCAGAGCGAATAACGGTAGAGGTGAACCCGCGTGTTGGGGTATTCCAGCCCATCGCCGATATACTGCCAGCCGTAACGTTCGTAGAAGTCGCGGCAGGCAGACCAGAGGTACAGTTCTTCATATCTCGCTTGCGCGGCCCAGGTAATAACATGCTGCTGTAACTTTCCTGCCAGCCCCTTGCCTCGCGCCGCGTCGTCAACGTACAGCGCCGCCAGCCACGGAAAGAGATCCTGACGGGTGATCAAATCGCAGCGCCAGAGCCCCACCGTACCAAGAAGCTTTTCGTCCTCAACAGCAATAAACGTCAGCGGTAATTTTCCCGGCGTCTGGCTGTGCTCAACGATGCTGTGGAAAAATTCCCGGGGAAGCCCTTCGCCAAACGCCTGCCAGATCCAGTCGGTTACCTGCTCAGCATACTGCGGTGCATCGTAAAGCGGGAGGATAACAGTCTTTTTCACGTTTCACCTGCGTATTCTCATTAATGGGCTGGCCTGACGCCTCCAGCTCGTTTTGGCGATTATTTTACCAGAGTCAGACTATTTAGTTTTACTTCAGGCAGGCCAGACAAATCGTTACCGAAAAGCGTGATCGTGGCGGAATTTTTGCGCTTCCCGCATCGCTTATACGGCGTAAGCTCTGTGTTAAACTGCAGATCATTACGTGAAAGCAGGAATGTAGAATGGTAACAATGCTGGATGTCTCACTGCGCGCGGGCGTGTCTAAGGCCACGGTATCGCGCGTGCTGAACGGCACGGGTCAGGTTAAAGAGAGTACGCGTCAGCAGGTGTTTGCGGCGATGGAAGAGCTGGGCTATCGGCCGAACTTTCTCGCGCGCTCGCTGGCTAACCAGACCAGCAACAGCATTGGTCTGGTCGTCTCGACCTTCGACGGCTTTTACTTTGGCCGCCTTCTCCAGCAGGCGTCGCGGCAGACCGAAACCCACGGAAAACAGCTTATCGTCACCGACGGTCACGACGCGCCGGAACAGGAAGAACAGGCGGTGCAGATGCTCGCCGATCGCCAGTGCGATGCCATCGTGCTTTATACGCGCTACATGAGCGAAAAAGCGATCATCAAACTGATGAACACCGTAAAAACACCTCTGGTGGTCATTAACCGTGAAGTGAGCCAGGCGCCGGATCGCTGCGTGTTCTTCGAACAGCAGGATGCCGCGTTTAAGGCCGTGGATTATCTGATCGAACAGGGCCATCGGGAGATCGCCTGTATCACCGTCCCGATCCATACCCCAACCGGAAAAGCGAGGCTGATGGGCTATCGTAAGGCGCTGGAAAAGCACGGCATCCGTCTGGACGAGCGTCGGATAAAGTACGGCGATGCGGGAATGACCGGGGGATATGAGCTGTGCAAGGAATTGATTGCCGACGGTGTATCGTTTAGCGCCCTGTTTGCCTGTAACGACGATATGGCGCTGGGCGCGTCCAAAGCGTTACACCAGGCGGGGCGTAAAATCCCGCAGGATATTTCACTGTTCGGCTTTGACGACGCCCCAAGCGCAAAATGGCTGGAGCCTGCGCTCTCATCGGTTTATCTGCCCATCGACAATATGATTGTCACGGCCATCGATCAGGCGATCCGGCTGGCAAAAAACCAGCCGGTCGATGCCATCCCACCGTTTACCGGCACGCTGGTCTTACGCGATTCGGTCACGACGGGGCCGTACTTTCATCAGATGAGCTCTAACGCCAGCAGTTCCTGAATGGTCTGGCGGCGGCGGATCAGCCGCGCCTTGCCGTTATCAAACAGCACTTCCGGCAGCAGCGGGCGGCTATTGTAGTTAGATGACATAGACGCCCCGTAAGCACCGGTGTCGTGCAGCACAAGATAATCACCCGGTTTGACCTCTGGCAGCGCGCGGGTCTCCACTTTGCCGCCCTCCTGCTGGGTAAACACGTCACCCGATTCGCACAGCGGCCCCGCAACGACCGTCTCAACGCGTGGTGCCTGCGATAAATCGCGGCCGTCGGCAGCCAGGGCGGTAATGTGGTGATAGCTACCGTACATGGACGGACGCATCAGATCGTTAAAGCCTGCGTCAATCAATACAAAGTGGCGAGACCCCATCTCTTTCACGCTGCGCACCTGCGAAACCAGCACGCCGGCTTCCGCCACCAGGAAACGGCCCGGCTCAATTTCCAGTTTTACCGCATGGCCCAAATGCGCGGCGATTTGATCGCGCGCGGCGCTCCACAGACCGTAATAGTGATCGGTATCGATCGCCTCTTCGCCCTCGCGATAAGGAATGGAGAGACCGCCGCCGGCAGAGATCGCCTCCAGATTCTGACCGAAGTCGACAACCTGGCGCACCATCGCGCCGCACACCTGCTCCAGGTGGCCGTAATCGACGCCAGAGCCAATGTGCATATGAATCCCCACCAGCTTCAGGCCGTAGCGCTGTAATACCGCCAGCGCGGCAGGCATATCGGCATACCAGATCCCGTGCTTGCTGTTTTCGCCGCCGGTATTAGTTTTTTGGCTGTGGCCATGACCAAAGCCCGGGTTCACGCGCAGCCAGACGCGATGGCCGGGTGAAACCTCGCCCAGCTGCTCCAGCATATCCACAGAGCCGGCATTCACCGGGATCTGCAGCTCGTGGACGCGCGCCAGCGTCGCATCGTCGATCACATCGGCGGTAAAGACGATCGCGTCACCGTCGGCTTTCGGATCGTATCCGGCCGCCAGCGCGCGCTCGATTTCGCCGAGTGAAACGGAGTCCACCTTCACGCCCTGCTCACGCATCAGGCGCAGAATGTGGATATTGGAGCAGGCCTTCTGGGCAAAACGCACGACGTCAAACTGATGCAGAGCGGCGATCTTCTCGCGAACGATCTGCGCGTCGTAGACCCACACCGGGCAGCCAAACTCGGCGGGCAGGCGCAGCAGGTTGTCGGCGTTCAAATCGGTATCAGTCTGGTTCAGCGGGCGTGGCATGGTCTTCTCCGGGTAAATGCGTTTTCATGATTACGCCACAGCACAAAGAGAATAAAAAATATCGTTTTATCGCGAGTCTATGCAAAAATGATATGGTCAGTTCTCTGCTTTCAGGTGCCCTATGCCCGCCGTCAATTTGCGCCATATCGAGATTTTTCACGCCGTGATGACCACCGGTAATCTCACCGAAGCCGCACAGATGCTGCATACCTCGCAGCCGACGGTGAGCCGCGAGCTGGCGCGCTTCGAGAAAGTGCTGGGGTTGAAGCTGTTCGAACGCACCCGGGGCAGGCTTCACCCGACGGTACAAGGGTTACGCCTGTTCGAGGAAGTTCAGCGCTCCTGGTACGGGCTGGATAGAATAGTGAGTGCCGCGGAAAGCCTGCGCGAGTTTCGTCAGGGCGAGCTGTCGATCGTCTGCCTGCCCGTCTTTTCGCAATCCTTTTTGCCGATGCTGCTGCAACCCTTTCTGGCCCGATACCCGGAGGTCAGCCTCACCATCGTGCCTCAGGAATCACCTCTGCTTGAAGAGTGGCTTTCGGCTCAGCGCCATGATTTAGGCCTGACCGAAACCCTCTCCACGCCAGCGGGAACGGCGCGCACGGAGTTGCTCTCGTTAGATGAAGTGTGCGTTCTGCCCGCCGGGCATCGGCTTGCCGGTAAGGCGGTGCTTACACCGGAGGATTTCCACGGGGAAAACTACATCAGCCTGTCGCAGACCGACAGTTATCGACAGCTGCTGGATACGCTGTTTTCCGAGCACCAGGTCAAACGCCGAATGGTGGTAGAAACGCACAGCGCGGCCTCGATTTGTGCGATGGTACGCGCAGGCGTCGGCGTCGCGGTGGTGAATCCGCTCACGGCGTTGGATTATGCGGAAAGTGGGATTGTTGTACGTCGGTTTAGTGTCTCAGTTCCTTTCACCGTTAGCCTAATCCGCCCACTGCATCGTCCGGCATCGGCGCTGGTGGAGGCGTTCAGTGAGCATCTGCAAGGAGGGTTAAGTCTATTGGCTGGCCAGCTAAATAAGATGTTGAATCAGACGCCCCACTGAACAGAGGGCGTCTGAAAACTCAGTTAAAACGTTTCGCGATGGCCGCAACACGCTCGCCGAATTTCACAGCGGTTTGCAGATCGCCGCTGGCAATGGCGCCAGCATCAGCATCTGATGGAGACTGCACCAGCAAACCGACTGAACCGCCCAGATTATTAATGTCCTGACGGGTTGCCGCGAGAGTATTTGACGGCGGCAGCCCCAGGCTCACCCATATCCCACCGTGCTGAGAGGCCAGCGTTTGCAGGTATTGCAACGACACCTGCTTATCACCGTTCAGGCTGGCGCTGTTGCTGAAGCCCGCGAAAACTTTGTCCTGCCAGCTACGCACGAACCAGGCTTTTGAGGTCGCATCAGCGAATTTCTTAAACTGCCACGGTACGCTTCCCATGTAGGTTGGCGCGCCAAAAATAATCGCTCTGGCATCGTTAAGTTTTTGCCAGTCGCTTTCCTGAATATCGCCATTGCTGTCAATGGCGATCAGCTCAGCCTGCGCGCCCTCGGCGACTGTTTCAGCAACGCGTTTGGTGTGGCCGTAGCCAGAATAATAGATAACTACAACGCTCATGATAGATCTCCTGATGCAATATTGCCTTGTGAGTCAAACGATTAAGACGACTTTAAAATTGCTCTGCGAGCCCGTTGCCATTTTCGGTTCCCTGGTATCAAATAGAAACCTTACGTCGTTTTATACACGCAAACATTCACGGGCGTAAGAAGGCACCTTTATCTCACCTGGTTACCTCGAGGGAACCACCATGACCCAAACAGCAGTTCTGAAAAAGGAGATGCCTCCTTACAACGTGTTCGATGAACGCTGCCCGACCCGCGGCGTGCTGACGCGTATCGCCGATAAGTGGGCACTGTTAATTCTTGCGCGCCTTGAGAATGGGCCGATGCGCTTTAGTCATCTTCAACGTGATATTCAGCGAATCACCAAAAAGGTGCTGACCCAGTCTTTACGCAAACTGGAACGTGATGGGCTGGTGTCGCGAAAGATATTCGCCACGGTACCTGTAACCGTCGAGTACAGCCTGACGCCGCTTGGCCAGACGTTAACCGAAACGGTGACTGTGCTTGCGCACTGGGTGGAAAATAATATTGATGCCATTGTGGCGGCGCAATCCGCTTATGACGCCGCCAACACGTAAACCTAAACCGGGTGCTCAGGACAACATAAACGCCACGGCATCGGCGGCATGAATTGCAGTGGTATCAAATACCGGGAGAGGGCTTCGCTCGACGGGTACCAGCAAACCAATCTCAGTGCAGCCGAAGATCACCCCTTCGGCCCCCTGCTGCCTAAGTTTATCGATAACGCTGACGTAATACGCGCGGGAAGCTTCGCTGAAGGTACCGAGGCAGAGCTCGTCAAAGATAATCTGATTGATGCGCGCCCGATCTTCTTCATCCGGGATCAGGCTTTCTATCCCAAATTCACTGTGTAAACGTCCGCGATAAAAATCCTGTTCCATGGTGTAGCGTGTACCCAAAAGCGCTACGCGGCGCATTCCGGATGCCGCAATCGCACGCCCGGTCGCGTCCGCGATATGCAGAAACGGCAGCGAGCAGCGGTCTTCAATATGCGACGCCACTTTGTGCATGGTATTGGTACACAGGACTATCCCCCTGGCGCCGGCACGCTCCAGTCCCAGCGCCGCCTGGGCCAGGATCTCTCCGGCTTTATCCCACTCACCGCTCGACTGGCAGGCTTCGATTTCATGGAAATCAATGCTGTGCAGCAGCAGACTTGCGGAGTGCAGACCACCCAGACGCTGCTTTACCCCTTCATTAATCAGGCGGTAATAAGGGATTGTCGATTCCCAGCTCATACCACCTAACAGGCCGATCGTTTTCATCATCCCTCCTTATCTTTGGTCTCTTTTTTTAACACAACCGATGCACATAAAAAAAGGCGCTCTATTGAGCGCCTTTTTAAACTGCAGATTTTATTTCGCCACCGGCTCTGGCGGCGAAGTACGGGTGTGCATCGCCTCGCGCAGTAACACGCTACCGCAGGCAAACAGGCCCCCAAGAAGCGCCGCCAGAACGACAATCAGAGCCTTACCCGGGCCATCCTTTTTCACCGGCATGGAGGGTGAAAGCTGGTACCTGAATGGCTCAAGTTTAACATCGGCAAAGGAGAGATTTTTCAGCTGTGCCAGGTAGTATTCCCGGTTCTGAAAGTCCGCATTCAGTTCAGTCACGTCCTTCAGATTTTTTTCAATCTTCAGTTTTTGCGCGATACCGTCAGCACCGAGCGCAACGGAATAATCCGGGTCATCCTTTACGGCCTGCCCGTTGCTGTAGACCGGCTTCTTGATACCGGCGGCATTCGCCACTTCCAGGGAATAATTCAGTCGCTGCAGGTTGGTATTGTGAACATTGGTCAGACGAACACGATCCAGTTCCAGCTGCTGCTCAACAACGTTCGTTTTCAGGGCGATCTGGTTGCGGATATTCTGCACCGTCTCTTTTTCGACGATAGCCACGATATAATTGATATACCCCTCCAAAACGGTTTGCGCATCGCCTGCTGTTGGCGCAGTGAAGCTCAATGTCCAGGAGACAAAGGGCACTTTATCCGCGCCTTTTCCCTGATCGTCATTCACCGCTTTCATTCTGTCTGAGATGTTGACTATCGCGCGATGCAGATCGAGCGGATCCACCTCAACACCTTTAAGCTGCGATATCACATAAGGAGAGGATTTCATGTACTCTTCGAGCAATGACTGCGACTGAAACTTTTTAATAAAGAGATCAAAAATTTCTGGACGGGTAATTTTCACGTCCACGTCAAGCACCTGCAGCGCAACCAGCATCTGGCGCAGCGGATTCCACTGCGACTGTTCTGCCGGGGTGATCACCGCTTTACTGGTCCATTTCTGCGGCAGTAAAAATGAAACGGCCAGCCCCACCAGCGCGAAAGCAAAGACGATGGCGACGATACGTTTTTTCGCCGCCAGAAGGACCTCAAAAAGTCCCAGAAGATCGATCTCTTTTGCGCTTACAGCCGGGCCGGCATAACGGGGAAAGTCGAGGTCCGTGCTTTTTTTGAAATCCATTTCTGACATAGTGATTCTTCTTTTTCCGGATGCAACGCATCTCTTAACATTGATGGCGGTGGTCCGATAATACATCAACATAAGAAAAATCCTAATGCCTGTTCCCTCTCTGTGTCTACTCCCTACCAGAGTTAGTGGTGATCTTAGTCACATTTTTATTGTGATTAAGCCACCTTTCCCTTTCCAGTTGCGGCACGTATTAAAACCTTCGGAGGGGCAAAAAATCATCCGCCGATGTTCCGCAGTTTCTCTCCAGCCATCAGCTTGCGCTCGATGTGTTCCAGCGTCACGCCTTTGGTTTCCGGGATCAGCCAGAACGTGACGCCAATAAATGCCACATTCAGTACCGTATAGAGCCAGAACGTCCCCGCTGCGCCAATCGCGTCCAGCAGCGTCAGGAACGTCGCGCCGATGATCATGTTCGACACCCAGTTGGTTGTCGTGGAACAGGTGATGCCAAAGTCACGGCATTTGAGCGGCTGAATTTCGGAGCACAGGATCCACACCACGGGCGCGGCGCTCATCGCGTAGCCAGCGATGCACATCATGGTCATCCCGACAGAAAGCCAGGAAAGTCCGCTTGACGCCGTGCCGTTATCAAATTGCATCAGGCAGTAACCGAGGATCAGCGTGCCGAGCGCCATCACGCTAAAGCCAATCTTCAGCGCAGGTTTACGGCCGGCTTTGTCCACGGTGAATACGGCAATAAAGGTGGCGAACATGAAGGTCAGCCCGACCACCAGGGTGGCGATCATCTGCTGTTCCGTGGTGGTGAACCCGGCCATTTTAAAAATACGCGGCGCGTAGTACATGATGATGTTCATGCCGGTGAACTGCTGCATCGCCTGCAGCAACATGCCGAGGAAGACCGCCCGGCGCACGTTGCGGTTGATCTTAAATAGCGCCCAGCCACCCTGCTTCAGCTTCAGGCTTTCGCGGATCTCATTCAGCTCTTCGCGCGCTTTCTCCGAGGTATCGCGCAGCATGCGCAGGACCTCTTCTGCCTCCACGTGGCGCCCTTTTTGCGCCAGCCAGCGCGGACTGTTCGGCAGGAAAATCACTAAGACAATCAGCACCACCGCTGGCAGCGCCAGCACGCCGAGCATTGCGCGCCAGTTGCCGCTGTAGCTGAAGTAGGTGTCAGACAGGAACGCCAGCACAATACCCAGCGTGACCATCAGTTGATACATGCTGATCATCTTGCCGCGCACGTTCTCACTCGCCATTTCGGAGAGATAAAGCGGCGCGGTGTAGGAGGCAATCCCTACCGCCACGCCCAGCAGCACGCGGGAAAGCAGCAGCACTTCTACGTTTGTCGCAAACGCGGAGCCGATCGAACCCGCGACGAACAGGATCGCCCCGACCATCAGGCTGTATTTGCGCCCCAGGCGGAACGACAGCCAGCCGTTAAACAGCGCCCCGATGGCCGCGCCGAGCATCATGCTGCTCACCACCCACTCCTGCAGACGGTTACTGAGGGTAAAGTGATCGGTAATAAACGGCAGCGCTCCGGCAATGACGCCGATATCCAGTCCAAATAACAGGCCCGCCACGGCAGCGGCAATGGAGACAAACTGGTTCATGCGCCGGGTATCACGCAGCGCAGCGGGCATTAGGGTAGAGTCATTGATAGATGTCATATTTTTCCTGCCTCAACAGCAAAATTCGTTAACTGAAATTACGAGAAAGCGAGGAAAAGTGTCAGGCGGGAATTCGTGAAGATATGGATTATTTCGCTATGGCATCGCGATCTGTGATGGACATTACAATTTCAACTAATGCTGAAATAGCCACGTTTTTTATTAATTACCTAATATTTAAGCAATAAAAATGTGATACGCGTCATTTGTGAATTCTCAGTATGGATTTTTCATCTTATGTCATATGGATAATGGTAATTTTTAGCCAAAAAAACCTCCACCCGAGGGCAGAGGTTCGTCATGCAGGTGGAATTAGCGCGCCAGCCATCCGCCATCGACCGCCACGGTGTAGCCGTTGATGTAATCCGATGCCGACGAGGCCAGAAAGACCACCGGCCCCATCAGATCGCGCGGAAGCCCCCAGCGCCCCGCCGGAATGCGGTCGAGGATTTCCGCGCTACGCTGCTCGTCAGCACGCAGCTGCTGCGTATTGTTGGTCGCCATGTAGCCCGGCGCAATCGCATTCACATTGATGTTGTGTTTCGCCCACTCGTTTGCCAGAAGGCGGGTCACGCCCATCACGGCGCTTTTGGACGCGGTGTAAGACGGCACGCGGATACCGCCCTGGAACGAGAGCATGGAGGCAATATTCACGATCTTGCCGCCGTTCCCCTGCGCGATAAAGTGCTTTGCCGCCGCCTGGGACATAAAAAATACGCTCTTGATGTTCAAATCCATCACGTCGTCCCAGTCGCGCTCGCTGAAGCTGATCGCATCTTCGCGGCGAATCAGCCCGGCATTGTTGACCAGAATGTCGATATGACCGAATTCCGCCACCGCGCGATCCAGCAGTTCAGGAATGGCATCGATTTTACGCAGGTCGGCGGTCAGGCTCAGGAAACGGCGCCCCAGCGCCGTCACGCGTTCGAGGGTTTCAGTCGGTTCAACGATATTAATTCCGACGATATCGCAGCCCGCTTCCGCCAGGCCTAGCGCCATCCCCTGCCCCAGCCCGGTGTCACAGCCGGAAACCACAGCCACTTTCCCCTGCAGAGAGAATGCATCCAGAATCATGTTTATTCCTTACTCTTTCAGAGCCTGTCACTCACAGGCAGGTTTATGCTTCACTGCCCGCGACTAGCGCAAATCGCTGACCGCAACATGGTCCATATCATCGAAGACCTGATTTTCGCCCACCATTCCCCAGATAAAGGTGTAGGCTTTCGTCCCTACGCCGGAGTGAATAGACCAGCTCGGTGAAATCACCGCCTGCTCGTTGTGCATCACGATATGGCGCGTTTCCTGCGGCTGTCCCATCATGTGGAACACGCAGGCGTCTTCCTCCATGTTGAAGTAGAAGTAGACCTCCATTCGGCGCTCGTGGGTATGGCACGGCATGGTGTTCCACAGGTTACCTGGCGCAAGCTCGGTCAATCCCATGCTGAGCTGGCAGGTCTCCAGCACGTCCGGCACGAAGTATTTATTGATGGTGCGGCGGTTGCTGGTGAGGTTGTCGCCCAGCGTCACGGGTGCGACGTCTGCCGGGGTCACTTTTTTGGTTGGACAGGTGGTGTGAGCCGGCGCGCAGTTGTAGTAAAACTTCGCAGGCTTGCTGGCGTCGATGCTGGCAAAGACCACGTCTTTCGCCCCTTTACCCACGTACAGTGCCTCGCGATGGCCAATCTCATAGCAGTGTCCGTCTACGGTGATGGTGCCCGGCCCGCCGATGTTGATCACCCCCAGCTCGCGACGCTCGAGGAAATAGCTCACGCCCAGCTGTTTACCGACCTCGCCGCCCACGGAGACGGTTTTCGTGACGGGCATAATGCCGCCCACAATAATACGGTCGATATGGCTGTAAACCATGGTGTACCTGTCGGCCTCGAATATCTGCTCGACTAAAAATGCCTTGCGCAGCCCCTGAGTATCCAGCGTTTTGGCGTGCGCGCTGTGGATGCTTTCTCTGACGTCCACGGTAACCTCCAGATGTGGTCATGCCCGAAGGCGGAAATAAACGAAACAGCGTTCCGTTTTTCATATTGAACACATACTATCGGCATAAAGCGGGCTTTTCAATTATATTTAAAACAACGTTTCATTTTTATTTTTGTTTATGACGAAAATGATATTCGGATCACAATTAAACCGTCGGGAGAAAAAGGGCGCGAAAAAAAACCTCCCGGAGGAGGTCATTTTCAATAAGGAGAAGTTAGCGTTCGATGGCCAGTGCCACCCCTTGCCCGCCGCCTATACATAGTGTGGCAATCCCTTTGCGGGCATTGCGCTTTTTCATTTCGTGGACCAGCGAAACCAGGATCCGGCAGCCGGACGCCCCGATCGGGTGCCCCAGCGCGATCGCGCCGCCGTTAACGTTGACCCGAAGGGGATCCCACTCCAGCATTTTTCCGACGGAGATCGCCTGCGCGGCGTAGGCTTCGTTCACTTCGATCAGATCCACATCCGAAAGCTGCCACCCGGCACGCTCCAGACAGCGGCGGGTCGCGTAGACCGGTGCGATCCCCATTAACGCAGGATCAACCCCCACGCTGGCGAACGCCTTAATGCGGGCCAGCACGGGAAGATCGAGTTCGAGGGCTTTGCTTTCGCTCATCATCATGACGGCGGCAGCGCCGTCGTTAATGGAAGAGGCATTTCCCGCCGTCACCGATCCCTGCATTTCAAACGCAGGATTCAGCCTCGCCAGCCCTTCAGCACTGGCGTCGGTGCGCGGCTGTTCATCGGTATCCACGACAATAAACTCACCGCTCTGACGCTGCGTGCTGACAGGGACAATTTCGTCACGAAAACGACCGGAATCAATCGCCGCACGCGCTTTTTGCTGCGAGCTCAGCGCGTAGGCATCCTGCACTTCACGGCTGATGCCGTACTCGCGCGCCAGGTTTTCCGCCGTCACGCCCATATGATAGTCATTGAACGCATCCCACAGCCCGTCATGCACCAGGCTGTCGAGCAGCTGACTGTTGCCCAGCTGTGCGCCGGTACGGCTGTCGGTCAACACGTGCGGCGCGCGGCTCATATTCTCCTGCCCGCCCGCAATGATCACGTCCGCTTCACCACACTGAATGGCCTGCGTCGCGAGATGCAGCGCTTTTAATCCTGAGCCACAGACGTCGTTAATGGTGATGGCGGAGACGGTATTGGGCAGCCCGCCCTTCAGCGCCGCCTGACGCGCAGGGTTTTGCCCGGCACCGGCCGTGAGGACCTGTCCCAGGATCACCTCATCAACTTCATGTGCTGCGATCCCGCTACGTTCCACCAGCGCTTTCACCACCACGCTCCCCAGGTCAACCGCCGAGTGACGCGCAAGCGCTCCCTGAAAACAGCCGATAGCTGTACGCAACGCACCCACTATTACGACATCTTTCATCACGACCTCTGTGTTAAATGACATGACGATAGTAGAGGATTGTTACTGGCAATTATCTTAATTGTTTAAAAATAGTGAGTTTAATCACAAGGATCAGCGTGCATCCTGCAGATACTGCCGCAGCCAGCTTCCGGCAACGCCGGGAGGGGATCGCTTATTCCACAGCAGATCGATGCCGATCGCCCGCGGCCAGCCGGGAACATTGAGCTGTACCAGGGATTTCGCGGCGGCAAACTCATCTACCAGCGCGCACGGCAAGACGCACCAGCCAAATCCCTGAACCGCCATACTCAAGAGTAACAGGTAATTCGGGGCTGACCAGACGGGCCCGCGCGCGATCTCCGCCTCGCGCTCCAGATAGGTGCTCAGCCGCAGCTCTCGCCAGCCGTGGAGCTCGTCACGCTGAACGTCATGTTGTCCGGCCAGCGGATGCGTGGTTGCGACATAGATCGCCATGCGGGTCTGCATCGGCAGCCGTATAGCGCCGATATCCGTAGGATAACCGTCTCGCGCTTCGGTGAGGCCAACCTGCGCGCGCTCCTTTTGCAGCAGATCGATCACGTCCTCCTCCTCGCCAATCAGACATTCGAATTCCGTATGGGGAAAGCGCGCGTCAAACTGTTTCATCATCTCTTCCAGCACGTCCGGGTTAAGGGTATCGGAAAGGACAAACGTCAGACGCGCCTCCGTTTGCGCCGTTAACGACACCGCCAGCTCGTCCAGCCGCGTGCTGGCGGCCAGGATAGCCTGCACGTAGCCCAACACCTGTTCTCCCTGGACCGTTAACACCGGCTGGCGCGCCGAGCGGTCAAACAGCTCGAAACCGAGATCGGCTTCAAGATTGGCAATGGACGTGCTGATCGTCGACTGGCTTTTACGCAGCCGGCGGGCGGCCGCAGAAAAAGAGCCCGCCGCAACGGTCTCGACAAATGCATTAAGGGCTTCGGGTGAATAGCGCATAACCTATCTGTTTTAGCGATGGATACTATCTTTAATATATCAGCTTTAGCGATGAAAATAGGCCACATCAACGCCTATACCGGCGAATTAATGAGGTCTGTGATTATGCAACATCAGGATGCACTCCAACGTAAACTGCCGGAGCGGATCTTTCATGCTGTCTGTTTTGAAGGGATTGCGACGGCGATCCTCGCCCCTACGGCGGCGTGGCTCATGCAACGTTCCGTGGTGGAGATGGGGGGGTTGACCATTATTCTGGCCACCATCGCCATGCTGTGGAACATTATTTATAACTTCGGCTTCGACCGTTTCTGGCCGGTTCAGCGCGTCAAACGTACGGCAAAAGTGCGTGCGCTGCATGCGCTGGGGTTTGAATGCGGGTTTATTGTGATTGGCGTGTCGATTGTCGCCGCCGTGCTGGGCGTCACCCTGCTTCAGGCATTCACGCTGGAAATAGGTTTCTTCCTGTTCTTCCTGCCGTACACCATGTTCTACAACTGGGCATACGATTGCCTTCGCGATAAATTTCTTAAGCGTCGCCAGCAACGGCGCGCCCTGGCAGGCTAAACCGCCTCTGGCCGGACGCCCGTTCCGGCCAAACTCCTTCGAAGCAACTGCGCTCTCCGTGCATAACTATGGTAAATTGCACTCCATTCCGATGGTTTGATAGTTGATACGTTGCTCTAATGTCGAAAATTTGGTCAAAAGATGAGACTCTCTGGAGTTTCGCTCTCTACGGCACGGCCGTGGGCGCAGGAACGCTGTTTTTGCCCATTCAGCTGGGCTCAGCAGGCGCTATCGTCCTGTTTATTACTGCCCTCGTGGCCTATCCCTTAACCTACTGGCCGCACCGGGCGCTGGCGCAATTTATCCTGTCGTCCAAAACAAAAGGCAACGAAGGGATCACCGGCGCCGTGTCGCACTACTACGGCAGGAAGATTGGCAATCTGATCACCACGCTCTATTTCATCGCCTTCTTTGTGGTGGTGCAGATTTATGCGGTGGCCATCACCAACTCACTCACGGAACAGCTGGCAAAACACCTGACGGTGGATACCGCCGTTCGCGTGCTGGTCAGCCTGGGGGTGGTGCTGGTCCTGAATCTGATCTTCCTGATGGGACGGCATATCACGATAAAAGTGATGGGCTTCCTGGTGTTTCCGCTGATTGCCTACTTCCTTTTTGTCTCGCTCTATCTGATCGGCAGCTGGCAACCTTCGCTGCTGACCAGCCAGATGGCCGTCGATCGCCATACGCTGCACCAGGTCTGGATTTCGATTCCGGTGATGGTGTTTGCGTTCAGCCATACCCCGATTATCTCCACATTTGCCGTTGACCGTCGCGAGAAATTTGCCGACGGCGCAATGGATAAATGCAAGAAAATCATGAAGGTGGCGTACCTGATTATCTGCCTGAGCGTGCTGTTCTTTGTCTTCAGCTGCCTGCTCTCTATTCCACCGTCGTACATTGTGACCGCCAAAGAGCAAGGGGTGACGATCCTGTCCGCGCTGTCGATGATGCCTTCTTCACCGGCGTGGTTGGGGATTTCCGGGATTATCGTGGCGATTATTGCGATGTCGAAATCGTTCCTCGGCACCTATTTTGGGGTGATTGAAGGGGCAACGGAAATCGTGAAGTCGTCGCTCAATCAGGTGGGCGTGAAAAAGAGCCGCGCCTTTAACCGCGCGATATCCATTATGGGGGTGTCGTTAATCACCTTTGCCGTCTGCTGCATTAACCCGAACGCCATTTCGATGATTTACGCCATCAGCGGCCCGCTTATCGCCATGATCCTGTTTATCATGCCGACGCTGTCGACGTATCTGATCCCTTCCCTGAAACAGTACCGTTCCATTGGCAACCTGCTGACGCTGATCGTCGGGGTGCTGTGCGTGTCGGTGATGTTTGTCGGCTAATCTCCTTTGATGCCCGGCGCTCTGCCGGGCATGTCATTCAGTCTCGTCCCGTGACGTCCAGCGGAAAAGGTCTGTCCTGCACCACCGTTTTCATCACCAGCGTAGAGCGAAGATGCTGCACGCCAGGCATGGCGGAAAGCTTCTCGTCATAGAGCTTCTGGAAAGCGGAGAGGTCGCGGGTCACGACGTGCATCAGATAATCGGGATCGCCAAACAGACGCTGCGCCAGCACGATCTGCGGAATTTCCTCCACCGCCGCTTCAAACGCGCTAACCGCCTTTCGGTCCCCCTCTTTCAGCGTCGCAAAGACGATCGCCAGGAAGTTAAACCCCATTTTAGCCGGATCCAGGCTGGCACGGTATCCCGTTATGGCCCCGCTTTGCTCCAGCGCCCGCACGCGACGATGGCAGGGTGAGAGGCTCAGATTAACCCGCTCAGCCAGCTCGGTAAGCGACAGGCGTCCATCAGACTGGAGCGCCGCAAGAATTTTTCGATCGATGCTGTCCATTTGGAAGATTTTCTCAATTTCACCGTGTTATCAGCATAACATTGAAAGCCTATTTCGCAGGGTTAACGATATTCTTTTTCGCAACGTTTAACGCACTGCGGGAGTTTTCAGAACGATGGAAATGAGTATTGTGGCCGGCTTTTGGGTGGTTTCGTTTCTGCTCATCATGACGCCAGGCGCCGACTGGGCCTACGCCATTAGCGCCGGGATTAACGGGCGACGCGTGGTACCGGCGGTGCTGGGGCTGATGTCAGGGCATCTGTTAGCCACGTTGATTGTGGTGGCAGGCGTGGGGGTACTGATTGCCCAACATCCGCTGGCGTTAGCCGGGCTGACCGTGGCGGGAGCGCTGTATCTCCTGTGGCTTGGCATAACGTTGCTGCGTCACCCGGCCGCACCGGAAAAGACCACCCAACACGCGGGAAACTGGACGCAGTGGGCGGTGAAAGGGCTCTGCATTAGCGGCCTAAACCCGAAGGTTTTTTTGCTGTTCCTGGCCCTGCTTCCGCAGTTTACAGACCCGACCGGAAGCTGGTCGATAGCGATGCAGATGTCTGCGCTTGGGATGATGCACCTTATCACCTGTACGCTGGTCTATCTGCTGGTGGGGTATGGTTCGAAAGCGGTGCTGGCGACCCGACCACAGGCGGCGCGTCTGGTGAGCAGGGCATCGGGAGGGTTGATGGTGCTGATAGCGCTGGTATTGCTGTATGAGCAGGTGAGATAAAAAAACACCGGCCATCGCCGGTGTTATTTACGCGCGAATATCGTCATATTCCCGCGTTTTATCAAACTCATGCTTCGCGAACGGGCACAGCGGAATAATTTTGCGGTTCTCACCGCGCATCTTCTCCACCACTTTTGCCACCAACTGTTTACCGACCCCCTGCCCTTTCAGGCTCTCATCCACATCGGTATGCTCAATGATGCTCAGGTGCTCGCCGGTCGGCACGAAGACAATCTCCGCGACCTGATTACCGTTCGCATCATTCACGTAAAACTTGTTATGGCCTTCCAGAATATCCATGGTTCCTCGCTTATTTTTGGCGATACTTCAGCGCACCGCTCGGGCAGGTATCAATCACGCGGACAACCGTTTCAACGTCCACTTCATCGGGAATAATCCACGGTTTACGTTTCAGATTAAACAGCTTTGCGCTCCCACGCACGCAGTTACCGGAGTGTTTGCAGATCCCGGTATTGAAGTAAACGTCAATTTTCTCGCCGGTATAGGCCCGGTAACCCGCATCCAGTAGTTCTTTATCCATGACATTGCCTCTGTAATTATTATCGTGCTGAATGAAGCATAGCCTTACGGGATCCTGATGGCTATATACCCGTCATACTTCAAGCTGCAGGACAAAACGGCAAGCCGTTTTGTCCTGCAACTCGAATTATTTAGGGTATAACGCCGAAAACGAAAAGCCAGGTCACAACTCTTTTCTCGCCAGATTGCGTCCACTACTGGCGCATGTCAGGCTCGGCAAATGTCACTTTTACATAACTTCCGCAGGTTGAATGAAACGCAGACTCTCTTTTCAGGTAAAGCTGTTTTTAGCGCTGGTGTGCTTCTCCTGCCTGCTGTTAGTTCTGCTGGGAACAATCCTGTTTCATTTTATTGACCGACAGCTCCATCACGATCTCGGCCAGCGCGCCCGGGTTCAGGCCAGCCAGATCGCGCTGATGCCGGGTCTGGCGGCAATGGTTGCGGCCAGAGATATCCCCGGCATCGCCCGGTTAATTCAGCCCCTGCGCGCCGAAAGCGATGCCAGCTACATTGTGATTGGCGATACCGAGGAACAGCACCTTTATCATTCGGAATCCCCGGAGCGTATTAATTTACCGATGATCGGCGGGGACAATGCGGAGGTGTTAAAGGGCAAAACCATTATTTCCGTGCGTCAGGGTGGGATTGGCGTGTCGCTACGCAGCAAAGCGCCGATCTTTAACGCGCAGCACCAGGTGATTGGCATTGTCTCGGTCGGCTATCTGACATCCTATATTGCCAATATTAATGCCCGCATTCTCTGGCAGTCCGGGCTTTACGGCGCGGGTCTTCTTCTGCTGCTGTTTATGTTCTCCTGGCTGTTTACCCGCAATCTTAAAAAACAGATGTTCCGACTGGAGCCGAAAGATATCGCTCAGCTGGTTTTACAGCAGCGCGCGCTATTAGAAGCCATGTATGAGGGGGTATTTGCCGTCAATGAAGAGAAGCAGCTGATTTTAATTAACCGCGCCGCACGAGAAATGCTGGATATTCGGCAAAGTGAGAAAGAACTTATCGGCAAACCGCTGGAAGACGTTCTGCAGACGTCACCGGGCTTTTTATCTCAGCGCTACGCCTCGGTGAGCGCTGGCCGCCACGACCAGATTGCCGTTCTTAACCAGCGCGAGGTGATCGTCAACCGCGTGGCGATTGAGGTCGACCCCGGCGTTGAAAGCGGCTGGGTCTACAGCTTTCGCGACAAAAATGACATCAACACCCTCAGCAGCCAGCTCAGTCAGATCAAGCGCTATGCGGATAACCTGCGCATTATGCGCCACGAGCAGCTGAACTGGACCGCCACGCTGGTAGGATTACTGCAGATGAAACACTATGACGAGGCGCTCCGTTACATCCAGGTACAGTCTGAAGGCGCGCAGCGGGTGCTGGATTTTGTCTCCGCTCGCTTTTCCTCTCCTGCACTGTGTGGGCTGCTGCTCGGGAAATACGTCAGCGCGCGCGAGAAAGGGATCGAGCTGCTGTTTGATCCCGCCTGCCAGCTCACCCGCATGCCTGCCACGCTCAACGAAACGGAGCTGATGTCGGTTATTGGTAATCTGCTGGATAACGCGGTGGACGCGACCCTTAAGGCACCGGTACCCGCGCCGGTGGAGCTTTACATTTCTGACCGTAACCAGGATCTGCTGATCGAGGTGGCCGACCGGGGCTGCGGGGTGGAGGATGCGATGAAGCCGCATATCTTCCGCCAGGGGTTCAGCAGCAAACCGGACAGCGAAAACGACATTGTGGGCACCGAGCACGGTATTGGCCTGTTTCTGGTGGCAGGATATATCGACAAGGCTGGCGGCAGTATTGAGATTGCCGACAACACGCCGCAGGGTACTATTTTTTCTGTGTTTATTCCGAATGGGCAAAAGCATGACCCGAGCACTTGATGTTGTGATCGTTGAAGATGAGCCGCACCTGGCGGAGCTGCATCGCGAGTATATCGAGCAGAATTTTCATTTGCGCGTGGTGGGCATCGCCGCGTCGATTGAGCAGGCATGCAGCCTGATTCGTCAGCATCAGCCGCGGCTTATCCTGCTAGACAACTATCTTCCGGACGGTAAAGGCGTGGAGCTCATCGATAACCCGCTGCTGAAAAGCTACGAATGCTCGGTGATCTTCATCACCGCCGCCAGCGATATGCAAACCTGCAGCCACGCCATGCGCAGCGGCGCGTTTGACTACCTCATCAAGCCCGTCTTTTTCCAGCGCCTGCACGCCTCGCTGGAGCGGTTTATGCGCTTCATCCATACCGTGCAGCAGGTGAAGGTTGTCGACCAGCATGCGCTGGATCGCCTGTTTAATCTGCCTGCCGCGGAATCCTCAGCTACGCCGTCCACGAAGGGTATTGAGCCCCAGACGCTGGAACGCATTAAACGCCTGTTCGCCGAACATCCCGACAATGCGATGTCGGTTGAGGAGGTGGTGGAAAACGTGGGGATCAGCAAAACCACGGGGCGTCGCTATCTTGAATATTGCGTGGAGAGCGGATTAATCAGCGTCGAAATGCTGTATGGCAATATTGGTCATCCACGCCGGTTATACCGCAAAGCCCCCGATAAACCGTAATCCAGAACCGTTCGTAAGCTAACGTTCGCGGATTTTATGGTGTTAATTGCTGAAACGACGGCGACAATCACACTTCGGTATCATTATCCGCTCCCCCCTATTGTGGGTGGAGCCCGATACGCTATGTTGACAATTAGTTCCTCAAATGTAACTAAAAGGTTAACTATAATGTCGAACACGTTCCGAATTTCTCTGCTTACCGCTACTGTACTGTTCTCTGCTTCTGCACTCTCTGCCCTGCCGCAGGGCTATCCTGCTGAGTATCAAAAAGTGGTTGATGCCGCCACGAAAGAGGGCAAGGTTGTCATCTATTCCACCACCGACATCAAAGCTGCCGGACCGCTGATCCAGGGCTTCGAAAAAACCTACCCGGGCATTAAAGTTGAATACAACGACATGAACAGCACCGAGCTGTACAACCGTTTCATCAGCGAACAGGCTTCCGGCGGCGTGAGCGGCGACGTGGTCTGGAGCTCCTCGATGGACACCGGCCTGAAGCTCGCCACCGACTACGCCATGGAGTATAAATCTCCGGAGCAAAGCCAGCTGCCGAAATGGGCGGTCTGGAAAGATAAGGCCTACGGCACCACCTATGAGCCGGTGGTCTTTATCTACAACAAGCGTCTGATCCCGGCCGGTGACGTGCCGGATTCTCACGCCGCGCTGGCGAAGCTGATTGCCAGCCAGACGGACAAATTCAAGAACAAAGTCACTACCTACGATATCGAAAAATCGGGTCTGGGCTTTATGCTCTCGGTGCAGGATCACAACGCCGATCCAAACTACTTTAAGACCCTGGCCGACGTCGCCAAAGGGGGCCTGTCGGTGCAGTCGTCTACCGGCACCATGATGGAGCGCGTCTCCTCCGGTGAAAACCTGATCGGCTTCAACATCCTCGGTTCTTATGCGGAAGCGCGTGCGAAGAACGATCCGTCACTCGGCATCTCCTATCCGAAGGATTACACCCTGGTGCTGTCGCGCGTTTCGTTCATCAGCCAGCAGGCGCAAAACGGCAATGCCGCAAAACTGTGGCTGGACTACGTGCTCTCTGAACAAGGGCAAAACATTCTGGCCAATCAGGCGGACATCCCCTCCATTCGTAACGATATCGAAGGCAAGAATGATATCGACGGCCTGACAAAAATCCTCGGCAACGCGCTGAAGCCGATCCCGGTTGATGAAACCCTGCTGGAATACCTGCAGCCGAAAAAACGCCTCGAGTACATCAAAGAGTGGCGTACCGCCGCCGGTAAATAAGCGTCTGAGCGCGGCGCTGGTCGCCGCGCTTCCTTATCGACTGAGTTCGTTTTTCTGGGCTGCAACACCAGGGATACCCCATGAATACATTACGCAGAAAGTGGCAAAGCCTGCCGCGAGGCATCGTCGTGCTGATAACCGCCCTGGTTATCTACACGCCGCTGTCGTTTATCGTGATACAGAGCTTCCTGTCCGCGCCGTTCTTTTCGCCGTCAAAAGAGTGGAGCTTTGAATCATTTGATTTTATTTTCACCGACCCTGATTTTTATAAGGCCCTGAAAAGCGGCTTTATTCTGGCTTTCGGGCTGGTCTTTATCTCTATTCCGCTGGGCGGCGTGCTGGCGTTTCTGATGGTGCGTACCGACCTGCCCGGCCGCCGGTTGATTGAGCCGCTGATCCTGGTGCCGATTTTCGTTTCACCGATGGTGCTGGGCTTCGGCTACGTGGTGGCCGCCGGTCCGGTGGGCTTTCTCTCCCAGTGGGCAGAGGCGCTGATTGGCTTTGTGCCGTGGAACATCTACGACATGTCGAGCATTGTGGTCATCGCCGGCCTGACGCACGTCCCGCACGCCTATCTGTATATCTCGTCTGCACTGCGCAGCGTGGGGTCCGATGTGGAAGAAGCCGCGCGCACCGCGGGCGCGTCGCCCTGGCAGGTGATGACCTCCGTCAGCCTGCCGATGGTGCGCCCATCTATTCTGTACGCCACCGTGCTGCTGTTCTTCCTGGGGCTGGAGGTGTTCGGCCTGATGCTGGTCCTCGGCGACCCGGAAGGCAACATGGTGCTGGCGACCTATCTCTATAAGCTTACGAACAAGATGGGCACCCCATCTTATAACCTGATGGCAGCGGTTGCCGTGGTGCTGATCTGCATCACCATCCCGCTGGTGATGCTCCAGCGTCGACTGATGCGTACCGCCAACCGCTTCGTCACCATGAAGGGCAAGGCCTCGCAGGCACGCGCGCTGCCGCTGGGTAAATGGCGCTGGGTGGCTGGCGCGGTGATTGCCTTCTGGCTCACCGTCACCATTGGCGTTCCATTGCTCGGCGTGGTGCTGCGCGCGTTTATCTCCAACTGGGGCGTGGGCGTTTCGCTGTGGGACGAGCTTTCTCTGAACACCTTCCGCACCATCTGGGCGCAGCCCAACCTGCTGCGCGCCATCGTCAACTCCATGGCGATTGGCGTCATTGGCGGCGCGCTGGCCGTGGTGTGCTACCTGTTTGTCGGCATTGCCATGCACCGCAAGCCTGATAACACCACGCGTTTCCTGGACTACAGCGTGCTGGTGCCGCGCGCCGTGCCTGGCCTGCTGGCGGGTCTGGCCTTCCTGTGGGTGTTCCTGTTCCTGCCGATGTGGCTGGATAACTCGCTGAAATCCGGCTGGCTTTCCGGGTTCGCCTGGACCGACTGGATGCGTGAAAACGTCATCGTCTGGCTACGCTCGCTGCGCAGCACTATTTTCAGCGTCTGGCTGGCCTATACCGTGGTGTGGATGGCTTACGGGCTGAGGCTCATCTCTTCCACGCTGCTGCAGGTAGGGCCGGAGCTTGAAGAGGCGGCGCGCAGCACCGGGGCGACGCGCGGGCAGATCACCCGCCACGTCACCATTCCGCTCTCCCGCTACGGCCTTATCGGTTCGTGGCTGCTGATGTTCCTGATCTTTGAGCGCGAATACTCAACGGGTGTGTATCTGCTTTCGCCCGGCACGGAGACCATCGGCTCGATGCTGGTTTCCCTCTGGGCCGCGGGTGCCATTGATATCGTGGCGGCGCTCTCTTTCATTAATATCCTGCTGGTCGTGGTAGGTCTGGGCATTGCCCTTCGTTTCGGAGTGAAAATACATGATTGAATTAGCGGTTGACGATCTGCACTTAACCTACGGCGACAATCCTGTTTTAAAAGGTGTCTCCATGAACCTGAAGCGCGGCGAAGTGGTCTCCCTGTTAGGCCCCTCCGGCAGCGGCAAAACCACCCTGCTCCGCGCCGTCGCGGGTCTGGAAAAACCGACCCAGGGCTCGATTGTGATTGGCAACAATAAAGTTTACGACGGCACGCCGCGCAGTGAGGTCCCGGCGGAAGAGCGTAACCTGGGGCTGGTATTTCAGTCCTATGCCCTGTGGCCGCACAAAACCGTGTTTGAGAACGTGGCCTATCCGCTCAAGCTGCGCAAAGTCCCGGCCAAAGAGATCCAGCAGCGCGTGCAGGACGTGCTGGACCAGCTTGGTCTGGGCCATCTTGGCAAACGTCACCCGCACCAGCTCTCCGGTGGGCAGCAGCAGCGCGTGGCGATTGGCCGCGCGCTGGTGTACAACCCGCCGGTGATTTTGCTGGACGAGCCGCTTTCCAACCTCGACGCCAAGCTGCGCGAAGAAGCCCGCGTGTTCCTGCGCGAGCTGATTATCAAGCTCGGGCTGTCCGCGTTGATGGTGACGCACGACCAGAACGAAGCGATGTCCATTTCCGACCGCATCCTGCTGCTGAACAACGGCAAGATCGAACAGCAAGGCACGCCGCAGGAGATGTACGGCTCGCCGAAGACGCTGTTTACCGCCGAGTTTATGGGCAGCAACAACCGCCTGCACGGCAAGGTCACCGAAGTACGCGACGGCAAAGCGCGTATTGAAGGGAAAGGCTGGGTGCTGTGGGGCCAGGCGGGCGAAGGGGTGCAGAGCGGTAATGACGCCACGGCGGTGATCCGCGTCGAGCGCGTGGCGGTGGTCGAGGGACCAGGGGAAAATCAGCTTGAGCTACCGCTGCTCACCAGCATGTACCTTGGCGACCGCTGGGAGTACCTGTTCCGCACGGTGGGGGATGATTTTGTGATCCGCGCGTATGGGCATGAGGTTCGGGATCCGCAGCACTGCCATCTTTCGCTGCCTGAGAAGCATGTTTGGGTGTTCCCGAAAGGGTAATTTGAAAAGAAAAGGCTGCGGGATGCAGCCTTTTTGCTTTGACAGGTGAGAGCATGCAATCTACCTCTCAAATGTTACTTTTCCGATGTCAACAACGTCTGCACTTGCCCGACTTACTGAAATTGCGGAATGCCCTGGACTGCCGCAGATGGTGGCAGTGGCACGGCCGGTATCGCGCAGAAGTTTCGTGACGGCCATTACGTAATGGCGCCGCAGGCTGCCCCAGCTGTAGGACTCAGGGAAGCGGCCCCGAGCATGCCGGCAACAATGCCAAGGAACGAGGCCCTGGTCAGCCAACTGCGGGCAAAGTTGAGGGAAAGCAGGTAGGACTGGGCAGGATTAACCGGGTCTTTACCTCCGGGCAGCATCGGCATGAAATTCTCATTGGGCAGAATGACAGCCAGCGACAGGTTAAGCTCAGGATCATCATCGGGTATCAGGACATTCAGGGCCCGTCCGGGGCGGAAGTCCTCCGGCGCGCTGCGTGAAAAATCGAGGTGAATGATTCCGAAAAGCGTACCGCAGAGAGTCTACTTTTCAAAGGTACATTTTAGTAAGTAGAAAACAAAATTTTAGATGTTTTAGAACAAAATCATACACGGGTTTTCCAGAGCAAATTTTTAAAGATATAATGTAAAATACAAGCTTAGTTATGTGAGATGAAAAATGATTGCTGATGAAGAATTTGACGAAGCGAACGCTAATGTTGTAGTAACCATAGACAAGGAACTGAAAGTCGAAATGGAGAAATTTGATGATTCTCCATCTGCACATCCTTGGGATCCTGAAAAAATAAGAATTACAACAAAGCATTTTTCCCTACGTGAAGTAGTGGACCAAATAAACGATAAGGATATTGATCTCTCACCCGACTTCCAGCGTGATTACGTCTGGAGCACTCAACAAAAGATTAGATTGATTGAATCAGTATTATTAGGCATTCCTTTGCCAGCTTTCTATTTCAATCAGGAATCTGACGGATCATTTCAGATAGTCGATGGAGTGCAAAGATTAAGTACTATATCTTCTTTCATGAATAATTTATATTCATTGCAATCCCAACATTTAGAGTATCTTAAGCATTTAGATGGAATTAATTTTGAAAACCTCCCTTCTCTAGAATTGAGGCGTTTCAGGGCTACTCAAATTGTAGTTCATGTAATCGAGCCATCAACACCCAATGGTATTAAATACGATATATTTAGCAGGGTAAATACTTTAGGTAGCCCGCTCAAGCCGCAAGAAATAAGACATGCTATGAGCACATCACGTGCAAGAGAATATTTGAAATTACTTTCAGAGAATGACTTTTTTGATAATGCTACCGGCTGGAATTTTTGGAATTCAGTTGATGGTATAAAAGTACGCGATAGCGGACGTATGACTAATCAGGAGTTGGTCTTACGGTATTGCGCATTCAAAATGACTTCTATTGATGAGTATAGAAATTATGCAAGCTTAGACCGTTTTTTGATCGATTTTACACGTCGGCTTGATGGAAGAAAATCTGAGGAGTCGGATCTAGCCCCTATTAGTGACGATGAGTTAGATTTACTTTATCAAAGCTTCATATCGTCGATGAGAAGTGCATATGATATTCTTGGCGATAACGCATTTCGAAGAATAGAAGAAGGTAAAAAACGAGGGCCTATAAATAGAGCTATTTTTGAATCTCAAAGTATCGCTTTGTCTTTATTTCCTTATAACAAACTTATAGATAAGAAAGAGGAAGTAAAACAATCCTTACTTGAGCTATTCAAAGATGAGAACTATCTGAAGTCTGTAACTGTGAGCACCGGTTCACCTAGCGCGGTAATAGCAAGATTAACCAAACCAATAAATGAATTAAAGAGTATACTTAATGATTAAAACAGTTAAGATTGAAGGTTTCAAGCGATTCATTTGTGAAACCTTTCCACTAAAAAATCTAACAATTTTAGCTGGAGTAAATGGTGCAGGTAAATCATCACTTATTCAAGCAATTTTGTTATCTCATGAAGCCTCTAAAGGTCACAATACAGTACCATTAGACACCGCTTATGGCGTTGATCTTGGGACAGTACAAGATATAATGAACTGGCGTAATGGAAAGGAAGAGATTGATATCTCCCTTGAATTTAATAATGGAGTGCATGGTGAGTTCAAATTTACATCTTCAAATTTATTTTCTTTATATTTGGATGTGAAGTATTTTTACTCTGGAGAGTATTTTAATACAGAAAACAGATCGTTTATATATTTGTCAGCGGAACGATTTGGCCCAAAAGCGGAATATAAATTCACGTCAAAGCATCATCAAGAACTAGAGCTTGGAATTAGAGGGGAATATTGTGCACAGCTTATAGATAGCATTGGTTTAATGCCTATTAATCACGCCTCCAGAACTCATCCTGACACTCCAGAAAATGAAGCTGTTTTTTTGAACTACCAATTGGAAAGATGGCTTTCTGAAATTTTTAGACCTATTAAAGTACGCTCAGAAAAATATGGATCAAATACATCTTCCTCACTACAATTCAAAGTTGAAAATGGAGAGTGGGTTAAAGCTTCAAACATGGGGTTTGGGGTAACATATGTTTTACCAATAATTCTTGCAGGTTTAGTAATTAAAGAGAATGGTCTGCTTACAATTGAAAACCCAGAAGCTCATTTGCATCCTGCTGGCCAATCAAAAATTGGAGAGTATATTGGTTGGTTATCTGCGAAAGGGGTTCAGGTTTTAGTGGAGACTCACTCAGATCATGTCCTTAATGGTATAAGAAAATCTATAGCAGCTAAAAATAACATTTCACATAAAGATGCAAATGTTTTATTTTTTGATAATAACGAAAAAGAACCATCAATTACTGAGTTACATTTTACTGAATATGGCGGTTTATCTGGATGGCCAAACTCTTTCTTCGATCAATACCAACTAGATACAGCTACTCTCGGTAAATTTAGACGGAGCAGAATATAAAATGTCATTCGTTATTGATTCATCTGACTGGGATTTTATAAATCTCTCATGTCCAGAAATTGCTAATATTTTAGAAAACTTCCTAGATAGGCTATATATCGCTAAGGAACGTGGAGAAGAATTCTTTTTCGGTAATGAATTTCAGAGCAAAAATGTATGTAGGGGAATGGATCTTTGGACATTCCTTTGCTCTCCAGAATCTGCTGAAATCGACAAGGGAATCAAAGATGAATTAGCGTCATATATAAATCGTGGATGTTTTTATGAGGATATGGAAAATTTATGGCCCCCTACCTTTCTAAAAAGTGATGTCACTGATAGTTCTGGTGCAATTGTCGGACTTGATTATGCTTATGCTTATCATAACTTGATTAACAATACCCCTTTCGCCTGTATATCACTCAGGGATAAATCAAAGCTTCCGGTTTCGTCAACATATGGACAATTAGAAATTTACTTTGTTAATTCTGAAAAAAGCAATTTAACATTCTGGAGAGAGTGTGCATTATCGACAGTAAGGGATACCCAGGAAAACTTACATATTCTTTCAAGCCATCTTTATCCTGATTTATATTTCTTCAAAGGTGTATGGGACGGAATAGACTCGTTTGAGGGCGGCTATTCTTCTGTTTATCAAAAACTAAAAAAATATTTAGAAGTATTCAACGATTATGGTAATTGGATTTATTCCGCTCCACCTCCTGCGATACATATTACCGATACAATTAATTCAACAATAGGTCAGAAGCCAACCAATGAACTAATTGAAGAACGATTCCAAGCCTTAGGATTATGTGTAGCGCCTGAAAAACCAGATGTTAGAAAAAATGAAAAATGTCGAAAAGAAAGAGAGATAGTTATTAACAAAACCACGCATTATTGTGAATGGCATGGTAAGTTTGAGCCACATCAAAACAGAATTCATGTACATGGCCCAACATCACATTCTGCAGGAAAATTTATTATTGCTATTTTTTGTAAGCATCTATCATTGCCCAAGCATAAGTAAATGTACCGAGCCGGCTGGCCGCGGGACGTGTAGTAAGACAACGGTCAATCACGTCCTGAAGGATCCCGAGTCGGTTCACATCGTTCATCGAGAAAAACTCCATTCCGCGTCTTATCCTTTGAAAGCAATGATCGCTGGAGTGAGGCTATAGCACGGACATGTATATGGTCAGATGCGGACATCTCAATTTAGCTACCACATTATCAGTTCGCATAACAAAGAATATGTTAAATAACCGAGCAATTAGTGAACAGACGCACTTCAAAACATCAAGTTATCTCCCTTGCGTCAGCCCAAAGCAGCATTGTGTAACTGCCCTGCTTGTTGCAGTGAGGCGTGTCGCTGAAGGCATCACGTAGCGATATTTGTCGAAGAAAAGCGCTTTTCACCGAGGGCCTGGGCTGACGGTCTAGCAGATCACCAATAGAGCCGGGGATATTTTGAACAGGAGAATGTAAACTGGAAGGATAAAGCAACGGGACACCCACGGGGGCGGGTTGTGAAAGTGTTTCCTGTTGTCTTCGACCTTATTGCACGTAAAATGACCAGACACATTTTGGGAAGGAGTCTTTAATGGATATTGCGCTGCTCAACAGGGGCTGGAACAGAACATGGTCAGATACCATGGTAAATCTGGAAGCCCGGAAACTCGTCGAAACTGCCAATCGGCTATCAGCATTCTATTTGCAAGATGGGATAACACGTATCAAGTTTGTCGAAGAGATAAGGCAGGTTGTAGAGAAAGAATTTGAAACTGCACGACGGGCCAAAACCGATGAAGAATGCATTGCATGCATCAAAAATCTGCGTGCCGAAACAGATAATCTGCAAGAACAAGAACGCTTGTTAAGAACCAGAGCCGCCCAACTTTATGCAAAGGTCGAGTTTGTCAGGGAAAACAATAAAATCGTCGGATACGTGATTTCGGCAATCCATATAGTGGTATCTGGAGCAGCATTATTTGGTGGGATGGTTATGATGTCCACTATGACCCCTATTGGAGTTCTTGCAGGAGCAGTTTTATTTGTTGATGGTATTAACGGTATAACAAAAGAAGCAAGCCATCTTCGCTATGGTGAACAATCCAAATCGGAAGGAATTTTTGCTGATGGCGCAATGGAGACCGCACAATTTATGGGGTTTAGCCCAAAAAGTGGATTAGCTCTTTATAATACGGTGACTCTAGGGGCGAGTGTATATAGTATCTTCGGCTTAGCAAGGAAACCCGGAGCTTGGCGATTATTCCGTTGGCTGCCGCGTGATTACTACCGAAAAGTTGACACAATGAGCAAGCCTAAGCTAACCATGAAAATCGCTGGATATGGTGTCAAAGCGAAAGTCATTTTTGATCTTCTGGCTACTGATAACAGTACTAATTAAGATTTGTTCGCTCTACAGAATCGCCAAGATTTATAAGCAAGTACAGGCGGTTGTATAAAAATTGCAACCGCTGCGCCACAAGAAAGGCCAATAGCACCAGAGAAAACACTCTGCTCAGATGCGAACATCACAAGAAAAATGAATACAGCAAGGCAACCGGATACAACCCACACGGCAAGAATAAATCGCCTGGCCAGGTCCCTGATTGCATTCCCCAACGTTCCACCATAGCTTTCAACGTTGTTCTTTATCTTCTTCAAATCCGACGGTGTAAAGCCAGAACCCAACAAAGCCTCATCAGTAACATCCATATTGTCCTCTCCGCATTTCTTAACTGGCAATGGCACACATAATCATAGTGATGAACTTTACAGTAATCCACATGATGTTTGTGCAATGTATCAGATTTCAGACAATAGAAGCCATAAAGCCCCGTTAGTGGTACAAGCAACAAGCGGAGCATAGCGACTGCATCAGGCCAACCTGGTTGGTTTCGCTTTGCGAAAGTCACCAGTGACCAAATCAGATTGTCAGAGGGATCACACCTTATCAGGGTGCTCGTGTACCTTTCGGAGAGTGAGCGAAGCGCTGGCAGGGCCTGCATATCGTGTGCAGGTACGTTTACCACTATACACCTGTTTACGCAGCCACAAGGCCGCACATCGGGCTTAAATGCGTATGATCAATCTGTTCGGGAGTTATGCCAGGTATGCGGCTTTTTGTTCGTTGTTTTGCTGTCGCGGTAAGAACTTGGAACCACCGCCAGCGTGATGATATGCTCCCTTGTACCACAGACCAATCACGCGACAGGTGCGGGTGTAGAACAATGGGTAGTTTAAGTTGTACCTGCTAAAGCGGGGCAACGTAACTAACTGCTAAATCATAACTTATTGATTTATCAGGAGATTGGAGCGGGCGAAGGGAATCGAACCCTCGTATAGAGCTTGGGAAGCTCTCGTTCTACCATTGAACTACGCCCGCTTTGAGGTGCGTAAGGCATTATAGACCTTACGCACCTTCATACAAGCCTCTTCACAACTAACCGGCGATTAAATAATCACTTAGCACTTCGGTTTGCTGCCAGGCGCAGGAAGATAACGCTGCGGATCGATGGCCGTCGCCTTATAGCGAATCTGGAAATGCAGCTTCACCGCATCCGTACCGGTGCTGCCCATGGTGGCAATCTTCTGCCCTGCTTTGACGTTCTGCCCGTTGTTGACCAGCATCGTGTCGTTGTGCGCATAGGCCGTGATGTAGTCTTCGCCATGCTTAATCATGATCAGGTTACCGTAGCCGCGCAGCTGGTTACCCACGTAAACCACCTTCCCGGCCCCGGAGGCATAAACCGGCGTACCGCGCGCAGCGGCGATATCAATACCCTTGTTACCACCTTCAGAGAGTGAGTAAGGGGCGACCACTTTACCGCTGGCAGGCCAAATCCAGCAGCGCTGTCCAACCGGCGGCCATGACGATTGCGGCACCTGATAGGACGGCGTCACTTTGGCGGTTTTGCCTTTCGAAGAGGACTTTTTACCCGAGGACGTTCCGCCGCTCACCTTCAGCTGCTGCCCCACCTCGATGGTGTAGGGCGGCGAGAGGTTATTCAGCCGCGCCAGATCCTTCACGCTGCTCCCCGTTGCGCGCGAAATCCGGTACAGGGTGTCCCCGCGTTTGACGGTGTAGACCGAACCGGAATAGCTTCCCGTATCCGAAGATTTGCTCCCTGAACAGCCCGCCAGGAATAGCGTCAACGTCAGGCAAAAAACAGCGGTAATGGGATTTTTCGTCAGGCTTCCTGCAAACAAAACAGATCCTCGGTCAGCGTGAATGGCGCCCTATGATAACAGCCAAAACGAACAGGGGTCATGCCCTTTTCCGCTCTACGAGCCAAACCGTTCGTATAAGAATGCAGTATAATGCTTCGGCTGATGGTGCTGAACCACTCGGCATTTTGGCACTGGAGCATCAATGAGTATTCAAGAACACGTTATTTTGGTAAACGACCAGGGAATGGTGATTGGCACTCAGGAAAAATATGCCGCGCACACGTTACATACCCCGCTGCATCTGGCTTTCTCTTCCTGGCTTTTTAACGCAAAAGGCGAATGTCTGATCACCCGGCGCGCCTTAAGCAAAAAAGCCTGGCCCGGCGTCTGGACCAACTCCGTCTGCGGCCACCCACAGTCCGGCGAAGAGACGATACAGGCGATAATCCGCCGCTGCCGCTTTGAAGTGGGCGCGGAACTGACCGATATCACCGCCGTCGCCCCTGAATTTCGCTATCGGGAAACCGACCCGTCCGGGATCGTGGAAAACGAAATTTGCCCGGTATTCGCCGCCCGCATCACCAATGACGTGACGATAAACGAAGATGAAGTGATGGACTATCAGTGGGTTGAGCTGGACGCGCTATTCCGCGCGCTGGACGCGACGCCCTGGGCCTTTAGCCCGTGGATGGTCATGGAAGCGACGACCGCCCGCGAAAAACTCAAAGCCTTCGCGGCGCAATAAAAAAGCCCCTTTCGGGGCTTTTTTTACATCTTAATGTCTTATTTCACCGGGCGCATCGCCGGGAACAGGATCACGTCGCGGATGGTGTGGCTGTTAGTGAACAGCATTACCATACGGTCGATACCAATCCCCAGACCCGCCGTTGGTGGCAGACCGTGCTCCAGCGCGGTCACGTAGTCTTCGTCGAAGAACATCGCTTCGTCGTCGCCTGCCGCTTTCGCGTCAACCTGATCCTGGAAGCGCTGAGCCTGGTCTTCCGCATCGTTCAGCTCGCTAAAGCCGTTGCCGATCTCACGGCCGCCGATGAAGAATTCGAAGCGGTCAGTGATCTCCGGGTTCTGGTCATTACGACGTGCCAGCGGAGAGACTTCAGCCGGGTATTCGGTGATGAAGGTCGGCTGAATCAGGTGCGCTTCGGCCACTTCTTCGAAGATCTCGGTCACGATACGGCCCAGACCCCAGCTCTTCTCAACCTTGATACCGATGCTGTCGGCGATCGCTTTCGCAGAATCGAAGTTATCCAGATCCGCCATGTTGGTTTCAGGACGGTATTTCTTGATCGCTTCGCGCATGGTCAGTTTTTCGAAAGGCTTACCGAAGTCGAAGACTTCTTCACCGTAAGGCACTTCGGTGGTGCCCAGAATGTCCTGCGCCAGGGTGCGGAACAGGGATTCGGTCAGCTCGATCAGATCTTTGTAATCCGCATACGCCATATAGAGTTCCATCATGGTGAACTCTGGGTTATGACGAACGGAGATACCTTCGTTACGGAAGTTACGGTTGATTTCGAACACGCGGTCAAAACCACCAACCACCAGACGCTTCAGGTACAGTTCCGGCGCGATACGCAGGTACATGTCCAGGTCCAGGGCGTTGTGATGGGTGATGAACGGACGCGCAGACGCGCCGCCAGGGATCACCTGCATCATCGGGGTTTCCACTTCCATAAAGTCGCGGTTCACCATGAACTGGCGGATACCCGCCATGATCTGGGAGCGAATTTTGAAGGTCTTACGGGATTCATCGTTAGAGATGAGATCCAGGTAACGCTGACGATAGCGCGCTTCCTGATCCTGCAGGCCGTGGAATTTGTCCGGCAGCGGGCGCAGAGCTTTGGTCAGCAGACGCAGTTCGGTGCAGTGAATGGACAGCTCGCCGGTCTTGGTTTTGAACAGCTTACCTTTCGCGCCCAGGATATCGCCCAGGTCCCATTTCTTGAACTGCTCGTTGTAGATGCCTTCCGGCAGGTCGTCACGAGAAACGTACAGCTGAATGCGGCCACCCACGTCCTGCAGCGTCACGAAAGAGGCTTTACCCATAATGCGGCGGGTCATCATACGGCCAGCAACGGACACTTCAACGTTCAGCGCTTCCAGCTCTTCGTTTTCTTTGCCGTCGAAGTCAGCGTGCAGTTGGTCTGAGGTATGGTCACGACGAAAATCGTTCGGGAACGGCACGCCCTGCTCGCGCAGCGCTGCCAGCTTCTCGCGGCGGGTTTTCAGTTCGTTGTTAAGATCGACTACCGCGTCAGCGCCCTGTGCTTGTTGTTCAGACATGTTGGTTCCTCATAACCCTGCTTTCAAACTTGCTTCGATAAATTGGTCCAGGCTGCCGTCCAGCACCGCCTGCGTGTTGCGGGTTTCAACCCCGGTACGCAGGTCTTTGATGCGGGAGTCATCTAGGACGTAAGAACGGATCTGGCTGCCCCAGCCGATGTCGGACTTGTTGTCTTCCATCGCCTGTTTCTCAGCATTTTTCTTCTGCATCTCCAGCTCATAAAGCTTCGCTTTCATCTGCTTCATGGCCTGGTCTTTGTTCTTATGCTGGGAACGGTCGTTCTGGCATTGCGTGACCAGCCCGGTTGGAATGTGGGTAATACGCACCGCCGATTCCGTACGGTTAACGTGCTGGCCGCCCGCGCCGGATGCGCGATAAACGTCGATACGCAGGTCCGCCGGGTTAATTTCGATATCGATATCTTCGTCAACTTCCGGGTAAACGAACGCGGAGCTGAAGGAGGTATGACGACGGCCGCCGGAGTCGAACGGGCTCTTACGCACCAGGCGGTGAACGCCGGTTTCAGTACGCAGCCAGCCGTAGGCGTAGTCACCGATGATCTTGATGGTGACGGATTTAATACCGGCCACTTCACCTTCAGACTCTTCGATAATTTCAGTTTTGAAGCCGCGCGCTTCTGCCCAACGCAGGTACATGCGCGTCAGCATGCTGGCCCAGTCCTGCGCTTCAGTACCGCCAGAACCTGCCTGAATATCAAGATAGCAGTCAGCACTGTCGTATTCGCCGGAGAACATGCGACGGAATTCAAGCTGCGCCAGCTTCTCTTCCAGCACGTCGAGTTCTGCCACGGCTTCGTTAAAGGTTTCTTCGTCGTCGGCTTCGACGGCCAGCTCCAGCAAACCGGAAACATCTTCCAGCCCCTGGGCCATTTGATCCAGCGTATCTACGATAGCTTCGAGAGAGGAACGCTCTTTACCCAGCGCCTGTGCGCGTTCAGGCTCGTTCCAGACGTCCGGCTGTTCCAGCTCGGCGTTTACTTCTTCAAGACGCTCTTTCTTGGCATCGTAGTCAAAGATACCCCCTAAGAACGTCAGAGCGCTCCGTGAGGTCCTGAATACGGTTTTTTACCGGATTAATTTCAAACATGGTCTGTTTTCTTTTATGGACTTGTCAAAATGCGGTGATAAGAGCGGGATTGTACCGAATCCACGCCCTTTTTTATAGAGATTACTGCCGCTAAATTGGCCAGATATTGTCGATGATGATCTGAAGGGTGCGGTTACCGCGAAACTCGTTGATGTCCAGTTTGTACGCCAGCTCGACCTCGCGCACGCCGTTGTCCGGCCATACCGCCGTGTCAACGTTAAAGGCAATACCGTCCAGCAGCGGGCCGCCGCCGACCGGTTCAACCATCACCTTCAGATGACGTTCACCGACGATACGCTGTTGCAGCAGGCGGAAACGGCCGTCGAACAGCGGTTCCGGGAACATCTGCCCCCATGGACCGGCATCGCGGAGCATTTGCGCCACGTCCATCGTCATCTCAAGCGGTGAAAGCTCGCCATCGGACACAACTTCCCCCTGCAACAGGGCCGGGTCGATCCAGTCGGTGACCAGTTCACCAAACAGCCGCTGGAACTCGTCGAATTTCGCCTCTTCCAGCGACAGGCCCGCCGCCATCGCATGGCCGCCAAACTTGAGCATCAGGCCCGGATATAGCGTATCAAGACGCTCCAGGGCATCACGCATGTGCAGACCCTGGATTGAGCGGCCAGAGCCTTTGAGCGTGCCGTCGCCCGCGGGGGCGAACGCGATCACCGGACGGTGGAAGCGCTCTTTAATGCGCGACGCCAGAATGCCGACGACGCCCTGATGCCACTCTGGATGGTACATCGCCAGACCGCCCGGCAGCGTATCTCCGCTGCGCTCAAGTTTTTCGCACAGGGTCAGCGCCTCGGCCTGCATCCCCTGCTCAATCTCTTTACGGGTCTGGTTCAGCGCGTCCAGCTCGTTGGCCAGCACGCGCGCTTCACCGATGTTGTCGCACAGCAGCAGCGCCACGCCGACGGACATATCGTCCAGCCTTCCGGCGGCGTTAAGACGCGGCCCGAGGGCAAAGCCCAAATCGCTTGCCGCCAGCTTGAGCGGGTCGCGGTTGGCGATTTCCAGCAGCGCCTTGATCCCCGGACGGCACTTGCCTGCCCGGATGCGGCTTAAGCCCTGCCAGGTCAAAATGCGGTTATTAGTATCAAGCGGCACCACGTCCGCGACGGTACCCAGCGCCACCAGATCGAGATATTCGGCCAGGTTCGGTACGGCAATACCGCGGGAGTCGAACCAGCCCTTGTCGCGTAACAGGGTACGTAACGCCAGCATCAGATAAAACGCCACGCCCACGCCTGCGAGGGATTTCGACGGGAAATCGCAGTCGCGCAGGTTGGGATTAATAATCGCTTCCGCATCCGGCAGCGTTTCGCCCGGCAGGTGGTGATCGGTGACCAGCACCGGGATCCCCAAAGCGTGAGCATGATCGACGCCCGCATGGGAAGAGATCCCGTTATCGACGGTCATGATCATCTGTGCACCACGGGCGTGGGCCTGATCGACCACTTCCGGGCTGAGGCCATAGCCATCTTCAAAACGGTTCGGCACCAGATACGTGACGTTATCGCAGCCCAGCGCGCGCAGGCTGAGCACGCTCAGCGCGGTGCTGGTTGCGCCGTCGGCATCGAAATCCCCTACCACCACAATCCGCGTTTCCTCACGAAGCGCGTTGTAGAGCATTTCAGTGGCTTTTTCGATACCGCTCAGCTGCTGCCAGGGCAGCATCCCTTTCACGCTGCGTTCAAGATCCTCAGCGCTACGCACGCCGCGGCTGGCGTAGAGGCGCTTAAGCAGCGCCGGGAGTTCGTCTGGCAAATCAACCGGTTCAACCGCCTCGCGGCGGCGCAATTTTATTGGGGCTTTCACGCGGATTATTTACCACCAAACTGTTTCTGGTGCGCGTCGAGGAACTCTTTCATCTCTTTCGGTCCCTGATAGCCTGGAACGACATAGCCGTTGCTCAGGACAATCGCTGGCGTACCGTTAACGCCAAACTGCACGCCAAGCGCGTAGTGGTTAGCAATATCAATGTCGCAGGAGGCCGGCTTAACGCCTTTGCCGCTCATCGCGTCGTCAAACGCTTTGTTGCGGTCTTTCGCACACCAGATGGCCTTCATGTCCTGCTCTGGCTGGCTCTGCACGCCCGCGCGCGGGAAGGCCAGGTAACGCACGGTAATACCCAGCGCGTTGTAATCTTTCATCTCTTCATGCAGCTTGTGGCAGTAGCCGCAGGTGATGTCGGTGAAGACGGTAATGACGTGTTTTTCCTGCGCCGCCTTATAGACGATCATCTCTTTTTCGAGCGCGTTCAGGTTTTTCATCAGCAGCTGGTTGGTGACGTTCACCGGCTGCGCGCCGCTCACGTCGTACATTGGCCCCTGAATAATGTGTTTGCCGTCTTCGGTGACGTACAACACGCCGCTGCTCGTCAGCACCGTTTTCATGCCGGCAACCGGTGCAGGCTGAATATCGCTGCCGGTGACGCCAAGCTTAGCCAGCGACTGTTTGATGGCGGCGTCGTCCGCATGGGCGAAACCGGTAAATGAGGCTGCCAGCAGGGTGAACAGCGCGAAAGACTTTTTCATAAGTGATCCTGTTACAATTCGTCGGCACTCACGCACGAGGGTGGTGCTGTTGGTGTAGCTGCCGCAGGCGTTCCGTCGCGACATGGGTGTAAATTTGCGTCGTGGAAAGATCGCTGTGCCCCAGCAGCATCTGCACTACGCGTAAATCAGCGCCGTGGTTTAACAGATGCGTCGCGAAGGCGTGACGCAATACGTGCGGCGAAAGCTTTTCACTGTCGATACCCGCCAGTGTGGCGTAATGCTTGATGCGATGCCAGAACGTTTGCCGCGTCATCTGCTGCGCGCGCTGGCTTGGAAACAGGACGTCGATAGACGTACCATTGAGCAGCCACGGACGACCATGCTCCAGGTACGTTTCCAGCCAGTAAACCGCCTCTTCACCCAGCGGAACCAGCCTTTCCTTGTTTCCTTTACCGATGACGCGCACCACGCCCTGACGCAGGCTGATGTCGCTCATCGTCAGACCAACCAGTTCCGAAACGCGCAGGCCGGTAGCATACAATAGCTCAAGCATGGCTTTATCGCGTAACTCCAGCGGCAGGTCAACTGCCGGTGACTGTAATAATCTCTCAACTTGTGCTTCGCTGAGATCTTTCGGCAGCCGCTGCGGGAGTTTAGGGGATGCCAGCAGCGCGCTGGGATCGTCCTCGCGGATCTTCTCACGATAGAGATGCTGGAACAGCCGACGCATGGCGCTGAGTAAACGTGCGGAACTGGTGGCTTTGTAGCCCCCTGCGATACGTTCCCCAAGCAGCGCCTGCAGGTCGTCACGCTGTGCGCTCGCAAGGGATAAACCCCGGTGCGCAAGCCACTCCACCAGCATGGTGAGATCGCGACGGTAGGCGCTAAGGGTATTCTCGGCCAGGTTTTTCTCCAGCCACAGCGCGTCGAGAAACTGTTCGATCAGTGCGAGATCCTTTTCCACATCAGCCCCTTTGATTCTGCAGTCAGGCCATTATGCCTGATTGCGACCGGTTTCTGGTACACTACGCGCAAAGTCAAAGCAAGAATTGAGATAGTTACGCGATGAATATTGGTCTGTTCTATGGTTCCAGCACCTGCTACACCGAAATGGCGGCAGAGAAAATTCGCGACATCATTGGTCCGGAACTGGTGACGTTGCATAACCTGAAAGATGACGCGGTCGCTCTGATGGAACAGTACGATGTGCTGATCCTCGGCATCCCAACCTGGGATTTTGGTGAGATACAGGAAGACTGGGAAGCCATCTGGGATCAACTCGATTCAGTCAATCTCGACGGCAAGATCATTGCCATGTACGGCATGGGGGATCAGCTGGGGTACGGGGAGTGGTTCCTGGACGCGCTCGGCATGTTGCACGACAAGCTGGCGCCGAAAGGGGTGTCGTTCATCGGCTACTGGCCAACCGAAGGTTACGAGTTCACCAGTAAAAAGCCGATTATTGCCGACGGCGAGCTGTTTGTTGGGCTCGCGCTGGATGAAACCAACCAGTACGATCTCAGCGATGAACGCCTGCAAAGCTGGTGCGAGCAGATCCTGGGCGAGATGGCAGAAAAGTTTAGCTAACGCGCGTTACCCCTGCGTCGTCTGTTGTAGCAACATCCGGCGCAGGTCTCGCCACTCGGCAGCATCCATACTGTCAGCCGCCAGCCACAAATGCTGGCAACGCCCGCCGTCCACCTTGCGTAACCGTAACATCATGCCGCAGTTGAGCATCCAGGGCATACCGAGGATATCCCACTCTTTACCCTGCCAGCGCAGGCGGGAATCCATCAGTAATTTAATCTCTCCCTGGCGGGCATTAATGCGACGCTGGCTGCGTACGCTGTCAAAAACGACAAACGACAGTAACAGCAGCCACAGCGGCGTATAGCTCAGCGGCCACGGCATCAGTAACACAATGGCCGCAACCAGGCCGTGGAGCAATAAAGACATCCACTGCGAGCGCCACGAGACGCGAAGATCAGATTGCCACAGGACCACGTTCCCGATTCCGTGTTTGAATTAATTGCACCATCCGTTGCAACTCGGTGTCGGCGGGTTTGCCGTGGTTCATCAGCCAGTTGAATAAATCCGGATCGTCAGACTCAAGCAGTCGAACAAACAGACGCTTATCATCGTCGCTTAAGGTGTCATACTCATATTCGAAGAAAGGCATGATGGAAATATCAAGTTCACGCATGCCGCGGCGGCACGCCCAGTGAATACGGGCCTTGTTGTTAATATCCATGTTCAGTTTCCTGCATTACGTTTGGCACAGTCGGTACCCCCTTCAGTGTTCTTTATTTCTCTACGGGGACACCAGCTAGTGTAACGTGTTTTTGACCGTTTCATTACTGGAATATTGCATTCGCCGAGCAGGCTTCCAGAATAATCCCCACAAAGACAGCGGATTACATTATTTTGCGTAGCGCTACGCATAACCGGTTTAAGGCACAAATGGTCTGCTGAAAGCGCTTGCATTGCCTGCAGGCTCTTTTACCATTAGGCATTATCAAAGCGTTAAGCAATTCAGGATATCGTTATGGCCTTTACACCATTTTCTCCTCGCCAGCCCGCCGCCTCTGCGCGTCTGCCGCTGACGCTTATTTCTCTTGATGACTGGGCGCTGGCAACGCTCACCGGTGCCGACGCCGAAAAATACCTGCAGGGCCAGGTGACCGCCGACGTCAGCCAGATGACCGAACACCAGCACCTGCTGGCCGCGCATTGCGACCCAAAAGGCAAAATGTGGAGCAATCTGCGTATCTTCCGCCGCCAGGACGGCTTTGCCTTTATTGAGCGCCGCAGCCTGCAAGAGGCCCAGCTCAAGGAGCTGAAAAAGTACGCGGTCTTTTCCAAAGTTACTATCACCCCGGACGACGAACATGTCCTGCTGGGTGTGGCCGGTTTCCAGGCGCGTGCGGCGCTGAAAAATCTGTTCAGCGAACTGCCGGATGCGGAAAAGCAGGTGGTCAGCGAAGGCGCGACATCCATCCTGTGGTTTGAACACCCGGCGGAGCGTTTCCTGTTAGTCACGGATGCGGCAACTGCCGAACGCGTCACCGAGGCGCTGCGCGGCGAAGCGCAGCTCAACAACAGTCAGCAGTGGCTGGCGCTGAACATCGAGGCGGGTCTGCCGATCATTGACGCCGCAAACAGCGCGCAGTTTATTCCTCAGGCAACCAACCTGCAGGCGCTGGGAGGCATCAGCTTTAAAAAGGGCTGTTACACCGGCCAGGAGATGGTCGCCCGTGCGAAATTCCGCGGAGCAAACAAACGTGCGCTGTGGACGCTGGCGGGCCATGCCAGCCGTGTACCTGAAGCGGGTGAAGACTTAGAGCTGAAGATGGGTGATAACTGGCGCCGCACCGGCACCGTATTAGCCGCTGTACAGCTGGATGATGGACGTCTTTTGGTTCAAGCCGTCATGAACAACGACATGGAGGCTGACAGCGTGTTCCGCGTGCGTGACGATGCGAACACACTGAGCATCGAGCCGCTGCCGTATTCTCTGGAAGAGTGATGCTGTATCGCCCGGTGGCGCTGCGCTTACCGGGCCTACGGTTTTGGTGTCCTCCCTCTCCCTGTGGGAGAGGGCCGGGGTGAGGCACGGTGGAAAAAACTACGCCTGCCCCACATACAGATAAATAGCCAAAAAGTGGCACACGCTGCCGCCCAGCACAAAGCCGTGCCAGATGGCATGGTTGTACGGGATGCGCTTGCAGACGTAGAAAATCACGCCGAGCGAGTACACCACACCGCCTAAGGCCAGAAGCGTCACGCCCCCTACCGACAGTTTGACTGCCAGTTGATACACCACAATCAGCGACAGCCAGCCCATCGTCAGATAGGTGACCAGTGACAGCACCTTAAACCGGTGCGCTATAGTCAGCTTAAACAGGATCCCCAGCAGTGCCAGGCTCCAGATAACAATCATCAGGCCACGCGACAGCGGGGAGTTAAGCCCCACCAGCAAAAACGGTGTGTAGGTGCCTGCAATCAGAAGATAGATAGCGCAGTGGTCAAATTTCTTGAGCCACGTCTTGGCCCGCTGATGCGGGATCGCGTGATACAGCGTCGACGCCAGGAACAGCAGGATCATACTCCCGCCATACAGGCTGTAGCTGGTAATGGCCATCGCGCTGGCATTGGTGTCCACCGCCTGCACCAGCAATAACACTAAACCGACAATCCCAAACACCAGGCCAATGCCGTGGCTGATGCTGTTGGCTACTTCCTCAGCCAGCGAATATCCCTGTGCGATTAATGGTCTGCTCACCATACAAAACTCCGGGAAAACAAAAGATGATTATTCATCGCATAACTATGCTAACTGAGAATGATTCCAGTGAACACCTGTTAGCTAAAATAATTTCATTTCAAAATTTATACCTAAAAATCATAGATATAAAGAAACCTTTCACCTAACAATTGTTCACATAAAAATTTAATCATTATGAATCAAGAGCATAAAAATGGATCCTGCCGTCCGGGTGCATGTTATGATGTGACGATGAGGTCAGAATAAGAGTTATGCCATTGTGAGTATGTTCACCCACTCCGCCATTGCCAGTCTCAATAACCTGGAGATGATGGTCTACAACTATGTCATAAAAAATCGTGACAAAGTCATGTACATGACCATCCGCGAGCTGGCGGATGCGGCAGGCGTCTCAACCACCACTATCCTGCGCTTTTGCCGCAAGCTTAACTGCGAAGGCTACTCGGAGTTTCGCGTACGCTTTAAGCTTTATCTTGAACAAAACGAGCCCCAGCAGGCGAATTTCGGCGCCAGCGAAATTATCAGCTTCTTTAAAAGCGTAAATAATGAAGAATTCGACGCGTTATTAGATAGTGCGGTCGATATTATTTTATCGTCGGAACGTATTATATTTGTCGGCGCAGGCACGTCAGGCTCGCTGGCAAAATATGGCGCACGTTTCTTTTCTAATATCGGAAAATTCAGCAACCATATTGATGACCCTTATTTCCCGGTCACCAATGATATGGCGAAAAATGCGCTGGCGATCGTGCTCTCCGTCTCGGGCGAGACCGAGGAGATCCTGCGCTTCGCCAGCCAGTTCAGCCTGCATCACTGCAAAGTGCTCTCCATTACCAGCCACGAGCACTCGCGTCTCGCAAAACTGGCGGACTTTAATCTCTCCTGGCATGTTCCTCAGACGCGTATTGCAGGCGTCTACGACATCACCACGCAAATTCCCGTCATTTATATTCTGGAGTCTCTGGGACGTAAACTGGCGAAGAAACTCACAGAATAAAACACCCTGTTTTTTTGATGTGACAAATCACATTATGCACACCTTGTTATATCGTGACATTTAATTTCGCTTTGCTAGACTCGATGCCAATAAGCCATTTATTGAGAATAGCAGCGATGAAAAAACTGACCTTACCAAAAGATTTTTTATGGGGCGGCGCGGTTGCGGCTCACCAGGTAGAAGGCGGCTGGAACAAAGGCGGTAAAGGGCCAAGCATTTGCGACGTATTAACCGGCGGCGCACACGGCGTGCCGCGCGAAATCACGCAGGACGTGGTGCTGGGGAAATATTATCCCAATCATGAAGCTATCGATTTCCACGGCCATTATAAAGAAGACATCAAGCTGTTTGCCGAGATGGGCTTCAAGTGTTTCCGCACCTCTATTGCCTGGACGCGTATCTTCCCGAACGGTGACGAAACGCAGCCAAACGAAGAGGGTCTGAAATTTTACGACGACATGTTCGATGAGCTGCTGAAGTACAACATTGAACCGGTGATCACCCTCTCCCACTTCGAAATGCCGCTGCACCTGGTGAAGGAGTACGGTAGCTGGACCAACCGTAAAGTGGTCGATTTCTTTGTGCGCTTCGCGGAAGTGGTCTTTGAGCGCTACAAAAACAAGGTCAAATACTGGATGACCTTCAACGAAATCAACAACCAGCGCAACTGGCGCGCGCCGCTGTTCGGTTACTGCTGCTCGGGCGTGGTCTATACCGAACATGAAAATCCGGAAGAGACCATGTATCAGGTCCTGCACCACCAGTTTGTGGCCAGCGCCCTGGCGGTGAAAGCCGCGCGCCGCATCAACCCTGAGATGAAAGTCGGCTGCATGCTGGCGATGGTGGCGCTCTATCCGTTCTCCTGCAAACCGGAAGACGTGATGTTCGCCCAGGAATCAATGCGCGAGCGCTACGTCTTTACCGACGTCCAGCTGCGCGGCTACTACCCGTCCTACGTGCTGAACGAATGGGAACGCCGCGGCTTCTCTATCAAAATGGAAGCGGGCGACGAGCAGATCCTGCGTGAAGGCACCTGCGACTACCTGGGCTTCAGCTACTACATGACCAACGCGGTGAAGGCGGAAGGCGGTACCGGCGATGCCATTTCCGGTTTCGAAGGCAGCGTACCGAACCCGCACGTGAAGGCCTCCGACTGGGGATGGCAGATTGACCCGGTAGGCCTGCGCTATTCCCTGTGCGAACTGTACGAGCGTTACCAGAAACCGCTGTTTATCGTGGAAAACGGCTTCGGCGCCTACGATAAAGTCGAAGAGGACGGCAGCATCAACGACGACTATCGTATCGACTACCTGCGTGCCCACGTGGAAGAGATGATCAAAGCCGTGACGCACGATGGCGTGGCTCTGATGGGCTATACGCCATGGGGCTGTATCGACTGCGTGTCGTTCACCACCGGCCAGTACAGCAAGCGCTACGGCTTTATCTACGTGAACAAGCACGACGACGGCACGGGCGACATGTCGCGTTCCCGTAAGAAGAGCTTCGAGTGGTATAAAGGCGTGATTGCCAGCAACGGCGAGGCGCTGTGATTTTTTGCCCGGTGGCGCTGCGCTTACCGGGCCTACACGAATAGTAGGCCGGGTAAGGCGAAGCCGCCACCCGGCTTATTTCCCGCCCGCCAGCTCTATAAAACTGCCCGTGACGTACGACGCCTTTTCGCTCAGCAGCCAGACAATCGCCTGGGCGACCTCTTCCGGCTGGCCGCCGCGCTGCATCGGCAGCAATGATTTCACGCGATCCACCCGCCCCGGCTCTCCGCCGGACGCATGAATATCGGTATAGATCAGACCCGGACGGACGCAGTTAACGCGAATGCCCTGCGCCGCCACCTCCAGCGATAAACCCGTTGTCAGCGAATCCACCGCCCCCTTCGACGCGGCATAATCCACATATTCACCCGGCGCGCCCAGACGTGACGCCGCGGAAGAGACATTCACTATCGCCCCGCCCTTGCCGCCGTGTTTGAAGGACATGCGCTTTACCGCTTCCCGGCAGCAGAGGAAGTAGCCCGTGACGTTGGTCGCCAGGACGCGGTTAATGCGCTCAGCGGAGAGATTCTCGATAGTGGATTGCTCAAATAGAATCCCCGCATTATTCACCAGCGCGGTCAGCGGCTCGCCTTCACGATCGAGGCTGTTAAACATCGCCAGCACCTGAGCTTCATCGCTGATGTCTGCACGGACGGCAAAGGCTTTACCGCCTGCATCCACAATCTGCCTGATGACGTCCGTCGCGGCGTTAATGTTGTGATGATAGTTCACCGCCACGGTGTAGCCTTCGCGAGCCAGCTGCAGCGCGGTGGCTTTACCGATGCCGCGGCTGGCGCCGGTGACCAGTGCAATTGCCATTATCTTCTCCCAATAAAAAAGCCGGGTAGCGGCTTCGCCTTACCCGGCCTACGTTACTACAGCAGCAATGTTACTGGTATTCGCTCATCGGCACGCAGGAGCAGAACAGGTTACGGTCGCCGTAGACGTCATCAAGACGCTTCACGGTCGGCCAGTATTTGTTCGCCACGCCTGCCGGGAAGACCGCCAGCTCGCGGGAATAGCCGTGGTTCCACTCTGCCACCATTTCGTGCTGGGTGTGCGGGGCGTTAACCAGCGGGTTATCTTCCAGCGTCCACTCGCCGTCCTGCACGCGGTCGATCTCCATGCGGATGGCCAGCATCGCGTCGATAAAGCGGTCCAGCTCGGCTTTGCTTTCAGATTCCGTTGGCTCCACCATCAGCGTGCCCGCAACCGGGAACGACATGGTTGGCGCGTGGAAGCCGTAGTCGATCAGACGCTTGGCGATATCCAGCTCGCTGATGCCGGTCTGCTCTTTCAGCGGACGAATATCCAGAATGCACTCGTGCGCCACGCGACCGTCGCGGCCGGTATAGAGCACCGGGAAGGCGGACTTCAGGCGAGTCGCAATATAGTTGGCGTTCAGGATCGCCACCTGGCTCGCCTGCTTCAGCCCTTCCGCGCCCATCATGCGGATATACATCCAGCTGATTGGCAGGATAGAGGCGCTACCGAACGGTGCCGCTGAGACCGCTCCCTGACGGGTCAGCATGCCTTCAATCTGCACCACGCTGTGGCCCGGCACAAACGGCGCCAGATGCGCTTTCACGCCGATTGGCCCCATGCCCGGGCCGCCACCGCCGTGCGGGATGCAGAAGGTTTTGTGCAGGTTCAGGTGCGACACGTCCGCGCCGATAAAGCCCGGCGAGGTAATGCCCACCTGAGCGTTCATGTTTGCACCGTCGAGGTAAACCTGACCGCCGAACTGGTGCACGACTTCGCACACTTCACGGATGGTTTCTTCGTACACACCGTGGGTAGACGGGTAGGTCACCATGATGCAGGAGAGCTTGTCGCCCGCCTGCTCGGCTTTCGCACGCAGGTCGGCCAGATCGATGTTGCCGTTCTTATCGCACGCCACCACCACAACTTCCATGCCCGCCATCTGGGCAGAGGCCGGGTTGGTACCGTGGGCGGAGCTTGGGATCAGGCAGATATCGCGGTGGCCTTCGTTGCGGCTTTCGTGATAGTGACGGATCGCCAGCAGGCCCGCATATTCACCCTGCGCGCCGGAGTTCGGCTGCATGCAGAGCGCGTCGTAACCGGTCAGCTTCACCAGCCAGTCGGAAAGCTGGTTGATCATCATGTGATAACCTTCCGCCTGCTCTGGCGGGCAGAACGGGTGCAGCTCGGAGAATTCTGGCCAGGTGATCGGGATCATCTCTGCCGCGGCGTTCAGCTTCATGGTGCAGGAGCCCAGCGGGATCATCGCCTGGTTCAGCGCCAGATCCTTGCGCTCCAGGGAGTGCATGTAACGCATCATCTCGGTCTCGCTGTGGTAGCGATTAAAGACCGGGTGCGTCAGGATGGCGTCGTTACGCAGCATGCTGTCCTGAATGGAGCGGCTGTCGAGCGCAACTTCTTTGTCGAGCGCATCAATGTCCAGACCGTGCGCATCACCCAGCAGCACGCTGAACAGGTTCAGGATATCGTCGCGGGTGGTGCTTTCATCCAGCGTAATGCCGACGGCGTTGTGAATGTCGCTGCGCAGGTTAATCTCTGCCGCATTCGCGCGCGCCAGCACGGCCGCTTTGTCCGCCACGTCCACGCACAGGGTGTCGAAGTAGTGGGCGTGGCGCAGCTTAAGGCCTTTCTGCTGCAGACCGCAGGCCAGAATATCGGCCAGGCGGTGAATGCGGCTGGCAATGCGTTTCAGGCCAGCCGGGCCGTGGAACACGGCGTACAGGCTGGCGATGTTTGCCAGCAGCACCTGTGAGGTACAGATGTTGGAGTTCGCTTTCTCGCGGCGGATGTGCTGCTCGCGGGTCTGCATCGCCATGCGCAGCGCGGTGTTACCGGCAGCATCTTTTGAGACGCCGATAATACGGCCAGGCATGGAGCGTTTGAATTCATCTTTCGCGCCGAAGAACGCCGCGTGCGGGCCGCCGTAGCCCATCGGTACGCCGAAGCGTTGTGCGGAGCCGAATACGATATCTGCGCCCTGTTTACCCGGCGCCGTCAGCAGCACCAGCGCCATAAAATCGGCGGCAACGCTGACAACCACTTTGCGGGATTTCAGCTCGGCAATCAGCGCGCCGTAGTCGTGTACTTCACCCGTCGTACCTACCTGCTGCAGCAGCACGCCGAAGACGTCCTGATGATCCAGCACTTTGTCAGCGTCGTCGACGATCACGTCAAAGCCGAAGGTCTCTGCGCGAGTACGCACCACGTCCAGCGTCTGCGGATGCACGTCCGCCGCGACGAAGAAGCGGTTGGCATTTTTCAGCTTGCTCACGCGTTTTGCCATCGCCATCGCTTCGGCGGCGGCGGTCGCTTCATCCAGCAGAGAAGCAGAGGCGATATCCATGCCGGTCAGGTCCAGCGTCACCTGCTGGAAGTTCAGCAGCGCTTCCAGACGGCCCTGGGAAACCTCTGGCTGATACGGGGTGTAAGCGGTGTACCAGCCCGGGTTTTCCAGCATGTTGCGCAGGATAACCGGCGGCAGCTGCACGTTGGTGTAGCCCATGCCAATGTAAGACTTATAGCGCTTATTCAGGCCGGCAATAGCCTTCAGCTCCGCCAGCGCGGCGAATTCCGTAGTGGCTTCCCCCACCTGAGGTGGCGTGGCAAGCTGGATGTCTTTTGGCACAATCTGGCCGATCAGTGCGTTTAATGAATCCGCGCCAACCGTCTTCAGCATCTCCTGCTGTTGCTGAGCATCCGGCCCAATGTGACGTTCAATGAAGGCGCCACGGTTTTCAAGCTGGCTTAAAGTCTGTGTCATGAGCGATGGTTCCTGAAACGTGCAGTGAATGTGTTTTCTCCCTCTCCCCAAAGGGGAGAGGGTTAATGACTTACTCGTCTTCTAACAGTGCTTCGTACGCGGTCGCATCCAGCAGAGCGGCAACCTGGGATTCGTCGCTGGCTTTGATCTTGAAGATCCAGCCGCCTTCATAAGGCTCGCTGTTCACCAGCTCTGGCGAATCGCTCAGCGCGTCGTTGACGGCAACGATTTCGCCGCTCACAGGGGCGTAGATGTCAGAGGCCGCTTTTACGGACTCCGCCACGGCGCAGTCGTCGCCCGCGCTAACGGTCGTGCCCACGTCAGGCAGGTCAACAAACACCATGTCGCCCAGCAGCTCTTGCGCGTGCTCGGTGATCCCTACGGTGTAAGTGCCGTCCGCCTCTTTGCGCAGCCACTCGTGTTCTTTGCTGTATTTCAGTTCTGCTGGCACATTGCTCATTGAAGTTCTCCTGATAAAAATGATTAGGCGACCGGCTTACCGGCGCGAACAAAAATCGGTTTGGTTACGTTGACCGGCATTTCACGGTTGCGGATTTGCACCACCGCCGTTTCGCCAATTCCCGCCGGCACGCGTGCCAGTGCAATACTGTAGCCCAGCGTCGGTGAGAAGGTTCCGCTGGTGATCACGCCTTCACGAGGATTGCCGTCAGCATCGGTAAAGCGCACCGGCAGTTCGCCGCGCAGCACGCCCTTCTCGGTCATCACCAGGCCCACCAGCTGTTCGGTGCCCTTCTCGCGCTGCATCTCCAGCGCTTCACGACCAATAAAGTCACGGTCAGCCGGTTCCCATGCGATGGTCCAGCCCATGTTGGCGGCGAGCGGAGAAACACCTTCATCCATCTCCTGACCGTAGAGGTTCATCCCCGCTTCCAGACGCAGCGTATCGCGCGCGCCCAGACCCGCAGGCTTCACGCCCGCTTCCACCAGCGCACGCCAGAAATCAGCGGCCTTCTCGTTTGGCATCGCAATTTCGTAGCCCGCTTCACCGGTGTAGCCGGTGGTGGCGATAAACAGATCGCCCGCCTGCACGCCGAAGAACGGCTTCATGCCAGCGGTGGCGTTGCGCTGCTCGTCGTTAAACAGAGAGGCGGCTTTCGCCTGCGCGTTCGGCCCCTGCACGGCGATCAGCGACAGATCGTCACGGACGGTGATGTCGATGGCATAAGGTTCGGCGTGTTGGGTGATCCAGGAGAGGTCTTTTTCGCGGGTGGCGGAGTTTACAACGAGGCGGAAGAAATCTTCAGTGAAGTAATAGACGATAAGGTCATCAATCACGCCGCCCGAGGCATTCAGCATGCCGGTATAGAGCGCTTTACCCGGCGTCTTCAGTTTGGCGACGTCGTTTGCCAGCAGATAACGCAAAAACTCCCGGGTGCGGCTACCGTGCAGATCGACAATCGTCATGTGGGACACGTCGAACATACCGGCATCGGTGCGCACCGCGTGGTGCTCATCAATCTGCGAGCCGTAGTGCAGCGGCATCATCCAGCCATGGAAGTCCACCATGCGGGCGCCGCATAACACGTGTTGTTCGTACAAAGGAGTCTGTTGAGCCATCTTGTCCTCGTTGAAAAATTCACCGTGAAACCCGGTATCGGCACCGCGTTCGGGCACCGACGCAAACGTTCTCTTTTACCTGAACTTACCACCGAAACCGGCGGTTAACCATAAGGCAAAATGGGTCATCACATTAGCTTATGACCAAAAAACGCTAAAAAGCCTACAGAGTTATTCACTGGAAAAATGCGATTAACCCCGCACAAAATTAACAATGATCTAACAGGATTTAGCACATGGTGATATTTCGTGCGGAAAATCGGGCCGAATTTCCGTAACGAGAAAAACGCGACATTAGATTATCTAATGCGAAAAATGACGTGAAATTAGAATATTTCAAACGAGGGAATTTCCCCGGCGCAGAGGCCGGGAAAAGAAAGTGTGACAGGGGTCTAAATTAACGTAGCCAGTCCGGCAGGTCGTTAAGACCCATCGCCTGACGGAGGAGTTGGGGTTTAACGCCCGGAAGGGTGTCAGCAAGCTTGAGTCCGATGTCGCGCAGCAGTTTTTTCGCCGGATTCGCCCCAGCAAACAGCTCGCGGAAGCCCTGCATGCCCGCCAGCATCATCGCCGCACTGTGCTTGCGGCTGCGCTCGTAGCGGCGCAGATAGAGATGCTGCCCGATGTCCTTCCCTTCGCGATGCAGGCGACGCAGCTCCTCGACCAGCTCCGCCGCGTCCATAAAGCCAAGGTTAACGCCCTGCCCGGCCAGCGGATGAATGGTATGCGCCGCATCCCCCACCAGCGCCAGACGGTGCGCGGCAAACTGACGCGCGTAGCGGCCGGTTAACGGGAACACCTGACGCTCGCTTTCAAGCGTGCACAGGCCAAGGCGGTTATCAAAGGCCACGCACAGCGCCTGGTTAAAGGCGTCCGGCGTTGCCTCCTGCATCTGCTGGGCTTTCTCCGGCACCAGGGACCAGACAATCGAGCACAGGTGCGGATCGGCAAGCGGCAGGAACGCCAGTATGCCGTCGTTGTGGAAAATCTGGCGCGCCACGCCGCCGTGCGGCTCTTCGGTGCGGATCGTTGCCACCAGCGCGTGATGACGATAGTCCCAGAAGGTCAGCGGGATATCGGCTTTATTACGCAGCCAGGAGTTGGCACCGTCAGCACCGACCACCAGACGCGCGGTCAGCATGTCGCCGCTCTGCAGGGTGATAAACGCCTCGTTTTCGCCCCACGCCACCTGCTGGATCTGCGCAGGCGCAATCAGGGTCACGTCGCTGCACTGCTGTGCTTTCTGCCACAGCGCGTGGTGGATCACCGCGTTTTCAACAATGTGACCCAGATGGCTATAGCCCATGCTTTCATCATCAAAAGCAATATGACCAAAGCTGTCTTTATCCCACACTTCCATGCCGTGATAGCAGCTGGCGCGCTGCGCCACAATATCTGACCAGACGCCAAGGTGCGTCAGCAATTTCTCGCTGGCGGCATTGATCGCCGAGACGCGGAGTTCCGGCGGGGCATCCGGGGCAACGGGCTGAGGCTGCTTTTGCTCCAGCACCGCCACGCGCAGGCCGCTGCCCTGTAAACCACAGGCCAATGCCAGTCCGACCATACCGCCGCCAACGATGGCGACATCAACATTTTGCACGGTGATAACTCCTTAACGCGCGACCCAACCCAGGGTCCGCTGCGCCAGCACGTCACGTGCCGGAATGAATAGTTCCATCGCCATAAGCCCGAGGTTGCGGCCCACAACCAGCGGTGCCCAGCGATTGGCAAAAAGATGGACCAGACCATCGGTCACACCGATGGTGGCCTCTTTATCCGCCTTGCGGCGCTTCTGGTAATGGCTAAGCACTGAATACGCCCCACAGTCTTTTTGCTCACCCCATGCCTGCGCCAGTGATTCGGCCAGGCTCATGACGTCGCGTAAGCCCAGGTTAAAGCCTTGCCCCGCGATGGGATGCAGCGTCTGCGCGGCGTTACCGACAAGCGCCAGACGATGAGAGATGGACTGAGACGCCGTAGTCAGCGCAAGCGGATAGACCGCCCGCTGGCCGGCATGGGTGATACGCCCCAGCCGCCAGCCAAAGGCTTTTTGCAGCTCGGTACAAAAACGTTCGTCTGACCAGGCCTTCACCTCTTCAGCCTTATCCTGCGAATGACACCACACCAGGGAACAGCGCCCGTCCGACATCGGCAGCATCGCCAGCGGACCATGCTGCGTAAAGCGCTCAAACGCCCTGCCGTCGTGGTCAGCTGCGGTAGCGACGTTCGCAATGACCGCCACCTGGCCGTAAGGCTGCTGGCGCCACTTCACGCCACACTGGGCGCCGAGCGACGAGCGCGAACCGTCCGCGGCGACCAGAAGCTGGCCTTCAAGGACGGTGCCGTTTTCCAGCGTCACGCTAACCGACGCCTCACTACGGCTCACGCTGGCCACACGCGCCGGACAATGCAGCGTAACGCCCGGCGCGTCCTGAAGCAGGCGGAACAGACGCAATCCGACGTCATGCAGCTCAACAACCTGCCCAAGAGCATCAATACGATAATCCTGCGCGTCCAGGGTGACAAAGCCAGCATGGCCGCGATCGCTGACGTGAACGGTTTTAATTGCCGTGGCGCAGTCGGCAATGGCCTGCCAGATGCCAATGCGGGAAAGCTGCTGGCAGGTGCCCTGCGCGAGCGCAATGGCGCGGGCATCAAAACCGGGGTGGTTGGACGCCTCTGGCGCAACGGCTTCCACCAGGTGCACCGCAAGCTGGCCTTTCGTCAAATGTGAAATGGCCAGCGCCAGCGTGGCCCCGGTCATGCCGCCGCCAACGATAATCACGCTCATGCGCGTGCCGCTGCCATCAGCGCCTCAATATCGTCAGCGTTTTTCACGACACTCGCGGTCAGATTTTCGTTACCGGTTTCGGTAATCACGATGTCGTCTTCAATACGAATGCCAATCCCGCGGTACTCTTCAGGCACGTCGGCATCCGGCGCGATATACAGACCCGGCTCCACGGTTAACACCATGCCCGGCTCCAGCACGCGCGAACGGTCGGTGCCGTATGCGCCAACGTCATGCACGTCCAGCCCCAGCCAGTGGCTTAGGCCGTGCATGAAATACGGTCGATGCGCATTTTCAGCAATCAGGGTGTCGACATCCCCTTTCAGGATCCCGAGCCTGACCAGACCGGTAATCATGATGCGCACCACTTCACCGGTCACTTCCTGCATGGAGGTTCCGGGACGATACAGCCTGAGCGCCGTCTCAAGGGATTCGAGAACGATGTCGTAAATCGCGCGCTGTGCCGGCGAGAATTTACCGTTCACCGGGAAGGTTCGGGTGATATCCCCCGCGTAGCCCTGATATTCGCAACCGGCGTCAATCAGCACCAGATCGCCGTCGCGCAGCGCGCTTTCGTTTTCGGTGTAGTGCAGAATGCAGCCGTTTTCCCCGCCGCCAACGATGGTGTTGTAGGAAGGATAACGTGCGCCGTGACGGTTAAATTCGTGGTGAATTTCGCCTTCCAGCTGGTATTCGAACATCCCGGGACGGCATTTCTCCATCGCGCGGGTGTGCGCCAGCGCGCTGATTTCGCCCGCACGACGCATCAAATTCAGCTCTTCTTCAGACTTGAACAGGCGCATCTCATGCACCACCGGACGCCAGTCCGTCAGCGTGGCCGGTGCGGACAGGTTCTGCCGCGAGCCTTTGCGCAGCTTATCCAGCGCGGTGAAGACAATCTCATCGGCGTACGCATATTCGCCCTGCGCGTGATAGAGCACGTCGAGGCCGTTAAGCAACTGATAGAGCTGCTGGTTGATTTCGCTAAACGCCAGCGCGCGGTCAACGCCCAGCTTTTCCGGTGCGGCCTCTTGCCCTAAGCGGCGGCCAAACCAGATTTCGGCCGTCAGATCGCGCACGCGGTTGAAAATCACGCTGTGGTTGTGGGTGTCATTGCTCTTAATCAGCACCAGTACCGCTTCCGGCTCGTTAAAGCCGGTGAAGTACCAGAAATCGCTGCTCTGGCGATAGGGATATTCGCTGTCGGCGCTGCGCGTCACTTCGGGCGCAGCAAAAATCAGCGCGGCGCTGCCCGGCTGCATTGTTGCCAGCAGCGCCTGACGGCGGCGCGAATACTCTTGACTTGAGATAACCATGACACCCTCCTGTGCGTTATTTTTCTTAATGTAAGGTTGGCTTGCGGACTTCCGGCGCGGTCGGCTGTGAGCGCGTGAAGTTGTCGTGGCACAGCAGTGCCGCCACGCGCACGTACTCGATGATCTCTTCAAGCGACATTTCCAGCTCTTCCTGGTCTTCGTCTTCATCGTAGCCAAGCTGGGCGATGTTACGCAGGTCGTCGATCGCTTCACCCGCTTCGCCGGTGACTTTATCCAGTTTAGGCTGCGTCACGCCCAGCCCCAGCAGATAGTGGTTTACCCAGCCGGCCAGCGCATCGGCGCGATCGAACACGCTGACGTCATCGCCTTCAGGCAGATAAAGCTGAAAAAGGAAGCCATCGTCTTCCAGCGAATCACTGATGGCGGCATGCATTTTACGCAGCGCTTCCGCCAGCTCGTGACCAAACGCCAGCCCTTCATTCGTGAGGTCGTGGATCAGCGGCTGCCATGAGCTGTCGCTGTTTCCGCCGCACAGCATGCCACTGATCAGACCGTGCATTTCGGCAGGGGTTAAACCGACTCCCTGCTGGTTCAGTAACTGGTTTAAATCCTTGTAACCAGGCATTTCGTTCTGTATAGACATGAGCATTCGTCGTCAAAGGGGGGAAGTTTCATGATATGCTACCACTTTGGACCCTGGTGATACCAGAAAAGGGCTTGTATCTTCACATCAGGGTAGCTATAGTGTCGCCCCTTCGCAGCCCCCGGGGCAGTAAGCGAAGGCAGCGCAGTCAATCAGCAGGAAGGTGGCATGTCTGCACAACCCGTCGATCTCCAGATTTTTGGCCGTTCACTGCGAGTGAATTGTCCGCCTGAACAAAGGGATGCTTTGAATCAGGCAGCGGACGATTTGAATCAGCGGTTGCAAGATCTAAAAGAACGCACTAGAGTCACAAATACTGAGCAGCTGGTTTTCATCGCCGCGTTGAACATCAGCTATGAACTGACTCAGGAAAAAGCGAAGACCCGCGACTACGCGGCAAGCATGGAGCAGCGCATTAAAATGCTCCAGCAGACCATAGAACAGGCATTGCTTGATCAAGGTCGCAATCCCGAAAGACCGGGACCAAAGTTTGAATAACACTTCTCAGTTGACTATGGTAGAGTAACTGTGAAGACAAAATTTCTCTGAGATGTTCGCAAGCGGGCCAGTCCCCTGAGCCGATATTTCATACCACAAGAATGTGGCGCTCCATGGTTGGTGAGCATGCTCGGTCCGTCCGAGAAGCCTTAAAACTATGACGACACATTCACCTTGAACCAAGGGTTCAAGGGTTACAGCCTGCGGCGGCATCTCGGAGATTCCCTCTCTTTTCTTCTACCGACTACCATGACTCAATTCCCTGAAGTTTCGGCTTCACGCCAGGACATTCGTCAGCTCATTCGTCAGCGCCGCCGTGCGTTAACCGCCGTTCAGCAAGCGCATTTTGCCCAGCAGGCCGCCGCCCGTATGATGGCGTATCCCCCTGTCGTAATGGCGCACACCGTTGCGCTGTTTCTGTCATTTGACGGAGAGCTGGATACCCAGCCGCTGATAGAACAGCTCTGGCGCGCCGGGAAGAAGGTGTATCTGCCGGTGCTGCATCCGTTTAGCGACGGTAATCTGCTGTTTCTGCACTACCACCCGCACAGCGAGCTGGTGGTGAATCGCCTGAAAATCACGGAGCCGAAACTCGACGTCCGCGACGTGCTGCCGCTCTCTGAACTGGACGTGCTGATCGCGCCGCTGGTGGCGTTTGATGAACAGGGCCAGCGTTTAGGGATGGGCGGCGGTTTTTATGACAGGACGCTGCAAAACTGGCAGCAGTACGGGGTGCAGCCGGTGGGTTACGCGCATGATTGTCAGGGCGTGGAGGCGTTGCCGGTAGAGAAGTGGGATGTGCCGTTGCCGGCGGTAGTGACGCCATCGAAGTTGTGGGAGTGGTGAAACAGGCAGCCTGAGGCCCTCACCCCAGCCCTCCCCCAAAGGGAGAGGGTGAAAACATAAAAAACGGTAACTATCGTTACCGTTTTGCATTTACCTCGCACCATCAGTACAGCAGACGCGCGCGAATCGTCCCCGCAATAGACTTCATGCTCAGCAACGCTTTCTCGGCAACATCGTCATCCGCTTCGATATCAATGACCACGTAACCCATCTGCGAGTTCGTTTGCAGATACTGCGCGGCGATGTTGACGCCCTGCTCGGCAAAGATCTGGTTGATGGCGGTCAGCACGCCCGGACGGTTTTCGTGGATGTGCAGCAGACGACGGCCACCGTGCAGCGGCAGCGACACTTCCGGGAAGTTCACCGCAGAGAGCGTAGAACCGTTGTCGGAGTATTTGCTCAGTTTACCCGCTACTTCCAGACCGATATTCTCCTGCGCTTCCTGGGTAGAACCGCCAATGTGTGGCGTCAGGATCACGTTGTCGAACTCGCACAGCGGAGAGGTAAACGGATCGCTGTTGGTGGCAGGCTCCGTCGGGAACACGTCGATGGCCGCGCCCGCCAGGTGCTTACGCTTCAGCGCATCCGCCAGTGCCGGGATATCGACAACCGTGCCGCGCGCGGCGTTAATCAGCAGTGAGCCCGGCTTCATCAGCGCCAGCTCTTCCGCGCCCATCATGTTTTTGGTGGACGCATTTTCCGGCACGTGGAGGCTCACCACGTCGCTCATGTTCAGCAGATCAGAGAGGTGTTGAACCTGGGTGGCGTTACCCAGCGGCAGCTTGCTTTCGATATCGTAGAAAAACACGTGCATGCCCAGGGATTCAGCCAGAATACCGAGCTGCGTACCGATGTGGCCGTAGCCGATAATCCCCAGCTTTTTACCACGCGCTTCATAGGAGCCAGACGCCAGCTTGTTCCACACGCCGCGGTGCGCCTTGGCGTTCGCTTCAGGAATGCCGCGCAGCAGCAGCAGCAGTTCGCCAATCACCAGCTCCGCCACGGAACGGGTGTTGGAGAACGGGGCGTTGAAGACGGGAATACCGCGTCTGGCGGCAGCATTCAGGTCAACCTGGTTGGTACCGATGCAGAAGCAGCCGATAGCCACCAGCTTTTCCGCCGCAGCAATAACGTCTTCAGTCAGGTGAGTACGGGATCGCAGGCCAATGAAGTGGGCATCACGGATGGACGCTTTCAGCTCTTCGGTATCGAGCGCCCCTTTGTGAAATTCGATGTTGGTGTAACCTGCCGCACGAAGGCTATCGATTGCTTTTTGATGCACGCCCTCGACCAGCAGGAATTTAATCTTGTCTTTCTCCAGTGATACCTTTGCCATTTACCCGACCCTGTTTTTGTCTGAACTGATGTTGTGCTGGATATGAATCCGCTGTAGCCAACATATCAAAAAAAACTATTGCAGCAATATGAACGTTTGCGTCGGCACTCTGAAGAAAAGTCATACAGAGCAAAATGTCAGAGGAAAATGCTATGGAAATTTACAAACGCGGCAGGATCGGCAAAAGAGGCTCAAAAACGTGACACAAGTCACCGAATTTAGCTTTTCAAAAATTTTTTAGCGGGGGGAGGACTCCCCCCGTCAGATCATTTTACGATGGTTTTCACGCCGTCAGCGGTGCCGATCAGCGCCACATCCGCGCCACGGTTGGCGAATAGCCCTACGGTCACTACGCCTGGGATAGCGTTGATGGCATTTTCCAGCGCAATCGCGTCGAGAATTTCCAGACCGTGAACGTCGAGGATCACGTTACCGTTGTCGGTGACTACGCCCTGACGATATTCCGGACGACCGCCCAGCTTCACCAGCTGACGGGCAACCGCGCTGCGCGCCATCGGGATCACTTCGACCGGCAGCGGGAAATTGCCCAGAATGTCAACCTGCTTGGAGGCGTCTGCGATGCAGATAAACTTGTCCGCAACGGAGGCGATGATTTTTTCGCGCGTCAGCGCCGCGCCGCCGCCTTTGATCATCTGCATGTGGCCGTTGATTTCATCCGCGCCATCAACGTAAATCCCCAGACGATCCACTTCGTTGAGATCGAAAACGGTAATGCCGAGGCTTTTCAGCTTTTCCGTGGAAGCATCAGAGCTGGAAACCGCGCCCTCGATCTGCCCCTTCATCGTGCCCAGCGCATCGATAAAGTGTGCCGCGGTTGATCCCGTACCGACACCGACAATGGTACCCGGCTGTACGTACTGGAGAGCGGCCCATCCTACTGCTTTTTTCAGTTCATCCTGCGTCATGATCGTTTTGCCTGTGGTGTGAAAACTCAGGGCGCATTATAGAACACGTCGAATGGAATTCGTCTGCCACAAAGGGAAAATTGTGTCATAGTGCAGAATAAGCAAAATTAAGGAGCCAGCCAGAGCAATGAAACGTCCGGACTACAGAACACTACAGGCACTTGATGCAGTTATTCGTGAACGAGGTTTTGAGCGCGCGGCGCAAAAGCTTTGCATCACGCAGTCCGCCGTATCACAGCGTATCAAACAGCTTGAAAACATGTTCGGCCAGCCGCTGCTGGTGCGTACCGTGCCGCCACGGCCAACCGAGCAGGGACAAAAGCTCCTCGCCCTGCTGCGCCAGGTTGAACTGCTGGAAGACGAGTGGCTGGGTGACGAACAAACGGGCTCTACGCCGCTGCTGCTCTCTCTGGCGGTCAACGCCGACAGTCTGGCGACCTGGCTGCTGCCAGCCCTGGCGCCGGTATTAGCTGACTCCCCTATCCGCCTGAATTTACAGGTTGAAGATGAAACCCGTACCCAGGAGCGCCTGCGTCGCGGTGAGGTAGTTGGGGCGGTCAGTATCCAGCCTCAGGCGTTGCCGAGTTGCCTTGTCGATCAGTTAGGCGCACTGGATTACCTGTTTGTGGGTTCAAAAGCCTTTGCCGAGCGCTACTTCCCCAACGGGGTGACCCGCGCGGCGCTGCTGAAAGCCCCTGCCGTGGCGTTCGACCATCTGGATGATATGCATCAGGCGTTCCTGCAGCAAAACTTCGATCTTCCGCCGGGCAGCGTGCCTTGCCATATCGTCAACTCGTCTGAAGCCTTCGTGCAGCTTGCGCGCCAGGGCACCACCTGCTGCATGATTCCGCATCTGCAGATTGAGAAAGAGCTGAAAAGCGGTGAGCTGATTGACTTAACGCCGGGGCTGTATCAGCGTCGGATGCTCTACTGGCACCGTTTTGCGCCGGAAAGCCGGATGATGCGCAACGTCACCGACGCGCTGCTGGCGTACGGGCACAAGGTGTTGAGGCAGGATTAAAAAATAAGCCGGGTGGCGGCTACGCCTTACCCGGCCTGTTGCTTATTGTGCAGGTTTCGGCTGTGCTGCAACGGGTTCCAGCTGGAAGACCACATCCACCTGATCGTCGAACTGAATGGTTGGCTGCTCGTAAGTTTCCTGAGCGGACACCGGGGCTGCATCAGCCTTCATCATCCGTACCATCGGGCTTGGCTGGTAGTTAGAGACGTGGTAACGCACGCTGTAAACCGGGCCGAGCTTGCTCTTAAAGCCAGAAGCCAGCTGTTCCGCCTGGTGAATGGCATCATCAATCGCCGCCTTACGCGCTTCGTCTTTGTATTTCTCCGGTTGCGCAACGCCCAGCGACACGGAACGGATCTCGTTCAGGCCTGCCTTCAGCGCACCGTCCAGCAGCGAGTTAAGCTTATCCAGCTGACGCACGGTCACTTCAACGGTACGCACGGCACGGTAGCCTTTCAGGATGCTTTTGCCATTCTGGTAGTCGTAATCGGGTTGAGTACGCAGGTTCGCAGAGTTGATATCTTTTTTACCGACGCCGTTCTGCTCGAGGAAAGAGAGATATTGCGCAACACGATCGTCAGCCTGCTTCTTGGCCGTTGCCGCATCTTTCGCCGCCACATTCACCTCAATTGCCAGGGTTGCAACATCGGGTACCGCGTCCACGCTTGCGGTGCCAGAAGTGACGATGTGCGGGCCATCCGGCAGTTCACTTGCCTGCGCCGACACCGCACCAAAACTTACTAATGCCGCCAGGGCCATCACCTTAAACTTCACTGTTATTCCTCCATGTTGCGAAGAGTGCCCATTAACAGGGCGCATGCCAGCAAGCTTAGCGGGTCTTGTTCAGTTGTCCATAAGACAAGGATTAGTTGAACAATTCCTGAACGTGGTGAATCCCCTCTTTTGCCAGCTGAAAGGCAATAAACCACATCACCAGCCCCACCAGGGTATTAATGATGCGCTGGGCTTTGGCCGTACGCAGACGGGGTGCCAGCCATGCCGCCAGAATGGCGAGACCGAAGAACCAGAGGAACGAGGCGCTGACCGTACCGAGAGCAAACCAGCGTTTCGGCTCTACGTCCAGTTGACCGCCCAGGCTACCCAGCACCACAAAGGTGTCCAGATAAACATGCGGATTAAGCCAGGTGACCGCCAGCATGGTGACGATAATCTTCCAGCGGCCCTGCTTCATGACCTCCGCGCTCGCCAGCTCGAGGTTGCTGCTCATCGCCGTTTTCAGGGCACCAAAACCATACCATAGCAGAAACGCCACGCCGCCCCAGGTGACCAGCGCCAGCAGCCAGGGAGACTGCATCAGCAATGCACTGCCGCCAAAAATCCCGGCACAGATCAGCAGTAAATCGCTTACCGCGCACAGCAGGGCAATCATCAGATGATACTGGCGGCGGATGCCCTGGTTCATCACGAACGCATTTTGCGGGCCGAGCGGAAGGATCATGGCCGCGCCTAATGCAAGCCCTTGAAAATAATAAGATAGCATGACGATTTTCTCGCAGAGTTGTTCTGGAAGCCGACTATACTGCGCAAATCACATTAGAGGAAATGGATAATTTTAATTGGGGATTAGCGGGGCTTATAAAAATAAAGCCCGGTGGCGCTAGCGCTTACCGGGCCTACGGGTGACGTTATTCTGCTTCTTTAACTTTTTTGACGTTTACGTCCATCTGCGGGTACGGGAAGCTGATGCCGTTGGCGTCGAAGTCGCGCTTAATGCGTTCCAGCACGTCCCAGTACACGTTTTGCAGATCGCTGCTCTTGCTCCAGATGCGCACCACGAAGTTAATGGAGGACGCGCCCAGTTCGTTCAGGCGAACCGTCTGCTCTTTGTCTTTCAGAATGCGATCGTCTGAAGCAATGATGTTGCTAATCAGCGACTTCACCTGATCGATATCGGAATCGTACGCCACGCTGATAATCAGCTCATTACGACGCACCGGCTCACGGGAGAAGTTAATGATGTTGCCCGCGATGATTTTCCCGTTAGGTACGACCACGATGCGACCATCGACGGTACGCATGGTCGTTGAGAAAATCTGCACCTGCAGCACGGTCCCGGCAATGCCGCCAAGATCAACGTATTCGCCGGAACGGAACGGACGGAAGGTCACCAGCAGAACGCCTGCCGCCAGGTTTGAAAGTGAGCCCTGCAGCGCCAGACCAATGGCCAGACCGGCGGCACCGAGAACGGCAATAACGGAGGCGGTCTGCACGCCCACGCGGCCCAGCGCCGCAATCAGCGTAAAGGCGATAATGCCGTAGCGCACCAGTGCGGAGAGAAAGTCAGCCACCGTGGCGTCAATGTGACGGGCCAGCATTACGCGGTTAACCGCGTTAGATACGATACGCGCCACGATCATCCCGACGATGATGATGGCAATCGCCGCGACGATGTTCACGGCATAGCTCAGCAGCAGCGCCTGGTTACGCACCAGCCAGTTACCGGCGTTATTGATGCTGTCTACAACATCGAGTTGTTCCATTTATTCTTCCTTTTGTTAAACCAAAACACAAAATCCATCCCCCATGGAGACAGGCAGGTCCGTAAAGGGTAAACAAAAAGCGCAAGTATTGCCAAACAGATCACAAAAACCGGTCCGGCAGGGTATTGAAAAAGCATAAAAAAAGGCCCGCATTTGCGGGCCTTCTGATGCTGTTAGCAGCTCAAATTACAGAACGTCGATCGCGTTCAGTTCTTTGAAAGCCTGCTCCAGACGGGTCACCATGGACGTCTGGGCAGCGCGCAGCCATACGCGTGGATCGTAGTATTTCTTGTTCGGCTGGTCTTCGCCTTTCGGGTTGCCCAGCTGGCCCTGCAGGTAAGCTTCGTTCGCTTTGTAGTACTGCAGAATACCGTCCCAGGTTGCCCACTGGGTGTCGGTATCGATGTTCATTTTCACTACGCCGTAGCTTACGGAGTCTTTGATTTCCTGAGCAGAAGAACCGGAACCGCCGTGGAAGACGAAGTTCAGGCTGTTGTGCGGCAGGTTGTGTTTCTTGGAAACGTATTCCTGAGAATCACGCAGGATGGTTGGGGTCAGAACCACGTTGCCTGGTTTGTAAACGCCGTGTACGTTACCGAAGGACGCTGCAATGGTGAAGCGTGGGCTGATTTTGCTCAGCTCGGTGTAAGCGTAATCAACGTCTTCTGGCTGGGTGTACAGTGCAGAAGCGTCCATGTGGCTGTTGTCCACGCCGTCTTCTTCACCACCGGTGCAACCCAGTTCGATTTCCAGGGTCATGTCCATTTTGGCCATGCGCGCCAGGTACTTAGAGCAGATTTCGATGTTTTCGTGCAGTGACTCTTCAGACAGGTCGATCATGTGAGAAGAGAACAGTGGCTTACCGGTTGCCGCGAAGTGTTTTTCACCCGCGTCCAGCAGACCGTCGATCCACGGCAGCAGTTTCTTCGCGCAGTGGTCAGTGTGCAGGATAACTGGAACACCGTAGTGTTCAGCCATCTGGTGTACGTGGTGCGCACCAGAGATAGCGCCCAGGATTGCAGCACCCTGAGGAATATCAGTTTTCACGCCTTTACCTGCGATGAACGCAGCGCCGCCGTTAGAGAACTGAACGATAACCGGTGCTTTAACTTTAGCAGCAGTTTCCAGTACGGCGTTGATGGAGTCGGTACCCACGCAGTTAACTGCTGGCAGAGCGAAGTTGTTTTCTTTAGCTACCTGGAACACTTTCTGTACGTCATCACCAGTGATAACGCCAGGTTTTACGAAATCAAAAATTTTAGACATGTTGCTTAGTCCTGTATCTTCGGCCGTTAGAAAAGGTGCGAGCTCTTAAAAGCGCGCTGAAAATTGGGCAGGTTTCCCTGCCCTTGAATGGCTTACTTCTTAGCGCGCTCTTCGAGCATTGCTACTGCTGGCAGTACTTTGCCTTCCACGAATTCGAGGAATGCGCCGCCACCAGTGGAGATGTAGGAGATCTTGTCAGCGATACCGAACAGGTCGATTGCTGCCAGGGTGTCACCACCGCCTGCGATAGAGAACGCTTCGCTGTCTGCGATAGCGTTAGCAACGATTTCAGTCCCTTTGCGGAAGTTCGGGAATTCGAACACGCCTACCGGACCGTTCCACAGGATAGTTTTTGCGTTTTTGAGGATTTCAGCCAGTTTCTGTGCAGAAACGTCGCCCAGGTCCAGAATCTGCTCTTCATCTTTGATGTCGTTTACAGACTTCAGAGTCGCGGTTGCGGTTTCGGAGAACTCGGTCGCGACGCGAACGTCAGTTGGAACCGGGATATCGCAGGTGCTCAGCAGGCGTTTGGCTTCGTCAACCAGGTCTGCTTCGTACAGGGATTTACCCACGTTGTGGCCCTGAGCGGCAACGAAGGTGTTCGCGATACCACCGCCAACGATCAGCTGGTCAGCGATTTTAGACAGGGAATCCAGAACGGTCAGTTTGGTAGAAACTTTAGAACCACCAACGATAGCCACCATTGGACGAGCAGGTTCTTTCAGTGCTTTACCCAGCGCTTCCAGTTCGTCAGCCAGCAGAGGACCGGCACACGCTACGTCTGCGAATTTACCGATACCGTGGGTTGACGCCTGCGCGCGGTGAGCCGTACCGAAGGCATCCATTACGAATACGTCGCACAGTGCAGCGTATTTTTTGGACAGGGTTTCGTCGTCTTTCTTTTCGCCTTTATTGAAGCGGACGTTTTCCAGAACAACCAGTTCACCGGCTGCAACGTCAACACCGTCCAGGTAATCTTTCACCAGGCGAACCGGGTTGGACAGTTTGTCTTTCAGGTAATTAACCACTGGCAGCAGAGAGAACTCTTCGTTGTACTCGCCTTCAGTTGGACGACCCAGGTGGGAGGTGACCATCACTTTCGCGCCCTGCTTCAGAGCCAGTTCGATGGTTGGCAGAGATGCACGGATACGCGCGTCGCTGGTCACTTTGCCATCTTTAACCGGTACGTTCAGATCGGCACGGATGAAAACGCGTTTACCAGCCAGATCCAGATCGGTCATCTTAATTACAGACATGGTGAATCCTCTCGTTGATTCTTAAAGTTTTGCAGACGCACAATGCGTCTTACCTGAAACCTTGAGCGGCCATTGCTAACGTGGTGTCGAGCATTCGGTTAGCAAAGCCCCATTCGTTATCACACCAGACCAGCGTCTTGATAAGGTGTGCACCACTAACCCTCGTTTGCGTGCCATCAACGATGGCGCTGTGCGGGTCGTGGTTAAAATCTACTGAGACCAACGGTAATTCCGTATAGTCAACTATACCATGAAATGCCCCCTGTGCCGCTTTTTGCAGCAACAGGTTGACTTCACAGGCTTTTACCGGTTTTTTCACCGTCACGCTGAGGTCGATCGCGGTGACGTTGATCGTTGGAACACGCACGGCAATCGCTTCAAACCGGTCATTAAACTGCGGAAAAATTCGGGTGATCCCTGCCGCCAGTTTCGTATCCACCGGAATGATTGACTGGCTCGCCGCGCGAGTGCGTCGTAAATCCGGATGGTAGGCGTCGATAACCTGCTGATCGTGCATGGCGGAGTGAATCGTGGTCACGGTGCCGGATTCAATGCCATACGCATCGTCTAACAGTTTGATGACCGGAATAATGCAGTTGGTGGTACAGGAGGCGTTGGAAACAATGCGGTGTTCGGCCTGCAGCTCATGCTGGTTGACGCCAAACACGACGGTCGCGTCGAGGTCGTTACTGCCGGGATGAGAAAACAGGACTTTTTTCGCGCCGGCAGCCAGATGCGCTTCGCCATGTTCGCGGTTGCCGTAGACACCGGTACAGTCAAGCACCACATCCACACCCAGTTCACGCCAGGGTAGCCCGGAGATGCTGTTCTCATGCAGCACACGAATAGCGTCGTCACCCACAAAGAGCTGATCTCTTTCCTGGCGCACATCCCAGGCAAATCGTCCGTGGCTGGTGTCGTATTTCAACAAATGCGCCATGCCCGTAGCATCCGCCAGTTCATTGATTGCCACCACGGTTATTTCCGCCCGACGTCCGGATTCATACAAAGCACGAACCACATTACGTCCGATGCGACCGAAGCCATTAATCGCTACGCGTACGGTCATAGATCTCCTGCAAAGCAATCCCTGAGTTTGAGGTGGCTGAAAGAGTAATCCAGCTACGCCCGAAGGGGAATCCTTGCTGTCACAAACTGCGATTGATTGGTCAATTGTCGAACATTTAATCGACTGAAACGCTTCAGCAAGAATAAGCGAATCGGGGAATAAAAGGAATGTCTGTCCAGATGAATAAGCGAGCTATATGACTTGCGTCACATTTTAGGTGGAATAATTTACGGCGAGGTAAAAGCAAAACGGTAACCGAGAGGTTACCGTTTTTAGTGTTTGCACCCTCTCCCGGTGGGAGAGGGCTGGGGTGAGGGCATCAGCCCGCACCGTACAAACGATTACAGCAGTTCTTTCGCTTTCGCGACAACGTTCTCAACGGTGAAGCCGAATTCTTCGAACAGCTGCTCTGCCGGAGCAGACTCACCGAAGGTGGTCATACCGACGATAGCGCCGTTCAGGCCCACGTATTTGAACCAGTAGTCAGCGATACCCGCTTCCACTGCCACGCGAGCGGAAACCGCTTTAGGCAGAACGGATTCACGGTATGCGGCATCCTGCTTGTCGAACGCGTCGGTAGACGGCATGGAAACCACGCGCGCCTTCACGCCTTCGGCAGTCAGTTTTTCCCACGCTGCCACAGCCAGTTCAACTTCAGAACCGGTGGCGATGAAGATCAGCTCTGGCTGGCCCGCGCTATCTTTCAGCACGTAACCACCGCGAGCGATGTTCGCCAGCTGCTCAGGGGTACGCTCCTGCTGCGCCAGGTTCTGACGGGAGAGGATCAGCGCGGTTGGACCGTCCTGACGCTCAACGCCGTATTTCCACGCCACCGCGGATTCAACCTGGTCACACGGACGCCATGTGCTCATATTCGGGGTCACGCGCAGGGAAGCCACCTGCTCTACCGGCTGGTGAGTTGGACCGTCTTCGCCCAGACCGATGGAGTCGTGGGTGTAGACCATCACCTGACGCTGTTTCATCAGCGCGGCCATACGCACGGCGTTACGTGCATATTCAACGAACATCAGGAAGGTAGAGGTGTACGGCAGGAAACCACCGTGCAGGGAGATACCGTTGGCAATCGCAGTCATACCGAATTCACGTACACCGTAATGGATGTAGTTACCGGCAGTATCTTCGTTGATTGGCTTAGAACCGGACCACAGGGTCAGGTTAGATGGCGCCAGGTCAGCGGAGCCGCCGAGGAATTCAGGCAGCAGAGGACCGAACGCTTCAATCGCATTCTGAGACGCTTTACGGCTCGCGATTTTAGACGGGTTCGCCTGCAGCTTAGCGATGAACTCGTTCGCTTTCGCGTCGAAGTCAGACGGCATGTCGCCTTTCATACGACGGGTGAATTCAGCCGCTTCCTGCGGGAACGCTTTCGCGTAAGCAGCGAACTTCTCGTTCCAGGCCGCTTCTTTCGCCTGGCCTACTTCTTTTGCATCCCACTGAGCGTAGATCTCAGATGGGATTTCGAATGCAGGGTGTTTCCAGCCCAGCGCTTCGCGGGTCAGTGCGATTTCCGCGTCGCCCAGCGGCGCGCCGTGGGAGTCGTGCGTACCCGCTTTGTTCGGCGAACCGAAGCCGATGATGGTTTTGCACATCAGCAGGGACGGCTTGTCCGTCACCGCGCGCGCTTCTTCTACTGCACGTTTAATCGAGTCAGCATCGTGGCCATCAACGCCACGCACAACGTGCCAGCCGTAGGCTTCGAAACGTTTAGCGGTGTCGTCGGTGAACCAGCCTTCAACGTGACCGTCGATGGAGATACCGTTGTCGTCATAGAACGCAACCAGTTTGCCCAGCTTCAGGGTACCTGCCAGGGAGCACACTTCGTGAGAAATGCCTTCCATCATGCAGCCGTCGCCCATGAACGCGTAGGTGAAGTGGTCAACGATGTCGTGACCAGGACGGTTGAACTGCGCCGCCAGCGTCTTCTCAGCAATCGCCATACCCACAGCGTTAGCAATACCCTGACCCAGCGGGCCGGTGGTGGTTTCAACGCCAGCGGTGTAGCCCACTTCCGGGTGACCTGGAGTTTTAGAGTGCAGCTGACGGAAGTTTTTCAGCTCTTCAATTGGCAGATCGTAGCCGGTGAGGTGCAGCAGGCTATAGATCAGCATAGAGCCGTGGCCGTTAGACAGTACGAAACGGTCGCGGTCAGCCCATGACGGGTTCTGTGGGTTGTGGTTCAGGAAATCGCGCCACAGGACTTCGGCGATATCAGCCATACCCATAGGGGCCCCTGGGTGGCCGGATTTGGCTTTCTGTACTGCGTCCATGCTCAGCGCACGAATAGCATTAGCAAGCTCTTTACGTGAGGACATTTTAACTCCAGATCGGACTGTTAAAGGCCATGCCCTTGACGACAGCGCGTTTTGGGCTACGCCGGAAAAAAGTGCCAACAATGTAACCCAAGCCGCAAGTCATGTACATGGAGCATTCTTTTGCTTGTTAAGAAATCTCTGGATCATGCTCGCATGTTGCGCAATCTACTCGCCCGGCTCTGTCGATATTCCTTATACTTAGCCCGACACCGGCTTCGCTGACGGTGCACTTTTCGGATTTTATTCAGATTAACGAGTACGGAAGCAACCTCATGAAAATGCGTGCAATAGTGCTGGCCCTGGGTACAACGCTCCTGCTGAGCGGCTGTCAGAATATGGATTCTAACGGTCTGATGACGTCAGGCGCAGAGGCCTTCCAGGCCTATTCCCTGAGCGATGCGCAGGTGAAAGCGCTGAGCGACCAGGCCTGTAAAGATATGGACGGAAAAGCCACGCTTGCGCCGGCTAACAGTACCTACACGCAGCGTCTGAATAAGATTGCTTCTGCGCTGGGCGACAACATCAACGGCCAGCCGGTGAACTACAAGGTGTACATGGCGAAAGACGTGAACGCCTTCGCGATGGCGAACGGCTGCATCCGCGTCTATAGCGGGCTGATGGACATGATGACCGACAACGAAGTGGAAGCGGTCATCGGCCATGAAATGGGCCACGTTGCCCTGGGCCACGTGAAGAAAGGGATGCAGGTTGCTTTAGGCACCAACGCCATCCGCGCTGCGGCGGCCTCAGCGGGCGGTATCGTTGGCAGCCTGTCGCAGTCGCAGCTTGGCGACGTGGGTGAAAAGCTGGTTAACTCCCAGTTCTCCCAGCGCCAGGAGTCCGAAGCGGATGATTACTCTTACGATCTGTTGCGCAAACGCGGCATTAATCCATCAGGTTTAGCCACCAGCTTTGAAAAACTGGCCAAACTGGAAGCGGGACGTCAAAGCTCCATGTTTGACGATCACCCTGCCTCAGAAGAGCGCGCACAGCATATTCGCGACCGTATGGCTGCAGACGGAATTAAATAATTTTACCGGGAGGCATATTTGCCTCCCTTTTATTTCGCATGAATTGTTAACTTAACAGCACGTATCGATAACACCCCTGAAAGCCCCGCCAAATCAACGTTATCATATTGAAATGTCTGGTCACATAATTATTGCAAAGGTCACTTTTTCCGGTAATTATCACTTCCGCAGTTATTCAAATTAATATATCCAGACAGAGACGTTCCCTCCGTGAAAAAAGAATTATCATTAATTGCTTTAAGTTTATTTGCCGCATTACCTGCCGCTGCAAGCCAGCAATCCGACAGTCAGGGTTTTATTGACGACAGCCATCTGGATCTGTTTTTACGCAATGCCTATATCAGCCGCGACTACCATCAGGGCCAGCAGGACAAAGCCGAATGGGGTCAGGGGATCATCGCCACGTTTGCATCCGGCTATACCGAAGGGCTGGTGGGCTTTGGTGTGGACGGTATTGCTCAATACGGCGTGCGCCTGGACGGCGGCCGGGGCAAAAGCGGCGCAGGCGGCATCGACTTCTTTAAACAGGAAGATGATGGCCGGGCAAAATCCGATCTGGCAAAGTTTGGCGCTACCGCCAAAATGCGCATATCGAACACCGTGCTGAGCTACGGGAATCAGCGTCCTGAGCTGCCTATCATCAATGCCGACAGCTCCCGCCTGCTGTTTGAAAGCTACACCGGCGCTATGTTGACCTCAAAAGAGATCGACGGTCTGGAAATCAACGCCGGTTACTTCACCGACGAGCAGCGTAAAAGCGATGACCGCCACGACAGCGGGCTGAAGAGCCTCTCCTTCGGCGGCGCAAGCTACCAGTTCAACGACCAGTTCAGCGGCGCGCTTTACGCTTCTCATAATGAAGAGGTGATGAACAAGCAGTATCTGGGCCTGAACTTCAAACAGCCGTTCAGCACCGGGCAGCAGCTGGTGCTCGACTTCAACGGCTATAACTCCCGTCTGGACCAGGGTTACGCTGACAGCCTCGACACGGGCCGCAGCAACACCATCTGGAGCCTGGCGGCGAGCTACATCTGGGATATTCACACGTTCAAAGTGGCCTACCAGCAGAGCAGCGGCAGCACCGGCTACAACTATGGCGGCTACCGCGACCAGGGCGGCGTGGGTGATGGCGGTAACACCATCTGGCTGGCGAACTCCTACTGGTCTGATTTTAACGGCGAAGATGAACGTTCCTGGCAGGCATCCTACGGTCTGGACTTTGGCGGCCTTGGCTTACCGGGCCTGAGCTGGACCACCGCCTACGTGCGCGGCGATAACATCAAAACCGCTGAAACCAGCAACGGTAAAGAGCACGAGTGGTTTAACCAGATCCAGTACCAGGTGCAGGATGGTCCGGCAAAGGATCTGAAACTGAAACTGCGCTATTCCGTGCTGCGCGTCTCCAGCAACGCCAGCGACTATAACGTGGGCGGGGACGAGATCCGCGCTTACGTGGAATACCCGTTTAACGTGTTCTAAAGGCAATAAAAAACCTCTCCATGGAGAGGTTTTTTTCACGTCAGGCGAGGCTTATTCGCCTTTTTTGGCAGCCTGGATGTAGAGCATTTCCAGTGCCAGGGTCGCTGCGGCAAGCGCAGTGATTTCGGACTGGTCATACGCAGGTGCCACTTCCACCACGTCCATCCCGACAATGTTCAGGTCCTTCAGGCCGCGCACCAGCTTGATAGCGCGGTCTGAGGTCAGGCCGCCGATCACCGGCGTACCGGTACCCGGTGCAAATGCCGGATCCAGGCAGTCGATGTCGAAGGTCAGATACACAGGCATATCACCCACGATCTGCTTCACCTGCGCGAGGATGTCATCTACGCCGCGATCGTTAACCTGACCCGCATCCAGCACGGTGAAGCCGTTATCTTTGTCGAACTCGGTGCGAATACCGATCTGCACGGAGTGGTTCGGGTCGATCAGACCTTCGTTCGGCGCGGTGAAGAACATGGTACCGTGGTCAAACTCACAGCCGTTCGCGTAGGTGTCGGTATGCGCATCAAAGTGTACCAGCGCCATTTTACCGAAGTGCTTCGCGTGGGCGCGCAGCAGCGGCAGGGTCACGAAATGGTCGCCGCCGAAGGAGAGCATGCGCTTACCGGCAGCCAGCAGCTTCTCGGCGTGCGCCTGCAGCTTTTCGCTCATCTCACGCGCGTCACCAAAGGCATACACCAGGTCACCGCAGTCCACCACGTTCAGGCGCTCGCGCATGTCGAAGTTCCACGGGAAGCGGTTATGCTCCCAGGCCAGGTTAGTGGAAACCTGACGAATCGCCGCCGGTCCGTGACGACCACCCGCACGGCCAGATGTTGCCATATCGAACGGCACGCCAGTGATCACCCAGTCCGCGTCGCTGTCGTACGGCTGGAAGTTCATCGGAAGGCGTAAAAAACCAAACGCGTTAGATACCAGAGAGTTATCGTACTGATGACCTAAAGTGCTCATGTCCTGACCTCTTTTAAAGTCGATACATTAAAAACAGATGAAAAAAAATCCCCTCCGCGTCGTTAAACCCGACGAGGAAGGGATTGATTCGTAAATCGCTTATTGGGGCGAATTATCGCCGGTAATGCATACGGGTTCAAGTGAGTATAGGGCATTGTGCGGGCTGATGCCCTCACCCCGCCCCTCTCCCACAGGGAGAGGGAGGTTTTCCTACTCGTCTTCCAGGTAGGTGTACCCGTACAGACCCGCTTCAAACTCTTCCAGGAATTGCTGCTGCAGCGCATCGTCCAGCCCGGTGTTTTTCACCTGGTCGCGGAACTGCGTCAGCAGGGTTTTCGGATCCAGCTGAACGTATTCCAGCATGTCCGCCACGGTATCCCCTTCGTCAGACAGCTCAACTTCCACGCTGCCGTCAGGGAAGACAAACACGTCAACCGCCTCGGTATCACCGAACAGGTTGTGCATGTTGCCGAGGATCTCCTGATACGCGCCGACCATAAAGAAGCCCAGCATCGGCGGGTTCTCCGGGTCGTACTCCGGCATTGGCATCGTCGTTGCGATACCGTCGCCGTCAACGTAGTGGTCGATAGCACCGTCGGAGTCACAGGTGATGTCCAGCAGCACCGCGCGACGTTCCGGGGCGTGGTTCAGCCCTTCCAGCGGCAGAACCGGGAACAGCTGGTCGATACCCCAGGCATCCGGCATTGACTGGAACAGCGAGAAGTTGACGTAAATCTTATCCGCCATACGCTCCTGCAGCTCGTCGATAATCGGACGGTGCGCACGGTTGCTCGGGTCGAGCTGTTTCTGCACTTCATGGCACATGTTCAGATAGAGCTGCTCCGCCCACGCGCGCTCCTGCAGGCTGAAGGTGCCTGAGGAATACCCCACGTGGATGTCATGCAGGTCCATCTGGCTGTCGTGCAGCCATTCGCGCAGGGAACGACGCGTGCCCGGCTCGTGCATTTCCTGCCAGGTTTCCCACATGCTTTGCAGGGAGCGCGGGGCATCGTCTGCCGGAGGCGTCGCTTCGGTGATTTCGCTACGCTCAACGCCGATGATGTTAGAGACCAGCACCGTATGGTGCGCGGTGACCGCGCGGCCGGATTCGGTGATTACCGTCGGGTGCGGCAGGCCGTTCTCTTCACAGGCATCGCCGATCGCCCAGATGATATTGTTCGCGTATTCGTTCAGGCCGTAGTTCACGGAGCAGTCCGACTGCGAGCGGGTCCCTTCGTAGTCCACGCCCAGGCCGCCGCCCACGTCGAAGCACTGAATGTTCACGCCAAGCTTGTGCAGCTCAACGTAGAAACGCGCTGACTCACGCACGCCGGTGGCGATGTCGCGAATGTTGGCCATCTGCGAGCCGAGGTGGAAGTGCAGCAGCTGAATGCTGTCGAGACGACCGCGCTCGCGCAGGATTTCCACCAGCTGCAGCACCTGGTTCGCCGCCAGGCCGAACTTGGATTTTTCGCCGCCGGAGGACTGCCATTTACCGGAACCCTGTGACGCCAGACGCGCACGCACGCCAAGGCGCGGCACCACGTTCAGACGCTCGGCCTCTTCCAGCACAATGGCGATTTCGGTCATCTTTTCGATAACCAGATAGACCTTGTGGCCCATCTTCTCGCCAATCAGCGCCAGACGAATGTATTCACGGTCTTTATAGCCGTTACAGACGATCACCGAACGGGTCATGCCCGCATGCGCCAGAACCGCCATCAGCTCCGCTTTGGAGCCAGCTTCCAGCCCCAGCGGCTCGCCGGAGTGGATCAGGGATTCAATCACGCGGCGGTGCTGGTTCACCTTGATCGGGTAAACCAGGAAGTAGTCGCCTTTATAGCCGTAGGACTCACGCGCACGCTTGAAGGCGGCGTTAATAGAACGCAGGCGATGTTGCAGGATCTGCGGGAAGCAGAACAGTGCAGGCAAACGCTGGCCCTGAGCTTCACGGGCTTTCACCAGTTTAGCAAGGTCCACGCGCGCTTCAGGGACGTCCGGATCCGGGCAGACGCTGATGTGGCCCAGTTCGTTGACGTCGTAGTAGTTATTGCCCCACCAGGCAATATTGTAAGTGCGCAGCATCTTGCTGGCTTCCTCGGAGCTCATCGCAACCTCCTGCATAGAACGTAGTACACCCTGTTCGCCCGCTGACGAAGGCGAAAAAGAAGACATGTCGTCAGACATAGCGAACCTCAACTCTTTGTATTAAGTGTAAAACAGTTGACTACTATCGCAGCGTTATACGGCGATAACAACCCATAAACGGCTCCGTTTCCCAGCAGAGTATGCTGAAATCCAGACCGTGCGACCGGTTTCTTATTCATATCATTGTAAAACACGTATCCGAACTCTGTATGACAAGGTTCGGCGAAACCACGAGAAAACTCTTGTATTAACAAGAGCGCCCTTGTTCAGTTTTCACAAAGCGTGACCGGCCCTGGAATCCTGAGAAGCGCCGAGATGGGTATAACATCGGCAGGTTTGCAGACTAGAAATGCGGGTTGCGGGAATCAAATACGCGCCAGAACGGCTGCGCTGAATTAGCGGAAAACGATGGTTCATTATCTCGTATCACCTCCACGGCCGCCTCTGCTGAAACGGACCCCAAGCCAAAGCTAAAAGTTCACTGCTTAACCCGGCTGGAAGTGGCGACACGATGAGTTCATCGAGCGCTTATTTTATATGAGCCGCGCGCCGCGTTTTATACCGAGAAGGGGGCTAAAAAGCAAAACAAAAATGCGCGTGTTGCCGGGGCCGTCAGGAATTATTGCCAGCAGCAATTTCAACTGAGTGAGAGGTTAGTCAAAAAAAACTGGAAATCGGGCGAAGAAGTGACCTAAAATAGCCATCCAGATGTTAATCCATCTATACTGATTAACACTCATACTGCCAGTGTCAAAAACCTGCAGGCCTTGGTAGAATTATCTCCTTTGGCTATTCCACACAGCAGCTTGAGCTAACCAAATTCCTCTTAGGTGAAATAAAACATGGCAAAACACCTGTTTACGTCCGAGTCCGTATCAGAAGGACATCCTGATAAAATTGCTGACCAAATCTCCGATGCGGTGCTGGATGCGATCCTGGCGCAGGATCCAAAAGCGCGCGTAGCGTGTGAAACCTATGTCAAAACCGGCATGGTTCTGGTTGGCGGTGAGATTACCACCAGCGCATGGGTTGATATCGAAGAGATCACCCGTAACACGGTGCGTGAGATCGGCTATGTGCATTCTGATATGGGCTTTGATGCCAACTCCTGCGCGGTACTGAGCGCGATTGGCAAACAGTCTCCAGACATCAACCAGGGCGTTGACCGTGCCGATCCGCTGGAACAGGGCGCGGGCGACCAGGGTCTGATGTTCGGCTATGCAACCAACGAAACTGACGTGCTGATGCCAGCACCGGTCACCTACGCACACCGTCTGGTGCAGCGTCAGGCTGAAGTGCGTAAAAACGGCACCCTGCCGTGGCTGCGCCCGGATGCGAAAAGCCAGGTCACTTTCCAGTACGACGACGGTAAAATCGTCGGTATTGACGCGGTAGTGCTGTCTACCCAGCACTCCGAAGATATCGATCAGAAATCCCTGCAGGAAGCGGTGATGGAAGAGATCATCAAGCCGGTTCTGCCGACCGAATGGCTGAGCTCTGCAACCAAATTCTTCATCAACCCAACCGGACGCTTCGTTATCGGCGGCCCAATGGGTGACTGCGGTCTGACCGGTCGTAAAATCATCGTTGATACCTACGGCGGCATGGCGCGTCACGGTGGTGGTGCGTTCTCCGGTAAAGATCCGTCTAAAGTTGACCGTTCTGCGGCGTACGCGGCACGTTATGTGGCAAAAAACATCGTTGCCGCCGGCCTGGCTGACCGCTGTGAGATCCAGGTTTCCTACGCTATCGGCGTGGCTGAACCAACCTCCATCATGGTTGAAACCTTCGGTACCGAGAAAGTGCCTTCAGAACAGCTGACGCTGCTGGTGCGCGAGTTCTTCGACCTGCGTCCATACGGCCTGATTCAGATGCTGGATCTGCTGCACCCGATCTACAAAGAAACCGCGGCATACGGTCACTTTGGTCGTGAACATTTCCCATGGGAAAAAACCGACAAAGCCGCCCTGCTGCGTGAAGCTGCCGGTCTGAAGTAATCGACTGACATCGCTTTTAAAAGGCCAGCCTTCGGGCTGGCCTTTTTTTATGTTTGAAACCGATTACACCATGCCAAATATATCCCGCTTTCAGAATAATCTCTTTGCCTGATCGCCTTTCTTCTGCTGTTACATTTCATTTCAGTTAAGTCCGAAATTCTAACAAACGCGATGCGCATCACCTCGTTTACCTCTATATTTTCAAAGCTTTAATTATTTTTACGGTTCCACGTTAGTGTAACCGATTACACCTATGTGATTAATCTCACATATTTTTACTAGTCACTCACCTACCCTTTACTTCAATAAAACTGATAACCCAACTGGAGGGCATAATGCCTGACAATAAAAAACAGGGGCGTACGTCCAACAAGGCGATGACATTCTTCGTCTGTTTCCTCGCCGCCCTGGCAGGATTACTTTTTGGCCTGGATATCGGCGTGATTGCCGGTGCATTACCTTTCATCACTGACGAGTTCCAGATCAGCGCTCACACCCAGGAATGGGTGGTCAGCTCCATGATGTTTGGCGCTGCCGTCGGGGCCGTCGGCAGCGGCTGGCTCTCCTTCAAGCTCGGGCGTAAAAAGAGCCTGATGATCGGCGCGATCCTGTTCGTTGCCGGTTCACTCTTCTCTGCCGCTGCGCCTAACGTTGAGGTTCTGCTGGTTTCACGCGTGCTGCTCGGCCTTGCCGTGGGCGTGGCGTCCTATACCGCCCCGCTCTACCTGTCTGAAATCGCGCCGGAGAAAATCCGCGGCAGTATGATTTCGATGTACCAGCTCATGATCACCATCGGTATCCTGGGCGCGTACCTTTCCGATACCGCGTTTAGCTACAGCGGCGCATGGCGCTGGATGCTCGGCGTGATCATCATCCCGGCCATCCTGCTGCTGATTGGCGTCTTCTTCCTGCCGGACAGCCCGCGCTGGTTCGCTGCAAAACGTCGATTCCACGATGCTGAACGCGTGCTGCTTCGCCTGCGCGATACCAGCGCGGAGGCAAAAAACGAGCTGGAAGAGATCCGCGAAAGCCTGAAGGTCAAACAGTCCGGCTGGGCGCTGTTTAAAGAGAACAGCAACTTCCGCCGTGCGGTGTTCCTTGGCGTGCTGCTGCAGGTCATGCAGCAGTTCACCGGGATGAACGTCATCATGTACTACGCGCCAAAAATCTTTGAGCTGGCGGGTTATACCAACACCACCGAGCAGATGTGGGGGACCGTCATCGTGGGTCTGACCAACGTGCTGGCGACCTTTATCGCCATCGGTCTGGTGGACCGCTGGGGACGTAAGCCAACCCTGACGCTGGGCTTCCTGGTGATGGCGGCCGGTATGGGCGTCCTCGGTACCATGATGCATGTGGGCATTCACTCCCCAACCGCCCAGTACTTTGCGGTAGGCATGCTGCTGATGTTTATCGTCGGGTTTGCGATGAGCGCCGGTCCGCTGATCTGGGTACTGTGCTCGGAGATTCAGCCGCTGAAAGGGCGTGATTTTGGTATCACCTGCTCTACCGCAACCAACTGGGTTGCCAACATGATCGTCGGCGCAACGTTCCTGACCATGCTCAATACCCTGGGCAACGCGAACACCTTCTGGGTATACGCCGGTCTGAACATCTTCTTTATTGTGCTGACCATCTGGCTGGTTCCAGAAACCAAACACGTTTCGCTGGAACATATTGAACGTAACCTGATGAAAGGTCGTCCTCTGCGCGAAATCGGCGCCCACGACTGATCCTCTTACGGGAGGCGCCTCTTGCGCCTCCCCGCTTCGCGCTTTATGCTCTGCCCCTATGAAAGCACCCCGTCTCCCCATCGCCATTCAGCAGGCCGTTATGCGCAGCCTGCGGGAAAAACTCGCCCAGGCGAACCTGAAGCTCGGTCGCAACTACCCTGAACCCAAACTAGTATACCAGCAGCGTGGCACCTCGGCCGGTACAGCCTGGCTTGAGTCGTATGAGATCCGCCTTAACCCGGTGCTGATGATGGAAAACCAGCAGGCGTTTATCGATGAAGTGGTGCCGCACGAGCTGGCGCATCTGCTGGTGTGGAAACACTTTGGCCGCGTCGCGCCGCATGGAAAAGAGTGGAAGTGGATGATGGAGGCGGTGCTCGGCGTTCCGGCACGCCGTACCCATCAGTTCGAGCTGGAATCGGTGCGCCGCAATACCTTCCCCTACCGCTGCCAGTGTCAGCAGCACCAGCTTACCGTCCGTCGCCATAATCGCGTGGTGCGCGGTGAGGCGACCTACCGCTGCGTCAAATGCGGCGAGCCGCTGGTTGCGGAATAATCATCTGAACTTTCAGGAACTTTCCTGATCTGACTGATTGCATACAGGAACAACATTCGTTACGTTGCGGGCTCGTTTTGACACGGAGTGTAAGATGTCCCGTAATTTTTCTTTCGCGGTCGCCTTTCTGACGACGGCGCTCTCAGGCCATGCTCTGGCCGACGGTATCAACAGTTTTTCCCAGGCCAAGGCCGCAGGCGTGAAGGTGAACGCCGATGTGCCGGGCGATTTCTACTGCGGCTGTAAAATTAACTGGCAGGGTAAAAAAGGGGTCGTTGACCTTGAGTCCTGCGGCTACAAGGTGCGTAAAAACGAAAACCGCGCCAGCCGTATTGAATGGGAGCATGTCGTTCCGGCCTGGCAGTTTGGCCACCAGCGCCAGTGCTGGCAGGATGGCGGACGTAAAAACTGCGCCAAAGATCCGGTGTATCGCCAGATGGAAAGCGATATGCATAACCTGCAGCCTGCCGTGGGTGAAGTGAACGGCGACCGGGGTAATTTCATGTACAGCCAGTGGAACGGTGGTGAAGGCCAGTACGGCCAGTGCGGTATGAAGGTTGATTTTAAAGAGAAAGTCGCCGAGCCCCCTGCCCGCGCGCGCGGCAGCATTGCCCGCACCTACTTCTATATGCGTGACCGTTACGACCTCAACCTTTCCCGCCAGCAGACGCAGCTGTTCAACGCCTGGGACAAGCAGTACCCGGTGACGGAGTGGGAATGCCAGCGCGACGAACGTATCGCCAGAGTCCAGGGGAATCACAACCCTTACGTCCAGCGGGCTTGCCAGGCGCAAAAGAGCTAACCTACACTACGGCAATTCGCTTATATCGCATGACACATGGAATTTCTGACTATGCGCATTCCCCGCATTTACCATCCTGAACTGATTACCGCAGGCCGCGAAATCGCCCTGTCTGATGACGCTGCCAACCACGTTGGCCGCGTGCTGCGCATGGGCGCAGGTCAGGCAATACAGCTGTTCGACGGCTCGAACCAGGTTTTCGACGCGGAAATCACGCGGTCTGATAAAAAAAGCGTACATGTTAACGTCCTGCGTGGCGAAGTGGACGACCGGGAATCACCGCTGCACATTCATCTGGGCCAGGTGATGTCGCGCGGCGAGAAAATGGAGTTCACCATTCAGAAATCCATTGAACTGGGTGTAAGCCTCATTACGCCACTTTTTTCTGAGCGCTGTGGCGTTAAACTGGATGCGGAACGTCTGAACAAAAAGATCCAGCAGTGGCAGAAAATTGCCATTGCGGCTTGCGAACAGAGTGGCCGCAACCGTATTCCGGAGATCCGCCCGGCGATGGATCTGGAGGAGTGGTGTGCAGAAGAGGACAGTGGGCTGAAGCTCAATCTTCATCCGCGCGCCAGCGCCAGCATCAATACGCTGCCCCTGCCCGTTGAGCGCGTACGCCTGCTGATTGGCCCCGAAGGCGGCCTGTCGGCGGACGAAATTGCGATGACGGCACGTTACCAGTTTACTGATATTCTGTTGGGACCTCGCGTTCTGCGCACTGAGACAACGGCACTCACGGCCATTACCGCGCTACAGGTACGGTTTGGCGATCTGGGTTGAAGCATTAACGGAGAAGAACATGATCAAGCTCGGCATCGTGATGGACCCCATCGCAAACATTAACATCAAGAAAGATTCCAGCTTCGCCATGCTGCTGGAAGCGCAGCGTCGCGGCTATGAACTCCACTATATGGAGATGAACGATCTTTACCTGATTAACGGTGAAGCCCGCGCCCGCACCCGCATCGTTAACGTCGAGCAGAACTACGACAAATGGTACGAATTCGGCACCGAGCAGGACATTGCCCTGGCCGATCTCAACGTCATCCTGATGCGTAAAGATCCGCCGTTCGACACCGAATACATCTACTGCACCTATATTCTCGAACGCGCTGAAGAGAAAGGCACGCTGATCGTCAACAAGCCCCAGAGCCTGCGCGACTGCAACGAGAAGCTCTACACCGCCTGGTTCTCTGACCTGACGCCGGAAACCCTGGTGACCCGCAGCAAAGCGCAGCTGAAAGAATTCTGGCAGAAGCACGGCGATATCATCATGAAGCCGCTGGACGGCATGGGCGGCGCATCGATTTTCCGCGTGAAAGAGAGCGATCCGAACATTGGCGTGATTGCCGAAACGCTGACCGAACTGGGCACGCGTTACTGCATGGCGCAGAACTATATTCCGGCGATCAAAGACGGCGACAAACGCGTTCTGGTGGTGGATGGCGAACCGGTTCCTTACTGCCTGGCACGAATCCCGCAGGGTGGCGAAACCCGCGGTAATCTGGCCGCCGGTGGCCGCGGCGAACCGCGTCCGCTAACCGAAAGCGACTGGGAAATTGCCCGCCGCGTTGGCCCGACGCTGAAAGCCAAAGGTCTGATCTTCGTCGGACTGGATATCATCGGCGATCGTCTTACCGAAGTGAACGTCACCAGCCCGACCTGCATTCGTGAAATTGAAGCGGAATTCCCTGTCTCAATCACCGGTATGCTGATGGACGCTATCGAAAAGCGTTTACAAAAATAACCTAACAATACTATTAGTGACAGCGCCTGAGTTTGTCCCCATACTGGGCGCTGTCGCTTTTTAAACCAGGAAACAGTACCTCTGACAATGAATTTACAGCATCACTTTCTTATTGCCATGCCTGCTCTCCAGGACCCGATTTTTCGCCGCGCCGTGGTTTATATTTGTGAATACAATGAAGACGGCGCGATGGGCATTATCATCAATAAACCGCTGGAAAATCTTCAGGTTGAAGGGATTCTGGACAAGCTGAAAATCCCGGCTGAAGCGCGACTGCCGGAAATCCGGCTTGATAAGCCCGTGATGCTGGGTGGACCTCTTGCAGAAGATCGCGGTTTTATCCTGCATACGCCGCCGGTATTCTCTTCCAGCATTCGCATCTCCGACAAGACCGTTATCACGACCTCGCGTGACGTACTCGAAACGCTGGGCACCGCAGAGCAGCCTTCTGAAGTGCTGGTGGCGCTGGGCTATTCGTCGTGGGAGAAAGGCCAGCTTGAGCAAGAGATCCTCGATAACGCCTGGCTCACCGCCCCTGCGGACATGAATATCCTGTTTAAAACCCCTATCGCCGATCGCTGGCGCGACGCGGCAAAGCTGATTGGCATTGATATCCTGACCATGCCTGGCGTAGCGGGGCACGCCTGATGAGCGGAACGCTTCTTGCCTTCGATTTTGGTACTAAAAGCATTGGCGTCGCCGTGGGGCAGCGCATCACCGGTACCGCGCGTCCGCTTACGGCCCTGAAGGCCAACGACGGCACGCCGGACTGGAACCTCATTGAGCGCCTGCTCAAGGAGTGGCAACCGGATGACGTGATTGTTGGGCTGCCGCTGAACATGGACGGTACCGAACAGCCGCTGACCGCCCGGGCGCGTAAGTTCGCCAACAAAATCCATGGCCGCTTTGGCGTCTCCGTGAAGCTGCACGACGAGCGTCTGAGCACCGTCGAAGCGCGCGCGGGTCTGTTTGAGCACGGTGGCTTCCGGGCGCTGAACAAAGGCAGCGTCGACTCCGCTTCTGCCGTCATCATCCTCGAAAGCTATTTCGAGCAGGGCTTTTAAGCACAGGGGCCTACAGCCGCCCCTGCGCCCGTCTCTCCGCCAGGCTCTGGTCAAAGTTCTGCATACCTGCCTGCTGACCGGTTTGAATGATGCCGGGCAGTTGCCACGTTTTCCCTTCACGAATGAGATTCGCCGCCGCGGCGGTATTCACCAGCAGCTCATACAGCGCGACGCGCCCGCCCTGGAGATCGGGAAGCAGCTTTTGCGCCAGCACCGCCCGCAGGCTGCCGGCCAGCTGGTTACGCACCGGATCTTTCTCCTGCGCCGGGAACGTATCGACCAGCCGTTCAATCGCCTGCGATGCTCCGCGCGTATGCAGGGTCGCCAGCACCAGATGCCCGGTTTCCGCCGCAGTTAGCGCAAGGCGGATCGTTTCGCTGTCGCGCAACTCTCCAAGCAGAATCACGTCCGGATCCTGGCGTAAGGCACCGCGCAGCGCTTCTGCAAATGACGGGCTGTGCTGACCTATCTCCCGCTGCTGGATCAGACAACGTTCGCTCCGGTAGATAAACTCCACCGGATCTTCAAGCGTGAGGATATGGCCATCAGCATGGCGGTTAAGAAAATCGACCATCGCCGCCAGCGTAGTTGATTTACCGCTGCCGGTTGCTCCTGTCACCAGAATCAGTCCGGCGTCATTGGACAACAGTTCCGGGATTGCCCGCGGCGCGCCCAGCGAAGCGAGCTGCGGGCAGGTACGCGGCAACAGCCGGAGCGTTACAGAGATACCGCTCATCTGCTTAAAGGCACTGCCGCGCAGACGCTGGCCTCCCGCCACCGTCACGGCAAAATCCACCTGCCCGCTGGCCCACCATATCCCCTGCTGCTCGTCGTTGAGCCACGCTTTTAACAACGCCCCGACGTCGGGAGGAGGAAACGGTGCCGGCTCAAGGCGGCCTGTTCTGCGCCAGCGGGGTGGCGAATCACTGCACAGGTGTAGATCGGAGACGTTATGCTTTACACTAAGGGCCACAATTTCTTCCACATCCATAGACTACTCCTCGGAAAATGAACGACATTGCGCATAACCTGGCACAGGTCCGGGACAAAATCTCAGCCGCAGCAACGCGTTGCGGCCGGGCTTCAGAAGAAATTACCCTGCTTGCAGTCAGCAAAACCAAGCCTGCGAGCGCCATCGCAGAAGCGATAGCGGCAGGCCACCGGGCGTTTGGTGAAAATTACGTGCAGGAAGGCGTGGATAAAATTCGCTACTTCCAGGAACAGGGGAAGACGGATCTGCAGTGGCACTTTATTGGCCCGCTGCAGTCGAACAAAAGCCGTCTGGTGGCAGAGCACTTCGACTGGTGTCACACCATCGACCGTCTGCGTATTGCGACACGTCTGAACGACCAGCGTCCGGCAGAGATGCCAGCGCTTAACGTGCTGATTCAGGTCAACATCAGCGACGAAAACAGCAAGTCCGGCATTGCGCTGAGCGAGCTGGACGCGCTGGCCGCAGAGGTGGCCGAACTGCCGCGCTTAACCCTGCGCGGGCTGATGGCCATTCCGGCGCCTGAGTCAAGTTATGAAAGGCAGTTTGCCGTGGCACAGCAAATGGCTGTAGCATTTGAGGCGCTTAAAGCGCGCTATAACACGGTAGACACGCTTTCTCTGGGCATGTCGGATGATATGGAAGCCGCCATCGCGGCAGGCAGCACTATGGTGCGCATCGGCACGGCAATTTTCGGTGCGCGCGACTACTCAAAATAATAAGGAAACCTGAGGAACGCCATGAAGACGTTGACTTTCCTGCTCTCAACTGTGCTTGAGCTGTATACGATGGCGCTTTTGCTGCGCGTCTGGATGCAGTGGGCCCGCTGTGATTTTTACAATCCGTTCTCGCAGTTTGTCGTGAAAATCACGCAGCCTGTTGTCGGACCATTGCGCCGTATTATCCCGGCCATGGGCCCCATCGACAGTTCGTCTCTGCTGGTGGCGTTTATTCTGAGCGTTATCAAAGCGATCGTGCTGTTTATGGTCATCACCTTCCAGCCGATTATATGGATTGCTGCGGTCCTGATTCTGGTCAAAACCATCGGTCTGCTTATTTTCTGGGTGCTGCTGGTGATGGCCATCATGAGCTGGGTCAGCCAGGGGCGTAGCCCGGTGGAGTATGCTTTGATTCAGCTGGCAGAGCCGCTGCTGCGTCCAATCCGTAACCTGCTTCCGTCTATGGGCGGCATCGATTTTTCCCCGATGATCCTGGTTCTGCTGCTCTATGTGGTCAACATGGGGATCGCTGAGCTGTTACAGTCCACGGGCAATATGCTGCTGCCGGGGCTGTGGATGGCGCCATGAGTGCCGTAAGCACCTGCGCTGACGGGCTGGTTTTGCGGCTGTATATTCAGCCAAAAGCCAGCCGTGACGTTATTGTTGGGCTGCATGGCGACGAGTTAAAAGTCGCCATCACCGCCCCGCCGGTTGACGGCCAGGCGAACGCGCATCTGACTAAATATCTGGCAAAACAGTTTCGCGTCGCCAAAAGCCAGGTCATCATTGAAAAAGGTGAACTTGGGCGACATAAACAGGTAAAAATCCTTAATCCGCAATCTATCCCGACGGAAGTCGCGGCACTGAAAGAACAGGACTAAACCATGCAGAAAGTTGTTCTCGCGACCGGCAACGCTGGTAAAGTGCGCGAGCTGGCCTCGCTATTAAATGATTTTGGGCTGGACGTGGTCGCCCAGACCGATCTTGGCGTGGATTCCGCCGAAGAGACGGGGCTGACGTTTATCGAAAACGCGATCCTGAAAGCGCGCCACGCCGCGCAGATTACGGGCCTGCCCGCGATTGCCGACGACTCCGGCCTGGCCGTGGATTTTCTCGGCGGCGCGCCGGGGATTTACTCCGCGCGCTATTCCGGCGCTGACGCTACCGACCAGCAGAATCTGGAAAAGCTGCTTGTCGCCCTGAAAGACGTACCGGACGAACAGCGTACCGCGCAGTTCCACTGCGTACTGGTTTATATGCGTCACGCGGAAGACCCTACGCCTATCGTCTGCCACGGCAGCTGGCCGGGCGTGATCACCCGTGAAGCGGCTGGTAACGGCGGCTTTGGCTACGACCCGATTTTCTTTGTCCCGACCGAGGGCAAAACCGCTGCGGAACTGACCCGCGAAGAGAAAAGCGCGATTTCCCACCGTGGACGCGCGCTGAAACTGTTACTGGAAGCACTGCGTAATGGCTAATTTGCCGCCTCTGAGTCTTTATATTCACATCCCGTGGTGCGTGCAGAAATGCCCGTACTGCGATTTCAACTCGCACGCGCTGAAGGGCGAAGTGCCGCACGATGATTACGTTGCGCATCTGCTGGCCGACCTGGACGCCGATGTACCTTACGCACAGGGACGTGAAGTTAAGACCATTTTCATTGGTGGCGGTACGCCGAGCCTGCTGTCCGGTCCGGCTATGCAGACCCTGCTGGACGGCGTGCGTGCGCGCCTGAACCTGGCAGCGGATGCTGAAATTACGATGGAAGCCAACCCCGGCACCGTTGAGGCCGACCGTTTTGTCGACTATCAGCGCGCGGGCGTAAACCGCATCTCAATCGGCGTGCAGAGCTTTAGCGAACCGAAGCTAAAACGTCTGGGGCGCATTCACGGCCCGGAAGAGGCGAAGCGCGCGGCAAACCTGGCGACCGGGCTTAATCTTCGCAGCTTCAACCTCGATTTGATGCACGGCCTGCCGGATCAGTCGCTGGACGAGGCGCTGGACGACCTGCGCCAGGCCATTGCACTGAACCCGCCGCACCTGTCGTGGTACCAGCTCACCATCGAGCCAAACACGCTGTTCGGTTCCCGCCCGCCGGTGCTGCCGGACGACGACGCGCTGTGGGATATCTTCGAGCAGGGTCACCAGTTGTTAACCGCTGCGGGCTATCAGCAGTATGAAACGTCCGCGTACGCGAAGCCGGGCTACCAGTGTCAGCACAACCTGAACTACTGGCGCTTTGGCGACTATCTCGGTATTGGCTGCGGCGCGCACGGCAAGGTGACCTTCCCGGACGGGCGCATTCTGCGCACCGCCAAAACCCGCCACCCGCGCGGATATATGGAAGGCCGCTACCTGGAGCGTCAGCACGACGTCGAGGCGGCGGATAAGCCGTTTGAGTTCTTTATGAACCGCTTCCGCCTGCTGGAGGCCGCGCCGCGCGCGGAATTTACACGTTACACCGGGCTGCCGGAGTCGGTGATTCGCCCGCAGATCGACGAGGCGCTGGCCCAGGGGTATCTCACCGAGTGTGATGAATACTGGCAGATCACCGAGCACGGCAAACTGTTCTTAAACTCCCTTCTTGAGCTGTTCCTCGCCGAAGAATCCTGAAGGCTGATTCAGGATTTTGCATCCCGTTCTGCCGGCTGAGGGAAAGGCTGGCAGAGTGTAGGGGATGGAAATTACTCGTTCATATGCAAAACAGCTCAGACGCGAGCTGACAACGGAAGAAAGGCGACTTTGGTATCTACTGCGCAGCCGCCGTTTCGAAAATTATAAATTTCGCCGACAGCATCCGGTAGGAAATTACATACTCGATTTCGCCTGCTGCGAAGCACGTCTGGCAGTTGAGCTGGATGGCGGACAGCATGATGAAAATCAGGAATACGATCGTCAAAGGACGTTGTGGTTAAACCAAAAGGGCTGGCACGTTATTCGATTCTGGAACAACGAACTCTGGAATAATGAAGAGGCTGTGTTGGAAAAGATCCTTGAGACACTGCAAATGCTGCAACCCTCACCCCGGCCCTCTCCCTGAAAGGGAGAGGGAGCAAACCATCCCCTCGCCCCTTTGGGGAGAGGGTTAGGGTGAGGGGAACTTACTTCAGCGTCCCCACCAGCGCCTTCCTACTATCTTCCAGCGACACCACGCGTTTACACACGTCTTTGCCGAACTGCTGGAAATCATCTTCCTGGTTCTTCCACTCGTTCTGAATAGAGGTTTGCAGGCCGCCCAGACTGCCCAGCACGCCCTGCAGCGGGTTACCGCCGCCTTTCAGCACCGCTTTGGCGCCCATCTCGTTGATGCTGTCCTGCAGGATGCCGCCCATCGCCTGGTTCACCAGCTGCTGCCCGTCGGCACGGACCTGATCAATCGCCTTGTAGTGGAAAGTCAGGCCGTCGGAACGCGTCTCGATAATCCGGTTCATCTGTTCTTTAAGCTGCTTATCAAGCTTCGTCAGGCGGGTGCGCATATTGCTGCTCTCCCCCACCTCTTTAGTGATGATCTTATCCAGCGCCACGCGGCTCTTTTCGACGCGCGTCAGGGCACCTTCATTAATCCACGGCAGCGCGGTACGCAAATCGGCCTGATAGTCTTTCGCCTGCTCACGCTGTGCGGCAGTCAGGTTGTACTGCTTGCCGTTAAAGGTGACGTTCCCCTGCGGCGTAATCACCAGATTGCCGTTCTCGCCTTTGACCTGCACGGTTTGCGGGCTTAACACCACGTCATCACGCGGGGTGACGCTACACTGATAATCCGCATGGGCGGTGAATCCAGTTGCCATCAAAGCAACAGCCAGCAACGTTTTGCGCATCTTAAACACTCCCTCAGACAAAATGGGCCAGCTAATGCTGGCCCCTGACTTCTTTATTAGTCCCACCAAACGTCGAAAAGTTCGCTGACGCGGACATCTTCCAGCTTGTGGTCCTCAAGCCATTTACGCACCAGCGCCTGATGTTCTTCGGTGCATTTACCCACTTCCTGGGTGCAGATCAGACCTTCCCATGCCAGGTAGCCGCTACCGTCGAAGGCCAGCTTGTTTGGCTCAATCACGTCGTTGATGAACGCATCCACGTCCTGATCGATCTGTTCTACACTGGTGCCTTCCGGGAAACGCCACGCAACGGAGAAGCCCACTTCCTGGAATTCTTCGATGTGCATCTTTTTACGCAGACGACGGCTACGATTCTTTGCCATTATTTCACCCTCTCGAACATTAAGTCCCATACACCGTGACCAAGACGATGGCCACGCTGTTCAAATTTCGTTACCGGACGCGATTCCGGACGCGGTACATAGTCGTTGCTCGCAGACTGGTTTTTGTAACCGTCCAGCGACGACATCACTTCCAGCATATGTTCCGCATACGGTTCCCAGTCGGTCGCCATATGGAAGACACCGCCCAGCTTCAGCTTGCTTTTCACCAGCTCGGCAAACGGTGCCTGAACGATACGGCGTTTATTATGACGTGCTTTGTGCCACGGGTCAGGGAAAAAGAGCTGAACCATGGTTAAAGAATTGTCAGGAATCATTTTGTGCAGCACTTCCACCGCGTCGTGACACATCACGCGCAGGTTCTCAACGCCCTCTTCATGGGCCGTTGCCAGGCATGCACCCACGCCCGGGGAGTGGACTTCAATACCGAGGAAGTTCTGCTCCGGGCGGGCTTTCGCCATGGTCACCAGCGAGGTGCCCATACCAAAACCGATCTCCAGCGTGACGGGTGCTTCGCGGCCGAACAGTTCAGTAAAGTCCAGAGGCTGCTCGCTGAACTCAACGCCCATCACCGGCCAGTAGTTGTCCAGCGCGTGTTGCTGACCTTTTGTCAGGCGGCCCTGACGACGGACAAAGCTGCGAATACGGCGCAGCGGGCGACCGTTTTCATCAAATTCCGGTGAAATGACGTCGTTTTTCATAAAAGAGTTGTCTGCTTGTGAGAATGTTCGGGAAACGGGCATTATCCAAAGTTAAGGCTTCTATGCAAGCATGGGAAAGATCCGGTTTACAGCAGATTGACGCTGTGCTGCAATCTGCGTCCCTGATTATGCGAATCGATGACCATGCAAGCCTCTCAATTTTCAGCCCAGGTGCTGGACTGGTACGACAAATACGGGCGTAAAACCCTGCCCTGGCAAATTGAAAAAACGCCTTACAAAGTATGGCTCTCCGAGGTGATGTTGCAACAAACGCAGGTCGCCACGGTGATCCCTTACTTCGAGCGTTTTATGGCGCGCTTCCCGACGGTGACCGATCTGGCCAACGCCCCGCTGGACGAGGTCCTGCACCTGTGGACCGGTCTTGGCTATTACGCCCGCGCGCGTAACCTTCACAAGGCCGCACAGCAGGTCGCGACGCGCCACAACGGGAAATTCCCGGAAACCTTCGACGAGGTGGCCGATCTCCCCGGCGTCGGACGCTCAACCGCAGGTGCGATTCTTTCCCTGTCGTTAGGCAAGCATTTCCCGATCCTCGACGGCAACGTAAAGCGCGTGCTGGCACGCTGCTATGCCGTCGACGGCTGGCCGGGGAAGAAGGACGTTGAAAAACGTCTTTGGGAAATTAGTGAAGCGGTCACCCCGGCCAACGGCGTCGAGCGTTTCAACCAGGCGATGATGGATCTCGGCGCCATGGTCTGCACGCGCTCAAAACCAAAATGCGAACTCTGCCCGGTGAATACTCTCTGCGTGGCGTATGCCAACCATTCCTGGGCGCAGTATCCGGGTAAGAAACCCAAACAGACGCTGCCGGAGCGCACAGGCTATATGCTGCTGATGCAGCACGGCGACGAGGTCTTCCTGGCCCAGCGTCCGCCGAGCGGCCTGTGGGGTGGTCTATACTGCTTCCCACAGTTTGAAGATGAAGACTTGCTGCGTGAATGGCTTAAAAAGCGCGGGATTGCTGCCGATAACCTGACGCAGTTGACCGCGTTTCGCCATACCTTCAGCCATTTCCACCTGGATATTGTACCCATGTGGCTTCCCGTGTCGTCATTTGCCTCGTGCATGGATGAAGGCACCGCTCTCTGGTATAACTTAGCGCAACCGCCATCAGTCGGACTGGCGGCTCCCGTGGAGCGCCTGTTACAGCAATTACGTGCCGGTGCAATGGTTTAGCATCGACAAGAAAAAGAGGAATGTGTATGGCCAGAACGATTTTTTGTACTTTCCTGCAGCGTGACGCTGAGGGCCAGGATTTCCAGCTTTATCCGGGCGACCTGGGTAAACGCATCTACAATGAAATCTCCAAAGAAGCCTGGGGACAGTGGCAGAAAAAGCAGACCATGCTGATCAACGAGAAGAAACTCAGCATGATGAACCCGGAACACCGCAAGCTGCTGGAGCAGGAGATGGTAAGCTTCCTGTTCGAAGGTAAAGACGTGCACATCGAAGGCTATACGCCACCGGAAAAATAACAGCGTGCGGGGGAAACCCCGCCGTTAAAGCAAACACAACACGCACTCCCGGAATGATGAAAAAACTTTTAGCGCTAGCCCTTGTTGCGCCGTTGCTTGTCTCGTGTTCGTCAAAAAAAGGCGAAGATTACAACGAAGCCTGGATCAAGGACACCAACGGTTTTGACATTTTGATGGGGCAGTTTGCCCACAACATCGAGAACATATGGGGATTTAACGAAGTTCTTATTGCCGGACCCAAGGACTACGTTAAGTACACCGACGCCTATTTGACCCGTAGCCACATCAACTTTGATGAGGGTACGATCACGATTGAGACCATTGCAGGCACTGACCCTGCAGCGCGCTTACGTCAGGCCATTATCAAAACCCTGCTGATGGGTGACGATCCGGGATCTATCGATCTCTACTCCGATGCCGACGATATTACGATCTCGAAAGAGCCGTTCCTGTACGGTCAGGTTGTCGATCAGACCGGCCAGCCGATCCGCTGGGAAGGTCGCGCCACGAAATTTGCCGACTACCTACTGCAGACGCGCCTGAAAAGCCGCTCTAACGGTCTGAAGATCATCTACAGCGTCACCATAAACCTCGTCCCGAACCACCTCGACAAGCGTGCGCATAAGTACATTGGGATGGTGCGTCAGGCCTCACGTAAGTACGGCGTGGATGAGTCGCTGATCCTGGCGATTATGCAGACCGAATCCTCGTTTAACCCGTATGCGGTAAGCCGTTCCGACGCCCTGGGGCTGATGCAGGTGGTGCAGCACAGCGCCGGGAAAGACGTCTTCCGCGCGCAGGGGAAATCCGGCACGCCGAGCCGCAGCTATCTGTTCGACCCGCAGAGCAACATTGATACCGGTACCGCCTATCTGGCGATGCTGAACAATGTGTATCTGGGCGGAATTGATAACCCAACGTCGCGCCGCTATGCGGTGATCACCGCCTATAACGGCGGCGCGGGCAGCGTGCTGCGCGTCTTCTCGAATGACAAAGTGCAGGCCGCGAACATCATCAACAGCATGGCGCCGGGGGATGTTTACTCCACCCTCACCACCCGCCACCCTTCTGCGGAATCCCGCCGGTACCTGTATAAGGTGAATACGGCGCAGAAAAACTATCGTCGTCGGTGATCGGCACACCTTCTCCTGCAAGGAGAAGGTGTTCTCCTTCCCCCCACCCATACGAAAATGTTATTTGCATCACAATCCAAACTGCAAATTAATGTGGATTGCATTTTTTTGCGGGAGGTAACAAAACATATCGTTGCCAACTGATAGAATTGCATCAAATAACAACCCTGAATGTTCCTATAACAACATATCTCCCGCTCACTTGTGAGGAAAGTAACATGAACCTTAAGCTGCAGCTTAAAATATTGTCGTTTCTGCAGTTCTGCCTGTGGGGTAGCTGGCTGACTACACTCGGCTCCTATATGTTTGTGACGCTCAAGTTCGATGGTGCGTCAATCGGTGCCGTATACAGCTCGCTCGGTATTGCGGCTGTCTTCATGCCAACGCTGCTGGGGATCGTGGCGGATAAATGGCTAAGCGCCAAATGGCTGTACATGCTTTGCCATCTGGTGGGCGCGGGGACGCTGTTTATGGCAGCCCAGGTGACCACGCCGGGGGCAATGTTCATGGTGATCCTGCTTAACTCGCTGGCCTATATGCCAACGCTTGGGCTGATCAACACCATCTCCTACTACCGCCTGAAATCCGCGGATATGGATATCGTGACCGATTTCCCGCCAATCCGTATCTGGGGCACCATCGGCTTTATCATGGCGATGTGGGGCGTGAGCTTCGCGGGCTTCGAACTGAGCCATATGCAGCTCTATATCGGTGCAGCGCTCTCCGTGCTGCTGGCGATCTTCACCCTGACGCTGCCAACCATCCCGGTGTCTAACCAGCAGAAAAACCAGAGCTGGAGCACCATGCTCGGCCTGGACGCCTTCGCGCTGTTTAAAAACAAACGCATGGCGATCTTCTTCATCTTCTCCATGCTGCTGGGCGCGGAGCTGCAGATCACCAACATGTTCGGCAACACCTTCCTGCACAGCTTCGATAACAATCCGCTGTTCTCCGGCAGCTTTATCGTTGAACATGCGTCGGTGATGATGTCCATCTCTCAGATCTCTGAGACGCTGTTTATCCTGACCATCCCGTTCTTCCTGAGCCGCTATGGCATCAAGAACGTCATGCTGATCAGTATCGCGGCATGGATGTTGCGCTTCGGTCTGTTCGCCTACGGCGACCCAAGCCCGTTCGGCACCGTGCTGCTGGTGCTGTCGATGATCGTTTACGGCTGCGCCTTCGACTTCTTCAACATCTCCGGTTCGGTGTTTGTGGAAAAAGAGGTGAAGCCTGAAATCCGCGCCAGCGCGCAGGGTATGTTCCTGATGATGACCAACGGCTTCGGCTGTATTCTTGGCGGCGTGGTGAGCGGTAAAGTGGTGGAGATGTACACCACCAACGGTATCACCAACTGGCAGCCTGTATGGCTGATCTTCGCGGCGTACTCGCTGGTGCTGTTCTTCGCGTTCATCGCGCTGTTCAAGTACAAGCACGTACGTGAACCACACGGTGCGCAGCCGATCGCGCATTGATTGTTGTGCCCGGTGGCGCTAGCGCTTACCGGGCCTACAAAACCAGACCATAGGCCGGGTAAGGCGAAGCCGCCACCCGGCTATTTTATTGCAGACAGCACCCATCCCACCGACAGCAAATCCGCACTGCCGCCCGGACTCAGATTGCGTTCAATCAATGCGTTATCCATCCTAAGCAACGCCTCGCGGTCCCAGCCGTTAGCCAGCAGTTCCCGCGCGTAGCCCTGAACGTAGCGCAGCCCTTCCATGCCGCCGCGAGATACCAGATTACTGTCCTGATTGACGGCCATCAGGCGTAACAGCAGGCCGTGAAGTGAATGTCCGTTCCACTGCGCCAGCGCCTTACGCACCGTCGCAAAGCCGCTCTCCGCCTCACCGCGCGCACCGGTTAAGCCGTACTGCTGGAACTGTCGCTCGCCAGCCGTCGTCTGTCCGCTGCGTGCGGCCAGCTCCCGCGACACCAGCCCGCGGCAGATGTTACTCACCTCACAGCAGAGGCTCTCTGCGGAGATATTTTTCACACGACCGGCGGCGAAGCACAGTAAACCCAGGGCAAAAACCCCGCCTTTGTGGGTGTTCACCCCGTTCGTCGCGGCATACATCGCCTGCTCGCAGGCCAGCCCCATCGGGCGGAGAACGCGTAGCTGTTCGCCAGCGGGTTTATCCGCATGCGCGCTGCCCAGCTCGGCAAAGCGCGAAAACCACGGCGTAATCGCCGCGATGCTGCGGACAAACAGCGCGTGGTCCATATCGCGATGGGAACCGTTGTTGAGCGTGTCCACCAGTCCCGGCTTGGGCGTCAGCTCCAGCTCCTGCCACAGCGCCGCCTCGGCAAGCGCGGGCACGTCAGCCGGGCGCGGTTTAGTCGCGAGCAAACCAGTCATCGATCGTCTTCTCCACGCGGGAAACCACCTGCTCAACGGGGTGATTGCGCGAACGGGAACAGGCATGAGCGGGCGCGTCGCAGATCAGGCAGCGCCTGAGATTCGCCCCCAGCGACTGACGCCCGACGTGGCCATGCTGAGGGCAGATCACGTCCAGATCCCACAGCCTGCCGAGCGGGTGCGTCTGCTCCAGATCCGTACAGTGCGCTTTGATTTCCACCGCCGGATGGGCCACGCACCAGAGGGCTTCTGGCCCGGTCGGGAGCCACAGCACCTGACGGTCCAGCACCTGCCAGCGGTTCTCCCACAGCAGCTGGTCGCACATCTGCAGCGCCACGCCCATGGTATTGCGATAGCGCAGGCTGTCCTTGATTTCCCCGGGCGTGACCAGCGTGAGGGAAATCACCGGTTGTTGATAGTGCTCGAGCATGTCAGCCTGGCGCGCTGCGCGGCGCTCTTTCGCCGCCAGCAGTTCGTCAAGGCTGACACCCGCCCGCACGGGTGTCGCTAAAGTCATACTTCCTCCTTCACCTGTCGCACGGTGTCGATCACGCTGCCGTCGCGGTAGCGGATCACCCCGACGATTTTGTCGGTAAATTCAATCGGTTTCGGGACGCCGGTCAGGGAGATCGCCCGCTCATACAGCGCGTTGATATCCACAACCTTCAGCCCGGCCTCCAGCAGCCGCTCGCGGATTTCCGTGCGCGCCGGGTTGACCGCGATGCCGTGATCGGTAACCAGCACGTCGATGCTTTCGCCCGGCGTGAGGCGCGTGGTAACCCGCTTCACCACCGTCGGAATGCGGCTGCGCAGCAGAGGGGCAACGACGATGGTCAGGTTCGCCGCGGCGGCCACGTCGCAGTGCCCGCCGGACGCGCCGCGCATCACTCCGTCGGAGCCGGTGATGACGTTGACGTTGAACTCGACGTCGATTTCCAGCGCGCTGAGGATCACCACGTCGAGCTGGTCGCAGCTTGCCGCCTTGCTGCCTGGGTTAGCGTAAACGTTGGTGGAGATCTCCACGTGGTTCGGGTTACGCGCCAGCGAGGCCGCCGCCTGGCCGTCAAAGCACTGGGTATCGAGCAGCTTTTCGATGAGCCCCTTCTCGTGCAGATCCACTAGGCTGCCGGTGATGCCGCCGAGCGCAAAGCGCGCCTTCACGCCGCTGCGCTCCATCTTCTCTTCCATAAAGCGGGTGCAGGCCGTGGCCGCCGCGCCGGAGCCGGTCTGCATCGAGAAGCCCGGTTTGAAGTAGCCGGAGTGTTCAATGACGTCCGCCGCATAGCGGGCGATCATCAGCTCGCGCGGGTTGCTGGTGACACGGGCCGCGCCGACGCTGATTTTCGCCGGGTCGCCCACGCTTTCAACCTGCACGATGTAGTCCACCTGGTCCTGCACCAGGCTGGCGGGCATATTGGGGAACGGCACCAGCTCTTCAGTCAGCAGCACCACCTTGCGGGCAAAGTGCGCGTCCACCATCGCGTAGCCGAGCGAACCGCAGCACGATTTTCCGTGCGTCCCGTTGGCGTTGCCAAACTCATCGCTGCACGGCACGCCGAGAAACGCCACGTCGATATTCAGCTCGCCGTCCTGGAGCAGCTTCACGCGCCCGCCGTGGGAGTGAATTTGCACCGGTTCGTCCATCAGCCCGTGGGAAATGGCATCCGCCAGCCTGCCGCGCATCCCAGAGGTGTAAATCCGGGTGATGACGCCGCTTTCGATATGCTCGATCAGCGCGTCGTTGCAGGTCATCAGCGAGCTGGAGGCCAGCGTCAGGTTTTTAAAACCCATCCGCGCCAGCAGCGCCACGACGGTGTTGATCACCCGGTCGCCTTCGCGAAACGCATGGTGGAAGGAGATGGTCATCCCGTCCTGCAGGCCGCAGCGCTTAACCGCCTCTTCAATAGAGGCGCAGAGCTTACGGCTGTGCTTCGCGTCGCTGTCCGCCAGCCACGGCGTGGCGCTGTGGGCGGTATCGAAGGGTTTTAAGTCCCGCAGATGGGGGAAATTCACGTGAAGAAGTTCTGTCTGATTCATTGTCTTATCCTTACCGACGCACGCCGGAGGCTGCCGCGCGCTCCAGCACCACCTGCGCGTGGTTAATAATCGGTGCATCCACCATTTTGCCGTTGAGCGACACCACGCCCAGGCCGTTACGCTCTCCCTCTTCCGCCGCCTCAATCACCCTTCTGGCGTGATCCACCTCTTCCTGCGTCGGGGCGTAGGCGTTGTGCAGCAGATCAATCTGGCGCGGGTTGATCAGCGATTTGCCGTTGAAGCCCATCTTGCGGATCAGATCGACCTCACGCAGGAACCCGGCCTCGTCGTTAACGTCTGACCACACCACGTCGAAGGCGTCGATACCCGCCGCGCGGGCGGCGTGCAGCACGGCGCAGCGGGCGTAGAACAGCTCGGTGCCGTCGCCGCGCTCGGTCTGCATGTCCATCACGTAGTCAAAGGCGGCCAGCGCGATGCCGATGAGGCGCGGAGAGCTGCGGGCAATCGCCACGGCGTTGATGACGCCAATGGCCGACTCAATCGCCGCCATCACGCGGGTGGAGCCGACCTCGCGGCCGCACTCGCGCTCGATACGCTCAAGGTGGCCCTCCAGCTCGTAGATGTCGTCCGGCGTGTCGGTTTTCGGCAGGCGGATCACGTCCACGCCGGCCCGCACGGCGGCCTCCAGATCCAACAGGCCAAACGGCGTGCTGAGCGGGTTAATGCGCACCACGGTTTCGATATCCTGATACATCGGGTGCTGCAGCGCGTGAAACACCAGCATGCGCGCGGTATCCTTCTCGCGCAGGGCAACGGCGTCCTCAAGGTCAAACATGATGGAGTCGGGACGGTAGATAAAGGCGGTGGAGAGCATGGCGGCGTTGGCGCCCGGCAGGAACAGCATACTGCGGCGGAGTTTGCTCATTTCAGCGCCCCCCAGTTGATGGTCTGTTCGTCGGCGGCACGCATCAGCGCGCTTTGCAGGCGGGCGCGGATCACACAGTCCAGCGCCCCTTTGTCTTCAATAATGATTAATCCCTGGTGCACGTTCATGGCGCGCAACGTGTCGTTGACCACCTGGCGAATCTGCTCGCCAAACTGCTTAATCACTTCGCTGTGGATGACGATCTCCAGCTCGCCGTGAGCGGGAGCGATTTTCACCATCAGGTCGCTGGACTCCTGCGTTCCGGCCAGCGCCTCCCTTACAATTTTCATGATAAATTCCTGGTAGTTAAGCGACTTCCGCACTCGCACGGTAATGCGTTTCGAGATGCGCGAAGGTGGAGTCCGGGACAATCTCCCGGATCCGGGAAAACTGCTGTGTCTTCAGTAATCGGCGCACTTCGGACGCCGATATGGCGTTGCCGGTGGCCTTGATGCGCGGCATCTCCACCACCTCGATATGCGAGGCCAGCAGGTCGTGCAGCGTCTGGTTGTACTGGCGGGTGATATCGCAGAACGGCTCCGAGCCGATGAAGCGGTGCGTGATGCCGAGCGCCGGGGCGATAAAGTCCCGGAAGATCAGCACGTCAATCTCGCTCCACGCCTGCTGCACTTTGCCGGTCTCCTTCAGGAAGTAGGCCGGAAACGTGGCGCGAGAGATGATGTACTGCGAGCCTTCATGCACCACCACGTTGGGCAGATGCGCCACGCCCGCGCGCACCATCTCAAGGCGCGCGCTGAACGGGAAGAACGACGCGTCTTCACGCACCACGAACAGGTGCAGGGCGTCGCACTGCGCCGCCGCCTGCTCCACCAGATGGCGGTGGCCGAGGGTGAACGGATTGGCGTTCATCACGATGGCGCCAATCTTCTCCCCGCACCTGCGGTTCGCGCGCAGAGAGCGGCAGTAGCGCTCGATCCCCTGCGGGGTGTTCTCCATCAGCACGGCGTTGTTCCCGCTCTGGGCAATCGGCCAGAAGCCGCTGCGGGCAAAGCGCTCCCGGTTGCACGGACGGGTGCAGAGGAAGAGGTGAAAATGGCCGCGCTCCAGCGCCGCATGTTCCACCTCTGCCAGCAGCCGCGCGCTGAGGTTCTCGCCGCGAAGCTGCTCGTTGACCGCCACGCACTTAATGACGTTGGCGGCAAGCCCTGCGCAACCCACCAGCTGCGGGCCGGACCAGGCTTCGACGAACAGCGTGATGTCGTTGTCCAGGCCCAGGCCGCTGTCTGCCAGCAGGTAGCGGATCTGGCTTAAGCGTTCCGGATGCTTCGCCACGAGGGTGTGGCGAAAATCGATGGGTTGACTGTTCATGCCGCCTTACTCAGTGTGCCGCCGCAAGCCCGACGGCTGGCGCTTCCACGATCACGTTGCTCAGATGACCGATATGCTCGATCTCCACCTCAATGCGGTCGCCCTCTTTCATAAACAGCGGTGGGTTACGCTTTTTACCCACGCCGCCCGGGGATCCGGTGATGATCACATCGCCCGGGCTTAAGCGGGTAAAGGTGCTGATGTACTCAATCAGCTCCGCAACCTTGTGGATCATGCTGCTGGTGTTGTCTTCCTGCACCATGCGGCCGTTCAGCCAGGTGCGGATTGCAAGCCTGTGCGGATCCGGGATCTCATCCGCCGTTGCCATCCACGGGCCGAACGCGCCGGTCTGACGCCAGTTTTTACCTGCGGTAAACCAGGTGTGCTGCCAGTCGCGGGCGGAGCCGTCCATATAGCAGCTGTAGCCCGCCACGTGGCGCAGGGCGTCATCACGGCTGATGTTCTCCCCGCCTTTACCGATGATCACCGCCAGCTCGCCTTCGTAGTCGAATTCGCTGGAGTGGCGCGGCTTCAGCACCGGCTCGTTGTGGCCGGTCTGTGAATCCGGGAAGCGGACAAACAGCGTTGGGGCCGGGTTGTGCTGGTCAAACTCTTTGCGCTTGTCGGCGTAGTTCATGCCCACGCAGAGGATTTTTTCCGGCTGCTCAATCACCGGTAAGAAGGTGATGGCGCTCATCGGCACGTCCACGGCATCGTTCAGGTAGCGGGTGGCCTGTGCCAGCCCGTTGCCCTGCAGCAGCGCCTTGAGGTCGCTGTAGCGGTCGCCCAGACGGCGGCCTAAATCAATCACGCCGTCGGCCTGGACGATGCCGTAGCTGCGTTTTCCCTGGTATAAAAAGCTTGCGAGTTTCATTGTTCTTTCCTGAAAACTTAAACGAGGAAGTTGCCCAGAATCAGCAGTGAGACAGAGACGTTAATCGCGCCGCCGATACGGGTAGCAATCTGGGCGAACGGCATCAGGCTCATGCGGTTGCCTGCGGTCAGGATCGCCACGTCGCCGGTACCGCCCTGGCCGCTCTGGCAGCAGGAGACGATGGCGACATCAATCGGGTGCATACCAATCTTTTTGCCGACGAAGAAGCCGGTGGCGACCAGTGCAGAAACGGTGCTGACAATCACCAGCAGGTTGCTGACGGTGAACGCCGCCACCAGTTCATGCCATGGGGTGATGGCCACGCCAACGGCGAAGAGGATCGGGTAGGTCACAGAAGTCTGGAAGAATTTGTACACCACCTGAGAACCTTCCAGCAGGCGTGGAGAAGCGCCGTTGCAGAGCTTCACCAGCACCGCCATAAACAGCATGCCGACCGGAGCAGGCAGGCCAATCAGCTTGTGGCCGAGCATGCCCAGCATGTAGAGCAGCACCGCCAGCAGCGCGCCAGAGGCGATAGTGGTCACATCCGCTTTGCCGGAGAACGCAGGCTGAGAGACGGTGGTATCGGCATTGGCGCGGTTAGGCATCAGCTGGCCTTCACCGGTCAGGTGCGGGAAACGTTTACCGAGCTGGTTCAGGCAGCCGGAGATGATGATCGCCGTCAGACCGCCGAGCATCACCATCGGCAACACGCGGCCGAGCGCCACGCCCTGGTCCATGTGCAGTAAGGTGGCATAGCCGATGGAAAGCGGGATCGCCCCTTCCCCGACGCCGCCCGCCATAATAGGCAGAATGATAAAGAAGAAGATCTGGAACGGCTCAAGACCCAGCGCCAGGCCGACGCCCATCCCCACCAGCATGCCGACGATTTCGCCGCACAGCATCGGGAAGAAGATGCGCAGGAAGCCCTGAATCAGCACCGTGCGGTTCATGCTCATGATGCTGCCGACAATAATGCAGCAGATATAGAGATAGAGAATGTTGGTGGATTTGTAGAACTTGGTGGTGGACTCGACCACCACGTCCGGCAGCAGGCCATAGTAGACCAGCGCGGAAGGAATAAAGGTGGCGCAAATCGCCGCCGCGCCGAGCTTGCCGACAATCGGCAGGCGTTTGCCAAACTCGCCGCAGGCAAAGCCGAAGAAGGCCAGCGTTGCCACCATCACCACGATATCGCTCGGCAGTTTTCCGCCCAGGCAATCAATCGCGATCAGTGCACCCGCCAGAACGAACAGCGGCAGAGGAATAATCCCAATTTTCCAGGTATCCATAATATGCCACCAGCGCTCTTTGAGCGAAGGTCGCTGAATTTCAATCGGGTCGTGGGTAACAGAGAAAGAATCGTCAGTTGTGCTCATAATAAGCCCCTTGGTTATTTTGTGCGTTCAGCTTAGAGTCACAAAGGCTTACTTTATGTGAGGAATGGCATATTAAAAGCGAAGTTTTAATGGCAGCTATGGTTTTAATGGTTTCTTTTATTTAATGTGATTTATACCTTATTTATTAGCGTGGTTTTTATGGTTTCTTTTCCGAATCGAACAAACAAATAACATTTGTTCATGCAGCCAGAGGCACGGCAGACTTTAGGATAACGCTTTTACAGCGCCCGCTGTGCAAGGGATCACAAGTTTTCGGCAAAGCGGGCGTCCGCATGAAAAAAGATGATATATTGGCGATCTTTGCTGCTACCTTGCGTGATAGTTATGAAAGTCTCTTTCCAGATCAAGTTGTTTATTTCGCTGGTTGCCTTTTTCTCAGTACTTTTTGCGTTACTGGGCGGATATTATTATGCCGACGTCGGGAAACAGCTATATCAGGAAATGAGTACGCGAGCCAAAATACAGGCTGAAGAAATTGCACTTATTCCGACATTGCGTAATGAAGTTGAACAAAAAAATATCAGCGCCATCCATGATTTTATGCAGAAGATTTCTGCGCACAGTGACGCCAGCTTTATTGTGATTGGTGATAATAAGGGTCAGCATCTTTTTCACTCCGTCTTTGCCGACAGAGTGGGCACAACCCTGGTAGGCGGTGACAACGACGCCGTATTGCAGGGTAAAAGCACCACCACCATTCGCAAAGGCGGGTTGGGTATTTCGCTGCGCAGTAAGGCCCCCATTTTCAACGCTGCCGGACAGGTGGTCGGCATTGTTTCTGTCGGCTATCTCACCAGCTACCTGGACACCATTACCGTCAGTAAGGTGGTCAATATCCTGATTGCCGCCGTGCTGCTGCTGATCGCTCTCTTTATCTTCTCCTGGTTCTTTACCCGCAGCATCAAGAAGCAGATCTTCTCTCTTGAGCCGCGAGAAATCGGGCTGCTGGTGCGCCAGCAGAAGGCGATGATGGAGTCTATTTATGAAGGGGTGATTGCCATTGACGATCGGCGGCGGATTGAAGTGATCAACCAGGCGGCGCGCAAGCTGCTGGGTCTGAGCCAGCCGGCCCGTGAGCTGCGCGGGCAGCTGATAAGCCAGGTTATCGATCCGGTCCCGTTCTTCGACACGCAGACGATGCTGGCGAAAGATACCCATGACGAGATTTGCCGCTTTAACGATCTCACGGTGATTGCCAGCCGAGTGCACATCATGCTTGAGGGGTCGCTGCAGGGGTGGGTGATCACCTTCCGCGATCGCAACGAAATCGACTCGCTGAGCGCCCAGCTCAGCCAGGTAAAACGCTATGTCGATAACCTGCGTATTATGCGCCATGAGCAGTTAAACCGAATGACCACGCTCTCCGGCCTGCTGCATATGGGCCGCTATGAGGAAGCCATTGGCTACATTCAGGCGCAGTCGGAGCATGCCCAGGAGCTGCTGGACTTTATCTCTTCGCGCTTCAGCTCCCCGACCCTGTGTGGCCTGCTGCTGGGCAAAGCCGCCCGCGCGCGGGAGAAAGGCGTCGAACTGAGTTTCGACCCGGCATGTCGGCTGGACAGGCCGTTCCTGCCGTTAGGGGAACAAGAGCTGATTTCAATTATTGGCAACCTGCTGGATAACGCCATCGAAGCGACGCAGCGGTCGCCGCTTCCCCATGCGCCGGTAGAAGTGCTGATAAAACTCAGCGACCAGGAGCTGATTATTGAAGTGGCCGACCAGGGCGTTGGCATTACACCGGGGATCCGTGACCGGATCTTTGAACGCGGCATCACCACCAAAACACGCGGCGATCATGGGATTGGCCTGTATCTGATCGAAAGCTATGTCACACAGGCTGGCGGCGCGATAGAAGTTGCCGATAATACCCCGCGCGGCGCCATTTTCTCCTTGTTTATCCCGGCCACGGGAACCGCCCGGCAACTGGAAGACACCGACTATGCAACATGAACTTATCGACGTACTGATTGTTGAAGACGAGAACGAGCTGGCGCAACTGCACGCGGAGCTGATAAGCAAACATCCGCGACTGAGGCTGGTGGGCATTGCCTCGTCGCTGGCTGCGGCTCAGGCAGAACTTGCAAACAAACAGCCGCAGCTGGTGCTGCTGGATAACTATCTGCCGGACGGCAAAGGGATCTCGTTGATCAATAACCCCATGCTGGCCCGCGCCAACTGCTCGGTGATTTTTATTACCGCCGCCAGCGATATGGACACCTGCAGCCAGGCGATTCGCAACGGCGCGTTCGACTACATCCTCAAACCCGTCTCCTGGAAGCGGCTCAGCCAGTCGCTGGAGCGGTTTGTGCAGTTTGCCGAACAGCAGCGGGTCTGGAAGATTGTCGACCAGCAGAACGTGGATTCGCTGTATCAGCTACAGGCGAAAAACTACCGCCTGGACAACGGCAGCAAGGGCATTGAGGAAAATACGCTGGCGCGGGTGCAGTCGCTGTTTAACGACAAGGCAACGCACTGCTTTACCGTGGATGAAGTGGTGAGCGAAACGGGATTAAGCAAAACCACCACCCGGCGCTATCTGGAACACTGCGTGGAGGCGGGTTTTCTGACGGTGGAGATGCTGTACGGCAAGATTGGGCATCCGAGGAGGATGTACAAGCGTAGTGCGGTTTGATGAAAGGTTCCCTCTCCCTGTGGGAGAGGGTTAGGGTGAGGGCAGCAGCCTGCACTATCTCAACACATACCCATACAGCCGCTTGATCCCGTCGGCATCCTTCTCGCTGTAAACCCCCTGCAGCTCCGGCGAGAAGCCCGGCAGCAGGTTGATCCCCTCCTCCAGCGCCAGGAAGTAACGCTGTACCGCCCCGCCCCAGACTTCACCCGGCACCACGCACAGCACGCCCGGCGGATAGGGCAGCGCCCCTTCGGCCGCAATTCGCCCTTCGGCATCCCGTATGCGAACCAGCTCCACCTCTCCGCGAATATACGCCTGATTGGCATCCTGTGGGTTCATCACCACCTCCGGCAGGCTCTCCTTGCGGAACATCGCCTTCTGCAGATCCTTGACGTCAAAGCTGACGTAGAGATCGTGCATCTCCTGGCACAGCTGGCGAAGCGTGTAATCCCGGTAGCGCACCGGGTATTTCTGGAAGATCGTCGGCAGCACGTCCGCCAGCGGCGTGTCGTCTTCAATATGCTGTTCAAACTGGCCCAGCATCGCCACCAGCTGCGCCAGCTTCTCGCTGCTTTCGGCAGGCGTCAGCAGGAACAGGATCGAGTTGAGGTCGCATTTCTCCGGCACGATGCCGTTTTCGCGCAGGTAGTGCGCCAGAATCGTCGCCGGGATCCCGAAATCAGTGTACTCCCCGGTTTCGGCATCGATGCCCGGCGTGGTCAGCAGCAGCTTGCACGGGTCGACAAAGTACTGCTCGTGAGCATAGCCCTCAAACCCGTGCCATTTGGCCCCCGGCTCAAAGCTGAAGAAGCGCAGCTCGCTGGCGATGGCGTGCGTCGGATGATCCTGCCACGGCCGCCCCGCCACCACCGGTGGGATAAACGGTTTGATCATATGGCAGTTGGCGATGATCGCCTTGCGCGCCTCAATGCCCAGCTCGACGCACTCCGCCCACAGCCTGCGTCCGCTCTCCCCTTCATGTATTTTCGCGTTGACATCCAGTGCCGCAAACAGCTGGTAAAACGGGCTGGTGGAGGCATGCAGCATAAAGGCGTTGTTCAGCCGCTTGTGCGGGCAGAAACGCGCCTGACCACGAATGTGGTTATCCTTTTTATGGATCTGCGACGTTTGTGAGAACCCGGCCTGCTGTTTGTGCACCGACTGGGTCACGAAAATCCCAGGATCGTTCTCGTTCAGCTCCAGCAACAGCGGGGACGTTGCCGCCATCATCGGAATAAACTGCTCGTAGCCCACCCAGGCGGAGTCAAAGAGGATGTAGTCGCACAGATGGCCGATCTTGTCGATCACCTGACGTGCGTTGTAGATCGTCCCGTCGTAGGTGCCGAGCTGAATGATCGCCAGGCGGAACGGACGCGCCTCGTCGGCTTTCTCCGGCGCCGCCTCGCGGATCAGGTCCCGCAGATACGCGTCGTCAAAGCAGTGCTCGTCAATCCCGCCAATAAAGCCAAACGGGTTACGTGCAGCCTCCAGATAAACCGGCGTGGCACCCGCCTGGATCAGCGCCCCGTGGTGGTTAGATTTATGGTTGTTGCGGTCGAACAGCACCAGGTCGCCGCGGGTGAGCAGCGCGTTGGTCACTACCTTGTTGGCCGCCGACGTTCCGTTCAGCACGAAGTAGGTTTTATCCGCGTTGAACACTTTCGCCGCGAACTTTTGCGCGTGCTTGGCGGACCCTTCGTGGATCAGCAGATCGCCCAGCTTCACGTCGGCATTGCACATGTCGGCACGAAACACATTCTCACCGAAGAAATCATAGAACTGCCGCCCTGCCGGGTGTTTTTTGAAAAAGGCGCCGTGCTGGTGTCCCGGGCAGGCGAAAGTGCTGTTGCCCATCTCCACATACTGGCTCAAGGTGTCGAAAAACGGCGGCAGCAAATTCTCTTCATAACGACTGGCAGCAGTTTCCAGTTCCAGAAACTCCTGAGCTTTACCCGAGATGACCGCGGTGGCACCGTCAGGTACGTCCGTTGGCTCCTGAGAGAAAATAAACACCGGTAGCTGAAAGCCCGTACGTTTCAGCAGTGCAAGAATGCCGCTGCGACTTTCAGCTGTTGTGATGACGACGGCCGCCACATCGGTAAAATCAGTGCTGTCCAGCGTCACCTTTTCGCGGTGCGTAGACACGGTGGAGACCAGCTCGCGGCTGACGGCAATTTTCATGGTTTTCATAGGCGCAGTTACCCTCACCGAGCGGTGAGACAGGGAGGAGAAAATTCGCGCAATAATGTCACCTTTTATTTTGAGGTGCAAGAAGGAATCAGTATGCACGAAACCACCCAAAGCTAAGGCTCGCGCAGGCCTGACGTGCCATAATAATGCAATATCAATGATTAAATAACAGGAGTTAACTTTGGTTATCGGGCCATTTATCAACGCAGGAGCAGTATTGCTGGGCGGCGTACTCGGCGCCGTGCTGAGCCAGCGGTTGCCGGAGCGGATTCGCACCTCCATGCCCTCGATATTCGGCCTGGCATCGCTAGGGATCGGTATTCTGTTGGTGGTCAAATGCGCCAACCTGCCGGTGATGGTGCTGGCCACCCTGCTCGGCGCGCTGATTGGCGAGTTCTGCTATCTGGAAAAAGGCATTAACAGCGCGGTGAGTAAAGCCAAAAACCTGATTGCCCGACCCGGCGGCAAGGCGAAACACGGCACGCACGAGTCGTTTATTCAAAACTATGTCGCCATCATCATTCTGTTTTGCGCCAGCGGCACCGGGATTTTCGGTTCGATGCAGGAAGGGATGACGGGCGACCCGAGCATATTGATTGCGAAGGCGTTTCTTGATTTCTTCACCGCCACCATTTTCGCCACTACTCTTGGCGTCGCCGTGGCGGCGATTTGCGTCCCGATGCTGCTTATCCAGCTGGCACTGGCTACCTGCGCCACGTTAATTCTCCCGCTCACTACGCCGGCGATGATGGCAGACTTTACCGCCGTCGGCGGCCTGCTGCTGCTGGCTACCGGGCTGCGTATCTGTGGGATTAAGATGTTTGCCGTGGTGAACATGCTGCCCGCATTGCTGCTCGCCATGCCGCTCTCCGCGCTCTGGACGCACTTTTTCGCTTAAGGATGCGGCGAAATGGTGAGAGATTGCGCAGTCTGTAACGAAAACAACATTTTTCGTTGACGGCAGGGGGCAGATCGGGTTTAATGCGCCCCGTTGCCCGGATAGCTCAGTCGGTAGAGCAGGGGATTGAAAATCCCCGTGTCCTTGGTTCGATTCCGAGTCCGGGCACCACTATTTAAAGAACCCGCCCTCGTGGCGGGTTTTTGCTTTTGCGCTAGTCCAGCAGCTCATACAGCCAATCACTGACATAGTATTACGCTTCCAGCGTCAGACTTCCTTTTAATTTTTGATTAAAAAATAACAAGTCATTGTCTTAAAAAAACAAAGACAGGCCGTAAACATGATCTGTTTTGAACTTCTATACCAGCTACGCGTATACGCTTGCCCGAATGGTCTGCGAAAGCAGGATGGAGATCCACACGCAAAAAGGAAGGAATATTCGAATGGCTATACCGGCTTATCTATGGCTGAAGGACGATGGTGGCGCGTTGATTAAAGGCGGAGTTGATGTTCAACACAGAGAATGCAGCATTGAAGTGAAAGGTTTTCATCATAACCTTGTTATCCCAACAGATAACGCAACCGGTAAAATAACCGGTACGCGAATGCACTCACCTATGTTGATCATTAAGGAATTCGATTGTTCAAGCCCATACCTCTACAAAGCCGTTGCGACAGGTCAAAACCTGTCATCAGCTGAGATAAAGTAGTATCGGATAAATTACTCTGGCCTTGGAGAAGAGTATTTCAACATGTTGTCTGAAGACGTCAGGATAGTATCGATTTCCCTGCGATGACTACAGGCGATAACCCTAACGAAAACCCTATGGAAACCTTCGAACTCAAGTATGAGAAATCACCTGGAAGCATAACGATGGGAACATCATCTTTAGTGATGCATGGAACGAGCGTCAATCGGCGTAAACATCATAAGGGGCTTTCAGCCCCTTAGTCATATAGCCAGCGCCCCGCTTTTGCCGACTCAATAATCATTTCGAGATTTAGCGGCTTGTACTGCCGATCGCGGAATTTTTTTCTGAGCCGAAACTGAAACCAATACAGCTCCGGTTCAAAATAATGGTCCATCACAAAGTTGCTATATTCAATTCCATACCGGGTGAAAAGGTCAAGCAGCATGTCCTCAAGATCTTCTGGTACGAGATTGAAATGCTCCTGGAAGGTCCATTCTTTCCTTGCCGGAGTTTTACGGTCACTATAATTCTCAGTGATGTAATCTAGTAATTCTTGCTCATCAGGAAGCAACATCAGAAGTATGTCCAGGCAATACGATCTTTAGGTCGCGCGATGAGGTTGTACTTGCTTCTCGTTTCTCTGGCAACCTTAATAAAAATAATCACCGCCTGAGTATAGCCAACATACGGAACCGCCCGCCCTACTGCTGCCCCGACCTTGTTTGTTAGACGTGTCTTACCCATACCAATGGTGGTTTCGACCCTTATGCCATCGGGGAAACGTGCTCCCTTTAAAATACGCCGCGCCACTTTCGAGGCAATACTTGTCCGTGATCCGGATGCACCCAGGACCTTTCGCTTAGGCAGAAGGGGTTGCCCAGCCAAAATGGTTGCAGCAGTCTCAACCGTCACCCCTATATGATTTGCAAGACCTTCAGCAAATATGAGCAAAAATAGCTCCTGCGCTGTTACGTTAGCATTACCGTGATAGAAATATGTTCCACCAGACTCTTCAACCGTGTCCATTACAGCGTCCTTTCTCTCGTTTTGAGCCAGAGTAAATCCATATCTGAAACAAGGATGCTGTCACCGTCCATTTTTCTTAAAACTCAGAATAGCGCCCGCAAGACAGTTTTATGCTTTTGGTCTCTCCCCAACCCAGGGATCGTTCCTACCTGCGCCCAGCAGTTTGTTTTTGAAGATAAACAAACACGCCTCATTAAAATTCTCCGCCCCCAGCCGTTCCGAGAGCGCCGTCCGTTTACGATAGAGACTTTTCACCGACGTATTCAGCTCGCCTGCAACCTCCTCCATTAACATCCCTGCCCTCAACATGGACTGACCCCGCCAACCACTCAGCGAAATGAGTAAATTACTCAACAGGATAGGGGCTCTCCCCGTCATCCGGCTTTATCGAAAGTGCAAAGATTGCTTTCAGATATGTAGGACAGCTATTCACTGGAGCAGGAGTGGCACAACATATGTGAGCACCAGCAACAAATCAGGCCGAGGAGCGAAGCTGTAAAAAGCGACTTCTGCTTCAGACCCCGTAACTACATTGCTACTATATTGTCCATGCGTTGGCACGCATGGCTGTCAGAGGGAGCCGTTTATCAGTCTAAACAAATGCCGGTAAAGCAATTGAGAGGAATTACAATGGATGCAGCATTGCTTAACATGATGCAATCAGGTGGAAGAAATAAAGCCTGGGCGGAAACGATGGTGAATATGGAAGCCAGAAAACTGGTAAATACAGCCAACACTCTGTCGGCTTTTCATCTCAGCGATGGTCTGACTCGAATGAAGTTTATTCAGGAAATTCGGGACCTCATAGAACAACAGTTTACGTTAGCTCGTCGGGCTAAATCAGATGAAGAATGCATGGAATGCGTTAAAAAACTTAGAGAAGAAAACTATAACCTTCTGGAACAAGCTCGTTTATTACGAACTAAGGCAGCGAAGCTTTACGCTAAAGTCGAGTTCATCCGAGAGAATAACAAAATTGTTGGGTATGTTATCTCGGCAGTTAGTGTTGTCCTGGCCGGTGCTGAAATAGCCGCAGGATTTACCCTTATTGGCACTATGACCCCTCTCGGGGTCCTTGCTGGTGCGGTTCTGGTTACTGACGGGGCAAACAGCATCAGTAAAGAAGTGGCTCGCTACGCAACGAACAACACTACCAGTGAAGGGCTGGTCGCGGATGCCGCGATGTCTACAGCTGAGTTTATGGGCTTTAGTCGTGAGAACGGGTTAGGTGTCTACAAATCAATTTCACTGGCCGCTAACGCTTATACCATTTTTGGCTTGTTGCGGCGACCAGGTACCTGGCGACTGTTTCGTTATATGCCCACAGACTATTACCGAAAGGTGAGCACACTGAGCCGCCCGCAGCTTACAATGAAAATTGCTGGTTATGGGGTCAAAGCTAAGATTATTTTTGATCTGTTGTCCGTCAGCGATCCGTCCCAGAATTAGTCAGCATTTTACGATAACGCCAGGATTTGTAGCCAAGTTTTGCTGGCGTTATATACCAGATAAAAGGGAGTACAATCAATAACGTGAGCGCAAGTGTCAGACTTGTATCCCTGGATGCAAGTAAAAGAGTTAAAGCCAGTATGATAAAGGCAATAATAGTTATCCACTTCATTGCCTTAAAACGATTGGCCAGATCATGAGTTACGCTATCAAACGAACCACCGTAATTCTCGATATTGTTTTTTAGCTTTTGAAGATCTCGTTTACTAAAACCTGATTTTAAAAGTGCTTCTTCGCTCGTCATTCTGCCATCCGTCCCATAACTCACTGAAACCTGTGACGAAGTTTAACTTAATTTGACGGATAAATCGCTCCTTGACGATATTTGTAAAATTTTTATTTAAATCAAATATTTGAAGATATGCTACACAGTAGCGGTGACCAGACTCTTCAATCGTGTCCATGACAACGTCCTTGTGTCGTTTTGAGCCAGAGTAAATCCAAACCCAAGGCCAGGAAGTTGTCCTCATCCAGCATTCTCAAAGCTCAGAATACCGCCCGCAATTTTGCTTTTGATCTCTCCCCAACCTAGGGATCGTTCCCACCTGCGTCCAGCAGTTTGTTTTTAAAAATAAACAAACACGCCTCGTTGAAGTTCTCCGCCCCCAGGCGTTCCGAGAGCGCCGTTCGTTTGCGGTAGAGGCTTTTCACCGACGTATTCAGCTCATCGGCAATGGCTTCCATCGACATCCCTGCCCTCAGCAAGCGCAGCATGATCGCTTCGTGCGTGCTAAGCCGTAAATTCAGCAGCCACTTCGTGGTCAGGCGCCTGCCCTTCATATTGAGCACCAGATTAAACAGCGAGGCCATATCCGGCGCAGTGAGCGACGTGTTCATAAACAGCTTCATACTGAGCAGATTCTCCTCGCGGTGACGCATATCAAGCATAACGCAGCAGATTGTTTTTTTCGTTCTGGCCGGATGGCGTATCAGGTAATCATATAAACGGAGCGGACAACGACTATCAATCAATACAGAATATTCATCTGCACCGTTATCAAATATGTTTCTGTCAATCGAGTCGAGCAGGATAATATCCGGAAAAAATATCCGCATTCCTCTGACAAGGTAGCGATCCTGAGTCACTAACACTATTGAAGTTGCCACTAACCATCCCTTTTAGATTAAAGCAAGAACGATCCTTCAGAAAGAAGGCCGCCTTCGTTTTATAGCGCTGTTATATTAACGATAAATGTATTCTGGCTTTGGACATCCCTCAATACAGACATTGATGAGTAAGACTTCCTGTAGACTATCATTCAATGTCTGCCATTAATTATAAATAAAAAACAATCGCAGAAAAGTCACTTCTCTAAACATTAAGAATTTTTGTCATGAAACTTCCCAAACATGCACCAGAAAGTACTTTAATTGAGGCGGATAAACGTCACTAAAAATATATACAAAACTGTCACAATAAAAATAAAATCATTTTATTTCAGATAGTTACGATTAAGCTCTCAATTCAAAATAATCATTAAAACCTGCTCATTCCAGAATTATCTCAAAACTACTCAGCCGCTTTTCAGCATATTTATCCGGCAACATATCAGGTGTACATTACCTCCCATCCAGTCTACTGAGATGAGGATCCATAATTACCTTTAAGTAAGTACCCCGTAACATCACTGCATTCAGATTTAATGTTCTCATTTATGGCCTTTTACGCTGAGCTTAAAGGCGGCCGTGTTATGCAATGGATTCATGATAAACAAATGGCAAATAGATATGGAAAGATCACTTAGCTTCAGTACATTATTCTTTTATCGCACCCCAACATTATTGTTTCTGTTATTACTCTTTCCTGTTCTGGTTCAGGCTACGGAATCCGTTTATGAGCAACAGATTCAACAGGCGCGTAACGGTAATTACACGTCGTTTCTCGATTATCTTCAGCGTTATCAGCAGCAGCATGCCCTGACGCCTGAACACGTCGCGGACTGGTTACAGGTGGCGGCCTGGGCAGGTCATGATGACGAGGTTATTCAGGTCTGGCAGCGCTACAGCATTTATATGCCGCTACCCGCCCGTGGCGTTGCGGCTGTCGCGCAATCCAGGCGAAATCAAAAGGCGTGGCAGCCCGCCCTGGCGCTCTGGGAAAAGGCGCGCAGCCTTGCGCCGGATAACGACGATTATCGTATCGGCTATATCAAAACCCTGGCCGATGCCCGCAAAGATACGCTTGCCCTGCAGGAAGCCCGGCGGCTGGTGGCGGAAAATCCCTCTCAGGCGCATCTTCAGACGCTGGCGTATGTCTGGTTACGCCAGGGAAAAAGCTGGGATCGGCTCTTAGCAGACACGCGCGCGCTGAATATCGCACCTGAGAATAAAACGCTCCTCAGGGAGCTGATTGATGCGCTAACGGATAACCGGGTCAATACCCCCGCGCTCCTTCTTTCACAAAAGGTGGCGCTGTCCCCCGCAGAGCGTCGTCGCCTTGAGCTGAATGCCGCAGCCGAAAGCGTTCGCCTTGCCGATGTGCCTGGCCGAACAGAAAAGGAGCGCCTGCAGCTTGCGCAATCTGCGCTGAATCGTTACGGCGCGCTGCTTGCTCGCTGGCAACGCGAGCCGCAGGCGGCGGAAGACATCATCCTTGCGCGTATCGACCGGCTCGGCGCGCTGTACGCCCATGGTGATTACCCGCGGGTCATCAGCGAATATCAGGATCTGACGGCAGCCCAGCATCCGGTGCCGGGCTGGGCAATCGGCTGGGTGATCTCCGCGTACCTGCAGGAGAAAAACGCGGCTGCCGCCTTCTCGCTTCTGCAACGCTATCCGCAATACGCTTCCGACCCGCAGGACGAGGAGCACGCGCTTTTCTACGCCTGGCTGGATACGGGAGAGTATCCGTCCGCCCGCCGGTATGCAGAGCGCCAGACCCGCAACGTCCCCTGGACCCGTTACGATTTCGGCTCACCTACCCCTCAGCCTAACGATCTGTGGCTTACCGGGCAGTCGCTCCGTTTTAACTATTTGCTGGCGACGAATGCCCTGCCGGAAGCCGAAAAGCTGGCGCACCATCTGGCGACAACGGCGCCGGGCAATCAGGGCTTACAGATTGACTACGCCACGCTGCTTCAGGCGCGGGGTCTGCCGCGCGCGGCCGAGCAAACGCTGAAAATGGCCGAGGCGCTGGAGCCCTCGAATCTGGAACTTGAGCAGCAGCAGGCTTACGTCGCCATGGATCTGCAGGAGTGGCGGCAGATGGATTTACTGGCCGACGACGTCATCACCCGCACGCCCGTCGATCGCAGCGCAAGGCGTCTGGACAGGCTACGCACCGTCCACCACATGTCCGAACTGCGCCTCAACGCGAGCAAGGGCTTGCACTCCGATAACCCCGTCAGCGGGACGCACGACCTCAACTGGGACGCCACGCTCTATGGCCCGCCCGTAGCGGATAACTGGCGGCTGTTTGCCGGCACCCGCTATGCGCAGAGTAATTTCGAAGAAGGCAAAGGCACCAGCCGTCACCTGTTGGGCGGCGTCGAATGGCGACCACGCGACCTCCAGCTCGAAGCCGAGCTCTCCAGCAACCGCTATCACGGGGCAAACAAGCCGGGCGCTCGCCTCTCAACCTCGTACGTTCTGACGGATAACTGGCAGGTCAGCGGCAGCCTTGAACGCCTGTCGCGCACCACGCCCCTGCGGGCGTTACGCAACGGAATTAGCGCCAACCGGGGTGAAGGCGGGGTGCGCTGGTATCAAAACGAGCGCCGTGAGTACCAGTTCAGCGCCGCCCTCAGCCGCTTCTCAGACCATAACCGCCGTCAGGAATACACCCTCATGGGTAAGGAGCGTCTCTGGCAGACCCCGTCCCTGACGCTGGATCTCGAACCAGGGATCGCCGCCAGTAAAAACAGCCTGCACGACACGCTCTATTACAACCCGGCGCGGGACCTGTCCGTGACGGCCGCCCTGTCCATCGACCATGAAATGTATCGCCATTACGACACCCTCTGGAGCCAGCAGTTCGTGGCGGGTGGCGGCGGCTACTGGCAGAAAAATCAGTCCGCTGGCGCCATCACCCTGCTGGGTTACGGACAACGCGTTCAGTGGAACAACGTCATGGACACCGGCGTGATGCTGAACTGGGACAAGCGCCCTTACGACGGCAAACGCGAGAGCAACCTCTCCGTCACGTTTGATGCGACTTTACGCTTTTAAGGATGATGATGATGAACACACGTTTTTCCGTGAGCCTGATACTCATCGGCTGGCTCTGCCTCAGCGCGAGCGTCTGCGCGCAGGCATTTACGTTTATTGCGCCCAACGCGCGGCCACAGCTGGAGGCGAGCAAACCCTGGCCGCAGAACCAGTTTCTGGTACTGGCCTACCACGACGTCGAAGACGATGCCGCCGATCAGCGCTACCTCTCCGTGCGTACCAGCGCGTTAAACGAGCAGATAAGCTGGCTGCTGCACAACGGCTATCACGTCATCAGCGTGCAGGACATCCTGGATGCCCATGACGGGAAAAAAACGCTGCCGCCCAAAGCCGTTCTGCTCAGCTTTGACGACGGCTACAGCAGCTTTTACACCCGCGTCTGGCCGCTGCTTCAGGCGTGGAACGTTCCTGCGCTGTGGGCGCCGGTGGGCAGCTGGGTGGATACGCCGGAAAATCAAAAAGTTAACTTCGGCGGCCTGATGACGCCCCGCGATCGCTTCGCGACGTGGGACATGGTGCGCGAACTCAGCCAGTCCCCGCTGATTGAGATTGGATCGCATACCTGGGCCTCGCATTACGGCATTCCGGCCAACCCGCAGGGCAGCCGCGAACCGGCCATCGCCAATCGCTTTTATGATAAAGCAACGGGCCGCTATGAAACCGACCAACAGTTCAACCAGCGGATCGGCGATGACGTTCGTAAAGTGACCGAAAAAATCACGCAGGTGACGGGCAAGGCGCCGCGCGCCTGGGTCTGGCCCTACGGCGCTGCTAACGGTACGTCGCTTGCGATCGCCAGACAGCAGGGTTACCAGCTGGCCTTTACCCTTGAGGACGGGCTGGGGAACGTTCAGGAGCTGGGGAACATCCCTCGTCTGCTGATCGCCGGTAATCCCTCCCTCAAGGCGTTTGCCAGTACGGTAAGCCAGGTTCAGGAGCGCGAGCCCGTGCGCGTCATGCACGTCGATCTCGACTACGTTTACGATCCCGATCCGGCCCAGCAGACTCAAAATATCAACAGGCTGATCCAGCGGGTCTACGACATGAAAATCAGCCATGTTTTCCTGCAGGCGTTTGCCGACCCGCAGGGCGACGGCAGGATCAAGGCGCTCTATTTTCCCAACCGCCAGCTGCCGGTCCGGGCCGATCTCTTTAATTTTGTCTCCTGGCAGCTGCAAACCCGCGCGGGCGTGAAAGTCTTCGCGTGGATGCCGGTGCTCTCGTTCGATCTCGATCCTGCTCTGCCGCGCGTGCAGCGCCGGGATCGCCAGACAGGCCAACTGAGCGAGGCCACCGAGCCCTATATCCGGCTCTCCCCGTGGGACCCGCAGGTGCGCCAGCAGGTGACGGACATCTATGAAGATCTGTCCCGCTATGCCAGCTTCAATGGGATTTTGTTTCATGACGATGCGGTGCTGACGGACGTGGACGATGCCGGGCAGGACACGACTCGCCAGAAGAGCCAACTGCTTATCGGGTTTACCCACGCCCTGAGCCTGGCGGTGAAGCATATCCGTGGCCCGCAGATAAAAACCGCGCGCAATATGTTCGCCTTACCCATTCTGCAGCCCGAAAGCGAGGCGTGGTTCGCGCAGAATCTTGACGATTTTCTGGCGGAGTATGACTGGACGGTGCCGATGGCCATGCCGTTGATGGAGTCCGTCCCGGTAGACGAAAGCGATGCCTGGCTGACGCGTCTGGTTAAAGCGGTCGCCACGCGTCCCGGCGCGCTCGATAAAACCATTTTCGAGCTGCAGGCCAGAGACTGGGATAAGCAACCGCCGCGCGCCGTTTCCGACAGCCAGCTGGCACAGTGGATGCGCGTGCTCCAGCTGAACGGCGTCAAAAACTACGGCTACTACCCCGATGATTTCATCAACAACCAACCTGATATCTCACGTATCAGGCCTGTATTTTCTTCGTACTGGTATCCTGACAATGACTGATCGCATTATCGCCTTTTCTATTTTATGTCTGGTATTCGGGTTGCCGTTAGGCGTGGCCGCCCTCTTTACCGGTGAGCTGATTCTGGATTTTGTGTTCTTCTGGCCGCTGTTCATGTCGGTGCTCTGGATAACCGGCGGCCTCTATTTCTGGTTTCAGCTTGAACGCCACTGGTCGTGGGATAAAGACACGCCCGCGCCGACGCTCGCCGGTGAGCCGCTCATCTCCATTCTGATCCCCTGCTTTAACGAGGGACGAAATGCCCGGGAGACCATCAGCGCCGCGCTGGATCAGCGGTATGAAAATATAGAAGTTATCGCCATCAACGACGGTTCGTCTGACAACACGGCGGAGGTATTGCAGGCTCTGGCGCAGGAACATCCGCGCCTGCGGGTGATTAACCTCGCGGAGAACCAGGGGAAGGCGCTGGCGCTCAAAGCCGGGGCAGCGGCGGCCCGGGGCGATCTGCTGGTCTGCATTGACGGTGACGCCCTGCTCGATCGCGATACGGCAGCGTATCTGGTGGCACCGCTGATTCAGTATCCCCACGTTGGGGCAGTCACCGGCAATCCACGTATTCGCACGCGCTCCACGCTGATTGGTCGCATCCAGGTGGGCGAGTTCTCATCGATTATTGGGCTCATCAAGCGGACGCAGCGGATCTATGGCCGGGTCTTTACCGTCTCGGGCGTTATTGCCGCCTTTCGCCGACAGGCGCTGGCGGACGTCGGGTACTGGAGCCCGGACATGATCACCGAAGACATCGACATCAGCTGGAAGCTCCAGCTGCGCCACTGGGATATCTTTTTCGAGCCGCGGGCGCTGTGCTGGATCCTGATGCCGGAGACGCTCAAGGGTCTGTGGAAACAGCGTCTGCGCTGGGCCCAGGGCGGCGCGGAGGTGTTTCTGGTCAACCTGCGCAGGATTGTGCGCTGGGAGCATCACCGCATGTGGCCCCTGTTTCTTGAGTATGCCCTGTCAACGCTGTGGGCCTTCGCGTACGCGATGACGGTGCTGTTATTTATCCTCAGCCATATCGCCCCTGTTCCTGCCAGGCTGACCGTGGAGAGCCTTTTTCCACCGGAGTTTACCGGGCTGCTGCTGGGCGTGATGTGCCTCCTGCAGTTCCTGGTCAGTTTGTACATCGAGAGGCGCTATGAACGGAAGGTAGCCAGCTCGCTTTTCTGGGTGATCTGGTTCCCGATGGTGTACTGGATGATTGGCCTGTTCACCACCCTCGTCGCATTTCCAAAAGTCATGCTTAAACGCCAGCGTGCCCGCGCGCGCTGGATCAGTCCGGACCGGGGAAAAGGAAGCATTCAATGAACGAAAATACCTTAATTTTGACCGAACATCGGCTATTGCCACGTGTTTTCGATGCCGCGTTAACGCTGGTGGCGTGGGGAGGCTTTCTGTTTTTCCTGTATGCCCGGCTCTGGATGCAGCTCACCGATGAGAGCGACCACCGCTGGGGCGTCATTATTGCGTCCTTTAATACGGTGTTGATCTATTTACTGTTCGCCGCGCTCAACGGCTGGCTGCTGATTTTGTGGTATCAGTACAACCGCCGCCGCGCCCACGTGAGGCGGCGTCAGCCGGGCTATTTTCACCAGGAGGAGCTGGCCCGCAGCTTTAATGTCTCACCGCAGATCATCTCCGAGATGAGCCAGTACAACCTGCTGACGGTCTATCATGACCAGATTGGCCGCATCATCGATCTGAAGATCAACGGACAGGAAGAGGAAGAACAGTAACGAAAAGCCCCCGCAGGATACCCAGCGGGGGCTTTTTTCTCGCGGGAGTCAACTACTTATCTTTCACCACAATCAGCGGCTCGATATCGCTCTCTTTCTTCACCACCAGCGAGTCATCGCCGCGCAGGCAGGTACCCCCGTAGTTCCCGCCCACGGTGAAGGTGCAGACCTGAATGTACTTGCCGTCGACCTTCGGCAGGCACCACAGCTGCTGGTAGATGTTTTTACGGTCGACAAACTTGCCGCTGGATTTATCCAGCAGTTCGTCCTGGGCGCTAATCAGGTCGATATTGCTGCCGCAGCGTCCGGCAATCGGCTTGACGGCATAGCCGGTCTGCTTCAGCAGATCGTTAACCTCAAAATCGGTGTCGAGCAGGTAACGGTGGTTCGGGAACAGCTGCCACAGTACCGGGAGAATCGCCTTGTTGCCGGGAATGACGGTCCACAGCGGTTCAAAGACCAGCACCTCCGGGCGCAGCAGGACGTCAATCAGGCGCACCTCGCCTTCAGGATGTCCGGTCCGGATCGGCACGGCGGCGTATTCGGTTTCGCTGACCTCGCGGATCTGCTCTATCGCCGTCTCCCACGCCCAGGTTTTCCACACGCAGTTGACGTGGCGACCTTCGTCGTCAATCAGCTGTCCGGCGGCATCCCAGCTCAGCGCCCCCAGCCCGTGCAGGATTTTGGTTTCAAACCCGGCCTGCATCAGCGAACGCTGGATAAAGAGCGCGTGATAGTCCTCTTCGACATCGTTGTCCTGCATGATGTGGACAAACGGCCGCGCGTGGCTGTGCTTCCAGGCGCCGGTCAGCTCTTCCAGCAGCCCTTCCGCCGGGTTATGCCCGTTGCCGCGATAGCCGTTTTTCACCCACTCTTCGAGAATCAGCCCGCCCTCGGTATGGCAGGAGGCGGAATCCGCGTTGTACTCGTAGACCTTGATCCCGCGCTCATCCATGCAGAAATCCATACGACCGGTGATCATATGGTGACGACGCCACTGCCAGGAGAGGCGCAGGCGCGGCCAGAGGATTTTCGGGATGTCGAAAAGCGCCAGCAGACTGTCGTCTTTCAGCACCTTGTCCGTCGCGTGCAGGTACATCAGGTGCAGTTCGTTGGTGGCCTTGATCAGCTCCTGCTCGGCGCTTTTGGTAATGGTGAAGTACTGGCAGGGATCTTTGTTGATCACATGGCCGTTGGCGCGGATATACGCCTGCTGCAATGCGTCATTTTCGTTAAGCCATTTTCCGTCGAACTGACGCCTGTTTTTCAGCCGCGCGCCGCTGATTTTCAGCAGTTCGCCGTCGATTTCCGGCTGGGGAATGCTGTGTTCCGTGTCGTCGGTCTGGATCATCCAGCCGAGGATCTCCGTGTCGTTGAAAGTGTCATGGATCGTATAACACCCGTTCTCCACGCTCAGACGCAGCTCGCGCGTCCATTGCTGCCCGAGCGGCAGCGGAGAGTGAATCACGTTCTGCTCGGCGATACGCACCTTATCGTCCAGAAGCTGGGTGATCACCGCCACGTGGCCGGTCTCGTGAAACTCGCCGCCCTTTTGCCAGATCAGCAGCGCCCCGGCGCGCGGCGCGCGTTTTGAGCCATTAGCAAAAGCCTGAAGGGGCAGGATGTTATCGTTCACCACCTGACGCAAAAAGCGCAGGGAGAAGATCTCCCACGCCATGCCGACGTCGGTAAACACGAAGCCATAGTTGAGAAACAGGAAACGGCGGGCAAACTCAACGCACTGCCACTTGTGGCCCATGTATTCGTTGCCAATATAGCTGCGAAAATCCGCGTCTTGCGGGTAGTTGCGCGGGTCCAGACTGCCGTAATTTGAAGAGTAAATCGCCACGCCACCGGGCGCATAGCCTAACAATGTCCCGAATGGCGCATCACTGCTTAACTTTCCTTTACGCATGTATCCAACCTAAAACAGGCAGGCGGCAATTTTTTTAAGGGTTGTCGTCGTCTGCACGTTGTAATTAACCTGACAGAGGGGCATTTATCATACACCTGCGTGGGGCATTAATTACACGTTAAACAACCAGCACGCCGCGAAATGCCCTGGCGCAATCTCCCGCATGGCAGGCTCCTGCGTCTGGCAAACCGGCATGGCGTGCGGGCAGCGGCTGCAGAACTTACAGCCCGGCAGCGCGGACGTGGGGCCTGGAATGTCGCCGCGCAGGGTGGCGTCTTCGAGATTGCGGATGCGCGGATCGGGCCGGGGAACCGCCGCCAGCAGCGCGCGGGTGTAGGGGTGCGCCGGACGCTGATACAGTTCATTGGCCGGGGCCACCTCCACCAGTTTACCGAGATACATCACCCCAATGCGGCTGGAGATATGGCGCACCATGGAGAGATCGTGGGCGATGAACAGATAGGTCAGCCCCAGCTCCTGCTGCAGATCCTGCAAAATATTCACCACCTGCGCCTGCACCGAGACGTCCAGCGCCGAAAGCGGCTCATCGCACAGCACAAATTCAGGACGCACGGACAACGCGCGGGCAATGCTGATGCGCTGGCGCTGCCCGCCGCTGAACTCATGCGGGAACCGCTCAAGGTGCTCCTGCTTAAGCCCCACTTTGTAGAGCAGCGTTTCCGTACGTTCCCGCTGTTCTTCGCGGCTGTAGCCGTGGATCTGCATCGGCTCGGCTACCAGCTGTCGCACCGTCATACCGGGGTTGAGCGAGGAGTAAGGATCCTGAAAAATCGCCTGCATCCGCTTACGCAGCGGCTTGAGCTCTCTTTCGCGGGCGTGAGCGATCGCCTGCCCGGCAAAGTGGATCTCGCCAGAGGTAATATCGAAAAGGCGCAGGATGGCGCGCCCGAGGGTGGATTTCCCACAGCCGGACTCTCCCACCAGGCCAAACGTCTCGCCGGGCTGAATATCAAAGCTCACGCCATCAACCGCCTTCACGGCCACGCCTTTACGCAGCAAACCACCGTTAAGCTGATAATGTTTGCGCAGATCACGAACGCTCACTAATGGCGCCTGTTGTTCACTCATGCCTGAATCTCCTTATCGGCCCATAGCCAGCAGGCGGCGCGATGCCCCTCTCCGGCGGTGTAAAATGCGGGCTGCCGTTCACACTGGGGCATGCGTTTCGGGCAGCGTTCCGCGAACGGACAGCCCGGCGGCGGGTTAAGCAGGCCGGGCGGCGCGCCTTCGATGGGCGATAAGCGTTGGTTAACCTCATCCGGGCGCGGCAGCGAGGCCAGCAGCCCCTGGGTGTAAGGATGCGCAGGGCGATAAAAAATGTCCTCCACGCTACCCTCCTCCATCACCAGCCCGCCGTACATCACCACCACGCGGCTGCAGACCTGCGCCACCACGCCGAGATCGTGGGTGATCAGCAGAATCGCGGTTTGGGTCTGCTGTTGCAGGCTTTTCAGCAGGCGCAGGATCTGCGCCTGAATGGTCACGTCCAGCGCGGTGGTTGGCTCATCGGCAATAAGAAGCTTCGGGTTGCAGGAGAGCGCAATCGCGATCATCACCCGCTGGCGCATCCCGCCGCTGAACTCGTGGGGATACTGGTCGTATCGGCGTTCAGCCTCAGTAATGCCCACCTGTTCCAGCATGGCGATAGCCGCCGCTTTGGCCGCTTTTTTGGTCAGTCCTTTATTGCGCATCAGGATCTCCGCCATCTGTTTGCCGATGGTCAGCACCGGGTTCAGGGCGGTCATCGGATCCTGGAAAATCATCGCGATCTCGTTGCCGCGAATGGCGCGCATCTGCTCCGGGGTTTTCTGCGCCAGATCGTCATTCTGGAAGCGAATGCTGCCGCCGGTTATCCGTCCGTTATTCCCCAGAAGCTGAATGATCGACTTACAGGTGACGCTTTTCCCGCAGCCCGACTCGCCGACGATGCCGACAAGTTCTCCCGGCTGCACCTGAAAGCTCACGCCGCGCACCGCGTGAACCTCGCCCTCGCGTGTGCGGAAGGTGGTTTGCAGGTTCTCAAGCGCTAATAAGTTACTCATCGCGATTCGCTCCTGGCTCAAAGGCGGTACGGAACACATCGCCCAGCACGTTAAAGCTGAACACCGTCAGCAGGATCAAAATGCCGGGGAACATCGCCAGCCACGACGCTTCGCCAATATAAGACTGCGCGTTGTTGAGCATGCTTCCCCACGATGCCGCCGGTGCCTGCACGCCCAGCCCTAAGAAGCTGAGCGTCGACTCCATCAGAATGGCCGAGGCGATATTGAGCGTGGCGGCCACGATAATGGTCGGCAGCACGCCGGGAATAATGTGGCGCACGATAATGCGCAGCGGGTTTTCCCCCGACGCGCGGGCATAAAGCACATACTCGCGCTCTTTCACCGATAAGGTTTCTGCGCGCACCAGCCGCGACATGTTCATCCACGTCAGCAGGCTGATGATCAGAATGATGTTATCCACGCCCGGCTTGAGGTAAGCATTCACCACCAGCAGCAGGAAGAAGGCCGGAATGGCCATCAGGATATCCACGGCGCGCATCATCAGGTTATCCAGCCAGCCTCCAAAATAGCCGCTCACCGTTCCTACCACCGTGCCGATAAGCGTGGAAAAGAGCATGGCGAGAAAACCGACCATCAGGGAGATCTGGCCGCCATACAGCGCGCGGGTGAAGTAGTCGCGGCCATACTCGTCGGTGCCGAACCAGTGTGCGGGATCCGGCGGTAGCGTGCGTGCGCCGAGCGCCATCCGATCCGGATCGTACGGACTTAGGCCCGCACAGAGCGCGGCGACAACGAAAATAAAAAGCACAAACAGGGAGAACTGCGCCGGACGGTTGCGGCGCAGCTGGTGACGAACCTGCTGCCAGCGTCTGCTCATCCGGGTTACCTCAGCGTACGAATGCGGGGATCGGCGAAGCGATAAAGCAGATCGGCGATCAGGTTACCGACGATCAGCATCATCGACGAGAGCATGATGATCGCCATGATCAGCGGGTAGTCCAGCGAGGCGATCGACTGGATCCCGAGCAGCCCCATCCCCGGCCACGAGAAGACGCTTTCCGTCACATAGGCCCCCACAATCAGCTCACCGAACGACAGGCCGAACAGGGTAATCACCGGCAGCAGCACATTTTTCAGCACGTGGCGGAACAGAATGCCGGAACGCGTGGCGCCGTAGGCCAGCTGGGTCTGCACGTAGTCGGCCGAGAGCTGCGAGATGGTGTTGGAGCGGATGTAGCGCACGTAGCTGGAAAGGTTGTAGAACGTGAGGGCAATACACGGCAGCACGCCGTGACGCAGCACGTCCAGCGCGTTATCTTCCATGCCGATGGTGCGCATACCCATGCTGGGGAACCAGTTAAGCTGCACGGCAAAGACCGTAATGAGCAAGATGCCGAACCAAAAAATCGGCACCGAGATGCCGATATAGGCGAACAAGTTAAGCACGTGATCCAGCCAGCGGTGCTTAAATGCCCCCGCCAGCAGGCCCAGCGGGATCGCCAGCACGATCGCCATCAGCAGCGACGCGCCCATCAGCCCCAGCGTGGCAGGAATGCGTTCGCCGATCATCTCCAGCACCGGGCGGTGGTAGATAAGCGAATAGCCGAGATCGCCCTGCAGGACGTTTTTCAGCCACAGGACGTACTGCGTGACCAGGGGCTTATCCAGCCCCAGGCTCTGGCGAATACGTTCGATATCTTCCGGGGCCATGCGCGGCGTAATGTACGCCGCCACCGGATCGCCGGGCGCAAGTTTGACCAGCAAAAACGCCACCAGTGAAATAAAGAACAGCATCGGCAGCAGCTGCAGCAGCCGACGCGTGAGGAGTGTGTTCACGACATGCCCTTACAAAATCCCCGACCTGACGGCCGGGGCAATCACTTATTTCTGATAGATTTTTGACAGATCCTGGAACAGATAGACCGGTTTCGGCTCTGCCTCCTGGGTGCCGCCGAAGCGCTTGTCCACCGCGACGGTCGCATTGGTATAGGCAATCGGGTAGTACGTCATGTCGTTCGCCACGGTCTGCTGAATTTGCTTGTAGATATCGGCACGTTTCGCGGCGTCGGTTTCCACGGCGCCTTTATCCCACAGGGCATCAAACTGCGGATTTTTGTAGTGCGCGTAGTTATAGGCTTCGTTGCTCATGAACAGCGATTTGTAACCGTCCGGCTCGGAGCCCATGATGTAGCCGCCCAGGTTCAGCTCCCACGCGGTGTTGTTCATATCAAGGCTGCGCTGAGACATGGCGTTGGAGTCCAGCGGCATCAGCTCCACGTTCACCCCAATCGCCTTCAGCGCCTGCTGAATATAGAGTGCCATGCTCTCCTGGGTTTTGTTGGTGTTCACATACGCCAGGCGCAGCTTGAGGTTGTCCGGCGCGCCGGACGCTTTAAGCAGCTCTTTGGCTTTTTGCAGATTGAATTTGTACTGTTCAACGTCATCCGTCTTGTAAAGCGTATCGGGCGTCAGGAACGAGGTCGCCGGTTTAGCGTAGTCCAGCGAGGTAAACGCGGTCTGGGTGAGCTCGTCTTTGTTGATGGCATACGCGATGGCCTGACGCAGCGCTTTGCTCTTCATCACCGGCACGTTCTGGTTGAACGTCATATAGGCCAGGCGGCCTTCCGGATAGACCACGAAGTCAAACTTACCGGTATTTTTCAGGCGATTCACGTCCTGCGGGTCAACCATCTTGAGGTTGATTTCACCGTTTTGCAGCGCAAGGTTGGCGGCGTTGCTGTCTTTGGCGAAACGGTAGGTAACCGAATCAAGCTTCGCTTTGCCGTTCCAGTAATCGTCAAAACGGGTCAGGGCGTAATACTGCCCGGCGCGGTACTCTTTAAATTTGAACGGCCCGGAGCCTACCGGCGCATCGTTTTTGCTGCTCTTTTCCAGGTCACCTTCACCTGCGAACACGTGCTGCGGAATCGGGTAGATCTGAACCAGCGTGCCGGTAAAGGCCGCGCTGACCTGCGGTAAGGTGAACTTAACGGTGCGCTCGTCAACCTTGCTTACCTGTACCGGCTTATCGCCGTAGGTGAACATGCTGCGGAAGAAGCTGTGCTGTTTGGCATCCAGCAGCTTATTGAACGTAAAGACCACGTCGTCCGCCGTCAGCGGCTGTCCGTCCTGCCATTTGAGGTTGGGTTTTAACATCAGGGTATAGCTCAGGTTGTCGGCGGAGGGCGTCAGGCTTTCCGCCAGGCCCCACTCGATCTTACCGTTGTTGAAGCTATAGAGCGGGGCATAGAGCGCCTGCATGATCGTTAACGTCGTACGGTCACTGGCATAGAGCGGATTAACGGCTAACGGGTCGCCGGAGGTAATACCGATAATCAGCGAACCGCCCTCTTTTGGCGCGTCGCTTTTTGCCGCAGGGGGGGTATTGGTCTCTTTATTTTTCGCATCATCACAGCCCGCCAGGCCTAACGCGAGCGAAACGACCACTGCCGATAACAGAAGCTTGCGCATCTCACTAACTCCTTGCCTTATAAAGTGTTTATTACTGCATCTTTTATTTATGTTGAAGCATCATATGCAGCTTTATCCGTTTACGCATTAATTATGAAAATGCGATTTTCGATTAAGCTTATGCCAGATTTGATATATATAAGCGCCGGAAGGAATAGCGGCAGATCGATTACGCTCAGTTGGTTAAACGCTTCACAAATCTCCTGCTACACTGCCTCAACACATCACTCAAAAGGCAGGCCAACATGTCAGACAACACGTATCAGCCACCAAAAGTGTGGGAATGGAAAAAGAACAACGGCGGCGCGTTCGCCAACATCAACCGCCCCATTTCCGGCGCGACCCATGAGAAAGATCTACCTGTCGGTTCGCACCCGCTGCAGCTCTACTCGCTGGGAACACCGAACGGCCAGAAAGTGACGATCATGCTCGAAGAGCTGCTGGCGCTGGGCGTGACGGGCGCGGAGTACGACGCGTGGTTGATCCGCATCGGCGAGGGCGATCAGTTCTCCAGCGGCTTCGTTGAGGTGAACCCGAACTCGAAAATACCGGCGCTTCGTGACCACTCCACGAACCCGCCAACGCGCGTATTTGAATCCGGCAATATTCTGCTCTATCTGGCGGAGAAGTTCGGCCACTTCCTGCCGAAAGATCCGGCGGGACGCACCGAGACGCTGAACTGGCTGTTCTGGCTCCAGGGTGCGGCGCCGTTCCTCGGCGGCGGTTTTGGCCACTTCTACAACTACGCCCCGGTGAAAATCGAGTACGCGATTGACCGCTTCACCATGGAAGCCAAACGCCTGTTCGACGTGCTGGATAAACAGCTGGCGCGCGGCCGCTACGTGGCGGGTGAGGAGTACACCATCGCGGATATCGCCATCTGGCCGTGGTTCGGCTGCGTGGCGCTGGGCAGCGTGTACAACGCCGCCGAGTTCCTCGACGCAGAAAAGTACACCAACGTGCAGCGCTGGGCGAAAGACGTGGCGAACCGCCATGCCGTTAAGCGCGGACGTATCGTTAACCGCACCAGCGGCGAGCTGAACGAGCAGCTCCACGAACGCCACGCGGCGAGCGACTTCGAGACCAATACAGAAGACAAACGTCAGGCGTGACGACTAGCCGGGCGGTTCGCCGCCCGGCAACAGAGATCCTTGCTCAGGGCATGATTGGCCTAAAGGTTGAGCCGGTATTGCTGGCACTATCTGTGCGTTTTTCTCACCTCAGAGTGAGAAGCAACGTATCAACCGACAGCAGTCACAAAGGATCTGTTATGAAACTTATTAAAACAACGCTGGTTATCAGCGCCCTCATTTTTTCCACCTCGGGAATGGCCATCGACAAAACCGCCGCTGGCGCGGTAGCAGGCGCAGCCATTGGCGCGGCGACGGGTAAAGATCTGAAATCGACCGTTGGCGGTGCCGTTGTTGGCGCAGGCACCGGTGCCATGTTCAAAAACGGCGACAAAGGTAAAGCCGCGCGTAAAGGTGGTGCGGTAGGTGCTGCCGTGGGCGCAGGTGCCGCAGCGGTTACCGGCAAGAGCGTGCTGAAAGGTGCGGCCGTTGGCGCGGGAACGGGCGCGCTGATTGGTGAAGCGACGCACTGATAAACTTCGCCGGGCGTCGCAGCGCGTGCCCGGCCTCATGACTGTTCAGTAATAACTCCCTGCACCCAATCACGACTATTTGCCCTCAACTTATGGCCAGAAATGTCACCCGGAATACATCAATGGTGATCGTCATACTGATGCTCAATCACCATCCCTTCCGCCACGCTCGCCACATGGCGTGCACGCGGATGATAGACCGGTGCAGGGGCGGCATACGTTGTTTGTGCAGGTGCAGGCGCAACGCTTACCGCCTCAGGAACCGTGGCTGACTGCGGAACAATCACGACCTTATACCCGGCAGGGACATCGACCGTGACGCTCTGGGCCATCGCTGTATTGAACACGGCAAAACCTGCCAGGGCAGCAAATAAAATAATACGGTTTTTCATAAATTGAATTATTTCCGGTATCAAGAAGATAATTCATTATGTCGACTGAATCTTAAGACAATATTAATTTTCATGTTCTGGAATGTGCAGAAAATGCCAAATATATTGTTACAAGCAAATACTTTAATATTTAAAAAATATTGACTTACGTTTTTTAAAAAGGCGGCAAGAAATACGCTTGCATGCCGCCTCACCTGTTATGTTAATACTTAATATCCCGCGCTTTTTGCCGTCCGGACTGTTTCATCTGACGCTTGTCCTGGCGGCAGTCGTGATTACTCTGGTTATTGTTTGCCACGCAGGTCTGCTTCACCTGCCGTGACGCATCGCGGGTTTCCTGCCTGACATCACGCGCCACGCGCCGTTCCTGCGCCTGCTGGGTCGCACTGGCAAAAACCGAAAACAGCATCAGAAAAATGAAAGAGAGAACAGGGACGACAGATAACGATCTGTTCATAGCAACACCTCATAGAAGAGAGCCCAGAACGTCAGGGGGTTAGCAAAAGAATAGCAGTTTCAGCGCGAGCTGGAGAGGAAGACGTTAATAATGCAAGGCCGCACAAGACGGCCTTGCAACGCTGCGTTATGCCGTCAGGCGGAACTTCTGCACCGAGCGCTGAAGATCTTCGGTCTGGCGCTCCAGCGCCGCCGCCGCCGCGGAGACCTCCTCCACCAGCGAGGCGTTTTGCTGGGTAACGCCGTCCATCTGGGTAATGGCAACCCCGACCTGCGAAATGCCCTTGCTTTGCTCCTCAGAGGCAGAGGCAATTTGCTTCATAATGGTCGTCACTTCCGTCACGTCACGCAAAATCGCATCCATGGTGGTGCCGGTGTCGCCCACCAGCTTCGCCCCCTGCTCCACGCGGGAAACGGAGTCGGTAATCAGCCCCTCAATCTCTTTGGCCGCATTGGCGCTGCGGCTTGCCAGGTTGCGGACTTCGCCTGCCACTACCGCGAAACCACGGCCCTGTTCACCCGCGCGCGCCGCTTCAACCGCCGCATTGAGTGCCAGAATATTGGTCTGGAAGGCAATGCTGTTAATGACGTTGGTGATTTCAGCAATTTTCTTCGAGCTTTCCGAAATCCCGCTCATGGTGGTCACCACCTCTTCCACCAGCGAGCCGCCGCGGCTGGCAGTGGTAGAGGCCACATCGGCCAGCTGGCTTGCCTGACGCGCGCTTTCCGCGTTCAGCTTCACCGTGGCGGTCAGCTGTTCCATGCTGGCTGCCGTCTCTTCCAGCGCAGCCGCCTGCTCTTCGGTACGAGACGAGAGATCGTTGTTACCGCTGGAGATCTCCGTCGCGCCGCGCCAGATATTCTCACTGCCGGAGCGGATCGTGCTGACCGCTTCGCGCAGGCTGTCCTGCATGGCGCTCAGCAGCGGCACCAGCTGCCCCACGCAGTTGCGGCCGAACGGCTCAATGGGCTGGCTGAGATCGCCCTGGGCAATCTGGCGGAACTGCTGGCGAATGCGATCCAGCGGTTTGACCAGCATCGCCACCAGGTAGCGGTCGGTGAAGAGCAGGATCAGCAGGCCGAGAATCGTGGCGACGATAATCACCGTGCGGGTCATGCTGGTCAGGCTATCCACCACCACGCGGGTGCTGTCGAGCGACTTCGCGGCAGCATTGTTGAACTCTTCAGCCGCCGCGCCGAACGCGCGGCTCAGCGGTGGGGTGACGTTGTTGGCCTGCTGACGATAGCCGTCCAGCGCGCCCAGCTTCGCCTGCTGCATTTGCGGCGTCACGCCCTGTTCAAGCAGCGCCTGCCAGGTGCCGATCACCCGGGAAGAGATCTGCTCATCCATTGGGCCTGGAGAAATGGCTTTCATCTCGGCCAGCTTCTTGCCCATGTTATCCAGCGCCTGCTGGGCAGAGGCCAAATCCGGCGTGCCGCCTGCGGCTTTAACTTCCATTGCGCGGCTCAGACGGGTCACAAAGCGGAAATACTGATCGTTACCCTGGCTGAGTACCGTCATCTGTTTAACCAGCTGGCGATCGACTTCATTGCCATCAGTCACGCGAGACAGGGACCAGGTGCTGTACAGCCCCACACCCGCCCACATTAAACAAAAGATCCCGAGAATCGCCAGCATGACGAAACGGATCGTGAAATTACGGAGCATATTCATAAGTCTTCCTTGCCGTGAGGGTGAGTTCGCCCAGAGGCGAGTACTACTCTCGTTATCGGCAGGAACGAGGGAAATTATAACGTTTTGTGATCATTTTTAATTAGCGTGGCTTCACTGGTCGCACAGCCGCCGTTAACCATTATCTTCGCGCTTAGTGATGTGATAAGTTCAGAATGAAAACGACGTTTCAAAAAATTATCGATAAGAAAAGGAGACATCATGTCCTGGTACCCTGACGCTACCCGCTATGAACATATGCAGTACCGCTACTGTGGAAAGAGCGGTCTGCGCCTTCCTGCGCTGTCGCTGGGACTGTGGCACAGCTTCGGCCACGTTCAGCCTCTTGATGCCCAGCGCGCGCTGCTGCGCAAAGCCTTCGACCTCGGCATCACCCATTTCGATCTCGCCAATAACTACGGACCTCCGGCGGGTAGCGCGGAAGAGAATTTCGGCCGCCTGCTGCGTGAGGACTTCGCCGCGTACCGCGACGAGGTGATTATCTCCACCAAGGCGGGTTACGACATGTGGCCAGGGCCGTACGGCTCGGGCGGTTCCCGCAAATATCTGCTCGCCAGCCTCGATCAGAGCCTGAAGCGCCTGGGCGTCGAGTATGTGGATATTTTCTATTCCCACCGCGTGGATGAAAACACGCCGATGGAAGAGACGGCCGCCGCGCTGGCCCACGCCGTGCAGAGTGGGAAAGCGCTGTATGTGGGCATTTCCTCCTACTCAACCGGGCGCACACAAAAAATGGCCGAGCTGCTGCGCGAGTGGAAGATCCCTCTGCTGATCCACCAGCCGTCCTATAACCTGCTCAACCGCTGGGTCGATAAGACCGGTTTGCTGGATGCGCTGGAAGCAAACGGTACGGGGTGTATCGCCTTTACCCCGCTGGCGCAGGGTTTGCTGACCGGAAAATACCTGAACGGTATTCCTGAAGATTCACGCATGCAGCGTGAAGGCAAGAAAGTCCGTGGTCTGAACGAAAAAATGCTGACCGAAGCCAACCTGAACAGCCTGCGTTTACTGAGTGAAATGGCGCAGGCGCGCGGTCAGACCATGGCGCAGATGGCGCTAAGCTGGCTGCTGAAAGATGCGCGCGTGACGTCCGTGCTGATTGGCGCAAGCCGCCCGGAACAGCTGGAAGAGAATGTTCAGGCGCTGGAAAACCTGCGCTTTACGGAGGACGAACTCAAGCGGATTGACCAGCATGTTGCGGATGGGGAGTTGAATCTGTGGCAGGCGTCGTCGGATAAATAGTGCGGTCTGATGCCCTCACCCCGGCCCTCTCCCTGTGGGAGAGGGTTAGGGTGAGGGGGAATTACTTCTTACTGATCTTATCCAGATACCCCATCACAAACGCAGAGAGCACAAACGTCAGGTGGATAATGACGTACCACATCAGTTTGTTATCCGGCACGTTCTTCGCGTCCATAAACACGCGTAGCAGGTGGATAGAGGAGATCGCCACAATCGACGCGGCCACTTTATTCTTCAGCGATGACGCATCCATTTTGCCCAGCCAGCTGAGCTTCTCTTTACGCTCGTCGATATCAAGCTGGGAGACAAAATTCTCGTAGCCGGAGAACATCACCATCACCAGCAGCCCGCCCACCAGGGTCATATCCACCAGCGACAGCAGAACCAGAATCAAATCCGCTTCGGCAATGGAAAAAATGTTCGGCAGAACATGCAGGATTTCCTGAAAGAACTTAATCGTCAGCGCGACAAGCGCCAGCGAAAGGCCAAAATAGACGGGGGCCAGTATCCAGCGAGAGGCGTACATGGCATTTTCAAAAAAGCGTTCCATAAAGTCCTGTTTGCAAAAGAAACCAGCGCCCAGTATATCTCAACGGCGCTGACTGTTTGCAATAACTCAACAGTACGCCACTCAGACGTTGTCCGGGTTAACCTCGGGACGGGCGTACTCCGGCCAGACAAGCGCCACCAGCTCAGGATAGGCTTCCAGACTGAACTCGCGAAAACACTGCCGCAAATTTAATACGTCCAGATCGGAATAAGAGACCTTCTCGCCGTTAAGGCAGCGTTTTTTGATATTGTCATAATATTTATACACGGCTGAATTCAGGTCGCTACAGCGACGCTGCGCCTCAAACAGTCCGGGCGTATCATTAATTTCCGACATTTTCATGCGCTTAATTGTCGCGTGTAAAAAGTCGATATATTCGTGGTTCACCCGCCAGTACCAGACCGGCGTAACGGAGTTCATCAATACAGAGAAATGGTCTTCACCTTCCTCTTTTGTCATCAGTTCAGGTTGCGGGGGTTCACTGGTGTCTTTCGACACTTTCGTTTTATTGAACTCCTGCATCAATAAAAGAACACCAGCGGTCAGTAATAGTAATGTGATGACCGTAAAAAAGATGCTGTTCATGGGTAGGCTCCATTTTTTTTGATTTTAAATTTGCCTCATGATATTGTCAACGAATCTCACGCCTTTACCAACCCCACCCTGTTGAAATTAAAGGAAATTGAAAATGCTGCCCGACTATCTCGTCCCGGCTAAGTACCACATCACGCCTGTGGAACAGCAACCGACGGAAGCAGAAAAAGAGGCCAGTTTCACTCAGGGGAAAAGAAAGCTCTCTGATTTCGAGCCCGATATATTAATTGGTGTTTCCCGAACTGGCAAATCCCGAAATATGTTGCTGGAAGAGCACGATCGCCATATAAAAGACCGCTTATTTCGCGCCATAAAAATTGAAGCCTTTGTCCACCTGCTGAATGACCTGCAGGCCGAGGGTGAAATAGATGCCCAGAAACTAAGTCAAATATTGGCCGAGAAAACCGAAGAAATTAACAAAGCGGGCAATGAAATTTGGCTTAACTTAATTACGCGCGAAAAAAACAACCCAATTTTTTATAGCCTTGGGGAGGATTAACGTGAAGGAAGTTAAAAACAACGACGTTTATTTGACTTTAGATGATAAGAAAAGTGATGAATTTATCTTAAAGCAAAATCTCGATGCGCTGCGAAACACAAAAAATGACGAGATGACGCGTATTACCCAGGACCTGGTATCGATCCCGGCAACGCTGGTGCGGCTGAAATGGCAGAATCGCCGTGAAATTTATCCGCTACAGGTCAAAGAAGAAATTTACGGTGCCGTGATGAACACCATCATGGAACAGCGGCCAGAGCTGAAAGAGAAGCTTCTGGGTCGCCTCGAGGCCAATTACCAGTATCTGCTTGCCAGAGAAATCGCCACCCTGCGCCTGACGCGCAAGCTGTCAGACGGTGAGTTCCGTACCTCAAACGTCACCTGCGTGGCGCTTGATGAAGACGCGCTGGCGTCTGGTGCCAGCGCCCCTTCCGAACCGCAACGCTAATTAAATCTGAATACGGCAATCGCCTCTTTTAACTGACCCGTCTGCTGGCGCTGCGCTTCAGCCACCTGCACTGTTTGCGCTACGTGACGCACGTTCTCCTGCACGCTGGCATCGATGCTGGCAATGCTGTCGTTCATCTGCGCAATGCTCGCCCGCTGCTGCTCGCTCATCTGCGACAGCTCCTCCAGCAGAGAGCGAAGCCCTTCGATACTCTCAATGATCGACTTCATTGTCATACCCGCCTGTTCAACCTGCTCGACGCCCTGCAGCGTGGTTGCCTGCGATGCGGTCAGAAGCTGGCGGATATCTTTTGCAGCCCCCTCGCTGCGCTGGGCCAACACGCGCACTTCCGAGGCAACCACCGCGAAGCCTTTGCCATGTTCGCCCGCTCTGGCAGCCTCGACCGAGGCGTTGAGCGACAGAATATTGGTCTGGAACGCAATCCCGTCGATCAACTCCAGAATGGCGTAAATGCGCTGCGACTCCTCGCGAATGTGCTCCATCGCCGCAATCGCCTGCCGTACGTTATGGCCCCCCTGCTCCGCCACGTTACTGGTGCTGAACGCCACCTCCCTGACCTGGCTTGCTTTTTCACTGGTCAGGGTGGCGACAGCCCTTAACTGTTCCATCGCACTGGCCGCCGTCGCCAGCGAACTTGCCTGGTGATCGGTACGTTCCGACAGCGCGCTGTTGCGCTGTCCCAACGCGCGGGATGCCTCCAGCAGTTGCCCAATATTGGCGCTAACCTGCTCAAGCGTGGCGCGCATGGTGCCCAGCGTCAGGCTGAACGTGCGGGCAAAGGAAGACTCTGCGGGGACCGCATCGACGGCCAGCGTGAGGTACCCCGGTTCACGGTTGATCACCCCCGCCAGCCTTGCCACCTCGCTCGCCGAGCGGGCGTCCTGCTCCATTCGTATCGCCAGCAGAACCAGAATTGCGGTCTGGACCACCACAAACAGCCCGTGGAAAACCACCATATGAAAGCCGGTGTGCATGAACACCACGACGCCGTAAAGGTCGTTCTCCTGCAGATAGTTAAACACCAGATGATGTAACGCGATGACCGCCGCCCCCATCACCAGCGGGCGCCAGTCTCGCCAGGCAAGGAGCGCGGAGAGCAGGACAAAAACCGAAAAATGGTATTCAGTTTCGCCTTCGCCCAGATGAATCAGCAGCGCGGAAAATGCCATTAGCACAAACGCAGAGCTCAGGCGGAGCAACAGCGCGCCGGGAAACAACAGCGTCAGCAGCGTCGATAAACAGGCCAGAGAGGTGCCAATAATCGCCCCCTGCACGATATTCTCGTTGATATAGCCCACCCCCAGCGAGATGGCCCACAGCGACCAGATGAGCACCAGTATTAGCCTGTCGGCGCGTCGTCGAATGGCAGAAAGCGAAAACAGATCGTTTTGAGGCGCGTGCGGATACAGCCATGTCATCGTAGCCATAGGGAGTCTCTTGCTGTGCAGGTGAAAAGAGCCTTCGAAGAAGGTTTGTTTTTATTATCTTTTTTAAGCGTAGTGGGGATATTCCCCGACGCCATTTCAGCCAACGATATATTTTAATGGCTCAGCCGAATACTGATATTTTCTTAACTATCAATGGATTATTAATTATTGCTTTATTGATAAGGAAATATGAAGAATGGGGATATACAGCAGAAAATAATAACGATGTTGCGTGGCAGAAAACAAAAAAGCTGGCTTTCGCCAGCTTTCGTTCTATTTTTTGGCCGCTTTTTCTTCGCCGACCAGCCCAATCTTCAGGTAACCCGCCTGATGCAGCGTGTCCATTACCTTCATCATGGTTTCATAATCAACGGTTTTATCCGCACGGAAGAAGACCGTGGTGTCTTTCTTACCGCCCGTAAGCTGATCCAGGGCCGGGATGACAGAGTCGGCCGTCACCGGGTCATTGCCGAGGAACATGGATTTATCCGCCTTCACCGACAGGTAGATAGGCTTCTCCGGGCGCGGCTGGGGCTGGCTGGATGAGGCAGGCAGATTTACCTTCACATCCACCGTCGCCAGCGGCGCAGCCACCATGAAGATAATCAGCAGAACCAGCATAACGTCGATAAACGGCGTCACGTTGATCTCATGCATTTCACCGTTATCGTCCAGATTTTCGTTTAGACGCATCGCCATACTATCAACCCACGCGCAGTTTGGACGCCGCGTGCACCGGCTTAACCGAGCTGGCATTCAGGTCGAGATCGCGACTTTGCAGCAGCAGAACCTGCGCGGCAACGTCACCCAGCGTGGCTTTGTAGCTGCCAATCATGCGCGCGAAGATGTTATAGATAACCACCGCCGGAATCGCCGCGACCAGACCAATCGCCGTCGCCAGCAGCGCTTCTGCGATACCCGGGGCCACAACCGCCAGGTTGGTGGTTTGGGTCTGCGCGATACCGATAAAGCTGTTCATGATGCCCCAGACCGTACCGAAAAGGCCGATAAACGGTGAGATCGCCCCGATGGTCGCCAGATAACCATTGCCGCGCCCCATGTGTCGGCCAACGGCCGCCACGCGACGCTCCAGGCGGAAACCGGTACGTTCTTTGATGCCTTCGTTATCTTCACTGCCCGCGGAGAGTTCCAGCTCGTTCTGCGCTTCATTCACGAGCAGGGTGGTAAGGCTTTTCGCGTGGAAGGATGAGGTCATGTCTGAAGCCTGATCCAGAGAGCGGGCTTCAGCCAGCTGCTGCTGTTCCCGCTTGAGACGACGCTTCTGCGAAAGCAGCTCGGCGCTCTTGCTGAAGAAGATAGCCCAGGTGACAACGGACGCCAGAATCAGGCCGATCATCACAATCTTAACCACGATGTCAGCATGCTGATACATGCCCCAAACGGAGAGATCCGCCTGCATCAAATTATTACCCACTCTGTATCTCCAGGACGCAAATCACAAAATCTGAACGTAATAATATCAAAACGTCGTCGAATTGATAGTAGTTCTCATTAGTATTTGCATAGTGCCGCAATTTTCGTTCACTTTCCTTGCGCTTACGCAGTAAAAATTTCTTATGCGTTTTTTTGCTAATATTTTCTGCTTATTCGATAAGCCTGCGGGTGCAGTTTTTTCCAATCGTGGTAGTCTGGACGTCCAGACGTATAAAAACAGGGTTAGCGAACATGACAAAGAAGCATCTTGATACCACGCTGGTACAGGCAGGACGCAGCAAAAAATATACTCAGGGATCGGTCAACAGCGTGATTCAACGCGCCTCCTCGCTGGTGTTTGATACCGTTGAGGAGAAAAAAATCGCCACGCGCAACCGCGCGAAAGGCGGTCTGTTTTATGGCCGTCGCGGCACGCTAACCCATTTTTCTCTGCAGGAGGCGATGTGCGAGCTGGAAGGCGGCGCAGGCTGCGCGCTGTTCCCGTGCGGAGCGGCTGCGGTCGCCAACACCATTCTGGCGTTCGTGGAACAGGGCGATCACATCCTGATGACCAACACCGCCTACGAACCCAGCCAGGACTTCTGTACCAAAATTCTCAGCAAGCTCGGCGTGACCACCGGCTGGTTCGACCCGCTGATTGGTGAAGGTATTGCCGAACTTATTCAGCCCAACACGCGCATTGTGTTCCTGGAATCGCCGGGGTCGCTCACCATGGAAGTTCACGACGTGCCGGCTATCGTGAAGGCCGTGCGCAGCAAAGCGCCAGAGGCGATCGTTATGATCGACAACACCTGGGCGGCAGGCGTGCTGTTCAAAGCGCTGGACTTCGACATTGATATCTCGATTCAGGCGGCGACGAAGTACCTGATTGGCCACTCTGACGGCATGATCGGCACGGCGGTCTCCAACGCGCGCTGCTGGGATCAGCTGCGTGAAAACGCCTACCTGATGGGGCAAATGGTGGACGCAGACACGGCCTACATGACCAGCCGGGGCATCCGCACGCTGGGGGTTCGCCTGCGTCAGCACCATGAAAGCAGCCTGAAGGTGGCCGAATGGCTGGCGCAGCATCCGCAGGTTGAGCGCGTGAATCACCCCGCGCTACCCGGCAGTAAAGGCCATGAGTTCTGGCAGCGTGACTTTACAGGCAGCAGCGGGTTGTTCTCGTTTGTGCTGAAAAAACGGCTGAATAATGACGAGCTGGCAAGCTATCTGGATAATTTTACCCTCTTCAGCATGGCCTACTCGTGGGGCGGTTTTGAATCCCTCATCCTGGCTAACCAGCCGGAACAGATTGCGGCCCTGCGCCCCGGTGGCGACGTGGACTTCAGCGGTACCCTGATTCGACTGCATATCGGTTTAGAAAATGTTGACGATCTGATTGCGGATTTAGCAGCAGGGTTCGAGCGTATCGTGTAGAGTGCTGGCTGAAAATGTACTCCCTGGACGCTTTTGTGGACACCGCAAGCGGAAAAGTCTGCATGAGTTGCGCCCGGGATCAAACCCGACGGGCGAATAAGGGAGTACAATAGCGCTATATCTGCTGTTCCACAGGAAAGTCCATGGCTGTTATTCAAGATATTATCGCGGCGCTCTGGCACCACGATTTTGCCGCGCTGGCGGATCCTCACGTCGTCGGTATCGTCTATTTCGTGATGTTCGCAACTCTGTTTCTGGAAAATGGATTACTGCCAGCCTCGTTTTTACCCGGTGACAGCCTGCTTTTACTTGCCGGGGCGTTAATCGGTAAAGGCGTCATGGACTTCACGCCAACGATGGTTATCCTTACCTCCGCAGCCAGCCTGGGCTGCTGGCTGAGCTATCTGCAGGGCCGCTGGCTGGGGAACACGCGCGTCGTCAAAAGCTGGCTGGCGCAGCTGCCGCATAAATATCATCAGCGTGCGACCTGCATGTTTGACCGGCACGGCCTGCTGGCGCTGCTGGCGGGGCGTTTCCTGGCGTTCGTTCGCACCCTTCTGCCGACGATGGCGGGCATTTCCGGCCTGTCGAACCGCCGCTTCCAGTTCTTCAACTGGCTGAGCGCCCTGCTGTGGGTTGGCGTGGTGACGACGCTCGGCTACGCGCTGAATATGATCCCCTTCGTGAAACACCACGAAGATCAGGTGATGACCTTCCTGATGGTGCTGCCGATGTTCCTGCTGGTGGCGGGTCTGGTGGGGACTATCGCGGTGGTGATTAAGAAGAAGTACTGCAGCGCATAATTCAACAAAGCCGGGTGGCGCTATCGCTTACCCGGCCTACGTTTTTCGTCAGACTCCCTGCATCGTTCTTATACGTGACGCATCCTCTCCCGGCGTAACGCCGAAATAGCGCTTAAACTCCCGACTGAACTGCGACGCACTTTCGTAGCCCACCCGCATCGCCGCCGCGCTGGCCTTCATGCCGTCGTGGATCATCAGCATCCGCGCCTTATGCAGCCGGTAGGTTTTAAGGTACTGCAGCGGCGAGGTGCTGGTCACCGATTTAAAATTATGGTGAAACGCCGAGACGCTCATGTTCGCTTCCGCCGCCAGCTGGTCGACGCTGAGGTTTTCGGTGTACTGGCTCTCGATACGCTTGAGCACGCGGCTTATCAGGCTGAAGTGGGTCTGTCGGCTCACCAGGGCCAGTAACGCTCCGCCCCCCGGGCCCAGCAGCACGTGGTAGAGAATTTCGCGGATAATCTGCTTGCCCAGAATGCGCGCGTCCAGCGGCCTCTCCATCACGTCCAGCAGACGCTCAATGGCGCAGAGGATCTCTTCCGACAGCGTCGCCGAGTTAATCCCGCTTGACGCCATCGAAGGCTGGAAGAACTCGTCTTCACCTATCTCCATCAGCAGCTCCTGCAGCTGAAGAATATCGACGTTGACGCGAATACCGGCCAGCGGAACCGCCTCTGTCGCGAAGGTTTCACATTCGAAGGGTAAAGGTACCGTCAGAAGCAGATATTCGTTGGTGTCGTAGCGGAACACGCGCTCGTTGATATAGCCAATTTTATGGCCCGAGAAGAGAAAAACGATGCCCGGCTGATACATGACCGGCGTGCGCGTCCCTGGCTGCGTGCCATAAAGCAGGCGAATGTCAGGAAGCAGGCCACTGACGCCATTTTCGTTATCTATCAGTCTTTTAATCTGCGCAGTGAGCTGCTGGCAGATAGCCTCACGGTTCATCTTGCATTACTCCGGGTGCGGTTTTCGACGTTGACAGTGTGCGTTGTTTTCCGCGCTTTCTCCAGCGCTCTGTAGAAATGGGCAAGACATCGGCAGGAATGTGCATTGAGGGCGTAGCCCCGGGCGGCCACAATGAGCAGCATCAGGTCGCCCTCTGCGCCACCACGGTTTTTCACCCACTAAAGGGAACGAGCAATGAACAACTTTAATCTTCACACCCCAACCCGCATTCTGTTTGGTAAAGACGCTATCGCCGATCTGCGCGCGCAGATCCCTGCTGACGCCCGCGTGCTGATCACCTACGGTGGCGGCAGCGTGAAAAAAACCGGCGTATTGGATCAGGTTTACAGCGCGCTGGACGGTCTGGACGTGCGTGAGTTCGGCGGCATCGAGCCAAACCCGTCTTACGAAACGCTGATGAACGCGGTGAAAATCGCCCGCGAAGAAAACATCACCTTCCTGCTGGCGGTCGGCGGCGGCTCCGTGCTGGACGGTACCAAATTCATCGCGGCGGCAGCGCACTACGCTGACGGCATCGATCCATGGCACATTCTGGAAACCCGCGGCAGCGACATCAAAAGCGCTATCCCGATGGGCTCCGTGCTGACCCTGCCGGCCACCGGTTCTGAATCCAACAAGGGCGCGGTGATCTCCCGTAAAACCACCGGTGACAAACAAGCATTCATGAACGAACACGTTCAGCCTGTGTTCGCCATTCTGGACCCGGTTTACACCTACACCCTGCCTGCGCGTCAGGTAGCGAACGGCGTGGTCGACGCCTTTGTTCATACCGTTGAGCAGTACGTCACGTATCCGGTAAATGCCAAAATTCAGGATCGCTTCGCGGAAGGCATTCTGCTGACTCTCGTCGAAGAAGGTCCGAAAGCGCTGAAAGAGCCGGAAAACTACGACGTTCGCGCCAACGTAATGTGGGCCGCCACGCAGGCGCTAAACGGCCTGATCGGGGCTGGCGTGCCGCAGGACTGGGCAACCCACATGCTGGGCCACGAGCTGACGGCAATGCACGGTCTGGACCACGCTCAGACGCTGGCCGTTGTGCTGCCTGCCCTGTGGAACGAAAAACGCGACACCAAACGCGCCAAGCTGCTGCAGTACGCTGAACGCGTGTGGAACATCACCGAGGGTTCTGACGATGCGCGTATTGATGCCGCCATCGAAGCGACCCGCAGCTTCTTTGAAGGTCTGGGCGTGCCAACGCGTCTGTCTGGCTACGGCCTGGACGGCAGCTCTATCCCTGCCCTGCTGGCGAAACTCGAAGAGCACGGTATGACCCATCTGGGCGAGCACGGCGACATCACGCTGGACGTCAGCCGTCGTATTTACGAGGCGGCACGCTAAGCGTTTTTGTCCCCCCGACTTTCGTTTTTTGACATTTCGTCCAGACTTAATGCACACCCCATCGCCGGAGGAACCCTCCGGCGATGCGCACCTGAAGGAGGAAAAATGGCAAACCAAACCGTAATCAAGCTGCAGGACGGCAACGTGATGCCCCAGTTGGGGCTAGGTGTATGGAAAGCCGGTAACGACGAGGTCGTCTCCGCCATTCATAAAGCCCTGGAAGTCGGCTACCGGTCGATTGACACTGCCGCCGCGTACAAAAACGAGGACGGCGTGGGTACCGCACTGGCCAGCGCCGGTGTCCCTCGCGATGAGTTGTTCATCACCACTAAACTCTGGAACGACGACCAAAAACGTCCCCGCGAAGCCCTGGAACAGAGCCTGGAAAAACTCCAGCTCGACTTCGTCGATCTCTGGCTGATGCACTGGCCGGTTCCGGCTATCGATCACTACGTTGATGCCTGGAAAGGGATGATTGAACTGCAGAAAGAGGGGCTGGTGAAAAGCATCGGCGTCTGTAATTTCCAGGTTCATCACCTGCAGCGGCTGATTGACGAGACGGGCGTCGCGCCTGTCATTAACCAGATCGAGCTGCACCCGCTGCTGCAGCAGCGTCAGCTTCACGCCTGGAACGCCACGCATAAAATCCAGACCGAGTCCTGGAGCCCGCTGGCGCAGGGTGGCCAGGGCGTGTTCGATCAAAAAATTATTCGCGAACTGGCGGATAAATACGGCAAAAGTCCGGCGCAGATCGTCATTCGCTGGCATCTGGACAACGGCCTGGTGGTGATACCGAAATCAGTCACGCCGTCACGCATCGCCGAGAACTTCGACGTCTGGGATTTCCGTCTGGACAAAGACGAGCTGGGTGAGATTGCGAAGCTGGATAAGGGTAAGCGGCTTGGGCCGGACCCGGATCAGTTTGGCGGGTAATACCTAAAACGAGCCTGGTCTTCCGCCGGGCTCGTTTTAATCTATAAACCGGACTGACATCTCGCTTCTCCGGGAAGATCAGGCAATGTGCAAATAACGTTATACGCTTTCCCTTCAAGTTTATGTGGCCCACCGAGACCTCCGCCTGCTTCTGCATCATATTCCTTTCCGTTGACACTTATCTGGAGCGGGGTGTGATAAATCCAGTCCATCGGACCTATTGGCAGAAAAAAGATCCACTCATGCTGGCTCTGAAAAGCAAAACGACCGTTGTCGTCAGAAAGCGTTTGCTCCCTCTCTAATGTTATTTTAGCGCCAGAGACTGGCTTACCTGCGCTGTCGATTAGACGTCCTTCCACTTCTGGCTGTGTCTGGCGGTGCATTACACAACCGCATAACGTCAGGCCAATCAGCATCGTTCCTGTTAACTTCCTTATTTTCATTTTGGGCCTCCTATCCTTATGCAGAAAAAGCCGGGTGGCGGGCCTTACCCGGCCTACGCGCTGACCTGTAGGCCCGGTAAGCGCAGCGCTACCGGGCATTGTTACAGGTTTAACCGATCTTACGTTTTACGTTCTTCTTCGTTCCCGCCCCACCGTTCGAACGCTGATGCACAATTGGCGTGTGCTTGGTCAGCGCCGGGCGCGTATTGCGGTTCTGGCGACGCGCTTCGCGCATCTCCTCCAGCGTCGGGGCCGGTACCAGGCAGTCGCGGCGCGAGCCGATCAGATGTTTTTTACCCATCTCTTCCAGCGCCTGGCGGATCAGCGGCCAGTTTTTCGGATCGTGGTAACGCAGCAGCGCCTTGTGCAGACGACGCTGTTTATCCCCTTTCGGCACCACCACCTCTTCACTCTTATAGCCAATCTTACTCAGCGGGTTCTTGCCGGTGTAATACATAGTCGTCGAGTTGGCGAGCGGTGATGGATAGAAGTTCTGCACCTGATCCAGACGGAAGCGACGCTGCTTCAGCCACAGGGCCAGGTTCACCATGTCCTCATCGCGCGTGCCCGGGTGGGCGGAGATGAAGTACGGGATCAGATACTGCTCTTTGCCCGCCTGCTTCGAGTAGGTGTCGAACAGCTCTTTAAAGCGGTCATAGCTGCCCATGCCCGGCTTCATCATCTTCGACAGCGGGCCTTCTTCGGTATGCTCCGGCGCAATCTTCAGATAGCCGCCGACGTGATGCGTCGCCAGCTCTTTGATGTAGCGAGGATCTTCCACGGCGATGTCGTAACGTACCCCGGAAGCGATCAGGATCTTCTTGATGCCCTTCAGATCGCGCGCGCGGCGGTAGAGGTTAATCGTCGGCTCGTGGTTGGTGTCCATGTGCTCGCAAATGCTCGGATAGACGCAGGAGAGGCGACGACAGGTTTGCTCCGCGCGCGGCGACTTGCAGCGCAGCATGTACATGTTGGCGGTTGGGCCACCGAGGTCAGAAATCACACCGGTAAAGCCCGGCACCGTGTCGCGAATCGCTTCGATCTCATTGATAATCGACTCTTCCGAACGGCTCTGAATAATACGCCCTTCGTGCTCGGTAATGGAGCAGAAGGAGCATCCGCCGAAGCAGCCGCGCATGATGTTGATCGAGAAGCGGATCATCTCATACGCCGGGATGCGGGCGTTGCCGTACGCCGGGTGCGGCACGCGCTTGTACGGCAGCGCAAAGACGCTGTCCATCTCTTCGGTGGAGAGCGGGATGGCCGGCGGGTTGATCCAGATAAAACGCTCGCCGTGCTTCTGCATCAGCGCGCGGGCGCAGCCTGGGTTGGTTTCATGGTGCAGAATACGGGACGCGTGCGCGTAGAGCACCTTGTCGGCTTTCACCTTCTCGTAGGACGGCAGCAACACGTAGGTCTTTTCCCACGGTTTCGGGCGCGGCGGCTGCACGACGATAGCCTTCGCTTCCGCTTTTTTCGGCTCAACCGGCTTGTTATCGGCACACGGCAGATCTTCACCGTACGGGTGTGGGATCGGGTCGATTTTGCCCGGCATATCAATGATGCGGGAATCCACACCGCGCCAGCCCGGCAGCGCCTCTTTCACCATGATGGCGGTATTGCGCACGTCACGGATGCTGCTCACCGGCTCACCCTGCGACAGACGGTGCGCCACTTCCACCAGCGGACGCTCGCCGTTGCCGTAAATCAGCATGTCGGCTTTGGAGTCCACCAGCACCGAGCGGCGAACGGTATCAGACCAGTAATCGTAGTGCGCGGTACGGCGCAGGCTCGCCTCGATGCCGCCCAGGATCACCGGGACGTCTTTCCAGGCTTCTTTGCAGCGCTGGGTATAGACCAGGGTCGCGCGGTCGGGGCGTTTACCCGCCACGTTATCCGGCGTGTAGGCGTCGTCATGACGCAGCTTACGGTCGGCGGTATAGCGGTTGATCATCGAGTCCATGTTGCCTGCGGTCACGCCGAAGAACAGGTTGGGTTTACCCAGACGCATAAAGTCGTCTTTGCTGTTCCAGTCAGGCTGGGAGATGATCCCCACGCGGAAACCTTGCGCCTCAAGCATGCGGCCACAGATGGCCATGCCGAAGCTCGGGTGGTCAACGTAGGCATCGCCCGTGACCAGAATAATGTCGCAGCTGTCCCAGCCCAGTTGGTCCATCTCTTCCCGGGACATCGGCAGGAACGGCGCCGGTCCAAAGCAGGCCGCCCAGTACTGGGGCCAGGAGAAGAGGTCACGATCCGGCTGGATCAGGGAAATTGCGCTCATAATGCTTCCGAAGAAAAAATAGACAAAAGGAGCGGGATTATACGCTGGATCAATGTGGGAAATGAAGGGGTATTATGCGGGCTGTTGCCCTCACCCCAGCCCTCTCCCACAGGGAGAGGGAGAAAAGCAATTTACGGCGCCGGATTGATCAGCATCTGCCCTACCGAGCCCCTGTCCATCATCTCCAGCGTCTGGCTGTGGAACAGGAACGGGAAGTGCGGCCACGAAGGCTGACCGTAGTAGACGAGCAGTTCGACCTGACCGTCCACCCAGACGGTATCTTTCCAGCCGCGATCTTCCGGGAACGGCATCGCGCCGTTGACGTTGCGGATCAGGAATGACACCCCTTCAATATGGAACGACTGCGGCATATCCGAACGAACCGTCCAGCGCTCCCAGGCGCCCTGCTGCGCGGTGATGTCGATGCGGTTGACGTCCCACAGCGCGCCGTTGATCCCCGGATCGTCGCCCAGGCTGATATCACGGCTGCGCACCGGCGAGCCGCTCATGATCTCCTGCGGCAGCAGACGCATTGGCAGGCTGTCGGTCACCAGCGGCAGCAGACCGGTTGGACGCAGGGTCAGCACCAGGGTCGAGACAAGTATGCTCGACGGTTCAAAGAACCCGCGAATACGGTCAACAATGCTGGCCGCTTCGCCACAGGTGACAGACACTTCATCCCCATTGGTCATATCAATAAGCACTTCGCGACGTTCACCCGGCGAGAGCGCCAGCTGTTTGACGGAAACCGGCGCCGGTAAAAAGCCCTGATCGCCGGAAATTACGTGCAGTGGACGGCCATCACTCATTTTCAGCTGATAGCGGCGCGAGTTAGACGCGTTGAGCAGACGCAGGCGCACCCAGCCACGGGACACTTCGACAAACGGGCTCTGCGCGCCGTTTACCAGCAGCGTATCGCCAACGAAGCCGCCGCTGCCCGGTTCGCTGTATTCCGGGGTACCGAAATTATCCAGACGTTTGTCCTGTATGATAATCGGGAAGTCATCCACGCCGTAGTGGTTCGGGATCGGCAGGGATTTGCTGACCTCATCTTCCACCAGCCACATTCCGGCCAGGCCGTTATAGACCTGCTGCGCCGTGCGGTTAGGCGTGTTGGCGTGATACCACAGGCTTGCCGCGCTCTGGCGAATCGGCAGAACGGGCGCCCAGTCGGCGCTGGGGGACATCATTCGCGCCGCGCCGCCAATCAGCGGGCCAGGCACCTGCAGGCCGCTGATGGTCATGGCGACATTTTCAGGGGTGCGGTTACTGTAGATGAGCTTTACGTCATCGCCATTCCACACGCGAATGGTCGGCCCAAGGTAACGTCCGTTAATGCCCCAGACGGGTGCACGCGTCCCCTGGGTAAAGGACCAGTGGCTGCGCTGCAGCGTCAGAAAAAGCGGCTGACCGCGACGGGATTCAATGAGTGGCGGAATAGGCAGCGGCTGTTGCTGCCCGGCGGCGCTGGCTGTCAGCGGCATCGCACCCGCACAAAGGGCGATCCCCGAAGCCTGAATAAACTGACGCCGACTGAGTGACATATAAGCTCCATCTGAAACGACTAACAACGCGGGAATTCGTTTTCCCTTCAACGCCGGATTAAATCTTACCGGCGGCTTCTCTCTCTGCGACTTCTTTGTCGAGCAGCGCAATATGCTCAGCCATCAGATCACGGCAGTGCGCGGCCAGCTCGCGCACCTGATCTTTACCGTATTTGCTGGTATCGACGGGTGGCAGCATTTCGACAATCACCAGCCCGTTATTCAGGCGGTTAAGATTAATCTTATTCGAAGTATTGGAAACGCACACAGGAATAATTGGAACACCTGCCGCAATTGCGGCATGAAACGCACCGGTTTTAAACGGCAGCAGGCCGCGGCCGCGGCTACGCGTCCCTTCCGGGAACATCCAGATTGAAATTTTGCGCTTTTTAAAATGATTCACCACTTCCGCAATGGTGCTATGCGCTTTTGCACGGTTGTTACGGTCGATCAGCAGGTTACCGGTAAGCCAGTACAGCTGACCAAAAAACGGGATCCACAGCAGGCTTTTTTTGCCCACCGTCACGGTCGGTGGAAGCACGATATTAGAGGCCGTCACCATATCGTAGTTGTTCTGATGGTTGGCGATATAGATGGCGTTACCGAAATTCTCCGCCCCTTCCGGCAGACGTTTTTCAACCTTCAGACCAAACAGCGGTGCAAGGCGCCCGAACATATGGCCAAAGGTGGCGACATGCTTCGGATTACGCGGGCTGAACAGGCAGTAAATAGAGCCGAAAATACAGACCAGAATACAGTAGATAACGGTAAGAATAAGACGAACAATATATAGCATAGCGACCTCTGAAGCCCCAACAGCTGACAATTATACTTCACCTGTGGCCAGGTAAGGACTTTATTACGAGCGCGTATTGTTAATCGCAACGCACGAATTAACAACGATTTTACGGGAAATTTTATTGAAATTCCCCCTCCGGACAGAGGGGGGTATCACGACATTACTCTTCGCTGTCACCCGCGGTGCTGCGTGCAGGAGAGTCAATCTCCACGCGGTCGATGCGCTGCAGACCGCGCATCAGCGAGCCGCGGCGACCGCGCTCACCCACCACTTTCTGTAACTCTTCCGGACGAAGCTTGATTTTGCGCTTGCCGACGTGAATGGTCAGCGTGCTCTGCGGCGGCAGGAGGAAGAGGTGCGCCAGGCCATCTTCGCCTTTCGCGGCCTCCGCCGACGGGATGTTGATGATCTTGTTGCCCTTGCCTTTCGACAGCTCCGGCAGATCGCTGACCGGGAACATCAGCATACGTCCGGCGGTGGTGATCGCCAGCAGCATGTCGCTTTCGTTCTCAATCACCAGCGGCGCCATCACGTGAGCGTTGTCCGGCAGGCTAATCAGCGCCTTACCGGCACGGTTGCGGGAAACCAGATCGTTAAAGGTACAGATAAAGCCGTAGCCCGCATCGGACGCCAGCAGCAGCTTCTGGTCATCGGCTTCCATCAGCATATGGTCAACCGTCGCGCCCGGCGGCAGCGTCAGCTTGCCGGTGAGCGGCTCGCCCTGCCCGCGCGCGGAAGGCAGCGTGATCGGGTCGATGGCGTAGCTGCGGCCGGTGGAGTCGATAAACGCCACCGGCTGGTTGCTCTTCCCTTTCACCGCCGCTTTGAAGCTGTCGCCCGCTTTGTAGCTCAGCCCCGGCGCGTCGATATCGTGGCCTTTGGCGCTGCGCACCCAGCCGCTCTGCGACAGGACAATGGTCACCGGCTCGGACGGTTGCATGTCGTGCTCGTTCATCGCCTTCGCTTCTTCGCGCTCGTGCAGCGGAGAACGACGGTCGTCGCCGAAGGCGTCGGCATCGGCCTGCAGCTCTTTCTTCAGCAGGGTGTTCATCTTGCGTTCGGACGCGAGGATCGCCTGCAGCTGATCGCGCTCTTTTTCCAGCTCGTTCTGCTCGCCGCGGATCTTCATCTCTTCCAGTTTGGCGAGATGGCGCAGCTTCAGCTCGAGGATCGCTTCGGCCTGGGTTTCGCTGATGCCAAAGCGCGACATCAGGGCGGGCTTCGGCTCGTCCTCGGTACGGATGATCTCAATCACCTCGTCGATATTGAGGAACGCCACCAGCAAACCTTCAAGGATATGCAGGCGCTTAAGCACTTTCTCCAGACGATGGTTCAGACGACGGCGTACCGTATCGCGGCGGAACGTCAGCCATTCGGTGAGGATCTCCAGCAGGTTTTTCACCGCCGGGCGTCCGTCGAGGCCGATCATGTTCAGGTTGATGCGGTAGCTTTTTTCCAGATCGGTGGTGGCAAACAGGTGGTTCATCACCTGCTCCATGTCCACGCGGTTGGAGCGCGGCACAATCACCAGACGGGTCGGGTTCTCGTGGTCAGACTCGTCGCGCAGGTCGTCCACCATCGGCAGCTTTTTATTGCGCATCTGGGAGGCGATCTGCTCCAGCACTTTGGCACCGGAAACCTGATGCGGCAGCGCGGTGATCACCACGGCGCCGTCTTCTTTATTCCACACCGCGCGCATGCGCACGGAGCCGCGACCGTTCTGGTAGATTTTGCGGATTTCCGCACGCGAGGTAATGATTTCGGCTTCGGTGGGGAAATCCGGACCCTGCACGATATCCAGCAGATCGTCGAGCGAGGCTTTCGGCTGCTCAATCAGGGTGATGGCGGCTTTCGCCACTTCACGCAGGTTGTGCGGCGGAATGTCCGTCGCCATACCGACCGCAATACCGGTGGTGCCGTTCAGCAGGATATTCGGCAGACGCGCAGGCAGCATCTTCGGCTCCTGCAGCGTACCGTCGAAGTTCGGTACCCAGTCAACGGTTCCCTGACCCAGTTCGCCCAGCAGCACTTCGGCATATTTAGACAGACGGGATTCGGTATAACGCATCGCCGCGAAGGATTTCGGATCGTCCGGCGCACCCCAGTTCCCCTGGCCATCCACCAGCGGGTAGCGGTAAGAGAACGGCTGGGCCATCAGCACCATCGCTTCATAGCAGGCGCTGTCGCCGTGCGGATGATATTTACCCAGCACGTCACCGACGGTACGGGCGGATTTCTTGAACTTGGCGGTGGCGTTCAGCCCCAGCTCGGACATCGCATAGACGATGCGGCGCTGAACGGGCTTCAGGCCATCCCCGATAAACGGCAACGCCCTGTCCATGATGACGTACATGGAGTAGTTCAGGTAGGCGTTTTCCGTGAATTCATGTAGCGCGAGGCGCTCTGCCATATCGCTCATTACGTGTGATTCCTCAACTCAGAAACCGAAGGGTTTCAGGCAATATTGCCGCAGATACTACCTTATCTGGCGAGTTGAGTCACAAAGAAAAAGGGCCGCTTATGCGGCCCTTTCCGGGTTATTTGTTCAGCTTAATGACCTGCTTCACGTCGATTTCAAAATCGTTCCACTCTTTATCGACCTTGCCCTGGATTTCCACTTTATCCTGAGGGGTGACGGTCACGCCGTTCCAGCGCTTGTGGTCAATTTCCACGTTCACCGTGCCGGTCTCATCGCGGAAGGTGTAGCGGTCATCGGACAGGCGCTGGGTGATGTTCCCGCGCAGCTTCACCCAACTGTCGTCCTTCATCTCTTTCACCTTCACCGCGGTGGTGAGGTTGGCGTCATTATCGACAAAACCGCCTGCCTGCGTTTGGGTCTGGGTCTGTGCGGCAGACGGGCCGTTAAATCCGCCCTGCGCGGCAAAAAGGGGGGCAGTGGTCATCATCATGATGGCGGCAATAGCAGCGAATTTTTTCATATTAACTCTCCCTTTAATCTGGTTTCGCAGTCCATTAAACAGGGTAATCCTTAACAACTTCTTAAGGGAAAAATTTATTTATTATTGCTGTACAGCAGGCGCTTACAGAGGGTTTACTGACGGCATCAAGGAGGGAACATGCGCATTTTACTGGTAGAAGACGACAGGTTAATCGGTGACGGTATCAAGGCGGGGTTAAGCAAAATGGGCTTTAGCGTGGACTGGTTTACCGACGGTAAAACCGGTCAGGCCGCGCTCGCTTCTGCGCCCTATGATGCCGTGGTGCTGGATCTGACGCTGCCGGAAATCGACGGTCTGGACATCCTGCGCGCGTGGCGCGAAAGCGGGCGCAGCGAGCCGGTATTGATCCTGACTGCGCGGGATGCGCTTAACCAGCGCGTGGAAGGGCTGCGTCTTGGCGCGGATGATTATCTCTGCAAGCCGTTCGCGCTGATTGAAGTGGGTGCCCGCCTCGAGGCGCTAGTCCGCCGCAGTCACGGCCAGACGCGTAGCGAGCTACGCCACGGTAAGGTCACGCTCGATCCGACCCGACTCGTCGCCACGCTGGACGGTGAGCCGCTGACGCTCAAGCCGAAAGAGTTCGCGCTGCTGGAGCTGTTAATGCGTAACGCGGGTCGGGTGCTGCCGCGAAAGCTTATCGAGGAAAAACTGTATACATGGGACGACGACGTCTCCAGCAACGCCATCGAAGTGCACGTTCATCATCTGCGCCGCAAGCTTGGCAGCGAGTTTATCCGCACCGTGCACGGCATCGGCTATATCCTGGGTGACGCATGAAGCTGACGCAACGCCTGAGCCTGAAGCTGCGCCTGACGCTCCTTTTTTTAGCGCTTTCCCTGACGGCATGGTTTGCCGCCAGCCTGGTGGCCTGGCAGCAGACCACCCACAAGCTGGATAAGCTCTTCGACACGCAGCAGATGCTGTTTGCCAAACGGCTGCTGACGATGGATCTTGACGAGATCCGCGCCCCCGAACGCATGCGTGAGATCCCCAAAAAAGTGAAGCATGGTCGTCTGGATGACGACGCGCTGGCTTTCGCCATTTACGCTGTCGACGGCAAAATGCTCCTCAACGACGGCGAGAACGGGCGCGATATTCCGTACCACTATCGCCGCGACGGGTTTGCTAACGGGCAGCTCCAGGACGACAACGACGAATGGCGTTTCCTGTGGCTGACCTCACCCGACGGGAAGTACCGCGTGGTGGTCGGTCAGGAGTGGGAGTACCGCCAGGATATGGCGCTGGACGTGGTCAGCTCACAGCTGACCCCCTGGCTGGTGGCGCTGCCCGTGATGTTGCTGCTGCTGGTTCTCCTCCTCAGTCGGGAGTTGAAGCCACTGAAAAAACTGGCGCAGACCTTGCGCTCCCGCTCGCCGGATGCCACAGATAACCTGCCGACGGAGGGCGTACCAACAGAAGTACGCCCCCTGCTCGACGCGCTGAATCATCTCTTCGCGCGCACCCAGGAGATGATGACCCGCGAGCGCCGCTTCACGTCCGATGCCGCCCACGAGCTGCGCAGCCCGCTGGCGGCCCTGAAGGTGCAAACTGACGTGGCGCAGCTCTCGCAGGACGATCCGCAGGCGCGGGAAAGAGCGCTGGCGCAGCTGCATGCGGGAATCGACCGCGCTTCCCGGCTGGTGGATCAGCTCCTCACGCTGTCGCGTCTGGACTCGCTGGACAACCTGGACGATGTCGAACCGATAACGCTTGCCGATCTACTGCAGTCGGCGGTGCTGGATATCTGGCATCCGGCGCAGCAGGCGGGCATTGATGTTCGCCTGAATATCCATGCACCAGAGGTTACACGTACGGGCCAGCCGCTGCTCCTGAGCCTGCTGGTGCGCAACCTGCTGGATAACGCGATTCGCTACAGCCCGCACGGCAGCGTGGTGGACGTGACGCTGGACGCGCGTAGCTTTAGCGTGCGCGACAACGGTCCCGGGATTTCACCGGACGCGCTGGCGCGCATCGGCGAGCGCTTTTATCGTCCGCCGGGTCAGGATGCCACGGGCAGCGGGTTGGGATTATCCATCGTAAAACGCATCGCCGCCCTGCACGGGATGCGCGTCTCGCTGAGCAATGCCCCTGAAGGTGGTTTTGAAGCGAAGGTCATCTGGTAAGGAATTATTGCGTTTAACGCAAAAGACTTTGCACATTTTGCTCATTTTTCCGCTCCGTCCTCGCGCGTAGAATACCCGGCATACTCTCATCGTCGAGGACAAATAATGAGCAACATTCTGATTATTAACGGTGCAAAAGAATTTGCGCACTCTAAAGGCCAGCTAAATGACACCCTGACCGAGGTCGCGGATGGTTTCCTGCGTGACGCCGGGCATGATGTTAAGGTCGTGCGTGCAGACAGCAACTACGATGTGAAAGCCGAAGTGCAGAACTTCCTGTGGGCTGACGTGGTGATCTGGCAGATGCCAGGCTGGTGGATGGGCGCGCCGTGGACCGTAAAAAAATACATGGACGACGTGTTCACCGAAGGTCACGGCTCACTGTATGCAAGCGACGGTCGCACCCGCTCTGACGCGTCCAAAAAATACGGTTCAGGCGGTCTGATTCAGGGCAAAAAATATATGCTGTCACTGACCTGGAACGCGCCGCTGGAAGCCTTCACCGAGAAAGATCAGTTCTTCGAAGGCGTGGGCGTGGACGGTGCGTACCTGCCGTTCCACAAGGCGAATCAGTTCCTGGGCATGGATCCGCTGCCGACGTTTATCGTCAACGACGTGATTAAAATGCCTGATGTCCCGAGCTATATCGCAGAATATCGCAAGCATCTCGCGGAAATTTTTGCTTAACTGGTAGCCTGGAATTAAAGGAGTAGTAAACATGCTTACCGTTATCGCAGAAATCCGTACTCGTCCAGGTCAACATCACCGCCAGGCGGTGCTGGATCAGTTCGCGAAAATTATCCCGACCGTACTGAAAGAAGAAGGCTGCCACGGCTACGCGCCGATGGTGGATGCCGCCACTGACGCCAGCTTCCAGGCGACCGCGCCAGACTCGATCATCATGGTTGAGCAGTGGGAAACCGTCGCGCATCTTGAAGCGCATCTGCAGACCGCGCACATGAAAGCATGGAGCGACGCGGTGAAGGGTGACGTGCTGGAAACCCACATCCGTATTCTGGAGCAAGGGGTTTAAGTTTCCCCTCACCCCGGCCCTCTCCCCAAGGGAGAGGGAGAACAGATCCAGGCCCGGTAAGCGCTAGCGCCACCGGGCTTTGTTGTTTTTAGCTGCTTTTCTTCCCCGGCTTTAACCCGCGATGGAGCTCATTGATGCGCTTCATTGACTTAATGGTGCGCTGCGGCTCGGTGGAGGCGACGGATAAAATGATCATCTCCAGACACAGCAGCACCGTGCCGTGGAGCGGGATTTTGCCCTTTTCGCCGCCGCGCGGAACGTGGATCACCACGCTGGCCTCCTTACTGAAACGCGAATCAAGGGCGTTGGTCAGCAGGATGGTGGGAATGCCCAGACGTTTTGCTTCACGCAGGGTGGTTTGCCCCTCCCGGTGCGCGGATTTCTGCGCCATCATTACCAGCACGTCGCCGCGCTGAAGCGCAATCAGCTGTTCGGCAAGCCCGATCCCGGTACGGTTAAGCGGCGTGGCGGGTAACCCCATACGGCTGAAAAGCCTGGCTGTGTACTCGGCCAGAATGCCGGATGCACCAATGCCAAATATGGCGACCTGCCTCGCCTGCGCCAGCAGAGAGACCGCCTGCGCCATCGCGTAGCGGTTGTGGGGCTCGGATAACACCTCGCAGGTGTGCTGATGCCCCTCAAGCACGAAATCAATGCTCGCGTTAACGTCGCTGGCGAGCGTGTTCACCGTGGTGGACATCTTTTCGCTGGAGGTGACCACTGGGCCAAACCACTGCTCCAGCGTCTGCTTGAGATCGCGCAGCCCGGCGAACCCCAGCGCCTGAATGGCGCGGACTACCGTGGCGTCCGAGGTTTTCAATACGGCGGCAATCTCCATGGCGGTCTGCTCCATCACCGCCTCGCGGTTGTCATGGATATAGCGTGCGACCTGCAGCAGACGCGGCGTCAGCTGATGCGCCCGCGAGCGGAATCGCTCACCGTAAACATCGACTCTTCGGATCACCGTGACGCCTCCGGCAGCGGACGCCCGGCAATCTGCGACTGCACCTGCGCGGCCATCAGCCCTAATGACGCGAACGAATTCGAGATCGCCTCTTCACGCGAGATCAGCACGTAGCGCCCGGTTCGGCAGGCATTCAGGAACTGACACCAGCCCGGCATGACCGCATCCATCGCCGCCAGCTCGTCCTGCGGTTTACCGCCCGTATCCCCGCGCCAGGTGGCGAAGACGAAATCGGCATCCAGCTCCGGCAGGCGCTCGGCGCTGACGTCAATCCGCCCCCCTTCCGGAATAGACTCAATCAGCGGCGGGAATTTGAATCCGGCGTCACGCAGCACGCGGCCCAGCGAGTGGTAGCTGTGCATGGCGTTGATTTTCCCCTGATTAGCCTGGATCACGGACACGGTCACCTTGCTGGTATCAATTGTCGCCTTCAGCGCCTTAATCTGCTCCTGATAGCGCCGTTCCAGAACCTTGAGCCGCGCCTGCGTTCCCGTCAGCTGAGCCAGCTTGCGGTAGATCTCCGGCGCGCCGCCGTCGAGATGATCGATGCTTACCGTCGGGGCAATTTTTTCCAGCTGTTCCACCGGGGTGTTGCGGGTCGGCTCGGTAACGATCAGGTCAGGCTTTGCGGCGGCGATGGCTTCGATGTCGATATCGGCCGTGCCGATAAATTTGATATCGGAATTATCGAAGTCGACGCCGGTCAGCATGCCGCTGGAGCGCAGAAAGTGGCTGCCGTCCGGCCGCGTGCGGCCATGGCTCGCCACCGGCGGCACGCCAAGCTCAATCAGCGGAATGGTGATATCCAGATCGTGTAATGAAACAATCCGCTTCGGATGAACCGGCACAGCGACCTTGCGTCCCAAATCGTCGGTAAATACCTGCGTCGGCTCCGCCGCGCTCACCGCGAACCCCACCAGCAACAGCATCGAAAACAGTATGCGCATCATAGTCCCCTAAAATCTGTCCCGACGCTGCCAGAGCAGCAGCAGGAAAAACGGTCCGCCAATCAATGAAATTACAATCCCCGCCGGCAGCTGCAGCGGGAGGAATGCCAGACGTCCGACGTTATCCGCCAGCAGCACCAGCAGCGCGCCCAGCACGGCGCTTCCCGTCAGGAGCGCGGTTTGCCCACCGCGCAGCAGCAGGCGCGCCATGTGCGGAGCAATCAGCCCCACGAAGCCAATACTGCCCACGCAGGAGACGCAGGCCGCCGTCAGCACCACCGGGGCGAGAACCCGCAGCAGCGCCAGCCGGGTTGTGCGCACGCCAAGACCTGCGGCGGCCTGATTGCCAAGCAACGCCACGTCCGCGGCCCGCGCGGTAAACAGCAGCAGCGCAAACGCGGGAGCCGTCCAGAGCGCGGCCAGCCCTACCAGCGTCCAGTTGGCCGCGTGCAGGCTTCCCGCCAGCCACAGCATCGCCGTCTGCACGTCGCGCACGTCGGCGGTGGTGATAAAGACGCCCATTGCCGCGGCAAACGCCCATGACACGCCGATACCGATCAGGATGAACCGCGGACGCGAGATATCGCGCGCCAGGGCGATGACCAGCAGCGCGGTGAGCAGCCCGCCGGCCATGCCGACCAGCGGACGCCAGGCCAGGCCCAGCGCCGGGAACTGAAAAATCAGCAGCAGTACCGCCGCGCTACAGCCCTCCTTCACGCCGATAAGCCCGGGGTCAGCCAGACCGTTGCGGGTGATGGACTGCATTGTCGCCCCTGCCATGCCGAGCATGGCGCCGCACAGTATCGCCATCAGCAGGCGCGGCAGGCGGATGTCCATCACGACGTAGCGCGTCTCGGCCGTCAGACTTTCAGGCGAAAAAAGCGCGCGCCCGATGGCAGAGGCGGGAATGGGTAGAGAACCGTGCGTCAGGCCAAAGCCCAGCAGACTTAGCGCCGCCAGCGCGAAAAGCGACAGGTACGCCAGCGCCTTCGGACGAACCAGCGCCGACAGGTAGCCAACGCGGATCGCGCGGAGTCCGGCCCGGTTCATTTGAACATCCTCGACGCCATAAAGATGAACACGGGTGCGCCGACCAGGGCCGTCATGATGCCGGTTGCCAGCTCCCAGGGGGTAAACAGCGTGCGGGCAGCGATATCCGCCAGCAGCAACGCCAGCGCGCCGCACAGGGCCGACAGCGGCACCATCACGCGCAAATCGACCGACACCAGACGGCGGATGAGCTGCGGCACCACAAGGCCGATAAAGCCAATCGGCCCGGCGACAGAGACGGCCGCGCCGCAGAGCAGCGCGATGGCCAGCAGGGCGAGCAGGCGGGTTTTCAGCAGCGACACGCCAAGCCCCTGCGCCATCCGGTCTCCCAGCGCCAGCATGTTGAGCGAGGGCGACAGCCCGATAGCGAGAACAAAACCGGCGGATGCCGCCCACAGGGCGCTCTGGAGCGTCTGCGCATTGACTCCGGCGATATCACCCGCCAGCCAGGTGCGCATGGCGAGCAGCGTCTGTTCATCGAGGATTAACACCGCGGCGGTAATCGACGAGGCAAACGCCGACATCGCCACGCCGCACAGCGTGACCTTCATCGGAGTAAGTCCGGTGCGACCGGACGAGGAAAACATCAGCACCAGCAGAAACAGCGCGGCGGCACCGGCGGCGGCAATCAGCGGGCGACCAAACGGCAGCGACAGCCCAAGCGCGCTGGTAATCACCACCGCCAGCGCAGCCCCGGCGTTGAGTCCCAGAATATGCGGCTCGCCGAGCGGGTTGCGGATCACGGACTGCAGCAGCACGCCCGCCACGCCGAGCGCGGCGCCCGTCACCATCGCGGCGCAGAGGCGCAGCAGTCGTAGTCTGATGATGACGTTATGGTCGAAATTGCGCGGTTCGAAATGGAAGAATGCCTCCACCACCGTTCGGGGAGAAATAAACCGCGCCCCGATGCCAAGATGCACAATCGCGCCCAGCGCCAGCAGCAATGTAAAAATCAGGAAGGCCAGAGAGGAGCGCATCATGGTTGAACAGCGCCCTGCCGAAACGGCATAAAGAACGGCTTGCCGGTCAACGGGTTTAGGGACATATGCACGTCCACATCAAACACCGCTTTGATCAGCTCCGGCGTGCAGGCATCGCCCTCATGCAATACGCCCTCAACTTTTCCCTGGCGTAAAAAGACCAGCGAATCGCCGTAGTTCACGGCGAAGTTGAGATCGTGCAGCACCACCACCACCGTACGCCCGTGCTGGCGGGTCAGGGCGTGCAGCAGCTCCAGGATCTCCACCTGGTAGCGGAGATCGAGATACGTCGTCGGCTCGTCAAGCAGGATATACGGCGTTTGCTGCGCCAGCGCCATGGCGATCCAGCAGCGCTGACGCTGGCCGCCGGACAAGCTTTCCACCGGCATATGGGCAAACTCTGCCGTGCCGGTCAGGCGCAGGGCCTCTTCCACCGCCAGTTCGTCCTCGTCGCTCCACTGGCGCATAACGTTTTGCCAGGGAAAGCGCCCGCGCGAGACCAGTTCAAAAACGGTTAACCCTTCCGGCAGCAGCGGAGACTGCGGGAGAATGCCAAGCTGACGGGCGACCGCTTTGGTGGGCTGCTCATGAATGGCTTTACCGTCCAGCAGCGCGGTTCCCCCCAGCGGCTGCAGCAGCCGCGCGATAGTGCTCAACAGCGTGGATTTCCCACAGCCGTTCGCCCCTACCAGCACCGTCATTTTCTGCTGCGGGATGGCAAGGGAGATATCATCAACGATGATTTTTTTCTGATAGCCCGCAGAGAGGTTCTCCAGAACCAGACCCGGTTTGTGTGTGTTGTGAGCCACGTGAACGCCAACGTAATGAAAAACCAACAAATAAAAATAAAACTCATTCTCTTTTGAGAGTTTGACGCTGCGCCATGTAGTAGTCAAGCGAAGAAACACCCTGAATAAATCAGGGGTAACCCAGAGTAAAGATGAACGCATTAAGGTTTATAAAAACATTAATTTCAATAAGTTAATTAACATCCCTCTGCGCTTATCCGCACGTTTAAACGCTGTAGTCGATTTTTTCTTTTTTCCATTTACTACTACATTCCCGCATGGTTGAATGATTCTCAATTACATGTCCGATGCCACTTCCGGCTAACGGACAGACCGTAAAGGGCAATGACTCACACAGTTTGCCGCGAACGCATTCGCGGTATATTTCGGGATAACAGATGTAATGGCTACGTTCACACCTTCACTCTCTGGGGTAAAAGGGCGCGCGCTCTTTTCACTGCTGTTTATGGCGCCGCTGGTGCAGGCAGCAGACACCACCGCGGCTAAAGACGGCGAAACGCTTACCGTCACCGCCGATCCAAATACTGCCGCGGAAGCCACCAACGGCTACCAGCCGCTGAATACCTCCACCGCGACGTTAACCAACATGCCGATGCTGGATATCCCGCAGGTGGTGAATACCGTCAGCGATAAAGTGCTGGAGGATCAGCACGCCACCACGCTGGACGAAGCGCTCTATAACGTCAGCAACGTGGTGCAGACCAACACCCTGGGCGGCACGCAGGATGCCTTTGTGCGCCGCGGGTTTGGCGCGAACCGCGACGGGTCAATCATGACCAACGGTCTGCGCACCGTCCTGCCGCGCAGCTTCAATGCCGCAACGGAGCGCGTGGAGGTGCTGAAAGGCCCGGCCTCGACCCTGTACGGCATTCTCGACCCGGGCGGCCTGATCAACGTCGTCACCAAACGCCCGGAGAAAACCTTCGGCGGCTCGATTTCTGCCACCTCTTCCAGCTTTGGCGGCGGCACCGGACAGGTCGATGTGACAGGCCCGATTGACGGCACGCGCCTGGCGTATCGCCTCACGGGCGAATATCAGGACGAGGATTACTGGCGTAATTTCGGCACCGAACGCAGCACCTTTATCGCTCCGTCGCTCACCTGGTTTGGCGACGATGCCACCGTGACCGTGCTCTATTCGCATCGTGACTATAAGACGCCGTTCGATCGCGGAACGATCTTCGATCTCAACACTAAAAAGGCCGTCGATGTCGATCGCAAAACCCGCTTTGACGAGCCGTTTAACATCACCGACGGCCAGTCCGACCTCGCTCAGCTCAACGCGGAATATCGCCTCAACAGCCAGTGGACCGCGAAGTTTGACTACAGCTACAGCCAGGACAAATACAGCGATAACCAGGCCCGCGTGATGGCCTACGATTCAAAAACCGGCAACCTGACCCGCCGCGTGGATGCGACCCAGGGCTCGACCCAGCGCATGCACAGCACCCGTGCGGATCTGCAGGGGAATGTCGATATTGCGGGCTTTTACAATGAGATCCTGACCGGCGTGTCGTATGAGAATTACGATCTGCTGCGCACAGATATGATGCGCTGTAAAAACGTGAAGGATTTCAATATCTATCACCCGACGTATGGCAATCTCGGCAAATGCACCACCGTGTCGGCGTCCGACAGCGACCAGACGCTCAAGCAGGAAAGCTACTCTGCGTACGCGCAGGATGCCCTGTACCTGACCGATAAGTGGATCGCCGTCGCCGGGATGCGCTATCAGTATTACACCCAGTACGCGGGCAAAGGCCGCCCGTTCAACGTCAACACCGACAGCCGTGACGAACAGTGGACGCCGAAGCTGGGGCTGGTCTATAAGCTCACGCCAGCGGTCTCGCTGTTTGCCAACTACTCGCAGACGTTTATGCCGCAGTCGTCCATTGCGAGCTACATCGGCGACCTGCCGCCGGAAACGTCGAATGCTTACGAAGTGGGCGCAAAGTTCGACCTGTTCGACGGGGTTACCGCCAATATCGCGCTGTTTGATATTCATAAACGCAACGTGCTGTACAACGAAAGCGTGGGGGGTGAAACCATCGCCAAAACGGCGGGCCGCGTGCGCTCCCAGGGCGTGGAGGTGGATCTTGCCGGATCGCTGACCGAGAACACCAATATCATCGCCAGCTATGGCTATACCGACGCGAAGGTGCTGGAAGACCCGGACTATGCGGGAAAACCGCTGCCGAACGTGCCGCGCCATACCGGCTCCCTGTTCCTGACCTACGACATTCATAATGCGTTTGCCGGGAATACCCTGACGCTGGGCGGCGGCGGGCACGGCGTGAGTCGTCGTTCCGCAACCAACGGTGCGGATTACTATCTGCCGGGCTATTTCGTGGCGGATGCGTTTGCGGCGTATAAGATGAAGCTGCAGTATCCGGTGACGCTGCAGGTGAACGTGAAGAACCTGTTTGATAAGACTTACTACACCTCATCTATCGCAACCAACAATCTGGGTAACCAGATTGGCGACCCGCGCGAAGTGCAGCTGACGGTGAAGATGGAGTTTTGACGTAAAAAAGCCCGGTGGCGCTAACGCTTACCGGGCCTACGATCCATTCCCTCTCCCTGTGGGAGAGGGTTAGGGTGAGGGCATCAGGCCTCAATATCCGCCATATCGCCTTTCTCCTGTAGCCAGTTACGTCGGTCTTCCGAACGTTTCTTGGCAAGGAGCATATCCATCATAGCGTTGGTCTGCTGTTCGTCTTCGTCGCTGATCGTCAGCTGCACCAGGCGGCGCGTGTTCGGATCCAGCGTGGTTTCGCGCAGCTGCATCGGGTTCATCTCGCCCAGCCCTTTAAAGCGCTGCACGTTAGGCTTGCCCTTCTTACGCTTCAGCTGTTCCAGCACGCCCGCTTTCTCTTCTTCCGTCAGCGCGTAGTAAACCTCTTTGCCGAGGTCGATACGGTAGAGCGGCGGCAGCGCCACGTGGACGTGACCGTTTTTCACCAGCGTGCGGAAGTGCTTCACAAACAGCGCGCACAGCAGCGTGGCGATGTGCAGACCATCGGAGTCCGCATCCGCGAGGATACAGATCTTGCCGTAGCGCAGCTGGCTCAGATCGTCGCTGTCCGGATCGATGCCGATCGCCACCGAGATATCGTGGACTTCCTGCGAGGCCAGCACTTCATCAGACGAGACCTCCCAGGTGTTCAGGATCTTACCCTTGAGCGGCATGATCGCCTGATATTCACGATCGCGCGCCTGCTTGGCCGATCCACCCGCCGAGTCCCCTTCCACGAGGAACAGCTCGGTACGGTTGAGATCCTGCGCGGTACAGTCTGCCAGCTTGCCCGGCAGCGCAGGGCCGCTGGTCAGCTTTTTACGCACCACTTTCTTGGCGGCGCGCAGACGACGCTGGGCGCTGGAAATGGCCATTTCCGCCAGCATTTCTGCCGCCTGCACGTTCTGGTTCAGCCACAGGGTAAACGCATCTTTCACCACGCCGGAAACGAACGCCGCGCACTGGCGTGACGACAGGCGCTCTTTGGTCTGACCGGCAAACTGCGGATCCTGCATCTTCACGGAGAGCACGTAGGCACAGCGATCCCAGATATCTTCCGCCGACAGCTTCACGCCGCGCGGCAGGATGTTACGGTATTCGCAGAATTCGCGCATCGCGTCCAGCAGCCCCTGACGCAGGCCGTTGACGTGGGTACCGCCCAGCATGGTCGGGATCAGGTTAACGTAGCTTTCGGTCAGCAGCTCGCCGCCTTCCGGTAGCCACAGCAGCGCCCAGTCCACCGCTTCGGTATCGCCGGTGAAATTGCCGACGAACGGTTTTTCCGGCAGCGTCGGCAGGCCGTTTACCGCTTCGCACAGATAGTCATTAAGGCCATCTTCGTAACGCCAGGTCTGCTCGGTGTTGTTGACGTTGTCCTTAAACGTGATTTCCACGCCCGGACACAGCACCGCTTTGGCTTTCAGCAGGTGCGTCAGGCGGGAAACGGAAAAGCGCGGGCTGTCGAAGAAGCTTTCGTCAGGCCAGAAGTGAACGCTGGTGCCGGTGTTGCGTTTGCCGCACGTCCCGACAACCTGCAGATCCTGCACCTTCTCGCCGTTCTCAAACGCGATGTTGTACACCTGACCGTCGCGACGGACGTTTACTTCCACGCGTTTTGATAGGGCGTTGACGACGGAAATCCCCACGCCGTGCAGGCCGCCGGAGAACTGGTAGTTTTTGTTGGAGAACTTGCCGCCCGCATGCAGACGACAGAGGATCAGCTCAACGGCCGGGACGCCCTCTTCCGGGTGGATATCCACCGGCATGCCGCGCCCGTCGTCAATGACTTCCAGCGACTGATCGGCGTGCAGGATGACGTCAACGCGTTTGGCATGGCCCGCCAGCGCTTCGTCCACACTGTTATCAATAACTTCCTGGCCCAGATGGTTTGGGCGCGTCGTATCGGTGTACATCCCCGGGCGGCGGCGAACCGGCTCAAGCCCGGTGAGGACCTCAATGGCATCAGCGTTATAGGTTTGCGTCATGATTTAAACTAGCAATTCGCATTGATTGTCAGTGGCTGTGCAGTCCAAGAAAATCGACAATCTGGGTGAAATGATTCTCAAAGCCCGTGAAAGCATGGTTTCCGCCCTCTTCTATAGTCTGGCGGCAGGAGGCGTAATACGCCACTGCCTGGCGGTAATCCAGCACTTCATCTCCCGTCTGCTGGAGCAGCCAGATGAGATCCGGCGCCTCGAGCGGGTCGACCTGCATAACTTTGAGATCGTAAATATGGCGTGACTCTAGCACATATTGCTGGCCCGTGTAGGGGTTCTCGTTTTCGCCAAGAAAGTCCCGCAGCAGCTCAAATGGCCGAACCGCCGGATTAACCACAACGGCGGGCAGCATAAAGCATTGCGAGAGCCAGGTGGCGTAATACCCGCCCAGGGATGAACCGACCACACCAAAGGTTTCGCCGCCGTGCGCAAGCACAATGGATTCCAGCATCTCCGCGGCCTCTGCCGGGTAAGGCGGCAGCTGAGGGATAATCATCTCAACGTCGGGGTGATGCTCGCTCAGCCACTGGCGAAACTGTGTCGCTTTTGCGGAGCGTGGCGAGCTGTTGAATCCGTGCAGATAAAGGAGCGTAGACATCAATAGCCTTCTGAAGCGGTATCCGGGCGGAATTTTGCACCGGTCAAACGGCAGACTTCCGTGGTCAGCGTGCCGTCGGCATGCAGTTCCAGCCAGCGCCAGCCTGGCGCGATGGTATCCAGCGTAAAGTTGGCGCAGTGCGGCTTAAACTGAACGCAGGTCGACGGCGTCGCCAGCATGCGGCGCCCGTTCCAGTCGAGATCCTGTTCCTGGTGAATATGCCCACACAGCAGATTTTTCACCCGCGGGAACTTCGCCAGCACGCGATCCAGCGCCGCGGAGTTGCGCAGGCTGTGCTGATCGAGCCAGCTGCAGCCCGCCGGCAGAGGGTGATGATGAAGCAACAGCAGCGTATGACGTTCAGGTTCAGCAGCCAGTTTGGTCTCAAGCCAGTCGAGCTGAAACTCGCTTAATTCACCGTGCGGGACGCCAAACACCTGACTGTCCAGCAGCAGGATCTGCCACTGTTCACCCGCAAAAACACATTTCGCCGGAGAAATACCCGCATCCTGAAGAGAACTGTACATGGCGGGCTGGAAATCGTGGTTGCCTGGCAGCCAGACGCAAGGCACGCTAAAGCTCGCGATGCCTTCAGCAAAATGCTGGTAGGCCGCGGAAGATTGGTCCTGCGCCAGATCGCCCGTTGCGACAATCAGATCGCATGCACGGTTTTCAGCGTGAATGGCGCTCAGTACCGCCTGATAACTCTCCCAGGTGTTCACCCCCAGCAGCGTTTCATGCTTTTCGGCAAAAAGGTGGGTATCGGTGATTTGTAATATCCTGACTGGCGCCCCACCAGCAACAGTCAGGTTCAACAGGCTTTCCAAATGGTGTCCTTAGGTAGGTTTATGACGCTAACAAACCGGAATCGCCATTGCTCCATGTGCTAAACAATATCTTAGCCAGTCGGCTAAAAACTGGTTAATTTGATGCTTTTCGTCGCGTTGATGCAACTTTTTATTCGGGTAATCATACCGCGCCTTGAAGCGAAAGATCTGCTGGCTTGAACACACTTCAGCGACCATCGCGTCGTGATAGAGACGTACCGTCATCGACGGCAGGCTCCAGTAGCTAATGCTGGGTGCCGTTTGCTCAATCTCCACCAGCGTAGTGTAGCGCGTTGATTCTGTTATCGTTAATCGATACTGCGCGTTGCTCACCTGATAGCTTACCGTTTCGCCGGGTGCGTCGTTTTTCGGCAGCAGGCGGCGCAATTGTGCGAAATTGGTTTCGCACAGGCGCATCATTTCTGGGAAGTCAGGCGTATAGCGCTTCATTTTTTCCACTCGTTTCGTAATGTCTGATAATGCAGCTGTAGCCATTGCAGGGCGATGACAGATGCTGCGTTGTCGATTTTCCCCTCTTCTACCCACTGGTAAGCCTGTTCCCGGCTTACCACATGAACCCGAATATCTTCGTTTTCATCAGCCAGACCGTGAATGCCTTCTGCGGTCGTGGCGTCCACTTCGCCCACCATTATGGATAAGCGTTCGCTGGTGCCTCCCGGGCTTGCCAGATAGCTCAGCACCGGTTTTGTGCGGCCGACCACCAGCCCCGCCTCTTCCAGCGCCTCGCGCCGGGCGACGTCCTCGACCGACTCGCCTTCTTCGATCATCCCGGCCACCATCTCCAGCAGCCACGGGCTCTCACTGACGTCATAAGCGGCGATGCGGATCTGCTCCACCAGCACAACTTCGTCACGCACTGGGTCAAAGGGTAGCAAGACTGCCGCATGCCCGCGCTCAAAAATTTCGCGTCTGATTTCGCCGCTCATTTCCCCGTTAAACAGGCGATGCCTGAAACGGTAAAGATCCATTGAAAAAAAACCGCTATAAAGCGTTTCTCGTGCAATAATTTCTACATCGTTTTTGGCGAAAGTCACGGGCAACTTATCTGGTTTTTGCATGAGTCGAGTCCTGGTAGCAATGGTGATGAAATTGTGAATTTCAAGGCTGTTTGGCTGCCGTTTGTAAGGCTATATGGTAGATTGGTGCAAATTACCGCCAGATGGCACGTAACGCCAACCTTTTGGTATGGAAGATTCTGTTAGAATCGGCAATTATTTTTTAATTAGATCAGCGCTAATACTGCTTCACAACAAGGAATGCAAATGAAGAAATTGCTCCCCATCCTTATCGGCCTGAGCCTGACGGGCTTCAGTGCAATGAGCCAGGCGGAAAACCTGTTACAGGTCTACCAGCAGGCACGTCTGGGCAACCCTGATTTACGTAAATCAGCGGCCGATCGTGATGCTGCGTTTGAAAAGATTAACGAAGCGCGTAGCCCCTTGCTGCCACAGTTAGGGTTAGGTGCAGATTATACCTACAGCAACGGTTTCCGCGACGCTAACGGCGTAAACTCCAATGCTACCAGCGCCTCACTGCAATTAACACAGACGCTGTTTGATATGTCCAAATGGCGTGCCCTGACCCTGCAGGAAAAAAGCGCAGGCATCCAGGATGTGACCTATCAGACCGACCAGCAGACGCTGATCCTGAACACGGCCACGGCGTACTTCAACGTGCTGAGCGCGATTGACGCACTCTCCTACACCGAAGCGCAGAAACAGGCGATTTACCGCCAGTTAGATCAAACTACCCAGCGCTTCAACGTGGGCCTGGTGGCGATCACCGACGTGCAGAACGCCCGTTCACAGTACGACACCGTGCTGGCCAACGAAGTGACCGCGCGTAACAACCTCGATAACGCGCTGGAATCCCTGCGTCAGGTCACCGGGAATTATTATCCTGAGCTGGCGTCTCTGAACGTCGACAGCTTCAAAACGGATAAGCCGCAGGCCGTTAACGCCCTGCTGAAAGAGGCGGAAAACCGCAACCTGACGTTGCTGCAGGCGCGTCTGAGCCAGGACCTGGCCCGCGAGCAAATTCGTCAGGCGCAGGACGGTCATCTGCCAACCCTGAGCCTGAGCGCCTCTACCGGCATCTCTGACACCACCTACAGTGGTTCTAAAACGAATGGTGCCAATTCGCAGGGTTATAATGACAGCAATATGGGCCAGAACAAGGTGGGCCTGAGCTTCTCTCTGCCGCTGTACCAGGGCGGTCAGGTCAACTCTCAGGTGAAACAGGCGCAGTACAACTTTGTTGGCGCGAGCGAGCAGCTGGAAAGCGCGCATCGTAACGTGGTGCAGACCGTACGTTCATCCTTCAACAACGTGAACGCCTCAATCAGCAGCATCAACGCCTATAAACAGGCCGTTGTGTCTGCACAGAGCTCTCTGGACGCGATGGAAGCGGGTTACTCGGTCGGTACACGTACTATCGTTGACGTGCTCGATGCGACCACCACGCTGTACAACGCGAAACAGCAGCTCTCCAGCGCGCGTTATCAGTACCTGATTAACCAGCTGAACATTAAGCAGGCTCTGGGTACGCTGAACGAGCAAGACCTGCAGATGCTGAACAGCGCACTGGGCAAGCCGGTCTCCACCTCTCCGGAGAGCGTTGCACCAGAGAATCCTGATCAGGTTGCCGCGGTTGATAACTTCAACGCTAACAGCAACACCCCTGCTGCACAGCCCGCTGCCGCACGCACCACAGCGCCTGCCAGCAAGGGCAATAATCCGTTCCGTAATTAAGCATTGCCAGATGGCGCTTCGCTTATCGGGCCTACTGAATCGTAGGCCGGGTAAGCGCAGCGCCACCCGGCGCAAAATCACATCCGAACGTAAGCCAACGTAAAGATCCCCCTGATTCCGCCCCTCTTCGCTTCATTTTCAACCACTCATCCTCTATCCTGAGCGTTATTACCACTGGGTCCTGGAAGACAAAGATGAAACGGACAAAATCTATAAATCACGCTTCGTTCCGCAAGAGCTGGAACGCGCGTCACCTCACCCCTGTTGCGCTGGCGGTCACGGCTGTCTTTATGCTGGCAGGCTGTGAGAAAAATGACGAAACGGTTTCGCTGTATCAAAACGCAGACGACTGCTCTGCCGCAACCGGCAAAGCCGCCGAGTGTAAAACGGCTTATACGAGCGCGCTGAAAGAAGCAGAACGTACCGCGCCGAAATATGCCTCACGCGAAGACTGCGTGGCGGAATTCGGTGAAGGTCAGTGCCAGCAGGCACCGGCCCAGGCCAGCACCGCACCTGAAAATCAGGCGCAGGCGCAGTCCAGCGGCAGCTTCTGGATGCCGCTGATGGCAGGCTACATGATGGGTCGCCTGATGGGCGGCGGTGCAGGCTACCAGCAGCAGCCGCTGTTTAGCTCGAAAAACCCGGCCAGTCCGGCTTACGGTCAATATACCGATGCCAGCGGTAAAGGCTACGGCGCAGCGACGCCTGGCCGCACCGTGACGGTACCGAAAACGGCAATGGCGCCGAAACCTGCGACGACCAGCACCATCACCCGCGGCGGGTTTGGTGAATCGGTGGCGAAGCAGACCAGCATGCAGCGCAGTGCGACAGGCACCTCCTCTACTCGCTCAATGGGCGGCTGATCATGGAACGAGTCAGTATCACCGAACGCCCGGACTGGCGCGAGAAAGCCACCGAGTACGGCTTTAACTTCCACACCATGTACGGCGAGCCGTACTGGTGTGAAGACGCTTACTACAAGCTCACGCTGGCCCAGGTTGAGAAGCTGGAAGAGGTGACGGCCGAGCTGCATCAGATGTGCCTGAAGGTCGTGGAAAAGGTCATCGACAGCGACGAGCTGATGGCAAAGTTCCGCATTCCGAAGCACACCTGGAGCTTTGTCCGCCAGTCGTGGAAAACGAATCAGCCTTCGCTTTACTCTCGCCTGGATCTGGCATGGGACGGCAAAGGCGAGCCTAAGCTGCTGGAAAACAACGCCGATACCCCAACGTCCCTGTACGAAGCGGCGTTCTTCCAGTGGATCTGGCTGGAAGACCAGGCCAATGCCGGAAACCTGCCGGAAGGCAGCGACCAGTTCAACAGCCTGCAGGAGAAGCTGATCGAGCGCTTCGCCGAGCTGCGCGAGCAGTTTGGCTTCAACCTGCTGCATCTTGCCTGCTGCCGCGACACGGAAGAAGACCGTGGCACGGTTCAGTATCTGCAGGACTGCGCTGCCGAAGCGGAGGTGGCGACCGAGTTCCTCTATATCGAGGATATCGGCCTGGGTGAAAAAGGTCAGTTTACGGATACGCAGGACCAGGTGATCAGCAACCTGTTCAAGCTCTACCCGTGGGAGTATATGCTGCGCGAGATGTTCTCCACCAAGCTGGAAGATGCTGGCGTGCGCTGGCTGGAACCGGCCTGGAAGAGCATTATCTCTAACAAAGCCCTGCTGCCGATGCTCTGGGAGATGTTCCCGAACCATCCGAACCTGCTGCCCGCGTATTTTGCGGAAGATAATTACCCGCAAATGGAGAAATACGTCGTTAAGCCGATCTTCTCCCGCGAAGGCGCGAACGTGTCGATTATCGAAAACGGTAAGACGCTGGAAGCGGTTGAAGGGCCGTACGGCGAAGAAGGGATGATCGTCCAGGAATTCTATCCGCTGCCGAAGTTTGGCGACAGCTATACGCTGATTGGCAGCTGGCTCATCAACGATCAACCGGCCGGAATTGGCATTCGCGAAGATCGCGCGCTGATCACGCAGGATCTGTCGCGGTTCTATCCGCATATTTTTGTGGAGTAAGACTGCGGCCTGATGCCCTCACCCCAGCCCTCTCCCACAGGGAGAGGGTGCACACACTAAAAACGGCAACCTGAAGTTGCCGTTTTGCTTTTATTACCCCACCTGCACCGACAGCATACTCAGACTCCCCATCTCAATCCCGTCGACCGGGATCGTAACCGGCTCCTGACCATCCCACGCGCCAAGCACGTACAGCAGCGGCAGGAAGTGTTCCGGCGTCGGGTTAGAGAGCGAACCGCCCTCATGATCCAGATAGTTCACCAGCGGATGCTCCTCAGCCGAACCCTGCCAGGTCAGGTTCGCTTTAACGTAGTCGTTAAAAGCGGTCGCCCATGGATATGGCGTGTTTTCACCGTGCCAGCGCGCCGTACGAAGGTTGTGCACCACGTTGCCGCTTGCCACCAGCATGATGCCTTCATCACGAAGCGTTGCCAGCTTGCGGCCCATCTCCAGATGCCAGGCGGCCGGTTTGGTGCTGTCGATGCTCAGCTGCACCATCGGGATATCCGCATCAGGATACATTTTAATCAGCACGCCCCACGAGCCGTGGTCAAAACCCCAGGCTTCTTTATCCAGCGTTACAGGGACAGGCGCCAGCAGATCCACCAGCCTTTGTGCCAGCTCAGGCGAGCCGGGGGCTGGATAGTGCGTGTCATACAGCGCCTGCGGGAAGCCGCCAAAATCATGAATGGTCTTTGGCGCTTCCATGGCGGTCACGCCCGTTCCACGGGTGAACCAGTGCGCGGATACCACCACAATCGCTTTTGGACGCGGCAACGTCTCGCCCAGGCTACGCCATGCGCGGGTATAGACGTTGTCTTCCAGAACGTTCATAGGGCTGCCGTGACCTAAAAACAGGGCTGGCATACGGGAAGAAGTCATGGTGATATCCTTACAGAAGGTGTCAATTTAATGGTGCTACATTACGCGCAATCCGGCAAAGATGAACGCAGATAAGCGTGAAGATCATCATCAGGAAATTTGAATGTAAGGAATGTGTAAAGCCGTGGTTCGCCCCTCGCTTTGCCAGAAATGAATCATTTATATTAATGAGAATCATTATCACAAGGAGTTATGCATGTCAGTCCCCTTGATCCTGACCATACTCGCGGGCGCTGCGACCTTTATCGGTGCGATCCTCGGCGTACTTGGTCAAAAGCCCTCTAACCGCGTGCTGGCCTTCTCGCTGGGCTTTGCTGCCGGGATCATGCTGCTCATCTCCCTGATGGAGATGCTGCCTGCCGCGCTGGGCACAGAAGGCATGTCTCCGCTGCTGGGTTACGGCATGTTTGTTTTTGGCCTGCTGGGGTACTTTGCCCTCGACCGGATGCTGCCGCACGCGCATCCGCAGGATTTAATGCAGAAAAACGTAACGCCCATGCCGCGGAATATTAAGCGAACGGCGGTTCTGCTGACGCTGGGCATCAGCCTGCATAACTTCCCGGAAGGGGTCGCCACCTACGTGACGGCCAGCAGCAATCTGGAAATGGGCTTTGGCATCGCGCTGGCGGTCGCCTTACACAATATTCCTGAAGGACTGGCCGTCGCCGGTCCGGTCTACGCCGCCACGGGCTCGAAACGCACCGCAGTGTTCTGGGCAGGTATTTCCGGGATGGCCGAAATCCTTGGCGGCGTGCTGGCCTGGCTGATCCTTGGTAGCCTGGTCTCCCCGGTAGTGATGGCGGCGATTATGGCAGCGGTAGCCGGGATCATGGTTGCACTTTCGGTGGATGAACTGATGCCGCTGGCGAAGGAGATAGATCCTAACAACAACCCCAGCTATGGCGTGCTGTGCGGAATGTCGGTGATGGGATTAAGCCTGGTTCTGCTGCAGACCGCAGGAATCGGGTAAAAAAACGCCGGGATATCCCGGCGTTTTTATTATCAGCTGGCTTTGCGCTCGTGCGCCTGGCGATACTCCACCAGATCTTCAATCGTGACCACCGGCATGTTGTGCAGACGCGCAAAGGTGATGCACTCCGGCGCGCGCGCCATGGTGCCGTCATCGTTGGTCAGTTCACACAGCACGCCCGCAGGTTTGAAGCCCGCCAGCGTCACCAGGTCGATGGTCGCTTCGGTGTGACCGCCGCGGGTCAGGACGCCGCCCGCCTGCGCGCGCAGTGGGAAGACGTGGCCTGGACGATGCAGATCGGATGGCTTCGCACCATCAGCAATCGCGGCACGTACGGTGGTCAGACGGTCAGCCGCAGACACACCGGTGGTCACGCCATGCGCCGCTTCAATAGTCACGGTAAAACCGGTACCAAAGGCGCTGGTGTTGTTTTCGACCATCATCGGCAGCTCGAGCTGCTTACGACGATCTTCGGTAATACACAGGCATACGATGCCGCTGCCGTGACGGATGGTCAGCGCCATCTGTTCAACGGTCATGTTTTCGGCGGCGAAAATCATGTCGCCTTCGTTTTCACGGTTTTCATCGTCAAGCACCATCACACCGCGGCCTTCGCGCAGTGCATCCAGTGCATGTTCAACACGTTGAGTTGAAGTGCCAAAAGAGGAAAGTAGCGTCTGATTCATGGTAAAAAAACCTCATTAACATTATGGTTACCAGAATCAGGGCAGTCTTAGGAGCGCCGTATAAGCGGCAAAAAGATAACGTGAGCGGGCCCATGCCCGACTGGATCGTTACTCTCTCCCATCCGGACTCTAACCGTCGGCCCCGGAATTACACCGGATCTGCTGACCTTTGAGAATTAACCCAAAGCGCTCGCGGGCTTTCAGCGTCACGCTGATTTACCGCCGGTGGGGAATTTCGCCCCGCCCTGAGAATAAGCGAGATAACTATAACGCTATTGATTATCCTGGGCAATGCATAAGCATCAAACAATTTTGTTTACCCCGGGCATGACGCGCTACAATGGACACTAACACCTTTCCATCAAGGGAAACGACAATGATTGACCCGAAAAAAATTGAGCAGATCGCGCGTCAGGTTCATGAATCTATGCCAAAAGGCATTCGTGAATTTGGTGATGACGTTGAGAAGAAAATCCGCCAGACGCTGCAGGCGCAGTTGGTTCGCCTTGATTTAGTCAGCCGTGAAGAATTTGACGTGCAGACCCAGGTTCTGCTGCGCACCCGCGAGAAGCTGGCGCTGCTGGAACAGCGTCTGACCGAGCTGGAAAACCGCAATGCGCCGGAAGAAGTGAAACCGGCACCGGCTATTCCGCCGGTGGATAACCAGGAGTAAGTGCGGCCTGATGCCCTCACCCCAGCCCTCTCCCACAGGGAGAGGGTGAAAAAAAAACGGGCCAACTGGCCCGTTTTTTTTACTGACTGTCTTTCTGGATCTTCCTGATGATGTTGGTGGTGGAACACCCGTCCTCAAAGTTGAGCACCATCACCTCGCCGCCGTTGGCCCAGACCTCTTCGCTGCCCGCGATTTGCTCCGGCTTGTAATCCCCGCCTTTCACCAGCAGGTCCGGCAGAATACCGGCAATCAGGCGCTGCGGCGTGTCTTCTTCAAACGACACCACCCAGTCCACCGCTTCCAGCGCGCCGAGCACGATCATCCGCTGCTCAAGCGGGTTCACCGGACGCGTTTCACCCTTCAGGCGTTTCGTCGACGCATCGCTGTTGACCGCCACAATCAGGCGATCGCCCAGCTTGCGCGCATTCGCCAGATAGGAGACGTGACCCGCGTGCAGGATGTCAAACACGCCGTTGGTCATCACCACTTTCTCACCGCGCTTGCGCGCGGAGGCGACGGCCACTTTAAGCTCGTCTTCGGTCATGACGCCAAAACCGGTGTCCGCACGGCCGCGCACCGCGTTTTCCAGCTCGATTGGGGAAACGGTTGAGGTACCGAGCTTACCAACGACCACACCCGCCGCGGCGTTAGCGAAGTAGCACGCCTCTTCCAGGGAGTTTCCTGCGGCCAGCGTCGCCGCCAGCACGCCGATCACCGTATCACCGGCACCGGTCACATCGTACACTTCCTGCGCCTGGGTTGGCATATGCAGCGGCGCCTTGCCCGGCTGCAACAGCGTCATCCCCTGCTCGGAGCGGGTCACCAGCAGCGCGGACAGCTCAAAGTCAGCAATGATCTTCATGCCGCGCTCAACCAGCTCTTCCTCGGTTTTGCACTTGCCCGCCACCGCCTCAAACTCGGAGAGGTTTGGCGTCAGCAGCGTCGCGCCGCGATAGCGCTCAAAGTCGGTGCCTTTCGGGTCGATCAGCACCGGCACGCTGGCTTTACGCGCCAGCTGGATCATCGTCTGCACGCTCGCCAGCGCGCCTTTCGCGTAGTCGGACAGCACCAGCGCGCCGATATTGCCCAGCGCCTGGTTAATGCGCTCGTGCAGCGGCTCGGGATCAACGCCTTCGAACCCTTCTTCAAAGTCGAGGCGGATCAGCTGCTGGTTGCGAGACAGCACGCGCAGCTTGGTGATGGTCGGGTGGGTCGGAACCGAAACGAAGTCGCACTTCACGTTCACGTCCGCCAGCGACTTACTCAGCGCGCGCGCCGCATCGTCGATGCCGGTCAAGCCCACCAGACGCGAGTGCGCGCCCAGAGAGGCAATGTTCATCGCCACGTTTGCCGCGCCGCCGGGACGCTCTTCAATGGTGTCGACCTTTACCACCGGTACCGGTGCTTCCGGAGAGATGCGGCTGGTCGGTCCATACCAGTAGCGATCCAGCATCACATCCCCAACAACCATTACCCCAGCACGTTCAAACTCTGGCAGTGTTACTTTCATTCCTGACTCCAGAAAGATTCACAATTTGCGCGCGATAATATCACACTTGATTTGTTACGCACGGTTCCACCAGCCACTTCTGCCAGCTGGCCGTTACCTGAGCGCGTTCAGCAGTGAAACAGTCCAGCGCCACGTGCCCCGGTTCCTCCTGCAGCGCCAGGTGATGAAGCTCGTCGCGCAGCGTCGTGTAGGCGCGGGTTAAGGCCTGCGCCTCCTGTTCGTGCATGATGTCGTTTTGCGCCAGCAGTTCCAGAATGCGCACGTTATCAGACCAGCGGGTCAGCTTCGGCTTGTCGTGGGCGTGGAGCAGCACCAGATACTGGGTAATGAACTCAATATCGGTGATCCCGCCCTCGTCGGCTTTGATATCAAAACGATCGCGGTGTTTATTGCCGAGATGCGCGCGCATTTTCTCGCGCATCTCGCGCACTTCGGTCTGCAGCGTACTGCCCTCGCGTGAGGTGGTCATGACGTCCTTACGGATGGCATCGAACTGCGTTTTGAGCTGCGGATCGCCATACACCACGCGGGCGCGCACCAGCGCCTGATGCTCCCACGTCCAGGCTTCATTCTTCTGGTAATCGGCGAAGGATTCCGTTGAGGTCACCAGCATGCCCGCCGCGCCGGACGGACGCAGGCGCGCATCGACTTCATACAAAATGCCCGACGAGGTGCGGGTGCTGAACAGGTGCATGATGCGCTGCGCCAGGCGCAGGTAGAACTGACGCCCGTCAATCTCGCGCTCGCCGTCGGTCATCACGTCAACCGGGCAGTCGTGCAGGAAGATTAAATCCAGATCGGAGCTGTATCCCAGCTCCCAGCCGCCAAGCTTGCCGTAACCGACCACGGCAAACCCTCGCCCCTCACGGTCAGCAAGGTGCTTCGGCTGGCCGTAGCGGGCCACCATCTGCACCCACGCCTGCTGCACTACCGCGTCGATGATCGCCTCCGCGAGCCAGGTTAAGTGATCGCTCACTTTCATCACCGGCAGCGTTCCGGCGATGTCTGCCGCCGCCACGCGCAGCATCTGGGCCTGCTTAAACTGGCGCAGCGCCTCCAGCTGCTGCTCTTCGTCTTCTTCCGGCACGCGCAGCAGATACTGACGCAGCTCGTCCCGGTAGGCATCCGTCGCCGTGGGTTGATACAGGGTGTTCGGGTCGAGCAGTTCATCCAGCAGAAGCGGATAGCGCGCCAGCTTGTTGGCCACCATCGGCGAGGCGGCGCAGAGCGTAATCAGATGCTTCAGCGCCCCCGGAAACTCGCTCAAAAGCTCAAGGTACGTGGTACGCGTGATGATCCCGCTCAGCAACGGCATCATGCGCGACAGCGGCACCGGCGCATCCGCCCGCGAGCAGACCTCGCTCAGCAGGTGCGGCATCAGGTGATCCAGCACCTGACGGCCGCGCGGGCCGATGGCGCGTTTGTTCAGCTCAAGACGGAAATCGGCGATCAGCGCCACCACGCGATGGCGCGCGTCGTCGGTTAAGTGCGTCAGCACCGGCGTGGTGTCATCTTCCTGGAGCGCATCCTGCCACAGCTCGCGCCAGTGCTCGGAGAGCGCATCGTCCTGCGATTCGCTTTCGTCATCACCGATCAGTTCGTTAAAGATGCGGCGCACGCCTGCCATATGGGCATCGAGCCGTTCGGTCAGCGTTGACCAGTCGTCCACGCGCATCCCCCAGGCCAGACGCGCCCGGTTAAGGTCATCCCCCGGCAGGGTCTGGGTCTGTTCGTCGTTGATGCTTTGCAGCAGGTTTTCCAGACGACGCAGGAACAGATAGGCCTCGCGCAAGGTTTGCGCGTCGCCGTCCGGCAGCAGGTGCAGCTGCTCGATGGCGCTCAGCGTCGGTAGCAGTGAACGGGACTGTAACGACGGCTCACGCCCGCCGCGAATCAGCTGGAAGACCTGGACGATAAATTCGATTTCGCGAATGCCGCCCGCGCCAAGCTTGATGTTGTCCTTCAGCCCACGACGGCGAACCTCACGGGCGATCATCCCTTTCATATTGCGCAGGGACTGGATGACGCTGAAGTCGATATAGCGACGGAACACGAACGGGCGCAGCATGGCGCGCAGCTCGTTGGCGTAGGCGTCGTCGCTGTCGCCCATGATCCGCGCTTTAACCATCGCATAACGCTCCCAGTCGCGCCCCTGCTCCTGGTAATAATCTTCCAGCGCGGCAAAGCTCAGCACCAGCGGGCCGCTGTCGCCAAACGGACGCAGGCGCATGTCCACACGGTAAACAAAACCGTCCTGCGTGGGCTGATCCAGCGCCTTAATCAGACGCTGACCGAGACGGGTAAAGAACTGGGCGTTGTCCAGCTCGCGACGGCCGCCGCGCGTGGAGCCGTTCTCAGGCCAGGCAAAAATCAGGTCGATATCGGAGGAGAAGTTCAGCTCGCAGCCGCCCAGCTTGCCCATCCCCAGAATCAACAGCGGCTGAGGAACCCCTTCCTCGCTGCACGGCGTGCCCCACTCTTTACAGCAGGCGGCGTAGAGCCAGTCGCGCGCGGCGACAATCAGCGTTTGCGCCAGCTCGCTTAGCTGCTGCAGCGTACTCTCTTCGCTCACCAGCTCCAGCGCCTGAGCCCAGGCAATGCGCACCATCACCCGACGGCGGAACTGACGCAGGACGCGCATCAGCGTCGTCTCATCCGCTACGTCTTCGAGTGCGGCATGCAGCCAGCCGGCATAGTGCCGCCACTCGTCCGCCTGCGGCGGTGCGTTCTCAAGCTCCATCAGCCAGTCCGGGTAGGCGGTGATGCTTTCCTGCACAAAATCACTGAAGGCGAGCACGCTTTTCGCCTGCTCGCTTAACGATGACGCCGGTAATGACTCAGGCAGACGTTCGCACACGGTCTGCCACTGCTGCTGTAACGGTGAAGAAAGCGGCATTTTAGGGGTTCCTTGCCAGAGTTAACGTTTTCCGCTGTGCAGCCAGAACGGCTCCTGCGAAATGGCCTCGTTACGGAAATGCTCAATCTCAATATGCTGGCGGGTTTCGATGGCATGCTTCAGCCCCTGCCAGTTTTCCAGCCACGCCTGCGCCTGTGGCCCGTCGTAGGCACCGGAAAGGAGCAGCATGCTGTCGATGTTGCGCGACAGACGGGGAAGCTGATCGCCATACTTATCGCCGAGCGGATAGGCAAAGGTGCTCTTCAGTTCAGCGGCATGACGGGAAAGATGAATATCCGCGAAACGCTTAAAGTTTTCCGCGATTTTGGCCTCTGCTTTCGCATCCAGGAAGGCGCGCCAGCCGCGCGTCACCAGAAACTCGGTCAGCGCCAGTTTTGCCGTGGCGGTTTGCGGGCTGTAGATCGCCGTTTGCGCCGAGACATCGGAGAGCATCAGCGTTTCGGTCTGCGTCAGCAGGTCACGTAAGTGAGCGCTCGCTTTGCGAGGAACAATACCGCCGAACAGCGCAAGGGTATGGCGCACCAGAGCAATCGCCGCCAGCACGTGGGATTTGGCGTTTTTCACATTCCGCACCCACAGCTCTTCATGGTATTGCCACTGAGAAAGCGCCAGCTCCAGCGCGGCTTCCAGACCCTGTTCAACGCTGGCTTTCGGCGCAACGTGCAAAATGGTCGTCTCTTTCAGCACGCGCGGCGCATTTCCGGCGGCCAGATGGTAACCTCGCGCGGCTTTACTCAGGCTTCCCTGACGTAATCCGGACTGGTTTACCAGCCTGCGCGCCAGCTTCAGCACGTCATTTGCGTCACCTTCCAGCAGCTCAAGCTCCAGTTCGCAAATCGGTTCATGGAACTCACCCGCCTTCACGTCCCCCAGATCGAGGGCGATTTCGATGCGGCTTTTGCCTTCCGTCACCAGCCATTTTTCGCGCCAGAAATCGGTGCTGAACAGCGGCTGTACCTGTTCCGCCAGCGTGGAAGGCAGTTCGCCTTCCGGCCAGACCTCCGCCGGGAAACGTTCCAGCTCAAGTTCTGGCTTGCTGATGTCGATATTGTATTCCGGGCGCTGATGTAAACCGCCGACCACGCGACCGGCAATTTTCATCGTCATCTCGTAGCGCCCGACCGCGCCGCGGATACGCAGCCCCATATCGTGGCGGCGCAGCCAGTTGTCTGGCGTTTCGTAATAGATATTAAGCAGCTGTACCGGTGCATGGTGTTCGCCGGAAAGCGTATGCAGATGCTGGCGGAGTGCGTCAACGCTGTCTTTTTCGACGATAAACTTTAATTCGATTTCTTGTGCCATAGCCTTGTACTTTTGCGTGCGTCACAGACGCGTCAATGAGGGCGAACTTCCTCGCCATTTGTTTGTCAGTACATAGTATTTTGCGCCAAATTGCCATGCAATGAGCAATTTGTCGGGCGTAAATGTGTAGAGTCGTGACACAGATGATTCTGATTGCTGACGAATGCTTTGCGTAGAGACACTGTTGCCACTACTATCGTTCCACTATTTATGAAAATAACGACTAATGATGCTTAAATTACGCCTGATTGGACTTACTTTACTCGCTTTTAGCGCCGCAACCGCCGTGCACGCTGAAGAAAAGCGTTACGTTTCTGACGAACTGAACACCTGGGTACGCAGTGGCCCCGGAGATAATTATCGCCTCGTGGGCACGGTAAATGCCGGCGAGGAAGTCACCCTGTTACAAACCAATGCGGACACCAACTACGGTCAGGTTCGCGACAGTACCGGTCGTACTTCCTGGATCCCGCTGAAAGAGCTGAGCACCGTGCCAAGCCTGCGCACGCGCGTGCCGGATCTGGAAAACCAGGTGAAGACCCTGACCGACAAGCTGAACAACATCGACGGCACCTGGAACCAGCGCACCGCTGAAATGCAGCAGAAAGTGGCGCAAAGCGACGGTGTGATTAACGGCCTGAAAGAAGAGAACCAGAAACTGAAAAACGAGCTGATTGTCGCGCAGAAGAAAGTGAATGCCGCCAACCTGCAGCTCGACGACAAACAGCGCACCATTATCATGCAGTGGTTTATGTATGGCGGTGGCGTGCTGGGCGTGGGTCTGGTACTGGGTCTGGTCCTGCCGCATCTGATCCCAAGCCGTAAGCGTAAAGACCGCTGGATGAACTAATTCGTCTTCTCTGCCAGACTTACGTATCATTCTGGAAAAGAGAAAACGGGAGAGTTGGGCGTGAAGAGTTATCTGGTCGGTGGTGCGGTACGTGATGCGTTGTTAGGTCTGCCGGTCAAAGATAAAGACTGGGTGGTGGTTGGCGCCACCCCTGAAGAGATGCTCGACGCGGGCTACCAGCAGGTAGGCCGCGATTTTCCCGTGTTCCTGCACCCGAAAAGCCGTGAAGAGTATGCTCTGGCGCGTACCGAGCGGAAATCGGGCTCGGGCTATACGGGCTTCACCTGCTATGCCGCGCCGGACGTGACGCTGGAGCAAGATCTCCTGCGCCGCGATCTCACCATCAACGCGCTGGCGCAGGACGAGCACGGGCAGATCGTTGACGCCTATGGCGGTCAGGACGATCTGCGCAACCGTCTTTTACGTCACGTCTCCCCGGCGTTTTCTGAAGATCCGCTCCGCGTGCTGCGCGTGGCGCGCTTTGCCGCGCGTTACGCCCATCTCAGTTTCCGTATTGCCGATGAGACAATGGCGCTGATGACCGCCATGACCGAGGCGGGCGAGCTTGAACACCTGACGCCAGAGCGCGTCTGGAAAGAGACGGAAAATGCGCTCACCACGCGTAACCCGCAGGTCTTTTTCCAGGTCCTGCGCGACTGCGGCGCGCTGAAGGTGCTGTTCCCGGAAATAGACGCGCTGTTTGGCGTACCTGCCCCGGCAAAATGGCACCCGGAAATTGATACCGGCGTACACATCCTGATGACCCTGAGCATGGCGGCCATGCTCAGCCCTGACGTGGACGTGCGCTTTTCCACCCTGTGCCACGATCTCGGCAAAGGCTTAACGCCAAAAGAATTCTGGCCTCGCCACCACGGGCACGGTCCGGCAGGGGTGAAGCTGGTCGAGGGGCTGTGCCAGCGTCTGCGCGTGCCGAACGAGATCCGCGATCTGGCGAAACTGGTGGCCGAATTCCACGATCTGATCCACACCTTCCCCATCCTGAAACCGGCCACCATCGTTAAGCTTTTCGATAATATCGACGCCTGGCGCAAACCCCAGCGCGTAGAGCAAATCGCGCTGACCAGCGAAGCTGACGTGCGCGGGCGTACCGGGTTTGAAGCGTGCGATTACCCGCAGGGACGTTTACTGCGTAAAGCCTGGGAGGTGGCGAAAGCGGTGCCCACGAAGGACGTTGTCGAGGCGGGATTCAAAGGACCGGAAATTCGTGAAGAACTCACGAAACGGCGAATTCAGGCGGTGTCTGACTGGAAAGAAAAGCATTGCCCTCAGCCAAAAGACTGAGGGCCATCGGTCAGAAGAAGACCACGTACACTGCAGCCGCGACGATAAAGCGATAGATCGCGAACGGAATAAACGAGATACGCTTAATCAGCTGCAGGAAGGTTTTGATGGCAATCAGCGCCACGATAAACGCGGTGATGAAGCCGACGGCGAACATCGGAATGTCGCCAGCCGTCAGGAAGTGATAGCTCTTATAGACGTCGAGTACAGTGGCGCCCATCATCATCGGCACCGCCAGCAGGAACGAGAACTCTGACGCGGCGTAACGGCTTACGCCCATCAGCATCCCGCCGGAGATGGTTGCGCCTGAACGCGAGAAGCCCGGCCACAGCGCCAGACACTGGAAGCAGCCAATGATAAACGCCTGACGATACGTCATATCGTCCAGACCTTCCGCGCGCGGCGTTTTTGGCTTCAGCACTTCCGCGGCGATCAGCAGGAAGCCCCCCACCACCAGCGCGTACATCACGTTAATTGGGTTAAACAGCGATTTGATGGCGTCGTGGAAAACCAGGCCCAGCACCACCGCAGGGATCATCCCGAGCAGAATATGGATCAGCGACAGGCGACCTTTACTCATCCCTTCGTGCTGCGGCGGACGGCCAAAATGGATGCCGATCAGGCCAAACAGACGGCGCCAGAACATCACCACCACCGCCAGAATCGAACCCAGCTGGATCACCACTTCGAACGTTTTGGCGGTATCGCCTTCAAAGCCCAGCAGATGGCCAACGATAATCATATGGCCCGTACTGGACACCGGCAAAAACTCCGTCAATCCTTCGACCACACCCAGTATTGCCGCCACCAGCAGCGAGTGCATATCGCTCATCTATAAACCCCTAAAAAGATATAAAAAAACGGTGTCCCATACGGACAACCGATAAGATACAGTCCTGAGACCGGTATAACCTAAATTGGTTTAGCAATTATGACGTTAATTCTTGCCTTTCAGATTTGTGCCACGCTCAATGATGACGCCAACGTTGGCGGCGCGCGCCACCGCGCCCGGCTTGCTCAGCTTGATGCGCACCCACGGTGAGTTAAATTTTTTCAGCAGCAATTCTGCGACTTCTTCAGCCACCCGTTCGACCAGCGCAAAACGTTGCCCTTCCACATGGTTGATGACCGTTTCACTGATGTCGGCATAGCTCAGACAGTCGTTCACGTCATCGCTTTTTGCCGATTTGCGGTTATCCCAGCCCATTTCGATATCGAACACCAGTTTCTGCTCGATGGTCTGTTCCCAGTCGTAAACACCAATAGTGGTGATTACCGAAAGTTGCTCTATAAATACAATATCCATCACGACCTGCCTGCTTTTTGGCTAAACCGGATACCACTTCCGGCGAATTATGCGTATTATCCACAGATGCTGAGAATACAGATACATTTTCAAAACGGAACAGCGTTATGAGTGCAATCGCGCCTGGAATGATCCTCCTCGCCTATCTTTGCGGCTCAATCTCCAGCGCCATTCTGGTCTGCCGCATTGCCGGGTTACCTGACCCGCGTGAAAATGGTTCCGGGAATCCGGGGGCGACCAACGTACTACGAATTGGCGGCAAGGGAGCAGCCGTAGCGGTTTTGATTTTTGATGTTCTGAAAGGGATGCTACCCGTCTGGGGCGCGTATGCGCTGGGCGTCACGCCGTTCTGGCTGGGGCTCATTGCTATTGCTGCCTGCGTCGGCCACATCTGGCCCGTATTCTTCGGCTTTAAAGGCGGCAAAGGTGTGGCGACCGCCTTTGGTGCCATTGCCCCCATCGGCTGGGACTTAACCGGCGTCATGGCCGGGACCTGGCTTCTGACCATTCTGCTGAGCGGCTATTCGTCGCTGGGCGCCATCGTCAGCGCGCTGATCGCCCCGTTCTACGTCTGGTGGTTCAAACCCCAGTTTACCTTCCCGGTGTCGATGCTCTCCTGTCTTATCCTGCTGCGTCATCACGACAATATCCAGCGCCTGTGGCGTCGTCAGGAGACCAAAATCTGGACGAAGCTCAAGAGAAAGAAAAAAGACGCTCCGAAGGGTTAGTTATGCCTTATAGCCAAATGTGATTTTGGTCACCTTCTGCCTGTGGTAACTGTTAGGGACACAACACAACCGCATAAGAAGAAAATGGCTGAAATCACAGAATCTACTCCCCTTTCAACGGCAGGTATTCCCCCTGATGGCGACATCCAGTGGGTGCGCAGTGCATCGGATGTATCACGCCTCGTTAATGACGGTTCCCAGGGCCGGGCAAACGCCCGTATCGTAGTCGGTATCGCGCTGGGCGGCATTTTCCTCGATGCCTACGATCTGGGCGCGCTGGCATTCGGCATTAAAGACATCACCCGCGAATTTAACCTGACGCCCGCCGGTACCGGTATGGTGGCCTCGGCCATTACCTTTGGCGCCATTGTCGGGGCGCTGCTTGGCGGCTATCTCACGGATAAAATCGGGCGCTACCGCGTGTTTATGGCTGATATGGTGTTCTTCGTGGTGGCCGCTATCGCCTGTGCACTGGCTCCGAACGAATATGTGCTCGCGGGCGCCCGCTTTGTGATGGGGCTCGGGGTCGGGATCGATCTTCCCGTAGCGATGGCGTTTTTAAGCGAGTTCGCCAGGCTGAAAGGGCCCGGCAATAAGGCCTCCAGCGTCGCGATGTGGTGCCCCACCTGGTATGCCGCCATCAGTATCTCCTACCTGCTGGTGCTTTTCTTCTACGCCGTGCTGCCGGAAAGCCACAGCGACTGGCTGTGGCGTTTGATTCTCGGCTTTGGCGCGGTGCCCGCGCTGGTGATTATCGCCATCCGCAGCCGCTATATGAGCGAATCGCCGGTCTGGGCGGCGAATCAGGGTAACCTGAAAGAGGCGGCGTCCATTTTACGCCAGTCGTATAACATCAATGCCCACGTGCCGCAGGACGCGCTCAGCCAGCCCGCACCTGTCGTGAATAAAGCGAAATGGTCAAACTATCTGAACCTGTTCCGCGGGATCTACTTACGCCGCACGACGCTCGCCACGCTGCTGTCCGTCGTCTCCTCGTTTGCCTATAACGCGGTGGCGTTTGGTCTGCCGGTGATCATCTCCAGCTTCTTTGTCCAGTCGATGCTCACCACCATTCTCATTTCTCTGGCGCTTAACCTGCTGTTTGCCTTCGTTGGCGGACTGCTGGCGGTACGCTACGTGCCGCGCTTCGGCGCCTGGCGGATGTCGCTGGCGGGTTATGCCTGCCAGCTGGTCGCGCTGCTGGGACTGGCGCTGATTGGCCGCCCTGAAGGCGCCACAGAAGGCGTGCTTGCCGTGGCGATGCTGGCGCTCTTCCTGTTCGGTCAGGGCTTTGGCCCGGGCGCGCATACCATGACGTTCGCCTCGCTGAGCTACCCGACCTCGCTGCGCGGCGTGGGTGTGGGTCTCAACCAGACGCTGATGCGCAGCAGCTCGACGCTGTCGCTGTTCCTGTTCCCGCTGCTGGTCGCCTCGCTGGATACCGCCGTGTTCTGGGTGATTGCGCTGGCGCCGTTTATCGGCCTGGCCTCGCTGCTGGCAATCCGCTGGGAGCCTTCCGGGTATGATGTGGATGCGGAGGATTACCGCTAGTCCCGCAAACCGGCTCATAAGAGCCGGTTTTTTATCCATAAGCGACTCATATGACAGCCTTCATTTCCGCCAGGGCATACTGAAACATATCCCGATGGTGTGGAAATGGATGCAGCATGTTAGCAGCTCAGGTCACTGATAATTCGTACAAAGGCTGGCAGGCATCGCTTGCCCTGCAGTTTTGTCACACCCCTGAGAAAACCCTCCTGCACTCCGCCCACCACGTCGGGCCGCTCACCGTTCAACGTCCGTTTTACCCCGAAGGGGAAACCTGCCACCTTTATCTGCTGCACCCGCCAGGCGGGGTTGTGGGCGGCGATACGCTGGATATCACCGTGCGTCTGGACGCCAAAAGCCATGCGCTTATCACCATGCCCGGCGCCAGCAAGTTCTATCGCAGCAGCGGCCCACAGGCTCGCCTGAATCAGCATTTTTATCTCGAGGAAGATTCCACCCTGGAGTGGCTGCCGCAGGACACGATTATTTTTCCCGGCGCGAATGCCGCGCTGCGCTCCGTTTTCCACCTGAAGGCCTCCAGCACGCTGCTGACGTGGGAGCTGTACTGCCTGGGCCGCCCGGTGATAAACGAAACCTTCAGCCACGGCACGCTGGAGAGCCGTCTTGAGGTGTGGGTAGATGACGAGCCGCGCCTGATTGAGCGTCAGCACCTTAGCGACGGCGATCTCACGCCCGTCGCCGGGCATCCGTGGCTCGGCACGCTGCTGTTCTACCCTGCCCAGGAAGAACATCTCGAGGCGGTGCGTGAACGCCTCGCACCGCTGGAAAATTATGCAGGTGCAACGCTCACCGATGACCTGCTGTCGGTGCGTTTTCTCTCCCACGACAACCTGATTTGTCAGCGGGTGATGCGCGACGTCTGGCAGTCGCTTCGCCCGCTTCTCACCACCAAAACCGCCTGTTCGCCGCGTATCTGGCAGACATAAGAGAAACGTTATGGAACTGACCCCCAGAGAAAAAGACAAGCTGTTGCTGTTCACCGCTGCGCTGGTTGCCGAACGCCGCCTTGCGCGCGGGGTAAAGCTCAATTACCCGGAATCGGTCGCGTTGATCAGCGCCTTCATCATGGAAGGCGCGCGCGATGGTGAAACCGTCGCCGCGCTGATGGAGGCAGGCCGCCACGTCCTGAGGCGCGACCAGGTAATGGAGGGCGTCCCGGAGATGATCCCGGATATTCAGGTCGAAGCCACCTTCCCGGACGGATCGAAGCTCGTCACCGTCCATAACCCGATCGTCTAAGGAGCACATGATGATCCCTGGCGAATATCAGATCCAGCCCGGCGCGATTGCGATCAACGTCGGGCGCGAAACCCAAGCCGTGATTGTCGAAAACCACGGCGACAGGCCGATCCAGGTCGGATCGCACTACCACTTTTACGAGGTCAACCCGGCGCTGAAGTTCGATCGGGAAGCCACCAAAGGCTACCGGCTGAACATCCCAGCGGGCACCGCCGTGCGCTTCGAGCCCGGCCAGAAGCGGGAAGTGACGCTGGTTCAGGTCGCAGGTGCGCAGCGCATTGTCGGCTTTCGCGGCGAGGTGATGGGCGAGGTGAAACATGGCTGAGATTTCACGCCAGGCCTATGCCGATATGTTTGGCCCCACCACCGGGGATAAAGTGCGGCTGGCCGACAGCGAGCTGTGGATCGAAGTGGAAGACGATCTCACGATCTACGGCGAAGAGGTCAAGTTCGGCGGCGGGAAGGTGATCCGCGACGGCATGGGCCAGGGGCAGATGACCGCAGACGACTGCGTGGATCTGGTGCTGACCAACGCGCTGATCGTCGATCACTGGGGGATCGTGAAAGCCGATATCGGCGTCAAGAACGGGCGGATTTTTGCCGTCGGCAAAGCCGGCAACCCCGACATTCAGCCCGGCGTGACGATCCCGATTGGTGCCGCAACCGAAGTCATCGCTGCCGAAGGGAAGATCGTCACCGCAGGCGGGATCGACACCCACATCCACTGGATCTGCCCGCAGCAGGCGGAAGAGGCGCTGGTCTCCGGCGTCACCACCATGATCGGCGGCGGCACCGGACCCGCGGCGGGCACCAACGCCACTACCTGCACGCCGGGACCGTGGTATATCGCCCGCATGCTGCAGGCTGCCGATACGCTGCCGGTGAATATCGGCCTGCTCGGCAAAGGTAACGGCTCCAGTCCGGACGCCCTGCGCGAGCAGATTGCCGCGGGCGCTATCGGGCTGAAAATCCACGAAGACTGGGGCGCGACGCCTGCGGCGATCAACTGCTCGCTGGAGGTGGCCGAAGAGATGGACATTCAGGTGGCGCTGCACAGCGACACGCTGAACGAGTCCGGGTTTGTCGAAGATACGCTGGCCGCCATTGGCGGGCGCACCATCCACACCTTCCACACCGAAGGGGCGGGCGGTGGCCACGCGCCGGATATCATCACTGCCTGCGCGCACCCGAATATTCTGCCCTCTTCCACCAACCCGACGCTGCCCTACACGGTCAATACCATCGACGAGCATCTCGACATGCTGATGGTTTGCCATCACCTCGACCCGGATATCGCCGAGGACGTGGCGTTTGCAGAATCCCGCATTCGCCGGGAGACCATCGCCGCTGAAGACGTGCTGCACGATATCGGCGCGTTCTCGCTCACCTCGTCAGACTCTCAGGCCATGGGCCGCGTCGGGGAAGTGATTATCCGCACCTGGCAGGTCGCGCACCGCATGAAGGTCCAGCGCGGCGCGCTGCCGGAAGAGACAGGCGAGAACGATAACTTCCGCGTGAAGCGCTATGTCGCCAAGTACACCATTAACCCGGCGTTGACCCACGGTATCGCCCATGAAGTGGGTTCGATTGAGGCGGGCAAGCTGGCGGATCTGGTGGTCTGGTCCCCGGCGTTCTTCGGCGTCAAACCCGCCACCATCGTCAAGGGCGGGATGATCGCCTGCGCGCCAATGGGGGATATCAACGCTTCAATCCCCACGCCGCAGCCGGTGCATTACCGCCCGATGTTTGGTGCGCTGGGCGCCGCGCGCCACGCCACCCGACTGACGTTTGTCTCGCAGGCGGCCAGTGCGAACGGCATCCCGCAGCAGCTCAACCTGCAAAGCGCCACCGCGGTGGTAAAAGGCTGCCGGACGGTGAAAAAGGCGGACATGATCCACAACGGCCTGCAGCCGAATATCACCGTCGACTCGCAAACCTACGAGGTGCGTGTTGACGGCGAACTGATTACCAGCGAACCGGCTGACGTTCTGCCGATGGCGCAACGCTATTTCCTGTTTTGAGGAGTGATGATGATCTATTTAACCCAACGCCTGGACCATGCGCATCAGACTACCGCCAGCGTCACGCTGCCGATTGACGTGCGGGTGAAAAGCCGCGCCCGCGTGGCGCTGAACGACGGCCGCGAAGCCGGGCTGATGCTGCCGCGCGGCCTGCTGCTGCGCGGGGGCGACCTGCTGACTACCGACGACGGCAGCGAGGTGATCGAAGTGATCGCCGCCCCGGAGTCGGTCTCCGTGGTGCGCTGCGCCGATCCGTTCCTGCTCGCCCGCGCCTGCTACCACCTGGGCAACCGCCACGTGCCGCTGCAGATCATGCCCGGCGAGCTGCGCTATCACCACGACCACGTTCTCGACGACATGCTGCGCCAGTTCGGGCTGGACGTGGGCTACGCCAGCCTGCCGTTTGAACCGGAAGCGGGCGCTTATACCAGCGGTGCCCACAGCCACGGCCATTCTCACGCTCATTCACATTAAGGATCCATCATGCGCAAGTATTTACCGCTGTTACTGCTGGCTTTTTCCGTTCCCGCGCTCGCGCATCCCGGCCACGGCGCCGACAGCTTTCAGGCCGGTTTTCTCCACCCGCTGACCGGGCTCGATCATCTCCTGATGCTGACCGGTGCAGGCGTGCTCTCGGCGCTGAGCGGCCGCAAGCTCCTGCTGCCGTTTGCCACCCTCGGGATGATGCTTGTCGGCGCTATTGCGGGCAGCCTGCTCGGCGGCTTCAGCGGCATGGAGATGCTGATTATCGCCTCGCTGGCGGTCAGCGGCGTGATGATGTTTAAAACGGAAAATCGTCTGCTGCTGGCGGTGCCTGCCCTGGCGATGTTCCACGGCTGGGCGCACGGCGTGGAGATGTCCGGCCACAGCTTCTGGCTCTTCACCAGCGGCTTTATGCTGGCCAGCGCCGCGGTGCTGTGCGCCAGCTTTGCCGCAGGGCTGCTGCTGCGCCGTCACGACGGTCTGCGTAAAACCTTCGGCGGCGGGCTGATTGTCTCCGCCCTGCTGGCGCTGATGAGCTGATGGAGCACGCCCGCCAGAGGCTGCGCCTGATGCAGCTCTCCAGCAGCAGCCTGCCGGTCGGGTCGTTTACCTGGTCGCAGGGGCTGGAGTGGGCCGTTGAGGCGGGCTGGGTCACGGACGCCGGGGCCTTTAAACGCTGGCAAATACAGCAGATTGAGCAGAGCTTTTTCTGCGTCGATCTGCCGCTGTTTATCCGTCTTTATCAGGCCTGTGAGCAATCCTCTCTTACAAATGCAAAACGCTGGACGGCATACCTTCTCGCCTGCCGTGAAACGCGCGAGCTGCGCGAAGAGGAGCGCAACCGTGGGGCGGCCTTTACGCGACTGATTAAGAGCTGGGAACCTGACTGTCCGCCCGAATGGCTGCCGCTGTTTATGCAAAGCCAGCTCTGCGGCATGGCCTGGCTCGGCGTACGCTGGGGCATTAGCGTGCGCGAGCTGGCGCTGAGCCTTGGCTACAGCTGGATTGAGAGCGCGGTGATGGCAGGCGTCAAGCTGGTGCCGTTTGGGCAGCAGGCCGCACAGCAGCTGATTATCGAACTGAGCGATCGCTACGCCGCTGGTTTTGAACAGGCATTTTTACGTCGCGACGACGCGCTGGGGGCAGCAACGCCGCTGTCCGCCATCGCCTCCGCGCGCCACGAAACCCAATATTCTCGACTATTCCGTTCCTGAGGAGTCAATATGGCTGATTACAAACATCCCCTGCGCGTGGGCGTAGGCGGCCCGGTAGGGTCGGGCAAAACCGCGCTGCTGGAAGCGCTCTGCAAGGCGATGCGCGATACCTATCATCTTGCGGTGGTGACCAACGATATCTACACCAAAGAGGATCAGCGCATTCTGACCGAGGCGGGCGCGCTGGCGCCGGAGCGCATCGTGGGCGTGGAGACGGGCGGCTGTCCGCATACCGCTATCCGCGAAGACGCCTCAATGAACCTGGCGGCGGTGGAAGCGCTCAGCGAGAAGTTCGGCAATCTGGATCTGATCTTCGTTGAAAGCGGCGGGGATAACCTGAGCGCGACGTTCAGCCCGGAGCTGGCGGATTTGACTATTTACGTGATCGACGTGGCCGAAGGGGAAAAAATCCCGCGCAAGGGCGGGCCGGGGATCACCAAATCCGATTTTCTGGTGATCAACAAAACCGATCTCGCGCCGTACGTCGGTGCGTCGCTGGAGGTGATGGAGCGCGATACCAACCGCATGCGCGGCGAGCGTCCATGGACCTTTACCAACCTGAAGGCGGGGGACGGTTTAGCGACGATTATTGCGTTTCTGGAAGAGAAAGGGATGCTGCGGGTGTAGTGCGGTTTGTTGCCGGGTGGCGGCTTCGCCTGACCCGGCCTACAAAACCGTAGGCCCGGTAAGCGCAGCGCCACCGGACAAAAAAACTCACGCCTCAGGCAGTTCCGCCAGCGGCCAGCGCGGACGCACGGACACGCTCAGGTCGGACGTTGCGCCAGCGTTCAGGCGCACCATACCCGCGTAGGCGATCATTGCCCCGTTATCGGTACAGAATTCCGGACGGGCATAGAACACTTCCCCGCGACGCTTTTGCATCATCTCGGCGAGCTTCGCGCGCAGCGTACGGTTGGCACTCACGCCGCCCGCCATCACCAGACGCTTGAAGCCGGTCTGATCCAGCGCGCGCTTGCACTTGATCATCAGCGTATCCACCACTGCGTCTTCAAACGCGCGGGCGATATCGGCGCGGGTCTGCTCGCTGTCATCGTTATTGCGGATCGTATTGGCCGCGAAGGTTTTCAGCCCGGAGAAGCTGAAGTCCAGCCCCGGACGGTCTGTCATCGGGCGCGGGAAGACAAAGCGCCCTTCCGTTCCCTGTGACGCCATTTTCGACAGCATCGGCCCGCCAGGGTAATCGAGTCCCAGCAGCTTGGCGGTTTTGTCGAACGCTTCACCGGCGGCATCGTCGATTGACTCGCCCAGCAGCTCGTATTTGCCAATGCCCGTTACGCTAATCAGCTGCGTGTGACCGCCGGAGACCAGCAGCGCCACAAACGGAAATTCAGGCGGATTCTCTTCCAGCATCGGCGCCAGAAGGTGCCCTTCCATATGGTGAACCGGGATCGCTGGCACATCCCACGCGAACGCCAGCGAACGGCCAACCGTTGCGCCAACCAGCAGCGCACCGACCAGGCCCGGGCCTGCGGTATACGCCACTGCATCAATCTCTTTTGCCGTTAATCCTGCTTCTTTCAGCGCCGCCTGAATCAGGGGAACCGTTTTACGCACGTGGTCACGAGAGGCCAGTTCAGGCACGACGCCGCCGTAGTCAGCGTGCAATTTCACCTGACTATACAGTTGGTTGGCCAGAAGCCCTTTTTCGTCGTCGTAAATGGCGATGCCGGTTTCATCGCAGGATGTTTCAATACCCAGTACACGCATGACTTGTTTTACCTCGTTTCAATACCGCGCAGTGTAGAGCCTGGGCGGGTTGATGTAAAACTTTGTTCGCCCCAGGAAGAAGGCTCGTGTATACTCCTCACCCTTATTAAAGTCCCTTTCAAAATCGCATCGGTGCTTTACAAAGCAGCAGCATTTGCAGTAAAATTCCGCACCATTTTGAAATAAGCTGGCGTTGATGCCAGCGGCAAACCGAATTTATTAAAGGTGAGAGTTACATGCCGGTAATTAAAGTACGTGAAAACGAGCCGTTCGACGTAGCACTGCGTCGCTTCAAACGTTCATGCGAGAAAGCAGGTGTTCTGGCTGAAGTTCGTCGTCGTGAGTTTTATGAAAAACCAACGACCGAACGTAAGCGCGCTAAAGCTTCCGCTGTGAAACGTCACGCGAAGAAACTGGCTCGCGAAAACGCACGCCGTACTCGTCTGTACTAATTGGTTGAGGGCCTCAGCCCTCAATTGACAGACAGAGTAATAGTCGTAAGGCCGTGCTTCCGGAAGGAATGCGCGGCTTGTTTTCGTTTATAAGTCGCTTAAATTTTGGGGCATATGGCCGGAAGAATCCCACGCGTTTTCATCAATGACCTGCTCGCCAGAACCGACATCGTCGATCTCATCGACGCGCGGGTAAAGCTGAAAAAGCAGGGCAAGAATTACCATGCGTGCTGTCCGTTCCATAACGAAAAAACCCCCTCCTTCACCGTAAACGGTGAAAAGCAGTTTTACCATTGCTTCGGCTGTGGCGCACACGGTAATGCCGTTGATTTTTTGATGAACTACGACAAGCTCGAGTTCGTTGAAACCGTCGAAGAGCTGGCGGCGATGCATAACCTTGAAGTGCCGTATGAAGCAGGCAGTGGGCCAAGTCAGATCGAGCGCCATCAACGGCAAACGCTGTATCAACTGATGGATGGCCTGAATTCGTTTTACCAACAGTCTCTTAAGCACTCTGCGGCTGAGCCTGCGCGTCAGTATCTGAACAAGCGCGGACTGAGCGACGATGTCATTGCGCGTTTCGCTATTGGCTACGCCCCTCCCGGCTGGGACAACGTGTTAAAGCGTTTTGGCGGCAATAGCGAAGATCGTAAATCTCTCATCGATGCAGGCATGCTGGTCACCAACGACCAGGGACGAAGCTACGACCGCTTCCGCGAACGGGTGATGTTCCCAATCCGCGACAAGCGAGGCCGGGTAATTGGTTTTGGTGGTCGCGTGCTGGGTGATGCCCTGCCGAAGTACCTCAACTCCCCGGAAACCGATATTTTCCATAAAGGCCGCCAGCTTTACGGTCTTTATGAGGCGCAGCAGGATAACGCGGAACCTCCGCGTCTTCTGGTCGTCGAAGGCTATATGGACGTCGTTGCGCTGGCGCAGTACGACATCAACTACGCGGTGGCGTCGTTAGGAACGTCCACGACAGCGGATCACATTCAGTTGCTGTTCCGCGTGACCAACAACGTGATTTGTTGTTACGACGGAGACCGCGCCGGACGCGACGCCGCCTGGCGCGCGCTGGAAACCGCGCTACCCTATATGACCGACGGGCGTCAGCTGCGCTTTATGTTCCTGCCCGACGGTGAAGACCCGGATACGCTGGTGCGTAAAGAGGGTAAAGCGGCGTTTGAAGCGCGGATGGAGCAGGCTCAGCCGCTCTCCACGTTTTTGTTTAACAGCCTGATGCCGCAGGTCGATTTGAGTACCCCTGACGGGCGCGCGCAGCTCAGCACGCTGGCGCTGCCGTTAATCAGTCAGGTGCCCGGCGAAACGCTGCGCATCTATCTGCGTCAGGAGTTAGGCAACAAGCTCGGCATTCTGGATGACAGCCAGCTTGAACGTTTAATGCCTAAACAGGCTGAAAACGGCGCGGTTCGCCCCGCGCCTCAGCTAAAACGCACAACCATGCGTATACTGATAGGGTTACTGGTGCAAAACCCCGAACTGGCGCCACAGGTGCCGTCGCTGGCGGGTTTGAACCACGAAAAATTGCCCGGGCTTGGCTTATTTTCAGAACTGGTCAACACGTGTTTATCACAGCCAGGTCTGACCACCGGACAACTTTTAGAACATTATCGCGGCACAAAAGAGGCCGCTACCCTTGAAAAATTGTCGATGTGGGACGATATAGCAGATAAGGATATTGCAGAAAAAACGTTCACCGACTCACTCAACCATATGTTTGATTCGATGCTTGAGCTGCGCCAGGAAGAGTTGATAGCTCGCGAGCGCACACACGGTTTAAGCAGCGAAGAACGCCGGGAGCTCTGGATGATTAACCAGGAACTGGCGAAGAAATAAAGAAATTTAACGGCTTAAGTGCCGAATATCGATCGGGAAGCCCCCGGCAGCCGCACTGAGAGGCAGCGGCAAAAATATAAGTACGCCCTCGCTTTAAAGGTTGGCAGCCCCATCGCCGACACCAATCAAACGAATTAAGTGTGGATACCGTCTTATGGAGCAAAACCCGCAGTCACAGCTGAAACTTCTTGTCCAACGTGGTAAGGAGCAAGGCTATCTGACCTATGCCGAGGTCAATGACCATCTGCCGGAAGATATCGTCGATTCAGATCAAATCGAAGACATCATCCAAATGATCAATGACATGGGCATTCAGGTGATGGAAGAAGCACCGGATGCCGATGATCTGTTGCTTGCTGAAACCTCCAACAACACTGACGAAGATGCGGAAGAAGCTGCTGCACAGGTACTGTCCAGCGTGGAATCTGAAATCGGGCGTACCACTGACCCGGTCCGCATGTACATGCGCGAAATGGGTACCGTTGAACTGTTGACCCGCGAAGGCGAAATTGACATCGCAAAACGCATCGAAGACGGGATCAACCAGGTTCAGTGCTCTGTTGCCGAGTACCCGGAAGCGATTACCTATCTGCTGGAGCAGTACGATCGCGTTGAAGCGGAAGAAGCGCGCCTGTCTGACCTGATCACCGGTTTTGTCGACCCGAACGCTGAAGAAGATATGGCGCCTACCGCCACTCACGTCGGTTCTGAACTGTCTCAGGAAGAGATGGATGATGACGAAGACGAAGATGAGGAAGAGAGCGACGACGACACCGCGGATGATGACAACAGCATCGACCCGGAGCTGGCGCGTGAGAAGTTTGCCGAGCTGCGTACCCAGTACGAAGTGACGCGTGACACCATCAAAGCGAAAGGCCGCAGCCATGCTGCCGCACAGGAAGAGATCCTGAAACTGTCTGAAGTATTCAAACAGTTCCGCCTGGTGCCAAAACAGTTCGACTACCTGGTAAACAGCATGCGCGTGATGATGGATCGCGTACGTACCCAGGAACGCATCATCATGAAGCTGTGTGTTGAGCAGTGCAAAATGCCGAAGAAGAACTTCATCACCCTCTTCACCGGCAACGAAACCAGCGAAACCTGGTTCAACGCGGCTATCGCGATGAACAAGCCATGGTCTGAAAAACTGCACGACGTGAAGGACGATGTGCATCGCGGCCTGCAGAAACTGCATCAGATTGAAGAAGAAACCGGCCTGACCATCGAGCAGGTTAAAGATATCAACCGTCGTATGTCCATCGGTGAAGCAAAAGCCCGCCGTGCGAAGAAAGAGATGGTTGAAGCGAACTTGCGTCTGGTTATCTCTATCGCCAAGAAATACACCAACCGCGGTCTGCAGTTCCTGGATCTGATTCAGGAAGGCAACATCGGTCTGATGAAAGCGGTAGATAAGTTTGAATACCGTCGTGGTTACAAGTTCTCCACCTACGCAACCTGGTGGATCCGTCAGGCGATCACCCGCTCTATCGCGGATCAGGCGCGCACCATCCGTATTCCGGTGCATATGATTGAGACCATCAACAAGCTCAACCGTATTTCCCGCCAGATGCTGCAGGAGATGGGCCGCGAGCCGACGCCGGAAGAGCTGGCCGAGCGCATGCTGATGCCGGAAGACAAGATCCGTAAAGTGCTGAAGATCGCCAAAGAGCCAATCTCCATGGAAACACCAATCGGTGATGATGAAGATTCGCATCTGGGTGATTTCATCGAGGATACCACCCTCGAGCTGCCGCTGGACTCTGCCACCACCGAGAGCCTGCGTGCCGCAACGCACGACGTCCTGGCCGGCCTGACCGCCCGTGAAGCGAAAGTCCTGCGTATGCGTTTCGGTATTGATATGAACACCGACCACACGCTGGAAGAAGTGGGTAAACAGTTCGACGTTACCCGCGAACGTATCCGTCAGATCGAAGCGAAGGCGCTGCGTAAGCTGCGTCATCCAAGCCGCTCTGAAGTGCTGCGTAGCTTCCTGGACGACTAACCTGTCCTGACCGTGAAAAAGCTCCCTTCGGGGAGCTTTTTTTATTCCCTCTCCCTGTGGGAGAGGGCCAGGGTGAGGGCATCAGGCCGCAGAGGATTAAAGCCCCCGAACCATCAGGGCCTCATCCAGCTCCCGATACGCCTCTACCAGCTTATCCAGCGTCGCCCTGTTGAGCCCGCTTGGATTTGGCAGCACCCACACCTGCGTAACGCCAATCATGATGCTCTGCTTACCCCACTTAGCCCCGCGCTGGCTAAACGCCTGCTCGTAGGCCTGCTTGCCGAGGATCGCCAGCGCGGCCGGCTGATAATCCTCTATCTTCTTGATCAGCTCCCGCCCGCCGCTGCGCAGCTCATGCAGGTTGACCTCACTCGCCTGTACCGTCGGCCGCTCGACCAGCATGGTAATGCCGCAGCGCGTATCCAGCAGATGCTGCTCCTCTTCAGGCTTGAGTAACCTGTCGGTAAACCCGGCCTGGTAGATCACCTTCCAGAAGCGATTCCCCGGATGGGCGAAGTGAAAACCGGTGTGCGCCGAGGACTTGCCCGGGTTAATTCCGCAGAACACCACCCGCAGGCCAGGGGCCAGAATATCGTTGATCATCTTTACTCCCGCTCGATACATCGTCAGGGAAGTATAAAGGATTGATTATGCGTTGTTTATAAAAACAGCAGGCAGGTGTGAATGGCTGGATTGCTGCGGGGAGTTACTTTATAATTCACCGCCACGGCCCCTTAGCTCAGTGGTTAGAGCAGGCGACTCATAATCGCTTGGTCGCTGGTTCAAGTCCAGCAGGGGCCACCAAATTTTAGTTTTAGAATCATATGATTAAGCCACTCACCCACTGAGTGGTTTTTTTATTTCTGCACCCATTGTCCCCTTTTTGTCCCCTTACATTCTCCCTTACCAGGGAATGGCTCACGGCTCAGATACACAAAAAGTGATTTACATGGTCTTCATCAAGTGCAAAGAATGTAAAAAAAAGTCTCAACATCATTTAGAAACCTGCTTACACTGTCTAAAAAACAAGCAGAGTGTTGATGCTAGAGCTTCAGAAGAAAGGCTATAATCCTTACTTTTAGCCATTCAAGAAATTTTACCTCCTGAAGGAACGACTGTGGACGTACTTGAAAAAGGTAAACTACTTTTATTCGTACTTTTTATTATGCCAGGCTTCATCAGCATGAGAGTTTATCGGCTCTTCCATCCAGCCGCAGATAACGACACTTCCAAAATGCTTATTGATGTAGTTTCATACAGTTGCATTAACTATTCCTTTTTGCTGATACCCATTTATTTCATTGAAACAAATAAGATTATCGATTCGCATCCATTTTGGTATTATATTTTTTATCTCTCAGTCCTAGTGATTATTCCTGTTCTTTTACCCATACTCCTGCTGAAGATTCGACAGAACAATCGAATCAGGCAGATACTCCCTCATCCCATGGGGCGTGCCTGGGACTATTTTTTCTCAACGAACCAATGTTGCTGGGTTTTAGTAACACTTAAAAATGGGAAAAAATATGGCGGTTTATATAGCTACAACTCTTTTGCATCAAGCAGGCCTGAACCAGAGCAACTCTACTTAGAAAAACATTGGGCTTTGGATAGCGATGGCGACTTCGATCATGAACTGACCGATACATTAGGCATTATAATATTGACTAATGAAATCGAAAGTGTTGAGTTTATTAAGTTGCAAGTACCTACAACCAGTAATAAAGAGACGAAAAATGTCTGAAGAAAAACCAGTCAACAAACCAGGGTTTGCCAATGACGGCTGGCAACCAGTGAACAAGGGTCACCAACCAACTAGTAGACCAAACCAGCAAAATAACGGGTATCAACCACCAAGCCAAACTCAACAGACACAACAGGTTTCTCCACCACCTAAAAAGCGTTGATTCAACTGCTAGTCATTAGTTAGTCAAATAATTTCAGTCAGCAATGAACCCGGTAATACTACACAGCCCGCAGACCAACTGGTTGAGCGGGCTTTTCAAGTTACCCTTTACTTGTGCGCAGTTAGATCTTCACTACACTCGGCTCATCGGGTCATTGACCCGACCGCAAGGGATTTTTAAATAAATATTTATCTATCGACTAAATTTCCCCTTGTCCCAGCCCTCGCCACGGGCCGTTAAGTCGATTGACGGCGCGGCCGCTATTCCTTCAGCATCATAAAAAAATGCGGACGTTGTAAAGCTGTACACGGTGCCATAAACAGTAAATGAGATATTGTTGCCTATGCCGTCAACTTTCGCGCGGGCGGTGTTCGCTGTAAGCGTGGGCGCGATATGTTGTTTTTCGAGAGCTACCAGCGGATCGCCGTCAATCTTGCTCGCTAAAAAATAACGATACACTTCCCCCGTGGTCATGTTCGAGCCGTCATACTCAGTAATGTATAACCAGGTCCGGGACGTGAGCTGGCGAACTTCATAAAGCCGATCACTAACAGTTAAACGCTGTATATGCTGGAAATAACAGTACCCAGCGATCACGATGGCCATCGTAATTGTAGCCACCCAATGCAACGCCTTAAACGCCCTAATAGTGGTGCTGCTTAACATAGTCTATGCCTTGCTTTATCCAAAATTGGTCCATCGGATCATCACCAAACGGCGGGGCCCCCGTGAAATTCCCCCACTCTGGTCTTGATGTGCCGGCTTTCCACTGCGCCGCGCCGGCGGCAATAAGCAAAATCTTTGCAGGTATGCACGCTGCATAACCCACTGCGCCGTAATGAAAATTCCCGAAGTCAGCGTAAGCCCGTTTTTGTTGTTTGTAATCCCACATCCCGCCGTTTCTTACTCGCTCATAAAACCACGTATACGTAAGCGGGGTAGCCATATCCTGGACTCCGTGACGCGCCCGCGCGAGCCTAATGTTCGCGCAAAATTTCCAGCCCGCGGGGCGGGTAAATCGGTATACATGCCATCGTTATTCCCTTTTGCCTGGCAAAACCAGCAACATAAGAGCAACGGCGCTGCACGGTACTGTTTGAGATCAATCAATCATTTTTATTATTAATATCAATAATTAACGCGTTTTAATCACTCATACCGATAACATAATTTGTATCACCTGCGATCCGGTTTTAGCCGTTTAATGAGGGTTTACCCTCATAAAATGGAGTTTTAAAAATGGCTATTCCAGCTTACATGTGGCTTAAAGACGATGGCGGCAACCTGATCAGGGGGTCTGTAGATGTTCAGGATCGTGAAAGTAGCGTAGAAATTCTCTCTTTTAGTCACGGCTTGCTTGTTCCAACCGATAGCAACACGGGCAAAATCACGGGTACACGCTTACATGCGCCGCTTATGATCGAGAAAGAATTTGATAGCTCCAGCCCGTATCTCTATAAAGCGGTAGCAACCGGCCAGACGCTTAAAAGCGTTGAAATTAAGTGGTACAGAATCAACGACGCGGGGCAAGAGGTCGAGTATTTCAACATGCTGCTTGAGAATGTGCGGGTAGTCAGCATTAACCCAGTTATGCATAACTGCAAAGAGCCAGGTTTACAGATGCATAATCATAATGAGGGCGTACAGCTGCGCTATGAGCGGATCACCTGGAAGTATTGCGATGGGAACGTCCAATATTCAGACGCATGGAACGAGCGTGTAACAGCGTAAAAAAAAGGGGGCGGTTAATCCGCCCTATATTGTTTTTAGTGCCAATTCTCTCGCCCCCTGGGTCTGCCAGCACGTAGCCTCCCTCGATAGCAATACCCCGCTCGATCACCCGGTGCCGGCTCTCCGCACTTCTTATACGTTTGGGGTATTTTAATCATGCTTTATGCTGTTAAGCATTCTCTGGCAGTTATTGCGGCGTACCGCTGCCGCTGCGCGCGTTTTATCGGTCTGGTCTGGCAAATACATCACCTCAAGCCAGCGCGTTGCAGCGCGTCTCCATAGCTCCAAATTTTCGAGTTTCTCGGCTACGCTCACTTTGCACATGACCACCTGAATGAAGCGACATTGCTCAACCCACTAACACTTTTTTAAGGCGTTATTTTTATAAGACAAGCTATGGAATGGGATACATTATTAGTATTGACCTGTGTACTTCTTTGCGGATTGTGGATGATTTTTCATTCAGCAAAAGCTCTTAGAAGTGGGGTCTTCGTCGGCTGGTATAAAGGCACATATGAAAATTACTACATCTACCGATCCGAAACACCTATCTACTTCTACTGGTATAACACTGTGTTTTCGCTGTTCGGCTCCTTTATGATTGGTTTTGGCGATTATCTTTTTTTATAGGCATCATTGGCAGCAAAATGGCAGCAGACCTATTCACTATGCTTTCATATTTGAAATTATTCGATGCAACAACAAATTTAAAAAGTAAAGTATTGTTTTATAAGACTTTAAATTGGGACTCATAATCGCCAGGTTGCTGGTTCAAGTCCAGCAGGAGCCACCAAATTTTAGCTGTAGAATCATATGATTAAGCCACTCGATTGAGTGGCTTTTTTGAGCCGGTGACGCAGTCGCTAACCGTGGTTCAGCGAAGCCGTGCGGACACGTTCAGAGGCACCGGGAGTCGCAATCAGGCGCTCCACGGACTCCATCGTCACGAACGTACAGCTGCAGTCCACATTGGTGCACTGGTGATAGCGCTCTTTGGTATTTTCACTTAGATAGCGACTGGTACGCGCATGCGCTGAATGCTTGCACTTAGGACAATGAAACATGTACCCCTCCACTTGATTCACATTTTGTGAATCAATAATACCCAAAATAAAACCAATAGCAACTGTATTACTCACTATCAACAATAAATTTTTCGTCAGTGGCATTCAGTTCAAGCTTAAGCTGCGTGGTAAATCCGCTATCGTTGAGGGTATGCACCACCTCGCTGATGATCCACGCCTGCTCGTCAATGACGCGTTTAAAACCGTTTACCAATACCGGCGTTTCGGGGTACAGATCGGCTCGCCCCAGCGCCAGTTGGATAGAAAAATTCACGGTACCCCGCTGCAGCGCGCGCCAATTCGCCTCTGCGGCCCTGAGAGCCTGCTCTTCAGAGGCATACACCGTGGTGAGCTCAAATACGTTTTCCGCCGATCCTACCAGCCTCTCTTGCGGCTTCTGCTCCTTGCCTCCTGGTTCTGCAATCGGCACGGCGGCTTCCGGGTGCTGCAGCCCCTCTGTCGCTTGCCCCTCAGGCAGACGATTAATACTCAATTGAGTATTTTGCTGTTTTGGGTCGCGCGTTTGCAGCCATTTGGCCGTCACGCCGGAATAGTTTTCACGATCGGCAACGTAAAAAAGGTGCTTATCGCCGTCCCCACGCTCAATCATCATTAAGGGGATCGGCGTGCCGCTGGCCGTCACGGCGTGCCCCGCTTTCATAAAAATAACCTTGCCGGCTTTGATTGAAACAAAGGCACCATTACGTTCGGCCAGGCGGGTGAGAAACGCAGCATCGGTCTCCTGAGACTGATCGATATGAGAAATAGCAATCGATGAAAGTCCCGCCGCAACGCTGGCAGTTAACTGGTTACGCTGAGCGATAGTATTGACTATCGCGCCGATCGTCGTGTCATGCCACGACTGTTCGCGCCGCACGTTTAGCTTTCCACGAAAATCAGCGCTGCATCCCCGAATGGTCAGCGTGTCCGGCGCGCCCCGAAATTCAATTGTATCGATCGTAAAGTTCCCTTTCGGCTGGAGCGGGGTTCCCTCCCATCCCAGCCATAAGGAGAGCTTTGCCCCCCGGGCCGGCAAGTCTAACAGCCCGTCGGAATCATCCAGTTGAATATCCAGCTGATCGGCTTCCAGTCCACGTTTGTCGATCATGCTCAGACTGATAAGACGATGGCTGAAATTTTGTGTGATATCGCGATCGTCAAGCTTAAGCATAAAATCAGGGGCGATTTTCCCACCCGCCCGGATATTCATTTCCGTAATCATCCCACCAGCCCTCCAATGCTATTACGTGCGCTCGTCACCAGCTCTTCGACCGGGGTTCTCAGATCGCCAAACATCGTCATCAGCGATTCGTCCACGCGTTTCAGTTCCAGCGTAAAATTAATTTTTCGGGCGGTACCGTCACTGTAAAAATCCGAATGCGTATGCGTGACTTTTTCAATGATAAACATGCCGTGAATGATGCCGGTACCGTCTATCAACGGCCATGCCCGCCCCTCATTCGCCATCAGCTCAACCGCCTTGAGGGAAAGCCGCCCTCCCGTGAGCTCAGGGTAAAGCAGTCCGGAGAGGGTAAAAGATGTCTCGCCTTCGCCAAGGTACTGCCAGGCTTTAGGTTTCCCGATCCGATTGTTGGACACCCAGCGATAATCCTTTGTAAACTGCATTGTCTGATAGGGTAAGGTTCGTCGTTCAAAGACAAACAGACCCAGCACCATTAACATTTTCTCTCTCCTCAACCTTACATAAAGCTGGCTTGCTGCCGTCTCGCTTTATCCTGTTCAATGCTATCTATTGTCTCCCGGATTTGACGCGTCAGATCCGTTCCTGAAGCCGTGCCCCCCTGCAGCGTGATGTTGTATTCGCTTTTACTCTGATCGACGTAAGAGCGTCCTCCCGGCACGAGGGTTGGCTGATACCCCAGGCCGACGCCAGAGATCCCCGTGCCCGGAATATAAGCGCTGCCCGCCGGTGAAGATGCCGCTTCTGCTTTTGCCGCAGCGGCGTCGAGATCGCCCGACTCGTTTTTGATAAGACCGAGTTTCTCCAGCAGCCAGCTGGCCTTGCCGCTCAGGCTGTTAAAGAGATCAAGCGGTGCCATTAACGCATCGCCCAGCGCCTGACCAAAAATCACGCCAGCGTTTTTACAGCCATCCAGCGTTTCCTGCGTCGCCTTGATCGGCGTGATTAAGTCGGTGAACCATTGCCAGATACCGCCCAGCTTCTCCGAGATAGCGTCAAATACCGTCATCACTGGTGAGAACAGCGCACCCAGCGGTGCGAAAGCCGTTGAAAGCCCTTCCATCACTCCGCCAAAGAAGGCGCTGATGGGCTCCCAGTATTTGAAAATCAGTAAGGCGCCGGCGGCAATCGCCGCGCCAAGGGCAATCACCGGCCAGCTAAGTGCGCCCAGCACCGTCATGATGGCGCCGCCCACCACGCTGAATACCGTTCCTAACATCCCGGCCGCGGTGATAACCATATTGACGCCCGTCAGAACCGGGCCGAGAACCGTGCCTACGCCACCCAGTACGCCAGCAAACGCCTGCGCGCCGACAACAACGCTGGCGAGGGTCTGCGTCAGCTCAGGGTTGGCATTCACCCAAAGGGAGGCCGTGCCAAGCCAGCCGGTTGCGGTTGTTATCAGGTTACGCAGAGCGCCATCCGCTTTATCAAATACATCAATCTTCAACCCGTTCCACGCGGCCTGGAATCGGTTGATATCGCCGTCAAGATTATCGGTCTGCACGGAAGCCGCGAGCGCGGTACTGCCCTTCGCCCCTTGCAACTGCTGGCGTTTTTCATCAAGCGATCCATCACCCGCGGCGGAAGCCAGCGCCCCCGAGGCTTTTATGGCATCCGGAGACTGAACATGGCGCAACATCGCGCTGAGCGCGTCCCCGGCGGCGGCGCCTTTCATCCCTTTTTCCGCCAGAACGCCCAGCAGCGCGGTGGTCTCTTCAAGCCCCATACCGGCGGCATCCGCAGCGGGCGCTGCAGAGGTGACGGCCGCCACCATCTCAGCGAGGCTGGTATTCGAAGAGGTAAAACCGCGTGTAAGCACATCTGCGATGCGTCCCGCATCCGCATCGGCCAGGCTATACGCGGCCTGCGTGCTGGCGATCATATCGGCCGCGTTAGCCGCGTCGACATTCCCCGCCAGGCTGAGGTTGACCGTTGGCGCGGTGGCCGCAAGCAGCCCATCGGCGTCATAGCCTGAACGAGTAAGTTCGGTTTGTGCCCGAAGGACCGTATCTGCAGGTACTCCGGTCCTGGCACTGACCTCCCGCGCCTGCTGGCGAATCGCCTCAAGCCGGGAATCCCCCTTCGCCAGGCCAAGGTTTGCCTGAATGGCCGACATCTGCTTTTCAACGCTGATGCCTGGCGCCATAAAGCGGGACGTCTGGTCAAAGCCCGCTTTGGCCATGCCCACACCCGCATTCGCAAGCTGGCGCACCCGCGCGGTAACGCGTTTGCCTGACTCGTAGCGATTCTGAACGGTACTCAGCCGCTCCTGCTGCTGGTTGACGCGGGCCAGCGCATCCCGCTGTCGGTTAAGCTGCTGCGTTTTTTCGCTGATGTGAGTTCGTAAACGACGCTCATCCGACGAGAGCGTACGCGTGTTGACTCCCGCCTGGGCAAGTTCAGTGCGCTGCCGCTGTACCGAATAGCGTAAGCTGTTGTACTCAAGCTTAAGGTCGGCCGCCGATTTTCGGGCTGCGGACAGCGCATCAGCCTGTGCCTGGGTAGGGTTTTGCGTGTTTTTAAGCTGCACCGCCAGCGCCGCTGCCTGTTGTTTCGCCTGAGCAAGCGACTGCTCCGTCACGGAGAGCTGGGCGTTTGCTTTCCTGAAGCCGTTAATACGCCCCGCCTGCTCATCAAGCGCCCCCAAAGCCGTCTGCGAATCGTGGATATCGCTTGCGAGAGTGACGCTGGCGTTCTGGAGAGCGTTAAGCGGTCGGGTTGCCCGGTCGACTGCCTTAAGCAGCTCCTGAAGACTGACATTATTACTCATGGTGGTTTCCGCTTCGCTGCAGCGCTTTTTCGCGCCATAAGAGGAGTTCGGTCACGCTAAGGGAGTACAGTTCTGACGGCGGCCAGTGAAAGATCACCGCGATATCCGCCATCAGATCGTCGACCGACAGATTTTCGGGAAATTTCAGCGAGCCGAAGCCGGTGACAAAAAACCGATCACCTTACCGGCAAAAGAGAGCAGATCGCAGGCATCCAGGCGCGCAACCTCATGCTCGGTCAGCGCCGGAGAGGTCATTCGCGGCAGCACCTTAATCAGCGCATCGACGTCAGATTGCGCCAGCGACGCCAGCGATACCCCGCGCAGGGTTCCCGCATTGGGTTTAGAAACCGTCACCTGTTCAATTTTCTGCTCACCGCGCTGAACGGGGCTATCAAGCGTGACGATATGTGGGTTTTCACTTTCGTGCATGGCGGTCTCGTTGATATTTTCCATTTCTTTACTCTTCAGAAAGTTAACTCACCGGCCGGTAATCCCGGCCGGTTAAAGGGTTACAGGCCGATGGCCTTACGGTGTTCTGCCAGACGATCGACGCCGTCGACTTTCAGCACCATGTTGATGATGTCGATCTCGATGATCTCTTTGCCATCAATGGTCAGCTGGTAGTACGCGCACTCGGTGGACATCTTGGTGGTGCCGCTCTCGCCCTGCTTGTTTTCACCGCCATCGAACTCTTTATGACGGCCGCGCATGACGATTTCGACGGCGGAGATTTCGCCGGTATCATCGCGCTGATAAGAGCCGGTAAAGCGCAGCGGCACGCTGTCCGCGCCCGGAGAGGCATACTGCGCCCACAGCGCGGCGTCCGGCAGACCGCCAACGGTCCACTCCAGCGCCAGGGCATCATCGTCCAGACCGAGGTCGACAGAGACCGAGCCTGGCATACCGCCGCCGCGATACTTCTCCAGCTTGCGGGTAAGCTTCGGTAGGGTCACAGACTCAACAACGCCCATATAGCTCAGGCCATCGTTGAACATATTCAGGTATTTAAGTTTGCGTGGTAACGCCATGCTGCAGCTCCTTAGCTATTAACCGAATCAGACAGGTCTGCCAGATAGGTATCGGTGATGCGCTGGCGCAGGGTCAGATTTTCCAGCGGCGGGACAGGGGTGTAGTCGTAATCGATATACAGTTTCCCCGCTTTCAGGGTTGATGCATCGTTAGACTCAGGGTCATACCAGCAGGAGCCGTCGACGATATAGCCGTTGGTTTTCAGCTCGCGGAACTTGGCATTAATACCGGAAACGATGTCGCGGATAAGCGTTGGCGTGATGGGTTTATCCATCGCCCACGCGTGCGCTTCCGCCATGGTATCGGCCAGCACCTGCGCGGTACGGGTGTAGTTTTCAAAGACGAATAACGGATCGTCTGAGCAGGTACGGTTACCCCAGAATTTGAAGCCGTCGTTGCGAATCAGCGTGGTGACGCCCGCCTGGTTAAGCAGGTTCGCATCGGTAGCCTGTTCCTGCAGATCCCAGGAGACAGAGGCGCTTACGCCCGTAACGCCGTTGACGCCAACGTTTGACAGGGTTTTATGCCAGCCGATTGTCTGGTCGATTTTGGCGCGCAGGCCAAGCGCGCGGGCGGTTGCCCAGGCCGTCGTCGTTGCGTTCGTGGTGGTATCCCATGCCAGAAAATCAGGATGGATAACCATCAGCTCGCGCTGGCTGAAGTTTTTGCGGTAGTTGATCGCGTCAGAGATGGTTTTACAGCCCCATGCGCTGACGTAGCCGAACGCGCGCAGGCTCTGGCACATCGCGGCCAGTGCGGTCGCCACTTCCTGAGAATCCAGCCCCGGGACGCCGAGAATACGTGGCTTAACGCCGGTTACCGTTTTCGCAGTCAGAAGCGCCTTCAGGCCGGTATATTTACCGTTTTCATCGGTGGTACCGATGATGTTGGAAACGGTCTGCTTGCGCGCCTCTTCCGGTGTTTCAGCGGTGCCTTCAGCCACGCGAACAACAACGACAACCGGTTTACACTGGTCAGCGATCGCCTGCAGAGAAGCGGACAGCGTCCCCGCCTTACCGGCTTTCGCAATCGCATTTTGCACGTTGGTAATGAGCACGGGCTCGTTTAAAGGAAATGTCTTGTCGTCAGCATCGCTGGCCGTACAGACCATACCGATGATTGCCGTCGAGACGGTGGAAATGGTGCGGGTGCCATCGTTGATTTCGATAACTTCCACGCCGTGGTGATAGTCGCCCATCCGGTTAACTCCTTCGTTTAGTGGTGAGGCTATTGTCTGTGGAGTGCGTGATTGATGCGACGTATTGGGGTTGGGGAAAGGATTACACAACAAACGAAAAACCCTCCGGATGGAGGGTTTGGGTTTAGTCAGGCAATGGCACGATCTTGCTGACTCATATCTCTGTATCTGGTAATGGAGGCCAGTCCGGTTTACTCACGTCAACGCGGTTCAATAACACACGGAATTTTTTCCACTTCTGCAGTTTCGCAGCTTCTTCCTCGGTCGCCATATCCAGCTCAATCGCATCCTGAAGCATGGCAATCGCATTATTTGCCTGTTTTAACAGTTCCAGTTTTTTGCGTTGTGCTTCTACCCGATGCTCCACTGGAGCAAGGGTTATCTTCCCATCATCAAAAATAAACGCGCCACCTAGCGCATTATTTCCAGCATTAGTAAATTCATCAGGCACATTGTCTGGTTCAACTTCCACGACAATCTGATTAATAGGAAAAATAGCGCTAGCATCGTAAGAGAAGTGAATAATTTCTTTTGATTCTGGATTAAAAGATATCTTAAGCGTTTCTTTTGAAAGTCTCTTTAGCCACTGATACCAGTCATTGCCATTCTCATCTTTCAGAAAAATAACATTCATAACTGGAGATTTCGCAATATAATATAGCTCAAGTTCCTCCTGTGAAAGTTTAGCCACTTTCGCAGCAGTATACTCTCCCCATTTGTCTAACGGATTATATTTTTCGAATACACCTGATTGCATTGTCATTAAGCCACCCACGCTGTGTACCAGTTTCCACCGATGTTATATTGAAGGGAGCGATATTGTACCGCTGTGTAATTCGTTTTTTGCTGCACAGCAGTCACTACAGTTCCATTTGGTGCATATGCAAATTCATTATCATTATTGCCGTTTGTAGCAACTCCCGCCGATGCAAGCCTGAGCCCTCCTTGAAGGAAGCTTGCTATAGTCCACGCAGGCGTCGCAAAACCTCCCTGAACCCATGCGGTTGTTGCATAAGGGCTCAAGTCCTGTTTCGGTGGCGGATTGTTAGGTGAATATACGCGCACACCGGGAGTGTCATATAACCCTGCAGCAGATTGAATAAATCCATCACTGCTAATATTGCGATTTGAGTGAATATCAGCGAGCGCACCTAAGTAACCACCTGCAACAACACTTCCGTCAGGAGAGATATTAAGTGACGGGCCACCTCCACCGCGCAAGCGAAGCACTTTATCATCACCAGCGTAAACAAGTCCCGCCTCTTGATTATCAGTTCTAAAGAACCAAAGATGCTTATTGTTTTCGCCACGGATAAAGATTGCATTTTGAGAAAGCTCAGTCGCGCCATTAAATGCTCTTATTGAACCGGGCGTCGTAACTGTTTTACCGCTAGAATCATATTGCACAGTGCTAAAATATCGCCATCCAATGTTAGTACCATCATCTTCGCGAATGGCTAGAACCTGCGTCGAATTTGTGTAGCTTACAAATTGAATTAAAGGTCTGTTAACCCTTCCCCCCTGCGCCGGGCTAGTCGCACAAATAACCTCAATATAATAAAAGTCTTGATTCAGAAACGGCGGGATGTTAGTGCATCCACGCACATCAATAAACAATGACTCCCCTACAACAAATGGGTATGTCGCAAAATCAAGCACTCCGTGGTTACATTCGGATTTAAAATTCCCCTTATATCCCACTGGAATTAATGCCCCTGAAGCATTATCAGCTATATTCCTAAAAGCAGCATCGCCGAGGCTGTTTTTCAGCGTTTTAATATCATCGCTGACCGCCTTCACGGCCTTTGGTGTGGCCGCAAGAGACTCAAACGCGCTGTCGGTTGCGCTACTGAGCTGAACGATACCCTTTTGCGCCGTGGTCGCGTCCTGAGCCGTATATTTTCCGGCTGCAAGATCATATGCCGCCTTGACCGCTTTCGACGTTGCTGCGAGCAACTCAGACGCACTGTCGGTTGCGTTACTGAGCTGTGTAAACCCTTTTTCCTTAGTCGTGGCATCAGGATGCCTGCGTGACGCCTCATGCTCTGCGAGCTTATCGTCGACATAATCCTGGGTTGCCATGACCAGTGAGGTATCTATCGAAAGCTCGATCGAGTCGATATTGCTCACCATAACCACCATACGCACGGTTTGTGCTCGGCCTGACCCCTCGGCCAGCAGTGGCTTATAGCTTTCCGCCATGTTACCGACAGCAATCAGTGTGCCGGTGTCGTCATAGAGTCCCATTTCTCGCACCCAGAAACCACCAGTTTCTGGTGGGATGAGCAATTCCGCGATCACATAATTTTGATTCTTGTTGTCCTGGCTGATTCTGTTCAGTTCATGACGCCAAACCTCATTGACGAGTTTCGTCTGACTGGCATCGGGAACAGGTAATGTCCCCCCACCATCACCCACGGCCATCGTGGTAAAATTCACTTTCTTCTTGTTCGGGACGGTCGCGGCAGCCAGTTTTTCGGCACCGGCTTTGGTGATAACCGTTTTATATTTCACTGTCATAGTGCTCTCACTTATCCGGGATAAACCGTGATGATGTCGCCGTCATAGCTCAGGGCGCCGGTATAGAGATAACCCGGTATGTCCTGGATGATATTCAGGCCAATAAGGTGGCGGCTGGCAGGCTTCGCATCGGCAATAAGCCTCTCCATTTCGTAATACATTTCCTCAGTGATGCCCGTGTCCAGTACGCCGATATCAAGGCGGAAGGTGCCGGGCGGATCGTTGGTTTGCCACCACTCGGTAACGTTAATCAGATAGCCAAGCGGCTCCACCACGCGACGTACAGCGCCTATCGTTCCCTTGTGGGCATGAATAAACCACGCGGCGCGGATCACCTCCCGTTTGGTGGCCTCCGGCCAGTTCTCATCCCAGCGGTCAACGGAAAACGCCCACGCCAGCCAGGGAAGCAAATTCGCCGGACAGGTATCCGCACTCCAGAGATGGCGCAGCGGAACCGGCGTATTTTCGATGTCCGCGCAGGCGCGCGCCGCAGCGACCTCAAGCGCCGATGAGCCAACCGGTAACAGGCGTGTATTACTCATCGTTTCCCCCCACGATTACGCTGTAGTGGCTGCACCATGAGGCCTGCGTTTCATCAAGCACGATGTCAGCCGCGGGTGCGGTCAGTTCCACCCGCTGCACCCCTTCCACATGAAGGGCCGCGTAAATGGCGGACTTGCGGATATCGCGTCCCAGCCGATGCTGAGCCGTGATGTAGGCCTGTAACCGGGCTCTTGCCGCATTGAGTACCGGTTCACTTTCGGGGCCGGGAAAAAGGAAAAGCGATGCTTCAATGCTGTAGTCGACAATATTGGCCGACTGGACGGTCACCCGGTCGGCGACGGGCCTGACATCCTCATCGTTCAGCGCATTGCGAACAATGGCGAGCAGTTCCTCAGACGCTATGCCGTTATTCTCCCGGGAGAGTACGGAGACCGTGACGTTTGCCGGCTGTGGGCTAATGACGGAAATGTCTGCCACCCGGCCATCTGCACTGCGGCCATGGAACTGATACGCGCCCGTCGAACCGGCCACGCTCAGCCCTTCCGGCGCCTGCTGGATGCGCAGACGAAAGTCGGTATCGGACTCCATCACAGCCGGAGTGGGCGGTAACGTGGTGTCGTCGGCAGGGGTAATAGTCAGACGCGCAAGGTTCGCGTTTGCCCCAATCTGGTCCAGATCGCTGCCCGCCGCGTAGGCCAACATGACCGCCCGTGCAGCCTCGTTAACCCGCTGGCGCCAGATGACTTCCCGGTAGGCGTTCTCCTGCAGCAGCTTCACAATCGGCTCTGACTCCAGGGTCAGCGTCCGTGCAATCGCCTCTCGCTCCTCTTCCGGATAGAGGGAGACAAAGGTGGCCTTTCGTTCTGCCAACAGCGTTTCATAATCCACCTCCTCCACGACATCAGGCGCGGCGAGCTGGCTCAGATCAACAATAGCCATAGCGTTTAACTCAGTGAAATGGTGATAGAAAAGGATTGTCCGGAGATCGGGCGCGTGCCGGTGATATCGACATACAACGTCCCGTCGTTCTCCGAACGCTCGAAAGTGATGGCCGTCAGGCTTATCCGCGGCTCCCATTTCTGGATGGCGGAATAGCATGCGGCCATGATCTGCAGGCGCAGCGCCGGGCTCTGCGGCCTGTCAATCATCTCCGCCAGCAGCGAGCCGTAATCCCGCCGCATGACCCGCGAACCAATCGGCGTGACCAGGATGTCGCGCACGCTTTGCCGAATGTGTTCAGCCTCTGAAATGCTCAGCCCGGTCTGCCTGTTCATCCCCCTGTAACGCACCGTCATTGTGTCCCCTTAGTCCAGCTTCCGCCGCTTTGCACACTGCCGTGCGCGTGGTTGTCCACCTGCACCCCGTTGGAGGTGAATTTACCGCCGGAATGCTCAATATTTCCGGTCATCACCCCGCCCTTCTGCACTTCCAGCGAGGCGGTAATTAACTTGTTGGTACACACCACTTCAGGCGTATCCAGCGTGATGCGGGACGTTGACGTCACCCGTACCTCCGGCACGGTGGCGGTCAGCGATTCAGAGGCGGTAATGTCGGCCGTTTTAATGCCTGAAACCGTCAGCGCCCCGCGTCCGGGTTCGTACTCGATCACCGCGCCGTCCGGAAACGCGACGTGGAACGCGTCAGGCGACCCGGACGGCGCCGGATGGTCGTCAGAGAAAATGCCGGGCAGCACAAAGGCGGTATCCAGCTCACCGCCGATGGCCAGCAGCAGCACCTGCTCTCCCTCGGAAGGGGCCCACCACACGCGCGAACGTCCCGCACGGCAGGTTAGCCAGTTCAGCCAGGTGGTTTTCATCCCGCCGGTCTGGACACGACAAAGCCCTCTGTTGAGGTCAACGTCGGTCACAACACCGATACGAATCAGGTTGCGGATCGCGCGAGCGATACCGTTCATGGAAGTTAATGTATTCATGAGAAGAGAATGCCGTTCAGGACGAACGGCAGCAACGAGACGGGGTTTTCTGCGGGATGATACAACAAGCGGTCCAGACAACAGGCGGCTGGCGGCCTTCAGCGTGGGGAGCTTAGTCCTCCCACTGGCTGACCAGCTCACCGTTGATGTACAACGCCTTCGGACGCGTGACGGGCTCCGGCAGCGGCGGCTCCGGGGAATAGGTCGCGTGCAGAGCGCCCTGATCCTGGGAAACAAGAATGCGCTCGGTCAATTGCACGCTGATGGTGATATCCATCGTATCGTCATCGTTTAAGACGATCGTGAAGGTGTATCCGTTTTTGCGTCCGTCATCGAGGGTAAAAATGTCCGGCTGGTTTTCCCGCAGCCAGGCCAGCACCGGGACAAAAAATCCCTCGCTGTCGCCGGTGAAACCGCTAGCCTTCGCGTTTAGCGCATAACGCTTTTCAAAGGAGAGCGAGGAGGCCAGTCGGGCGTCAATATTGCCGCTGCCGACCGACATCTGCAGGCGCTCCGGGTTGGCATTCAGTTGGGGGATCGCGTCAATTAATGCCTGACGCAGGCTCTTGAGTTTGTGCATCGAGTTTATCCTGACAGTCTTTAATGGTTTCAACCTGCAGCGCGCAGGCGATAAGGGCGTATTCCAGCCTGCGAATATCCGCGCTGAGATCGCCGTTAGTGGCGGGTTCGCTTCCCGGCATCGGGCAGCGGCTCACCTTCGGGCAGGCGTTGTAAACAATGGGCTGCGGAGGCACAGGCGGTGCGGGTGTGCAACCTGCGGACAGCATCAGGCAGCTGAGCGGTATACCAGCGGCGTAACGCTTCATTTTCATTGAGTAATCTCCCGATAGTCGCTTCCCGTCTTGCCCTCTCCTCGCCCGCAGTAACAAGCTCCTCACGGAGCCTGACCTGGGCGTTTTCATTTGCTCTGGCCATCCGCTGCGACAGGGACAGCTGCTGGTTAAGCGTGGCGAGGGCCGTTTTTTGCTCGCTGGCGACCCGGTTGGCCGTGGCTAAAGAACGGGACAGGGTCTGGTTGTCATGACGAAGCCACAGCGCGATCGCCAGCAGTCCGGCCAGCATCAGCATGAGGACTCTCATGGCAGCCCCTTCATGCACCAGGCCTGCTCGCGGACACGACGGTTTTCCAGCCCGGTATTTTTGACGCCGTTGACGTACACCCAGCGGGTAAGCTGCCCGCACGCCTGTGACCACTGTTTACGTTTGATAAAGGAGACCAGAGTCGAACGGCAGGCGGCGCCTGCGCCGACGTTAAAGGAAAAACTCACCAGCGCGTCGTAGACCCGCGGCGGCATCTCCACCGGCGCGCACGCCGCCAGACGACGCTCAACGTTGAGCACATCAGCGACCAGATTTACCGCGGCCTCACGCTCGGTAATGTCCCGCGTCGGCACGACGTTTGCCGTGTGGCCAATGCCTGACGTCCATACGCCAGCGCTGCACCGGTAGGGCGAGAGGCGACATCCTTCGAGATCGGCAATCAGCGCCAGCCCCTCCGGGGAGGTTTTCAGTAATCGAAAGTCAGGCATCAGCACCGCCAGGGCCAGCACGCCGGCGACGCTGCAACGCTTAATGATTGAGTTCACGAATGCTCTTCTTATCGAGGCCCAGAGACTGGAGGTAGCGCCAGGTTTTGCGCTTAAACCAGTAATTCGTCAGCGCGGTAAAAATGGCGCAAAGGCTCCCCACGTACAGCGCAACCTTTTCAGGAGACATCGCCCCGAACCAGGCCAGCGCCACGGCCAGCCAGTAGGCGATAACCGTGGTGATTTTCTCCAGGCTCAGTCCCATAGGTTTACGGATTCTTTGGTGGGGGCGCTATTCACCTCCGGCATCTCTACCGGCGTGCCGTGAGGCAAAATAACGCCTGACTCCGCGAGGCCAGGATTGGCCTTCAGAACGGCTTCTACGACGCCAGCCGTGCGCCCATAATAGCGGGCGCAAACGGCATCAAGCGTGTCCCCCTGCATTGCATAGATCTTCATCAGACGCTCCCAACATCCGGTTACCAGGTACTGTAGAGTTTCCCGGGCCGGCGGTCTTTTCGCTATCGCTGACGGATGGACAATCTCGGACACAACAGACCGTCCACAAGCAGCGAAGCGTGGGTCGACGAAAGCGCAAAATCTGAATGAGGGTGTACGTTCGGGCTATGACGCTGGGCTAACGCCAGCTCTCGTCTTCCCAGACTTCCCGGAGAATATTATCCAGCATTTCGCGATCGGCCTCTCCTTCAAGCCCCTGGAGCTCGACTCCCGTCACCGATCCTATTTTCACGCTCACCCGCGATGACGGAAACAGGGATCGTATTCTGCGGGTCAGTTCGCACTGAAAGGCTTCAACGACGGCATGGCCAATCTGCTGATCTTTATCGAGCGTAATGTTCACCCGAACGTTACCCTCTTTTTTGATTCGTTCCGGAACAGGCGATGCTGAGAAAACAACGGTAAATGCGTTGTTCTTGATTAAATTTCCCCGCGCAATCTCAGCAATCAAATTCAGGGCAATCTCACGATCTCTTTCCTGACATGTTCCTTCTGTCGTCAGTCGCGCAATCATCTCGACGCGTTCAATCATGACCTGCTCGTTCAACTCTCTGTCCACACAACCTCCACCACGAGATACTGTATAAACATACAGTAGCACGTATTCATAAAAAGAGTGAAGCGAAAAATCAGAACCCTTCACGGTATGTACATGATATGGATGGAGATTAGCGGGCTCTCTGAGCAAAGAGATCCGTTAAATAGCCAATACGTTCAAGGATTTTCCGCGCCTTGTGCTGATAAGAACGCGCTGCCGGAAAGAGCGATCCGTCAGCTGCGCCTCTGCACCATTTGTCGTTAAAGCGGCTAACGCCGCCAGCCATAAGATGCAGGGCCTCTCCACGGCTGATGGCGATTCCGGTGGCGAGCCGTATCTCATCGATCACCTTCTCCGGAACCCCGTTCTGCGGGTCGCTCGCGAAGACGATGGGCGACGACGCGCCAGGGCGGATGAATTTGATGCGTTCGGTTAACGCCCGCCTCGCACGCCTGCTGAGGGGTTGAGAAAGATCGGTCTGCGTACAGTTATTGACAGAACTCCGAGAGGATACAGGTGCGTCCTTAAGATCCGCGGCCCGCTTCGGCACAATTTTCCACTGCGTGAGTCGGGTTATAATTGGGCTGCCCGCGCCAACGGCAGAATCGTACACGCCGCGGATGCGAACCGTTTCTTCGCCGTACTGGTTAAACCCGGCGCCCGGCTCATACAGGGTGCGCACCTGTAAATCATCGCGACGCACAAACGGGCCGCCCTGTGCAGTAACGTATCCCGCCCAGTCGCCGGCGTCGGCAGCCTCCTGGACGGCAGCAAACTCAACGCTCAGACCGCTCGCGGCCTCGGGATCCGCCAGACGTCGCAGCTCGCGGTAGACCGTTACCGGCGCGCCGCCGATAAACTGAAACTGGCGAATGTGCCAGCGCCCCGCCCAGGCCGACACGGCGGACGCCGTCTCCTTCAGCAGCCCACCGCTTTCGCTATCGGTCTCGCCATCGAGCGCATAGCCGTCGATATTCTTTGAGATGTATTTGGCAATATAGCCGGTAGCACTGCCTTTCTGCGGATCGATCGCGTCCGCGTGAAAGCGCGCCTGTCTGGCGCTTTCGCTCTGCAGCTCAACGGCATCCTCCTGCCGCGCGTAGTCTCCGATAATCCGACGAACGCATTCGACATCTTCCGGCAGCATAAACATCAGCATGTGCCAGTGGGGCGTACCGTCATGATGGGGTTCCGCAACGCGGATACCGAAAATACGGATCCCATCACGGTGGAGCTTTGCGCGGATGCGCGCCCACAGCCGGGTGAGGTAGCCTTGCGTCTCCGCCGGACTGGCCCCGTTCCACTTCGCGTTGGGGTAACCTGATTTCAGCGTCGCGTGATACTGCGCGGGCGCGGTTAAGGTATAGAACTCGCCCACATAGCCCAGCGCCTCACAGATATTTTCAAACCCGCGAATGCGGGTCATCAGTTCACAGCGTCGTATCGCCGGGTTGGCCACCGAGCTATCGAATTTTTCAATCAGGCTAATGCGGTTGCCCTCTTCATCTTCCAGCTCCATGCCCTTGAGAAATTCGCGGGTGCGGCGCTTCTGCTCGCGCCACTCGGTCACGCAGCGTTTGCTCGCATACGCCGTTCTCCGTTTGCTGACGTTGCCGAGGGCAATCTGCAAATGCTCGCGCCAGGCCGCCGCGACCCGACGCAGACGCCCGCGCCACCACGCCTCGGAAAACATGCGGATCACCGCCGCGGCAACGTCATCTTTGTCGAAACACATCTTCGACACGCGCTCCCAGTGCGGAGGCGACACGTTGAACTGGCGGGCGATCAGTCCGGCGCGCTGATACCAGACGTACAGCGTCTGGTATTCGCCCATCTCAGCATCGTTAATATTCGCCAGCTCGCCGCGAATAAAGCTGGCGATATCGGCGGCCAGCAGGTCGATGTCCGCGCGGGACATATCCGGCAGACGGTTATAGCGGGCAACCAGTTCGACCATTCGCGAGGCAAGGTACTGCAGAAGCTGGGTATCGAAATGGCCGTCAAACACGGCTCGGGAGACTGCTTCATGCAAACCTGCGCAGGCATAGCGTTCAGAGACCCGCCGCAGGCGAGGTAACATTCTTTTGCAGAAGCGGATCAAAAAGGCGTTAGCCTGCGGGCTGCCACGATGCTGTTCGAGGGCGTCAACCGCGCGCCAGACCTCAAAACGCACGCAGTCAGGCTGCTGTGAAAGAGCCATTCTTGCCTGCTTCAGCTCCGCGAAAAGGCGATCGCGGCGCTGCTGTTGGGCATGGGTGAGATAAGGGCTGGCAATGGCCGACCGTGGGGCATTCCACGGATAAGCAAATGACGTCGCCAACTCATCCTCCCCGGACGTGTTTATTTTTCATCTCTGCGATCTCCTGGCAGGTTACGCACAGGGCCACACCGGGCACCGCCATACGGCGCGCCTGCGGTATTGGAGCCTCACACTCCTCGCAGAAGAAACGCGAAGGCGATGCGGGTCGTCTGCGGGCGCTATTAATGTGGCGCTCTCTGTCTTCCTGTTCGCGCGCCTGGGCAAGATCGATAAAATCGGCCATCAGTGCAGCTCCTGTGATTCACGCTCGTAGCGAGCCGCTTCGTGGCACAGCAGTTCGGCAACGTCCTCTCCGCTCATACCGGTTTTGTAGATATGGCTCGCCAGCGCCTCCAGGCGCAGGGAGACCGCGAGGGCTCGCGCGCATCGTTCCTCCGTTTTTGCCTCTGCCAGCAGGCGTTTCAGTTCTTCACTTCCGATCGGATAAGGGCGGTTTTCACTGTTTCGCATCACGCGTTCTCCTTAAATTCAGGCAAAAGGATGCCCGGCGGGTTTACGCCATTAGTTTTTGGGTTGGGTTATATCGGCATGGTCAGCCGTTCAGGAAATAAACTCACAACAGCACGAAAATGGTTCATGGCGTTAATCAGCGCCCGTTTCTCTTCGGTCGTCAGCTCGCTGATATCGCACTCATGACGGGCGACGGGTAATCTCGCAAGGAAAAAGAGGGCGGCCAGCGCCCTGCAGTTCTCCTCAAAACAGGGATCGCGCTTATCGCGCAGCTCGGCCATAAACCGCGCCAGCTCTTTTCCGCTATCGCTCCCGTATCGGGCGCGCAGTTCAGCGACGTGGTTAAGCCCGTTAAGACGCGCTCCCACGCTAAGTGGAACCCTTGCACGGGCAGCTTCTATCGCCATATCACCCCTCGCATAAATTCACGCACGCTAATGTGCTGAAAACGGGTACAGCACGGTTTTTTCCACCGTTTGATGATTGCGATTTCAGAAGCCATGCTGCATGATTCCCATTTTGATACTGTCTGCAATCATTAGCCTCTGTTTGCCAACGTCTGCCGCTGATTGCCCGAATTTGCAATGATATTAATACCCAATTGAGTATTAGTAAACACCCAAAGGAATATATTTTGATCTTAGATTCTCAAGTGAATAATGAAGAGTTACTCGATAGAATCTGTCAGGTATATGGTTTCACGCAGAAAATCCAGCTGGCCCGGCACTTTAATATCGCCGCCAGCTCGCTTCAGAACCGCTACGCGCGCGGTACCGTCTCTTACGACTTTGCGGTTCAGTGCGCGCTGGACACCGGCGCCAGCCTTCGCTGGCTGATGACCGGCCAAGGGGCGCAGTTTGAAGGTCACCCCGTGCCGGGCGATCCCGTTTCAGTTTCGACATTCACACTCAGTGACGGGAGACTGGAAGAAAATTCCATTTTGAGTATAGACTCTGCTTTCTTTAGCAAACCGCTGGCGCGCGGCATCGCCGTCCGGGCGGAGGGGAAGCTGCACTTTATCGAAAAAGACGCATCGTTAACCGACGGCCTGTGGCTGGTTGAGATTGAAGGCACCGCCAGCATCCGCGACCTGACGCTGCTGCCGGGTAAAAAACTTCACGTGGCGGGCGGCAAGGTTCCGTTTGAGTGCGGTATCGACGAGATTAAAACGGTAGGGCGTGTGGTGGGGATCTATAGCGAAGTAAGCTGAGGATGTTTCATCCCCCCCTCGTGGCTGTGGATCTGCCGCAAGATAAACCGATACAGAGAAGCGAATTATATGTCCGTATAATTCGCTTCTCTGTTCTTGTTTAATCAGGCTTATAACACTCATAAAAAAATATATGTTTTTAAATTATATTTTTTATTACTTCATTCAACCAATGAATGCATGTAACTGTAGTGACACGAAATATTACAAACAGAAAAATCATGAAGGAGTAAGGTCAGAGAAATTAATTAAATAAATGGAGTTAACCAGAATGGCTATACCAGTTTATCTCTGGCTTTACAGCGAAGAAGGGAAACAGTTAAAAGGTAGCGTTGATGTACATAGACGCGAAGGTAGCATTGAAATAACCGGACTGTCACACGGCGTAGAGATACCTACAGATGATTACTCCGGAAAAATAACAGCCACACGCCAACATTCTCCCTTTGTTTTTACAAAAGCGCAAGACGTCTCAAGTCCTTACCTTTATCAGATCGTTAGTACGGGGAGTGTTCTTAAATCTGCTGAGCTAAAAATTTATCGAATCAACCACGCAGGGCAGGAAGAAGAATATTTTAATATTTTTATGGAAAATGCACGTATTACCTGCATTGTGCCTTATATGGAAGATGTGAAGGATCCCGACTTCACACATTATGATCATATGGAAGCCATAGAAATGACATATGAAAAAATAACATGGAAATATCTGGACGGTAACATTGTCCATTCCGATAGCTGGAAAGAACGCAGCGCGGCATAAGGGGAATAGCTCATGGCATGGACCTACTACCAAAGTACCGGTGAACTGTGGCATAAAGGTAAACTTATTGGCACAGGGTATTCCGGAAACCTGACAAACAAAAATAATCCAGACCGTCAGCACGTTAAGGGGATGGGACCATTACCACGCGGAACGTATCGCATAGGAGGCCATACATCCTCAAGGGGGCCAATGACAATTAACCTCAAACAAACCTCTGGTGAGAGCTATGGGCGATCGCTGTTTCGCATCCATGGTGAGAAAAAGGCACCAGCCATTCCTGGTTTTGCATCAGAGGGCTGCATTATCATGGGACCTCACATTCGCTCTAAAATAATTCTTTCGTCAGATCGTACGCTTGAGGTAGTTCGTTGAAAAAGTACGTGTTTTCTCTAATTACCTGCATTCTTACGGCTTCCTGTATAGCGTCAGAGAGTGACTGGATAACCTATATTAAGCTGGTGTCCAGCGCTGACATGGCAGCTATTCAGGCATTACCAGCGAAGATTAAAAGCACTGGTGATAATCTGGATGACGAGCATGCTGAACAGTTGGCGACCGCCATCAGCATGGCGCTTATCCGCGCCCCAGAATTAGTGCTGAATGTCACCAATCAATTTGAGTTGAACCCAGACCCTTTACAGCAACGGTTTGGAACCACTTTGATATGTAGCATACCGATGATGATACACAGCACTAATGCGGAGGTTGAAACCTATTTAGCAAAGGCTAAACCAGCATTGGAGAAAGCGGGCTCCCCAGCAAGAGAATGCTTAAGCAATATGCTCGATGTAATCAATGAGGTTAAGCAAGAAAAGGATAAGGACTCAAAACGTTAGCATCATATTATAACAAGCGTTTTTCTGAGCGCTTAATCTTTGAACCATTAAATAATAAACTACATATCACTCCAGTTTATCCAAAAATAAAAGAGCACATGGCTAAATCCTCCCTTTCAACCATCACCGTATCAAATAACAGCGGCTGCTCGGCTATGAGTGCGACGCAGAAATTTGAAAATATCTATATCCCACCGGGAATGAACTTGATATGAAAACGATGCAGCTGTTTTTGATTATGTTAGTGATATCGCACGTGGCTTATGCAAATGACTGTACTTCTGTTGAAGAAATGGACAAGGCAGATAACGCAGCCTCTGCCATTCAGGACTGGCAAGGCATCCATTCTTTTTACAAAAATTACAGACAGTGTGATGAGGGATATATCGCAGAAGGGATATCAGCGACTATTGTCGGGCTGTTAGCCGACAACTGGAAAACCTCCCATCAACTCATGCAGCTATCTGTAAACGATCGCGCTTTTGAGTCATGGATGATTAATCACATCGATACGACCACGAACGATCGCGAGCTCGATAAAGTCGTGAGAAACGCCACGGATAGCTGTCCCGAAGGCGGTAAAGCGTTCTGCAATCAGATTGAGAATGCCGCACAAGGCGCGTTGAAGGAATTGCAAAGCCCATAGCCAAGAATGGTTTCACAGGTAGAGCAGGAAACGGAGCTATCCTCACCCTCCACCTTACAGGCTCCTGCTCACTTCCCCACCTCACAAACTGCAAAACTAAAGAAATCCCCCATCGCGCCGATCATCATCCGTGTGTATTATTTCCTGTAGCTTTTACAACAACTAACCTTAACTCAAATACTTAAGCGCCAAAGCGAAAGGCATCATGAGCACACCGATCAAACGGCTAGAAATCATTAAAAATGCCATTGAACTGGAAGATGACGACATCATCCAGAGCCAGCTGACACGCCTGAAAAATGAAGCGTTTGACGATGAGCTACAGGCAATCGTCGTGGCGCTTGAGGAGAAGAACTACACCGCGGCCATGGCGGCCATTACCGCCTGGCTGCAGGGCCAGCGCGCCGTCACCCCGTGGCGCGACCCGCAGGTGGCCGCCAGCAAGCTGGAGCTGAAGGCGCTGGAAGAGCGTCTGCGCGATCTGATTGACCGCCGCAACGCCCGCGTGCAGCAGCTTGATGAGTTTAACGATCTCTATTTTTCCCGCCTTGGGCCGCTGATGCAGCAGATCCTCGCCCTGCGTAAAACCCTGGCGGAGCTAAACCTGCGTCGTCAGCAGGCGGAAGCGCGTCGTCGCGAGGAAGATTACCGTCGCTGCCAGCACTATATGGCGCAGGCGGTAGAGGTGCTGGCGACGCTCACCCAGCGCTGGCGCGATCTCCCGGCCGACTCCGTCCAGGCCGCTGAGGCGCGTAAGCATCTGGAACAGCAAAGCAATCTGATTGCCAACCTGCTGGCCGAAGCGCTGGAGCTGGAGAGCGGCTTAACGCGCGAAGAGGAGCCTGCGCGTCAGGCGCGCGACGAGGCGAACGAAGAGTACGAGAAGTATCGCGAACAGCATCACGATGCCGAAGTGCGGCTGCGCAAAGGTAAGCATCTTTCGGAAGAAGACCAGAACGAGCTCAAGCGCCTCTGGCGGCAGGCGAGCAAGCTCTGCCACCCGGACCTCGTGGCGGACGATTTGAAAGAAGAAGCCAACAGCATGATGGTGCAGCTTAACCAGGCGAAGCAGCGCGGCGATGTGAAAGCCATTCGCTCGCTGGTGGCCCGCCTGCAACAGGGCTTCGAGCCATTGATGGCCAGCGACAGGCTGAACGATCTGGAACGTATCCGCAAAAAAATGGCGCAGGTCCGCGAGCAAATCGACATTTTAGTGAACGAGCTGGCGGAACTGGAGAAAGAGGAGTCCTGGCTGCTGGTCTCGTCGCTCAATAATATGGAAGCGTACTTCGCTCAGCAGGAGAAAGCGCTGCACGAGGTCCGCGCCTCGCTCGAACATCAGGTGAACGAAGCGCAGCTGGATTCCGCCGCCTGATTATTTGGCGTGCCAGTATGCGCTGGCACGCACCAGCTGCGGATCAATCGCGTCGGTTTCAAACTGACGGCTCAGCGTTTTCACCACCTTCCCTTCCCCGGTCAGCCAGATGAAGTAGTCTTCCCCCGGAACGGTCAGCGCCGTCAGATGTTCTGCGACCGCCTGCTCGCTATGGCCCACCACCCAGGTGATATTGAACCCGCTCAGGTGCGCCAGATAGTCTTTATAAGATTCGTCCCCGACCGTCACGACCGCATGAACCTCCGGGCGAACCGGCAGTTTAGCAATGCTTTCTAAACGTCGACGCAGCGCGGGCATGCCGGATTCATCGCACACGTACAGCTGCCAGGCGTAATCCTCCGGCGCCACCAGCGAACCGCGCGGGCCGCCGATGGTCAGCCTGTCGCCCGCTTTCGCCTCGACCGCCCAGCTGCTGGCAATGCCGCCGTCATGAATGAAGAAATCGAGAACCAGTTCATGATTTGCCTCATCGTAGAGCGGCGTATAGTCGCGCGCCTGCGGACGCACGCCGTCGCCCCAGTCGATGCCTTCATCGGTGACCACCGGCGGCGTAAACGTCGTCCCGGGTGCCGGGAAAAAGACTTTGGTATGGTCGTCGAAACCGCGGGAGCTAAAGCCCTCCAGCGCCTCGCCGCCTAAAACAATGCGCTGGAAACCCGCGCTGGCGCGCTCAGCGCGGAGCACCGTCAGCTCGCGAAAACGCAGGTCATTACGAACACGCTGTGGATAACGGGTAGATGCCATTTTTAGACCCTTTGCTGGTTAATACGATATATCTAAATCAATTTTCAAATGATAATGATTACTAATAAGGAAAAATGCAAGATCTTTTAGATTGCATCTGAATATATCTTAGATATAGTTTAGATATATCAATTAAAGGACCTGTTATGCGACACGAACACGACAGCGGCGGGCGCCGACCGCGCTTTTTCGGCCACGGCGATCTGCGGCTGGTGATTCTGGATATCCTGACCCGTAGCGCGAGCCACGGCTACGAACTGATCAAAGAGATTGAAAACCTGACCCAGGGGAATTACACCCCGAGCCCGGGCGTCATCTATCCAACCCTGGATTATCTTCAGGATCAGACCTTTATCACCATTACGGAAGAAGAGAGCGGGCGTAAGCGCATTGCGATTACCGCTGAAGGACAGCGCTGGCTGGATGAAAACCGGGAACAGCTGGAACAGATCCAGGTGCGTATCAAAGCGCGCAGCGTCGGTTTTCAGCTGCGCAAAAACCCGCAGATGAAGCGGGCGCTGGATAACTTCAAAGCGGTGTTAGACCTGAAGGTGAATCAGGGAGAGCTCAGCGACGCGCAGCTTAAGCAGATTATCGGCGTGATTGACCGCGCGGCGCTGGAGATCTCCCAGCTGGATTAAGCCGGCGCGTGCTCGCTCACGCGGAAGACGCGTACCAGCTCTTTCAGGTGCATCGCCTGTTCGTTAAGCGATGCCGCTGCAGCTACAGACTCCTCCACCAGCGCGGAGTTCTGCTGGGTGGTGGCATCAATCAGGCCAATCGCGCTGTTAATCTGCGAGATACCTTCCGTCTGCTCGTGGCTGGCCTGGCGAATTTCCCGCAGAATCACGTCCATCTCCTCCACGTTACCCACCATCCCGTTGATCAGCCCACTCGCTTTTTCGACAAGGTTCATCCCGTCCTGGGTCTGGCTGGTGGAGCTCTCAATCAGCTCCCGGATTTCGCTGGCAGACGACGCGCTCTTCTGGGCAAGCTGGCGAACCTCACCGGCCACCACCGCAAAGCCGCGTCCGTGCTCGCCGGCGCGCGCCGCTTCCACCGCCGCGTTCAGCGCCAGAATGTTGGTCTGGAACGCAATGGCGTCGATCAGGTCGATAATGTCGGACATCCGGTTCGATGTTTCGTTAATCAGGCGCATTTTGCTGGTCACCTGCTTCATCATCTCACCGTTGTTTTTGACCACCGTGGCGGCATCGGCCGAAAGGTTGGTCGCTTCCCCGGTATGCGAGGCAGTATTTTTCACCGTCGCGGTGATCTGCTCCATCGAGGCAGCGGTCTGTTCGACAGAACTTGCCTGCTCTTCCGTGCGCGCGGCCAAATCCTGGTTCCCGGCGACAATCTGCGCGGCTGCGCTGGAGATATTCTCCGAGCCGGTTTGCACCTGCTGCACAATGTCCAACAGTCGCGTCTTCATCTCCATCAGCGCATGCAGCAGCAGACCCGTTTCGTCTTTGCCGTGCGGCGTGATGCTTCCCGTCAGATCGCCCTCTGAAATGGCTTTTGCAAAATGCACCGCCTCGCCGAGCGGACGTGTGATAGCGCGCACGATAAACCAGCCAATCAGGCTGCCTGCCACGACGCTAAAGAGCGTGATCAGGATCAGCAGCAGGCGGTTAGACCTGAAATCTCCTTCTACCTGCGCCCCTGCACTCTGCATCTCGCTGTTTTGAATCGTAATCAGCTCCTTCACCTTCGCTTTATAAGCCTGCTGCACGGCGAGGGTGGTGGTCATCATCTCCTGAATAGCGCCCGCACGATTGTTGTTCTGCACCGCCTGCAAAATGCGGTAGCGCGAGTCCAGATACTGCTGGCGCACGCTGCGGATATCCGCCAGCACCTGCTGAGACTTTTGATCCTGCAGCGCGTTGTTCAGCTCGCCGAGGATCACCGTGATGTGCTCGCTGATCTCTTTCAGGCGCTGCTGCGATTGCCCCGTGTAGGTACCCTGCTCATCCAGCAGCATCAGCTGTTGCGTGCTAATAAATTCCTGGAAGTTATCGATTAACTGGTTCGCTTTTACCGTGGTCGGATAATCACTGGTAATAATGGATTGCATCCCGTTATTAGCCCGGTTCAGACTCAGCAGAGACAGGCTCGCGCTGATCGCCATCAGGACAATAAAGAATCCAAACGCCAGAAATAATTTCGTGCCGATCTTTACGTCATGTAAGAACATATTTTCTCCATCGATGTGATTATTTCTCAGACGATCGCTGTTATCGGTAACGAATTTGCTAACTTTATGACTTTGATCGTTTTTTTATTTCATAACCCTCACAATGCATAGGTGTAGGCTATTAATATTGCTTCATCGATCGTTACCAGACCGTCAAACGAGGTATTTTTGAAACAGGATTCTGAAGAACTGACTTAGGCAGGAATAAATAACTGAGGCACTTTCTTTAGTTATTTAATATGAACTTAACAATAAAATACATTAATAGTCACAACCAGAAAATAAAAAGCCGCTTATTCCTTACGGAATAAACGGCTTTTCCGGAACATTATTGACTCAATGGAGCACAGTCACCGCATCCTTAAGGCGTCCGGCGCGATGCTTCACCATCGCAGAAATGTGGGCGCTCTCCTCGACCAGGTCGGCGTTTTTCTGCGTGATGCTGTCGAGTTCAGCCACCGCGCGGGTCAACTCTGACAGTCCGGTTGCCTGCTCGGAGGTCGCGTGGCTGATCTGGGCGATAAGCTGCGTCACGTTTTTCACCTGCACAACGATATCATCCATCGTACGGCCTGCGGCGTGTACCTGCTCAGAGCCGGACTGCACCTTGCTGGCGCTGGCATCAATGAGTTTACGAATATCATTAGCCGCACTGGCGCTGCGGCTGGCGAGATGACGGACTTCACCCGCGACCACGGCAAACCCTTTACCCTGCTCCCCTGCCCTTGCTGCTTCAACCGCCGCGTTTAGCGCCAGAATATTGGTCTGGAAAGCGATATCGTTAATCAGGGAGGTAATCGAGCCAATTCGCTGCGTGCTGTCGGCAATGTCATCCATGGTTTTAACGACAGTCTGCATCGCGTTGCCCCCTTTCGTTGCCGCGCTGCTCGCGGCCACCGAGAGTTTGTCCACCTCGGCGGCGGTTTCGGAGTTACTCTGAACGGACGCGGCCATCTGGTTCATTGTTGCGACGGTCTGCTGCACGTTCGCCACGGTCTGACGCGTCCGATCGTTCAGATCTTCATTCCCCTGCGCCAGCCTGTCGCTGCCGTCACGGACGCTCACCACCTGGCTCGACACGTCATTGATTAACCAGCGGCACATCAGGCCCAGTTGCCCGACCGCACGCAGCGTCAGCCCCAGCTCGTCGCTGCGGTTCAGGTGCTGCACGCTGTTGCGCTCGCCGGTTGCGACCTTCAGCGCCTGTTGCGCCACATTCTCTACCGGGCGGACAATCTGTTGCTCAAACAGCAGCGTCCCCAGCAGCATTACCAGCGCGGCTGCGGCAAGCGGCATCCACCCGGCGGAGGTCGCGACCAGCGTGGCGGCGAGTACGGCAAAAAGCACCGCCATCACGCTGCGCACGCGCCAGCGCAGCGGCATTGCCGGCAGTTTGCCCAGCCAGCCCTTTCCGACCACCAGCCCTTTATGAATACGTTTTTTACAGCGCCCGTCGTTCAGCGCCCGGTAGAGCGGCTCCACGGTGGCAATCTCTTCCGCTGTGGCTTTGGTGCGAATGGACATATAGCCCGTCACCTGCCCGCGGCGCACCATCGGTACCGCATTCGCACGCACCCAGTAGTGGTCGCCGTTTTTGCGCCGGTTTTTAACAATCCCGCTCCACGGCTCGCCCTGCTGCAGCGTGTACCACATATCGGCAAACGCGGCTTTTGGCATATCGGGATGGCGTACCATATTGTGCGGCTGGCCCGTCAGCTCATCGAGCTGGTAGCCGCTCACCTGCACAAAGGTGTCGTTGGCGTGGGTGATGTAGCTGTGGACGTCTGTTGTAGACATTAAGGTGGTGTCATCGTCCAGAGGATATTCATTCTGGGTGACATAGGTTGGAGAGGACATCGTGGGCATCCCTTGCAGGTTATTTGAATGTTAATTTTGTGGGTCAATGTTTTTTCGGCGGTAAACAATTTATCTTTAGTTGTTAAACTTGATGGAGATCGCAGATTTGACTTAAACCATACTTTTTGTACGATTTTTTAATTCATTGATTTCAAATACTTTCGTAAAGAAATTACCTGTAAAGCATGACCCGTTAACGCCCACTTAAGTTGCAGCGAATGCACTTCTTTAGTGCAGCTGCGCGTTTCCGTCCTCATTTATCCTCTCTTTCCTGTACCGCTAAAACCCGTTTCGGTTGCTCCGGCATGATTAAATATTGTGCAACATTATTTTAACCTGGCGTTTATCCCGATTTTCGTTAAGTCATCTGAAGTGGCGTAATCCCTGCAATACTTAACTCAGTATCATGTGATACGCGATCCCCGGGAGCACATTTTGAACAGGTTACCTTCCAGCGCCTCGGCTCTTGCCTGTACCGCGCACGCACTGAATCTCATTGAGAAGCGAACGCTCGATCATGAGGAGATGAAACAACTTAACCGAGAGGTCATCGATTACTTTAAAGAGCACGTCAATCCAGGGTTTCTGGAGTATCGCAAATCTGTTACCGCCGGCGGGGATTACGGAGCCGTAGAGTGGCAAGCGGGAAGTCTGAACACGCTTGTCGACACCCAGGGACAGGAGTTTATCGATTGCCTGGGAGGTTTTGGAATTTTCAACGTGGGGCACCGTAATCCAGTTGTGGTTTCCGCCGTACAGAATCAACTTGCGAAACAACCTCTCCATAGCCAGGAACTGCTCGACCCGCTTCGCGCCATGCTCGCGAAAACGCTGGCGGCCTTAACGCCCGGCAAACTGAAGTACAGCTTCTTTAGCAACAGCGGCACGGAATCGGTCGAAGCGGCGATTAAACTCGCCAAAGCGTACCAGTCGCCGCGCGGGAAATTCACCTTTATCGCCACCAGCGGCGCGTTCCACGGGAAATCCCTGGGCGCACTGTCTGCTACCGCCAAATCCACCTTCCGCAAACCGTTTATGCCGCTGCTGCCGGGCTTCCGCCACGTGCCGTTTGGCGACATCAACGCCATGCGCACCGCGCTGAGCGAATGCCGCAAAACCGGCGATGACGTGGCGGCGGTGATCCTGGAGCCGATTCAGGGCGAAGGCGGCGTGATCCTCCCTCCGCAGGGCTATCTGCCCGCCGTGCGTCAGCTGTGCGATGAGTTTGGCGCGCTGCTGATCCTCGACGAAGTCCAGACCGGGATGGGGCGCACCGGCAAGATGTTTGCCTGCGAGCACGAGAACGTGCAGCCGGACATCCTGTGCCTGGCGAAGGCGCTCGGCGGCGGCGTGATGCCGATTGGCGCGACGGTGGCCACCGAGGAGGTCTTCTCGGTGCTGTTCGACAATCCGTTCCTGCATACCACCACCTTTGGCGGTAACCCGCTGGCCTGTGCGGCCGCTCTGGCGACCATTAACGTGCTGCTGGAGCAAAACCTGCCCGCGCAGGCGGAGCAGAAAGGCGACATGCTGCTGGACGGCTTCCGTCAGCTAGGCCGGGAGTATCCGGACCTGGTGCAGGACGCGCGTGGGAAAGGGATGCTGATGGCGATTGAGTTTGTTGATAACGAAACCGGCTACAGCTTCGCGAGCGAGATGTTCCGCCAGCGGGTGCTGGTGGCCGGAACGCTCAACAACTCGAAAACCATCCGCATTGAACCGCCGCTGACGCTGACGATTGAGCAGTGTGAGCAGGTGCTGAAAGCGGCGCGTAAAGCGCTGGCAGCGCTGCGGGTGAGCGTGGAAGAGGCGTAATCAACGCCGGGTGGCGTTACGCTACCCGGCAGTTTTTTATCGGTGAAACTCCGCCACCGTCATGGTGAAGCGAAGCACGGTATCGCTTTCATTGGCGTAGCCGTGCGACGCTTCCGTTTTCGCCACCGCCGACGCACCAGCGTTAACCTGGGTCACCGTCTCATCCACCGTCAGCGTTAACACGCCCTCGTTTACGTGCAGCAGCTCAAAGGTTCCCGCCGGGTGCCCCGGAGAGGTAAACCGTTCTCCCGGCTGCATCTCCCACTGCCATAACTCAATCATGTCAGGTCCCGCGGTACCCGCCAGCAGTCTGGCGCGTCCACCCAGCGCGCCCTGCCACAGCACCGGAATCGCCTCTTCTTCGATAACATGTACCAGCGGCTCGCTGGAGACGTTGACGATATCCGCCACGGAGATGCCGAGCGCGGCGGCCAGCTTGCACAAAATGGCGATGCTGGGATTGGCTGCGCCCTTTTCGATCTCCACCAGCATCCCTTTGCTGACGCTGGCGCGGCGGGACAGCTCGTCCAGCGACAGCTTTTTCTCTTTACGCCAGTTGCGAATGCGGTTCGCCACGGCCAGGCTTACCTGGGCAACATCGGCACCCGAATCAGTCATTATATTGACTTTATCAGTCATTGGTCACTACCATGGTATAAAACAGTCAATACAGGATTATTTATGTCTCTCGTTACGCCGTCAATAGATTCGCGTCTTGCCGGGATTGCCCCAGGCTTTCGGGCGCTGAGCATTCTGGTTGAAGCTGGGCCGATTACCCACCCGGAGGTAGCGCCCGCCGCGCTGGCGCAGGCCTGTCAGCAGATGTTGAATGATGATGTGCCGTGGGCTGATGCACACCTTTCAGACTGGGATGAGGTGTTTAAAGCCTTCGGCGCGAAACCGAAACGCACGCCCTGTTCCGCCGCGGCCCTGCGCAAGCGGGTACTGAAAGACGGTTCGCTGCCGTCGCTGGATCCGGTGGTGGATATCTATAACGCGGTGAGCATTCGCTATGCCATTCCGGTGGGTGGGGAAAATCTCGCGGCGTACTCGGGTGCGCCGCGTCTGACGCTGGCCGACGGCAGCGAGCCGTTTGATACTTTAAAAGAGGGACAACCAGTGGTAGAACATCCGGAACCTGACGAGGTTATCTGGCGCGACAACCTCGGCGTCACCTGCCGCCGCTGGAACTGGCGACAGGGGGTGCGTACCCGTCTGGACAGCCAGGCGCAATCTATGTGGTTTATTCTTGAAAGCCTGCCGTCGATGCCGCTTGCGGCACTGGAAGAGGCGGGAGAAGAGCTGGTCAACAACCTGCAGCGGCTGATGCCGGGGGCCACGGCTCAGGTTAAGATGCTGACGCTGTAAGAGGACAACACGATGTTTCACGGATTAAGCGCTTTTCCGTTAACCCCCCTGAAAGAGGGGACGTTTGACGAGCAGTCCTCCATCAATCTTCTGCGCCCCCTGGTCGACGCTGGCGTGGATTCTCTGGGCATTCTCGGCTCAACGGGAAGCTATGCCTATCTGACCGTAGAAGAGCGCGGTCGGATCGCACGCTGCGCGGCGGCGCATGCTGATGACATTCCGGTCATCGTCAGCATTGGCGCATTACGGCTGGACGATATTCTGCGTCTGGCTGACGACGCGCAATCGGCAGGTGTCTCCGGCTTGCTGCTGGCGCCCGTGTCGTACCAGCGATTAACGGAAGACGAAGTGTTTAATCTCTATGAAACGGTGACCCGCCAGATCTCCGTACCGCTGTGCATTTACGATAATCCCGCCACGACCGGTTTTTCGTTTAGCGATGAATTGTTATTTGCCGCCGCGGCCCTGCCGAATATAGGCTCCATAAAGCTTGGCCGCGTGGCGGAGGACCTGTCGCAGGTACGGGCTCGTCTTCCTGATACCGTCACGCTGGGTATCGCCGGCGACTGGCGAGCGGCCTCCGCCCTGCAGGCCGGGTTTGACGTCTGGTACTCGGTGGTCGGCGGGTTGTTTCCGCAAACAGCGCTGGCGATTGCCCGTTCGAAAGAGGCGGCACAATCCGAGCGGCTGGAGCCGCTGTGGGAATTGTTCCGTCGATACGGCAGCTTGCGGGTGGTAGCGGCAGCGGCAGAAATGCTGGGGAAAGTGGAAACACCCGCGCTCCCCTTCCCGCTTCAGGCTATTCAGGGTGAGCCGCGCGAAGCGCTTGCTGCGATACTTGCGGATCTGGCGCTGGCCTGAACAATGCCGGGTGGCGCTAACGCTTACCCGGCCTACAAAATCAACACAACCTCTTACCCGTACCGCTACTCCGGCAACAACCCCACAAAACTGCGTTTCTTGCGCGGCTCCGACATCAATTCCTCAAGCTTATCCACGCACGCCAGATAGTGCGGCGTTTGCTTATGCGCCAGCACCGCCTCTTCGTCTTTGTAGGCTTCGTAGATAAAGAACCGGGTTTTCACCCGCGGATCCTGCAAGACGTCAAAGCGCAGGTTTCCCGGCTCCTTGATTGCCCCCTCGTGGTTGGCGCGGAATACCTCCAGAAACTCGTCCACCCGCTCGGGCTTAATGTTGATTTCAACCAGCGTCACGTTCATTTTGCTTCTCCCTGTTTCTCTTCCTGCCAGAACTGGAACGCATCGCGGGCATTCCAGTTCTCGTGAACCACTTTTTTCACCGCCTTCAGCATGGCGAGCGGCGCGCTGGACTGGAAGATGTTGCGCCCCATGTCCACGCCGGATGCCCCCTGATCTATCGCACGCCAGCACATCTCCAGCGCCTCGTGCTCCGGCAGCTTTTTGCCCCCGGCGATCACAATCGGCACCGGGCAGCTGGCGGTCACTTTTTCAAAGCCCTCGTCCACGTAGTAGGTTTTGACGAACTGCGCCCCCATTTCGGCGGCGATGCGGCTGGCGAGCGAGAAATAGCGCGCGTCACGCGCCATCTCTTTACCGACCCCCGTCACCGCCAGCGTCGGCATGCCGTAGCGCGCGCCCGCATCGACAAGCTTGATGATGTTGTTGATCGACTGATGCTCAAACTCACTGCCGATGTACACCTGCGCCGCCACCGCGCAGACGTTCAGGCGCAGCGCGTCCTCCATCGCCACCGCCACGCACTCGTTCGACAGCTCGCCCAGAATCGAATTACCGCCGGAGGCGCGCAGCACCACCGGTTTGTTCGTGGCGGCTGGCACCTGGCTCCTGAGGATGCCGCGGGTGCACATCAGCACGTCGGTTTCACCAAACAGCGGCGCGATGGAGAGATCGATACGCTCAAGGCCGGTGGTCGGCCCCTGAAAGTAGCCGTGGTCAAAGGCCAGCATCACCGTACGGTTGCTCTTAGGGTTGAAGATGCGTGCCAGGCGGGACTGCATGCCCCAGTCCAGCGAGCCGCAGCCCTTCAGCGTGAACGGCACGTTGACCTGCGGCGTGCCGATGCCAAAATCCTTACCGTCTTTGATATCGTCTAAATCAGCCATTTGCTCCCCCGTCAGAAATCGTATTTGCTGATGTTCTCTTTGGTGAACACCACCCGCTCCGGCAGCAGCACGATGCCGTTGCCCTTCGCCTCATACTGGTAACCCTGCACGCTGTTCGGCTCGACCTTCAGCGCCCCGATATTTTTTACGTCCACGCTGTCGCCGACGTTAAGATCGCCTTTTTTCAGCAAACGATCGGCGACATTGACCGCAATTTTGCCCTGTTGTACGACATCCCACAGGCCGAAAGCTTTTACCGTGCCGCGCTCAACGTACGGACGCATCACGTTCGGCGTACTGAACCCGACAATCGCCACCCCTTCGCGCTTCAGGTTTTCCGCCGCCTGCGCAGCGGCCGGCAGCGCGTTGGCATCCGGGGCGATGATCGCATCCAGATCCGGATACGCTTTTAAGATCCCTTCGGCGGTTTGCAACGATTTGGTGGCGTCGTTATAGCCAAACTGGGTAGTGACGACCTGCCACTGGGGATGATCTTTCTCGATTTTGGCCTTCGCCTCTTTCACCCACTGGTTCTGGTCGGTGACGGTGGGGCTGGAGTAGAAGAACGCCACTTTGGCATTCGGTTTGGTGACCTGCTTGCCCGCCATCTCCACCAGCAGGCCGCCCAGCTGTTCCGGCGTTCCCTGGTTGATATAGATGCTGCGGCACTCCGGTTTGGTGTCGGAGTCCCAGGTCAGAACCTTGACGCCGCGCTGCATCGCGCGCTTGAGCGCCGGGCAGAGGCCGTCCGGCGACACGGCGGAGACGATGATGGCGTTATAGCCCTGGTTGACGAAGTTATTGATCAGCTGCACCTGGCCGGAGACGCTCGGCTCGGTCGGGCCGTCGTAGGTGACGTCCACACCGAGGTCTTTCCCCGCCTCTTTCGCGCCGTTGCCGCCGCTGGTGAAGAAGCCCACGCCCACCAGCTTCGGGATAAAGGCAATGCGGTCCGCCGCCTGCGCCGAAGCGAAGCTGAGGGCCATTGCCAGGACGAACAGTTTTGTTTTCATCTTACGCTCCGGATAGTTTTCTAAAGAGAGAACGCACCCACTCGCGGTGCAGACTCAGCGAACGTCCCATCACCACCACAACCAGCAGCGCCCCTGACAGCGCGCTCGACACCTGGTTGGGGATGCCGACCATCTGTAAACCCTGCTGCAGATACCCCACCAACAGCGCCGCCAGCGCCGTACCGACAACCGAACCTGAACCACCGTAGATATTGGCCCCGCCGAGCACGGCGGCGGTGAGCGCGGGCATCAGTAAATCGCGCCCCAGATCCGAACGCGCGGAGCCGAAATAGGAGACCATCACCAGCGCGGCAACCGCGGAGGCTACGCCCACCAGGCCGTACAGCGCGTAGGGCATGCCGTTCACCGACAGCGCCGCATAGCGTGCCGCGCGAGGATTCTGCCCAATCAAAAACAGATGACGACCAAAGCGCCCGCGGTGGGTAATCAGCCAGAAGAAGACGGTAATCACCGCGAACAGCACCAGCGGGATCGGCAGGCCAAACACCGTGAGGTTAGCCAATGCCGTGAAGCTGTCCGGGAAGCCGCCGATGCCCTCGTAGCCCGTGGCTCCCGCCATGCCGGAGAGCAGCAGCGCCCCGCCGCCGTAGAGGTAGAGCGTGCCGAGGGTAATCACCAGCGGGCTGATGCCGGTGTAGTGGATCAGCGCCGCGTTTACCAGCCCGCACAGCAGTCCCAGCAGCAGCGTCAGCGGAACGGCGACCGCCATCGGCCACCCAGCCTGCATCATCACCCCCAGCGCAATCGCGCACAGGCCGATGGTCGAGCCGAGGGAGATGTCGATCCCGCCGCTGATGATCACCAGCGTCAGCGGCAGCGCCACAATGCCGATGCAGATGAAGTCGCTGGTGCTGAACAGCAGCATGTTGATGTCGAGCATGCGCGGGTTGATGGCGCCGAAGAGCAGGATCTCCAGCACCAGCAAAATGAGCAGCGCGCTTTCCCAGTTAAGCCTCATTTACGCCACCTCTTTTTTGCGTTTGGGAAACGGGGTGACGTGCTTCCCCCCTCTGTTACCCGGCTGGAAGCGACCGTACTTCAGCGCCCGCTGATGGCGCGCCAGCGCCTGGCGCAGACGCCCGTCGAGCACCAGGACGCCCAGCAGCACCAGCCCGGCGATAAAGTCGTTCCACCAGGCCGGGAGCCTGAATAGCACCAGCACGGTGTCGATTTGGGTCAGGAAGAAGGCGCCGAGCAGCGCGCCAACCAGCGTGCCCGTGCCGCCCAGCAGCGAAATCCCCCCGAGCACGCAGGCGGCGATGGCCTTCATCTCCAGCCCGCTGCCGGTCTGGTTGGGCACAAAACCAATCTGCGCGGCAAAGACGATCCCGGCGCAGGCCGCCAGCACGCCGTTGAGGGTAAAGGCGATCATGCGGGTGCGGTTCACCGCCACGCCCAGCTGCCGCGCGGCAGCGAGGTTATCCCCCACCGCGTAAAAATCACGCCCGAACGCGGTGCGCGACAGCGTCCACGCGCCGGTGACCACGATAATCAACACCACCATACCAAGGGGCGACACGCCGATGGCCGCAGGCTCAGAGAGCGATTTCAACCCCGGCGGCAGCCCTTCAATCCACTTTCCGCCCGTCCAGAGCAGCATCGCTCCACGGTACAGCCCCAGCGTGCCGAGGGTGGCGACAATCGCCGGGATGCGCAGCCCCACCACCAGAAACCCGTTGAATAACCCGGCCAGCGCGCCAACCGTGAGCGCGAAGAGGATGGAAACGGGCAGGCTGTAGCCGCCGTTCAGCGCCACGCCGACGGCGATGGCGGAGAGCCCGACGGTTGAACCCACGGAGACGTCGATATTGCGGGTCAGCATCACCAGCGCCGCGCCGATCGCCAGCAGGATCAGGATCTGCGAGCTGGCGAAGATCATCCCCAGCGTCTGCAAACTCAGGTAGGACGGATTGAGCGCCACCAGCACGGCGAACAGCGCCAGAATGGCGAGAAACGCGCTCAGCTCGCGGTTTTTCAGTAAGGTCTTCATGCTTGCCCTCCGAACGCCAGCGCCATCATTCTGTCGAGGCTGACGGCATGGCGCGGCAGCTCGCCGCTGAGTACGCCCTGATGCATCACCAGCACGCGGTCCGCGAGGCCCGGAAACTCATCGAGATCGCTTGAGATCATCAGTACCGCCACGTTCTGCGCCGCCACGCTTTTGATGAGCTGGTAGATATCGGCGCGCGCCGAGACGTCCACGCCGCGCGTCGGTTCATCGACGATCAGTAATAAAGGATTGGCCTCCAGACAGCGCGCCAGCAGCACCTTCTGCTGGTTGCCGCCGGAGAGCGTGCGCACGGTTTGATCCGCATGGTTGAGCTTGATCCCCAGCGCCCGGTGATAGCGCTCCACGACCGCAGACTCCCGCTTGCGCTGCTGCCAGAGCGACGGCTCGTTCAGCGCCACGGTGTTCCAGCGGATCGGCGCGTCGAGGAACAGGCCGGACACCTGCCTGTCTTCCGGCAGGTAGACCAGCCCTTTTTCCAGGCGTGAACTTACCGGATCGCCGGCAATCTCCTGGTTCTCCAGCCAGATGCGGCCGCCACGTACCGGCCGCAGGCCGTAGAGCGTTTCCGCAAACTCGGTGCGCCCGGATCCCACCAGCCCGGCCAGGCCGACGATCTCCCCGGCATAGATCTCAAGGCTGAGATCGATAAAGCCTTCCCCGGTAAGATCGTCAACGCGCAGCACCGGGAAATCCTGCGGCTGGGTGCGGCGGTTGCCCGGCAGCGCCAGCCACAGCTTTTGCGTATCGCTGAGGGATTTCTCCCGGCTTACCGGCGTCATGGCGGCAATCAGGGCGCTGTCGTCAAACTGCGCGGTTTCGCCGCTCAGCACCACCGCGCCGTCGCGCATCACCGAGACGTGGCTCGAAAGCACGCGAATTTCCGGCAGCTTATGGGAGATAAAAACAATCCCGACGCCGAGTGCCTGCAGGGCGCGGATCTGGCGGAACAGCCGTTCGGTTTCACCCGGCGTGAGGGAGGCTGTGGGTTCGTCGAGGATCAGGATCCTGGCGTTGCGCATCAGGCCCCGCAGGATTTCCACCATCTGCTGATCCGCCACTTCCAGCGTGCTGGCGGTAGCGTCGAGGTTAAGCTGGCACTGCAGCTGCTGGAGTTTTTCCGCCAGGCACTTTTCTAGATCGCGCTCGCGCGGCAGGCGGAACAGGATGTTTTCCCGCACCGTCAGGTTGGGGAACAGCAGAGGCTCCTGCGGCACGAGGTAAATGCCAAGCCTGTGCGCCTGTACGGGCGTCAGCCGCGCATATGACTGCCCCTCGACGGAAAGTTCACCGCCGTCCGGCGTCTCGACCCCGGCGATGATTTTCATCAGCGTCGATTTTCCCGCGCCGTTTCCGCCCATCAGGGCGTGCACCTGGCCCGCAAGCAGCGTGAAATCAATGCCTTTAAGAACCGGCACGCCTGAGAACTGCTTGCTGATATTCCGCGCGTCGAGAAGTGAGTTCATCATCGCTCCGCTATTGAACAAATGATTTTTAGATTTAATAATGTTCAAAAGCGTAGACGGTGAACTATATTTACAACCGTGCAGGGATCACAGTTTTACCGATTGAGATTCAGATAAACCAGAACCGATCGAAATGATCCGTTTTGTCGCGTGGCTCACACTTTCCCTTCGCGCCATCACGAACATATGATCTAAATTTTTATAAGAGTTCAACTATGAGCGATAAACGCACTGCGGAAGAAGGACGGTTTGCCGGGCTGGCACTGGCGGAAGAGGAGCTGGTGGCGCGCGTGGCCTGGTGCTACTACCACGACGGGCTGACCCAAAACGATATCGGCGAGCGGCTCGGGCTGCCGCGATTAAAAATCTCCCGCCTGCTGGAGAAGGGCCGTCAGTCCGGGGTGATCCGCGTGCAGATCAACTCCCGCTACGAGGGCTGCCTGGCGCTGGAGACCGAGCTACAGCAGCGCTTTGGCCTGAAGCTGGTGCGCGTGATGCCCGCCCTGAATACGCCGCCGATGAACGTGCGGCTCGGCATTGGCGCGGCGCAGTCGCTGATGGGCGTACTGGAGCCCGGCCAGCTGCTGGCGGTGGGGTTTGGTGAAACCACCATGAGCAGCCTGCAGCACCTGAGCGGCTTTATCAGCTCGCAGCAGATCCGCCTGGTGACGCTCTCCGGCGGCGTCGGGCCGTATATGACCGGTATCGGCCAGTTGGACGCGGCATGCAGCGTCAGCATGATCCCCGCCCCGCTTCGCGTGTCATCCGCCGAGGTGGCCGGGATCTTAAAACGCGAGACCAGCGTGCGGGACGTAATCCTCGCCGCCACCGCTGCCGACGTGGCGGTGGTCGGCATTGGGTCGGTGAACCAGCGCCGTGACGCCACGATCTTGCGATCCGGCTATATCAGCGAAGGTGAACAGCTGATGTACGCCCGCAAAGGCGCGGTCGGCGACATTCTCGGCTATTTCCTCAATGCCGAAGGGGAGTGCGTCGAGGAGCTGGAGATCCATAAAGAATTACTCGGCGTCTCGCTTGATGAGCTGGCGCAGCTGCCCACCATCGTTGGCGTGGCCGGAGGGGAAGAGAAAGCCGATGCGATTTATGCCGCACTGAAGGGTCGCCGTATCAATGGCCTGGTGACGGAGGAGACGACAGCCCGCGCGGTGCTGGCTCTGGCCAAATGAGAGCCCGCCCTGCGCTAACAACGAGGCAAGCTCATGAGTTACCTTTTAGCGTTAGATGCAGGGACCGGTAGCGTTCGCGCCGTGATTTTCGATTTGCAGGGCAACCAGATTGCCGTCGGCCAGGCCGAGTGGAAGCATCTGAACGTAGAGAACGTGCCGGGGTCGATGGAGTTCGACCTCGAGACCAACTGGCAGCTGGCCTGCCAGTGCATTCATCAGGCGCTGTCGCGCGCGAATCTGGGCGCGGCGGACATTCAGTCCGTTGCATGCTGCTCCATGCGCGAAGGGATCGTGCTTTACGACCGCAACGGCGAGGCCATCTGGGCCTGCGCCAACGTTGACGCCCGCGCCAGCCGCGAGGTGGCCGAACTCAAAGAGATCCACGACTATCGTTTTGAATCCGAAGTGTATGACGTTTCCGGGCAGACGCTGGCGCTGAGCGCCATGCCGCGCCTGCTGTGGCTGGCACACCATCGTCCGGATATTTACCGCAAGGCCGCGACCATCACCATGATCAGCGACTGGCTGGCGGCGAAGCTCTCCGGCGAGCTGGCGGTCGACCCGTCTAACGCGGGCACCACCGGCATGCTGGATCTCTTCTCCCGCGACTGGCGTCCGGCGCTGCTCGACATGGCCGGGCTGCGCGCCGATATTCTCTCCCCGGTGAAAGAGACCGGCACCGTGCTGGGCGCTATCACCAAAGAGGCCGCGCAGCAAAGCGGCCTGCGCGAAGGCACGCCGGTCGTCATGGGCGGCGGCGACGTGCAACTGGGCTGTCTGGGGCTGGGCGTGGTTCGCGCCGGGCAGACGGCGGTGCTGGGCGGCACCTTCTGGCAGCAGGTGGTGAATCTGCCGCAGGTGCGCACCGACCCCGAGATGAACATCCGCGTCAACCCGCACGTTATCCCCGGCATGGCGCAGGCGGAGTCGATCAGCTTCTTTACCGGGCTGACCATGCGCTGGTTCCGCGACGCCTTCTGCGCGGAGGAAAAGCTGATTGCCGAGCGGATGGGGATGGACACCTACTCCCTGCTGGAAGAGATGGCCAGCCGCGTGCCGGCGGGTTCACACGGGGTGATGCCGATCTTCTCCGACGCCATGCATTTTAAGCAGTGGTACCACGCCGCGCCGTCGTTTATTAACCTCTCCATCGACCCGGAAAAATGCAATAAAGCGACGCTGTTCCGCGCACTGGAGGAGAACGCGGCGATCGTCTCGGCCTGCAACCTGGCGCAGATTTCGCGCTTCTCCGGCGTGACGTTTGAGAGCCTGGTGTTTGCCGGTGGCGGTTCGAAAGGCGCGCTGTGGAGCCAGATCCTCAGCGACGTCACCGGCCTGCCGGTGCGCGTGCCGGAAGTGAAGGAGGCGACGGCGCTGGGCTGCGCCATTGCGGCAGGCGTTGGCGCAGGGCTGTTTGCCGATATGGCCTCGACGGGCGAGCGGCTGGTGAAATGGAGCCGCGAATTCACGCCAAACCCGATACATCGCGAGCTGTACGACGGCATGATGCAGAAATGGCAGGCGGTATATGCGGACCAGCTTGGGTTGGTGGACAGCGGGCTGACGACATCGATGTGGCAGGCACCGGGGCTGGTGCGGGCAGCGGCGCCGTAAATAACGCCGGATGGCGCTACGCTTATCTGTCCTGGGGTTTTGTAGCCCCGATAAGCGCAGCGCCACCGGGGAAGTTCTTTGAGATCTATCACAATCATTCGATCCCGCTTTTACCTTTCTGCTGCCGCTGGCTAAATTAGTAACTCATCCGACCACATAACAATAATTTTACACTGGAAGAGACTATGAGCCGCTACCCGTCGTTATTCGCCCCCCTCGATCTGGGGTTCACCACACTCAAAAACCGCGTGCTGATGGGGTCGATGCACACCGGGCTGGAGGAGCACCCGGACGGGGCCGAGCGTCTGGCAGCCTTCTATGCCGAGCGCGCACGCCACGGGGTGGCGCTGATCGTCACCGGCGGCGTGGCCCCTGCCCCTTCCGGCGTGGGCATGGAGGGCGGCGCGGTCCTGAACGATGCGTCACAGCTGCCGCACCACCGCATTGTGACCGACGCGGTACACCGCGAGGGCGGCAAAATCGCCCTGCAAATTCTGCACACCGGACGCTACAGCTATCAGCCGAATCTGGTCGCGCCATCGGCTCTTCAGGCACCGATTAACCGTTTTAAACCTCACGCCCTCACCCACGACGAGATCCTGGCGTTGATTGACGACTTCGCCCGCTGCGCGGCGCTGGCGCGCGAGGCGGGCTACGACGGCGTTGAGGTGATGGGCTCAGAAGGCTACCTGATCAACGAGTTTCTCGCCGCCCGCACCAACCACCGTGAAGACGAATGGGGCGGCGACTATGCCCGCCGGATGCGCTTTGCCGTGGAGGTGGTGCGCGCGGTGCGCGAACGTGCAGGGGCTGATTTTATTATCGTCTTCCGCCTGTCGATGCTCGACCTGGTGGAAGGCGGCGGAACGTTCGATGAAACCGTGCAGCTGGCGCAGGCGATTGAAGCCGCAGGTGCCACCATTATCAACACCGGCATCGGCTGGCACGAGGCGCGCATCCCGACCATCGCCACGCCGGTGCCGCGCGCGGCGTTCAGCTGGGTGACGCGCAGGCTGAAAGGGAAAGTGTCTGTTCCGCTGGTCACCACCAACCGCATTAACGATCCGCAGGTGGCGGACGATGTGATTTCACGCGGCGACGCCGACATGGTCTCAATGGCGCGGCCGTTCCTTGCCGATGCCGAGCTGCTGTCCAAAGCGCAAAGCGGCCGTGCGGATGAAATCAACACCTGCATCGGCTGTAACCAGGCCTGCCTGGATCAGATCTTCGTCGGCAAGGTCACCTCATGCCTGGTTAACCCACGCGCCTGCCATGAAACCAAAATGCCGGTCGTTCCGGCAGTCAATAAAAAACGCCTGGCCGTGGTGGGCGCAGGCCCGGCGGGGCTGGCGTTTGCGGTCAATGCCGCCTCGCGCGGGCACAGCGTAACGCTGTTTGATGCGCTGGGGGAGATTGGCGGGCAGTTTAATATCGCCAAACAGATCCCCGGCAAAGAGGAGTTCTACGAAACGCTGCGCTACTACCGCCGGATGATCGAGCTGACGGGCGTCGAGCTGCGGCTTAACCAGTTTGTCCACGCAGCGGATCTGACTGATTTCGATGAGGTGATCCTGGCGAGCGGGATCGTACCGCGCACGCCTGCGATCGAGGGTATCGATCATCCGAAGGTGTTGAGCTATCTGGATGTATTGCGAGACAAAACGCCGGTTGGCGAGAAGGTGGCGATTATCGGCTGCGGCGGGATCGGTTTTGATACCGCTATGTACTTAAGCCAGCCGGGCGAGGCCACCAGCCAGAACATTGCTGAATTTTGCGTGGAATGGGGGATCGACACCAGTCTGAACCAGTCCGGCGGGCTTCGCCCGGAAGGACCGCAGCTGCCGAAAAGCCCGCGCCAGATCGTGATGCTGCAGCGTAAAGCCAGCAAGCCGGGCGAAGGGCTGGGTAAAACCACGGGCTGGATCCACCGCGCCACCCTGCTCTCGCGCGGGGTGAAGATGATCCCGGCGGTGAGCTATGAGAAGATCGACGACGAGGGTCTGCACGTCACGATCGGCGGCGAACCGCAGCTGCTGCGCGTGGATCATGTCATTTTATGTGCCGGGCAGGAGCCAAAGCGCGATCTGGCGGATCCGCTGCGCGAAGCCGGTAAAACGGTGCATCTGATTGGCGGGTGCGACGTGGCGATGGAGCTGGACGCGCGGCGCGCGATTGCGCAGGGGACGAAATTAGCTCTGATGATCTAGAACATTGCCGGGCAGCGGGGTAAAAGCAAAACGGCAACCCAGTTGCCGTTTTTAATGTTTGCTCCCTCTCCCTGTGGGAGAGGGTCGGGGTGAGGGCATCAGGCCGCACATACCCAATCTTAACGACGACGTCCCAGCTTCACCGACTTCAGCACCACAAACTTATTGTTCGTCGCAATGGTGACGCAGTTGCCGAAAATCTTCTTCAGCTTGTGGAAGTAGTCCAGGTGGCGGTTCGCCACGATGTACAGCTCGCCGTTGATTTTCAGGCAGCGGCGCGCGTGGTGGAACATTTCCCACGCAACGTTATCCGTCAGGGCGTGCTTCTGGTGGAACGGCGGGTTACAGAACACCGCGTTGAAGCGGAACGGCTCTACGCCAGACAGCGCGTTGTTGATCATAAACTCGCAGCGGTCCAGCGCGTCCGGCATGTTGGTTTCCACGTTCAGACGGCTGGAGGCCACCGCCATCGGCGACTCGTCGCTGAACACCACGCTGGCTTCCGGGTTCTTCGCCAGCAGCGTCAGGCCGATCACACCGTTGCCGCAGCCCAGGTCGACAATCTCACCTTCCAGATTTTCCGGCAGATGTTCCATAAAGAAGCGCGCGCCGATATCCAGACCGGTGCGGGAGAAGACGTTCGCGTGGTTATGGATGGTCCAGTCTGTCCCTTCCAGCTTCCAGCTCAGCGTTTCTGGCGCGTCGGCCAGCTCCGGTGCGCTGAAGGTGCAGTTGATCAGGCGCGCTTTTTTCCAGGCCAGCGTCGTGGTGGTCGGGCCGAGGACTTTCTCGAACAGCTCGAGCGTCGAAGTGTGGATATCGCGCGCTTTGGCACCCGCGATGATGCGCGTATCCGGCGTCACGACCTTACGCAGCGCGCGCAGCTGCTGCTCCAGCAGCGCCATGGTTTTTGGCACTTTGATCAGCACCACGCCGGGCGCCTGCGGGTAGTCCGCGGTGCTGTCGAGAAACTTCACGCTGGACTCTTCGATGTCGTTATGGCGCAGGTTTTCACGCGTCGCCAGCTCGCTCAGGTAGGAATCGCCGATGCTGTATGGCGTGTGCTCCGCCAGGGCGCATCCCAGCGCGCCAAACGCGTCATTCAGGATCAAAACCGGGCCGCGGATTTCAGTCTCATCCAACTGCTGCAGCAGATATTCATCCGCCGCTTCCCACGCCTGAAGCGGGTTAACGTCGTCCGTTTCCGGGAAACGTTTAAGGTTGAGTGAACGGAAACCGTTGTCTAAGTGGCTCATCGGCCCTCCTGAATGGTAAAATTTGGCGTATCCCTGAAAAGGGTGCGTGAGTATATACCCAAAATCATTCAAGTTGTATCAAGGCGGCAAGTCTGAGAATCCCCAGGAGCTTACACAAGTAAGTGACTGGGGTGAGCAGACGCAGCCAACGCAGAGACAACGTGAAGGATGAAGGGTATACCCGTTTTCGCATTAATTTGGGCTCTTGATGAACCAACTTACTTATCTCCAGGGCTATCCGGAGCATTTACTGACTCAGGTTCGCAGCCTGATTGCCGAGCAGAAGCTCGGTGCGGTGCTGGAAAAACGCTATCCCGGCACGCACGATTTCGCGACCGATAAGGCCCTCTGGCAGTATACGCAGGATCTGAAAAGCCGGTATCTGAAGAGCGCGCCGCCGATCAACAAGGTGATGTACGACAACAAGATCCACGTGCTGAAAAACGCGCTCGGCCTGCACACCGCCATCTCCCGCGTGCAGGGCGGCAAGCTGAAGGCGAAGGCCGAAATCCGCGTCGCGACGGTGTTCCGTAACGCGCCGGAAGCGTTCCTGCGGATGATCGTCGTCCATGAGCTGGCGCATCTGAAAGAGAAAGAGCACGACAAAGCGTTCTATTCCCTGTGCTGCCACATGGAGCCGCAGTACCATCAGCTGGAGTTTGATACCCGCCTGTGGCTTACGCATTTATCGTTAAATAGTAATGCGGAATAGCGCACGCGAATTGTCATGATGACGTGCTACAGTGGCTAAAGGTTCCCCGCTACGGAGTACGTAAACGTTTATGATACGTTTCGCAGTCATTGGTACGAACTGGATCACGCGCCAGTTCGTCGACGCCGCCCACGAAACCGGCAAACTTAAACTTACCGCAGTCTATTCCCGCAGCCTTGAGCAGGCGCAGAGTTTTGCTAACGACTACCTCGTTGAGCATCTCTTCACTTCGCTTGATGAGATGGCGCAAAGCGACGCCATTGACGCGGTCTATATCGCCAGCCCAAACTCCCTGCACTTCCCGCAGACAAAGCTGTTTCTCAGCTACAAAAAGCATGTAATTTGCGAGAAGCCGCTGGCGTCGAATATCCAGGAAGTGGAAGCGGCCATTGCGCTTGCCCGCGAAAATCAGGTGGTGCTGTTCGAAGCGTTCAAAACCGCCAGCCTGCCGAATTTCCTGCTGCTGCAGCAGTCCCTGCCGAAAATTGGCAAAGTGCGTAAAGCCTTTATCAACTACTGCCAGTACTCGTCGCGCTACCAGCGCTATCTGGACGGCGAGAACCCGAATACCTTTAACCCGGCCTTCTCTAACGGTTCGATTATGGATATCGGCTTCTACTGTCTGGCCTCTGCCGTGGCCCTGTGGGGCGAACCGCACGGCGTAACGGCCACCGCCAGCCTGCTGGAGAGTGGCGTGGATGCGCACGGACTCGTAGTGCTGGATTACGGTGATTTCAGCGTCACGCTGCAGCACTCCAAGGTGAGCGATTCCGTGCTGCCGAGCGAAATTCAGGGCGAGGCGGGCTCGCTGGTTATCGAGAAGATCTCCGAGTGTCAGAAAGTGAGCTTTGTGCCGCGCGGCGGCAAAGCGCAGGAGCTGACGCAGCCTCAGCATATTAACACTATGCTCTATGAGGCAGAGGTCTTCGCCCGTCTGGTGGAAGACAACGAAGTGAATCACCCTGGCCTGGCGGTGAGCCGCACCACGGCGAAGCTGCAAACGGAGATCCGCCGCCAGACCGGCGTGGTGTTCCCGGCAGACGGCATCAGCGCGGAAGCGATCGCGTAAAGCTGTGTAATGAAACGGTGCAGACCATTGACGAAACCGATGGTCTGACATATTTTGTTACCTGCAAAGGGGAGTAACTTCTTCGCCGGTGGATCGTCATTACGATGCGTGCAATACCGCATCCGGTCGCCGGGCAACCCTCGTGGTTGTAAGTGAGACCTTGCCGGAAGGCGAGGTCTATGCATAAAAAGCTAACGGCTATCGTCTTCTGACCATGGCCGTTTTTGTTTTTTATGTGTAAGGAAAATAGTATGCATTCTGTCGGCACTCCAATGTTGTGGGGCGGATTCGCGGTTGTCGTGCTCATCATGCTGGCGATCGACCTCTTTTTGCAGGGGCGTCGCGGCGCACACGGCATGAGCATCAAACAGGCTGCGGCCTGGTCTCTGGTGTGGGTCACCCTCTCCCTGCTGTTCTGTGCCGCCTTCTGGTGGTATCTGGCCTCGACCGAAGGCCGCGCGGTTGCCGATCCTCAGGCCCTCGCCTTCCTCACCGGTTATCTGATTGAAAAAGCCCTGGCGGTGGATAACGTCTTCGTCTGGCTGATGCTGTTCAGCTACTTCGCCGTGCCTGCTGCCCTGCAGCGCCGCGTGCTGGTCTACGGCGTGCTGGGGGCGATTATCCTGCGTACCATAATGATCTTCGCCGGCAGCTGGCTGATTACCCAGTTCGAATGGCTGCTGTACGTCTTCGGCGCGTTCCTGCTGTTCACCGGGGTCAAAATGGCGCTGGCGAAAGAGGACGGCTCTGCGATTGGCGATCGCCCGCTGGTGAAGTGGCTCCGTGGACACCTGCGCATGACCGACAAGATTGAGAGCGAGCACTTCTTCGTGCGCAAGAATGGCCTGCTGTTTGCCACCCCGCTGCTGCTGGTGCTGATTCTGGTTGAGCTGAGCGACGTGATTTTCGCCGTAGACAGCATCCCGGCTATCTTCGCGGTGACCACCGACCCGTTCATCGTCCTGACCTCAAACCTGTTCGCCATTCTCGGCCTGCGTGCGATGTACTTCCTGCTGGCGGGCGCGGCGGAGCGCTTCTCGATGCTGAAGTACGGTCTGTCGGTGATCCTGGTGTTTATCGGTATCAAGATGCTGATCGTCGATTTCTACCATATCCCGATCGCCATTTCGCTCGGCGTGGTGTTTGGCATTCTGATCGTGACGCTGATTATCAATACCTGGGTTAACCGCCAGCACGATAAGAAGCAGCAGGTGGAGTAAAACGTTCGGTGCGGGGTGATGCCCTCACCCCGGCCCTCTCCCACAGGGAGAGGGTGAACACACATTTGTAACGCAGTAGTTAAAAAACATGACGCACCACGTAAAATCCAGCATTTTACGCTTCCCTCCCAAGACACTTTCCCTATACTCGACCAGGCAAACATTTACTTACATCCGGACATAAATGTGACTAAGAGCACATCCGGGATGGAACGCAATTTCACTTAAGGAACACTCATGACGACAACCTCATCGGGCCTGCTTGCGCGCCTGTCGCGCGGCAGCCTTGTTAAGCAAATACTGGTTGGACTGGTGCTCGGCGTCGCGCTGGCACTGATCTCAAAACCTGCCGCCGAGGCCACTGGCCTGCTCGGCACGCTGTTCGTCGGCGCGCTGAAAGCGGTCGCGCCGGTTCTGGTTTTGACCCTGGTGATGGCCTCAATCGCCAACCACCAGCAAGGGCAAAAAACCAATATTCGCCCGATTCTGTGGATGTACCTGCTGGGGACTTTCTCTGCGGCCCTGACGGCCGTGGTGGTGAGCTTTATCTTCCCGTCCACGCTGCAGCTGACCACCGGCGCTACCGACATTACCCCACCTGCGGGCATTGTTGAGGTGATGCACGGCCTGCTGATGAGCATTGTTGCCAACCCGATCCACGCGCTTATCAACGCGAACTACATCGGGATTCTGGTATGGGCCGTCGGCCTGGGCTTCGCTCTGCGCCACAGCAACGATACGACCAAAAACCTGGTTAACGACCTTTCTCACGCCGTGACCTTTATCGTGACGGTGGTCATCCGCTTTGCGCCGATTGGTATTTTTGGCCTCGTGGCATCCACGCTGGCTACCACCGGTTTCGGCGCGCTGTGGGGCTATGCGCAGCTGCTGCTGGTGCTGATTGGCTGTATGGCCGTCGTGGCACTGGTGATTAATCCGCTGCTGGTGTTTCTGCAGACCCGTCGTAACCCGTACCCGCTAGTGCTGATGTGCCTGCGCGAAAGCGGCGTGACCGCCTTCTTCACCCGCAGCTCGGCGGCAAACATTCCGGTCAACATGTCGCTGTGTGAGAAGCTGAATCTGGACCGCGATACCTACTCCGTATCCATTCCGCTGGGTGCGACCGTCAATATGGCGGGAGCGGCCATCACCATCACGGTGCTGACGCTGGCCGCGGTGCATACGCTGGGTATTCCGGTGGATCTGCCAACCGCGCTGCTGCTGAGCGTGGTAGCCTCGCTGTGTGCCTGCGGCGCATCCGGCGTGGCGGGCGGTTCCCTGCTGCTGATCCCGCTGGCTTGTAATATGTTCGGCATCCCGAACGAGATCGCCATGCAGGTGGTTGCGGTGGGCTTTATCATCGGCGTGCTGCAGGATTCCTGCGAAACCGCGATCAACTCCTCCACCGACGTGATGTTTACCGCCGCCGTGTGCCAGGCGGAAGACGCGCGTTTAGCGAAGAACGCCCTGCGAGGTTAACAGCAAAACGGCAACCCTGAGGTTGCCGTTTTTAGTGTTTGTACCCTCTCCCCGTGGGAGAGGGCCAGGGTGAGGGCATCAGGCCGCACCGATTAAAGCGTCACACCACTCTTAAAGATCGCCAGCTCGCGGAAGTCATTCTTCTCGTTGCAGGTCTGCCTGCCGTTTGCAAATTCCACAATCGCGTCCACGAATTCCGTCAGCAGCTGCGGCATCGCCTTGCCGTGGATCAGCTGGCCCGCATCAAAGTCGATCCAGTGCTTTTTCTTCGCCGCCAGCTCGCTGTTGGTGGCGATTTTCACCGTCGGCACAAAACCGCCGTACGGCGTGCCGCGCCCGGTGCTGAACAGCACCATGTGGCAGCCGGCACCCGCCAGCGCGCTGGTGGCGACCGCATCGTTGCCCGGTGCGCTCAGCAGGTTCAGACCGTGGGTTTTCAGGCGCTCGCCGTAGCGCAGAACGTCAACCACCTGGCTCGCGCCCGCTTTCTGGGTGCAGCCGAGGGATTTCTCTTCCAGCGTGGTGATCCCGCCCGCTTTGTTACCCGGAGACGGGTTTTCATAAATCGGCTGATTGTGAGCAATGAAGTACTGTTTGAAGTCGTTCACCATGGTGACGGTTTTCTCAAACGTCTCTTCGTCGCGGCAGTGGCTCATCAGAATACGTTCCGCGCCGAACATTTCCGGCACTTCGGTCAGCACCGTCGTGCCGCCGTTAGCGATCACATAGTCCGAGAAGCGGCCCAGCATCGGGTTGGCGGTGATACCGGACAGGCCGTCAGACCCGCCGCACTCCAGCCCAAACTTCAGCTCGCTCAGCTTGCCCGGCTCGCGCTTGTCGTGGCGCATCACGTTATACAGCTGATGAAGCTGCTCAACGCCCGCTTCCACCTCATCGTCCTGATGCTGGCACACCATAAAATGCACGCGCTCAGGGTCAAACTCGCCCAGCGTTTCGCGGAAGGCGTCCACCTGGTTGTTCTCGCAGCCCAGGCCAATCACCAGCACCGCGCCTGCGTTCGGGTGACGCACCATGTTTTGCAGCATGGTGCGGGTGTTAATGTGGTCATCCCCCAACTGAGAGCAGCCGTAGGTGTGGCTGAACAGATGCACGCCGTCGGTGCCTTCGGCATTGTTGGTCTCTTTCAGGAAGCGCGTCTGGATCTGACGCGCAATCCCGTTCACGCAGCCGACGGTCGGGAGGATCCACAGCTCGTTGCGGATCCCCACGTCGCCGCTGGCGCGGCGGTAGATCTGCACGTCACGATCCGCCGCCTGCTCTTGTGCCCCAGGTAAATCAGGTTGATAGCTGTACTCGTCCAGATCGCTCAGATTGGTGCGGGTATTATGGGAATGAAGATGTTCACCCGGCACGATATCCGCCAGCGCATGCCCAATCGGAAGACCGTACTTAATGACGTTGTCCCCTTTCGCGAGAGGCTTCACGGCAAACTTGTGTCCGCGAGCAATCGCCTGACGCAGGGTGACGCTCTGGTTATCAACGGTCACCACGTCGCCTTCAGCGAGATCCGTCAGCGCGACGGCCACGTTATCCAGCGAATGGATTTTGATGTATTGCATATCAACCTCAAACGGCCTTAGTTCAGTTCAATGCCGAAGTAGTCACGCGCATTGTTAAAGCAGATGTTTCTCACCATGTCGCCCAGCAGCTGGATATCCGCCGGCGCTTCGCCTGCGTGCACCCAGCGGCCAATCATCTGGCACAGAATGCGGCGGAAATATTCATGACGGGTATAGGACAGGAAGCTGCGGCTGTCGGTCAGCATGCCGACAAAGCGGCTCAACAGACCAAGCTGCGCCAGCTGCGTCATCTGACGCTCCATGCCGTCTTTCTGATCGTTGAACCACCAGCCGGAACCAAACTGCATCTTGCCCGGCATCCCTTCGCCCTGGAAGTTGCCGACCATGGTGCCCAGCACTTCGTTATCGCGCGGGTTCAGGCAGTACAGGATGGTTTTTGGCAGCAGGTTTTGTTCATTCTGTTTGCTCAGCAGTTTGGACAGCTCTTCCGCCAGCGGACGGTCGTTGATGGAGTCAAAGCCCACGTCCGCGCCGATCAGTTTGAACTGGCGCTGGTTATTATTGCGCAGCGCGCCGATGTGGTACTGCTGTACCCAGCCGCGACGCGCGTATTCCGCGCCGAGGAACACCAGCACCGCCGTTTTGAACTGCGCCACTTCGTGCTCGCTAAGCGATTCACCGGACAAACGACGCGCAAGGATGCTGTCCAGCTCGGCTTCGTTTGATTCCGCGAACAGCACGACGTCCAGCGCGTGGTCAGAGACTTTACAGCCGTGCGCCGCGAAGTGATCCAGACGTTTGGTCAGCGCGGTTTGCAGATCGGCGAAACGGCGAATGTCGGTATCGGACACTTCCGCCAGCTTCGCCATGTAGTCGTTAAACGTGGCCTGCTCAATGTTGAAGGCTTTGTCCGGGCGCCAGCTTGGGAGCACTTTGATATCAAAAGAGGTTTCTTTGGCGACGACGGCATGATGTTCCAGGGAATCAATCGGATCGTCGGTGGTACCCACCATCTTCACGTTCATCTGCTTCATGATGCCGCGCGCGGAGAAGTTATCCTGCGCCAGCAGCGCATTGCAGCGATCCCAGATTTCATCGGCGGTCGTTGGGGAGAGCAGTTTGCCGGTGATGCCAAACGGACGACGCAGCTCAAGGTGCGTCCAGTGATAAAGCGGGTTGCCGATGGTGTGCGGAACGGTCGCCGCCCAGGCGTCAAACTTCTCGCGGTCGGTCGCATCGCCGGTGCACAGGCGCTCAGCGACGCCGTTGGTGCGCATGGCACGCCATTTGTAGTGGTCACCCTTCAGCCAGATGTCATACAGGTTTTTGAAACGGTAATTTTCGGCAACCTGCTGCGGCGGTAAATGGCAGTGGTAGTCGAAAATCGGCTGGTCTTTTGCGTAGTCATGATACAGGCGGCGAGCAAATTCGGTATCCAACAGAAAATCTTCGGTCATAAACGGCGTCATTATCGTCTTCCTCATTACGGGAGCGTCAGAAAGCGTATGTTCATATGCTGCAAAGTTATCACACCAATTTCCACCCACCGAAGCTTTTTTCGTGAGTGAGATCAATAAACACCAACAAATAAATTACCCTCAATGGCGTAAACCCTTCTACAGGCCGCGCCATTACTGGCTTTGTGCGCAGCGATTAATGTCCCTACAAAGAATCATACATTTGTGATGTCACTCACCTTTTAAAGTTGTATGACAAGTTATCTTTTCGCCGTCGCAAACGCTAAGCCGACGGAATGCATTACCGGTGTGAGAGGCATCGGGTTTAACGGTACGGATACCGACTTATGCACGCTTACTTATGGCAAGGTTCGGGCCGTTCCGGGACATGCTCCCGCTACGCCCCTCCCGTTACACAACTGCTCCCGGAAACGGTTGAGAGGTTGCCGTGCTCTGGCGCGGACATAACATAACGATGAGGTTTTAGATGCGTAAAATTAAAGGGTTACGTTGGTATATGATCGCACTGGTGACGTTAGGCACCGTGCTGGGTTACCTGACGCGTAACACCGTGGCAGCTGCAGCGCCAACGTTGATGGAAGAGCTGCATATCTCCACGCAGCAATACTCCTACATCATTGCCGCCTATTCCGCGGCGTATACCATCATGCAGCCTGTTGCTGGCTATGTGCTGGACATTCTCGGTACCAAAATCGGTTATGCCTTCTTCGCCATCGCCTGGGCGGTGTTCTGCGGTGCCACCGCGCTGGCAGGCAGCTGGGGTGGACTGGCGCTGGCGCGTGGTGCGGTCGGTGCGGCAGAAGCCGCAATGATCCCGGCAGGCCTGAAGGCCAGCTCCGAGTGGTTCCCGGCAAAAGAGCGCTCCATTGCGGTCGGCTACTTCAACGTGGGCTCGTCCATCGGGGCAATGATTGCACCGCCGCTGGTGGTGTGGGCCATTGTGATGCACAGCTGGCAGATGGCGTTCATCATCTCTGGCGTGCTGAGCTTTGCCTGGGCAATGGCGTGGCTGATTTTCTATAAACACCCGCGCGATCAGAAAAAGCTCTCCGAAGAAGAACGCGAATACATCATTGGTGGTCAGGAAGCGCAGCATCAGACCAACAACGGCAAAAAAATGACCGTCTGGCAGATCCTGGGCACCCGTCAGTTCTGGGGTATCGCCCTGCCGCGTTTCCTGGCTGAACCGGCCTGGGGCACCTTTAACGCGTGGATCCCCCTGTTCATGTTTAAAGTCTACGGCTTTAACCTGAAAGAGATCGCGATGTTCGCCTGGATGCCAATGCTGTTCGCTGACCTGGGCTGTATCGTGGGCGGCTACCTGCCACCGCTGTTCCAGCGCTGGTTTGGGGTGAACCTGATTGTTTCCCGTAAGATGGTCGTCACCATGGGCGCGCTGCTGATGATTGGCCCCGGTATGATCGGCCTGTTCACCAGCCCGTACGTCGCCATTGCCCTGCTGTGCATCGGTGGCTTTGCGCACCAGTCCCTGTCCGGCGCGCTGATTACGCTCTCGTCTGACGTCTTCGGCCGCAACGAAGTGGCCACCGCCAACGGCCTGACCGGGATGGCCGCCTGGACCGCGAGTACGATGTTTGCGCTGGTGGTCGGCGCGCTGGCGGATACCATCGGCTTCAGCCCGCTGTTCGCCGTGCTGGCTATTTTCGACCTGCTGGGGGCGGTAGTGATCTGGACGGTGTTGAAAAGCAAATCGGCAGAAGAGCTGGCGAAAGAGTCCCTCGGGAAACCGGCGACGCAGAGTTAGCGAAAATGCGTTTCACCGAAGCCGCCTCCGGGCGGCTTTTTTAATGGCAAAATCTGGAGAGTGGCACGCAAAAGTGGTATAACAAATCATCTGCCGTACCCTGCCTGGAGCGCATATGGAAATCACCGAACCACGTCGTTTATATCAACAACTTGCTGCCGAGCTGAAAGATCGCATCGAGCAAGGGGTCTATCTTGTCGGTGATAAACTTCCCGCCGAGCGCTTTATCGCGGATGAAAAAAGTGTGAGCCGCACCGTGGTGCGTGAAGCGATTATCATGCTCGAAGTGGAAGGTTACGTTGAGGTACGCAAAGGCTCCGGCATTCACGTGATTTCTAATCTGCCGAAACACTCTCCCGTCGCGGACGAAAGTCTGGAATTCGCCAGCTATGGCCCGTTTGAGCTGCTCCAGGCTCGCCAGCTGATCGAAAGCAATATTGCCGAGTTTGCGGCGACGCAGGTGACCAAGCAGGACATCATGAAGTTGATGGAGATCCAGGAGAATGCCCGTAAGGAAAAATGTTTCCGCGATTCAGAGTGGGATCTGCAGTTCCACGTTCAGGTCGCCCTGGCAACCCAAAATACGGCGCTGGCGGCAATCGTAGAAAAAATGTGGACTCAGCGCGTTCACAACCCGTACTGGAAAAAACTGCACGACCATATCGATTCCCGTACCGTCGACAACTGGTGTGACGATCACGATCAAATCCTTAAGGCTCTGATTCGTAAAGACCCGCATGCCGCTAAGCTGGCGATGTGGCAGCACCTGGAAAACACCAAGCAGATGCTGTTCAACGAAACCAGCGATGACTTCGAATTTAACGCTGACCGCTATCTTTTCGCCGACAATCCCGTTGTTCATCTCGATACGGCATCCAGTGCCGCAAAATAGATGACCTTTCTGCTGGCAGGCGCTACGTTGCGCCTTCCGGCTTACATGGGTAAGCAAAACATATATAGTGTCAGCCTTTGTAAATCCCCTCGCTCACTTCCTGGGCTTACGCCAAAATCAACTCACCCCTGCAAATTCTGTGACGCAGAACGTTGGGCTTTGTTACAATTGGATTCAATTCCTTATTTTGTAAGTTAGTGCTTGCTAACCAGCCAATAAACAGGGAACAGTGTTGGCCACACCGCAATGTGTCCGCGAGCGACCATAATGAAATCACAACAATGTCGCCGTGCTGTTTGTCCCGGATAACAGGCGTGACGTTAACCGATTTCCAGGAACACTGAATGGAACTTTTGACCCAACTACTGCATGCCCTCTGGGCGCAGGATTTTGAAACGCTGGCCAACCCTTCCATGATTGGCATGCTCTATTTCGTCTTGTTTATGATCCTGTTCCTTGAGAACGGTTTGCTGCCTGCTGCCTTCCTGCCCGGTGATAGTTTGCTGGTGCTTGTCGGCGTGCTGTGTGCCAAAGGGGCGATGGCGTTTCCACACACCATTTTATTACTGACCGTCGCGGCCAGCCTCGGCTGCTGGGTGAGCTATATCCAGGGAAGATGGCTGGGCAATACCCGAATCGTCCAGAACTGGCTCTCGCACCTGCCTGCACATTATCACCAGCGGGCGCACCACCTTTTCCATAAGCACGGGCTTTCCGCGCTGCTGATTGGCCGCTTTATTGCCTTTGTTCGCACCCTGTTGCCCACCATTGCCGGGCTGTCGGGATTGAGCAGCACGCGCTTCCAGTTCTTCAACTGGATGAGCGGTCTGTTATGGGTGCTTATTCTGACGACGCTGGGCTATGCATTGGGTAAAACGCCGGTCTTTATGAAATATGAAGACCAGCTGATGTCCTGCCTGATGCTGCTGCCTGTGGTTCTGTTGGTCTTCGGCCTGATCGGCTCCCTGGTCGTCCTGTGGAAAAAGAAATACGGAGCCAGAGGCTGACGATGGTTATCTCACCGCTCGCTCTGCGCCGTTTTGCCTTTGCCATGATTACGCTGGTGGTGCTCAGCGCCCTGCTGCTGGCCTGGAGCGCGCTTTCGCATCAGGAATCGACGCTGGCCATCCGCCCGGTAAACCAGGGTGCCAGCGTGCCTGACGGTTTTTCTGTCTGGCATCATCTGGATGCGAACGGGATCCGCTTTAAGAGCATCACCCCGCAGGACGATGTTTTACTGATCAAGTTTGATTCCCGTGCGCAAAGTGCCGCCGCGAAAGTGGTTCTCGATCGTACGCTGCCGCGCGGGTATATCATTGCTCAGCAGGAAGATGAGAGCCAGCCAGCTGCCTGGCTCTCATTGATTCGCGATACGTCGCATCGGTTTGGATAACTTCCAGGATTCCGAATCTTTTCACTCACTTTGGTGAATCCCCCGTTTACTTACTATGCTTAAGTACGCGGAGCACCCCTCGATGTACTCCGCATAACTTTGGATAGCGGCTCAAGCCGCAACACAATGGAAGGTTTCGATAATGAAATTCCGCATTACTCTGGCTCTGGCCCTTTTTTCTTTAAGCACAGCATCCTTCGCAAACTCTCTCTGTCAGGAGAAAGAACAGGATATTCAGCGTGAGATCGGTTATGCCGAAAAGCATAACAATCAGCACCGTGTTGATGGTCTTAAAAAAGCGCTGAGCGAAGTGAAAGCGAACTGTTCAGACAGCAAGCTTCGTGCCGACCACCAGAAGAAAATCGCTGAACAGAAGGACGAGATAGCCGAGCGCCGTCGCGACCTGCAGGAAGCGAAAGAGAAAGGGGATGCGGAAAAAATTGCTAAGCGCGAGAAGAAGTTGAAAGAAGCGCAGGACGACCTGAAAGCGCTGGAAGCTCGCGATTATTGAGTTAACGGAAATCTCAACAGGAGAGAGAATCATGTCAAAAGATACGACGTCTGAACATCTGCGCGCTGAACTGAAATCCCTGGCCGATACCCTTGAAGAGGTGCTGAACTCCTCTGCTGACAAGTCAAAAGAAGAGGTCAGCAAGCTGCGCAGCAAGGCGGAGCAAGCGCTGAAGGAGAGCCGTTATCGCCTGGGTGAAACCGGTGATGCACTGGCGAAACAAACCCGTGAAGCGGCTGCCCGCGCGGACGAATATGTGCGTGATAATCCATGGACGGGTGTAGGGATTGGTGCCGCAGTGGGTGTGGTACTGGGTGTCCTGCTGACGCGTCGTTGATATGGAAGATCCTCGTCACGCACAAGGGCCTGCTAACAACGTCCTCGGCATCGGCCAGCGTATTTTAACGACGCTGGTCGGGATTGCCGAAACGCGCGTCCGGCTGGCAGTGGTCGAGCTGGAAGAGGAGAAAGCGAACCTCTTCCAGATGCTGCTGATGCTCGGGCTGACCATGCTCTTCGCCGCGTTTGGCCTGATGAGCCTGATGGTGTTAATCATCTGGGCCATTGACCCGCAGTATCGTCTTAACGCGATGATTGCCACCACCGTCGTTCTGCTGGTCGCCGCGTTGATCGGCGGTATCTGGACGCTGCGTAAAGCGCGCAAGTCCACATTCCTGCGCCATACGCGTCAGGAGCTGGCGAACGATCGCGCCCTGCTGGAGGATGACTAGCCGTGAGCGGTAAAGCCGAACGTCAAAAGCGAAAAGCGTACCTGCTAAGCCAGATCCAGCAGCAACGGCTGGACCTGTCTGCCAGCCGTCGCGACTGGATTGACGCGACGCGACGGTTTGACCGGGGCTGGAATACCGTCCTGAGCCTGCGTTCATGGGCGCTGGTCGGCAGCAGCGTGATGGCTATCTGGTCCGTTCGTCATCCAAATATGCTGATCCGCTGGGCGCGTCGTGGATTTGGTGCATGGAGCGCCTGGCGTCTGGTGAAAGCAACGTTGCGGCAGCAGCAATTACGCTAGCCTTCTCGCCGGGTGGCGCTACGCCTTACCCGGCAAAATTCTCTCCCCCTCCCTTACTCAATATCTTTGAAGAAGATTGACAGTTTTCCTTGCTAACAATTGCCACCCGCCCCGTTTATTATCCTCTCCATCGACAGCAACGACGCGGTATCTACCCGGAATTGCAGACAAATAACGTTCAGCCGCTGATGTGGTTTCCTGGAGAGTAAAATGAAAAAATTAGAAGATGTTGGTGTACTGGTAGCGCGTATTCTGATGCCAATTCTGTTCATCGTGGCAGGTTGGGGAAAAATCACTGGTTATGCGGGTACCCAGCAGTATATGGAAGCCATGGGCGTTCCGGGGTTCCTGTTGCCACTGACCATTCTTCTTGAGTTCGGCGGCGGCCTGGCAGTCCTGTTCGGCTTCCTGACCCGCACCACCGCGCTGTTTACTGCAGGCTTCACCGTGCTGACGGCGTTCATCTTCCACAGCAACTTTGCGGAAGGCGTGAACTCTCTGATGTTCATGAAAAACCTGACCATCGCGGGTGGCTTCCTGCTGCTGGCCGTCACTGGCCCGGGCGCATACAGCATCGACCGCGTTCTGAATAAGAAATGGTAAGCACGCTATACTGAATGAACACAAAGCGAGGAGACATCTCCTCGCTTTTGCTATCTGACGGAGGAGAAAAAATGGGACAACTCGTAGACGGCGTCTGGCAGGATGTCTGGTATGACACCAAATCCACCGGAGGTCGCTTTAAACGCTCTGTTTCGGCCTTCCGTAACTGGCTGACCGCCGATGGTGCGCCAGGCCCTAGCGGTGAAGGCGGCTTCGCGGCTGAGAAAGACCGTTATCATCTTTATGTTTCCCTTGCCTGTCCGTGGGCCCACCGCACGCTGATCGTGCGCAAGCTTAAAGGTCTTGAATCCTTCATTCCGGTTTCCGTCGTCAACCCGTTGATGCTGGAAAACGGCTGGACGTTTGACAGTGATTTCCCTGCGGCGACCGGCGACGAACTGTATCACCACGATTTCCTGTACCAGCTCTATCTGCGCGCCGATCCGCATTACACCGGTCGCGTGACCGTGCCGGTGCTGTGGGACAAGAAAAACCAGACGATTGTCAGCAATGAGTCTGCGGAAATCATCCGCATGTTCAATACCGCATTTGATGCCCACGGCGCCCGCGCCGGGGATTACTACCCGGTTGAATTGCGCGATAAGATTGATGAGCTGAACAGCTGGATTTACGACAACGTCAACAACGGTGTCTATAAGGCCGGTTTCGCCACCAGCCAGGAAGCGTATGACGAAGCGGTTGGAAAAGTGTTTGAATCGCTTGAACGCCTGGAACAGCTCCTGGGCAAGCATCGCTACCTGACGGGCGATCGCCTCACGGAAGCGGACATTCGCCTGTGGACCACGCTGGTTCGCTTTGATCCGGTCTATGTCACCCACTTTAAGTGCGACAAGCACCGCATCAGCGATTACCTGAACCTGTATGGTTTCCTGCGCGACATCTACCAGATGCCGGGCATCGCGGAGACGGTCGACTTCGACCATATTCGCACCCACTATTTCCGCAGCCACAAAACCATCAACCCGACGGGCATTATCTCCATTGGGCCGTGGCAGGATCTGAATGAACCTCACGGGCGCGACGTCCGTTTTGGATAAATATTAAGGGCATCAATAGATGCCCTTTTTTAATTCACAATCTCCATCTATCCTTACTTTGATTGCTTAAAAAACAAGTGATTGACCGACTATTGAGGCAAGGAAAAATGGACTGGTATTTAAAAGTACTGCGCAACTACATTGGATTTGGTGGCCGCGCCCGCCGCAAAGAGTACTGGATGTTCGTTCTGGTGAACTTCATCCTCGTCATGGTGCTGGGCATTGTGGATAAAATTCTCGGCTGGGAGCGGGCTGGCGGTGAAGGCGTGCTGACCACCATTTATGGCCTGTTGGTCCTGCTGCCATCATGGGCGGTGCTGTTCCGTCGACTGCACGACACCGATCGTTCAGCGTGGTGGCTATTGCTGCTGTTGATCCCGATTGTGGGCTGGATCGTGATTTTGATTTTCAACTGCCAGAGCGGGACGCCGGGCGAAAACCGCTTTGGCCCCGATCCTAAGGTCGGCGCGTAAAATAACGCCCGGTGGCGCTTACGCTTACCGGGCCTACTCGTTCATTTATTGTGGTGGGCGAAAAGTTTGGGTATTTCGCGCAGGCACCATGATTTGGCTTCGCCCATGCTGTCGCGACGCCACGCCATAATGATATCCACTTCGCTGGTATACTCCGGGCTCACGACCCGCAGTCGCCCTTCTGCAATATCTTTTTCCACAAACGGGTACGGCATCGTCGCCACGCCCAGACCTGCCAGCAGCGCCTGCCGTTTGTCTTCCAGTGAGGTCACCGTCAGACGAGGCTGTTTATCCAGAAGTTGCACCGTCAGCACCGGACGCTCGCGCGCGGTATCCGCGACCGCCACGCCGCGATACTTCACGCGCGTGACTTCAGAGAGCGGCTCCGGCTCCAGGTGAATCGGGTGGTTGGGGGCGGCAACGTAGACGTTCATCACGCTGTAGAGCTTGCGCGAGTTTATTTCTGACGATGAGCGGAAGTGCATGTCCGGCGCAATGACGATATCCGCCCTGCCCGTCTCCAGACGCTCCCACGCCCCTGCCAGCACCTCGGTGATGATCGACAGCTGCGTATTGGCCTTCGCTGCCAGGCGGTCCACCAGCGGGAACAGCGCTTCTGACGGCACCAGCGCTTCGGTAACTAACGTCAGATGGGTTTCCCAGCCGCGCGCCAGCGCTTCGGCGTCCGTCGTGAGCTTGTCCGCCGCCTCCAGCAGCACGCGGCCACGCTCCAGCAGCATCCGCCCGACGTTGGTGAATTTTGTTCGATGGCCGGAGCGGTCAAACAGCACCACGTCCAGCTCTTCCTCCAGCTTCTGCATGGTGTAGCTCAGCGCAGACGGAACGCGCCCCAGTTCATCGGCCGCCGCCGCAAAACTGCCGCGCCGGTCAATCGCGTCCATGACGCGAAGCGCCTCAAGCGTCAATGCTCTCTCTTTAGCCATCTCGTTCTCATTCAGGAAATTTGAACATACCAGGCAGAATATCTGGCTAACAATGCAGCGTCCATACCTTTACCATTGTTTTAGTGTAAAGAGAGGTCAAGTTTATGATTACGACAAGAACAGCTAAACAGTGCGGACAAGCCGATTTCGGTTGGCTGCAGGCCCGCTACACCTTTTCCTTTGGACACTACTTTGACCCTAAACTCCTCGGTTACGCTTCATTGCGCGTGTTGAACCAGGAAGTGCTCGCCCCGGGCGCCTCCTTCCAGCCGCGTACGTACCCGAAAGTCGATATCCTGAACCTGATCCTGGAAGGCGAGGCAGAATACCGCGATAGCGAGGGCAATCATGTCCAGGCAAAGGCTGGCGAAGCATTGTTAATTTCCACGCAGCCGGGCATCAGCTACAGCGAGCATAACCTCAGCAAAGACAAAACGCTGACCCGCATGCAGCTGTGGCTGGACGCCTGCCCTGAGCGGGAAAATCCGCTGGTACAGAAGTTAGATTTAACGGGCGATAAGCAACAGCTGATTGCATCGCCGGATGGCAGTAAAGGTAGCCTGCAGCTGCGTCAGCAGGTGTGGCTGCACCATATCGAACTGAAGAAAGGTGAACAGGCGAGCTTCCAGCTTCATGGCCCGCGCGCCTATTTGCAGTCTATTCACGGTACGGTGCATGCGGTGACGCATACGGAAGAGAAAGAAGCGCTAACCTGCGGCGACGGGGCGTTTATTCGTGATGAAGCGAATATCACCCTGGTGGCGGATACGCCGCTGCGCGCGCTGCTGATTGATTTGCCGGTTTAAAAATCCCCCTCACCCCAACCCCTCTCCCCTTTGGGGAGAGGGCCGGGGTGAGGGGTAACGGGTTGGATTAATTCACGACACCTTACTCGCCATAATCTCAATAATCTGCCGGTCCGTGGCCTGCATCGAGCGGCACGCCAGCGCGCACAGGTTTGCGATTGACTGCTCCACATCGTGCGCCACAATCCCCTCGTTGCCCGTTACGCCCGACTCATCCAGCGCCATCATCACCGCTTTCCAGGCGCTACTGACGCTGGTTGAGACCTTCATGGCGCAGCTGTTTGACGCCCCGTCGCAGATCATCCCGCTGACGTCGCCGATCATGCTTCCAATCGCCATCGCGATGGTCTGGTAAGTGCCACCCATCAGCCACGCCATACCCGCCGCAGCGCCCATCGCCGCCGTTGTCGCCGCACACAGTGCGGACAGGCGCGGAAGCTGATAATGGATATAGATCGCCGACAGATGCGACAGCATCAGCGCCCGCGCGAGCCTTTCGTCGTCAGCCTGAACGTGTTCAGCCACGACCACAACCGGCATAGTGGCGGTGATCCCCTGATTGCCAGAGCCCGAATTGCTCATCGCGGGCAGCGTCGCGCCGCCCATGCGGGCATCCGAGGCTGCGCTGGTACGAATTACAATATCTGACCCCAGATCCTGCGCCATCCATCCGCGCGCGCGCTGCTTATCAAGCGTTGCGCCAATATGCAGCCCCCACTTCCCGCTGAGCCCTTCGCGGGAGAGCGCATCGTTCAGCCGCCCTGCCTGCAGGATAAAGCGGATCGCCTCAAACGGCACCTGCTCAACAAATTCCAGGATCTGCGACAGTGTAGTAGTTGAAAGCACCGCCAGCGGATCGTCATTCGTCTGGCACCGTTGATCGTCAAGCGTAAAGCGCGTTTCCCCCTGGCAAACCACTTCCACCACCCGGGTATGCCCGCCCGCGATGGTCACCATCGCCGAGTGATCCCCGGCATGAACGCAGGCGCGGGAATAGAGGATCTCATCACAGGGCTCCTGCAGTTTTACCTGCACTTGCCCTGCCTCAAGCAGGGCTTTGCCGCGGACCAGTGCATCGGCGGTGGCATCTTTCAACACCTCCAGTCCGGCGTGCGCGTTACCGCCAATCGCGCCCAGCGCCGCCGCAATCGGTAACCCGACCATACCGGTACCCGGTACCGTCACGCCCAGCCCGTTTTTCATCAGGTTCGGCGAGACCCACGCCTCAATCCGTGTGACCTCCCCCGGCAGAAAGTCTGCGGCCATCGCACAGGCCAGTGCCAGAGAGACGGGTTCGGTACACCCAAGGGCAGGCTTCACTTCTTCCTGCACCGCGCGAATAAATTGATTCCATAAAGGATGAGTTTGCTCAGACATCGTTACAACCTTAATTACCCTCAGGAGAATGCGAGGAAAGGAGAAACACAAAGCAGTAGTCCGGTGATGACGATAATCACCAGCGATACGCCTTTATATTTATGCAGGGCTGGCACCTTGTAGACCAGCCATGCAGGTATCAGGCAGCCCACCATGCCGAAGATGGGGCTGCAAATGGAGGTGAAGCTCAGCACCGGCGCGTTCAGGACTATCGCGCTCCAGGCCAGCAGGATGGCGAACAGCATAATCCCGCGCTGGACGGCGTTTTCATTGATTTTCTCAGCCGGCATTCTGCGGCGCAGGATGTTCATGACGATACCCTGCGTCGCCTCGCGAAAGCCGAGATAGACGCCGAAGAACGCGGTCATCACGGCGAAGATATTGAGGATCACGCTGACGATTTTGACCCAGCCCGCGCCATCACCGCTGATAAACTGCGCCGCAATCGCCAGAGCCGAAATGTTCTGCTCGTAGGCTTTAACCGCCTCATCGTGCCCCATCGCCAGCGTGAAGGAGACGGCGTAGAAAAAGACCGTCACAAACAGGATGCCAAAGGCAATATTCATCGCCCGCAGCGCTTTGTGGCGCGCCACCTCCACCGATTTTTCCCGTGAACGGTATGAGATCACCATCGGACTCAGGGTCTGAATAAACAGAATGGAGGTTAAGGTAAAGGGCAGCGTAATGATGGCGTTTTTAATCAACAGTCCCAGCGGCGGCAGCATGCCCACGTTGGCTAAATGCCAGAGGCCAATCATTGACAGCCCCAGCGCGGCTACCACGAATAATTTGGTCAGCACCATCAGGCTGGAGACTTTAAACAGCAGCTTTTCTCCGCGCGACGAAATGGCCACCAGAATGCAGATCAGGCATAAACCGTAAAACGGATTATCTGATAACAAACCGTCGGTCACGCCGAAGGTGTGCAAATACGAGGCGCTGTCGTTGGTAATGGCCGTGGAATAGACAAACATCCAGATCACCAGCATCACGAAATAGAGCGCGCCTAATAAGATGCCCCAGTTCTTACCCAAATAACCGCTAATTACGCTCGGGTAATCTTTGCACTCCGGTGATTCCGCCAGCGTATTAATAAACAGACGCTGGAATAAATACATGGCCGGATAGCCGATTATTGATGAGAGCAAAAATACCCACAGCCCCATTAATCCGACCTGCACGGGGAGAAAAACTATCCCCGCGCCGATAGCCATCCCAATACTCATGATGACCCAGCCCGTGTCGGTGCTGTCGAATTTAATCGCCTCTCGCCACTCGCTTTCACTCATTCCCGCCCGCCTTGCCGCGGGGGAATCACTCACAATCATACTGCTGTTTGTTGCCGTATCCATTGGGCACTCGCTTATTTTGTAGGGTAAACAGTTGTTTTTATTAGTTTCCGATCGCCAGCGATTGCGATTCAGATGGTTGCAGGTGAGTGTTATTGGTGTGGGAAGATCATATCCGGAGAGCGGGAGAAAAAGGTCACAACATTAATAAGGATATTCTGCTTCTGGAGGAAATTTTGCTTCTGAAGTGGGATATTAAAAGCTAATTTTCTAAAAGTGACGCCGATCAAGAAATAAAAACCCGCGCCATGCGCGGGTAGGAAATCAGTTAGCCAGCGCGTTAGCCATATCCGTTCTAATCTGTTTACGCTGTTCCGGCGTCAAAACCTGGCTGACGTCGAAGTAATATTTCACGCGGTAATAACGGGTCTGCTCTTCAATTTTGCTAAAGGCAGCAAGCTGGCTTTTCACCGTGCTTTCGTCCCATTTGCCCGCCTGGAACATGTCGATCAGCGCGCCGTCCTTCACGCCCGTCATCGGGATCTTGCTGACATTTTGTTCCAGCTGCTTATGCAGACCTTCAATCTTCGTAACCTGCTCATTGCTGAGCTTCAGGTGCTGCACCAGCGGATCCTGCGATGGAGACGGAGCAGCCTCAACGTTCGCGGCCTGTGCCGTAAAACTACACACTGCCAGCGAGGCGGCGACCAGCGCAATACGGGTCATTTTCATCATCTTACTGTCCTTACATGCTGTTATAGGGAAAAGCAGGGGTATTGTTTTTCAAGAGCGGATGAATATGTGTGAGTAATTATATAAACAATTTTGTATGTTTAGCGGACAAAAAAAGGCCCCCTGCATTGAGGGGGCATGAGAGCTCACGTTTAGATAGAGTGGGTAAAGGTTCGCGAAATCACATCCTGCTGCTGCTCGCGCGTCAGCGCATTAAACCGCACCGCATAACCTGAAACGCGGATGGTCAGGTTCGGGTAATTCTCCGGGTGCGCGATGGCATCGAGGAGCATTTCCCGGTTCATGACGTTGACGTTCAGATGCTGCCCTCCCTCAATAGAGGCTTCGTGATGGAAATACCCGTCCAGTAGCCCCACCAGGTTGGTTTTGCGCACCAGCTCGTCCTTGCCAAGCGCCTGCGGCACGATGGAGAAGGTGTAGGAAATCCCGTCTTTCGCGTAGGTGAACGGCAGTTTGGCAACCGACGTTAGCGAGGCCACCGCCCCTTTTCTGTCGCGCCCGTGCATTGGGTTCGCGCCTGGGGCAAACGGCGTGCCGCCGCGTCGTCCGTCCGGCGTGTTCCCGGTCTTCTGACCATAAACCACGTTGGAGGTGATGGTCAGGATCGACTGAGTTGGCACCGCGTTGCGGTAGGTCCGCAGCGCCTGAATTTTCTTCATAAAGCGCTCCACCAGGTCGCAGGCAATGCTGTCCACGCGGTCGTCGTTGTTGCCGTACTGCGGATAATCCCCTTCAATCACGAAATCGACTGCCAGTCCCGTATGGTCGCGCACCGGCTTCACCGTGGCATATTTAATGGCCGACAGGGAATCCGCGGCTACCGACAGCCCGGCAATGCCGCAGGCCATGGTGCGATAGACGTCCCGGTCGTGCAGCGCCATCAGCGAGGCTTCGTAGCTGTACTTATCATGCATGTAGTGAATGAGATTCAGGGCGCTAATGTACTGCACCGCCAGCCAGTCCATAAAGTGATCGAGGCTCGCCATCACGGTGTCGTAATCCAGCACGTCGTCCAGCAGCGGCTCGGTTTTAGGACCGACCTGGATCTTCAGCTTCTCGTCCACCCCGCCGTTGATCGCGTACAGCAGCGTTTTGGCGAGGTTGGCGCGCGCGCCAAAGAACTGCATCTGCTTGCCGATCACCATCGGGCTGACGCAGCAGGCAATGGCGTAGTCGTCGCTGTTGAAGTCCGCGCGCATCAGATCGTCGTTCTCATACTGCAGCGAAGAGGTGACGATCGACACCTGCGCGGCGTATTTCTTGAACGCGATCGGCAGTTGTTCAGACCAGAGGATCGTCAGGTTCGGCTCAGGTGCTGGCCCCATGGTGTGCAGCGTGTGCAGATAGCGGAAGCTGTTCTTGGTCACCAGCGTGCGCCCGTCCAGCCCCATGCCGCCGATCACTTCCGTCGCCCAGATCGGATCGCCGGAGAAGAGCGTGTCGAACTCCGGCGTGCGCAGGAAGCGCACCATGCGGATCTTCATGATGAAGTGGTCGATCAGCTCCTGCGCCTGGACTTCATTCAGCCTTCCTGCCTGCATGTCACGTTCAATGTAGATATCGAGGAACGAGGCCGTGCGCCCCAGCGACATCGCCCCGCCGTTCTGGGATTTCACCGCGGCAAGGTAGGCAAAATAGAGCCACTGCACCGCTTCCTGGGCGTTCATCGCCGGGCGTGCGATATCGAAGCCATAGTTCGCCGCCATCTGCTGGATCTGCAGCAGCGCGCGCTTATGCTCCGCCAGCTCTTCACGCAGGCGGATCGTCGCCTCCAGATCCTCACCGCGCTCCAGCCTGCCCTGCAGATCCGTAAACTGGAGTTCACGCTCGCGCACCAGATAAGCAATCCCGTACAGCGCCACGCGGCGATAGTCGCCAATGATACGTCCGCGCCCGTAGCCGTCTGGCAAGCCGGTCAGCACGCCGGACTTACGGCAGCGCATCATCTCTGGCGAATAGACGTCAAACACGCCCTGGTTGTGGGTTTTGCGCAGGCCGGTAAAGAGATATTCAAACTGCGGATCCATCTCCCGGCCATAGGCTTCGAACGAGCTGCGGATCATGTTGATCCCGCCGTACGGATGGAGCGCACGCTTGAGAGGCTTATCGGTTTGCAGGCCGACGATCGTCTCCAGATCCTGGTCGATATAGCCCGGCCCGTGGGCCGTAATGGTGGTGGCAATGTTGGTGTCAAAATCCACCGGAGCGTGGGTGGCATTCTCCTGGCGAATGCCGACCATCACCTTCTGCCACAGCGCCGTCGTTGCTGGCGTCGCCTGCGCGAGGAAAGCTTCATCGCCTTCATAAGGGGTGTAGTTATGCTGAATAAAATCGCGGACGTTGACGGCGTTTTTCCATTCTTCACCGCGAAACCCGGCCCATGCGTCGCTGTAGGGCGCGACGCCCGTATCGATTGTTACTTTCATGTGTTTCTCGCTTTATCAGGCGTAAGCCGCAGCCGGGGTAACCTTCCCAAGACGGAGGGCGTCCAGCGCGATCATTTTTTCTTCGTTGGTAGGGATCACCGCGCAGGCAACGCGGGACGACTCGGTGGAGATCACGCGCTCACCCGCGCTGCCCGGCAGGGCATTTTTGGCGTCGTCGAGGCGGATGCCGAACACGTTCAGATGTTCCGCCACCAGCGCGCGGACAAGCGTCGAGTTTTCGCCAATACCGCCGGTAAAGACCACCCCATCGAGGCGGTGCAGTGACGCAGCGTGCCCGGCAATGTGTCGCGCTATACGGTGAACGAAGGTCTGGATAGCCAGCTGCGCCCGCTCGTTGCCAGCGTGCCAGGCTTTCTCCAGCGTGCGTAAATCGGAGGAGATGCCGGAAATCCCAAGCAACCCGGACTCTTTGTTGACCACGCGCTCCAGATCCTCGAACGACTGCCCGGTCTGCTGGGCAATCCACGCCATCGCGCCGAAGTCCACATCGCCGCAGCGCGTACCCATTACCAGCCCTTCCAGCGGCGTCATCCCCATGGAAGTATCCACGCTTTCGCCGTTGCGCACCGCGCAGATGGACGCTCCGTTGCCGAGGTGGGCAATCACCAGGCCGCTGTCATCGGGGGACAGCCCGAGAAGCGTATGCGCCTGCGCGGCCACGTAGCGGTGAGAGGTGCCGTGGAAGCCGTAGCGGCGCACGCCCAGCTCTTCAAAATAGCGGTACGGCAATCCGTACAGATACGCCTGCGGCGGCAGCGTCTGGTGGAAGCTGGTATCAAATACCGCGACCTGCTGCACGCCCGGGAACAAGCGCTCTGCGGCTTCCACGCCGCTCAGGTTAGCGTAGTTATGCAGCGGCGCCAGCGGAGAGACCTGGCGGATCTGCTCAATCACCGCTTCCGTAATCAGGGTCGACTCGCTGAAGAGGTCGCCGCCGTGCGCAATGCGGTGGCCAATTAAGGCCACGCTGCTCATCAGGTCACGCTTCTCCAGCTCCAGGGCGATGGCAGCCAGCGCCCCTTCGTAGTCCTGGTGAGCCAGTCTGGCCGGCTCACCCCCGTTCACGGAAATAAAGGCCTTCTCGGTGTTGATGCCGTCTGCAATGCCCGTCATCAGGGCGTCGCAGCTGCTGGCGTCGAGCACCGAAAACTTAACAGAGGACGAACCGCAGTTAATTACCAGTACAACCGGAAACTCAATCATCATGTGACTCCGCTCTTCCTGAGCAATGGGTTAGAACAGTTTGTAAACGATATTCAGAATGGTCAGCAGGCCGACCGCGGTAACGAAAATGTTCTCGGTACGCCCTTTGTATTTCGCCAGAGCCGGGGCTTTGCGGATGGCGTACATCGGCAGCAGGCACAGCAGAGAGGCGATGATTGGTGCGCCCATGGCTTCAATAAGGTCGAGAATGTTCGGGTTGGCGTAGGCCACAACCCAGGTGGAGCCCATGATGAACACCATGCTGATGGTGTTCAGTTTGCCAACAGAAACTTTCTTCTTATCGCCCTTGTAGCCGAACTTAAGGATCAGGCCATTCAGACCTTCCAGCGTGCCCAGGTAGTGCCCGAAGAAGGATTTGAAGATAGCAACCAGCGCGATGATAGACGCGCCGTATTCCAGTACCGTCGCGAACGTCGATTTGGTTCCGGACATTGACGCAAAGTGGTTCGCCAGGTAAGAGAGCACCGGAATATTCTGCGCCTTGGCGTCCGCCATGTTCTGCGGAGAGAGCGTAAACAGACAGCTAAAGGCGAAGAACATCACCACAGCCACCATCAGCAGGCTGGCGCGACCGATGATTTTGGAACATTTCTGCTCGGTGAACTCTTTACCGAACGTTGGCTCGTACTCTTCGCGCTTGGAGACCACAAACGAGGAGACGATAGGCGAGAAGTTGAAGGAGAAGACCATGATGGAGATACCCAGCCACACGGTGACCAGAATGCCGTCATGACCGGTGAAGGCGATATCGCTCAGGTTGACCTGGTCGATCACCGCCGAGTTCCAGTAAGGGATCAGCGACAGGGAAATCAGCACCAGGCTGGCGATAAACGGGAACACCAGGAAGCTCATGACCTTCACCATCAGGTCTTTACCAAACCAGATAACAAAGGCCATCAGCAGCAGCAGGAACAGCGCCACCACGCCGCGGTTCAGCGCGGGCAGCTGGAGCTGGTTTTCCCAGAAGGTCATAAAGGTGTTGGTAATGGTGACGCCATAAATCCACAGCAGCGGGCAAATGGCGAAGAAGTAGAGGAACGTGATCACCACCCCGCCGGTTTTACCGAAATGCTCTTCCACCGTTTCGGTGATGTTGCCGGAGACGTTGCTGCCGGACAAACACAAACGCGCCAGCGCGCGGTGGCAGTAAAACGCAATCGGGAATGCGAGAACCAGCATCAGCAGGATAGGGATTAATCCGCCAAAGCCTGCGCGAATGGGGAAGAACAGCACGCCTGCGCCAATGGCGGTACCAAACAGGCCAAGCGTCCAGGTGGTATCAGACTTACGCCAGGAGGACGTTTTTGTCTGGCCAACGATAATGCTTTCTGTGTTGCTCATAGGTCACCTTTATGCGTCAACGAAGCCGGTAATTTGGGAAACACGGGAGAGGTCGATATTGCCGCCGGAAATAATGCAGACGGTTTTGCGGCCCTGAATATAGTGGTCAAGTTTGCCGCTTAATAACGCAGCACAAGCCAGTGCGCCAGCGCCTTCCGTCACCACTTTATTTCGCTGAATAAGGGCAACCATGCTGTTGCGAATATCGTCTTCGCTCACCAGCACAATGTCATCGACCAGTTCACGAACGATTTCGAAGGTTAATTTCCCCGGACGAGAGACGTCGCAGCCGTCGGCTAACGTGCCGGTAACGCGATGATTGGTTATTTCTCCTGCCTGCCAGGAGGCTGCCATTCCGTGCACGTTTTCAGACTGTACGCCGATAATATTAATGGTCGGGTTGATGGATTTAATTGCCGTCGCAATCCCGGCAATTAATCCGCCGCCGCCGATAGGCACAATGACGTTATCCACGTCGTATAAATCTTCGAGAATTTCCAGGCCGATGGTGCCCTGCCCGGCAATCACTTTTGGGTCATCATAAGGCGGAATAAAAATGCGCCCCTCCGTCTCAACGATTTCGCTCACTTTCGCGATGGTATCGTTGAAGTTCTCGCCGTGCAGCACCACTTCGGCGGAGTAGTCGCGGGTGGCGGCAACCTTGGATTTCGGTGCCCCCTTCGGCATCACCACTTTGCCGTCGATGCCGAGCATGGCGCAGGAGAGGGACACACCCTGCGCGTGGTTTCCCGCGGAGCAGGCGACAACGCCTTTGCGTTTTTCAGCGTCGGTCAGCGAGCTTAACTTGTTAAACGCGCCGCGGATCTTAAACGAGCCGGTACGCTGCATATTCTCAAATTTCAGGAATATTTCGCCCTTACAACGTTCGCTGAGATAATTCGAACGTGGCATACCGGTTTTATATATTTTTCCTGCCAGTCGTTTTCTGGCGTCCTGAATATCTTCAATGGTTACCGGGAGATCGTAGGTAATATGCATAATATCCTCGTTATAATAATTCATTCTTTTCAGGCAAAGTCAGGGTATCAGCGCGTTAAGACGTTAACGCTCTGGGTGTTTTTAAAATGGGTACTAATTATTCATCGTCGTCTTTCGATATTCATCGACGAATATTGTTTTGCCAGCTCAACTAATACTGACGCCGATTTTTTAATCCTGTAATTTTTTGACCACACGGCGGCATAACGCGCCACGGGTAATTCATCTTCCACTGGCAGCACAATAAATTGGTCAGAACCGAACGGTGCAATCATGTCGCGGGGAATAACCGTCAGATAATCGGCATTCAGCACAAGGTTATAAATGGTGACGACGGAATCGGTCTGGACGATGTTTTCGATGCTGATGTGATTGTCTTGCAGGGTGGTCAGAAGTTCTTTGTAGTAGCCCATATCGGTTTGCGGCATCACCCACTGCTCGTGCGTGAGCGATGCCAGTGTCGTCGGGCCGGTGCACGTTCGCGTTTTGCTGGCGACCAGCACAAACTCGGACTCAAACAGCGGTTCGACGTGCAGATCCTGCAGCAGCATTTCATCACTCAGCGTGCCGATAGCGAAATCCAGACGACCGTCGCGAATGGCCGGCAGGAAAGAGGAGAGCTGGGCTTCATACATCGAGACGCGTGCTTTCGGGAACACTTCCTTAAATTTTTTGATCATTTCGGACAGGAAGGTGAAACCGATCAGCGACGGGTAACCAAAGGAGACGTCCATAACGGTGCTGAAACTCAGGCTGTTAATCTCACTCACCATGTTTTTCATTTCGCGGGTGATGGACTCTGAGTACGAGAGCAGAACCTGGCCCGCAGCAGTGAGTTTTACGCCGGTGTTTTTACGCACCATCACTTCCACACCGAAGTAGGACTCAATATCGCTGATGATTTTGCTGACGGCGGGTTGCGTCAGACCCAGCTGTCTTGCTGCAGAACCTATGGAGCCACTTTTAATGACTTCCTGAAATACCACGAGGTGCTGTGTTTTCGGTAGAATAATAGTGTTCATAATATTCTGCACTTATTTCCCTATGACGGGGTGAATTCTACTCAATAATGTTTGAAGGGGTATGTGCTGTTACTCACAATTTGCTTTCCAGGCCCTTTATCACGCACAGCGAAAAACCATAAAAACGCTTACTTATCAAAGGAATAAATAGAGACAAATATGCTACTACGCTGATATTGATCAACAAAAATAGCGGTAATAAATTTATTTTATGGCGATAACCCGGATAAATTTTACCATCCGGAAAAAATCAATAAAGGCGATATTTCAGGCAATTAAAGACCAATAAATAACCGCTATTTGTTTGAAACATTCTTTCAATTTATCAAATTTTTCCGACGCGAATTTTCAGGCTGGCGGAAAAGAGTGGAATACGTCACATATTCACAGGAGAAATGTATTTGATTTCAATGTATGCATATCAAACGAGAAAAGTTTCGCGATCATTAAGATAACAATCATAACAAATTATCAATACTGAAAATCGCGAGTTTTTTAGCGTGAAATTTTGTGATGACGATCGTCCGCAGACACAGGAGCGATACGGAAGGGGTAAAAACAGTGAAATGTGCTTAATGTCGCAAATATGAGAATTGATGTCGTTTGTCTGGTGCCGGGTGGCGCTGCGCTTACCCAGCCTACCCCCCCTGAAAGCAAAAACCCCGCCGAAGCGGGGTTTTCTAAGAAGTTGAAGCTGACCGATAAGCCGGGTTCTGTCGTTGGACAGTCATTCATCTAGGCCAGCAATCGCTCACTGGCTCAAGCAGCCTACCCGGGTTCAGTACGGGCCGTACCATGTGAACCCCTATTTGGCCTTGCTCCGGGTGGAGTTTACCGTGCCACGGACTGTTACCAGCCGCGCGGTGCGCTCTTACCGCACCCTTTCACCCTTACCTGATCCCGCTTGCGCGGGCCATCGGCGGTTTGCTCTCTGTTGCACTGGTCGTGGGTTTCCCCCCCAGGCGTTACCTGGCACCCTGCCCTATGGAGCCCGGACTTTCCTCCCCTCCGCCCGTCTCCCCCGAAAGGGACGACGACGAAGCGGCGACTGTCTGGTCAGCTTCGGCGCGCAGTATAGAGGGTTTGCGCGCCGCTGTCACCCTCAGGTATGGGCAAGGCGTGATTAACGCGCCACTTCCACCTTCGCCAGTTTTTCGTAGTAGCATGCAATCGCGCTGTGATCGGCCGTGCCCAGGCCATCGGCACGCAGCGCCTGCATCATCTCCATGACCGCCGCGGTCAGCGGCAGCTGCGCGCCCACGCCGTGTGACGTATCCAGCGCGTTGGCCAGATCTTTGATATGCAGGTCGATGCGGAAACCGGGTTTGAAATTACGATCCATGACCATCGGCGCTTTGGCCTCCAGCACGGTACTGCCCGCCAGGCCACCGCGAATGGCCTGATAGACCAGGTCCGGGTTGACGCCCGCTTTGGTTGCCAGCGTCAGCGCTTCGGACATGGCGGCAATGTTCAGCGCCACAATCACCTGGTTTGCCAGCTTGGTCACGTTACCCGCCCCGATCTCCCCGGTGTGCACCACGGAGCCCGCCATTGCTTTCATCAGGTCGTAAAATCTCTCGAAAACCGCTTTATCACCGCCGACCATCACCGACAGCGTACCGTCTATCGCTTTCGGCTCACCGCCGCTGACCGGCGCGTCCAGCATATCGACGCCCTTTGCTTTTAGCGCCTCGCTGATTTCACGACTTGCGAGCGGCGCAATAGAGCTCATATCAATCAGCACCAGGCCCGGCTTCGCGCCATCGATAATGCCATTTTCACCCAGCGCGACCTCTTTAACATGCGGTGAGTTTGGCAGCATGGTGATGATGACGTCGCACTGCTCAGCAATCGCTTTGGCTGTGGTGGCCGTTTCTGCGCCCGCCGCCATCACCTCCGCCACGGCCTGTGGATTATGATCGGATACCACCAGTGAGTAACCCGCTTTGATGAGGTTCTTACTCATTGGTTTACCCATGATCCCCAGGCCAATAAAACCCACTTTCAGCGTCATAATCTGTATCCTCAATGATGGTTATTTTTTAAAAGCGTCCGCTAATTTATGCGTGGCCGAGCGGAATACGCCGAGGTCGCTGCCGACGGCAACAAACGTGGCTCCCCACTCCAGATAGCGACGGGCGTCCGCCTCAACCGGCGCCAGAATGCCGCACGGTTTGCCGTGTGCTTTGGCGCGGGCAAAGATATGCTGGATCGCGCGCTGCACGTCAGGGTGGCTGGCGTTGCCCAGATGGCCAAAGGCGGCAGCCAGATCGCTTGGGCCGACGAAGATACCGTCCACGCCGTTTGTGGCGGCAATCGCGTCGACGTTATCAACGCCCTGCTGGCTCTCGATCTGAACCAGAATGGTGATGTTGCTGTTGGACTGCGCGAAATAGTCCGGCACGGTGCCAAACATATTGGCGCGGTGCGAAACGGAGACGCCGCGGATCCCTTCCGGGGGGTAGCGCGTTGAGGCTACGGCCAGCGCCGCTTGTTCTTCCGTCTCCACAAACGGGATCAGAAAGTTGTAGAAGCCGATATCCAGCAGACGCTTGATAATCACCGGCTCGTTGGTGGGTACACGCACCACCGGGGCGCTGTGGCTGCCTTTCAGCGCCATCAGCTGCGGAATAAACGTGCTGATATCGTTCGGCGCATGTTCGCCGTCCAGCACCAGCCAGTCGAAACCGGCCAGGCCCAGCACTTCGGTGCTGATTGGGTTTGCCAGCGCGGACCAACAGCCAATCTGAATCTGGTGCGCCGCGAGGGCCGCTTTAAATTTATTCGGGAAGATATCGTTACTCATCGTATTTACCTTTTTATTCCGCAGCCTTTTTCAGTGTCATTTTATTTATTCATTCAGACACCGTGCCAGCATGATATTTATTATTCTGACGTATTCTGGCGTGATAAAATCGTCATTCAGTATAAGACGCCATCCGCGACCGCACATTGTTTTAATGCTCAGGTATTACGGCATATTTTGATAAAAATTTTTGCATATGCACAAAGCACTGGGCGCTAATGCACAGAATCAAGGATTACGGGTTCGGGAGCGAGCGAGATCACATTTTAATATCCCCTATGCTGACATGCTTTATTTCTGAAAGACGCGTATTTATTTCTACCATTAGAAAATTGGCTGAATTTATTATCAGACACTTTGCTGGAGAATAGTGAACAATGGCCGACATTGAAATTCGACAGGCATCGCCGACGGCGTTTTATATCAAAGTACACGACATCGATAATGTGGCGATTATTGTCAACGACAATGGCTTAAAAGCGGGCACTCGATTCCCGGACGGGCTGGAACTGATTGAGCATATTCCACAGGGACATAAAGTCGCCCTGGTGGATATCCCTGCTAATAGCGAAATCGTACGTTACGGTGAAGTCATCGGCTATGCCGTTCGCGCTATACCACAGGGTAGCTGGGTTGAGGAGTCGCTGGTGGCACTTCCAGAAGCGCCGCCGCTGAACACGCTTCCGCTGGCAACCCGCGTGCCGGAACCGCTTCCTCCGCTGGAGGGCTATACCTTCGAAGGCTACCGCAATGCGGACGGCAGCGTCGGCACCAAGAATCTGCTCGGCATTACCACCAGCGTGCACTGCGTGGCGGGCGTAGTGGATTACGTGGTGAAAATTATCGAACGCGATCTGCTGCCAAAATACCCGAACGTCGACGGCGTGGTGGGCCTGAACCACCTCTACGGCTGCGGCGTGGCGATTAACGCGCCCGCTGCCGTGGTGCCGATCCGGACCATCCACAATATCGCCCTCAACCCGAACTTTGGCGGCGAGGTGATGGTCATCGGCCTCGGCTGTGAAAAATTGCAGCCAGAACGCCTGCTGCAGGGTACCGAGGATGTCAAAGCCATCCCGGCAGACGAGGCCAGTATCGTGCGCCTGCAGGACGAACGCCACGTTGGTTTCCGCTCAATGGTCGATGACATTCTGCAGGTGGCAGAGCGACATCTGGACAAACTCAACCGCCGCCAGCGCGAAACGTGTCCGGCCTCGGAACTGGTCGTGGGCACCCAATGCGGCGGCAGCGATGCCTTCTCCGGCGTGACGGCCAACCCGGCGGTAGGCTATGCGTCCGATCTGCTTGTTCGCTGCGGCGCCACGGTGATGTTCTCCGAGGTGACCGAAGTGCGTGACGCCATCCATCTGCTTACGCCACGCGCCGTTAATGAAGAGGTCGGCAAGCGCCTGCTTGAGGAGATGGCCTGGTACGATAGCTATCTCGATATGGGCAAAACCGACCGCAGCGCCAACCCGTCTCCGGGGAACAAAAAAGGCGGCCTGGCGAACGTGGTGGAAAAAGCCCTCGGCTCCATTGCCAAATCCGGGCAGAGCGCCATTGCAGAGGTGCTCTCTCCGGGACAGCGCCCGACGAAACGCGGACTGATCTACGCGGCAACGCCGGCCAGCGATTTTGTGTGCGGCACGCAGCAGGTCGCATCCGGCATTACGGTGCAGGTCTTTACCACCGGGCGCGGCACGCCGTACGGCCTGATGGCGGTGCCGGTGATTAAAATGGCGACCCGCACCGCGCTGGCGAACCGCTGGTATGACTTAATGGATATCAACGCGGGAACCATCGCCACCGGAGAAGAGAGCATTGAAGACGTGGGCTGGAAGCTGTTCCACTTCATTCTGGATGTCGCCAGCGGGCGGAAGAAAACCTTTTCGGATCAGTGGGGATTACATAATCAGCTGGCGGTGTTTAACCCGGCACCGGTGACGTGACTTCCCCTCACTCTGCCCTCTCCCCCAGGGAGAGGGTAAAATAATTTAAACCAACACCACCTCAATCCCGCTTTTCCGTAATCCTTCAAGACTTTCCGCCGGAATACCTTCATCGACAATAATCATATCAATCCGTTGCGTATCGATGATTTTATGCAGGCTTGAGCGATTAAATTTGCTGGAGTCAGTGACAACGATAATACGCTCCGCCACCTCGCACATTTTGCGATTCAGACGGGCTTCATCTTCGTTATGCGTACTCACGCCACGATCGAGATCAATGGCATCGACGCCCAGGAACAGCAGGTCAAAATGGTAATTCTGTAGCGACTGCTCGGCCTGGTCACCGTAGAAGGATTGCGACTGACGACGCAAATGTCCGCCGGTCATCAGCAACTCCACCCCATCAGCTTCCAGCAGCGCGTTCGCCACGTTCATGCCGTTAGTCATCGCAATCACATCCGTGTGCTGACGCAGCATGCGGGCGATTTCAAACGTCGTGGTGCCGGAGTCCAGAATAATACGGTGCCCGGGTTTGACCAGCGCGGCAGCAGCCTGCGCGATACTGCGCTTCACCGCCGTATTCAGCGAGCTTTTATCCTCCACGGAAGGCTCAGCGCCCGGCATGTTGCCTTCGCAAATCAATGCCCCACCGTAAGCGCGAACGGCAATGCCCTGCTTCTCCAGGAACGCCAGGTCGTTGCGGATTGTTACCGTCGATACGCCGTACAGATGAGACAGATCGTTAACCTGTACGCTTCCCTGCGCCCGCAACCGCTGAATGATCTGCTCCCGCCTTTCACTGGTGCTGGTGATGCGCTTTTCCGCGGATGAATCGGTGCTGCTCATACGAGCTCCTTAATCAAAATTCTTTCGTTTCATTTCGTTTTGCCTATTAAGGCCTTTCCTTTACGGGAATGCAAGCCCTGCATAGTGACGATACGCAAGCTGGCACCGCGCTGAAACCTTTCATTATGTTTCTTTTGTGAAACAGATCGGAAAACTATTATCTTTCGTTTTATTTTTAGATCACCATGATGCAGGATTAAATGAAACAAAACGAAAGATAAATATCATTACCATCCGAAATGGAGAGGAAAGTGAAACATCTGACAGAAATGGTGGAACACCATAAACGGGGGAATTCAAACGGGATTTACGCCGTCTGCTCCGCACATCCGCTGGTACTGGAAGCTGCAATTCGTTACGCGCATTCACATCGATCCCCGCTGTTGATCGAGGCCACCTCCAACCAGGTGGATCAGTTTGGTGGCTATACCGGCATGACGCCCGCTGATTTTCACGGGTTTGTCTGCCAGCTGGCCGAGTCGCTCGGTTTCCCGACGTCACAGCTGATCCTCGGCGGCGATCACCTGGGCCCTAACCGCTGGCAAAACCTGCCTGCGCAACAGGCGATGGCAAATGCCGACGATCTGATCAAAAGCTATGTTTCTGCCGGATTCAAAAAGATCCACCTCGACTGCAGCATGTCCTGCGCGGACGACCCGGTTCCCCTGACCGACGCGATCGTTGCCGGACGCGCCGCACGCCTGGCGAAGATTGCCGAAGCGACCTGTTGCGAGCAGTTTGGTGAATCCGATCTGGTCTACGTTATCGGCACGGAAGTGCCGGTTCCCGGTGGCGCGCACGAGACGCTCACCGAACTTGCCGTCACCACGCCAGACGCGGCCCGCGCCACGCTTGAAGCGCACCGCCACGCGTTCGAAAAGGAAGGCTTAAGCAACATCTGGCCGCGCATTATTGGCCTGGTGGTCCAGCCTGGCGTGGAGTTCGACCATGCGCACGTCTGCGACTATCAGCCGCAGAAAGCCGTTGCCCTGAGCAAAATGGTTGAAGCCTACGACACGCTGGTGTTTGAAGCACACTCCACCGACTACCAGACGCCGCAGGCGCTGCGAAAGCTGGTCAACGATCACTTTGCGATTCTGAAAGTTGGTCCTGCCCTGACCTTCGCCCTGCGCGAAGCGCTGTTCTCGCTGGCCGCCATAGAAGAGGAGCTGCTGCCGGCAAAAGCCAGCTCCGGCCTGCGTCACGTACTGGAAAACGTCATGCTCGACCGCCCGGAATACTGGCAAAGCCATTACCACGGTGACGGCAACGCGCGTCGCCTGGCGCGCGGCTACAGCTACTCTGACCGCGTGCGCTACTACTGGCCGGACGGTCAGATTGACGACGCCTTTGAACGCCTGGTGCGTAACCTGGCAGACGAGCCCATTCCGCTGCCGCTGATCAGCCAGTACCTGCCGCTGCAGTACGGGAAAGTTCGCGAGGGCGCTCTCAAGTCAACGCCACGGGAACTCATCATTGACCACATTCAGGACATACTCCAGCAGTACCACGCCGCCTGCGAAGGCGTAACAACGCAAAACGCATAATAAAAAGAGGAAAGCGCTATGCCAAACATTGTCTTATGCCGCATTGATGAACGCCTGATCCACGGTCAGGTGGGCGTGCAGTGGGTGGGGTTTGCGGGGGCAAACCTGGTACTCGTCGCCAACGATGAGGTGGCTGAAGATCCGGTTCAACAGAACCTGATGGAAATGGTGCTCGCGGAAGGGATCGCCGTGCGCTTCTGGTCGCTGCAAAAAGTGATCGACAACATTCACCGCGCCGCTGACCGCCAGAAAATCCTGCTGGTCTGCAAATCACCCGCCGATTTTCTGAAGCTGGTTGAGGGCGGCGTGCCCATCACCCGTATCAACGTCGGAAACATGCACTACGCCAGTGGCAAACAACAAATTGCCAAAACGGTCTCTGTCGACGCGAACGATATCGCCGCGTTCAACGGCCTGAAAGCGGCCGGTGTGGAATGCTTCGTTCAGGGCGTTCCAACAGAAACTGCTTTGGACCTCTTTAAACTGCTCTGAGGGATTCACAATGGAAATCAGTCTGTTGCAGGCGCTGGGGTTGGGCATACTCGCCTTTATCGCCGGTCTGGATATGTTTAACGGGTTAACACACATGCACCGCCCGGTGGTGCTCGGGCCGCTGGTCGGCCTGATTCTGGGCGACCTGCATACCGGTATTTTGACCGGCGGTACGTTAGAGCTGGTCTGGATGGGGCTGGCCCCGCTCGCCGGTGCCCAGCCGCCGAACGTCATTATCGGCACCATCGTGGGTACCGCATTTGCCATCAGCACCGGGGTGAAGCCAGAAGTTGCCGTTGGCGTCGCCGTCCCGTTTGCCGTTGCGGTTCAAATGGGGATTACGTTCCTCTTCTCGGTGATGTCCGGCGTGATGTCACGCTGCGATCGCATGGCGGCCAATGCTGATACTCACGGTATTGAACGGGTTAACTATCTTGCGCTGCTGGCGCTCGGCATCTTCTATTTTCTGTGCGCGTTCCTGCCGATCTACTTCGGTGCGGAACATGCGAAAACCGCCATTGATGTTCTGCCGGCACGGTTGATTGACGGCCTCGGCGTCGCGGGCGGCATCATGCCAGCCATCGGCTTCGCCGTGCTGCTGAAGATCATGATGAAAAACGTCTACATCCCTTACTTCATTATCGGTTTTGTCGCCGCCGCCTGGCTCAAGCTTCCGGTGCTGGCGATTGCGGCGGCCGCGCTGGCGATGGCGCTGATCGACCTGATGCGTAAATCACCTGAGCCGACGGCTCCAGTAGCCCAGAAAGAGGAATTCGAAGATGGCATCTAACCAAACCACCCTGCCGGACGTGTCTGAACGCGAAGAGACGCTGCTGACCGGCGTGAATGAAAACGTCTACGAAGACCAGAGCATCGGTGCCGAGTTAACTAAAAAGGATATTAACCGCGTGGCCTGGCGTTCCATGCTACTGCAGGCCTCGTTTAACTACGAACGTATGCAGGCCTCCGGCTGGCTGTACGGGTTGCTACCCGCGTTGAAAAAGATCCACACCAACAAGCGGGACCTGGCGCGGGCAATGAAAGGCCATATGGGTTTCTTTAACACCCACCCGTTCCTGGTGACCTTTGTAATCGGCATCATTCTGGCGATGGAGCGCTCCAAGCAGGATGTGAACAGTATCCAGAGCACCAAAATTGCCGTCGGCGCGCCGCTCGGCGGTATTGGCGACGCCATGTTCTGGCTAACCCTGCTGCCCATCTGCGGTGGTATCGGCGCCAGCCTGGCGCTGCAAGGGTCGATTCTGGGGGCCGTGGTCTTTATCGTGCTGTTTAACGTGGTGCACCTCGGCCTGCGTTTTGGCCTGGCGCACTACGCTTACCGGATGGGCGTGGCGGCCATCCCGCTGATTAAAGCCAACACCAAAAAGGTCGGCCACGCGGCGTCTATCGTCGGGATGACGGTGATCGGCGCGCTGGTGGCAACCTACGTCCGCCTCAATACGACGCTTGAAATCAAGGCAGGTGATGCCGTTGTCAAACTGCAGGCCGACGTTATCGACAAGCTGATGCCCGCGTTCCTGCCGCTGGTCTACACCCTGACCATGTTCTGGCTGGTGCGTCGCGGCTGGAGCCCGCTGCGGCTGATTGGTATCACCGTGCTGCTGGGCGTTGTCGGTAAATTCTGTCACTTCCTGTAAAAGCAAAGAGGTTGCGATGTTAGGCATTATTTTGACGGGTCACGGCGGGTTTGCCAGCGGGCTTGAGCAGGCGATGAAGCAGATCCTCGGCGAACAGCCGCAGTTTATCGCCATCGATTTTCCTGAAACGTCCACCACCGCGCGGCTGACCGCTCAGCTTGAGCAGGCGGTGAGCGAACTCGATGCAGAGCACGATATTGTGTTTCTCACCGATTTGCTCGGCGGCACGCCGTTTCGCGTGGCATCGACGCTCGCCATGCAACGGCCGGACAGTGAAGTGATCACCGGCACCAACCTGCAGCTGCTGCTGGAGATGGTGCTGGAGCGCGACGGATTAAGCAGTGAAGCATTTCGTCTGCAGGCACTGGAGTGCGGGCACCGCGGCCTGACGAGCCTCGTAGACGAGCTGGGACGCTGTCGCGAGGAAGCCCCTGCCGAGGAAGGGATATGAGCCAGCTGCTGCGCGCGAGGCGGGTGCTTACCGAACAGGGCTGGCTGGATGACCACCAGCTACGCATTGAAAACGGCGTGATTGCGGCTATTGAGCCTGTCCCGGCAGGCGTGACGTCGCGCGATGCAGAGCTGCTCTGCCCGGCGTATATCGATACGCACGTCCACGGCGGCGCGGGCGTGGACGTGATGGATGATGCGCCTGACGTGCTGGATATTCTCGCGATGCATAAAGCGCGCGAAGGCGTGGGCGCCTTTTTACCCACCACCGTGACCGCGCCGCTGGAGACTATCCACGGCGCGCTCGCGCGAATCGCCCGGCGCGCTCAGTCGGGCGGCCCCGGGGCGCAGATCCTGGGCAGCTACCTGGAAGGACCGTACTTTACGCCGCAGAACAAAGGGGCGCACCCGCCCGAGTTATTCCGGGAACTGAATATCATGGAGCTGGATGCACTGATCGACGTCTCGCATAACACGTTGCGGGTAGTGGCGCTCGCGCCAGAAAAACCCGGCGCGCTGCAGGCGATCCACCATCTTAAACAGCGCGGTTTACGCGTGATGCTGGGCCACAGCGCTGCCACGTACCGGCAAACACTCGCCGCGTTTGATGCGGGTGCCGACGGGCTGGTTCACTGCTACAACGGCATGACGGGGCTGCACCACAGAGAGCCCGGCATGGTCGGTGCAGGGCTGACGGACAAACGGGCGTGGCTGGAGCTAATTGCCGACGGCCACCACGTCCATCCTGGGGCGATGCGCTTATGCTGTTGCTGCGCGAAGGATCGCGTGGTGCTGATTACCGATGCCATGCAGGCGGCAGGTATGCCGGACGGACGGTACACGCTCTGTGGTGAAGAGGTCTCAATGCAAAACGGCGTGGTTCGAACCGGCTCCGGCGGGCTGGCAGGTAGCACGCTGTCGCTGGATGCCGCGGTCAGGAATATGGTGGAGTATGCGGGCGTAACCGCCGAAGACGCTATCCATATGGCCTCGCTACACCCTGCCCGGCTGCTTGGCGTTGACGGTCAGCTCGGATCCTTAGCCCCGGGTAAACACGCCAATATCATTGCGCTGGACGGGGGTTTGTACCTCCAGCAGATCTGGATTCAGGGCCAGGCTCTCCCCCTTTAGCCCTTTCATTGTGTCTCCTGTTGGCCTTACGGCACCCGATCGTAAGGCCTTTCTTTTCCTTTCCTTAAATTTTCCCTTTCCTTTCACGATCACACTTTTCGTTTTATTTCTTTTCTTTCATTGAAGTTTCGATTTCTTTTCTATAGATTTTATTTAACTGCTAAAGTGAACAAGTGAAACGAAACGAAAGATAGCGACACGATTGCCAGCGTCTGATGTGGAATTCACACGACTAAGGACTGAGTTATGCCACAAACTACCACCGCCGCAACCGGCACCTGGACCGAGGAAGAGATCCGCCAGCAGCCTGCCAGCTGGATCCGCTCGCTCAACAATATCGATAGCCTGCGTGCTTCGATCGACAGCTTCCTGACGCCGCTGCTGCGCAAGCACGATCTGCGGATCGTCCTTACCGGCGCGGGCACGTCCGCCTTTATCGGCGATATCGTTTCTCCCTGGCTCGCGAGCTACACCGGGAAAAACTTCACTGCCGTCCCAACAACCGATCTAGTCACGAACCCGATGGACTACTTCAGCCCTGCGCATCCGCTGCTGCTGGTTTCGTTTGCCCGCTCCGGCAACAGCCCGGAAAGCGTCGCAGCCGTCGAGCTGGCAAACCAGTTCGTACCAGAGTGCTACCACCTGTCGATTACCTGCAACGAGGCGGGGAGCCTCTACCAGAACGCCGTTAACAGCGATAACGCTTATGCCCTGCTGATGCCTGCCGAAACGCACGACCGAGGGTTCGCGATGACCAGCAGCATCACTACCATGATGGCGAGCTGTCTGGCCGTATTCGCCCCTGAGACGATCAACAGTAAAACCTTCCGCGACGTCGCCGATCGCTGTCAGGCGATCCTCACCTCGCTCGGCGATTTCAGCCACGATGTTTTTGGCAACGAGCCGTGGAAACGCGTCGTCTATCTGGGAAGCGGCGGCCTGCAGGGCGCGGCGCGCGAATCGGCGCTGAAGGTGCTGGAGCTGACGGCGGGCAAGCTGGCGGCATTCTACGATTCCCCGACGGGCTTCCGTCACGGGCCGAAGTCTCTGGTGGATAACGAAACGCTGGTGGTGGTGTTTATCTCGAGCCATCCGTATACGCGTCAGTACGATCTGGATCTGCTGGCCGAGCTGCGCCGCGATCGCCAGGCTATGCGCGTCGTCGCCATCGCCGCTGAAAACGATCCGGTCATTGAAGCGGGTCCGCACATTCTGCTGCCGCCTTCACGTCCGTTTATCGATATGGAACAGGCGTTCTGCTTCCTGATCTATGCCCAGGTCTTTGCACTCACCCAGTCGCTCAGCGTAGGCAATACGCCCGATACGCCATCCGCCAGCGGAACGGTCAACCGCGTGGTGCAGGGCGTTGTTATTCATCCGTGGCAGGCTTAAGAGGATCTGATTATGAGTATTATCTCGACGAAATATCTTCTGCTGGACGCGCAGGCAAAAGGCTACGCCGTTCCGGCGTTCAACATCCACAACGCGGAGACGATCCAGGCGATCCTCGAAGTGTGCAGCGAAATGCGATCGCCGGTGATCCTCGCGGGCACGCCGGGCACCTTCAAGCATATTGCGCTGGAAGAGATCTACGCCCTGTGCAGCGCGTACTCCCACACCTACGACATGCCGCTGGCGCTGCACCTCGATCACCACGAATCGCTGGACGATATTCGCCGCAAGGTCAACGCGGGCGTGCGCAGCGCGATGATCGACGGCAGCCACTATCCGTTTGAACAAAACGTGAAGCTGGTGAAGTCGGTGGTCGATTTCTGCCACCTCAACGACTGCAGCGTCGAAGCCGAGCTGGGCCGCCTGGGCGGCGTGGAAGATGACATGAGCGTGGACGCCGAAAGCGCGTTCCTTACCGATCCGCAGGAGGCGAAACGCTTCGTCGAACTGACCGGCGTCGATAGCCTTGCCGTCGCCATCGGCACCGCGCACGGCCTGTATACCAAGCGCCCAAAAATCGACTTCCAGCGGCTGGCGGAAATTCGCGAAGTGGTCACGGTTCCGCTGGTGCTGCACGGCGCAAGCGATGTGCCGGATGAGGATGTGCGCCGCACCATCGAACTGGGCGTGTGCAAAGTCAACGTGGCCACCGAACTGAAAATTGCCTTCTCTGACGCGGTTAAAGCCTGGTTTGCCGAAAACCCGCAGGGTAACGATCCGCGCTTCTATATGCGGGTCGGCATGGACGCCATGAAAGAGGTGGTCAGAAGCAAGATCGCCGTTTGCGGCTCGGCAAACCGGCTGCTGCTTCCGGCAGAAGCCTGATTAAAAAGGAGCTTACGCTGATGAAAAAAATCTTCGCACTCTCAGTGCTGGCCCTGTGCGTTTCCCATAGCGCGGCGGCGGCGAACTACGCGCTCAATAACGACAATATTGCCCTCTCGTTTGATGACGCAAACTCAACGGTAGTGGTTAAGGACAATAAGGCTAACCATCCGCTCACGCCGCAGGAGCTGTTCTTTCTGACGCTGCCGGATGAAACAAAAATCCACACCGCTGATTTCACCATCAAGCACGTCGAAAAGCAGGACAACGCAATTGTCATCGACTTTACCCATCCGGACTTTAACGTGACGGTGAAGCTAAACCTGGTGAAGGGAAAATACGCCAGCATCGACTACACCATTGCCGCAGTCGGCCAGCCGCGAGACGTGGCGAAAATTACCTTCTTCCCGACTAAAAAACAGTCTCAGGCCCCCTATGTCGACGGGGCGATTAACAGCTCGCCGATCGTTGCTGATTCATTCTTTATTTTGCCGGACAAGCCCATCGTTAACACTTACGCCTATGAAGCGACCACCAATCTCAACGTAGAACTGAAAACGCCGATCCAGCCAGAGTCGCCGGTCAGCTTTACCACCTGGTTCGGCACTTTCCCGGAAATCAGCCAGCTGCGCCGCAGCGTGAACCAGTTTATTGATGCCGTTCGTCCGCGACCGTACAAGCCTTATCTGCACTACAACAGCTGGATGGATATCGGCTTTTTCAATCCCTACACCGAGCAGGATGTGCTGGGGCGGATGGACGAGTGGAATAAGGAGTTTATTACCGGACGCGGCGTGGCGCTGGACGCCTTCCTGCTGGACGACGGATGGGACGATCTTACCGGGCGCTGGCTATTTGGCCCGGCATTCAGCAACGGTTTTGGCAAGGTTCGGGAAAAAGCCGACAGCCTGCACAGCTCGGTTGGACTGTGGCTCTCACCGTGGGGAGGCTACAACAAGCCGCGCGACGTTCGCGTCTCGCATGCAAAAGAGTATGGGTTCGAAACCGTCGACGGGAAGCTGGCGCTGTCAGGGCCGAACTACTTTAAGAACTTCAATGAGCAGATCGTTAAGCTAATCAAAAACGAACGCATTACCTCGTTCAAACTGGACGGGATGGGTAATGCCAACGCGCATATCCAGGGCAGCCCGTATGCCTCGGATTTTGACGCCTCCATCGCCCTGCTGCACAACATGCGCAGCGCCAACCCGAATCTGTTTATCAACCTGACGACAGGTACCAACGCCAGCCCGTCCTGGCTGTTCTATGCCGATTCTATCTGGCGCCAGGGCGATGACATCAACCTGTACGGCCCCGGCACGCCGGTGCAGCAGTGGATGACCTACCGCGATGCGGAAACGTACCGCTCCATTGTGCGCAAAGGCCCGCTGTTCCCGCTGAACTCGCTGATGTACCACGGGATCGTCAGCGCGGAAAACGCCTATTACGGGCTGGAGAAAGTGCAAACGGACAGCGATTTTGCCGACCAGGTCTGGAGCTACTTCGCCACCGGCACGCAGTTGCAGGAGCTGTATATCACCCCGTCAATGCTGAACAAGGCGAAGTGGGATACCCTGGCACAGGCGGCGAAGTGGTCGCGGGATAACGCCAGCGTGCTGGTGGATACGCACTGGATTGGTGGTGATCCAACCGCACTGCAGGTTTACGGCTGGGCATCCTGGAGCAAGGACAAAGCGATTCTCGGCTTGCGTAACCCGTCGGATAAGCCGCAAAGCTACTTCCTGGATTTGGCGAAAGATTTCGAAGTCCCGACAGGAAACGCGGCGCAGTTTAGTCTGAAGGCGGTGTATGGCCGTAATTCAACCGTACCGGAGGCGTACAAAAATGCGGTGGTGATTACACTGCAGCCGCTGGAAACGCTGGTGTTTGAGGCGATGCCAGTTAACTAAAAGGTGTATCAAGCTCTGTAGGCCGGGTAAGGCGCAGCCGCCACCCGGCAAAACAGGCGTCAGGGACTTACTCCCCCTGCTGCTCCAGCGCATACTTATACAGCGCATTTTTCTTCACGCCGTGAATTTCTGCCGCCAGCGCAGCGGCTTTCTTCAGCGGCAGTTCCGCCTGCAGCAGCGCCAGCGTACGCAGCGCGTCGGCAGGAAGCGCGTCTTCTTCCGCCTTGTGCCCTTCGACAATCAGCACCATTTCGCCCTTGCGGCGGTTTTCGTCTTCCTTCACCCACGCCAGCAGTTCACCCACCGGCGCGCCGTGGATCGTTTCCCAGGTTTTGGTCAGCTCGCGCGCCAGCACCACGTAGCGGGCTTCTCCCCAGACGGTCACCATATCTTCCAGGCTCTCCAGCAGGCGGTGTGTGGATTCGTAGAAAATCAGGGTGCGCGGTTCCGCTTCCAGGTCTTTTAAGACGTCGCGGCGGCCTTTGGATTTGGCAGGCAGGAAGCCTTCATAGCAGAAACGGTCAGACGGCAGACCTGCGGCGCTCAGCGCAGCAATGGCAGCGCATGGACCCGGCAGGGGCACAACGCGAATACCGGCTTCGCGACAGGTACGCACCAGGTGATAGCCAGGATCGTTGATCAGCGGCGTACCGGCGTCGGAGACCAGGGCGATGTTCTGCCCCTCTTTCAGCTTCGCCACCAGCGTTTCGGCTTTTTGTTGCTCATTGTGATCGTGCAGAGCGAACAAACGGGCGTTAATCGCGAAATGTTGCAGCAGCAGGCCAGTGTGGCGGGTATCTTCAGCAGCAATTAAATCAACAGCTTGCAGTACGGTGAGCGCACGTTGGGTAATATCAGACAAATTCCCGATAGGAGTAGGTACAATATAAAGCTGGCCTTGAGAATTATCTGCCGTTTCGTGTTGTTTCATTGTTTCGTCCGTATTGCCGATTTAATATTGAGCATTGCGTAAAAAAAATCACTGGATACAGTATGGTACCGTTAACGTTTCTTCGAAAAAAAGCCACGCGCAGCGTGCCGCTTCTGCTGGCAGCCCTGATCTTTGCAGGCTGTGGCACCCAGGCACCTGACCAGAGCACCGCCCATCTCCAGGGTTCTGCTCAGGCTGATTCTGGCTTTTATCTGCAACAAATGTCGCAGAGTTCAAATGATACCAAGACCAACTGGCAATTACTCGCCATTCGTGCACTGCTGAAAGAGGGTAAAACCCAGCGGGCAGCCGAGCTGTTTAACCAGTTGCCAAAAGATCTTAACGACGCCCAGCGTCGTGAGCAGAGCCTGCTCTCTGCCGAGCTGAAAGTCGCGCTGAAAGATTACGCCGCCGCGAAGAAGATCCTCGGGGATATTGACGTGAGCGCGCTGGATAAAAATCAGCAGGCGCGCTTCTGGCAGGCGGGCATTACCGCTGAGCAGGGACGCCCTTCGCTGACCTTGCTCCGCGCGCTCGTCGCGCAAGAGCCACTGCTTGGCGGTGCCGATAAGCAGAAAAATATCGATGCCACCTGGCAAGCGCTGGCGTCGATGACGCAGGAACAGGCGCAGGCGCTGGTCATCAACGCCGATGAAAACGTCCTGCAGGGCTGGCTGGATCTGCAGCAGATGTGGTTTAACAACCGCAGCGATCCAAAGATGCTGAAAGCCGGTATTACGGATTGGCAGACGCGCTACCCGCAAAACCCGGGCGCGAAAATGCTGCCAACCCAGCTAGTGAACGTGCAGAACTTTAAGCCTGCGTCTACCAGCAAAATCGCTCTGCTGCTGCCGCTCAACGGCCAGGCGGCGGTGTTTGGCCGCACCATTCAGCAGGGCTTTGAAGCGGCGAAAAACGGCACGACGTCGGTAACCGGCAGCGCGGTTCCCGCGCAGGCGGCCCAGGCGGCTAACGTGAATGATGTTGTCAGCCCATCTGCCGCAGAGACCAGCGACCTGACCACGGCGCAAGCGTCGGCGCAGGGCACGATGCAAAACCCGGTGACGGCTCCGACGACGCCGCCAGCTACAGCGGCACCGGCTACTACAGCACCTGCGACCCAGGCTCCGGCCGAGACGCAAGCGGCACCTGCACCTGTCACAACAGCAGAACAACCTCAACAGCAGCCTGCGCAACCCGCGGCCCAACCTGCCGCGCAGCCGCAGGCCGTGGCAACCACCAGCGCCAATCCGGGCGCTGAGTTGAAAATCTACGACACCAGTTCGCAGCCGCTTGATCAGGTGCTGGCGCAGGTTCAACAGGACGGGGCGAGCATCGTTGTCGGTCCGCTGCTGAAAAACAACGTGGAAGAGCTGATGAAGAGCAATACCACGCTGAACGTACTGGCGCTCAACCAGCCGGAGCAGGTTCAGAACCGGGCCAATATTTGCTACTTCGCGCTCTCTCCTGAAGATGAAGCCCGCGATGCGGCGCGTCATATTCACGAGCAGGGTAAGCAGGCTCCGCTGCTGCTCATCCCACGCAGCGCGCTGGGCGATCGCGTGGCCAATGCCTTTGCCGATGAGTGGCAGAAGCTGGGCGGCGGCGTGGTGCTGCAGCAGAAATTCGGTTCCGTCTCTGAACTGCGGGCTGGCGTAAACGGCGGGGCGGGCATCGCGCTTAACGGCAGTCCTGTCACCGCGAGCCTGCCACAGCAGCAGGGCGTGACGATTGGCGGCCTGACGATCCCTGCCCCACCTACCGACGCGCAGATCAGCGGTGGCGGTAAAGTGGATGCGGCTTATATCGTTGCCACGCCGCAGGAGATCGCCTTTATCAAACCGATGATTGCGATGCGTAACGGCAGCCAGAGCGGCGCAACGCTCTACGCCAGCTCCCGCAGCGCGCAGGGCACCGCGGGACCGGATTTCCGTCTGGAAATGGACGGTCTGCAGTACAGCGAAATCCCGATGCTGGCAGGCAGCAACCCGGCGCTGATGCAGCAGGCGCTGAGTACCGTACGTAACGATTATTCGCTGGCCCGTCTGTATGCGATGGGGGTTGATGCGTGGGCGCTGGCGAACCACTTTACCCAGATGCGTCAGGTGCCGGGCTTCGAGCTTAACGGCAACACTGGCGATCTGACCGCCACTCAGGATTGTGTGATTAACAGGAAGTTATCATGGCTCAAATACCAGCAGGGGCAGATCGTCCCGGCCAGTTAAGCCGCAAACAGACCGGCGATGCGTGGGAGTTAAGGGCGCGTCGCTGGCTTGAAGGCAAAGGACTGCATTTCATCGCCGCCAACGTCCGCGGGCGCGGCGGCGAAATCGACCTGATCATGAAAGACGGTCAGGTCATCGTGTTTGTAGAAGTGCGCTTTCGACAGTCCTCCCGTTTTGGCGGTGCTGCCGCCAGCGTGACGCTCGCCAAACAACATAAATTATTACAGACTGCCCACTTGTGGCTTGCCCGCCATAATGGGAGCTTTGATACTGTGGATTGCCGGTTCGATGTGATAGCCTTCACCGGAAATGAAATCGAATGGCTTAAAAACGCTTTTGGCGAAGACGCATAATTAAGATTTAAAAGGGATAACGTGCTCGAAAGAATTAAAGTGTGCTTCACAGAAAGCATCCAGACTCAGATTGCCGCGGCGGAAGCCCTTCCGGATGCTATCTCGCGTGCCGCAATGACGCTGGTGCAATCCCTGCTTAATGGCAACAAAATCCTCTGTTGTGGCAACGGCACGTCAGCCGCCAACGCACAGCATTTTGCTGCCAGCATGATCAATCGCTTTGAAACAGAACGCCCGAGTTTACCCGCCATTGCACTTAATACCGATAATGTGGTCTTAACGGCGATTGCTAACGATCGTCTGCATGACGAAATTTACGCAAAGCAGGTGCGAGCCCTGGGTCATGCCGGAGATGTGCTGCTGGCCATCTCTACGCGCGGCAATAGCCGGGATATTGTCAAAGCCGTTGAAGCCGCCGTCACCCGCGACATGACCATCGTGGCCTTAACCGGCTATGACGGGGGTGAGCTGGCGGGTCTGCTTGGGCCGCAGGATGTGGAAATCCGCATTCCGTCTCACCGGAGCGCGCGTATTCAGGAAATGCATATGCTCACGGTGAACTGCTTATGTGACTTGATCGATAACACGCTTTTCCCTCACCAGGATGATTAAGGAGTTCTTATGAAGGCTTTATCGACCCTCGCAGTCCTTATGTCTGCATTACTGCTTCAGGGATGTATCGCTGCGGCCGTTGTGGGTACCGCCGCAGTAGGCACCAAAGCGGCAACCGATCCGCGCTCTGTGGGGACACAGGTGGATGACGGTACGCTGGAGCTGCGCGTCAACAGTGCGCTGTCGAAAGACGAACAGATCAAGAAAGAGGCGCGTATTAACGTGACGGCTTACCAGGGCAAAGTGCTGCTGGCAGGCCAGGCGCCGAATATGGAACTCGCCTCTCGTGCGAAACAAATCGCAATGGGTGTTGAAGGAACCACAGAGGTGTTTAACGAAGTGCGTCAGGGCAAGCCAATTGGCCTGGGTGATGCCTCTTCCGATACCTGGATCACCACCAAAGTGCGTTCCCAGCTGCTGGGCTCGGACCAAGTGAAATCCTCCAACGTGAAAGTGACGACTGAAAACGGTGAAGTGTTCCTGCTGGGTCTGGTGACCGACCGTGAAGGGAAAGCGGCGGCCGATATCGCCAGCCGGGTGAGCGGCGTGAAGCACGTCACCACCGCGTTTACTTACATTAAATAAAAAAAAATCCCCTCACTTGAGGGGATTTTTTATAGGCCCGGTAAGCGTAGCGCCACCGGGCGTTTTTCACAGAAGCGCAATACTTCCCACCATCACCCCGCTCAACGCCACCAGCCCCGCGGTCAGCCAGAGCGCTTTCGCCGGGAATGACTTACGCAGCATAATCAGCGACGGCAGGCTGATCGCCGGCAGCGTAATCAGCAGCGCCAGCGCCGGCGCGGTGCCCATGCCGGCCAGCATCATGGTCTGAACAATCGGGATCTCCGCCGCCGTTGGGATCACAAACAGGCAGCCTGCAACGGCCATCGCAATGACCCACATCAGCGTGTTGTCGATAGCACCATCCGCATGCGGGAAGAGCCAGACGCGCGCCGCCCCCAGAACCAGTACCGCCAGGATATAGACCGGGATGGTGCTCCAGAAAAGTTGCCATAGCGCCCTGCCCCAGCGCGCAAAGAACCCGCCCTGCGGCTCGCTGACGTCCAGCTCAACGGCTGCGGGTTCTTCAGCAGTATCCTTCACCAGTTTTTGCACCAGCGTCGCCACCACCAGCACGGTCAGCAGCCCGGCGACCAGACGGATGAACGCGAAATGCCAGCCCAGCACAAAGCCCATAAACACCAGCGTCGCCGGATTGAGCAGCGGGTTGCCCATCCAGAACGCCAGCGCGCCGCCCATCGACACGCGCTGGCGGCGCATCCCTGCCGCCACAGGCGCGGCACAGCAGGAGCACATCATGCCTGGCAGGGAGAAAATCGTCCCCAGAAGCGTGCCCTGAAAGCGCGGCTGACCGAGGGTTTTCACCAGCCAGTTACGCGGGATCAGCACCTGAATCAGCGACCCCAGAATGACGCCTAAAACGGCGGCTTTCCAGACGGCAAGGAAGTAGACCATGGCATAGTCCCACGCCGCCTGCAGCGGGCTGGACTCAGCCTGAGCGAGAATAGATTTACCGATGCTGTGCGTTTCGGCGGCGGTGAAGGCTTTGCCGTAGTACGGCTGCCATTTCACGTACCAGAGGCCAATAATGACCACGAGAAAGAAGAGTGCGGGCTTCCACCATTGAACAGGTGTTGCCGCCTGAGATGAAGACTGACCAGTCATAGCATTCCCCGGAGAGTATTAGGTTATTAGCCGGGGGAGTTTACGCCTCGCCCTGCGCGATTTCACGCAGTTTTGCCGAAGGGATAATGTTTACGCCCGCTTTCGACGGGGCCAGTCCCTCTTTTAACATCGCCCGCGCGACGTCCCGCGCCTCGATGGCCTTCCAGTTGCCGGGAAGGATGCGAAACAGCGGGGCCAGGATCGACTCGTTAAAGCGGCGTTCGTCCCGGTGGCCGATCAGCATCGAAGGGCGCACAATCGTCAGCTGCTCCCATTTCTGCGCAATCAGCGCATCCTCCATCTTGCCCTTCACCTTGTTGTAGAAGAAAGGCGATCCGGCACTGGCGCCCAGCGCGCTGACCACCAGAAAATGTCTGGCCCCCAGTTTTTTCGCCGTAAGCGCGGTGTCCACCACCAGCGTATAGTCGGCGTGGATAAATGCCTCTTTGCTGCCCGCCTCCCGTCGCGTGGTGCCCAGACAGCAAAAGGCGATATCAATAGGATCCTGGACCTGCGCCAGCGCGTCCGTCAGCTGAGGATCGTGCGGATTAAAGACGCCAGATAAATCTGCCAGCGGTCGACGCGTCGGGGCGGCGATATAGTTCACGCGGCGATCCTGAATCAGCAGCCGCAGCAGATGATCGCCCACTAACCCGGTAGCCCCGGTAATCAATACCTGACTCATCGTATCCCCTTTACAGAATTGTCCGTTTGCGAACTCAGCGTCGTCGACCACACTTAGAAGTCTGTTACAGGTAAGTATTTACCACAAGCGGAGAAAAATCAGTCTGAAGCCAAAACAACGGAGGAAGCATGGGCAAGAAAATCGCAGTCTTGATTACCGACGAGTTTGAAGATTCAGAATTCACCTCGCCTGCAGAGGCGTTCCGCAAGGCGGGACATGAGGTCATCACCATTGAGAAAGAGGCGGGCAAAACGGTGACAGGCCATAAGGGCGAGGCGACCGTAACTATTGATGAGACTATCGATAACGTTAGCCCCTCAGATTTCGACGCCCTGCTGTTACCCGGTGGCCATTCCCCGGATTCCCTGCGCGGGGACGAACGCTTCGTGACCTTTACCCGGGACTTTGTTTCTACCGGCAAACCGGTCTTTGCCATCTGTCACGGTCCGCAGCTCCTTATCAGCGCGGAGGTTGTACGCGGGCGTAAGCTCACGGCGGTGAAACCGATCGTTATCGATCTGAAAAATGCGGGCGCCGAGTTTTACGATCAGGAAGTGGTCAACGACAAAGATCAGCTGATCACCAGCCGTACTCCGGACGATCTCCCGGCGTTTAACCGCGAAGCGCTACGCCTGCTCGGCGCGTAACCAGTGCAGCTTCTTGCCAAAGCCCAGGGTGTTGTCGGTAAATTTCAGCTCATCGAGGCGGATTTCCCACACCGGGGCTTTTAGCGCAGCGGCAACGGGAAAGCGGCGCGTGTAGAGCTTACGGCGCGCGTCGCTCTCTTCGCCATCCAGACGACGGATCTCCCCTTTGAACTGCACGCCGCGGATCAGCGCGACCGTTTTCGGCTGGCCATTCACCGTGCCCGCGACCTTCGCCTGCAGGCCAGTCATCTGCGCATGACGCGTTTTGTCTTCGCTCATGACATAAAACGCGACGCGCTCCGGATCGTAGTAGTAAAACGCGTTAGCGCACCACATCTCCCCCTCGTCATAGACGCACCAGGTGACAACATGCTGCTTCGCCAGCCAGCGGTTAATGGCGGCCAGTGTTTCCATTTTCGTTCTCTCTCATGCTATGGTGCGTTCACCTTAACATACTGAATCTGTTTACCGTGTGCTGGTTTCTCTATCTTGTCCGAACCGCTGATAACGCACTCTACACCGGGATCACCACCGATGTGGCGCGGCGTTTTTTACAACATCAAACGGGAAAAGGGGCAAAGGCGCTGCGGGGGAAAGGGGAATTAAAGCTCGCCTTTTCGGCGCCCGTCGGTGACCGATCGCTGGCGCTCAGGCTGGAATACCGCATCAAACAGCTGACGAAGCGCCAGAAAGAGCGCCTCGTGACCGGAGACGGCTCCTTTGAGGCGCTACGCGAGAGCCTGATTAAAAGCGATTGAAATGGTCGTGGTACTCGACCAGACCATTGACGCCGTTCAGCGCGTCGTCCGCCAGACGGTGCACCTGGAAAGCGGATTCCGTACCCGGCCAGCGGCAGCGCAGATCGTAATGCGCGGCCTGCTCAAAGCCTAAACGGCCATAGAACGCCGGATCGCCCAGCGTGACAACGGCCGCATAACCGAACTCATTGAGCGAATCCAGGCCTTCATAGACCAGCTGGCGTGCCAGCCCCTGCCCGCGATAGCTTTCATCTACCGCCAGCGGTGCCATGCCTACCCACTGCAGCTCTTCGCCCTGAACGATGACCGGACTGAAGGCAACATAGCCCACCACCTGACCTTCGTCATCGGTGGCAACCAGCCCCAGCGTAATCAGGCCGTCTTCGCGAAGGTCGTGGACCAGTTGGGCTTCGGCATCGCTCGCAAAGGCGCGGCGTAACAACGCATCGATCCCCGGCGCATCAATCCCAATTTCGACTCGAATCAGCATGGCTCACCTACTGAAGTGTGTTTACCGTCCGGCGGGGTTTTCAGCCCGGCCTCAACGAAATCTGCCATTTGCATTAACATCACGCGCAGCGCTTTCGGCATCTGCTCCAGCTCAATGGCATCCATTAAATTCTTCACGTACAGACCGAGCTCCGTGTCGCCTTCAATCACCAGACGGCGCTGGAAGAAGAGCGTATCCGGATCCTGCTTACGCGCGGCGATCATCAGCAGATCGCTGGCGTTGGCGCTAAAGCTCACATCCGCCTCGGCGGTTTCGCGGACGATTAGCTGGTCATTCTCAACGGAGGTAAACCAGCGCAGCCCGATATCACGCACCTCAATGCTCAACCAGCGCCCTTCCAGGAATTCCAGCTCGCCATCCTGCAGCGCCTGGCGGAACTGCCAGCTCAGGACCTGCTCCAGCACCTGACGTTTAAGCGCGAACGGCGCCAGCTTTACCGGCACGCTCAGCATTGATGGACCAAATTGTACGAGACGTGAACGCAGTTTATCCAGCACGAGCTTTACTCCCTGATATCTATAGTCCTGCTATTTTGCCATATCCGAAGCGCAACATAGCGGCGTAAATCAACAAACCGTCGTCCGCCGTACCTCATTATTGGTGTCATCAATACGCCATTAGCTGCCTTAAATCAAAAATTGTCGCCTATGGGTTAATTAAAATCCCAGCTCGTTAACAATTTTGCGATCGACTACATCAGGATAAATTATGGAGCTGCTCTGCCCTGCCGGAAATCTTCCGGCGCTTAAGGCGGCCATCGAAAATGGGGCCGATGCGGTCTATATCGGGCTAAAAGATGACACCAACGCCCGCCATTTTGCTGGCCTCAACTTTACGGAGAAAAAGCTTCAGGAAGCCGTTAACTTCGTTCACCAGCACCGCCGCAAATTGCATATCGCCATCAATACCTTTGCTCATCCTGACGGCTACGCCCGCTGGCAGCGCGCGGTGGATATGGCGGCACAGCTGGGTGCCGATGCGCTGATCCTGGCCGACCTCGCCATGCTTGAGTATGCGGCAGAACGCTATCCCCATATTGAGCGCCACGTCTCTGTTCAGGCATCTGCCACCAACGAAGAAGCTGTGCGTTTTTACCATCAACACTTTGACGTGGCTCGCGTGGTGCTGCCGCGCGTGCTCTCTATTCATCAGGTTAAGCAACTCGCGCGCGTCACGCCAGTGCCGCTGGAAGTTTTTGCCTTTGGCAGCCTGTGCATCATGGCCGAAGGCCGTTGCTATCTTTCCTCTTATTTAACCGGTGAATCGCCGAATACCGTCGGAGCCTGCTCCCCTGCCCGCTTTGTCCGCTGGCAGCAGACCCCTCAGGGGCTGGAATCCCGCCTGAATGAGGTGCTGATTGACCGCTATCAGGACGGTGAAAACGCCGGTTATCCAACCCTGTGTAAAGGCCGCTATCTGGTCGACGGCGAGCGCTACCACGCGCTGGAGGAGCCGACCAGCCTCAACACGCTGGAGCTGCTGCCGGAACTGCTGGCGGCCAATATTGCCTCGGTGAAAATCGAAGGTCGTCAGCGCAGCCCGGCCTATGTGAGCCAGGTGGCGAAAGTGTGGCGTCAGGCCATCGACCGCTGCATGGCGGACCCGCAGAACTATGCTCCGCAGCAGGCCTGGATGGAGACGCTCGGATCGATGTCCGAAGGCACGCAAACCACGCTTGGCGCGTATCACCGTAAATGGCAGTGAGATAACCATGAAATATTCATTAGGACCGGTGCTCTACTACTGGTCAAAAGAGACGCTGGAAGATTTTTACCAACAGGCCGCCACCAGCAGCGCCGATGTGATTTATCTCGGCGAGGCGGTGTGCAGCAAGCGCCGCGCCACCAAAGTGGGCGACTGGCTGGACATGGCGAAAAGCCTGGCCGGCAGCGGCAAGCAGGTGGTGCTCTCGACGCTTGCGCTGGTGCAGGCCTCTTCTGAACTGGGCGAGCTGAAGCGCTATGTCGAAAACGGCGAGTTCCTGCTGGAAGCGAGCGATCTCGGCGTGGTGAATATGTGCGCCGAACGCAAGCTACCGTTTGTCGCGGGGCATGCTCTGAACTGCTATAACGCCGTGACCCTGCGCCTGCTGCTCAAACAGGGGATGACGCGCTGGTGCATGCCGGTGGAGCTCTCCCGCGACTGGCTGGCTAACCTGCTTAACCAGTGCGACGAGCTGGGCATTCGCAATCAGTTTGAAGTGGAAGTGCTGAGCTATGGGCATCTGCCGCTGGCCTATTCTGCCCGCTGCTTTACCGCGCGCTCGGAAGACCGTCCGAAAGACGAGTGCGAAACCTGCTGCATTAAGTACCCGAACGGGCGCAGCATGCTGTCGCAGGAGAATCAGCAGGTGTTTGTCCTCAACGGCATTCAGACCATGAGCGGCTATGTCTATAACCTCGGCAACGAGCTGGCGTCGATGGACGGGCTGGTGGATATGGTGCGCCTGTCGCCGCTGGATACCGGCGTGTTTGCGATGCTGGATGCCTTCCGCGCCAACGAAAACGGCGCCGCTCCGCTGCCGCTGACGGCAAACAGCGACTGTAACGGCTACTGGAAGCGTCTGGCCGGGCTGGAACTGCAGGCCTAAAAAAGGCTCACTTTGTTAACAATGGTTATCATTTTTTAATGCAGTATTAAAGATTGACCGTCGACAAAGTGAGCTGTTATGACTGACAAAACCCTTCCGTTTTCGGTGCTGGATCTGGCGCCGATCCCACAAGGCTCCTCGGCAAGAGAAGCCTTTTCGCACTCCCTCGATCTCGCTCAGCTGGCCGAAAAGCGTGGCTATCACCGCTACTGGCTGGCCGAGCACCACAACATGGTGGGCATTGCCAGCGCCGCCACCTCGGTACTGATTGGTTATCTGGCGGCAAATACTACCACTCTGCACCTGGGCTCCGGCGGCGTGATGCTGCCAAACCACGCCCCGCTGGTGATTGCCGAGCAGTTTGGCACCCTGAATACCCTCTATCCGGGCCGTATCGATTTGGGCCTTGGTCGTGCGCCCGGCAGCGACCAGCCAACGATGCGCGCCCTGCGCCGCCATATGAGCGGCGATATCGATAACTTCCCGCGCGACGTGGCCGAACTGGTGGACTGGTTCGACGCGCGCGATCCGAACCCGCACGTGCGCCCGGTACCGGGCTACGGTGAGAAGATCCCGGTATGGCTGTTGGGATCAAGCCTCTACAGCGCACAGCTGGCCGCACAGCTGGGGCTGCCGTTTGCGTTTGCCTCGCACTTCGCGCCGGATATGCTGCATCAGGCGCTGCATCTTTACCGCACGCACTTCAAACCGTCCGAGCGTCTGGAGAAGCCGTACGCGATGGTGTGTATCAACATCATTGCTGCCGACAGCAATCGCGACGCGGAATTCCTGTTTACCTCTATGCAGCAGGCGTTTGTGAAGCTGCGCCGCGGTGAGACGGGCCAGCTTCCGCCGCCGGTGGAGAATATGCATCAGCTGTGGTCAGCGTCAGAGCAGTATGGCGTTCAGCAGGCGCTGAGCATGTCGCTGGTAGGCGATAAGGCGAAAGTGCGTCACGGGCTGGAGGCGGTGCTGCGCGAAACGCAGGCGGATGAAATTATGGTTAACGGCCAGATTTTCGATCACCAGGCGCGATTGCATTCGTTTGAGCTGGCGATGCAGGTGAAAGAGGAGCTGGTGGGGTAGTTTTTTGCCGGATGGCGGCTTCGCCTTATCCGGCCTACGCGATCCCTGTAGGCCCGGTAAGCGCAGCGCCACCGGGCTTTCTGTTTATTGATACACAGGCAGCAGGTTAAAACTCGACAGCACGTGGACCAGCGCATTGCCAGCACCGAACACCAGAATCAGCGCAATCATCGGCTTGCCGCCCCAGACGCGGAATTTCGGGCTGCCGAAGCGTTTACGTGATTTACGTGCCAGCAGCGCTGGCACAATCGCCGCCCAGATTGTTGCCGCCAGTCCGGCATAGCCGATGGCGTACAGGAAGCCGTTCGGCCACAGCAGGCCACCCACAATCGGCGGCAGGAAGGTCAGCAGCGCGGTTTTGAAACGCCCCATCGCAGAATCATCAAAGCCAAACAGATCCGCCAGGTAGTCAAACAGGCCCAGGGTTACGCCGAGGAAAGAGCTCGCCACTGCGAAGTTAGAGAAGATAACCAGCAACAGATCCAGGCTGCGGCTGTTCAGCACGCCGCTCAGGGCCTGTACCAGCACGTCAATGTTACCGCCCTTCTGGGCAATGCCGATAAACTCCGGACGCGGGATGTTGCCCATCGTCCCCAGCAGCCAGATCACATACAGCCCCAGCGCCAGCAGCGTGCCGTAGACCAGACACTTCACAATCGTGCGCGGATCTTTGCCGTAGTACTTCATCAGGCTCGGCACGTTGCCGTGGTAGCCGAACGACGCCAGACAGAACGGTAGCGTCATCAGCAGGTACGGCGTGTAGGAGGTATTCACTTCGGCAACGTTAAACAGCGTGGCGGGCGTCACGTGCCCCAGCAGGCTGCCGAAGGTCAGGAAGAAGGTGATGACCTTCGCACCCAGTACGATCGCCGTCATCCGGCTTACCGCTTTGGTACTCATCCAGACGATAAACGCCACGCCCAGCGCAAAGCACAGCCCGGCCAGACGCGCCGGAACGTTCAGCGACATCTCAGAGAAGGTGTGATGCAGAATCGAACCGCTCGCCGAGATATACGCGTAGGTCAGGATATAGAGCACAAAGGCGATGGACAGCCCGTTAACCAGGTTCCAGCCTTTGCCCAGCAGATCTTTGGTGATGGTGTCGAAGCTGGAGCCAATGCGGTAGTTCAGGTTGGCTTCGAGGATCATCAGCCCGGAATGGAGCATACAGAACCAGGTAAAGACCAGCGCAGCCAGCGACCAGAAGAACCACGCACCGGACATAACCACGGGCAGGGAGAACATCCCGGCACCTATAATGGTTCCGCCGATGATCACCACGCCGCCAAGCAGCGAAGGTGACGTTTGGGTGGTGGTTAGTGTCGCCATACAGCCTTTTCTCCAGTCAATCATGCGGTTCTGCATTTTAATGTGACGCACTGTACCAGTACAAGAGTACAAAGGGAATAAAAAAAGCCCCGATAGCATGTATCGGGGCTGTATATTTTACTTTACGTCAGAAGCGTAAGGCTTATGCGTCACCGAAACGACGACGGCTGGTGCCTTCTTCACGACGCGGGCCACGGCTTTCGCGGCGCTCGCCGGAGAAACGACGACCTTCACCACCGCGACCTTCGCTGCGACCGCCTTCACGACGCTCGCCGCCGAAGCTGCGACCACCGCCACGACGTTCGCCGCCACGGTCAGGACGTGGCTGTGCATCGCCCAGCAGCTGCATGTTCATCGGCTTGTTCAGGATGCGGGTACGCGTAAAGTGCTGCAGCACTTCGCCCGGCATGCCTTTTGGCAGTTCGATGGTAGAGTGGGAAGCGAACAGCTTGATGTTACCAATGTAACGGCTGCTGATGTCGCCTTCGTTAGCGATCGCGCCAACGATGTGACGAACTTCAACGCCATCATCACGGCCCACTTCAATGCGGTACAGTTCCATGTCACCCGCGTCACGGCGTTCACGACGTGGACGGTCTTCACCACCACGCTCTGGACGGTCACCACGTGGGCCACGATCGTTACGGTCGCCACGACGTTCGAAACGATCGTCACGGTCACGGAATTCACGCTTAGGACGCATCGGCGCATCTGGCGGCACGATCAGGCTACGTTCGCCCTGAGCCATTTTCAGCAGTGCTGCAGCCAGGGTTTCCATGTCCAGCTCTTCGCCTTCAGCAACAGGCTGAATCTGCGACAGCAGCGCGCGGTACTGATCCAGATCGCTGCTTTCCAGCTGCTGCTGTACTTTGGCGGCGAATTTTTCCAGACGGCGTTTGCCCAGCAGCTCTGCGTTTGGCAGGTCCGCTTCTGGAATGGTCAGCTTCATGGTACGTTCGATGTTACGCAGCAGACGACGCTCGCGGTTCTCAACGAACAGCAGCGCACGGCCAGCACGACCCGCACGACCGGTACGGCCGATACGGTGAACATAAGACTCGGAATCCATCGGGATGTCGTAGTTAACAACCAGGCTGATACGCTCAACGTCCAGACCACGTGCTGCCACGTCGGTTGCAATCAGGATATCCAGACGACCGTCTTTCAGACGCTCCAGAGTCTGCTCACGCAGGGCCTGGTTCATGTCACCGTTCAGCGCTGCGCTGTTGTAGCCGCTACGCTCCAGGGCTTCAGCCACTTCCAGGGTCGCGTTTTTGGTACGAACGAAGATAATCGCCGCATCAAAATCTTCCGCTTCCAGGAAACGTACCAGCGCTTCGTTTTTACGCATGCCGTACACAGACCAGTAGCTCTGGCTGATGTCCGGGCGAGTGGTTACGCTGGACTGAATACGCACTTCCTGCGGCTCTTTCATGAAGCGGCGGGTAATGCGACGGATAGCTTCCGGCATGGTTGCAGAGAACAGCGCGGTCTGATGACCGTCCGGGATCTGCGCCATAATGGTTTCAACGTCTTCGATGAAGCCCATACGCAGCATCTCATCTGCTTCATCCAGTACCAGACCGCTCAGTTTAGAGAGGTCCAGGGTACCGCGCTTCAGGTGATCCAGCAGACGGCCCGGCGTACCGACAACAATCTGTGGGCCCTGGCGCAGGGCGCGTAACTGCACGTCATAACGCTGGCCGCCGTACAGGGCAACCACGTTTACGCCGCGCATATGTTTAGAGAATTCCGTCATGGCTTCTGCAACCTGAACAGCCAGTTCACGGGTTGGGGCCAGAACGAGGATCTGCGGTGCACGCAGGTCCGGATCAATGTTGTTCAGCAGCGGCAGCGAGAATGCTGCAGTTTTACCGCTACCAGTCTGGGCCATGCCCAGCACGTCACGACCAGAAAGCAGGTGTGGGATACACTCAGCCTGGATCGGAGATGGTTTTTCGTAACCCAGATCGTTAAGGGCTTCAAGGATAGGAGCCTTCAGGCCCAGATCTGCAAAAGTGGTTTCGAATTCAGCCATGTAGTACGAGTGCCTCAATGTCAATGGCGGCCAGTCTACTTAGCTCATCGTGAAAATGATTAGCAATTTTCATTGAAAAGTGTGAACCGGCTCAAAGTAGGTGTATTGACGAACAACAACGCCCTCACCAGTTAAGGTGATGGCAATCAAAAGATTACGGGCTGATGTTTATGTCGTCAGCTATTGCTGGTCCGATTCTGCCAGGTCGTCATGCTCCTGGCCCAAGAGCGATAATTCCAACAATGCATAACGGTGCTCAACGAAGTTGTGTACGTTGTTAGCAACCGCTAATTTGAACAGTGCCGTAGCGCTGTCCATATCCCCCAGACTTAGGTAGTACTTACCTAAATAGAAGTTGGTTTCACTGAGATGCTCAGCGAGCGAGGTGTTATCCGTTGCGTCCGCCTTGAGGCGTTCCATCAGCGTTGCTTCGCTAATGTTGCCCAGGTAGAACTCGACAATGTTCCATCCCCACTGTTCCTTGTCCGATTTATCGAAGCGCTGTTTCAGTGCCTCTTTTGCCTGCTTCTCATCGAGCTTACGCTCAACGATGTAAAGCCACAGGCTACGGAAAGGATCATTAGGATCGTCTTGATAAAACGCCAGCAGATCATCTTGCGCTAACTTGTCACGACCGCCGTAATACAATGCGATACCGCGATTCAAGTGCGCGTAGTTGTAAGTTGGATCAAGCTCAAGTACAGAATCAAACGCTTCATAGGCAGCATCAAAATTGCCTGCCTGCGTTAAATAAATGCCTAAGTAATTGAATACTTCAGGCATATCAGGTCGGATAGCCAGCGCTTGTGAAAAATCATTTCGCGCCAATGCCCTCAGACCGAGACTATCATACAACACTCCGCGCTCATATAAAAGCTGTGCGCGTTCTTCATCGGTTAAAGCCCGACTGGCAAGTATTTGTTCCATGCGTGCCAGGATCACTTCCTGCTGCAAAGTCGGTTGCAATGGCACTGCGAGGACTTCGCTCTTACGCCAGGCAGAGTTGCTGCATCCTGCCAGCGTTAAAGCTGTCGCAACGAAACACCAGCGCAAAAAAGGCTTCATTTCCCACTCCCGAAGACAACTATTGGATGAACGTCCTGTCCCCCGGCGGCTTAACAAGGCGTCCTGCCTGATAATAGGCCCTCCGCAAAGCGGAGGGCAAATGGCAACTTACTCGCCTTGCTGTTCTGCTGCCTGTGCTTCTGGCGCAGCAGCTGGCTGAGACTGCTCGGTTGCTTCTTTAATGCTCAGACGGATACGGCCCTGGCGATCAACTTCCAGAACTTTCACCGGTACTTCCTGACCCATCTGCAGGTAATCAGTCACTTTCTCAACGCGCTTGTCAGCGATCTGAGAGATGTGAACCAGACCTTCTTTACCGCCACCGATGGCAACGAACGCGCCAAAGTCAACGATACGGGTCACTTTACCTGCGTAGACACGGCCCACTTCGATTTCTGCAGTAATTTCTTCGATGCGACGGATCGCGAATTTCGCTTTCTCGCCGTCGGTTGCTGCGATCTTCACAGTACCGTCATCTTCGATTTCGATGGTGGTGCCAGTCTCTTCGGTCAGCGCACGGATTACGGAACCGCCCTTACCGATAACATCTTTGATCTTGTCTGGATTGATCTTGATGGTGTGGATACGTGGAGCGAACTGAGAAATGTCGCCACGCGGCGCGTTAATCGCCTGTTCCATCACGCCCAGGATGTGCAGACGCGCACCTTTAGCCTGGTTCAGAGCAACCTGCATGATCTCTTTGGTGATACCTTCAATTTTGATATCCATCTGCAGTGCAGAGATACCTTCGCGGGAACCCGCTACTTTGAAGTCCATATCGCCCAGGTGGTCTTCGTCACCCAGAATGTCAGACAGAACAACGAAGTTGTCGCCTTCTTTCACCAGGCCCATTGCGATACCCGCAACGGCGGCTTTGATTGGCACGCCTGCATCCATCAGCGCCAGAGAGGCACCACACACGGAAGCCATGGAAGAGGAACCGTTGGATTCGGTGATTTCAGACACTACACGTACGGTGTACGGGAATTTGTCTGCTTCTGGCATGACGGCCAGTACGCCGCGCTTCGCCAGACGACCGTGACCAATTTCACGACGCTTCGGCGAGCCAACCATACCGGTTTCGCCTACGGAGTACGGAGGGAAGTTGTAGTGGAACAGGAAGCTGTCAGTGCGCTCGCCCATCAGTTCGTCGATGATCTGCGCATCACGTGCAGTACCCAGGGTCGCGGTAACCAGCGCCTGCGTTTCGCCACGGGTGAACAGCGCGGAACCGTGAGTACGTGGCAGAACGCCAGTACGCACATCCAGACCACGGATCATGTCTTTTTCGCGGCCATCGATACGCGGCTCGCCTGCCAGTACGCGGCTACGAACAACGTTTTTCTCGATAGCGTGCAGGATGTCGCTCAGTTCATTAGCGTCCAGCGTTTCATCTTCCGCAACCAGGGTCGCGATAGTTTCAGACTTGATCACGTCAACCTGAGCGTAACGCTCCTGTTTGTCAGTGATGCGGTACGCATCGCTCAGACGAGATTCTGCCAGTGCAGCAACGCGTGCGTTCAGCGCGTCGTTTGCCGCTTCTGGCTGCCAGTCCCAACGTGGTTTACCGGCTTCTTTCACCAGGTCGTTGATGTTCTGGATAACGATCTGCTGCTGGTCGTGGCCAAATACCACAGCGCCCAGCATCTGGTCTTCGCTCAGCAGTTCAGCTTCGGATTCAACCATCAGTACAGCCGCTTCAGTACCCGCAACCACCAGGTCCAGCTTACTTTCTTTCAGCTCTTCCTGGGTTGGGTTCAGCACGTACTGGTCGTTGATGTAGCCAACGCGCGCGGCACCGATTGGACCATTGAATGGAATACCAGACAGTGACAGGGCAGCGGACGCACCGATCATCGCTACGATGTCCGGGTTAACCTGCGGGTTAACGGAAACAACGGTCGCGATAACCTGTACTTCGTTAACGAAGCCTTCCGGGAACAGTGGACGAACCGGGCGGTCAATCAGACGCGCGATCAGGGTTTCGCCTTCGCTTGGACGGCCTTCACGACGGAAGAAACCACCCGGGATTTTACCGGCAGCGTAGGTACGCTCCTGGTAGTTAACGGTCAGCGGGAAGAAGTCCTGACCTGGTTTAGCTTTTTTCTGGCCAACAACGGTAACGAATACCGCAGTGTCATCCATGCTTACCATAACGGCAGCAGTAGCCTGACGAGCCATCATGCCGGTTTCCAGCGTGACGGTATGTTGACCATACTGGAATTTACGAACGATCGGATTCAGCAAAGTTCTGTCCTTTCTTAAATGTTTGACAGCACACCACCGGTGTGCTGTCGATTTAACCCGACCTTCTTCGCATCCTCGCGACTAATGACAACCAACACCCCCATGGGTGAAGCCTCTCATTAGCCGCGCGAACCTCTGCAATGAAGATCATTTATAGCAACAATACAATAGTTTCCAGTGAATTGCTGCCGTCTGGTTGAAAAAAGGGGCCATCAGGCCCCCTTTTCTGAAACTCGCAAGACTTAGCGACGCAGACCCAGACGCTCGATCAGCGCGGTGTAGCGTGCAACATCTTTACGTTTCAGGTAGTCGAGCAGTTTACGACGCTGAGAAACCATACGCAGCAGACCACGACGGCTGTGGTGATCTTTTTTGTGCTCTGCAAAGTGACCCTGCAGGTGGTTAATCTGTGCAGTCAGCAGTGCAACCTGAACTTCGGTAGAACCGCTGTCGTTAGTACCACGACCAAACTCAGAAACGATTTTAGCTTTAGCTTCAACGCTTAGAGACATTTTCAAACTCCAAAGTATAAAGAATGTAAGGATGCCGATCTCTAATTCAGCGACCCCATGTACGCCCCGCAGATTGTTAAACAATTTACCAGGCGTTAAGCGGCGATATTCTACTCGTCTCCCCTGCTTATCGCAAGGTGAGCCGTCATCACCGTCATGCTTCGATCGGATACTCGACGACCAGACGACGCGGCGCAACGCGCCCCTCACCATCCATTTCGCCCATACCGATGAATTTCCCTTCGTCGCCTTCGGTCACGCGTACCAGTCCTTCCAGCGGCGCTTCCGCCGTACGAACCGGGTTGCCGTTCTTAAAGTAAACGGAGGATGTTAAAGGAAGATTAACAACCGGGAAGTCCGCTGCCGGACTGTCCATCGGCATCAGCAAAGGATCCAGCAAATCTGCCGGCGCGATCCCCTGCGCTTCCGCCTGTTCTACCAGCTCGCGCAGTTGCTCCAGGGTCACCATCCGCTCTACCGGGTACTTGCTCACCGCCAGACGGCGCAGGTAAATCACATGTGCGCCGCAGCCCAGCTTTTCACCGAGGTCGTCGATGATGGTGCGAATATAGGTCCCTTTCGAACAGTGCACCTCCAGCTCCAGCTCATCACCTTCGTGGCGAATAAACAGCAGCTCATACACGGTTATCGGACGGGCTTCACGCGGGACGTCAATGCCCTGGCGCGCATATTCGTAGAGTTTTTTCCCCTGATACTTCAGCGCCGAATACATCGACGGTACCTGCATCGTATCCCCACGGAAGCTCTCCAGCGCCGCATCAAGCTGCTCCGCGCTGAAGGTCACCGGACGCTCTTCTACCACCTGGCCATCCGCGTCGGAGGTATCCGTGCGCTGGCCCAGTTTAGCGATAACGCGGTAGCGCTTATCGGAGTCGAGCAGGTACTGGGAAAACTTTGTCGCCTCTCCCAGACAGACCGGCAGCATGCCGGTTGCCAGCGGGTCGAGCGCGCCGGTGTGGCCCGCACGGTTGGCGTTATAAATACGCTTAACTTTCTGCAGCACGTCGTTGCTGGAAGCGCCCTGGGGTTTATCCAGCAGCAGCACACCATGCACGTCGCGACCACGACGACGAGGACGACTCATCAGTCCTCCTTGCTGTCGTCCGCCGGGTTAACACGACGCTCATCGTCATGTTTAACCACGCTGGTCACCAGGTTGGACATACGCATACCTTCGACCAGCGAGTTGTCGTAGAAGAAGGTCAGTTCAGGCACGATACGCAGGCGCATCGCTTTGCCAAGCAGGGAGCGGATGAAACCAGAGGCTTCCTGCAGCGCTTTAATGCCGTTTTTCACTGCCGCTTCGTCCTGATCGTTCAGGAAGGTGACGAACACTTTGGCATAGGCCAAATCACGGGACATTTCGACACCGGAAACGGTGGTCATCATGCCGACGCGCGGGTCTTTAATTTCACGTTGCAGAATGAGTGCGATCTCTTTCTGCATTTCCTGCGCTACGCGCTGAGGGCGACCAAATTCTTTCGCCATAATAAATTCTCCAGACAAAAAAGGGGCTAAAGCCCCTTTTTGAAATTATTGCCGGGTGGCGCGAGGCGATCCCGGCTTACAATCGGTAATTAAGCGATGGTACGCTGAATTTCGATGATCTCGAACACTTCGATCATATCGCCAACGCGAACGTCGTTGTAGTTCTTCACGCCGATACCACATTCCATGCCGTTACGGACTTCGTTAACGTCATCTTTGAAGCGGCGCAGGGATTCCAGCTCGCCTTCGTAGATAACCACGTTGTCACGCAGTACGCGGATTGGGTTGTGACGCTTGATGTTACCTTCGGTAACCATACAGCCCGCGATCGCACCGAATTTCGGTGATTTGAACACGTCACGTACTTCAGCCAGACCGATGATCTGCTGTTTCAGCTCAGGAGACAGCATACCGCTCATCGCGGCCTTCACTTCGTCGATCAGGTTATAGATGACGGAGTAGTAACGCAGATCCAGGCTTTCGGATTCAATCACTTTACGCGCAGACGCATCCGCACGAACGTTGAAGCCAACCAGGATAGCGTTAGAGGCAGCAGCCAGGGTAGCGTCGGTCTCGGTGATACCACCTACGCCCGAACCGATGATCTTCACTTTCACTTCGTCAGTAGACAGTTTCAGCAAGGAGTCGGAGATCGCTTCCACAGAACCCTGAACGTCGGCTTTCAGAACGATGTTCACTTCGTGAACTTCGCCCTCGGTCATGTTGGCAAACATGTTCTCGAGTTTAGATTTCTGCTGACGAGCCAGTTTAACTTCACGGAATTTGCCCTGGCGGTACAGTGCCACTTCACGCGCTTTCTTCTCGTCACGCACAACGGTCACTTCGTCACCGGCAGCCGGAACACCGGACAGACCCAGGATTTCCACTGGAATGGACGGACCCGCTTCCAGCACTTCCTGACCCAGTTCGTTACGCATCGCACGAACGCGGCCGTATTCGAAACCGCACAGAACGATATCGCCTTTATGCAGTGTACCTTCACGAACCAGAACGGTAGCAACCGGGCCACGACCTTTATCCAGGAAGGATTCGATCACCGCGCCGCTCGCCATACCGTTACGGATGGCCTTCAGCTCCAGAACTTCGGCCTGCAGCAGGATCGCGTCCAGCAGTTCGTCGATACCGGTACCCGCTTTCGCAGACACGTGTACGAACTGGCTTTCACCGCCCCACTCTTCCGGCAGGATACCGTACTGGGAAAGTTCGTTTTTAACACGATCGGGATCCGCTTCTGGCTTATCGATCTTGTTCACTGCAACCACAACTGGCACACCTGCAGCCTTCGCGTGCTGGATAGCTTCGATGGTCTGTGGCATCACGCCGTCGTCTGCGGCAACAACCAGAACAACGATATCCGTCGCCTGAGCACCACGAGCACGCATTGAGGTAAACGCGGCGTGGCCTGGGGTATCCAGGAAGGTGATCATACCGTTGTCAGTTTCTACGTGGTATGCACCGATGTGCTGGGTAATGCCACCCGCTTCACCCGAGGCAACCTTAGTAGAACGAATGTAGTCAAGCAGAGAGGTTTTACCGTGGTCAACGTGACCCATGATGGTCACAACCGGTGCACGCGGTTCAGCCGCAGCGCCAGTATCACGGTCGCTCATTACTGCTTCTTCCAGCTCGTTTTCACGACGCAGGATTACTTTGTGGCCCATCTCTTCAGCAACCAGCTGTGCGGTTTCCTGATCGATCACCTGGTTGATGGTCGCCATGGCGCCCAGTTTCATCATCGCTTTGATGACCTGAGAGCCTTTAACCGCCATCTTGTTCGCCAGTTCGCCAACGGTAATGGTTTCGCCGATCACAACGTCACGGTTAACGGCCTGAGCAGGCTTCTGGAAGCCCTGCTGCAGAGCGGAACCTTTACGCTTGCCGCCTTTACCACCGCGAACAGCCGCGCGTGCTTCTTCACGATCAGCTTTGGATTCAGCGTGCTTGTTGCCTTTTTTCGCCGGACGCGCAGCTTTTGCATTACGGCCACGGCCACGACCGCCTTCCACTTCACGGTCGTTATCATCTTCAGCCTGACGCGCATGCTGAGAAGTGGTCACGTGATAGTCGCTGGTGTCTTCAGTCGGCTCAACGGTATTCACACCATTCTTCTCGTTTTCTTCTGCCATACGGCGCGCTTCTTCGGCGACGCGGCGAGCTTCTTCTTCCAGCTTACGGCGGGCTTCTTCTTCCGCTTTACGCTTCAGCTCGGCAGCTTCATTTTCACGGCGGGCTTTTTCAGCCTGGGCGGTTTTGGTCATTTCGTCTGTCTGTTGATTGCTCACTTTGTCTTTTTCCGCAGCGTCACGCTTCACTTTATCACTTGCGTCGCGTTTCGCTTTTTCTGCGGCCTCACGTTCAGCTTTTAATTCTGCTTCACGTTTGGCGGCTGCTTCCGCCTCACGCTGAGCTTGTTCTTCCGCTTCACGCTGTGCCTGCTCTTCCGCGGCAAGGCGTTCTGCCTCTTGCGGATCACGTTTTACAAAGGTGCGCGTCTTGCGGACTTCAATTTGTACCGATTTGCTTTTGCCACCGGTACCAGGGATGTTTAACGTGCTACGCGTTTTGCGCTGCAGCGTTAACTTGTCAGGCGTAGAGCCGTGTTCACGGTTCAGGTGCGTTAACAAGGTTTGTTTTTCTTGCGCGGTCACCGAGTCATCAGCGGACTTCGGGATCCCTGCATCAGCAAATTGCTGTACCAGGCGGTCCACGGAGGTCTGAATCTCAGCAGCCAGCGATTTTACAGTTACATCAGTCATGCTGTTCCTTCCTGCTACAGTTTATTACGCTTCGTCGCCGAACCAGCAAATATTACGTGCGGCCATGATGAGCTCGCCGGCTTTCTCGTCGGTTAAACCTTCGATATCAGCCAGGTCATCAACGCCTTGCTCAGCGAGATCTTCCAGCGTACAAACACCACGGGCAGCCAGCTTGAACGCAATCGCACGATCAAGACCTTCCAGATTCAGCAGGTCATCAGCCGGCTTCTTATCGCCAAGGCTTTCTTCCTGAGCCAGTGCCAGGGTGGTCAGTGCGTTTTTAGCGCGTTCACGCAGGGCTTCAACGGTTGGTTCATCCAGACCGTCAATTTCCAGCAGCTCTTTCATTGGCACATAGGCCAGTTCTTCCAGCGTAGAGAAACCTTCTTCAACCAGAACAGTGGCGAAGTCTTCGTCAATATCCAGGTATTTCGTGAAGGTATCGATCGCCGCATGGGCTTCAGCCTGATGCTTAGCCTGCAGGTCATCAACGGTCATCACGTTGAGTTCCCAGCCGCTCAGCTGTGACGCCAGGCGTACGTTCTGGCCGTTACGGCCGATTGCCTGCGCCAGGTTGCCCGCTTCAACAGCGATATCCATGGTGTGTTTGTCTTCGTCAACAACGATAGACGCCACATCAGCTGGAGCCATTGCGTTGATCACGAACTGCGCCGGGTTGTCATCCCACAGAACGATATCAATACGTTCGCCGCCCAGCTCAGTAGACACTGCCTGGACACGCGCACCGCGCATACCGACGCAAGCACCGACCGGGTCGATACGCTTGTCGTTGGTTTTCACCGCAATTTTCGCACGGGAGCCCGGATCGCGAGCCGCCGCTTTAATCTCGATAACTTCTTCACCGATTTCCGGTACTTCGATACGGAACAGTTCTACCAGCATTTCTGGTTTAGAACGGGTCACGAACAGCTGTGCGCCACGCGCTTCAGGGCGAACGGCGTACAGAACGCCGCGAATACGGTCGCCTGGACGGAAGTTTTCACGCGGCAGCATATCTTCACGCAGGATCACGGCTTCAGCGTTACCCGGCAACCCTTCGGATTTGATCTCCAGGGAGATATTGTCGCGGTTCACTTTCTTCACCACGCCGGTGATGATTTCGCCTTCCTGATCGCGGAACTGATCGACAACCAGCGCGCGCTCGGCTTCGCGCACTTTCTGCACGATAACCTGTTTAGCGGTCTGGGTGGTGATACGGTCGAAGGTCACAGATTCAATCTGATCTTCAACGTAGTCACCCACGTTCAGACTTTCGTCTTCAAAACGGGCGGCTTCCAGGGTGATCTCTTTGGTCGGCTGGGTCACTTCTTCTACGATTACCCAACGACGGAATGTATCGAAGTCACCGCTTTTACGATCGATTTCTACGCGAACATCGATCTCTTGTTCGTATTTTTTCTTGGTTGCTGTAGCCAGTGCACTTTCCAGCGCTTCAAAAATCTTTTCACGCGGCAGTGATTTCTCGTTGGAGACGGCTTCAACAACAGCCAAAATTTCTTTGTTCATCGCGGGCTTTTCACCTCAATCCAGACTGTTAAAAGTGGGGAACCAGGTTCGCCTTCTGGATATTACTCAGCGCGAACACTTCATCTTTGCCTTCGACTGTCACCGTGATCATTTCACCATCAACGGCTTTGATAATTCCCTGCCATTTACGGCGGTTCTGTACGGCCATACGCAGAACGAGAGCCACTTCTTCACCGGTAAAGCGCACATAGTGCTCGGCCGTGAACATCGGGCGATCGAGGCCAGGTGAGGAAACTTCCAGGTTGTACGCAACGGTAATCGGGTCTTCAACATCAAGAACCGCACTCACCTGGTGGCTGACATCAGCACAATCATCAACATTGATGCCATCTTCACTATCAATATAGATGCGCAGCGTCGATGTACGGCCGCGAACGAATTCGATGCCGACCAGTTCGTAGCCCAGTGCTTCGACCGGTGCAGTAATCATCTCTGTTAATTTTTGCTCTAATGTGGACAAGCCCACCCCCAAGACATAAAAAAAGGGCGTAAAGCCCAGTTATTCTGTAGTCAGATAACAAAAAACCCCGATAAATCGGGGCTTTAGATAACTGAACCCTATAGCCACAACTGTGGCCTGGAGCACTTTCCGAAAGAATTTTTTCAAATCCAGCTACGAAGGCTCTAAGTCTTCACAGTATATTTGAAAAAGAACTTTATGGGAAAGTGGTTGCGGGGGCCGGATTTGAACCGACGACCTTCGGGTTATGAGCCCGACGAGCTACCAGGCTGCTCCACCCCGCGCCTGAAACGTGGCAAATTCTACGCGTTTTGGACAGAATTTGCAAATAATGCTGGGATTTGGTACCGAAGACGGGACGTAAAATCGGCGTTTAGTATATTGATAGTTGACCCCACCTGTCAAGGCGACTTCCGCCAGATCGATCAGACCAAAATTTTTACAAAAAACGCATGACTCTCTTCCGGTCTTCGCCAAAAGATGATTAAATGAATACTCACTTATTTTGCATAAAAATGCACAAGAGAGCGAAAGCGGTCTCTAATCAGTCAATCAAGCAGGGTTTTATTCTATGACGACGATTCTCAAGCATCTTCCGGTAGGACAACGTATTGGCATCGCTTTCTCAGGTGGCCTGGATACCAGCGCTGCACTGCTGTGGATGCGCCAGAAGGGAGCGGTTCCGTATGCCTATACTGCGAACCTGGGTCAGCCGGATGAGGACGACTATGATGCCATTCCTCGTCGCGCTAAAGAGTATGGTGCAGAGAACGCGCGCCTGATTGACTGCCGTAAGCAACTTGTCGCGGAAGGTATCGCGGCTATTCAGTGTGGTGCATTCCATAACACCACCGGCGGTCTGACCTATTTCAACACCACCCCGCTGGGCCGTGCGGTCACCGGCACCATGCTGGTTGCGGCGATGAAAGAAGACGGCGTCAACATCTGGGGTGACGGCAGCACCTATAAAGGAAACGATATCGAACGCTTCTATCGCTATGGCCTGCTGACCAACGCCGAACTGCAGATTTACAAACCGTGGCTGGACACCGACTTCATCGACGAGCTGGGTGGTCGTCATGAGATGTCCGAGTTTATGATCGCCTGCGGTTTCGACTATAAGATGTCAGTCGAGAAAGCCTATTCCACCGACTCCAACATGCTGGGTGCGACGCACGAAGCGAAAGACCTGGAATTCCTGAACTCCAGCGTGAAGATCGTTAACCCGATCATGGGCGTGAAGTTCTGGGACGAGAACGTCAAAATCCAGGCAGAAGAAGTGACCGTGCGTTTCGAACGCGGCCATCCGGTTGCGCTGAACGGTAAAACCTTCTCTGACGATGTTGAGCTGATGCTGGAAGCTAACCGTATTGGCGGTCGTCACGGTCTGGGCATGAGCGATCAGATTGAAAACCGTATCATCGAAGCGAAAAGCCGTGGCATTTATGAAGCCCCGGGAATGGCGCTGCTGCACATCGCTTACGAGCGTCTGCTGACCGGCATTCACAACGAAGACACCATTGAGCAGTATCACTCTCATGGCCGTCAGCTGGGCAAACTGCTGTATCAGGGCCGCTGGTTCGATCCACAGGCGCTGATGCTGCGTGATGCGCTGCAGCGTTGGGTGGCAAGCGCGATCACCGGTGAAGTGACCCTCGAACTGCGTCGCGGTAACGACTACTCAATCCTGAACACCGTGTCTGACAACCTGACCTATAAAGCAGAGCGTCTGACTATGGAGAAAGGTGAATCTGTGTTCTCACCAGACGATCGTATTGGTCAGCTGACCATGCGTAACCTGGACATCACCGATACACGTGAGAAGCTGTTCAACTATGTTGAGAATGGCCTGCTCTCCGCCAGCTCCGGTAACGGCCTGCCGCAGGTTGAAAATCTGGAACACAACGATAAGAAGTAATCGACAGCACGACATGCAAAAGGCGCCCAACAGGCGCCTTTTTTATTTGGTATTTGTAGGGCGGGTAAGCGCAGCGCCACCCGCCATTTTGCCCGCTACCACAATATACAGACGAAAAAAAAGACGTCTTTCGACGTCTTTCTTCTGGAATATTGGTACCGAGGATGGGACTCGAACCCACAAGCCCGTTAGGGCACTACCACCTCAAGGTAGCGTGTCTACCAATTCCACCACCTCGGTACAGAATACTTAGTGCGGGATATCGCTGGTTGGCTTAGCCGGTGCAGCTGGCTGAGTCTGCTCAGTTTTCGCTGGCGCGCTCAGGTTTTCCCACTCGCTTCCTTTGCTGGTCTTATTGCTGTTGATATTGCCAAGCACCAGACTGATGATGAAGAACAGCGTAGCCAGAATCGCCGTTGTGCGGGTCATGAAGTTCGCAGAACCACTTGAACCGAACAGCGTACCGGAAGCGCCTGCTCCGAAGGAGGCTCCCATATCAGCGCCTTTACCTTGCTGCAGCATAATCAGCGCTACGAGAGCGATGGCTACAATAAGGAAAACAACTAAAAGAGCTTCGTACATAATCAACCTGTTCCTTGCGGATTTGCCGCATACCAATGCTTCGACCAATTAGCAGGATTTTTGTTTCCCACTGAAGCGGGTGTGAATACTAACCAAAGCGAATCACCTTCGCAAGGGCATTTTCGACGCATTGTATCAACTGCGGAAAAAAACAGCAAAAAGCCATGAATTGCTTAAAACAAAGGCGGCAAACGCCGCCTTTTTAAACATTTAGCGTGCAAGATTATGCAGCTTTCACGGCATCCGCAATACGGTGCGCAAATTCGGTGACCTGCGCTTCGTCTTCGCCTTCCACCATCACGCGGATCAGCGGTTCGGTACCGGACTTACGCAGCAGCACGCGTCCACGGCTGCCCAGAGCCGCTTCAACATCAGCCATCACCGCTTTGACGTTCTCATTTTCCAGCGGATCGCCTTTGCCAGCAGTAAAGCGCACGTTCACCAGGATCTGTGGGAACATTTTCATCCCGCTGCACAGATCGTGCAGGCTCATATGGTTGCGCGCCATCGCGGCAACCACCTGCAGCGCGGCCACGATACCGTCACCAGTGGTAGTTTTGTCGAGCAGGATGACGTGACCCGAGTTTTCTGCACCGATGCGCCAGCCCTTCTCCTGCAGTTTTTCCAGCACGTAGCGGTCACCCACTTTCGCGCGAACGAACGGAATACCGAGCTGTTTCAGCGCCAGTTCCAGGCCCATGTTACTCATCAGCGTACCTACCGCACCGCCGCGCAGCTGGCCCTGACGCAGACCTTCACGTGCAATGATGTAGAGGATCTGATCGCCGTCGACCTTGTTACCTTCGTGGTCGACCATGATCACGCGGTCACCGTCGCCGTCCAGCGCAATACCGAGATCGGCTTTCTCCGCCAGAACACGCGCCTGCAGAGCACGAACGTCAGTTGCACCCACCTGCTCGTTAATGTTCAGACCATCCGGCTCGCAGCCAATGGCGATCACTTTCGCACCCAGTTCGCGGAAAACATTCGGGGCGATGTGGTAGGTCGCACCGTTTGCACAGTCCACCACAATTTTCAGATGAGCCAGGCTCAGCTCATTCGGGAAGGTACCTTTACAGAATTCGATGTAACGCCCCGCCGCATCGACGATACGGTTCGCTTTACCCAGCTCTGCGGAATCAACACAGGTGATCTCTTTTTCCATTTCGGCTTCAATCGCCTCTTCCACGTCATCCGGCAGCTTGGTGCCGTCAATGGAGAAGAATTTAATGCCGTTGTCGTAGAACGGGTTGTGAGAAGCCGAGATGACAATCCCCGCTTCCGCACGGAAGGTGCGCGTCAGATACGCGACTGCAGGCGTTGGCATTGGGCCCGTAAAGGAGGCGGACAGTCCGGCAGCTGCCAGACCCGCTTCAAGCGCGGACTCCAGCATATAGCCCGAAATACGGGTGTCTTTACCGATGATAATTTTACGTGAACCATGACGCGCCAGTACCTTGCCAGCAGCCCAGCCGAGCTTCAGGACAAAATCAGGGGTGATGGGAGCATCGCCTACACGCCCACGGATACCGTCGGTACCAAAATATTTACGATTACTCATAGCGTTTGTTTTCCTTCGCTGCCAGTGTGGCTTCCACCACACGCATGGCTTCTACTGTTTCTTTGACGTCATGGACACGAATAATGTGCGCACCCTGCATCGCCGCAATCACTGCGCAGGCCAGGCTGCCGCTCAGGCGTTCGCTCGGCCCCACGTTCAGCAACTGCCCAATCATCGACTTTCTCGACATCCCCACCAGTAACGGCAGGCCAAAATGATGGAATTCCGACAGGCGCGCAAGCAACGCATAGTTGTGGGAGAGATTTTTACCGAAACCGAACCCCGGGTCGAGCAGCAATTTCTCTTTTGGGATACCTGCACGTTCACAGCGTGCAATATGCTCAATAAAGAAGCGATTCACGTCGGCAAAGACATCGTCATACTTCGGTGCTTCCTGCATGGTTTTCGGTTGGCCCTGCATGTGCATCAGGCATACCGGTAACCCCGTCTCTGCCGCGGCTTCAAGTGCGCCAGGCTCGGTGAGTGAGCGAATATCATTAATAATGTGAGCGCCTACTCTCGCCACTTCACGAATCACTTCGGGTTTGGAGGTATCAACGGAGATCCACACTTCAAACCGCTGCGCGATGGCTTCAACGACCGGCACGACGCGCGCCAGCTCTTCTTCCACAGACACGTCAGCCGCACCAGGACGCGTCGATTCGCCGCCAACGTCAATGATGGTGGCACCCGCATTAATCATTAAATTCGCGTGCTTAACCGCCTCGATAAGCGTGTTATGCGTGCCGCCGTCAGAGAAGGAGTCAGGGGTAACATTCAGGATCCCCATCACATGGGGATGTGAGAGATCGAGATGCGAGTCCTGAGCGAATAATTTCATGGCGAAATCCCTGATATCTATATGGTTAAACAGAAATGAAAAACCCCGGAGCAAGCTCCAGGGTTTGAGGTACAGACAAACGCGTCAACAGCAGTAACTTACTTATCGCCCAACTGTTCTGACATGGTGTTGCCCGGGTTTGACGTACGCGGTTCATCAACCGGACGCGGCGCACGCGGGGTGCCATTGTTGTCAGAATTATTGGAAGCGCCTGGGTCTTCCCAGCCTGCTGGCGGACGCACTTCACGGCGCGCCATCAGGTCGTCAATCTGCGGTGCATCGATGGTCTCATACTTCATGAGCGCATCTTTCATCGAATGCAGGATGTCCATATTGTCGTTCAGGATCTGGCGAGCACGTGCATAGTTACGCTCTACCAGAGATTTTACTTCCTGGTCGATGATACGTGCCGTCTCATCGGACATATGTTTCGCTTTCGCCACAGAACGGCCCAGGAAGACTTCACCCTCTTCCTCTGCATACAGCAGCGGACCGAGTTTGTCGGAGAAGCCCCACTGCGTCACCATGTTACGCGCCAGGTTTGTCGCGACTTTGATGTCGTTGGACGCACCGGTAGAAACATGTTCCACACCGTAGATAATCTCTTCTGCCAGGCGACCACCGTAGAGGGTAGAAATCTGACTTTCCAGTTTCTGACGGCTGGCGCTGATCGCGTCGCCTTCAGGCAGGAAGAAGGTCACACCCAGCGCACGACCGCGCGGAATAATCGTCACTTTATGCACCGGATCGTGTTCCGGCACGAGGCGACCGATAATCGCGTGACCCGCTTCGTGGTATGCCGTGGACTCTTTCTGCGCTTCCGTCATCACCATGGAGCGACGTTCCGCACCCATCATGATTTTGTCTTTCGCTTTCTCAAACTCGACCATCGATACGACACGCTTGTTACCGCGAGCGGCAAACAGAGCTGCTTCGTTGACCAGGTTAGCCAGGTCCGCACCGGAGAAGCCAGGAGTACCGCGCGCAATGATTGCCGCGTCGATATCTGGTGCCAGCGGTACGCGACGCATGTGAACTTTCAGAATCTGTTCACGACCGCGAACGTCCGGCAGACCCACAACAACCTGACGGTCGAAACGGCCTGGACGCAGCAGCGCAGGGTCAAGTACGTCCGGACGGTTAGTCGCCGCGATAACGATGATACCTTCGTTACCTTCGAAGCCGTCCATCTCAACCAGCATCTGGTTCAGCGTCTGTTCACGTTCATCATGACCACCGCCCAGACCTGCGCCACGCTGGCGGCCTACGGCGTCGATTTCATCGATGAAGATAATGCACGGTGCTGCCTTCTTGGCCTGCTCGAACATGTCACGCACACGAGATGCACCGACACCCACGAACATTTCAACGAAGTCAGAACCTGAAATAGTAAAGAACGGCACCTTCGCTTCGCCCGCGATGGCTTTCGCCAGCAGGGTTTTACCGGTACCCGGAGGGCCAACCATCAGCACGCCTTTCGGGATCTTACCGCCCAGCTTCTGGAAACGGCTCGGTTCACGCAGGTATTCAACCAGTTCGCCGACCTCTTCTTTCGCTTCGTCACACCCGGCAACGTCTGCAAAAGTGGTCTTGATCTGATCTTCCGTTAACATACGCGCCTTGCTCTTACCGAACGACATGGCACCTTTGCCACCGCCGCCCTGCATCTGGCGCATAAAGAAGATCCAGACGCCGATAAGAAGCAGCATCGGGAACCAGGAAATGAAGATAGAAGCCAGCAGGCTTGGTTCTTCTGGCGGCTCGCCAACTACCTTGACGTTTTTGGTCAGAAGGTTATCAAGCAGCTTAGGATCGTTCACCGGGATGTAAGTCGTGTAACGGTTACTATCTTTCTTGGTAACGTTGATCTCACGTCCGTTGATACGCGCTTCGCGAACCTGGTCCTGATTGACCTCCTGCAGGAAGGTAGAATAATCCACCTTGCGGCCATTCGACTCGCTGGGCCCAAAGCTCTGGAATACTGACATCAGCACAACGGCAATGACCAGCCAGAGTATTAGGTTTTTCGCCATGTCACTCAAGGGATTAACCTCATATTACAACTGTGTTAAAAACAGCGTCAGGATACTCTATATCCAGTTTCATTCAAACTTTCGTCTGAAATCTCCCGGTTATCATTTTCGCCCGGTCGCTACAATATACACTTCACGGGAACGGGCCCGGGAAGAGTCCGGCTTACGAACTTTTACCTTCGCAAACAGGGAGCGAATTTCCTTAAGATACTCCTCGAAACCTTCGCCCTGAAACACCTTCACAACAAAACTACCACCAGGCGCTAGTACATCACGACACATTTCTAACGCTAGCTCCACCAGATACATGGCGCGGGGGATATCCACCGCCGGTGTTCCGCACATATTTGGTGCCATATCTGACATGACAACCTGGACCTTACTGTCACCTACACGATCAAGTAACGCTTTCAGCACTAATTCATCACGAAAGTCGCCCTGAAGGAAGTCGACACCGACGATGGGATCCATTGGTAAAAGATCGCACGCGATGATTCGGCCCGTTCCGCCGATCTGCGTGACCGCATACTGGGACCATCCGCCAGGTGCCGCGCCGAGGTCAACAACCGTCATCCCCGGCTTAAAAAGTTTGTCACTTTGCTGTATTTCATCAAGTTTAAACCAGGCACGGGAACGCAACCCCTTTTTCTGTGCCTGTTGAACATATTTATCGCTAAAGTGTTCCTGGAGCCAGCGGCTGGAGCTGGCAGAACGCTTTTTACCTGTCATTTAACATTTCCGTCCTGGTTCATCGTTGCTTGCCTGTGACGTAAATTTCTACGCAGCTATTTGGCGATATAAGGGAGATGGCGGTAGAATGAACCGTTTTCAATCCCAACGTAAGCAAAAATATACGATGAATCTGAGTACTAAACAAAAACAGCACCTTAAAGGTCTGGCACATCCGCTCAAGCCTGTAGTGATGCTTGGCAACAATGGTTTGACCGAAGGGGTGCTTGCCGAGATTGAACAAGCGCTGGAACACCACGAGCTGATCAAGGTGAAAATCGCCTCTGAAGACAGAGACACTAAAAACCTGATCGTGGAAGCCATCGTGCGCGAAACCGGCGCCTGTAATGTACAGGTCATCGGTAAAACGCTGGTGCTCTACCGCCCGTCTAAAGAGCGTAAAATCTCGCTGCCACGTTAAGGATATCCTGAATTAAACACATTTTCTGTGTGAAACGAGGGATTTCTGTCAGCAGGCGAGCAAAATGCCATGCTCCTTGAGTTGATAAAAGGCCGCTACGCGGCCTTTTTCTTTTCTTTACAATGTATCAACATCTTAGTAGAGAAGCGAATTACAGGTATTCAACCTTAATAATTTCGTATTCTACTTCACCGCCAGGGGTGCGGATGGTGACAACATCGTCCTGCTCTTTGCCAATCAGGCCGCGAGCAATCGGCGAGTTCACCGAAATCAGGTTCTGTTTGAAATCAGCTTCATCATCACCCACGATGCGATAGGTCTGCTCTTCGTCGTTGTCCAGGTTCAGCACGGTCACGGTAGAACCAAAGATCACACGCCCGTTGTTAGGCATTTTGGTGATGTCGATAACCTGTGCATTGGACAGTTTTGCTTCGATATCTTTAATACGCCCTTCACAGAAGCCCTGCTGCTCACGCGCGGCGTGGTATTCAGCATTCTCTTTCAGGTCGCCATGCTCGCGCGCATCCGCGATAGCGGCGATGATTTCAGGACGACGCACGGATTTCAGGAAATCCAGCTCTTCGCGCAGTTTTTCGGCACCACGTAAGGTCATCGGAATAGCTTGCATTTGTTATACCTCTTAAACATTCCTGTTGGGAGCAGTGTTCCCTGCTCCTGCCCCCCTAAGCGGGCAAGAAGCAAAAAGAAAACCGACCCGGGTGCAATGCCCCAGGTCAGCAGCAATTTTTCAATTTGATATGCATTTTACCGCGAAGTTCACTATGGGTCATCGTTTACTTTGCAGTGCCATGCACCGTAGTATGACGGTTTGTTTTCGGGTTGTTAGCGCGAGATTATGCGATTTTCCAGATTTATCATCGGATTGACTACCAGTATAACGTTCACCGCCCAGGCCGCGAATGTTGATGAGTACATTAATCAGCTCCCCGCAGGCGCGAACCTTGCCCTGATGGTGCAGAAGGTTGGCGCACAGGCTCCCGAGATTGACTATCACAGTCAACAGATGGCGCTGCCTGCCAGTACCCAAAAGGTGATCACCGCCCTCGCCGCCCTGCTCCAGCTCGGGCCTGACTTCCGTTTTACGACCACTCTTGAAACCAAAGGTAACGTTGAGGGTGGCGAACTGAAAGGCGATCTTATCGCCCGTTTTGGCGGCGATCCGACCTTTAAGCGCCAGGATATCCGCAATATGGTTGCGGTGCTGAAAAAATCTGGCGTGCAGAAAATTGATGGCAATGTGCTGATCGACACGTCCATCTTTGCCAGCCACGATAAAGCCCCAGGCTGGCCGTGGAACGACATGACCCAGTGCTTTAGCGCCCCGCCCGCCGCCGCGATTGTCGACCGTAACTGCTTTTCGGTTTCGCTTTACAGCGCGCCAAAGCCGGATGATTTAGCGTTTATCCGCATAGCGTCCTACTACCCGGTCACGATGTTTAGCCAGGTCCGCACGCTGGCGAAAGGCTCCCCGGATGCGCAATATTGTGAGCTGGACGTCGTGCCAGGCGATCTTAACCGCTTCACGCTGACCGGCTGCCTGACCCAGCGCGCCGATCCGCTGCCGCTGGCCTTTGCGATACAGGATGGTGCAAGCTATGCGGGCGCCATCCTGAAAGATGAACTGAAACAAGCGGGAATAACCTACTCGGGCACGCTGCTTCGTCAGACGCAGGTCAACCAGCCCGGTACGGTCATCGCCAGCAAACAGTCTCCACCGCTGCACGATTTATTGCGAATTATGCTGAAAAAGTCGGACAACATGATTGCCGATACGGTGTTTCGCATGATTGGTCACGCCCGTTTCGGCGTGCCGGGAACCTGGCGCGCGGGTTCAGACGCGGTTCGGCAGATCCTGCGCCAGCAGGCGGGGATCGATCTGGGTAATACCATCGCTGTCGATGGCTCCGGACTATCGCGCCATAATTTGATCTCTCCGGCCACGATGATGCAGGTGCTTCAGTACATTGCACAGCATGACACTGAGCTAAACTTTATTTCAATGCTGCCGCTGGCCGGGCATGACGGTTCACTGCAGTACCGCGCCGGGCTTCACGCTGCCGGTGTGGATGGCAAAGTATCCGCTAAAACAGGCTCACTGCAGGGGGTTTACAACCTTGCAGGCTTCATCACTACCGCCAGCGGACAACGCATGGCATTCGTGCAGTATCTTTCCGGCTATGCCGTCGAACCGACCGACCAGCGCAATCGTCGTATTCCGCTTGTTCGCTTCGAAAGCAGGCTTTATAAGGACATCTACCAGAATAACTAGCGATGAAACTACTTATAGTTGAAGACGATCTGTTATTGCAGGAAGGGCTGGCGCTGGGGCTGGCCAATGAAGGGTATGCCCTCGACTGTGCCGGCACCGCAGCGGAGGCGGACGCCCTGATTCAGAGCGGCGAATACAGTCTGGTGATCCTCGATTTGGGCTTGCCTGATAAAGACGGCGCTACGCTGCTCAGCCAGTGGCGACGCCGCGGTATCGCCAACCCGGTGTTGATCCTGACGGCACGCGATGCCATTGAAGACCGTATCACCGGTCTCGATGCAGGCGCAGATGATTACCTGGTGAAGCCTTTTGCGCTTGCGGAGCTGCAGGCTCGGGTGCGAGCGTTGATTCGCCGCTATCAGGGACATAGTGATAACTTACTGACCGACGGCGATATTACGCTGAATCTGCAAACCCAGCAGGTACTGCGCCAGGATCAGGCGGTCGAGGTAACACCAAAAGAGTTCGCCTTGCTTACGCGTCTGATCATGCGCAGCGGGCAAACGGTGCACAGAGAAACGCTCCAGCAGGATATCTACTCCTGGCAGGACGATCCGGGGTCAAATACCCTTGAAGTCCACATTCACAACCTGCGTCGTAAGCTCGGCAAGGACAGAATCAAAACCGTCCGTGGCGTTGGCTATCGCCTGGAGAGCCAGAAATGAACAGCATGCGTCGGCGTTTGATGGTGCTGCTGGCGGTCATTCTGTTATTTTTCCAGCTGATAAGCGTCATCTGGCTGTGGCATGAAAGCCGTGAGCAGATTAGTTTCCTGGTCAGTGAAACGCTGTCAGCAAAAGCGCGTAATAACCATGTCGAGAAAGAGATCCGCGAGGCGATTGCCTCGCTGCTGGTCCCTTCTCTGGTGATGGTCGGTTTTACCCTGCTCTTCTCCTTCTGGGCGGTCACCTGGATCACCCGGCCCCTGAATAAACTGCGTGTCAGCCTGGCTAACCGTTCGGCGGATAACTTAACCCCGCTTCCTATGTATTCCGATATGGAAGAGATCGGCGCGGTGACGACCTCCCTGAACCAGCTCCTCGCCCGGCTGGACAATACCATTCAACAGGAGCGTCTCTTCACTGCAGACGCCGCGCACGAGCTTCGAACGCCTCTTGCCGGTATCCGGCTCCATCTGGAGCTGATGTCGCAGTCTGGTGCGCCACAGGCGGCAACGCTGATTAGCCGTATCGATCAGCTCATGCATACCGTCGAACAGCTGCTGATGCTGGCCCGGGCCGGACAGGCAATGGCGAGCGGCCACTACGAAACCGTAAGCTGGACGGAAAATATCATTGAACCTCTCGGCCTGGGTCATGAAGCCAAAGAGCATACGATAATTTGGCCCGCTAAAAGCGCGCTCACGGTTCAGGGAGACGCCGTGCTCCTGCGCCTGATGCTGCGCAACCTGCTGGAAAATGCAGGACGCTACAGCCCGGCAGGGACAACGATTACAGTGACGTTAACCGAGGTCGACGGGGGGACGCAGATCAGCGTTATCGATCAGGGCCCAGGGATTGATGAAGCGCACCGGCAGTCCATTACCGAGCCATTCCGCCGTCTTGACCAGCGCTACGGCGGCAGCGGTCTGGGGCTGAGCATCGTGCAGCGCATCGTCCAGCTTCACCACGGCAGGCTCACGCTTGAGAATGGCGCTGAAGGCGGTTTAATCGCCAGCTGCTGGCTGCCTGCGACGCTGGAATAAAAAAAGCCCCCATAATGGGGGCTTTGGACAGATATTAGTGCTTGTAGATGAACTCGACGCCTTCTTCGTCGTCTTCATCCCAGTCATCGTCCCAGTCTTCATCGTCTTCTTCCGCTTCCAGCTCTTCGAGCTGCTGGCGGTGGTAGTCATCCCACATGAATTCGACTTTTTCAGGCTGTTTGGCTTCTTCCGCCTGAACGATTGGGTTCTCAATGATGAAGGTCATCACATCCCAGCACAGATCTTTCACGCCAACCTGGCTTGCCGCAGAGATCAGGTAGTATTTATCTTCCCAACCCATCGCTTCAGCAATGGCTTTCGCTTTTGCTTCCGCTTCGGCTTTGTCCATCAGGTCGATCTTGTTGAAGACCAGCCAGCGTGGTTTATTCGCCAGTTTTTCGCTGTATTTTTCCAGCTCACCGATGATGATGCGGGCGTTTTCAACCGGATCGGAACCATCGATAGGATCGATATCAATGAGGTGCAGCAGTACGCGGCAACGCTCAAGGTGTTTCAGGAAGCGAATACCCAGACCCGCGCCTTCCGCAGCGCCTTCAATCAGACCCGGAATATCGGCAACCACAAAGCTCTTCTCGTTATCCATGCGGACAACGCCCAGGCTTGGTACCAGCGTGGTAAACGGATAGTCCGCCACTTTCGGTTTCGCCGCAGAGACGGCACGAATGAACGTTGATTTACCGGCGTTTGGCATACCCAGCATGCCCACGTCAGCCAGAAGCATCAGCTCCAGCTGCAGGTCGCGCTTATCGCCCGGGGTACCCATCGTTTTCTGACGCGGCGTACGGTTAACGGAAGATTTGAAACGGCTGTTACCCAGACCGTGCCAGCCGCCTTTCGCTACCATCAGGCGCTGACCGTGTTTGGTCATGTCACCCATGGTTTCACCGGTTCCCTGGTCAATCACACGCGTACCGACCGGAACCTTAATGGTGACGTCTTTACCGCGTTTCCCGGTACAGTCACGGCTCTGGCCGTTCTGGCCACGTTCAGCGCGGAAGGATTTTTCGAAACGGTAGTCGATCAGCGTGTTGAGGTTCTCATCCGCCTCCAGCCACACGTCACCACCATCCCCACCGTCGCCGCCATCAGGACCGCCACGAGGGATATACTTTTCACGGCGGAAGCTCACGCAACCGTTGCCGCCATCACCAGCCACGACCAGGATCGTCGCTTCATCAACAAACTTCATTTTACTCTCCGTAACTCATTCGCCTGAGCGGGGGACTACTACAACCGCTTCATTTTTGCGCCAACGTCCCCAAAGACGATGACCAATGGCGGAATACATCGCGCCCGCAACCACGACAAACGCACCGAGATAACCCAACAGGTTGAGCATCGGTCTGACGAAGACATCGGGCCAGGCCATTGATAACAAATCTGAAAATAACAGCGTAAACAGCGGGGTAAGCGTGATCAACGCGCTCACCTGTGCTGCCTGCCAGCGCGCCATCGCTTCGGCCAGCGCGCCATAACCGACCAGCGTGTTCAGCCCACAAAAAATGAGGCACGCCAGTTGCCAGTCGCTAAGCTGAGTAATCACACCCGGCTTCGCTAATGGCAGCAATGCTATTGTACACAAAGTGTACAGCAAAAAGAGGATCTGCTGTGAGGCAAGTCGACGCAATAACACCTTTTGCGCGACGCCATAGCTCACCCAGACCGTTGCTGCCCCCACACCGAAAATGACACCCCATGTGTAATCCGTCAGGCGGGTAAAAATCTCGATCAGACTGGTGTTGAAGAACATCACCAGACCGCACAGCAGCATGCTCGCCCCGATAATCTGCGTACCGCGCATCTTCTCCTTGAGGATAAAGACGCTGGCGACCATCATGCCCACCGGTGAAAGCTGACCAATCACCTGCGACGCCGTGGGGCTGAGATATTGCAGGGAAGAGCTGAACAGGATGAAGTTACCGAACAGACCGCCCGTCGCGATAGCCAGCAGCACCAGCCAGCGCGGTTTACGGAAGAGCCGCAAGGGTGGAAGCTTACCTTTGACGGCCAGAATCGCCCCGAGGCCGATGCTGGCCATCAGAAAGCGATAAAAGACCACCGTAGGCGGCTCCATCACTTCCAGCACCTGCTTCATTGCAATTGGCAACGCACCCCAGCACATTGCGGTGGTGAGCGCCAAAAGAATTCCTATGCCGGCCTGCTGCTTCATGCCCGTTTTCCCTACAGAAAAAATTACCGGGTTTCCAATGTAAAAAGCCCCGCAACAGGGTGCGGGGCTTTAATCCGTTACCGGACCGAGAAAACCTTACTCAGCAACGATGCTGATGTATTTACGGTTGTTCGGGCCTTTAACTTCAAATTTCACTTTACCGTCTGCTTTAGCAAACAGAGTGTGGTCACGACCGCAACCTACGTTGTTGCCAGCGTGGAATTTGGTACCACGTTGACGAACGATGATGCTACCCGCCAGAACGGATTCGCCACCGAAACGCTTAACGCCCAGGCGTTTAGCTTCTGAATCGCGACCGTTACGTGTGGAGCCGCCAGCCTTTTTATGTGCCATTTAAATCTCTCCTCAGGTCTTAGGCGCTGATGCCAGTAATTTTCACATCAGTGAACCACTGACGGTGGCCCTGCTGCTTACGGTAGTGCTTACGACGACGAAACTTAACGATTTTAACTTTCTCGCCACGACCGTGTGCAACAACTTCAGCTTTGATAACGCCGCCATCAACGAAAGGAACGCCGATTTTGACTTCTTCACCGTTTGCGATCATCAGAACTTCTGCGAACTCAACAGATTCGCCAGTTGCGATGTCCAGCTTTTCCAGGCGAACGGTCTGACCTTCGCTTACTCGGTGTTGTTTACCACCACTTTGGAAAACCGCGTACATATAAACTCCGCTTCCGCGCACATCCTCGTATGATTCAGAGTGCGCTATAAATATTCACAATAGGGCGCGAATATTACGCAAAACGCGAGCCTTTGACAAGTGCTACCGTCAATACATGAAGAAAAAAAACACAACACGTACGGTAACGTTTATCTGAGCCGTTTTTTCAGTACAATCAGCACTACTATTGATAAACCGAAACCCTTCGTTACCCCATTGAAGATGGGATCAACAGGATAAAAAGCCCGGCTTTTGCGATGAATTTAGAAAAAATCAACGAGTTAACCGCGCAAGATATGGCGGGTGTGAATGCAGCAATCCTGGAGCAACTCAACTCTGACGTCCAGCTGATCAATCAGTTGGGCTATTACATTGTCAGCGGCGGTGGTAAACGCATTCGTCCGATGATCGCCATTCTGGCTGCCAGAGCCGTTGGTTATCAGGGAAATGCCCACATCACTATCGCAGCGCTCATCGAATTTATCCACACGGCGACGCTTCTGCACGACGATGTGGTGGATGAATCGGATATGCGTCGTGGCAAAGCCACGGCTAACGCCGCGTTCGGGAACGCAGCCAGCGTACTGGTGGGGGACTTTATCTACACCCGCGCCTTCCAGATGATGACCAGTCTGGGCTCCCTGAAAGTGCTGGAAGTGATGTCCGAAGCCGTAAACGTCATTGCTGAAGGCGAAGTGCTGCAGCTGATGAACGTCAACGACCCGGACATCACCGAAGAAAACTACATGCGCGTGATCTACAGCAAAACCGCGCGCCTGTTTGAAGCGGCGGCCCAGTGTTCCGGCATTCTGGCTGGCTGTACCGAAGCACAGGAAAAAGGCCTGCAGGACTATGGTCGCTATCTGGGTACGGCATTCCAGCTGATTGATGATTTGCTGGACTACAGTGCGGACGGCGAGACGCTCGGCAAAAACGTGGGAGATGACCTGAACGAAGGCAAACCGACCCTGCCGCTGCTTCATGCCATGCGTAACGGAACAGCCGAACAGGCGAAAATGATCCGTGAAGCGATTGAGCAGGGAAATGGCCGCCATCTTCTGGAACCTGTGCTGGAAACCATGGCTATCTGCGGATCGCTGGAATGGACGCGGCAGCGTGCGGAAGAAGAAGCCGACAAAGCCATCGAAGCTCTCCAGGTCATTCCCGACAGCCTTTGGCGCGAGGCATTGATAGGTCTTGCCCACATCGCCGTTCAGCGCGACCGTTAACCCTCCTTGTTTCTCCCCGCGACCATGGCGGGGGGATTCCAGAAAAATCCTGTAAATTACGTATTCCTGTAAATCCATCGGTTTAGAGACCGCATGAATAAAGCCATGTCTTATTCTGAATATCCCTTCAAGTAACGCGAACTTTTTAGAACAAAAGCTTGAAATGGGTATATTAACCCCGTCGTTTCAGAAGAAACGGCGTAGGTGAATCCGAACTTAAGGACGGTGTTATGGATACGAAATTTATCGACTGGCACACGGCTGATATTATTGCCGCACTGCGCAAAAGAGGCACTTCACTGGCAGCAGAGTCCCGCCGCCATGGACTGAGTTCTTCAACTCTGGCAAACGCCCTCACCCGCCCCTGGCCCAAGGGAGAATTAATCATCGCGACGGCGCTGGATACGCATCCGTGGGTGATTTGGCCTTCGCGCTACCACGATCCCATCACCCATGAATTTATCGACAGAACGCGCATGATTCGCCAAAGAAAGGCAAAAAGAGAACCGCAGAAGTAATGCGTTTTTGACAGGAACAGCAACCCCCCGGTCATTGCTGGCAGGGGGCTGCCGGAACGATTACTCGCCCTTCACACGCTCGATATTGGCACCCAGCGCGCGCAGTTTATCTTCGATACGCTCATAACCACGATCGATGTGATAAATACGATCCACGATCGTTGTGCCTTCCGCGATACAACCCGCCAGCACCAGGCTTGCAGACGCACGCAGATCGGTTGCCATCACCTGAGCACCTGACAGTTTCTCAACGCCATGGCAAATCACGGTATTACTTTCGATCTCAGCATGCGCACCCATACGGATCAGCTCCGGTACATGCATAAAGCGGTTTTCGAAAATGGTTTCTGTGATGAAGCCAGTACCTTCGGCGACCAGGTTCAACAGGGTGAACTGCGCCTGCATGTCCGTTGGGAACGCCGGATGCGGTGCCGTCCGCACATTGACCGCTTTTGGACGCTGGCCGTGCATATCAAGGCTGATCCAGTCTTCACCGATTTCGATATCCGCACCCGCATCGCGCAGTTTCGCCAGCACCGCATCCAGGGTATCGGGCTGCGCGTTGCGACAAACAATCTTACCGCCAGAGATCGCGGCAGCGACCAGGAAGGTACCGGTTTCGATACGGTCCGGCAGAACGCGATAAACACCACCGCCCAGACGCTCAACGCCTTCGATGGTGATACGGTCGGTACCCTGACCGGTGATCTTCGCACCCAGCGCCACGAGGAAGTTGGCGGTATCCACAATTTCCGGTTCGCGCGCGGCGTTTTCGATGATAGTGGTCCCTTCTGCCAGCGTCGCCGCAGACATAATGGTCACCGTTGCGCCCACGCTCACTTTGTCCATGACAATGTGCGCGCCTTTCAGACGACCATTGACGGACGCTTTAACGTAGCCTTCTTCCAGCTTGATCTCTGCGCCCAGTTTTTCCAGACCAAAGATGTGCAGGTCAACCGGACGCGCACCGATAGCGCAGCCGCCCGGCAGAGAGACCTGCCCCTGACCAAAACGCGCCACCAGTGGGCCAAGCGCCCAGATGGATGCACGCATGGTTTTCACCAGATCGTAAGGGGCAGAGAAGTTGTTCACCTTGCTGGCGTCGATCCAGACGGAACCGTTACGCTCGACTTTCGTGCCCAACTGGGTGAGCAGCTTCATGGTGGTATCGATATCTTTCAGCTTCGGTACGTTCTGAATTTCTACCGGCTCTTCCGCGAGCAGCGCAGCAAAGAGGATTGGCAGCGCGGCGTTTTTCGCGCCAGAAATTGTGACTTCGCCCTGGAGACGCGTTGGCCCCTGTACACGAAATTTATCCATTGTGTGCTCTCTTATAAATTCAACCGTGCTGCGGGCCTGTCGCCCTCAGCTCAAAAACCGTTTAGTTTGCGATCGCGTGCCCACTCTTGCGGGGTGAACGCTTTAATCGACAGGGCGTGGATGCGGTTATCCGCAATATATTCCATCAGCGGCGCGTACACAGCCTGCTGTTTCTTCACACGGCTCATACCGTCGAACATCTCACCCACAGCAATAACCTGGAAGTGACTGCCATCGCCAGTGACGTGGGCTTCCTGAAGGGAGAGTGCATTCATCAGCACTGTCTGGATTTCATGATTTTCCATGGGTTCTTAATCATCTGATAGTGAAAACAAGCCCAACATCTTAGAGCAAAGTGGCGTCGTCTTAAACAAGCAAAAAGCCCCGACGATGAAACTGTCAGGGCTTTCGGAAGTAACGCACTGAAAATATTAACGAGGCAATACGTCCTGAGGCAGATTGTAGAGCTGCGCCAGGGTAACGACATTATCGCTCGCGCCGCGAAGCGTGACGCTCGCCCCCTGCTTTTTCCCTACCGCAACCAGATGGGCAAGCAGCGCAACGCCTGCCGTATCGACCCGTGTGATGTCGGTTAAGTCGATAAGCGTCACGCCCTGCATAGCCTCATGGCGTTTATCCCATAAGGGGTTCAGCAGATCCTGATCCAGCTCACCGGACAGCTTTAATGTCTCGCCTTCACGCGACCAGCTGAGTTGCTGTGACATTACTTCTTCTCGTCCAGCGTGATTTTCTGACGAGCAATGGACTGCAGCTGCGCGGTCAGGCCATCAATCCCCTTGGTGCGCAGCAGGTCACTCCACTCGTTCTGTTTGGTGGTGATCATGCTTACGCCTTCGGCGATCATGTCATACGCCTGCCAGTGGCCGGTCTGGCTGTTTTTACGCCACTGGAAATCCAGACGAACCGGCGGACGGCCGTTAGGATCGTTGATCGTTACGCGGATAGGCACGATGGTCGCATCACCCAGCGGCTGCTCAGGCGCAATCTGATAGGTCTGACCGTGGTACATCGCCAGCGCCTGGCCATAAGCCTGTTTCAGGTATTCACGGAACGCGGCAAAGTAGGCCTCACGCTGCGCAGGGGTCGCGTCTTTGTAATAACGTCCCAGCACCAGCGCACCCGCATATTTGATCTGCACATACGGCAGCAGTTCCTGGTCAACGACATCACGCAGATAATCAGGATTAGCACGAATTTTAGGCTGTTCGTTTGTAAGGCGGTCGAAGGTCTTCTTCGCGGCCTCGTCCATCAGTTTGTACGGGTTACTCTGATCCGCAGCGTGGGCAGCGGTAAGAGGGGCGATGACCAGCATGGCAACCATTAACAGTCGTTTAAACATGAATGACTTCTCCTGAAATTAATTCGCAGCACCAGGTGCCGGTGCGGCGTCGGTATGCTCTTCGCTCTGCGCAGGGGATGCATCGGATTTTTTCTCATCCCCTTTGCTGTTGTAAAGGAACTGACCAATCATATCCTCCAGAACCATCGCGGATTTCGTATCCTGAATGACGCTACCGTCTTTAAGGATAGTCGTTCCCAGCTCGGGGTCTTCAAAACCGACGTTAAGCGCCAGATATTGTTCACCCAGCAGGCCGGAAGTACGGATAGAAAGGGAACTGGTGTCCGGGATATGGTTATAACGCTCTTCGATATCCATCGCGACGCGTGGCAGATAGGTTTTCTCATCGAGCGTAATGTCCGTTACGCGTCCGATCACCACGCCGCCAATACGGACCGGTGAACGCGCCTTCAGCCCGCCGATGTTATCGAAGGTGGCATAGATGCGATACGTCGGCTCGGTGCGCACAGACGTAATATCCGCCGCTCTCAGGCAGATGAACAGCGCGGCCAGCAGCGCCAGAAGCAGGAATACACCGACCCAAATTTCATTTTTTCTCGTTTGCATGAACTCAATTCCCAAACATCAGTGCGGTGAGCACAAAATCCAGACCCAGTACGGCCAGCGACGAATGTACGACGGTACGTGTAGTTGCACGGCTAATGCCCGCCGACGTCGGGATGGCATCGTAACCATTGAACAATGCAATCCACGTGACCGTAATGGCAAATACCACGCTTTTAATCAGGCAGTTAACCAGATCCATTCGCAGGTCAATGGCGTCCTGCATCGCGGACCAGAAGAAACCGGCGTCAATGCCTTTCCAGTGCACGCCAACCAGCGAACCGCCCCAGATACCCACGGCGACAAACAGAATAGTCAGTAACGGTAAAGAGATCACCCCAGCCCAGAAACGCGGCGAGATCACGCGACGTAGCGGATCGACCGCCATCATCTCCATGCTGGAGAGCTGCTCGGTCGCACGCATCAGGCCAATTTCTGCCGTTAATGCTGACCCCGCACGCCCGGCGAACAACAGCGCCGCCACAACCGGCCCCAGTTCTCGCAGCAGCGAGAGCGCCACCAGCATCCCGAGGCTGGTTTCCGCACTGTAGGTTGTCAGAACAAGATAGCCCTGTAGCCCAAGCACCATACCGATAAAAAGACCGGAGACAATGATGATGAGCATCGACAGCACGCCGACATTATAAAGCTGCCGCACCAGCAGCGGTGCGTGCTTACGGAATTCCGGCTTGCCGACCAGCGCGTTGAATAACATCAATCCGGCACGCCCGAACGTCCTGATGGTTTTTATGCCACGGTGTCCGAGAGCGGCCAACGCATTTAACAGCATGAGTGGCTTAACTCCCTATTCCCAGTAAATCGTCACGATAGTCGCCCGCCGGGTAGCGGAACGGCACAGGGCCATCGGCAATACCGTCGAGGAACTGCCGCACGCGCGGATCGCAATTCTCCTGCAGCGCCTGGGCGCTACCGTGCGCGACGATCTTTTTGTCCGCCACGATATAGGCGTAATCGGCAATGCTCAATACTTCCGGTACATCGTGAGATACCACAATGCAGGTGACGCCAAGCGCACTGTTCAGTTCAGAGATGAGCTTCACCAGCACGCCCATCGTGATGGGATCCTGTCCAACGAACGGTTCGTCAAACATGATTAAATCAGGTTCGAGTGCAATGGCTCGCGCCAGCGCGGCGCGGCGCGCCATCCCCCCGGATAGCTCTGAAGGCATCAGTTTCGCGGCGCCCCGCAAACCGACGGCTTCAAGCTTCATCATCACCGTGCTTTTCAGCAGTTCAGGCGGCAAGCTGGTATGCTCGCGCAGCGGATAGGCCACGTTATCAAAGACATTCATGTCGGTGAACAAGGCTCCAGACTGAAAGAGCATGCTCATGCGTTTGCGGACAGTATACAGGCGCGAGCGTGACATCTCCGGGATGTTTTCGCCATCAAAGAGAATTTCACCGCTATCCGGTGGGATCTGCCCACCAATAAGGCGCAACAGGGTCGTTTTACCGATCCCGGACGGCCCCATGATGGCAGTGATCTTGCCACGCGGTACGGTCAACGAAATATCATCAAATATCAATCTGTTGGCGCGAGAAAAACTCACACCGCGAACATCGACTAAATTCGCCATCGTTTGGCTCATTTATGGTTCCTTTATTACCCTGCTCACATTAAGGCATGCTGCCTGAATCAGCCCTCAACTCCGCATTTTTACAGAATAATAGCCGTTGAGGTTAGCGAAAGCTGGCATTTGTTTTACTTTTCCGGCGCATAAAGTCAAAATTAGGAATTCGTTACGCCTCAGACTGTATGCAGTCCAGCCATTTCCGCGCGATGGACCGACGAGTATACCTGAAGAAAGGACTTTTGATGCTTTTAGCAACAGCACTGTTAATAATTGGTTTACTTTTGGTGGTCTACAGTGCTGACCGTTTAGTGTTTGCTGCATCTATCCTGTGTCGCCTGACGGGCGTACCGCCTGTCGTCATCGGGATGACCGTGGTCAGTGTTGGAACGTCACTTCCTGAAATCATCGTCTCTGTCTCGGCATCGCTGCATGGCCAGTTAGACCTGGCAGTCGGCACTGCGATTGGCTCTAACATCGTCAATATACTCTTGATTTTAGGCCTGGCGGCACTGCTCCATCCATTTCGCGTGCATTCTGATGTTCTGCGCCGTGAATTGCCGCTAATGTTAATCGTAAGTCTGCTGGCAGGGTGCGTATTTTACGATGGTGTACTGAGCTACAGCGACGGCATTTTCTTGCTGGCGCTGGCCGTTATTTGGCTGCTCTATAGTGTTAAAATCGCCCGTCTGGCTGAAAAGCAGGGCCAGGATAGCCTCACGCGTGAGCAGGTCGCCGAACTTCCGCGAGAAGGCACGCTGCCTGTTGCCCTGCTGTGGCTTGGCGTTGCGCTGATCATCATGCCGATGGCAACGCGTATGGTCGTGGATAACGCGACGGTGCTGGCGAACTATTTCGCCATCAGTGAACTGACCATTGGCCTGACGGTGATTGCCATCGGTACCAGCCTGCCGGAGCTGGCTACGGCCATTGCGGGGGCACGCAAAGGTGAGGATGACATTGCCATTGGTAATATCATCGGTTCCAACATATTTAATATCGCCATTGTGATGGGGCTGCCGGCCCTGATTACGCCAGGGCCCTTTAATCCCCTGGCGTTCTCACGCGACTACGGCGTGATGTTATTGGTCAGCGTGATATTTGCCCTGCTCTGCTGGCGGCGGCAACGACAGATCGGCAAAGGCGCAGGCGCGCTGCTGACGGGTGGATTTATCGTATGGATGGCGATGCTGTACTGGCTCTCGCCTCTTCTCTCTGGGTAACGGAAACGCATTATGTCGCAAATAGAATTGCAGCCGGGTTTTGACTTTCAGAAAGCAGGCAAAGACGTTCTGGAGATTGAACGTGAAGGTCTGGCGCAGTTAGATCAGTACATTAATCAGGATTTTAGTCTGGCATGTGAGAAGATATTCTACTGTGCCGGCAAAGTCGTGGTGATGGGGATGGGTAAGTCCGGCCACATTGGACGCAAAATGGCGGCAACGTTTGCCAGTACCGGCACCTCGTCCTTCTTTGTGCACCCGGGGGAAGCCGCGCACGGCGATCTGGGTATGGTCACGCCGCAGGATATCGTCATCGCGCTGTCCAACTCCGGTGAGTCCAATGAGATCCTGGCGTTGATTCCGGTACTGAAGCGCCTGCAGGTGCCGCTTATTTGCATGACCAGCCGTCCGGAAAGCAGCATGGCGCGGGCGGCAGACATTCACCTGTGCGTGAAAGTGCCCAAGGAGGCCTGTCCGCTCGGCCTGGCGCCGACGTCCAGCACCACCGCCGCGCTGGTCATGGGTGATGCGCTTGCCGTCGCGCTGCTCGAAGCCCGTGGTTTTACGCCGGAAGATTTCGCGCTTTCCCACCCGGGCGGTGCGCTGGGGCGCAAGCTGCTGCTTCGGGTAAACGATATTATGCACACCGGGGATGAGATCCCTCACGTCAGTAAAGAAGCCTCCCTGCGTGATGCGCTGCTGGAAATCACCCGCAAGAATCTGGGGATGACGGTCGTGTGCGACGATCTGATGAAAATTCAGGGGATCTTCACCGATGGCGACCTGCGTCGCGTGTTCGACATGGGTGTCGATGTCCGCACGCTCGGCATTGCCGACGTGATGACGCCAGGCGGTATCCGCGTGCGTCCGGGTACGCTGGCCGTGGATGTGCTGAACCTGATGCAGTCCCGCCATATCACCTCCGTTATGGTTGCCGATGGCGACCAGTTGCTGGGTGTGGTACATATGCATGATCTGCTGCGCGCAGGCGTAGTGTAATGAAGGATAAGACAATGAGTAATGCGGGTGCATCCCTTGCAACCTGTTATGGTCCGGTCAGTACCCAGATGATGGCAAAGGCGGAAAACATTCGTCTGCTCATCCTGGATGTGGATGGGGTACTCTCCGACGGCCTGATTTACATGGGCAATAATGGTGAAGAGCTGAAAGCGTTTAACGTTCGCGACGGCTACGGTATCCGCTGTGCGCTCACCTCAGGTATTGAGGTGGCTATCATCACCGGGCGAAAAGCTAAACTGGTAGAAGACCGCTGTGAAACCTTAGGCATTACCCATCTGTATCAGGGGCAATCCGATAAGATGGCGGCGTTTAAGGATTTACTGGGTAAACTGGCTATCGCACCGGAAAACGTGGCCTACGTCGGGGACGATCTGATTGACTGGCCCGTGATGGCTGAAGTTGGGCTTAGCATCGCCGTTGCCGATGCGCATCCGCTGCTGATCCCGCGCGCTGACTACGTTACCCACATCAACGGGGGCCGCGGTGCCGTACGTGAAGTCTGCGATCTGCTCCTGCTGGCGCAGGGCAAGCTTGATGAGGCCAAAGGGCAATCGATATGAGTAAAACCAGACGTTGGATTATCATTTTGCTTTCGCTTGTCGCACTGGTATTGATTGGCGTGAACCTTGCCGATCGCGACGATACGCAAACGGAAGTGATCAACAATAACGATCCAACCTATAAAAGCGATCACAGCGACACCGTGGTCTACAGCCCTGAAGGCGCGCTGAACTATCGCCTGATTGCCCAGCATGTTGAATATTTTTCAGATGACGGTATTTCGTGGTTTACCCAACCTGTCATGACCACATTTGATAAGGACAAAGTGCCGACGTGGTCAATTAAGTCAGATCGGGCAAAACTGACAAATGACCGTATGCTTTATCTGTATGGCCACGTTGAAGTCAACGCCCTGACCGCTGACTCGCAGCTACGAAAAATTACGACGGATAATGCCCAGATCAACCTGGTAACCCAGGACGTGACGTCGCAGGATCTGGTCACACTGTATGGCACAACATTTAATTCCAGCGGTTTGAGAATGCGCGGGAACTTACGCAGCAAAAACGCCGAGCTGATTGAAAAGGTTAGAACCTCCTATGAAATTCAAAACAAACAAACTCAGCCTTAAAGTAATTATCGCCAGCGCGATGCTGGCGACCAGTCTCCCCGCGCTTGCTGTAACGGGCGATACCGACCAACCGATCCATATCGAGTCCGATACCCAGTCTCTCGATATGCAGGGCAATGTCGTCACCTTCACGGGTAACGTCGTCATGACTCAGGGCACCATCAAAATTAACGCCGACAAAGTGGTCGTGACCCGTCCGGGTGGCGAGCAGGGCAAAGAGATCATTGATGGTTACGGTAACCCGGCCACCTTCTACCAGATGCAGGACAATGGCAAGCCGGTGAAAGGTCACGCTACGCACATGCACTATGAGCTGGCGAAGGACCTGGTCATCCTGACCGGTAATGCGTACCTGGAACAGCTGGACAGCAACATTACCGGCGACCAGATTACCTATCTGGTAAAAGAGCAAAAAATGCAGGCCTCCAGCGAGAAAGGCAAACGCGTCACCACCGTACTGGTTCCGTCGCAGCTGCAGGACAAAGGCAAAGGCCAGGCCCCGGCACAGAAGAAGAGTAACTAATTCGTTATGGCAACATTAACTGCAAAAAATCTCGCAAAGGCCTATAAGGGCCGCCGTGTCGTAGAAGATGTCAGTCTGACCGTCAACTCCGGCGAAATTGTAGGGCTGCTTGGCCCTAACGGTGCGGGTAAAACCACCACTTTCTACATGGTCGTTGGCATTGTGCCGCGCGATGCCGGCAACATTGTCATTGACGATGAAGACATCAGTCTTCTGCCGCTGCACGCGCGCGCGCGTCGCGGGATCGGCTACCTGCCGCAGGAAGCCTCCATTTTCCGTCGTCTTAGCGTTTACGATAACCTGATGGCGGTCCTGCAAATTCGTAACGATCTGACCAGCGAACAGCGTCAGGATCGTGCCAACGAGCTGATGGAAGAGTTCCACATTGAGCATCTGCGCGACAGCCTCGGTCAGGCTCTCTCCGGGGGCGAACGCCGTCGTGTTGAGATTGCCCGTGCGCTGGCCGCAAACCCGAAGTTTATTCTTCTGGATGAACCGTTTGCGGGCGTTGACCCGATCTCGGTTATCGACATTAAACGTATCATTGAACACCTGCGTGACAGCGGGCTTGGCGTACTGATCACCGACCACAACGTCCGTGAAACGCTGGCCGTGTGTGAACGCGCGTATATTGTGAGCCAGGGCAATCTGATCGCCCACGGTACGCCGCAGCAGATCCTCGAAGACGATCATGTTAAGCGCGTCTATCTTGGGGAAGACTTCAGACTCTGATAGGGTAGAGGTAACGTAACGCCGAACCGGAGAAAAATGCTCTGAACATGAAGCAAGGTTTGCAATTAAGGCTCAGCCAACAACTGGCGATGACGCCGCAGCTACAGCAGGCAATTCGCCTGTTGCAACTGTCCACGTTAGAACTTCAGCAGGAGCTCCAGCAGGCGCTGGACAGCAACCCCCTGCTGGAACAAACCGATCTTCATGACGAGGTAGATACCCAGCAATCGCAGGATACAGAAGCGCTCGACACCGCGGATGCACTCGAACAAAAAGAGATGCCGGACGAGCTTCCGCTGGATGCCAGCTGGGATGAAATCTACACCGCCGGAACCCCTTCCGGTACGCGTGCAGACTACCAGGATGATGAGCTACCGGTCTACCAGGGCGAAACCACCCAGTCACTGCAGGATTACCTGATGTGGCAGGTGGAACTTACTCCCTTCTCCGATACCGACCGCGCGATTGCCACCTCAATTGTCGATGCCGTTGACGACACTGGCTATTTGACCGTCACGCTGGACGATATTCTGGAAAGCATGGGCGACGACGAGATAGAGCTTGAGGAAGTTGAAGCCGTTCTGAAGCGCATCCAGCGTTTCGATCCGGTAGGCGTGGCCGCAAAAGATCTGCGCGACTGCCTGCTGATCCAGCTTTCTCAATTCAGCAAAGAGACGCCGTGGCTCGACGAGGCGCGCTTAATCATCAGCGATCATCTGGATCTGCTGGCGAACCACGATTTCCGCTCCCTGATGCGCGTCACGCGCCTGAAGGAAGAAGTGCTGAAAGAAGCGGTGAATCTGATCCAGTCGCTCGATCCGCGCCCGGGACAGTCGATCCAGACCAGCGAGCCCGAGTACGTCATCCCGGATGTACTGGTCAGAAAACACAATGACCGCTGGGTCGTTGAACTGAATTCAGACAGCATCCCTCGTCTGCAAATCAACCAGCAGTATGCCTCCATGTGCACCAGCGTGCGTAACGACTCCGACAATCAATATATTCGTAGCAATTTGCAGGAAGCGCGATGGCTGATCAAAAGTCTGGAGAGCCGAAATGATACGCTGCTTCGCGTCAGCCGCTGTATTGTCGAACAGCAGCAGGCGTTCTTTGAGCAGGGCGAAGAGTATATGAAACCGATGGTACTGGCGGATATCGCCCAGGCCGTCGAAATGCATGAATCAACCATTTCCCGTGTCACCACGCAGAAGTATCTGCACAGTCCACGCGGTATTTTTGAGCTTAAGTATTTCTTCTCCAGCCATGTGAATACCGAGGGCGGCGGCGAAGCGTCGTCAACGGCCATTCGTGCCCTGGTGAAGAAGTTGATCGCCGCGGAGAATCCCGCGAAGCCACTAAGCGACAGTAAGTTAACCACCATGCTGTCCGATCAGGGTATTATGGTGGCACGTCGTACTGTTGCGAAGTATCGAGAGTCTTTATCCATTCCGCCGTCCAACCAGCGTAAACAGCTGGTCTGACACAACCGATAAGGAAGACACTATGCAGCTCAACATCACTGGACAAAACGTCGAAATTACTGAGGCTTTACGCGACTTTGTGAACGCGAAGTTTGCAAAACTCGAGCAGTATTTCGAAAGGATCAATCAGGTCTATATTGTGTTGAAAGTGGAGAAAGTGACTCATATCTCGGATGCCACCCTGCATGTTAACGGGGGTGAACTGCATGCCAGTGCGGAAGGGCAAGACATGTACGCTGCTATCGACGGCTTGATTGATAAGCTTGCACGACAGCTCAATAAACATAAAGATAAACTGAAACAACACTAATTGTCCGGGCAGTTAACGGGTGCAGGACGGCCTGTTGTGAAACACAACAGGCCATTTGTACAGTTAGCGCTTAGGTGAAATTATGATGAACAACGATTCCGCTCTTCAACTGAGCAATGTCCTTAACCAGGAATGTACCCGCAGTGCGGTTCACTGCCAGAGCAAAAAACGTGCGCTGGAGATCATCAGTGAACTGGCTGCAAAACAGCTGGGCCTGCCGCCGCAGGTGGTATTCGAAGCGATTCTGACCCGTGAAAAAATGGGCAGTACTGGTATCGGCAACGGCATCGCGATCCCGCACGGCAAACTGGAAGAGGATACCCTGCGTGCCGTTGGTGTGTTTGTGCAGCTTGAAACACCCATCGCCTTCGATGCCATTGATAACCAGCCCGTCGATCTCCTCTTCGCGCTGCTGGTGCCTGCCGATCAGACTAAAACCCATCTGCATACGCTGTCGCTGGTCGCAAAACGTCTGGCCGATAAAACCATTTGCCGTCGACTGCGTTCGGCCCAAAGTGATGAAGAGCTCTATCAGATTATCACTGAAGCAGAAGGCAATCAGGATGATGCATAACCAGGAGATGGCCTTCACATCTGTTGTCCTGAGGAGAAACGGAACATGGTGCTGATGATTGTCAGTGGCCGTTCAGGGTCGGGGAAATCCGTTGCTCTGCGCGCGCTGGAAGACATGGGTTTTTACTGCGTCGATAACCTGCCGGTCGTGTTATTGCCTGACCTGGCCCGTACGCTTGCGGAGAGGCAAACCTCTGCCGCCGTCAGCATCGACGTCCGTAACATGCCTGAATCGCCAGAGATCTTCGAGCAGGCCATGAGCAACCTGCCTGATGCGTTCTCGCCTCAGCTGCTTTTCCTTGATGCAGACCGCAATACGCTGATCCGTCGCTACAGCGATACCCGTCGCTTGCACCCGCTTTCCAGTAAGAACCTCTCACTGGAGAGCGCGATCGATGAAGAGAGCGATCTGCTGGAGCCGCTGCGCTCTCGTGCCGACCTGATTGTCGACACTTCTGAGATGTCCGTTCACGAGCTGGCGGAAATGCTGCGTACCCGACTGTTGGGCAAGCGCGAGCGCGAACTGACGATGGTGTTCGAATCCTTCGGCTTTAAGCACGGTATTCCGATTGATGCGGATTACGTTTTCGACGTGCGCTTCCTGCCGAACCCGCACTGGGATCCGAAGCTGCGCCCAATGACAGGTCTGGATAAACCCGTCGCGGCCTTCCTCGACCGGCACACAGAAGTTCACAATTTTATCTACCAGACGCGAAGCTACCTTGAGCTATGGTTACCTATGCTGGAGACAAACAATCGTAGCTACCTGACGGTGGCGATTGGCTGTACCGGCGGTAAACATCGTTCGGTTTATATCGCCGAACAGCTGGCCGACTATTTCCGCTCGCGCGGGAAGAACGTTCAGTCCCGTCATCGCACGCTGGAAAAACGTAAAACATGACCGTAAAACAAACCGTTGAGATCACCAATAAGCTGGGTATGCATGCACGCCCGGCGATGAAACTGTTTGAGCTGATGCAGGGTTTCGATGCAGAGGTTCTGCTGCGGAATGACGAAGGTACCGAAGCGGAAGCGAACAGCGTGATAGCCCTGCTAATGCTGGATTCCGCCAAAGGGCGTCAGATTGAAGTCGAAGCCACAGGACCTCAGGAAGAGGAAGCGCTGGCGGCGGTGATTGCCCTGTTTAACGCCGGATTTGACGAAGACTAACGTTCGCCCCTTCGGCGGGTGGCGCTGCGCTTACCCGCCCTACTTAAGATTGTTACGCTGCATAAAACCCTCTCCACCCAGCTGATTCATCTGGCGTAGGATCCACGCCTGACGGCTTCGCACGTACCCTGATGGGGCGCTGGCTTTAAAGCGGATGGGATTCGGTAAGACAGCGGCCAATAGTGCTGCTTCTGACATGCTCAGACGGCTGGCTGGCTTATTGAAATAACGCTGCGCGGCAGCTTCCACGCCAAAAATACCGTCGCCAAATTCAGCGACGTTGAGATAGACGGTCAGAATGCGCTTTTTGCTCCAGACCGTTTCCATCCCCAGGGTCAACCCCGCTTCCAGCCCCTTTCGCACCCAGCTGCGGCCGTCCCACAGAAACAGATTTTTGGCCGTCTGCTGCGACAAGGTTGAGGCACCGCGCACGCGGTTTTCATGGCGTTCGTTATGGGCCAGCGCCTTCTCGATGGCCGCCACGTCGAACCCCCAGTGCTCCGGGAATTTCTGGTCCTCCGCCGCGATGACCGCCAGACCCATGAACGGCGAGATCTCGTCCATGCTTACCCAGTCAGAGTGGGCAACATAGCTGAAATCGCCGCTGAGCCACGCGCCGAGCTGGCGCTCAACCATCACGGCAGAGAACGGGACTGGCATAATGCTGAACAGGGCGAGTCCACCGCCCCAAAACACCGCCAGCACCAGAACGATGCGCAACAGGGTACGTTTTACCCACGCGCCGGCACCGGATTGACGACTCATTCAGCCAACACCAGCACGCGGGCGACCAGCTTTTCGATCCCCATAGCCGCTTCTGCAATATTCTTCGCCAGCATATACGCAGGCGTGGTGACAATTTTGTTATCTTCATCAACCACAATGTCATCTACCGGGCACGGAACGTGTTCGCCCCCCATTTCCTCGACGATCTCTGCGGTATCGATATCCGTCCCGATGGTCAGGCGCAGCGGGAAATCAAAAATCTTAGGCAACATCGCCGGTGCGATACAGATAAAGCCCAGCGGTTTTCCTGCCGCATGCATAGCCTGCGACAGCGCTTTCAGATGAGGATCGATCTGACACTCCGCGCCCTGCGCAGCAAAGGTACTGAGATTTTTGGCCGCGCCAAACCCACCCGGCACAATGAGCGCATCAAGCTCTGTAGGGGCTGCCTGGATAAGAGGATGGATATCACCTCGCGCAATACGCGCGGCTTCAATCAGTACATTACGGGTTTCCGCCATCGGCTCACCGGTCAGATGGTTAATCACATCCGCCTGATTTTTGTCTGGCGCAAAACAAATAACCTCTGCTCCCTGCTTAGCCAGGGCTAGCAGCGTAATGACGGCTTCGTGTATTTCAGAACCATCGTAAACACCGCATCCGCTCAGCACGACACCAATCTTTTTCATCATGACAATCCTTTTCTGCAACTTGCTGAAGCACATTAATAATTTTGATTAAAACGCTATGCTTCACACATTTCACTGATTCATGTAACAAACCATTTAAGATTTGCTATCTTATCTGCGTGCGGCCTAAATTTTTCAGGCGGCGCCCTTTCGAAAATAACGTTTAAAAACAGGCGCAGCCACGATTTCCCTGGTGTTGGCGCAGTATTCGCGCACCCCGGTTAATCCGGGGTCATTTTTTTCTGGCGTCAACCCAGGCTTTAAGCACCGCAACATCGTTTTGCCACTCTTGCTTCATCTCTTCAACCCAATCACCCACGTTATCTTCCCATGCAGGTAAATCAGGCGACTGAATCTGTTGACCCAGCTGCTGCAGGTGGCGTAGGCCAACCGAGCCGGCGGCACCTTTAATTTTATGTCCTTCTTCCACGATGCCCTTCTGATCACGCGCCGTCAGGTTGGATTCCAGCACGCTCAGATAGCCCGGCATCATTTTTTCGAACACCGCCAGACCATCGGTAATCAGTTTCGGGCCGACCAGATCGATGTACTGCTCCAGCATCGCGGTATCGAGTATCGTTTGGGCTTTTGCGCTATCAACAGACGTCATGGTGCTCTCCTCTTCATCACGGGTATCCCAGAACTTCTTAATCATGGCGGTCAGAGCAGGCACCGCCAGCGGCTTGCTGAGTACATCGTCCATACCGGCATCGAGATACTCTTTTTTATCTTTCAGTACGTTCGCCGTCAGAGCAACCAGCGGCGGCAGTTCGTCGGCCGCGTACTGACGCGTCAGCTCGCGCGAGATATCCAGCCCGGTCATATCCGGTAACTGAATATCCAGCAGAACAAGATCGTATTCGCCGGGTTTAAACATCTCCAGCGCGGCTTTGCCGGTCATCGCGACATCCACGCTGTTGCCCAGTTTTTCCAGCACGGAGCGCGCCACGATCACGTTCAGCTCAATGTCTTCCACCAGCAGGACGTGCAGCGCAGGCAGCGGCATATCGTCATTTTCAAAGGTATCTTCTACCTCTTCCGCCACCGCCGGCGCATGGACCGTCAGCGTGAAGGTTGACCCTTTGCCCGGCTGGCTGGCAACGGTGATATCGCCCCCCATGCTCTTCGCCAGTCGTTTAGAGACCGCCAGGCCAATGCCCGTTCCGGTAGCTGGTTTTCCGCCGTTGCTGTCCTTCACCTGGTAGTACATGGCGAAGATTTTGTCCTGCTCCTCCTGCGGAATACCCATCCCGGAGTCCTCTACCTCAAAGTGCAGCATGTCGCCTTCGTCAAAGCGGATGCGCACCGCAACCTGCCCCTTCTGGGTAAATTTCACCGCGTTGCTGATAAGGTTCCACAGGATCTGGCGCAAACGCGTACCGTCAGTCACCACTTTATGCGGCAGCGGCAAGGTTGGCTCCATGACAAAACTTAGCCCCTTCTGCTGCGCCTGCAGGCCGGACAGGTTTTCCAGATCGGCAAGGAAGCTGGTGAAATCAACAGGCTGATTATCAAGCTGAACTTTACGGCGCTCCATCTTATCCATATCAATAATATCGTTGAAGATATTACCCAGCGTGACCGCCGAAACATGGATAGTCTTGAGGTATTTTTCCTGCTCTGCGGTCAGGTCGGTATCCAGCAGAATACGGCTCAGCCCGACGATGCCGTTAAGCGGCGTACGCAGCTCGTGGCTGATGGTGGAGATAAAGGTGGTCTTGTCGCGGCTGGCACGCTCAAGGGCATCCTGATAGCGCTTACGCTCGGTAATGTCGCGGCCAAAGCCCATCAGGCCATGGCGTTTCCCCACGCGGTCATAGTAGGGCACCTTACGGATCTCAAAGCAGGCTTTGCGTCCGTCCGGGTAATCCAGCCACTGTTCATAGGTCAGCGAGACGTTATGACGGAAGACTTTTTCGTCGGTCTCCATGACCTTGGCCGCCGCCTCTTCAGAGTAAACGTCCTGCGGTTTCAGGTTAATCAGCTGCTTCTCGCTTTTCCCGGTGAGCAACTCCATCGCCCGGTTACAGCCGGAAAACTCTTTATCTTCATTACGGTAAAACACCAGATCCGGCGAAGCATCGAGGAACGACCGCAGGAAAGAGGATTGCTGCTCAAGCTGGATCTGCGTGACCTCGCGCTCTTTCATTTCGATTTTCAGCTGCTCCAGCGTGGCCTGGCGCTCGGCCTCCGCCTTCTCACGATCTGAAATCTCCTGGTTCAGCTGCGCAATGTTGTCTTTAAGCTGGACGTTGAGCTTCAGGTCGCGCTCGCGCATCTCTTCCAGTTTATCGACCAGCTTAGACAAACGCTGACGGGACTCTTCCAGCTGTTCAACCACCACGGAAAGGAAATAGACCGCCCAGGGGGTAATAAGCAAGCCAAAGAAGATGGAGCGGATGACGTCGATACTCTCGACCTGACCATGCAGAACCATGGTGACGGCCATTTGCACGACAATGGCCAGAACGACCAGTGCCAGCGCAAGCAGCATAGAGAAACGCACCAGCCCAAGCTTCATCATCAGGTCGACGTAATACTGGGCAAGCATTCGAATTTGCTTCATAGAGGATCCCTTCACGACTTTATCGCTCAATAATACTCAAATTCAGGGCGAGGCGTTGAAGGTTGTGAGAAAAAGTGCGGGGTGAAACAGGAGATTAGCCTCGCTCCCGGTGAACCGGAAGCGAGGAGAGGTCAATCAGGAGCGTTTCAACAACAGCCAGAGGCTGATCAGGAGGAAACTGGCGCTTGGCAGCAGCGCACCAATTATCGGCGGAATGCCATAAACCAGCGTCAGCGGACCGAAGATCTGGTCGAGCACGTAGAACACAAAGCCGAAACTGATACCGGTCACGACGCGCACGCCCATCGGCACGCTGCGTAACGGGCCGAAGATAAACGACAGCGCCATCAGCATCATCACCGCCACGGACATCGGCTGGAAGATTTTGCTCCACATGTTGAGCTGATAACGTCCCGCATCCTGCCCGCTCGACTTCAGGTATTTCACATAGTTGTGTAAACCGCTGATGGAGAGCGCGTCTGGATCCAGCGCCACGACCCCGAGCTTATCGGGCGTCAGGTTGGTCTTCCACGTCCCGGTTACCGTCTGAGAACCCGTAATCTGTTTCGGATCGGTCAGGTTAGATTCATCAACCTGGGACAACCGCCACTGCTTATGTTCGGCGTCAAATTTCGCCGAAGAGGCGTGGCGAACGGACTCCAGACGGCGCTTGTCATCGAAAGCGTAGATGCTCACCCCACCCAGTTCGTCATTCCCCTTTACCCGCTCGATGTAGACGAAGTTTTTACCGTCTTTCGCCCATAAACCTTGTTGAGTCGAGAGCAGTGAGCCACCGTACATTGCCTGCGCACGGTAGTTACGCGCCATCTGTTCGCCCTGCGGCGCGACCCACTCGCCGATCGCCATGGTCAACAGCACCAGTGGGATCGCGGTTTTCATTACCGACAGCGCAACCTGCAAGCGGGTAAAGCCTGAGGCCTGCATAACGACCAGCTCACTACGCTGCGCCAGCATTCCCAGCCCCAGCAGCGCGCCCAGCAGGGCCGCCATCGGGAAGAAGATCTGCACATCTTTCGGCACACTGAGCAGGGTATACATCCCCGCGCCCATCGCGTCATAGCTCCCCTGCCCGGCTTTTTTCAGCTGATCGACAAATTTGATAATGCCGGAGAGCGACACCAGCATGAACAAGGTCATCATGATGGTGGTAAAAATGGTTTTACCGATATAGCGATCAAGAACGCCAAACGCCTGCATTAGATGGCTCCTTTACGCGAGAATCGGGCACGTATGCGGCGCACAGGCACCGTATCCCACAGGTTTAACCCTAGCGCCAGTAAGATGTACAGGCTGTTGACGAACCATGTCCAGACCATAGGGTCCAGCTTACCCTTCGCGCCGTTAGAACGAATCGAGGTTTGCAGCAGGAAATAGATCAGGTAAAGCAGCATCGCCGGCAGCATAGAGAGCACGCGTCCCTGGCGAGGGTTCACCACGCTCAGCGGAACGACAATCAGCGCCATCATAAACACGGTGAAGACGAGCGTAATACGCCAGTGGAACTCAGCGCGCGCTCTGTCGGTATCGGTATTCCAGAGGGTCCGCATGTCCATTTGCTCGGTATCCGTTGGATCGAGCGCCACCGCCTGATGGCCGATAATGGCCTGATAGTTCTGGAAATCCGTGATACGGAAGTCGCGCAGCATCGCGGTGCCTTCGAAACGGGTGCCTTTATTCAGCGTCACGATCTGAGAACCATCTTTGCGCTGAGCAAGCTGACCGGAATCTGCAACCACCACGGAAGGACGCGCGTTACCTTTGGGACGTAACTGCGCCAGGAAGACGTCGTTGAATTTACTGCCGTCAACGCTCTCAATAAACAGCACGGAGTTGCCGTCGGTCGCCTGCTGGAACTGCCCCTGGGCTAACGCCGCCATGCCGGGGTTGGCTTTCGCTTCGGCCAGCACTTCGTCCTGATGACGGGAAGACATGGGGCCCGCCCACATCACATTCACCGCGGCAACAATACCCGTGAACAGCGCCAGTATCATGGCCGCTTTCACCAGTACCGCTTTGCTCAGGCCACAGGCATGCATCACCGTGATTTCACTCTCGGTGTAGAGTTTCCCAAGCGTCATGAGCAGGCCAAGGAAAAGACTTAGCGGCAGGATGAGCTGCGCCATTTCCGGGATCCCTAAACCAAGCAGGGAAAGCACCAGATTTGTTGGAATTTCGCCGTCAACGGCCGCACCGAGGATCTTAACCAGCTTCTGACAGAAAAAAATCAGCAGCAGGATGAAGAGGATCGCCAGTTGGCTTTTGAGCGTCTCCCGCACCAGATATCTTATGATTATCACTTTAAATACGCCCGTAAAAACCCGTCTCTTTGCAGGAATTTCGCTTGTTTCATGGCTTAAACGTCATTTATTCTCTTGAGTCGTCGAAATCATCGCTAAGATTAAAACATCCAGCGGATTCACGCTTCAGGACTTTTTCTGACGTGTCGAAACCGTAGTAACGTAAGATTAACACGAAGTCACCACAACAGCGGACATGAGTTACGAAAGGTTTCAATTCTATCCGTAGCAGCCGCCGTTGTCTTTAAGATTCAGGAGCGTAGTGCATGGAGTTCAGTGTAAAAAGCGGTAGCCCGGAGAAACAGCGGAGTGCCTGCATCGTTGTGGGCGTCTTTGAACCACGCCGACTCTCCCCGATCGCCGAGCAACTCGATAAAATCAGTGACGGCTATATTAGCGCCCTGCTGCGCCGTGGCGAACTGGAAGGCAAACCTGGGCAGACGCTGTTACTGCACCATGTTCCGAACGTACTGTCAGAGCGTATTCTGCTGATTGGCTGCGGCAAAGAACGCGAGCTGGATGAACGTCAGTATAAGCAGGTGATTCAGAAAACAATCAATACGCTGAATGATACCGGCTCAATGGAAGCTGTCTGCTTCCTGACTGAATTGCACGTCAAAGGGCGTAACACCTACTGGAAAGTGCGTCAGGCGGTCGAAACGGCAAAAGAGAGCCTCTACAGCTTCGATCAGTTGAAGACCAATAAAAGCGAGCCGCGTCGTCCGCTGCGTAAAATGGTCTTTAACGTGCCAACCCGTCGCGAACTGACCAGCGGCGAACGCGCGATCCAGCACGGTCTGGCGATCGCAGCCGGCATTAAAGCGGCCAAAGATCTCGGCAACATGCCGCCTAACATCTGTAACGCGGCGTACCTGGCCTCTCAGGCGCGTCAGCTGGCCGACGCCTACAGCAAAAACGTCATTACCCGCGTCATCGGCGAACAGCAGATGAAAGAGCTCGGGATGCACTCTTACCTGGCGGTCGGTAACGGCTCGCAGAATGAATCCCTGATGTCCGTCATCGAGTACAAGGGCAACCCGGCCGAAGACGCGCGCCCTGTCGTGCTGGTCGGTAAAGGCCTGACCTTCGATTCCGGCGGTATCTCCATCAAGCCTGCCGAAGGCATGGACGAGATGAAATACGATATGTGCGGCGCGGCGGCGGTTTACGGCGTGATGCGCATGGTCGCTGAACTTCAGCTGCCGATTAACGTTATCGGCGTACTGGCGGGCTGCGAAAACATGCCTGGCGGGCGTGCTTATCGTCCGGGTGACGTGCTGACCACCATGTCCGGCCAGACCGTTGAAGTGCTGAACACCGACGCCGAAGGCCGTCTGGTGCTGTGTGACGTGCTGACCTACGTTGAGCGCTTCGAGCCTGAAGCGGTAATTGACGTCGCCACCCTCACCGGTGCCTGCGTGATTGCGCTGGGTCACCACATCACCGGCCTGATGTCGAACCACAATCCGCTGGCGCACGAGCTTATCGGCGCCTCGGAACAGGCCGGTGACCGCGCATGGCGTCTGCCGTTGGGTGACGAATATCAGGAGCAGCTGGAGTCTAACTTCGCGGATATGGCAAACATCGGTGGACGTCCTGGCGGGGCGATCACCGCGGGCTGCTTCCTGGCACGCTTCACCCGCAAGTACAACTGGGCGCACCTGGATATCGCGGGCACCGCATGGCGCTCCGGCAAAGCCAAAGGCGCAACCGGTCGTCCAGTGGCGCTGCTGTCGCAGTTCCTGCTCAATCGTGCGGGTTTTAACGGCGACGAGTGATGTAAAACGCCGGGTGGCGGCTTCGCCTTACCCGGCCTACAGCGTCACTCAACCGTAGGCCGGGTAAGCGTAGCGCCACCCGGCTTTGCATTTAAATCCACGACAAGAAGCCCCATATATGAAGAATGCAACGTTCTACCTTCTGGACAACGACACCCATCAGGATGGCCTCAGCGCCGTCGAACAGCTGGTGTGTGAAATTGCCGCAGAACGTTGGCGCGCAGGTAAACGCGTTCTGATTGCCTGTGAAGATGAACAGCAGGCCATTCGCCTTGATGAGGCGCTGTGGGCGCGTCCGCCGGAGAGTTTTGTCCCGCATAACCTGTCGGGCGAAGGCCCGCGCGGTGGAGCACCGGTTGAAATTGCCTGGCCGCAAAAGCGCAACAGCAGCGCGCGCGATATTCTGATTAGCCTGCGGATAGATTTTGCAGATTTTGCCACCGCTTTCACAGAAGTGGTAGACTTTGTCCCTTACGAAGAATCTTTGAAACAACTGGCGCGCGAACGCTATAAAGCGTACCGCCTGGCTGGTTTTAACCTGAATACGGCAACCTGGAAATAATGGAAAAGACATATAACCCACGCGATATCGAACAGCCGCTTTACGAGCACTGGGAACAGCAGGGCTATTTCAAGCCTAACGGCGACGAAAGCAAAGAGTCCTTCTGCATCATGATCCCGCCGCCGAACGTCACCGGCAGTTTGCATATGGGTCATGCTTTCCAGCAGACCATCATGGACACCATGATCCGCTACCAGCGCATGCAGGGTAAAAACACCTTGTGGCAGGCGGGGACTGACCACGCGGGTATCGCGACCCAGATGGTGGTTGAGCGTAAAATTGCCGCTGAAGAAGGAAAAACCCGCCACGACTACGGTCGCGACGCGTTCATCGACAAAATCTGGCAGTGGAAAGCGGAATCCGGCGGCACCATTACCCGTCAGATGCGCCGTCTCGGCAACTCCGTGGACTGGGAGCGCGAGCGCTTCACCATGGACGAAGGCCTGTCCAACGCCGTGAAAGAAGTCTTCGTGCGCCTGTATAAAGAAGATCTGATTTACCGTGGCAAGCGCCTGGTAAACTGGGATCCGAAACTGCGCACCGCCATCTCTGACCTGGAAGTGGAAAACCGCGAGTCTAAAGGCTCCATGTGGCACATCCGCTATCCGCTGGCCGATGGCGCAAAAACCGCCGACGGTAAAGATTACCTGGTGGTCGCAACCACCCGTCCGGAAACCCTGCTGGGCGATACCGGCGTGGCCGTTAACCCGGAAGATCCACGTTATAAAGATCTGATCGGCAAATTCGTGGTGCTGCCGCTGGTAAACCGCCGTATTCCGATTGTGGGCGACGAACACGCCGACATGGAAAAAGGCACCGGCTGCGTAAAAATCACCCCTGCGCACGACTTTAACGACTATGAAGTCGGTCGTCGTCACGCCCTGCCAATGATCAACATCCTGACCTTTGACGGTGATATCCGTGAAAGCGCAGAAGTGTATGACACCAAAGGCGAAGAGTCTGACGTTTACTCCAGCGACATCCCGGCGGAGTTCCAGAAGCTGGAACGCTTTGCCGCGCGTAAAGCGATCGTGGCTGCCGTCGACGCACTCGGCCTGCTGGAAGAGATCAAACCTCATGATCTGACCGTGCCGTACGGCGACCGTGGCGGCGTGGTGATCGAGCCAATGCTGACCGACCAGTGGTACGTGCGTGCCGACGTGCTGGCGAAACCGGCTGTTGAAGCGGTTGAGAACGGCAGCATTCAGTTCGTGCCGAAGCAGTACGAAAACATGTACTTCTCCTGGATGCGCGATATTCAGGACTGGTGTATCTCCCGTCAGCTGTGGTGGGGTCACCGTATCCCGGCATGGTACGACAACGACGGCAACGTCTACGTTGGCCGCACCGAAGACGAAGTGCGTCAGGAAAACAACCTGAGCGCGGACGTTGCCCTGCGTCAGGACGAAGACGTGCTGGATACCTGGTTCTCCTCCGCGCTGTGGACCTTCTCCACCCTCGGCTGGCCAGAAAACACCGACGCGCTGCGTCAGTTCCACCCGACCAGCGTGATGGTGTCCGGCTTCGACATTATCTTCTTCTGGATTGCCCGCATGATCATGATGACCATGCACTTCATCAAAGACGAAGACGGCAAGCCGCAGGTTCCGTTCCATACCGTCTACATGACTGGTCTGATCCGCGACGACGAAGGCCAGAAGATGTCCAAGTCCAAGGGTAACGTGATTGACCCGCTGGACATGGTTGACGGTATCTCTCTGGAAGAGCTGCTGGAAAAACGTACCGGTAACATGATGCAGCCGCAGCTGGCGGAGAAAATCCGCAAGCGCACCGAGAAGCAGTTCCCGAACGGGATCGAGTCTCACGGTACCGACGCCCTGCGCTTCACCCTGGCGGCACTGGCCTCTACCGGCCGTGACATCAACTGGGACATGAAGCGTCTGGAAGGTTACCGTAACTTCTGTAACAAGCTGTGGAACGCCAGCCGCTTCGTGCTGATGAACACCGAAGATCAGGATTGCGGCTTCAACGGCGGAGAAATGACCCTGTCTCTGGCGGACCGCTGGATCCTGGCGGAATTCAACCAGACGGTGAAAGCGTTCCGCGAGGCGCTGGACAGCTACCGCTTCGATATCGCGGCGGGCATCCTGTATGAATTCACCTGGAACCAGTTCTGCGACTGGTATCTGGAGCTGGCGAAGCCGGTGATGAACGGCGGTACTGAGGCGGAACTGCGCGGCACGCGCAACACGCTGATTACCGTTCTGGAAGGTCTGCTGCGCCTGGCGCATCCGGTCATTCCATTTATCACCGAAACCATCTGGCAGCGCGTGAAGGTGATTGCAGGCATCAACGCTGACACCATCATGCTGCAGCCGTTCCCGGAATTCGATGCGGCTAAGGTTGATGAAGCGGCGTCCGCGGATACCGAGTGGCTGAAACAGGCGATCGTGGCGGTGCGTAACATTCGTGCTGAAATGAACATCGCCCCGGGCAAACCGCTGGAATTGCTGCTGCGCGGCTGCAGCGAAGCGGCTGTTCGTCGCGTCACCGAGAACAACACTTTCCTGAAGACCATGGCGCGTCTGGAAAGCATCACCGTGCTGCCTGCGGATGACAAAGGTCCGGTTTCCGTGACCAAAATCATCGACGGCGCCGAGCTGCTGATCCCAATGGCAGGTCTGATCGACAAAGACGCTGAGCTGGCTCGTCTGGCGAAAGAAGTGGCGAAAGTCGACGTGGAAATTGGCAAAATCGAAGGCAAGCTGGCGAACGAAGGCTTTGTCGCCCGCGCGCCGGAAGCGGTCATCGCGAAAGAGCGTGAGCGTCTGGTTGCCTTCGCCGATGCGAAGACCAAGCTGATTGAGCAGCAGGCGGTTATCGCCGCGCTGTAATGCTTTTACCCCTTACGCTTCAGGGCGTAAGGGGTAACCTTCCTGAAAACTCCTCGCTTGCACTCCCCCTTCTGCGGTGCTATTAACAGCAGTTATGTGTCAATTTTTGTAATGAGTAATGCTATGAGCGTGATTACCCCCGTCGCGACGACGATGCGTCGGATCACTGAGCAGGATAACCCGGCTATCGCCGCCGTTATTCGCACCGTTTCTGCCGAATATGGCCTGACGGCTGACAAAGGCTACACGGTTGCGGACCCGAACCTGGACGCGCTTTTCCAGCTCTACAGCCAGCCAGGGCATGCCTACTGGGTAATCGAGCAGAATGGCCAGGTGGTGGGCGGTGGCGGCGTGGCGCCCCTCAGCTGCAGCGAGCCGGACATCTGCGAGCTGCAGAAAATGTATTTCCTGCCAGCGGCGCGCGGACAAGGACTGGCAAAAAAGCTGGCGCTGATGGCGCTGGACCACGCGCGCAAGCAGGGCTTTACCCGGTGCTACCTGGAAACGACCGCCTTCCTCAAAGAGGCCATCGGCCTGTATGAACATCTGGGCTTTGAGCATATCGATGCGCCGCTGGGCTGTACCGGCCATGTTGATTGCGAAGTCAGGATGCTGAAAAGTCTGTAAATATCTTTGCTGCCCCCTTCTGTTAAGCGGCGCTGAACTGAATACTCTACACTCTCAGTTCACACCACAACGGGGGAAACACGATGTCAAAGATAAAAAGCTACGCCGCACCGCAGGCGGGTGCAGAACTTGAGCTGTACGAGTACGACGCGGGCGAACTAAAAGCAGAAGACGTCGAAGTACAGGTTGATTACTGCGGGATCTGCCACTCGGATCTCTCGATGATCGACAACGAATGGGGCTTTTCAAGCTATCCACTGATTGCCGGGCACGAGGTCATTGGCCGCGTCGTGGCGCTCGGTAGCGCCGCGCAGGACAAAGGGCTGAAAGTGGGCCAGCGCGTAGGCATTGGCTGGACAGCGCGCAGCTGTGGTCACTGCGATGCCTGTATCAGCGGTAATCAGATCAACTGCCTCGAAGGCGCCGTTCCCACCATTCTGAACAAAGGCGGTTTCGCCGACAAGCTGCGCGCCGACTGGCAATGGGTCATCCCGCTGCCGGACAGCATTGATATCGAATCCGCCGGTCCGCTGCTGTGCGGCGGTATCACCGTCTTCAAACCCCTGCTGATGCACCATATCACCGCCACCAGCCGCGTGGGCGTCATCGGTATTGGTGGCCTTGGGCATATCGCCATCAAGCTGCTGCACGCGATGGGCTGCGAAGTCACGGCGTTCAGCTCGAACCCGGCGAAAGAGAAAGAAGTGCTGGCGATGGGTGCGGATAAAGTCGTGAACAGCCGCGATCCTGAAGCACTGAACGCGCTGGCGGGTCAGTTTGACCTGATCATCAACACCGTTAACGTCGATCTCAACTGGCAGCCGTACTTTGAAGCGCTGGCCTATGGCGGTAACTTCCATACCGTAGGTGCCGTGATGAAGCCGCTGCCGGTTCCGGCGTTTACCCTGATCGGCGGCGATCGCAGCGTGTCAGGCTCCGCGACCGGTACGCCGTTTGAGTTGCGCAAGCTGATGAAGTTTGCCGGACGCACCAAAGTGGCCCCGACCACCGAACTCTATCCGATGTCGAAAATCAACGAAGCAATCCAGCACGTGCGTGACGGCAAAGCCCGCTACCGCGTGGTGTTGAAAGCGGATTTCTGATGTGAGTTTGCCGGGTGGCGGCTTCGCCTTACCCGGCCTACTTTCACTGCTACGCCAATTCGTTAAATACTTCCGCTACCGCGACCGCTCCCGGATCCATCACCCCATCCAGGTTCTCTTTATTGACATACGACGAGCGTCCCGCGCCGGCTTTCGCCATTTTCGACGTTGCTTCTGCGCCCTGCAGCGCGGCCTGCGCTGCCGCCTGAATATTGCCTTTCTGTAACGCCTCCAGCGCCGGTTGCAGCGCATCGATCAGCGTGCGATCGCCAAGATCCGCTCCGCCGTACTGCTTCATCTGCGCCAGTCCGCTCAACAGCGCATCCGGCAGGGCGTGTCCGTCATGCAGCTTTTGTCCGGCCGCCGTAAAGAAGATCGACATCAATACGCCGCTCGATCCGCCCATCACCGTTGCAAGCCGCTCGCCAACCAGCAGCAGCAGCTTAGGCACGTCATTAAGCGGGAGCGTGTTCTGCTCCAGACGCTGCGCAATATCCCGCGCCCCTTGCGCAAAGGTGGAGCCGGTATCACCGTCGCCCACTTTGGCATCCAGCGCGTTCAGGCGGTTTTCCAGCTGGATCAGCGTTGTCGACACGGAGGAGACAAATGCACGCACCTGCGGATTGTCAGAGGGGGTATACTCCACACGGTCATGAATGGCGCTATGCGCCACGGTGCGCAGCGGCGCAAACGCCACGGGCTTCTGCCAGCCCAGCGTTTCAACCTCGGCGTGAATCGCCTTTTCGAAGAAATCGTTGAGCTTCAGCAGCGTGAGCGAAAAGCCCTTCATGTCCAGCGCGCTCACCAGCGGCGCGGGGCCTATCAGATACGCGATCTCCTCTTTCAGCGCCGAATGCGCCAGCTCTTTGGTCAGCAGCGCCATCTCCAGCGCCGATACGCCGCCAAGATTGTTAATCAATACCGCAAAGCGCCCCTCTCCCGCCTGCGCGCGTAGCGGCGTCACCAGCGTGTCGATAATCGCTTTGCTGTTCTGCGTATCTACGACGGAAGCGCCGGGCTCGCCGTGAATGCCCAGACCCAGCTCGACGTGGCCTTGCTTAATGCGCCCCTCTTCATCGTCGCTGCCCGGCAGGTTACAGGTTTGCATCGCCACGCCCAGGCTCCAGAGGTTGTCGCAGGCCTGTTGCGCAATCTCCCGCACCTCGCTCAACGATTTCCCCTGTTCCGCCGCATAGCCCGCAATCTTATGCACCAGTGCCGTACCGGCAATACCGCGCGGCTGCTTGTTGTCCGGCAGCGCGATATCGTCCGCCACGATCACCATCTCCACCTTAAGACCGTAGCGTTTGGCCTTTTCTGCCGCCAGACCAAAGTTCAGGCGATCGCCGGTGTAGTTTTTGACGATCAGCAGACAGCCGCGATCGCCCGTGACCGCCACAATGGCATTCAGCACCGCATCCACGCTCGGCGAGGCAAACAGATCGCCACATACCGCCGCCGTCAGCATCCCTTTGCCGACAAACCCGGCGTGTGCGGGTTCGTGGCCTGAGCCTCCGCCGGAGATCACTGCCACGCGGCTTTTGTCCCAGTCGCCGCGTGCGACGATCCTGATGGCCGGATCGATATCAAGCTTGACGAGATTGGCATGTGGCGCAGAAAGCAGTATGCCTTCAATGGCATCGTTGACCAGCTGTTTGCGATCGTTAAAGAAGAATCTGGACATAGTTTCCCACTATTTTGTGAACCGTATGCAAAAGCATAGTCCGCGCTGGATAATGCGCCGCAAAGTCAGGAATTTACTCAACCAAATTGCTATCAGGTTGCCTATACTCCACCCAGGACTAAGAGAGGAAGCGCATCATGAGTACACCATTGTTAATTGCCCGGACGCTGGAAAAAGAGCTGTATTTACTGCCCGCGATGGCGAACCGCCACGGTTTGATCACCGGCGCGACCGGGACGGGGAAAACCGTCACCCTGCAAAAGCTGGCGGAGTCGCTTTCGGAGATTGGCGTGCCGGTCTTTATGGCTGACGTGAAAGGCGATTTAACCGGTGTCGCTCAGGAAGGGACGGCCTCTGAAAAACTGCTCGAACGGCTGAAGAATATAGGCATCACGGACTGGACGCCGCATAACAATCCGGTAGTGGTGTGGGATATCTTTGGTGAGAAAGGCCATCCGGTGCGCGCCACCGTCTCCGATCTCGGCCCGCTGCTGCTGGCCCGTCTGCTTAACCTCAATGACGTGCAGTCCGGCGTGCTGAATATTATCTTCCGCATTGCCGACGATCAGGGGCTGTTGCTGCTTGATTTTAAAGATCTGCGCGCCATTACCCAATACATCGGCGATAACGCTAAATCCTTCCAGAACCAGTACGGCAACATCAGCAGCGCCTCGGTGGGCGCCATTCAGCGTGGGCTACTGACCCTGGAGCAACAGGGTGCCGAACACTTCTTTGGCGAGCCAATGCTGGATATCAAAGACTGGATGCGCACCGACAGCAGCGGCAAAGGCATCATCAACATTCTGAGTTCGGAAAAACTCTACCAGATGCCAAAGCTCTACGCCGCCAGCCTACTGTGGATGCTCTCCGAACTGTATGAACAGCTACCGGAAGCGGGCGATCTGGAAAAACCGAAGCTGGTGTTCTTCTTTGACGAGGCGCATCTGCTGTTTAACGACGCGCCGCAGGTATTGCTGGATAAAATTGAACAGGTCATTCGCCTGATCCGCTCCAAAGGCGTCGGCGTCTGGTTTGTCTCGCAAAACCCGTCGGATATCCCGGATAACGTGCTCGGTCAGCTCGGTAACCGCGTGCAGCACGCCCTGCGCGCCTTTACGCCGAAAGATCAGAAAGCGGTGAAAGCCGCCGCGCAAACCATGCGCGCCAATCCTGCCTTTGATACTGAAGCGGCGATTCAGGCGTTAGGCACTGGTGAAGCGCTGATCTCTTTCCTGGATGCGAAGGGCAGCCCGTCCGTGGTGGAACGCGCCATGGTGATTGCCCCCTGCTCGCGCATGGGGCCGGTTACCGACGATGAACGTAACGGCCTGATTAACCACTCTCCGGTTTACGGGAAGTACGAAGACGAGGTGGATCGCGAGTCCGCTTTTGAGATGCTGCAAAAAGGGGTACAGGCGACCACCGAATCGCAGGATGCGCCCGCCGCTAAAGGACAGTCTGTCGCCGTGGATGACGGTATTCTCGGAGGGCTCAAAGACATCCTGTTCGGCAGCACCGGGCCGCGTGGCGGCAAGCGCGACGGCGTGGTACAGACCATGGCGAAAAGCGCGGCGCGACAGGTCACCAATCAGATCGTGCGCGGCATGCTGGGGAGTCTGTTAGGCGGCCGTCGCCGGTAGACGGGGAATCCACGGGCGGCCCAGCGCCGAACCCTGTACACCGTTCTCCTGCAGATAGCGGTCGATTTCCACCATCCCCGTCCAGCGGTTCTCACACCATAGCGGTGCCAGAAGCGTTGGACGGCGGGCGCTGGCCGAAATACGGTGGTAGACAATTTCCGGCGGCGTGTGGCGAATCATCTCCCCCGCCGTCACTGAATAGTCCTCAAGCGCAATACCGCTTAACCGCCCCGCTTCCCAGGCTTTCGCCATAATGCTTCCCGTAACGATATGCAGCGGGTGCAGCTTAATGCCGTCCACGCCGGTCTCAACCACCTTTTCCAGCGTTTCAAGACCATGCGGTTGACCTTCACCGGGTAACCCAACAATCAGGTGCGAACAGACCTTCAGCCCGCGCTCGCGGGCCAGGCGCGTGGTGCGCTGGTAGCAGGCGAAATCATGGCCACGGTTAATACGGTGCAGGGTTTTGTCGTGCGCGGTTTGCAGGCCCAGCTCCAGCCAGATCTCGTAGCCTTGTTCTTTGTACTCGCTGAGCAGGTCCAGCACCGCGTCCGGCACGCAGTCCGGGCGCGTGCCCACGCACAGCCCAACGATGTTAGCCTGGCTGACGGCCTGCTGATACATAGAGCGCAGCACCTGCACCTCCGCCCACGTGCTGGTGTAGGCCTGGAAATAGGCCAGATATTGCTTCGCGCGGTTCACCAGGCTGGCCTGATGGGCAAGCTGTTCCGCGATAGATTTATGCTGCTGGGCTTCGTCAGCAAAGGACGCAACGTTACAGAAGGTGCAGCCGCCGCGCCCGATGGTGCCATCACGATTCGGGCAGCTAAACCCGCCGTGCAGCGTCAGCTTGTGAACCTTTTGCCCGTACCGCTGCAAAAGATCCCCACCAAACATATTGACTAATTTCTGTAACTGCATAATCTGATAGACCGTCCCGAAGAAAGGGGACAAGCCTGCCACTTTTAGCCTCTGTCGGCGATGACCTGGATCAATCGCCCTGGACGGCCTTTATCTATATGAATAAATACTCAGGATTACTGCAATTTCATTCACGCCACTCGTGATTACTTTTCCTTATGTTCTGATTGTTTTTTTCATTTATAGCGCCGCCACTGAAAAACAGTAACTTTATGCGGGTTTGAAGACAATGCCAGATTATTATTCTGCTATAAAACCGCTATTCAGCACGCTACATTGATAATACCGCTTACATATAGTGAGTCAGATCACACTCCGCTACGTCCTGTCAGGGCATACAATCAATGTAAATATAGTTAAATATCGTTTAATTACAATTAGATAAACTCTCTTTAGCACATTTTTGTATAAATAAGAATGCCATTTGACCTGTGTACCAATTCCCGATAAGTTGGAAATCCGCTGGAAGCTTTCTGGATGAGCGGCCTGCTCATCATATTTATGCAGTAATTGAGATTCCCTCTGAAGCAAGTCCTCAAACTTGTTTACCTGCGCGAAAGGATGAAAAAGAGGGCGAATGCGAGGTCCGCGTATGAAACGCAAACCCCGTCGCCATGCTCTTTCTGTGCCTGTGCGCCACGGTAAAGTTCAGTGGGAAGCCCGACGAGCCTGGGGAGGTTCACTGATATGTTGTACGATAAATCCCTTGAGAAGGATAACTGTGGTTTCGGCCTGATCGCCCACATAGAAGGCGAACCTAGCCACAAGGTAGTGCGTACTGCTATTCACGCACTGGCCCGTATGCAGCACCGTGGCGCCATCCTTGCCGATGGTAAAACCGGCGACGGTTGCGGCCTGCTGCTGCAAAAACCGGATCGTTTCTTCCGCATCGTGGCGGAAGAGCGCGGCTGGCGTTTAGCCAAAAACTACGCTGTCGGCATGCTGTTCCTGAATCAGGATCCTGAAAAGGCTGCCGCCTCACGCCGCATCGTCGAAGAAGAACTTCAGCGTGAAACCCTGTCGATTGTCGGCTGGCGCAATGTGCCAACCAACGAAGGGGTACTCGGTGAAATCGCCCTCTCCTCGCTGCCTCGTATTGAACAGATTTTCGTCAACGCGCCTGCGGGCTGGCGTCCGCGTGATATGGAACGCCGTCTGTTTATTGCCCGCCGCCGTATTGAAAAACGTCTCCAGGACGATAAAGAGTTCTACGTCTGTAGCCTCTCTAACCTGGTGAACATTTATAAAGGTCTGTGTATGCCGGCTGACCTGCCGCGCTTCTACCTGGACCTGGCGGACCTGCGTCTGGAATCGGCCATTTGCCTGTTCCACCAGCGCTTCTCCACCAACACCGTTCCACGCTGGCCGCTGGCTCAGCCGTTCCGCTACCTGGCGCACAACGGCGAGATCAACACCATCACCGGTAACCGCCAGTGGGCCCGCGCCCGTACCTATAAGTTCCAGACGCCACTGATCCCCGATCTGCACGATGCCGCACCGTTCGTGAACGAAACCGGCTCTGACTCCAGCTCGATGGATAACATGCTGGAACTGCTGCTGGCGGGCGGGATGGACATCGTGCGTGCTATGCGTCTGCTCGTGCCGCCGGCCTGGCAGAACAACCCGGATATGGATCCTGAGCTGCGCGCGTTCTTCGACTTTAACTCCATGCACATGGAGCCGTGGGACGGCCCGGCGGGCATCGTCATGTCCGACGGCCGTTTTGCCGCCTGTAACCTGGACCGTAACGGTCTGCGTCCGGCGCGCTACGTCATCACCAAAGACAAGCTCATCACCTGCGCCTCTGAAGTCGGTATCTGGGATTACCAGCCTGACGAAGTGGTCGAGAAAGGCCGCGTCGGTCCGGGCGAGCTGATGGTAATCGACACCCGCGGTGGGCGCATCCTGCACTCCGCCGAAACCGACAACGATCTGAAAAGCCGCCATCCGTACAAAGAGTGGATGGAGAAGAACGTGCGTCGTCTGGTGCCGTTCGAAGATCTGTCGGACGAAGAAGTGGGCAGCCGCGAGCTGGACGACGATACCCTCGCAAGCTACCAGAAGCAGTTTAACTACAGCGCAGAAGAGCTGGACTCCGTCATCCGCGTGCTCGGTGAGAACGGCCAGGAAGCGGTCGGCTCGATGGGTGACGATACCCCGTTTGCCGTGCTCTCCAGCCAGCCGCGCATCATTTACGATTACTTCCGTCAGCAGTTCGCGCAGGTCACCAACCCGCCGATCGACCCGCTGCGTGAAGCGCACGTGATGTCGCTGGCCACCAGCATCGGTCGCGAGATGAACGTCTTCTGCGAGGCCGAAGGCCAGGCACACCGTCTGACCTTTAAATCGCCGATCCTGCTGTACTCCGATTTCAAACAGCTCACCACCATGAAAGAGGAGCACTACCGCGCCGACACGCTCGACATTACCTTCGACGTGAACGAAGCGAGCCTCGAAGAGACGGTGAATGCGCTGTGTGACAAAGCCGAACAGATGGTGCGTAACGGTACCGTGCTGCTGGTGCTGTCCGACCGCAACATCGCGAAAAACCGTCTGCCGGTACCGGCCCCGATGGCGGTGGGCGCTATCCAGACGCGTCTGGTCGATAAGAGCCTGCGATGCGACGCCAACATCATTGTGGAAACCGCAAGCGCGCGCGATCCGCACCACTTTGCCGTGCTGTTAGGCTTCGGTGCGACGGCGATCTACCCGTACCTGGCCTACGAAACGCTGGCCCGTCTGGTGGATACCCGCGCGATCGACAAAGATTACCGCGCGGTGATGCTGAACTACCGTAACGGCATCAACAAAGGTCTGTACAAGATCATGTCCAAAATGGGCATCTCGACCATTGCCTCCTACCGCTGCTCGAAGCTGTTTGAAGCGGTCGGCCTGCATGACGAGGTCGCCAACCTCTGCTTCCAGGGCGTGGTCAGCCGCATCGGCGGCGCCGGTTTTGCTGACTTCCAGCAGGATCTGGTGAACCTGTCCAAACGCGCCTGGCTGGCACGTAAGCCGCTGGATCAGGGCGGTCTGCTGAAATACGTTCACGGCGGCGAATACCACGCCTACAACCCGGACGTGGTACGCACGCTGCAGCAGGCGGTTCAGAGCGGCGAATACCGTGATTATCAGCAGTACGCTGAGCTGGTGAACAACCGTCCGGCGGCAACGCTGCGCGACCTCATTGCCCTGAATCCGGGTGATGAAGCGGTCAGCATTGACGACGTTGAACCGGCATCCGAACTGTTCAAACGCTTCGACACCGCGGCGATGTCCATCGGCGCGCTGAGCCCGGAAGCCCACGAAGCGCTGGCGGAAGCCATGAACAGTATCGGCGGCAACTCTAACTCCGGCGAAGGCGGTGAAGATCCGGCCCGTTACGGCACCAACAAGGTGTCCCGTATCAAGCAGGTGGCATCCGGTCGCTTTGGCGTAACGCCAGCGTACCTGGTCAACGCCGACGTGATTCAGATTAAAGTCGCTCAGGGTGCGAAACCGGGCGAAGGCGGCCAGCTGCCGGGTGATAAAGTTACCCCGTACATCGCCAAACTGCGCTACTCGGTACCGGGCGTGACGCTGATCTCCCCGCCGCCGCACCACGATATCTACTCTATCGAGGACTTAGCGCAGCTGATTTTCGACCTGAAGCAGGTCAACCCGAAGGCGATGATCTCCGTGAAGCTGGTTTCCGAACCGGGGGTCGGCACCATCGCCACCGGCGTGGCGAAAGCCTATGCGGACCTCATCACCATCGCCGGCTACGACGGCGGTACCGGTGCAAGCCCGCTCTCCTCCGTGAAATATGCGGGCTGTCCGTGGGAGCTTGGCCTGGTGGAAACCCAGCAGGCGCTGGTGGCTAACGGTCTGCGTCATAAGATCCGCCTGCAGGTGGACGGTGGTCTGAAAACCGGCCTCGACATCATCAAGGCGGCGATCCTCGGCGCGGAAAGCTTCGGCTTCGGTACCGGCCCAATGGTTGCGCTTGGCTGTAAATACCTGCGTATTTGCCACCTGAACAACTGCGCAACCGGCGTGGCAACCCAGGACGAGAAGCTGCGTAAGAATCACTATCACGGTCTGCCGTTCAAAGTAACCAACTACTTTGACTTCATCGCCCGCGAAACCCGCGAGCTGATGGCGCAGCTGGGCGTTAAACGTCTGGTGGATCTGATTGGTCGTACCGACCTGCTGAAAGAGCTGGAAGGCTTCACGGCGAAGCAGCAGAAGCTGGAGCTGTCTAAGCTGCTGGAAACCGCGCAGCCGCACCCTGGCAAAGCGGTCTACTGCACCGAGAACAACCCGCCGTTCGATAACGGCGTGCTGAACGCACAGCTGCTGCAGCAGGCGAAGCCGTACGTGGACGACAAGCAGAGCAAAACGTTCTGGTTTGATATCCGCAACACCGACCGCTCCGTGGGCGCCTCCCTTTCCGGTTATATCGCGCAAACGCACGGTGACCAGGGGCTGGCGGCGGATCCGATTACCGCGCACTTCAGCGGTACTGCGGGTCAGAGCTTCGGCGTGTGGAACGCAGGCGGCGTTGAGCTTTACCTGACCGGCGATGCCAACGACTACGTCGGCAAAGGCATGGCGGGCGGTCTGCTGGCGGTGCGTCCTCCGGTCGGCTCAGCTTTCCGCAGCCATGAAGCCAGCATCATCGGTAACACCTGCCTGTACGGCGCGACCGGCGGTCGTCTGTTCGCAGCAGGCCGTGCGGGCGAGCGTTTTGCGGTGCGTAACTCCGGTGCCATCACCGTGGTGGAAGGCATTGGCGATAACGGTTGTGAATACATGACGGGCGGGATTGTTTGCGTTCTGGGTAAAACCGGCGTGAACTTTGGCGCGGGCATGACGGGTGGTTTTGCCTACGTCCTGGATGAAGACGGTGAGTTCCGCAAACGCGTGAACCCGGAGCTGGTGGAAGTGCTGGACGTTGATACGCTGGCTATCCACGAAGAACATCTGCGCGGTTTGATCACCGAACACGTGCAGCATACCGGTTCTTCGCGCGGCGAAGAGATCCTGGCGAACTGGCCAGCGTTCTCTGCGAAATTCGCGCTGGTTAAGCCGAAGTCCAGCGATGTTAAAGCCCTGTTGGGTCACCGTAGTCGTAGCGCAGCAGAGCTGCGCGTGCAGGCGCAGTAAGGAATTCAGATGAGCCAGAACGTATACCAGTTTATCGACCTGCAGCGTGTTGATCCGCCAAAGAAACCGCTGAAGATCCGCAAAATTGAATTTGTTGAAATCTACGAGCCGTTTTCAGAGGGCCAGGCCAAAGCGCAGGCAGACCGCTGCCTGTCCTGCGGTAACCCTTACTGCGAATGGAAATGCCCGGTACATAACTACATCCCGAACTGGCTGAAGCTGGCCAACGAAGGACGTATTTTTGAAGCCGCCGAGCTGTCTCACCAGACCAACACCCTGCCGGAAGTGTGCGGCCGCGTGTGTCCTCAGGACCGTCTGTGCGAAGGTTCCTGTACGCTGAACGACGAGTTCGGCGCGGTGACCATCGGCAACATCGAGCGCTATATCAACGATAAAGCGTTCGAGATGGGCTGGCGTCCGGATATGACCGGCGTGAAGCAAACCGACAAGCGCGTGGCGATCATCGGTGCGGGCCCGGCGGGCCTGGCCTGTGCGGACGTGCTGACCCGCAACGGCGTGAAGGCGGTGGTCTTTGACCGTCATCCGGAGATCGGCGGCCTGCTGACCTTCGGTATCCCGGCCTTCAAGCTGGAAAAAGAGGTCATGACCCGTCGCCGTGAAATCTTCACCGGCATGGGCATTGAGTTCAAACTTAACGTGGAAGTGGGCCGCGACGTGCAGCTCGACGACCTGCTGAAGGATTACGACGCCGTGTTCCTGGGCGTGGGCACCTATCAGTCCATGCGCGGCGGTCTGGAGAACGAAGACGCGCCGGGCGTGTACGACGCGCTGCCGTTCCTGATTGCCAACACCAAGCAGATTATGGGCTATGGTGAAACGGCGGATGAGCCATTCGTCAGCATGGAAGGCAAACGCGTGGTGGTGCTGGGCGGCGGTGATACCGCGATGGACTGCGTGCGTACCTCCATTCGTCAGAATGCGGCACACGTGATCTGCGCCTACCGTCGTGACGAAGAGAACATGCCGGGTTCTAAACGCGAAGTGAAAAACGCGCGTGAAGAGGGCGTGGAGTTCCAGTTCAACATCCAGCCTCTGGGTATTGAAGTGAATGCCAACGGTAAAGTGAGCGGCGTGAAGATGGCGCGCACGGAGATGGGGGCACCGGATGCGAAAGGCCGTCGTCGTGCGGAAATCGTCGCCGGTTCTGAACACGTGATCCCGGCCGATGCCGTGGTGATGGCGTTCGGTTTCCGTCCTCACAGCATGGAGTGGCTGGCGAAACACAGCGTCGAACTGGATTCACAGGGCCGCGTGATTGCGCCAGAAGGCAGCGATAACGCATTCCAGACCAGCAACCCGAAAATCTTCGCCGGTGGCGATATCGTTCGCGGTTCTGACCTGGTGGTAACGGCGATTGCCGAAGGCCGCAAGGCGGCTGACGGTATACTGAACTACCTGGAAGTGTAAAAACAACAGGCCCGATTGGGCCTGTTTTTTTATTTCACGACGCGAAGAGCCGGACGACCACCGCGCGGAGGCGGATCGTCATCAGGGTCATTGTCGTCGTGATGATCGGGTTTATCGCCATCAATAAGTGACATCACCGTGTCGCTTTCGCGCTCATCGGATGCGTTGTCATCATTCAGGCTGGCAACATCTTCATCATACGCCGCTTCCGGCTCGAACATGGTACCCGCACCGTTTTCACGCGCGTAGATAGCCAGCACGGCTGCCAGAGGTACGGAAACCTGACGCGGCACGCCGCCGAAACGCGCGTTGAAGCGCACTTCATCGTTTGCCAGCTCCAGGTTACCCACCGCACGCGGCGCAATGTTCAGTACGATCTGTCCGTCACGCGCGTATTCCATTGGAACCAGCACGCCCGGCAACGTCACATCCACAACCAGGTGCGGCGTGAGCTGGTTATCCAGCAGCCATTCATAGAAGGCGCGCAGCAGATACGGACGGCGTGGGGTAAGTTGTGACATTTCCACAGTCATTAGCCTCGGCCGAGACGCATTTCACGTTCCGGTTCAGTTAAAGATGCCAGGAAAGAGTCGCGTTCAAATACGCGAGTCATATAGCCTTTCAGCTCTTTCGCGCCAGGACCGCTGAACTCTACGCCCAGGGTTGGCAGACGCCACAGCAGCGGTGCCAGGTAGCAGTCCACCAGGCTGAACTCATCGCTCAGGAAGAACGGTTTCTGACCAAACACAGGCGCGATTGCCAGCAGCTCTTCACGCAGCTGCTTACGTGCAGCGTCAGCTTCAGAAGCGGAACCGCTGACGATAACGTTCATCAGCGAGTACCAGTCTTTTTCAATACGCTGCATGTACAGGCGGCTTTCACCACGCGCGACAGGGTAAACAGGCATCAGTGGCGGATGCGGGAAACGCTCATCCAGATATTCCATAATGATACGGGATTCCCACAGGGTCAGCTCGCGATCCACCAGCGTCGGTACGCTTTGGCTCGGGTTGAGATCGATCAGATCCTGAGGCGGGTTATCCTTTTCCACATGCTCGATCTCAAAACTGACACCCTTCTCGGCCAGCACGATACGAACCTGATGGCTATAAATGTCAGTAGGACCAGAAAACAGCGTCATTACCGAACGTTTGTTGGCAGCGACAGCCATGAAAACCTCCAGGTATATTCAGAATTTTTACTGCTACCAGCCCAACAGGGGCCAGCCAGATGTTGTATCGCCCATCCCAGAGAAAACACATTGTTCAAGAAACGAACAAAAATCGAGTATTCACCGATATTTGGGCAGAAAATTGGATGATAGTTTACCAGATTTTGATGGCTTTGTGGTGAGGGGATTCTGGAAATGTGGAAAAAGAGAAGATATATGCATGGAGATTGTGGATAACCTGCGCATTATCCATAAAAAAACCCGCCGAAGCGGGTTTTTCGCCAATCGTTCTGCGTAAGCAGAATGGATTAACGTTTGGAGAACTGTGGACGACGACGTGCTTTACGCAGACCCACTTTCTTACGTTCAACCTGACGCGCGTCACGAGTAACGAAGCCAGCTTTACGCAGTTCAGAACGCAGGGATTCGTCGTACTCCATCAGAGCGCGGGTGATACCGTGACGGATCGCACCTGCCTGACCGGAGATACCACCACCTTTAACGGTGATGTACAGATCCAGTTTTTCTACCATGTCAACCAGTTCCAGCGGCTGGCGAACTACCATGCGGGCAGTTTCGCGACCGAAGTATTGTTCCAGAGAACGCTGGTTGATTACGATTTTACCACTGCCCGGTTTGATGAAAACGCGAGCTGCGGAACTTTTGCGGCGACCAGTGCCGTAGTATTGATTTTCAGCCATTGCCTATAATCCCGATTAGATGTCAAGAACTTGCGGTTGCTGTGCCGCGTGGTTGTGCTCGTTGCCTGCGTAAACTTTCAGTTTACGGAACATAGCACGACCCAGCGGGCCTTTTGGCAGCATGCCTTTAACCGCGATTTCAATCACACGCTCAGGACGGCGAGCAATCATCTCTTCAAAGGTCGCTTCTTTGATACCACCGATGTGGCCGGTGTGGTGATAGTACACTTTGTCAGTACGCTTGTTGCCGGTTACAGCAACTTTATCAGCGTTCAGAACGATGATGTAATCACCGGTATCAACGTGCGGAGTGTATTCCGCTTTGTGCTTACCGCGCAGGCGACGAGCCAGTTCAGTAGCCAGACGGCCCAGAGTTTTACCGGTCGCGTCAACAACATACCAGTCGCGCTGTACGGTTTCTGGTTTAGCTGTAAAAGTTTTCATTAAAAGCTTACCCAAATAATAAGTTACACGTTGGTGAACACCCAAACGTTTAGTCAGTTGAGGTTCACACGACAAAGTCCGGCAAACCTACCCCTTCGAATAGCTAATGCCGACACATAGAAAGTTTCGGGAAAAAAACCTTCTCGTAACGTGGGGTCGCAAGATTATAGAGAAGTTGAGGTCAAAGATCGACCCTTAAATGTGATTTGGAATGGGTTTTTCGGGGTTAAGTATTGTACGGTCTGGTGCCCTCACCCCCGGCCCCTCTCCCACAGGGAGAGGGTGGCATTTATTAACGTCTGGTGCCCTCCCCCCAGTCCCTCTCCCACAGGGAGAGGGTGACGTTTGTTACGGCATATGCTCCAGCTTCAGGTATTCCTCGCTCTGCATCTCCTGCAGGCGCGACAGGCAGCGCTGGAATTCAAACTTCAGCCGCTCGCCCTGGTAAATCTCATATAAAGGTACCTCGGCGCTGACCACCAGCTTGACGTGGCGCTCATAAAACTCGTCCACCAGCGCAATGAAGCGCCGTGCTTCGCTCTCCATCAGCCGCGTCATCACCGGTACATCCAGCACCATCACGGTGTGGAACAGACGCGAAAGCGCAATGTAGTCGTGCTGGCTGCGGGCATCCACGCAGAGCGTCGTAAAGGAGACCGCCAGCGTTTGGTTTTCGACGCCAAGGGTGGGCAGCGGGCGATGGTTAATCTCGAGTTCCGGGGCGTGATCGCGTTTTGCCCCCGCCAGCGCCAGCCAAAGCTTATCCATCTCGCGGGTGGTCTCTGCATTTAACGGCGAAAGCCAGAGGTGCGCCTGTGTCAGGGTTCGCAGACGATAATCGACACCGGCATCGACGTTCATGATGTCGCAGTGCTGCTTGAGGGCGTCGATGGCAGGCAGGAAGCGTGCCCGCTGCAGGCCGTTACGATAGAGCTCATCCGGCGGGATATTCGACGTGGCCACCAGCGTGATTCCGCGGGCAAATAGCGCTTTCATCAGGCCACCTAACAGCATGGCATCGGTGATGTCAGACACAAAAAACTCATCGAAGCAGAGCACGTCGGTTTCCGCCTTGAACCTGTCGGCCACAATCTCCAGCGGATCGCTTTTACCCTGCAGTGCGGTCAGCTCTTCATGCACCCGCAGCATAAAACGATGGAAGTGCAGGCGCTGTTTGCGTGCGCCCGGCAGGCTCAGATAGAACAGGTCCATCAGCCAGGTTTTTCCGCGACCGACCCCGCCCCACATATATAAACCGCGCACCGGCGCATGAGCCTGCGGCGCTTTTTTACCGAGCAACCGCCCAAACGCCGCCTTTAGGCCACCGTTCTGTTCGACTTCAGCGGGTTTTGCCGTGAGCTCCTGATAAATCATCTCCAGACGGTTTACCGCCTCACGTTGAACGTCATCCGGCTGATGAGTGCCCTCGTTTAGGGCCAGTTGATATCGCGATGCAGGGGACAGGTTTTGCATAATCTTATTGTTATTCCTTCAATTAACGCTCACCAGCAGACGCGACTGATGAAAAAAAGGCCGTTCTACACTACGCGATGATACGTCAGGATTCCACTTCTACGGAAATAGCGGTTATAGTGGCATTATCAGGCACAGGCAGGAGCCGAGCCAACACCCTACGGAACAACAAGACAACGGGAGAAGTTCATGACCTGGGAATATGCGCTAATCGGTTTAGTCGTCGGCATCGTTATCGGTGCTGTGGCCATGCGTTTCGGTAATCGCAAATTGCGTCAGCAGCAGTCACTGCAGTACGAACTGGAAAAGAACAAAGCCGAGCTGGAAGAGTATCGTGAAGAGCTGGTCAGCCATTTTGCCCGTAGCGCCGAGCTGCTGGACAACATGGCGACCGACTATCGTCAGCTGTATCAACATATGGCCAAAAGCTCCAGCAGCCTGCTGCCGGAAATGACCGCGGAAACCAACCCGTTCCGCAACCGTCTGGCTGACTCTGAAGCCGGTAACGATCAGGCGCCCGTTCAGATGCCTCGCGACTATTCCGATGGCGCGTCCGGCCTGCTGCGCGGCGGTGTAAAACGCGATTAATCGCACAACCTGAATTTATTTTACGGGCGCAGCGATTGCGCCCGTCCTTTCTTGATGACCCCAGCTATCATTTAGTTAAACACCTCATTGTTCAGCGGTTTAAAATTCAATAACATCAAAGTGTTTTTGGGGCCGTTTTTCCTTTATTCCAGGTTACGAGAGTCAACATCGATGAAGAAAAAAAACCAGCTGTTGAGCGCTATCGCGTTAAGTGTCGGGTTATCTCTCTCGGCGTCCGTCCCTGTATTCGCCGCCATCCCCACCCAGGTGCCTGGCCAGGCGGCCATTCCAAGCCTCGCACCCATGCTGGAAAAAGTGTTGCCTGCGGTCGTCAGCGTTCAGGTTGAAGGTACCGCAGTACAAAACCAACGCGTCCCTGAAGAACTGAAAAAATATTTTGGCGATGAGTCTCCCGACCAGCAGGCGCAGCCTTTTGAAGGCCTGGGCTCTGGCGTCATTATTGATGCGGCAAAAGGCTATATTCTGACCAACAACCATGTCATCAGCCAGGCCGATAAAATCAGCGTCCAGCTGAACGATGGCCGCGAATTCGATGCCAAACTGATCGGCGGAGATGACCAGAGCGACATCGCGCTGTTGCAGGTGCAAAACCCGAGCAACCTGACCCAGATTGCCATCGCGGACTCCGACAAACTGCGCGTCGGCGATTTTGCCGTCGCCGTGGGCAACCCCTTTGGTTTAGGGCAGACCGCGACTTCCGGGATCGTCTCCGCGCTGGGACGCAGCGGCCTCAATCTGGAAGGGCTGGAAAACTTTATCCAGACCGATGCCTCCATCAACCGTGGGAACTCCGGCGGGGCATTGCTCAACCTTAACGGCGAGCTAATAGGGATTAACACGGCGATTCTGGCCCCGGGCGGCGGCAGCATCGGGATCGGTTTTGCTATCCCCAGCAATATGGCCAAAACCCTCTCTCAACAGCTCATTCAGTTTGGCGAAGTCAAACGCGGGCTGCTGGGTATTAAAGGTATGGAGATGAGCGCGGATATTGCAAAAGCGTTCAACATCAACGTACAGCGCGGGGCGTTTGTCAGTGAAGTGCTGCCAAACTCCGGCTCGGCAAAAGCGGGCGTGAAATCGGGTGATGTGATCGTCAGCCTGAACGACAAGCCGCTGAGCAGCTTTGCCGAACTGCGCTCGCGGATTGCCACCACCGAACCCGGTGCCAAAGTGAAGCTGGGCCTGATACGTGACGGTAAGCCGCTGGACGTTGAAGTCACGCTGGATAAGAGCACCTCTTCCTCTGCCAGTGCGGAGCTTATCGCCCCGGCCCTGCAAGGGGCTACGTTGAGCGATGGGCAGCTGAAAGACGGTACGAAAGGCATTCGCATCGACACCGTCGAGAAGAGCAGCCCTGCCGCACAGGCCGGATTGCATCAGGATGACGTGATCATTAGCGTAAACCGCAATCGCGTGCAGTCCATTGCCGAACTGCGCAAGTTGCTGGAAAGTAAACCGGCGGTTATTGCCCTGCAGGTCATGCGTGGCAATGAGTCCATCTATATACTGTTGCGCTAAGCATTTGTGACCCGGACATCACCGCTGCGTGTGATGTCCGGATAACTCATGTTATGCTGCAAATCGTTCCTTTTTTAACGACACGCGCATCATGCTTTTAAAGCTCTTACGTTCTATTGTCATCGGTTTGATTGTCGCTGGCCTGCTGCTGCTGGCGCTGCCGTCTATACGTCAGTTCAATAAACTGTCGGCTCCCCAGTTCGATAGCACGGATGAAACGCCAGCCACCTATAACCAGGCCGTCCGCCGTGCCGCACCTGCCGTGGTTAACGTCTATAACCGTGGTCTGAACACCTCAGCCCACAACCAGCTGGAGATCCGTACTCTCGGCTCCGGCGTAATCATGGACGAGCGCGGCTACATTATTACCAACAAGCACGTGATTAACGATGCCGACCAGATCATCGTCGCCCTGCAGGATGGCCGCGTATTTGAGGCGTTACTCGTTGGTTCTGACAGCCTGACCGATCTGGCCGTGCTGAAAATTAACGCCACGGGCGGTTTGCCGGTCATCCCGATCAACCGTAAACGTACCCCGCATATTGGTGACGTCGTCCTGGCGATTGGTAACCCTTACAACCTGGGTCAGACCATCACCCAGGGGATTATTAGTGCGACCGGTCGTATTGGCCTCAACCCCTCCGGGCGGCAGAACTTCCTGCAAACCGATGCCTCCATCAACCACGGTAACTCCGGCGGGGCGCTGGTCAACTCGCTGGGTGAACTGATGGGCATCAACACCCTCTCGTTCGATAAGAGTAACGACGGCGAGACGCCGGAAGGGATCGGCTTTGCTATTCCATTCCAGCTGGCGACCAAGATCATGGATAAGCTGATCCGCGACGGACGCGTGATCCGCGGCTATATCGGTATCGGCGGGCGCGAAATTGCACCGATGCATACCCAGGGCGGCGGTATCGATCAGATTCAGGGGATTGTGGTGAATGAAGTGTCGCCTGGTGGCCCGGCCGCTAATGCGGGTATTCAGGTAAATGACGTCATTGTGTCGGTCAACGGCACGCCAGCGGTCTCTGCGCTGGAGACGATGGACCAGGTGGCAGAGATTCGTCCGGGCTCTATCATCCCTGTTGAAGTCATGCGCAACGATAAGAAACTGACGCTGCATGTGACAATTCAGGAATATCCGGCCACTAACTGACAGGCATAAAAAAACGGAGCGATAAGCTCCGTTTTTTTTGCCGGAAGACGGTTCGTTTTACTTGTTAACGAACTCTTCACCCAGGGTGATATCTTTCTTCAGCGTATCCAGCATACCTTCCATCGCGTGTTGTTCAAACGCGCTCAGCGTACCAATGGATTTACGCTCTTCGATACCGTTTTTACCCAGCAGCAGCGGTTGAGAGAAGAAGCGAGCGTGTTCGCCATCGCCTTCAACGTAAGCGCATTCAACAACGCCTTTCTCGCCCTGCAGAGCGCGAACCAGTGACTGACCAAAACGCGCAGCTGCCTGGCCCATAGACAGGGTTGCAGAACCGCCACCCGCCTTCGCTTCCACCACTTCGGTGCCCGCGTTCTGGATGCGTTTAGTCAGGTCAGCCACTTCCTGCTCGGTGAAGCTCACGCCTGGGATCTGCGACAGCAGAGGCAGGATGGTGACGCCAGAGTGACCGCCAATGACCGGCACTTCCACTTCTGTTGGCTGTTTGCCTTTCAGCTCAGCAACAAAGGTGTTGGAACGGATGATATCCAGCGTGGTCACGCCGAACAGTTTGTTTTTGTCGTAAACACCCGCTTTCTTCAGCACTTCTGCCGCGATAGCCACGGTAGTGTTCACCGGGTTAGTGATGATACCGATGCATGCTTTCGGGCAGATTTCTGCAATCTGCTGCACCAGGTTTTTCACGATGCCCGCGTTGACGTTGAACAGGTCTGAACGATCCATGCCTGGCTTACGCGCCACGCCTGCAGAAATCAGCACCACGTCAGCACCCTGCAGTGCAGGACGTGCATCTTCACCGGAGAAGCCTTTGATTTTTACAGCGGTCGGGATGTGGCTCAGGTCAACCGCCACACCTGGGGTTACCGGAGCAATATCGTACAGGGAGAGTTCTGAGCCTGAAGGCAGTTGGGTTTTCAGTAGTAGGGCAAGCGCCTGGCCGATACCACCAGCAGCGCCGAGGACTGCGACTTTCATCCTAAACTCCTTATTATGGTTAACTTAAGTATCTGTAAATCCGTTGCGGCGACCATAATTCAGCAAGTAAATAATTACAATTTTCGTAGCTAAAGAATTTGAGGTCACGCGACTTTATCTCTCATCAGAAGACTATCTGACGACAAATGGCAACGCATTAAGAGGTGGTTACAATACACCCTGCCCCGCCACCAAAACAACATCATTTTGATAACATTTAATTTACTTTTAAGCTTATTTGCGCGGCGTGACCCAGGCATGTTTTCTGATAACGAAATCTGATAAAATCACTCCCTTTCATAACATTATTTCAGCCTGGCGCTGGGTAGATAATTTGCATAAAAATTCATCCACATGCATAATAATGTTGTTTCTATCGTCATATTCCGGGTGACTTATGCGAAGCTCGTCTAAGCAAGAAGAATTAGTAAAGGCGTTTAAGGCGCTACTCAAAGAAGAGAAATTCAGTTCTCAGGGAGAAATTGTTCAGGCGCTGCAGGAACAAGGCTTCGATAACATCAATCAGTCGAAAGTCTCCCGCATGTTAACGAAATTTGGCGCGGTGCGTACCCGTAACGCCAAGATGGAGATGGTCTATTGCCTGCCGGCAGAACTTGGCGTGCCGACCACCTCCAGCCCGCTCAAAAATCTGGTTCTGGATATCGATCATAACGACGCCGTAGTGGTGATCCACACAAGCCCTGGGGCCGCACAGCTGATTGCCCGCATGCTGGACTCGCTGGGTAAAACGGAGGGTATCCTCGGGACTATCGCCGGCGATGACACCATCTTTACCACACCAGCCAGCGGTTTCTCCGTGAAAGATCTCCACGAAGCGATTCTGGTTCTGTTCGAACAGGAACTCTAATCCCCTCTCCCCGTAGCGTCGCTACGGGGATCGTTCTGCTTACGCTGCGTTTCCCCCTCTTTTCTACTGCCCTTCACTTTGACAAATAGTGCTTTTTACCACCCATTAACATTCATCTGGTGAATGCTAAATCAAAAAATCGCACAAAAAATCAAAAGCTACTATCCATATGATTTAATTAGATATAACCACCACAATCGAACAAAAAACACCCAATATTATGCAATTTGGTTATAAAAAATAGTCTGGTTAACACGTAATAACAATAGAAACCATTAGTCTGGTATTAATTTTTACCGTTATTAGTGTATACTTGATTTTGTGATGAGGGTCACGAAACAAGACCCCACTAAAAAATTCGACGAGGTAAGAATCATGAAAATCAAATCAACTGTAGCGGCGCTGAGCGTCCTGTCTGTCCTGTCATTCGGTGCTTTCGCTGCCGACTCTATCAATGCTGACCAGGCGCAATCCCGCCAGGCCATCGGTACGGTTTCTGTCGGCGCGGTCGGCACATCGCCAATGGACATGCGTGAGATGCTGAACAAAAAAGCGGAAGAACAGGGTGCGTCATCCTATCGCATCATCGAAGCGCGTTCTGGTGACCACTGGCACGCCACCGCTGAGCTGTACAAATAAGTTTTAGTAATAACTGAAAACGTAAATCTCCCCTCAACGGCACCAGGCATAAAAATAGCAGTTCAACCCTTCTCGCCGTTGAGTAAAAAACCCTATTCAGGAGTAAAGACTATGAAAACCAAATTGATCATCGCAACCCTCGGTCTGGCATCCGTTCTCTCTTTCGGCGCAAGCGCAGCCGTACAGCAGGTGAATGCTGACCAGGCACAAAATCTACAGCGTATGGGCAGCGTGTCCGTGACGTCAGTCACCGGTTCCCCAATGGATATTCGTCAGGAACTGGCCGCCAAAGCTGAAAAAGCAGGCGCCAGCAGCTATCGCGTCACCGAACTGAATCAGGGTGACCACTGGCATGCAACGGCTGAACTGTATAAATAAACCCTCGTCGTATCTCATCATACGACTTGCCCCTGGCCTCATGGTCAGGGGCTTTTTTTGATTCAATGCCGCGCGTTAAAGCGCAGCTGCCCTTCAAGCTCTTCTTCCGCTTCATCGAAAAGCAATATCAGCGCGCCAAAACGTCTGCGAAGCTTATCGGGCAAATGGATGAACTCAATTTCCAGCGGTAGCGGCAGCAGACTGCCGGTCACCACGTCCCACAGCGTATCCAGATTCGTCACGCTTTCCCGTTCAAGATCAAACATCCGGATAAATTCACGGTAGAAGTCTTCCTGACTGTCGATCTCGTCAAAATCAAACGTATAGGTTTTCATTGCCAGCCACCCAGTCCAGGCGAGCGGCAGATGCCGCCCTGTCTATTATAATCCCCCAATATGCAGGGTTTTAACTTCCAGATACTCTTCCAGCCCCAGCACGGAGCCCTCTCGTCCAAGACCTGACTCTTTTACGCCGCCAAAGGGCCCGAGCTCCGTGGAGACGGCACACTCGTTAATGCCAATCATCCCGCTCTCGATTGCCTGTGAAACGCGGAAGACCCGTGAGAGATTCTGGGTATAGAAGTAAGCCGCCAGCCCATAGGGCGTGTTGTTGGCGCGCTGGATAACTTCATCTTCCGAGGTGAAACGGAAGCACGCTGCCACCGGGCCAAACGTCTCTTCTTCTGCCAGCTTCATGCCTTCATGGCAGTCGCCCAGTACGGTTGGCATCAAGAAATTCCCACCAAGCGGATGGGGCTTACCCCCAGCCAGTACGGTTGCGCCCCGGGCAACGGCATCGTCGACATGCTCACGCACCTTGTTGACCGCAGAAGGTTCAATCAGCGGCCCGACGACCACCCCTTCGTCAAGACCATTCCCCACCTTCAGCCCATTCACCGCATCGGCAAGTTTATTCACAAATTTGTCGTAGACGGTTTCCTGAATATAAAAACGGTTCACGCTGACGCAGACCTGCCCGGCATTGCGGAACTTGTTGGCGATCGCCCCCTTAACCGCTGCGTCGATATCCGCATCCTCAAAAACGATATAAGGAGCATTTCCCCCCAGCTCCATCGAGACTTTCTTCATGGTTTCTGCGGCGTTACGCACCAGCGTTTTGCCGACGGAGGTTGAACCCGTAAAGGAGATTTTACGCACGTCCCGGCTTGCCATAATCGCATCGCTGATTTCATGCGTATTCCCGGCCACGGCGTTGAGCACGCCGTCGGGTACGCCGGCCTGTTTTGCCAGGGTAAGCAGCGCAAAGGCACTGAGCGGTGTGTTATTGGCCGGTTTGATCACCCCGGTACATCCTGCTGCCAGCGCCGGGCCTAACTTGCGGGTGAGCATGGCCATCGGGAAGTTCCACGGCGTAATCGCCGCGACCACACCAATGGGTTCACGGGTCGCCAGAATGCGTGAGCCGGGTTTGATCGGCGGAATAATTTCACCATTAGCGCGTTTGGCCTCTTCGGCAAACCACTGGATAAAGCTGGCGGCGTACTCGACTTCTCCCTCCGCTTCTTTCAGGGGTTTGCCCTGTTCGGTGGTCATTAACCGCCCGAGCCAGCTTTTATTCTCAATAATCAGTTCGTACCAGCGGTAGAGAATCGCCGAACGCTCTTTTGCAGTTTTGGCACGCCAGGCCGGGAAGGCTTTGGTGGCCGCTGCGATAGCCTCTTCGGTTTGTGCTTTACCCGCTTTGGCGACTTTCGCGATGACTTCCCCGGTAGCGGGGTTAAGCACATCGAAGGTCGTGTCCAGCGTCTTCCAGATTCCGTTGACCAGATAACCGGTCTGAAAAAGGATGTGATCCTGAAGCGCCTGGGTCGTCATGTGTCCTCCCTTCCTGAAATGTAAGAACGTGCTGGAATAAGTATAGCCACAAAAAAACCGACGCTTTTGGCGTCGGTTTTTTTACTTCAGTCAGTTATCCGTGAGGGCATTCTGGTAGCGATGCAGCATAAACACCAGCCGTCCTACCGGCTCGGTCACCTGAGGCGGTGCTTCCCAGTGCTTTAGCTTCTCCTGGTAGATATCGAGCTCTTCAAGCAGCTGCGTAAAGTAACGACGCCGTTTGTCATCGCTGCTGGCGGAAAGCACGTGATCGGCGGTACGACGCAGCTGGCGGTGCCAGGCCGACAGATCGTCGTTGATCGGCACCGGCGCGTTACGCAGACGCTGGTGCGCGATGATCATGGTTAACGCCAGGCGGAACTTCGCGATATCGCCAGGGAACTTGTTCAGCAGTAAAAACAGCTGCTGGTAGAGCGCGGGCAGGTGGTTCTCTTTACGGCGCGCGGTATTGGTTGTCATCGACGACACGGCAGCCGACACGAACTGGTTCAGCAGCACGCGGCCCGTTCTTGCCTGCGAGTTATCCCGTACCAGCAGTATCACCATCATGGCCAGGAAACAGCCCACCAGCTGACCTAATGCGCTGTCGAGGAACTGGCTGAAATGGAAGGTCATCGGGTTATCGAGCACGATGATGTTAATCGTACTTGCCAGCGCCCCCAGCGATCCCAGGCGCCGCTTTTGTACTTCAATGCCGATAAAGAACGCCATTACCGCCAGACTAATACAGAGCAGCAGCATGCTCTGCTGCGTCGACGGGATGATGACCAGAAAATAGAGCGCGCCTATCGGCAGGGCGGCAATGGTGCCGTAGAGGAAATCAATGGCGACCATTCGCGGGTTAGGCAGACGCATCGCCAGTGCGGTCACGACGGCAATCATCACCATCGCGCCGCTGCCGGACGTCCAGCCCGTCCACAGCCAGAACAGCGTGCCGAGCATACAGGCCAGCGTGGTACGCCAGAAGTTGACCATGGCGTGATGACGCTCGGCGGATTCCGCCTTGATCACCACTTCGCCCTGCAGCACCTCTTCTTCCGCCGCGCTGATTTTGGTGTTCCCGATCACGCCGCGCTTCAGCAGCAGATAGCGCGTCGCGGCACCGACCCAGGTGTAGATCGTCACCGGCGTGTCGCGCTCCCCTGTCCAGGCAATCACCCGACGCATGCGCTTAAGCTGCTTGTGCACGTCCTGCACGGTTTCCACCGGCTCGGCAAACAGTTCGCGGAACGTATCGGTGACCGCTTCCGGCCGGGTGTTCTGAATCAAATAGGTTTCACATGCCTGGGTAATCAGCGTCAGAGAGACGGTGTTGAGGGCTTTCAGGCGACGATTCGCGCGAGCCCAGCGCGAGGACTCCATATTAAGGTTGCTGCGCATCCCTTCCAGCGCCTGCGTACGACGTACCAGCCCGCTCCAGGCTCTATCCACCTCTTCGCTGTCGCCGTGCTTAATGCAGAGCTGCATCAGTTGGTACTGGGCAACCATCAGCGCGTCAAGCTCAAGGTCGACTTCCTGCTTGATGGAGCGCGGGGAGAACAGCAGGTCAGCGACGATTGCACTGACAATACCAATGACAATCTCGCTGCAGCGCTCAACCGCAAACTGTGGAGCAAGCAGCGGTTCAGACTGAATGGTGATGACAATAATCAGCGCGGTATAGCCCGCCAGCCCCCAGGCGTAGGAGTTCTCCACTTTCACCAGAGACGAGATCCAGGTGCAGAAACCTGCCCAGATACAGCAGACCATCAGCATCAGCAGCGGGGTGCGGATCATCAGAATAATAATGGTCAGCGCCGCGAAGCAGCCGATAAACGTCCCGATGATACGCAGCATCCCGCGATAGCGGATCGCGCCAGAATAGGGCTCCCCGCCCGCGGCGAAGGCCGGACCCGCCGCGACAATCGCAGCCGTCAGCACCGCCCAGCGAGGGGTTTCAAGCTGGAAGTGGAAGCCGACAAACAGCGCCAGCACGATGGCGCACGCCAGCTTCACGGCGAAGCGAATGTGCTGGCTGGCGATGGAAAAGATACCCATGTCGATTAACCAAACTCGCGCAGGCGGTGGGCAATTTTACGGAAGAATGAATCCTGGCTGGCATCCCGGTCTTTTTCACCGGTAATCACCACCGTCGCCGTGGTACCCGCAGGCCACAGATTTCCCTGCTGCTCATCCAGGTGGATGCGCACCGGCACGCGCTGGGCCAGACGCACCCACTCGAGGTTGGAATCTACCGTCGCCATCCCTTTAGCATCGTTAGAGCTGCTGGAGTTAGTCACCCCTGCGGCAACGCTGTCGACGGTGCCTTTAAAGACGCGATTGCTGCCCAGCGGCGTGATCTCCGCGCGATACCCTGGACGTACGCCCTCCAGCTTGGTCTCTTCCATATAGGCGAGCACGTAGAAGGAGTTCTGTTTAACCAGCGCCACGGCGGTTGAGCCGCGGGTAATGAATTCCCCGGCGTAGACGTTCAGGTTGGTCACCCAGCCATCAGACGGCGCACGGATCACGGTGCGCTCCAGATCGAGCTTCGCCAGATCGCGCGTTGCCTGCGCTTTCGCCAGCTGGTGGAGCACGGTCTGCAGCACGTTGTTGGACTGGTCAATCTCTTCACGGGACATTGCCTGAACGCCAAGCTGGTTACGGCGGCCAGCTTCGCGACGTTTCTCCGCAGCCAGCGCCTGGTAATAGGCCACGTCCGCTTCCGCCTCTTCCAGCGCTTTCTGGTAACGAGGCTGGTCGATGGTGAACAGAACCTGATCTTTTTTCACCAGCTGGTTGTCGTGGACGTTGACCGCCGTGATAAGACCGGCCACGTCAGGGGCGATGGCCACCACATCGGCGCTGAAGCGTGCATCACGCGTCCACGGTGATTCGGTGTAATAGACCCAGGCGCGGAAAATAGCGATGAAGGCGAGGATAACCAGCGCCGTAGTGATGGCAGTGCGGGAGATTTTTCTTGTTAGCGTTTTCACATCAACCTCAGACAAACATGCGCGATATCAGGTAGAACAGGCAGCAATACAGCGCGGTATTGAACAATGCAGGGTGCCAGACGAAATCGTAGATCCCGGTAGGGACCAGCACCTTGCGCACCAGCCAGAAGATCGCCAGTGATAAAAGAAGCTCGAAAAATATCGGTGGGAACGACAGACCGAACACCACGATAACGGGAAACAGACTCATGTTGACCTTGATTAGAGAGAGTGCAGGCTTCAGAATTTTTTAGCGCACGCCATCGCAGGAGAGCAAGGAACGCCGGGCGAGAATGGCGCAGCCGTTATGTAATAAATAATATATTAACGTAACTGTTATGCTGTTATCTATAATATGTGATCTAAATCACTTTTAAGCCAGAGTGAACAATGGAACGTTTAAAACGCATGTCGGTCTTCGCCAAAGTGGTTGAACTGGGCTCCTTTACCGCCGCTGCACGCCAGCTTCAGATGAGCGTCTCATCCATCAGCCAGACGGTGTCCAAACTGGAAGATGAGCTTCAGGTCAAGCTGCTCAACCGCAGCACCCGCAGCATTGGGCTGACGGAAGCGGGTAAAATTTACTATCAGGGCTGTCGCCGCATGCTGCTTGAAGTGCAGGATGTTCACGAACAGCTTTATGCCTTCAACAACACCCCCATCGGCACGCTGCGCATCGGGTGTTCTTCAACTATGGCACAAAATGTTCTCGCTGCCATGACCGCGGATATGCTGAAAGAGTACCCCGGGCTTACCGTCAATCTGGTGACGGGTATCCCGGCGCCGGATCTGATTGCCGACGGGCTGGACGTGGTGATCCGCGTCGGCGCGCTGCAGGATTCCAGCCTGTTCTCGCGTCGGCTGGGCAGCATGCCGATGGTGGTCTGTGCATCGAAAAGCTATCTGGCGCAGTACGGTGTGCCGGAGAAACCCGCCGACCTCACTAACCACTCATGGCTGGAGTACAGTGTGCGGCCCGACAATGAATTTGAGCTGATCGCCCCGGAAGGGATCTCCACCCGACTGCTGCCGGAAGGGCGTTTTGTCACTAACGATCCGATGACCATTTCGCGCTGGCTGGTGGCCGGCGCCGGGATCGCCTACGTGCCGCTGATGTGGGTGATCAACGAGATCAACAGCGGCGTGCTGGAGATCCTCTTCCCACGCTACCAGTCCGATCCGCGCCCGGTGTACGCCCTGTATACCGAAAAAGACAAACTCCCGCTCAAGGTACAGGTGTGTATTAACTATCTGACCGAGTATTTTGTGGACGTGGCGGAGCTGTTTCAGGGGATGCGGGGAAGAAGGAAAGAATAATCGATTTATCCCTGAAAGTATATGAGCGATGAATATTTCCAGGATAAAACCCCTCTGCATTCTGGAATATTCCTTCGCCACTATCAGGAATAGCTAATTGACACTGCCGCCGCCCGCCCTTTACTTTATAAACACTCTGCTGTTCAGACTGTTATTAATTTGTTGCTGATATGAATAATAAAATGTATTCCGCAGGATGACATTAAACAAGGAAAAGAAATGAATCTATTTGAACAAACACCGCCTTCACGCAGGCGCTATGGGCTCGCCGCATTCGTCGGTTTAATTGCAGGGATTGTCTCCGCGTTTGTCAAATGGGGAGCCGAAGTGCCGCTTCCGCCACGCAGTCCCACCGATTTATTTACCGGCGCATGCGGGCCTGAGCAATTAATAAGAGCCGCAAGCCAGATTGACTGTTCACGTAATTTTTTAAACCCTCCCTATGTATTTTTACGTGACTGGCTGGGTGTTGTTGATCCTAACGCAGCGGTTTATACATTTGCCGGACATATATTTAACTGGGTCGGCGTGACGCATATTATTTTCTCAATCGTCTTCGCTGTCGGGTATTGTGTCGTTGCTGAAGTCTTCCCGAAAATTAAACTCTGGCAGGGTTTGCTGGCGGGTGCGTTAGCTCAGCTCTTTGTGCATATGATCTCCTTCCCGCTGATGGGGCTGACGCCACCGCTGTTTGAGCTGCCGTGGTATGAACACGTGTCAGAGATCGTGGGCCATCTGGTCTGGTTCTGGTCGATAGAAATCATTCGTCGTGATTTACGTAACCGCATCACGCACGAGCCGGATCCGGAGATACCGCTGGGTCACTTACGCTAAAAGAAAGGCGCTACTGATGTAGCGCCTTTTTTATGAAGGAGTCAGGTCAGGCTGTGCCGCCCACCGTCAGGTTGTCCACTTTCAGCGTTGGCTGGCCCACGCCAACCGGCAGGCTCTGGCCCTCTTTACCGCAGACGCCCACGCCGTTATCCAGCTTCAGATCGTTACCAACCATCGAGATCTGCTGCATGGCTTCAATACCGGAGCCAATCAGCGTTGCACCTTTCACCGCTTTGGTCACTTTGCCCTTCTCGATCAGGTACGCTTCTGAAGTAGAGAAGACAAACTTACCGGAGGTGATGTCCACCTGGCCGCCGCCAAAGTTTGGCGCAAAGATACCGTAATCAACGGATTCGATAATCTCCTGCGGCGTGGATTTGCCCGGCAGCATGTAAGTGTTGGTCATGCGCGGCATCGGCAGATGCGCGTAAGATTCACGGCGTCCGTTGCCCGTCGGCGCAACACCCATCAGGCGCGCGTTGAGTTTGTCCTGCATGTAGCCTTTCAGCACGCCGTTTTCGATCAGCACATTGTACTGGCCTGGCGTACCTTCATCGTCGATAGCCACCGAGCCACGGCGATCGCGCATGGTGCCGTCATCCACCACGGTGCACAGCTCAGAGGAGACAAGCTGCCCGATCTGACCGCTGAACACGGACGTCCCGCGACGGTTAAAGTCGCCTTCCAGGCCATGGCCTACCGCCTCATGCAACAATACGCCCGGCCAGCCGGCACCCAGCACCACCGGGAATGAGCCCGCCGGCGCCGCGACGGCATTCAGATTCACCAGCGCCATACGGACGGCTTCTTTTGCCCACGCGTCAGCGCGCGCTTCACCGTCAACGTCGCCCAGGAACCAGTCATAGCCGAAACGACCGCCGCCGCCGCTTGAGCCGCGCTCGCGTTTGCCGTCCTCATCAACCTGCACGCTGATGGAGAGACGCACCAGCGGGCGAACATCTGCCGCCAGGGTGCCGTCCGTTGCCGCCACCAGAATCAGTTCATACACACCGCTCAGGCTGGCTGAAACTTCCTGCACGCGTTTGTCCGCCGCGCGGGCGACTTTGTCCACGCGACGCAGGATATCCAGCTTCTCTTCACGGCTCATGCTCTGCAGCGGATCGATGCTGGTATAGAGCGCAGAGTGCTGCACTTCTCCGAGGGTTTTCACGCGACCATCGCCGGTATCACGCACAATGGTACGCGCGGCCTGCGCGCTCTGCTCAAGTGCGGTGAGGCTAATCTGATCGGCATAGGCAAAACCGGTTTTCTCGCCGCTGACGGCACGGACGCCGACGCCCTGGTCGATGTTGTAGGAGCCATCTTTGATGATGCTGTCTTCTAAAACCCAGGATTCGTGATAGCTCGACTGGAAATAAAGGTCGCCGTAGTCGAGACGGCGTTCGGTCAGTTGACCAAGAATGGAGAACAGGTCCTGATGGCTCAGGCCGTTCGCTGCGAGCAAATGTTCACTTACCAGGTTCAGACTCATCGTATTGCTACTCGTTCGTTGCCGCCCGTGGCGGTATAAAGATCGTATTTATTGAGAGTGAGGCAATTACCTGCCCACGTCAAATCATTGCTGTGCATCTTTGCGCGGCTGGCGCAGCACCTCGTTAATCTGCGGTTTATCTACCGGACCGGTAATGCGGTAGCGCAGAATGGAGACCTTGCTCCAGAGTGGCCCCAGCACTTTACTGGCGGCAAACACCGCCGCACCAACAATCGGGTTCACCACGAAAGCTGCCGCCACACCCACGCTCGCGGAAATTTCCGGTGCCACGACGGCTTCCATATCCAGTTCGCGACGCACGAGGTTAACGGAGCCTTTCATGGCGATATCCGCTTCAAGGCCATCCACCAGCGTGTCGTCCGTGTGCAGAACGCCGTCCTTGATCCACGCCGTACTGCGGATGGAATCGTAGTAGAAACCTTCGTTGAAGGTATCACTGAAATCGAAGCGCAGCTTGCGCAGCAGCGCGTCAAAACTCAGCAGGCGCAGGATCTGTCCGGCACGCCCCGTACTCACGTCGGCGATCTCACCTTTGCCGAAGTGGGTTTTCAGAATGCCGTTAAGCGAGGCCTCATCCGGCTTCCACGGTGCGTCGCGCCAGTGAAGATCGTAATCGACGTCAAATGACGAGCCGCGCAGCGGCGTGCTGATACCAAAGAAACTGGCTGCCGCATCCAGTTTGTTGCCTTTAATATCGCCCTTCAGGGACGTCCGCTGCTCGCCCGGGTTATTCACCCATTCCCCTGCGGCCGTCATGCGGCCAAATCCGGTATCAACCAGGCCGCCGGAGAGCGTAAGCGTGTTTCCCTGGATGGCAAAATCACCGTCGATGCGGCCATATTTCTGCCCCCACAGCCAGCACTCCGCACAGCGCAGCTGGAGATCGGGCCAGCCGCTAAAATCGACGCGGGAGGTATGACTCAGCGGCGACGTCTCTGCCGGTTTGTCTTTCCCGCTCGCGGCGCTTGCCGGGTTGTAGTAGAGGTAGCGGATCGCCGCCTGCCACGGCGCGTGATTGCGCATGGTCAGCGTACCGTTGATCTCTCTGCCCTGGGCCTCCACCTTCGTGCCGTTAGCGCCAGGCTGCGAGACAATGCTCAGGTTGTTCCACTGCTGCCCGCCCAGCATCAGCGACGGCGTACGTACGGTAATGGTTTGCGGGAACTGGGCGGTTTCATCAACGTTTTGCCCAACGCCTTTCTGGAACAACGCCAGCCACTCAGCACCGTCCATCGACGGGAGATTCAACTCAATGCCCGTCTGCTCCGGCAGCGGCGGCGTGGAGCGGCTATCCGTTGTCCAGATGGCTTTGTCGAGGGTGAGCTTGCGGTTAAGCAGCCAGCGGCTGTTGAAGTGGTTTGTCCCACCCGCGCTGCCGGTCAGCGCGAAGCTGTTCAGGTTGCCATCGACGTTCAGCTTTACCGGCAGCGGCTGTCCGGCCTGTTTATCCAGCGGCGCAGGCAGCTGGCTCTGAAGGTTTTTCAGATCGCCCGTGATGTCGACCTTATACTGGGCACCCGCGTGATAAGGCAGGTCGATTGCCACTTTACCCTGCCAGGCAACCGCCCCCTCCACTGACGCCTCAATGGGCTTCGGCAGGACGTCCATACGTGATGGTTGCCAGTTACCGTCAAGATTGACGGCTACCTGATAGGCCTTTTCACCCTCGGTCGTCGTGAAGTCAATATTAACGGGCTGATTAAACCAGCTGGCCGTAAGCGGCTCGCTCTTCAGGTTACCGTTCTCAAAGCTGAACTGCCCGCTGAGATTTTTCAGCGTGCTCTCAAGGGGTTTGATGAACAGGCTGTTGTTCTTCAGACGGACGTCGCCTTTGGCGGTGGTCATCTTGCCGTCCAGCGGGATATCAAGATGTAAGCGAGCATTCACATCGCCATCAAGCTGCAGCTGTTGAAGCGTCGCGGCCAGCGACTCTTTCAGAGGCGTCTCCTCAAAGTACGGTCCGACCGCCTTGCCGGGACCGTTGATGTCGGCATCAATCAGCAGCTTCTCTTTTGAGTAGTCCGGAATGTTGGCCGTCAGGTTACTGGCCGTCACGCCGCCCAGCGCCACGCTGTCGGACTTCATCCACAGGCCGTCATTGAGGAAATTAAGTTCGATATCCAGGTTTTTCAGCGCGGGCCAGTCCGGCTGGAACGCGAAGGTGGCGTTATGCAGCGGCACCAGCACCTGGAACTGGCCTTCATTATGTTTGTACGGGAAAAGATGCGGATTTCCGCCGTAGACCAGCGTGGCATTGTCCGCCTGACCGCCCTGAATCGCCCCGCTGAGATAGTCTACCAGCGCTTTTCCCATCAGGTTTTCCGGGAAGTAGCGCCAGGCCTGAGAGCCGTCATCGGTGCTGATCCCGGCGAGAATACCCAGCCACGGCTCATCCCCTTCAGGCTGCAGATAGCGGAAATCGCCGCGCGCATGCACCGCTTTGGCTTTCACATCGATATGGCGGCCATCAAGCTGGAAACCCTTGTCGTTACGGAGCCAGTTAAGCACCGCACTGCCCTGTTTGATTTCCAGCGGCGCGCGGAAGACCGTCTCGTAAGGCATTTTGGCGTCGTGCATATCAACCGTCAGCCTGCCGTTTTCCACGCTGCCTTCCAGCTTGCCGCTAAAGTGCTCTGCACCCGGCAGCAGCTTCCACTGCTTCCAGGCAAGATCTTTCCACGTTGCCTGGAAGCGGGTTTTTTCCGTCGCCTGGAGCGGGATATCCAGCGCCAGAGCGTCTATCTTCCCGCTCGGCTGCGTTGCCAGCCAGATCTCGCCGAGATCGGGAGAGAGCTTTGCCGCCATCGAGCGCAGCCCTTCAATGGCAGCCAAATCCAGGTTGCTGGCACGGATGCGCAGCTCGTCGCTGCGTTTACTGGCCGCACCACCAACGTCCTGCTCCGGCATCCAGGCCAGCGTCAGCGCACCGCGCGGCCACGGCTTGCCGTCCATGGTGATGCGCGTATCGGGAATGGCAAACTGCCAGCCCTCTTTCTCCTGCGTTACGTGTGCGGTGAGGTTATCGACGGAAAGCTGATGCTGTTGTTTTTCGCCTTTCCAGCTTGCGCCTCCCTGCTTGAGCCAGATATCACCGCTGGCAAATTCGCCTTTCGTCAGGGTCAGCCAGCCTTCAAGACTGAAGCGGGCCGTTTCCAGCTGCATATTTTGCTGGAGCCAGTCGCCCAGCCACGGCTTGACGTCCACATCATCGGCCTGCAGCCAGACTTTGCCGTTATTTAACAGGCCGTCATCGTCGCGCAGATCCATGCGCACCTGCATCACGCCGTGCTGGCCGTTCAGGCTTGAGAGATTGACCTGTCCCTCGGCGCGATGCCGATCCTTACCGTTGAGCCAGGTCAGCTGCGGGATCGCCAGCTCGGCGCGCTGGCCGGAAAGAGTAATAAAGCTCACTTCGCTGTCGCGCAGATCGAAATGATCGAACTGGCGGAGGAAAAGATCGCTGAAGCGGTTGGCTTCAAGCCCCTGACCGCTATCGCTACCGGACAGCGGCGTATTGGTAAGGAACTGGAGCTGATAAAAGGTGAGATCGCGAAACTGCCAGCGCAGATGCAGCAGGCTTTGCCAGACGTCCAGCGCCAGGGTCACGCGTTTGATTTTCAGGTAGCCGCCATCTTTCAGGCGGGCGTTGATATCCCGGACATCGAGCGTCGGGCCAAAATTTTGCCAGTTAGCGCTGACCTGACTGACGTTCACCGGCACGCCGGTGGTGGATTCGATTTTCGCCAGCAGCTGCGGACGCCAGCTGTCCAGATGCGGCAATACGAGGCGTAGCCCGCTCACGAGCAACGCGACAATCACGACCAGCGTTGCCCCTGTAAGCAATAAAATCCCCGGCAATCGCCTCACGCATCTCTCCTTGTCAGCATTCGTCACGCAGCGTACTGCGTTTACATCATTACGACGTCAAACTGCTCCTGGTTATAGAGCGGTTCAATTTGTACTTTTACCTGTTTGCCGACAAAGATTTCCACTTCCGCCAGCGCGTGTGACTCTTCGCCTTTCAGCGCTTCAGCCACCGCAGGGGAAGCATAGACCAGAAAACGGTCGGAGTCGTAGGCATGATGCACACGCACAATTTCACGCATAATTTCGTAGCAGACGGTCTCAACCGTCTTTACCGTTCCGCGTCCATGGCAGGTCGGGCATTCATTACACAGCACATGCTCCACGCTCTCGCGGGTACGCTTACGCGTCATTTCCACCAGTCCCAGCTGTGAGAAGCCGTTGATGCTGGTTTTCACGCGATCTTTACTCAACGCCTGCTCAAGCGAGTGCAGCACGCGGCGACGATGGTCTTCATTACTCATATCGATGAAGTCGATGATGATAATGCCGCCCAGATTGCGCAGACGAAGCTGGCGCGCAATCGCCTGTGTGGCTTCGATGTTGGTGTTGAAGATGGTGTCATCCAGGTTGCGATGGCCGACAAACGCGCCGGTGTTAATATCGACGGTGGTCATCGCTTCGGTCTGATCGATGATCAGATAGCCGCCTGACTTCAGTTCAACCTTACGCTCCAGCGCACGCTGGATCTCGTTTTCAACATCATAGAGATCGAAGATCGGCTGACGCCCTGAATAATGCTCCAGCAGGCCAGGCATCTCGGGGATATATTCGGCGGTAAATTCCAGCAACGCTTCATAGGTCAGGCGCGAGTCCACGCGAATGCGGTCGAGCTGCGCATCAGCAAAGTCACGCAGAACGCGTTGTGCAAGCGCCAGTTCACCGTAGAGCTGGTAGCGGGTCTGGTTGCGTTTTTTACGCTCCATCACTTTGGTCCAGACGCGCTTCAGGTAAGCCGCATCCGACGCCAGGTCTTCCTCGCTGATCCCCTCTGCGGCGGTACGGATGATAAACCCGCCCTGCTCATCGCAGTAGGTACTCACCACTTTCTTCAGACGCTCGCGCTCGGTTTCGCTCTCAATACGCTGCGAAACGCCCACGTGCGACGCGCCGGGCATAAAGACCAGATAGCGGGAAGGTAAGGTGATGTCGGTGGTCAGACGGGCGCCTTTGGTACCGAGGGGATCTTTCACCACCTGCACCATCAGATCCTGTCCCTGACGCACCAGTTCGGAAATGTCGCGCACGGCAAACTGCTTTTGCTCTTCGCCCGCGACGCACTCGGTGTGCGGCATGATATCGGAGGCATGTAAAAATGCCGCCTTATCCAGTCCAATATCTACAAAAGCCGCCTGCATACCCGGTAGTACACGACTGACACGACCTTTGTAGATATTGCCTACTATTCCGCGCCGCGCTTCACGCTCAATATGAATTTCCTGAAGAATGCCACCATCAATATAGGCCACACGGGTTTCCGATGGCGTTACGTTTACCAACAATTCAGCCGTCATAATTATCCCTTCCCTCACGCAGTGAGTTAAAATTGCTCAGCAACTCATACGTTTCCACCAGCGGTAAGCCGACTACGGCGTGATAGCTGCCATGAATCTTCCTGACAAAACAGCCACCCAGCCCCTGAATACCGTATGCACCTGCCTTATCCATTGGTTCACCGCTGGCAATATAAGCGGCGATGTCGTCGTCGGTAAGCACTCTGAACGTCACTTCTGTCACCACCAGGCAATCCAGCACGTGCTGGCTGTCAGCCAACGCGACGGCCGTCATCACCTGATGCGTATGTCCGGACAGTTTGCGCAGCATGCGCGCCGCATGATCGGCGTCGCGCGGTTTCTCAAGCACTTCACCGTTCAGAATAACGATGGTATCTGCTCCCAGCACGGGGAGATCGCATGGCACACTGGCCACGCCCGCCTGCGCTTTCTCACGCGCCAGGCGAGACACGTACTGCTGGGCGCTTTCGCCCTCAGCACGTCTTTCTTCAATGCCGGTCACGATGCGTTCAAAAGAGACCCCTAGCTGCGTCAGGAGTTCCTGACGGCGCGGGGAGCCGGAAGCGAGATACAAAGACGTCATAGAAACCTTTTATTGCACAGCAAACTGCTGGCGAACCTTACGCATCAGCAGGAATAACCATGGCCAGAGCACACCGTTTACTACACTACTCCAGAACACTTCCGGTCGGAAAGAGACGTTGATCACTAAAAACTCTGCCCAGAAAACAACGATATCCGCAGCGAGCGACAATAGCATCACCACCAGGGCCTGTTGCCAGAGCGCAAGGTTACGGAAGAGCTGGAATTTGAGTGCGACGAGGTACGCAATAATGCTCATGGACAAGGCGCGCACGCCAAGCGTAGAGCCGCTAATGAGATCCAGTATGGCACCCATCACGAAACCTGTGCCGACATTTACGCGATGCGGCAGGGCAAGGATCCAGTAGAGCAAAATGAGCAATACCCAGTTTGGCCGGAAAACGAGAATGTCATCCGGCCAGGGCATCACTTGCAGCAACAGTGCAATGAGAAACGAGAGCCAGATGACCCAGCGTCCCTGGCTACGATAGCTTGCCACTACTGCCCTCCCGAAGAGAGTTTAGGCGGTGGCGGCGCATCCGGCAGCGGCTGCGTTAACCCGGTTGCCGGCGCCGGGACTGGCGCAGGTGGCCCCATGGAATCCGCAGGCGGGAGAACCTGCGGCATCATCTGCATTAGGCGCTCATTTGCCACGCGATGCACCTCTTCAGGCGTCATCGGGTTAGCACCGTTACGATCGGCGCCCCACAGCAGCAGCAGATAGCGCAGACGCTGCAAACCGGCGGTTGGACGCGCCTGAATTACGGTATAGGCACGCTGCGTATCCAGCTTCACTGAAGAAACCACCGCAACCGGATAGCCCTCAGGGAAGCGTCCGCCCAGACCGGAGGTCACCAGGACGTCACCCACGCGGATATCCGTGTTAGCTGGCAGGTGTTCCAGCTGCAGGTCGTCCGTACAGCCATTACCGGCCGCAATCACGCGGATGTCGTTACGCAGGACCTGGATCGGCAGCGCATGCGTGGCATCGCAAATCAGCAGCACGCGGCTGGTCAGCTTGGCCACGGCAACCACCTGGCCCACGACGCCTTTATCACTGATAACAGGCTGACCTTCATACACCCCGTTCACGCTCCCTTTGTCGATCACAACCTGATCGCTGTAGGGGTCGTTCACGGTGGAGATCACCTGCGTGACCATTTTCTGCTCATCCTGACGCAGCGGCGAGCCGAGCAGTTCACGCAGACGCGCATTTTCCTGCTTGTATTGCCCCAGCATCAGCAGTTCACTGTTTTTCAGCAACAGTTCCTGACGTAATGCCCGGTTTTCGAGTTCGAGTTGGTCACGTGAAGACAGCGTTTGAGAAACGGAGTCGAGCAATTCACGGGGACCATTGGATATAAAGTAGAAAGGACTGACGGCGGTATCCATGTACGTTCGGATCTGGCTGAACGTACCGAGGCGGCTATCGGCAATAATGACCCCAAGCGCAACCAGAACCGCCAGAATGAGGCGAAACTGTAGCGATGGGCCACGGCTAAAAATTGGCTTCATAGGCTATGCGTATTCTCGCGTCAGAGAGAAAGGGTAGCAAATTGCTACCCTCTCAAACTCGACTACTCTTCGCTGAACAAATCGCCGCCGTGCATGTCGATCATTTCCAGCGCCTTGCCACCACCACGGGCGACGCAAGTCAGTGGATCTTCTGCAACTACGACAGGAATACCTGTCTCTTCCATTAACAGGCGGTCGAGGTTACGCAGCAGCGCACCACCACCGGTCAGAACCATACCGCGCTCGGAGATATCGGACGCCAGCTCTGGTGGGCACTGTTCCAGCGCGACCATTACCGCGCTCACGATACCCGTCAGTGGTTCCTGCAGTGCTTCCAGAATTTCGTTGGAGTTCAGGGTGAAACCGCGTGGCACACCTTCAGCCAGGTTACGGCCACGTACTTCGATCTCACGCACTTCATCGCCCGGATACGCAGAGCCGATTTCGTGTTTGATACGCTCTGCGGTGGCTTCACCGATCAGAGAGCCGTAGTTACGGCGTACATAATTAATGATGGCTTCGTCGAAGCGGTCACCACCGATACGTACGGAAGAGGAGTACACCACGCCGTTCAGAGAGATAACGGCCACTTCAGTGGTACCACCACCGATATCCACCACCATGGAACCGGTCGCTTCAGACACAGGCAGGCCAGCACCGATGGCCGCCGCCATTGGCTCTTCAATCAGGAACACTTCACGCGCACCTGCGCCCTGGGCAGATTCACGGATTGCGCGACGCTCTACCTGGGTTGCACCAACCGGCACACACACCAGAACACGCGGGCTTGGGCGCATGAAGCTGTTGCTGTGAACCTGCTTGATGAAGTGCTGAAGCATTTTTTCAGTCACGAAGAAGTCGGCGATAACGCCGTCTTTCATTGGGCGAATGGCGGCGATGTTGCCAGGGGTACGACCCAGCATCTGCTTCGCGTCATGACCCACTGCGGCCACGCTTTTCGGCGAGCCTGCACGATCCTGACGAATGGCCACAACAGAAGGCTCATTCAATACGATGCCTTGTCCTTTTACATAAATAAGGGTATTCGCGGTACCCAGGTCAATGGACAGGTCATTGGAAAACATGCCACGAAATTTTTTCAACATACTAAGGGATAATCCTGAAAGCTGGGGCGGAAAACAAAATCCGCTTACTTTACCAACCACACGCAGCAGCGACAAGGCGCAAAAATCATCTGCAACGGTGAAAATTTGTGCAGTACGTTTCCTGATGTTACAAAATCATCCCCTGACTCCCTCAGGGCTGAGTAAACAGTAGCGTTCCCCACTGACGTTTGTAACCCGTTATAGGTCGTTCACTGGCTTTTTGCTCGACATACTCAAAGCTACAGGCGCGATATTCTACGTGAAAACAGCGTAAACGGCAGGTCAAACAGAGTATCTTTGCAAATATTTTTTCACGTTGGTGTCAAGCGGTTGAGAGGCAGCAAAAAAATCTCCCTGACCACCCATTACACCGCGCTCTGTTAACATCTGCCATTCACCTCTGGAGCGCACGCCCGTGGCAAATACTTGTGTTCGCGTTCCCTTGCATGCTTCTACCAGACTCTGTACCAGCAGCTGGTTTTCCGTACGCTTCTCAATATTCCTTACCAGCCCCGGATGTAGCTTTAATAATTCTACATCCAGCTCCTTGATCCAGTTGGTACTGACCAGCGTTAAGCCTGCCTGCGTCACCGCCACACGCGCACCGAGCGCATTGATCAAACGAACCACCGGACGTAACCGGCTGATGTGTTGACCTACGTCGGCCTCAGCAAGTTCAAAAATAATGTGTTTGCGTTGCGATTTTTCGCATTGCATTAATGTATCACGCAGCCAGCGCTGAAAACGTGGGCGTATTAATGACTCAACGGTAACCTGTAATGCCAGACTTTCTTCAGGCCAAAAAGATAAAAACGGAATCAATCGGGTAATTTGCTGGCGGTCATACTCTTCGGACAGGCCAAATTGCAGGACCATCGGCAGATATTCCGCCGAGATAACCTCTTCCGTACCGTCAAAAATACGACACATCAGCTCGCGGTGATGAACGTTGCCGTTTTTCATGACCGCGGGTTTTTGATAAATACGTGGTCCACCGCGGCTAAGCATTTGCTCAATCAAAGTACGCCAGCGCACGTTGCCACGCCCTTTTTCCGGCAGCGAGTCGTCATAAACCGCCCATCCGTTCGCCCCCTGCAACACGGCGTTGCGGGTGGCCGCTTCCGCATGTTCCATCACCTGTTCTGTGGATTGTCCGCCACGCCAGGCGCAGATCCCCATGTGGACCATATCGTCCCTGTCGAGCATTTTGCTCTGCGGCAGCGCATCCACCGCCTTCAACAGCTGGCTGGCGATGCTTTCCGACTCTTTCAGCGTACGATGAGGCAACAATACGGCAAAGTCGCTGCGGTGATAGCGGGCCAGCAGCGCGCCCGGGTAGCGCATAATAAAGGTGGAGAGCAGGTTGATCAGCGTAAAGAGATTTTCTTCCGCAGCCCGCTGTCCCCAGGTATCGCGCAGGAGATCGAAATCGGGCAGGCGAATCATCATCACCACCCCGTGTGTCCCCACTTTTTCTGAATCGTCGAGCAGCGTCGCGAGTTGATTATCAAAGAAAAGACGGTTGTTAAGGCCAGTTTTATTATCCTGGGCGGCATAAGAGCGAATCAGCGTATCCATTCGGCTGCGCTGGTCGCTGGCAAACTGGATTTCCGAGAGCAGCGTATCCAGCGCGCTGCTGGCGCGTGACGGCCACTCATGGACCGAGCCACGCACCTGCGGACCGCGTTCACCGTTAAGGATCCGCACGGAGCGCATCTCCAGCAGCTCCTGGCCGGAGAGCTGTCGGCGCAGCCAGCGGACCGCGAGAAAGATCAGCAGGACGATAAACGCAACGGCGACAGTGAGCGGTGCGGTGGTCATCATTGAACGAAAATAGCTCGCCATCGGATCGAGGTAGACCATGTGTATGGTCATCCCCGGATTTTTCAGGGAATGCACCGTCACTTCCCGATACTGGCTCACCACGCCCGCGGGGCGGTAGCTTCCCGGCCGTTCGTGGCTTAAAACACGATGCTTTCCCTGCAGAATGTCGATCTGAACAATATCAACAGGTACCATCAACTCATCGAGCTCACGGGAGAGCGCCGGTAGCGGTGTCGTCAGCAGACGCGCATCAATCACCGATGCAACAGACTGTACCCGGTTAACCAGCTTGTCCTGAATGGCGGTGTAAAAGCTCAGGGAGCAGCCCATAAGCGTGACAAAAATTGTAAGCCCCGTCAGCAAGGTGATAAAAGCCGAGAACTTCGTCGTTAATCGCATCCTTGAGATTACTCCGTGGGTTGATGGGGTAGCGAGTAAGCGCTAACTTGCATTCCAAATGCGGCATACTACCAAATCGAGTGTATCTGGCAATTTATTGCGTTAAATCGGCATTGCGTTTCCCTGAGCGAGTATAGTCTTCAGAAATTATTTTCCAATCATCTGAGTCGAGAGGACCCCGTATGCAGGCTTTGATCTTAGAACAGCAGGACGGCAAAACGCTTGCCTCAGTGCAGGCGGTTGAAGAGAGTCGCCTGCCGGAAGGCGAAGTAACCGTCGACATCGACTGGTCCAGTTTAAATTATAAAGATGCGCTGGCGATTACCGGTAAGGGTAAAATCATCCGAAATTTCCCTATGGTGCCGGGGATTGATTTCGCGGGCCGGGTTCATACCAGCGAGGATCCGCGCTTCCACCCGGGCCAGCAGGTGCTGCTCACCGGCTGGGGCGTAGGTGAAAATCACTGGGGCGGGCTGGCAACGCAGGCGCGCGTGAAGGGCGACTGGCTGGTGCCAATGCCGAAAGGCATGGATGGCCGCAAGGCGATGATCGTCGGTACGGCAGGCTTTACCGCCATGCTGTGTGTGATGGCGCTGGAAGAGGCGGGCATCCGCCCTGAGTCGGGTGAAATTGTCGTCACCGGTGCCAGCGGCGGCGTGGGCAGCACTGCAGTCACGCTGCTGCACAAGCTGGGCTATCAGGTCGCGGCGGTGTCGGGCCGCGAAAGCACCCACGATTACCTGCGCCAGCTCGGGGCCAGCCGCATTCTCAGCCGTGACGAATTCGCCGAAACCCGTCCACTGGAAAAACAGGTCTGGGCAGGCGCGGTGGATACCGTCGGTGATAAAGTGCTGGCAAAAGTCCTGGCGCAGATGAACTACGGCGGCTGCGTGGCAGCCTGCGGACTGGCGGGCGGATTTGCCCTGCCCACCACCGTGATGCCATTTATTTTGCGTAACGTCCGCCTGCAGGGTGTGGATTCCGTGATGACCCCAGCGGCTCGCCGTACGCAGGCATGGGAACGTCTGGTACGCGATCTGCCGGAATCCTTCTACACCCGGAGCGCAACGGAGATTACGCTCAGCCAGGCACCGGACTATGCCAGTAAGATCATGGACAACCAGTTCCAAGGTCGTGCGCTGGTGAAAATCGCCTAATCTTCAAATTTTCGTGACATATTCGCGCGAATCCCTCTCCTCCGTCATGCTTAGGAAAACGCATGACGGAGGATGCCATGAAAAACCGAAAACTGACGGAAGCCGACGTAACGTCCGAGTCTGTCTTTATGTTACAGCGCCGCCAGATCCTGAAAATGCTTGGCATCAGCGCCACAGCCCTGACGCTCTCTCCGGCGGCACACGCCGACCTGCTCGACTGGTTTAAAGGCAACGATCGGCCGAAGGCCCCTTCCGGCGCCCCGCTCACCTTTACGAAACCCGCCCAATGGCAAAATAAACTGACGCTGACGCCAGAAGATAAAGTCACCGGCTACAACAACTTCTACGAATTTGGTCTCGACAAGGCCGATCCTGCCGCCAACGCCGGTAGCCTCAAAACCGATCCGTGGACGCTGAAGATTGATGGCGAAGTGGCGAAACCTCTGACGCTGGATCATCACGATCTGACCACCCGTTTCCCGCTCGAAGAGCGTATCTACCGCATGCGCTGCGTGGAGGCCTGGTCGATGGTGGTGCCGTGGGTCGGCTTCCCGCTGCATAAACTGCTGGCGATGGTTGAGCCCACCAGCAACGCAAAATATGTCGCTTTCCAGACGCGCTATGCGCCGGACGAGATGCCAGGACAAAAAGACCGGTTTATCGGCGGCGGGCTTGAGTATCCGTATGTGGAAGGGCTACGTCTCGATGAGGCGATGCACCCGCTTACCCTGCTGACCGTCGGCGTGTACGGCAAGGCGCTTCCGCCGCAGAACGGTGCCCCCATCCGTTTAACCGTACCGTGGAAATACGGTTTCAAAGGAATTAAGTCCATCGTCAGCATTAAGCTCACCCGCGAGCGTCCGCCCACCACCTGGAATCTGGCGGCTCCGAACGAATACGGTTTCTTCGCCAACGTGAACCCGCATGTGGATCACCCGCGCTGGTCGCAGGCAACCGAGCGGTTTATCGGTTCCGGCGGTGCGCTGGACGTGAAGCGTCAGCCCACGTTGCTGTTTAACGGCTATGCGGATGAAGTGGCCTCGCTGTACCGTGGCCTCAATTTACGGGAGAACTTCTGAGTGCGTTTAACGGCAAAACAGATTACCTGGCTGAAAGTGCTGCTGCACCTGGCCGGGTTACTTCCTTTTATATGGCTGTTCTGGGCCGCCAGCCAGGGTCTCTTTAGCGCAGACCCGGCCAAGGATATCCAGCATTTTACCGGTCGGATGGCTCTGAAATTTTTGCTGGCCACCTTGCTCGTCTCGCCGCTGGCGCGCTACGCTAAACAGCCACTATTGATACGCACCCGTCGGCTGTTAGGGCTATGGTGCTTTGCCTGGGCGACGCTGCACCTCACCAGCTATGCCCTGCTGGAACTGGGAATTAACAATCTGGCACTGCTTGGCCGCGAACTGGTGACACGCCCTTATCTGACGCTGGGTATTGTGAGCTGGGTGATTTTACTGGCGTTAGCGCTGACCTCCACGCAATATGCGCAGCGAAAACTGGGCAGGCGCTGGCAGCTGCTGCACAACTTCGTCTATCTTGTCGCGATCCTCGCCCCCATTCATTACCTGTGGTCGGTGAAGATCCTCTCCCCGCAGCCGGTCCTGTACGCACTGGCCGCCGTGGCGCTTTTAGCATGGCGTTACAAGAAGTTCCGCCAGTGGTTGCGATAGTTGGCGAAACTGTGCGTTTTCCCGCATATTCCCCGTCAACCGCAAATCTTTTTCGGATAGCGGTTGATAATCTTCCCTGATAAGACCAGTATTTAGCTGCTAAATGCTACGAAATCGTTATAATGTGCGACCTTGGTTCGCCTGACAGCGGTTTTAAGCCTCTGAAAAGGTGACATTTGCGTTTCGAAGGTATATTTTGTTTTTTACCCGAAAATCGCAGGAGATAGCGGCATAATGACTGATAAGTTCCATATCTTAGTTTTGAACGGACCGAACCTGAACATGCTCGGAACCCGTGAGCCAGAGAAGTACGGCACGCTGACATTGAGTGAAATTGTTAACCGTCTGGGAACGGAAGCAGCGTCACTGAATGTGGATTTGGATCATTTTCAGTCGAATGCGGAGTACGCAATCATCGACCGTATTCATCAGGCTAAAGACAATGTGGACTATATCCTGATCAATCCGGCCGCGTTTACGCACACCAGTGTTGCTATCCGCGACGCACTGCTCGCGGTGAGTATCCCGTTTATCGAGATCCACCTGAGTAACGTGCACGCCCGAGAGCCGTTCCGCCACCATTCGTATCTGTCAGATATCGCTGCTGGCGTTATCTGTGGACTGGGCGCAGACGGCTATTCATACGCTTTACAGACAGCGGTAAAACGCTTGTCACAATCACACTAAACAAGAGTACGGAACCCACTCATGGATATTCGTAAGATTAAAAAACTGATCGAGCTGGTTGAAGAATCAGGCATCTCCGAACTGGAAATTTCTGAAGGCGAAGAGTCTGTACGCATCAGCCGTGCAGCCCCAGCCGCTAGCTTCCCGGTAATGCAGCAGGCTTATGCTGCGCCAGTGCAGCAGCCTGCGCTCTCCGCAGCCGTTGCGCCAGCAGCTGAAGCCGCACCTGCCGCTGCAGCAGAAATCAGTGGTCACATCGTACGTTCCCCAATGGTTGGTACTTTCTACCGCACCCCGAGCCCGGACGCGAAGGCGTTCATCGAAGTGGGTCAGAAAGTCAACGTAGGCGATACCCTGTGCATCGTTGAAGCGATGAAAATGATGAACCAGATCGAAGCAGACAAATCAGGTACTGTGAAAGCGATTCTGGTCGAAAGTGGTCAGCCGGTTGAATTTGACGAGCCGCTGGTCGTCATCGAGTAACGAGGCGTACATGCTGGATAAAATTGTTATCGCCAACCGCGGCGAGATCGCACTGCGTATTCTTCGTGCCTGTAAAGAACTGGGCATCAAGACCGTCGCGGTGCACTCAAGCGCGGATCGCGATTTAAAACACGTATTGCTGGCGGATGAGACGGTCTGTATTGGCCCGGCTCCGTCCGTAAAAAGCTATCTGAACATCCCGGCTATCATCAGCGCCGCTGAAATCACCGGCGCGGTGGCAATTCATCCGGGTTACGGCTTCCTCTCTGAGAACGCCAACTTTGCTGAGCAGGTTGAACGCTCTGGCTTCATCTTCATCGGCCCGAAAGCCGACACCATCCGCCTGATGGGCGACAAAGTGTCTGCAATCACCGCGATGAAAAAAGCCGGTGTGCCAACCGTACCAGGCTCTGACGGCCCTCTGACCGACGACATGGATGCTAACCGTGCTCATGCTAAACGCATTGGCTACCCGGTTATCATCAAGGCGTCCGGCGGCGGCGGCGGTCGCGGTATGCGCGTTGTGCGCAGCGATGCTGACCTGGCGCAGTCCATCTCCATGACCAAAGCTGAAGCAAAAGCCGCTTTCAGCAATGACATGGTATACATGGAAAAATACCTGGAAAACCCACGCCACATCGAAATTCAGGTGCTGGCTGACGGTCAGGGTAACGCGATCTATCTGGCAGAACGTGACTGCTCCATGCAGCGTCGTCACCAGAAAGTGGTCGAAGAGGCGCCAGCACCGGGTATTACCCCGGAACTGCGTCGCTACATCGGCGAGCGTTGCGCCAAAGCGTGTGTCGATATCGGCTATCGCGGGGCGGGTACCTTTGAGTTCCTGTTCGAAAACGGCGAGTTCTATTTCATCGAAATGAACACCCGTATTCAGGTTGAACACCCGGTTACCGAAATGATCACCGGCGTTGACCTGATCAAAGAACAGCTGCGTATCGCAGCCGGTCAGCCGCTGTCCATCAAGCAGGAAGAAGTTGTGGTGAAAGGCCATGCGATCGAGTGTCGTATCAACGCCGAAGACCCGAACACCTTCCTGCCAAGCCCAGGTAAAATCACGCGTTTCCACGCGCCGGGTGGCTTTGGCGTGCGTTGGGAGTCTCATATTTACGCCGGTTACACCGTACCGCCGTACTATGACTCAATGATCGGTAAACTCATCTGCTACGGCGAAAACCGTGACGTGGCGATTGCCCGCATGAAGAACGCCCTGCAGGAGCTGATCATCGACGGTATCAAAACCAACGTTGATCTGCAGATGCGCATTATGAGCGACGAGCACTTCCAGAATGGTGGAACCAACATCCACTATCTCGAGAAGAAACTCGGTCTTAACGAGAAGTAAGACTGCGCGCACACGAAAAGGCCGGATTATCCGGCCTTTTTTATTTCTGGGGCCTGGAAAGCCTCATCATGTACAATCCCCGCTTTCTTCATCCACAAGGGACAAAAAATGGACAAACGTTTTGTTCAGGCCCATAAAGAAGCGCGCTGGGCGCTGTGGCTGACCCTTCTCTATCTCGCCGCATGGTTAGTAACTGCTTACTTACCGAATTCAGCGTCCGGCATAACCGGCCTGCCGCACTGGTTTGAAATGGCGTGTCTGCTGGTACCGTTGATTTTTATTTTGCTCAGCTGGCTGATGGTGCGCTTTATCTTCCGCGATTTCCCGCTGGAGGACAGTGATGCAAACTGAAATCATCACCGTACTGGTTGTCTATTTGATCGTGGTATTTGGCCTCTCTTTCTATGCCATGCGCAAACGCAGTACCGGATCGTTCCTGAGCGAATATTTCCTCGGCAGCCGTTCCATGGGCGGGTTTGTGCTGGCGATGACGCTGACCGCCACCTACGTGAGCGCCAGTTCGTTCATTGGCGGGCCGGGAGCCGCATACAAATACGGCCTGGGCTGGGTATTGCTGGCCATGATTCAGGTGCCCACGATTTGGCTGTCACTGGGTATTCTGGGCAAAAAATTTGCCATACTCGCTCGCCGCTATAACGCCATTACGCTGAACGACATGCTGCAGGCGCGTTATCAGAGCCGCGCGGTGGTCTGGATTGCCAGTATCAGCCTGATTGTCGCCTTCGTCGGCGCCATTGCCGTTCAGTTTATTGGCGGCGCGCGCCTGCTGGAAACGGCAGCGGGTATTAAGTACGAGACCGGGCTGCTCATCTTCGGAATCACGATTGCGCTGTACACCGCGTTTGGCGGTTTCCGCGCCAGCGTGCTGAACGACACCATGCAGGGCATGGTTATGCTGATAGGTACTCTTGTGCTGCTGGTTGGCGTCATCTACGCGGCCGGCGGGTTACACAATGCGGTGCAAACGCTGGAACAGATCGATCCTAAGCTGGTCAGCCCTCATGGTGCTGACGATATCCTGACGCCCGCGTTTATGACCTCCTTCTGGGTGCTGGTTTGCTTTGGGGTTATCGGTCTGCCGCACACCGCCGTGCGCTGTATCTCCTATAAAGACAGCAAAGCCGTTCACCGCGGGATTGTGATTGGTACCGTCGTTGTCGCCCTTCTGATGTTGGGCATGCATCTGGCGGGCGCGCTGGGTCGAGCTGTATTACCTCACCTGACCGTGCCGGATCAGGTGATCCCAACGCTGATGGTGCAGGTTCTGCCGCCGTGGGCCGCAGGTTTATTCCTTGCTGCACCGATGGCGGCCATCATGTCGAACGTTAACGCGCACCTGCTTCAGGCTTCCGCCACCATTATCAAAGATCTGTGGCTTAGCGCGCGTCCGGCTAAAATGCATAATGAGCAGAAGCTGAAACGCATCTCAACCTGGACCACGCTGGTGCTCGGTATTCTGATGATGCTCGCCGCATGGCGTCCGCCGGAGATGATCATCTGGCTGAACCTGCTGGCATTTGGTGGGCTGGAAGCGGTATTCCTGTGGCCGCTGGTGTTAGGGCTCTACTGGGAACGCGCAAACGCGGCGGGCGCGCTGAGCGGCATGATCGTCGGCGGTGTGCTGTATGCCGTCCTCGCAACGTTTAAGATTCAGTACCTGGGCTTCCATCCGATTGTGCCTTCGTTACTGCTAAGTTTACTGGCGTTTGTGGTGGGGAACCGTTTCGGTCAGCCTGTCCCACAACCCGCTATGATTTCTACTGATAAATAAAGAGTTTTGCCATGCCGTGGATCCAACTAAAACTGAACACAACCGGCGCTAACGCCGAGGAACTGAGCGATGCGCTGATGGAGGCCGGCTCGGTCTCTATCACCTTCCAGGACACGCATGACACGCCGGTCTTTGAGCCGCTGCCGGGCGAAACCCGCCTGTGGGGCGATACCGACGTTATTGGCCTGTTTGATGCCGAAACCGATATGAAAGAGGTGGTCGCGATTCTGGAAAACCATCCTCTGCTGGGCGCGGGATTTGTGCACAAAATCGAACAGCTGGAAGATAAAGACTGGGAACGCGAGTGGATGGATAACTTCCACCCGATGCAGTTCGGCAAACGTCTGTGGATCTGCCCAAGCTGGCGCGACGTCCCGGACGAGAATGCGGTCAACGTGATGCTCGACCCGGGCCTTGCATTTGGTACCGGCACTCACCCAACCACATCCCTGTGCCTGCAGTGGCTGGATGGTCTCGATCTGGACGGTAAGACGGTGATCGACTTCGGCTGTGGATCCGGGATCCTCGCGATTGCCGCCCTGAAACTGGGCGCAGCTAAAGCCATCGGGATCGATATCGATCCGCAGGCGATTCAGGCCAGCCGCGATAATGCCGAGCGTAACGGCGTGTCCGATCGTCTGGAGCTGTATCTGCCGGATGCGCAGCCAGACGCCATGAAAGCCGATGTGGTGGTCGCAAACATTCTGGCGGGCCCACTGCGCGAGCTGGCCCCGTTAATCAGCGTGCTGCCCGTTGAGGGCGGTCTGCTGGGGCTTTCCGGTATTCTGGCGAGCCAGGCCGACAGCGTGTGTGAAGCCTACGCCGATCTTTTCACCCTCGACCCGGTGGTTGAGAAAGAAGAGTGGTGCCGCATCACCGGCCGTAAAAAATAAGCATTTGGCGTGGTCATCTGACCACGCCTTTCACCCTCTGATTATTCTCTCTCCCTCTGCCATTCTCCGGTAAAATAACCACACAAATCATGTTGATTTGTATTATAAAAATTCACCGGAAGAATATGATGAAACACATTACAGGCAAGGCAGCGCTGCTGGCGCTGAGCATGGTTTCGGCTTCAGCATTCGCATCACACTGGAGCTACGAAGGGGAAGGTTCGCCGGAACACTGGGGCGAGCTGGACGAGGCATACAAGACCTGTCAAAGCGGGATGAACCAGTCTCCGATTAATATTGATTCGACCGCTAACGCCCATCTCCCTCCGCTTAAAACACACTACATTGATGGCCCTGTCGGGCTGACAAACAATGGCCATACCATTCAGGCCAGCGAAAAAGCAGATACCCGCAACACGATAACCCTGGACAAGCAAACCTGGACGCTACAGCAGTTCCACTTCCATGCGCCGAGCGAAAACACCGTGCACGGCAAAAAGTACGCGATGGAGATGCATCTGGTACATAAAAACAGCGCGGGTGAGCTGGCAGTGGTGGCCGTCATGTTTGATAAAGGTGCTGCGAATCCCGAGCTGGAAAAGCTGTGGAGTATGATGCCTCAGCAGGCTGAACAGAATGTATCTATTGAGAAGGATCTCAACCTGAACAAACTGCTGCCAAAGGTGAAAACTTACTGGCGCTTTAGCGGCTCTTTGACCACACCACCGTGTTCTGAAGGGGTTACCTGGATCGTGCTCAAACAGCCGTTAACCCTCTCAGCAGAACAGCTTGAGAAATTTACTCATACCATGCATCACGATAATAACCGTCCGGTACAGTCGCTGCACGGGCGCGTTGTGGTCGAATAAGACGCATTTTTCGCATGACGATCATGTTCTAAAATGCGACGCAGATCGCAAAGAAGTGGGGAAATCTGCTGCTAAAAACAGCAGATTATCCCGCTTCATCGAAGCATTTATTCAGAAATGATGAGAAGTTACGGGAAATTGTAAGCGACTATAAAATAACCATTCTCGTATAACATAATGATTTAAATAATGAATAATTTTGAACGGAAAGATTGAGCGGCGATTCCTTGATCTACAACAGTGGATTGTTCAAAGTTTGGCCTTTCATCTCGTGCAAAAAATGCGTAATATACGCCGCCTTGCAGTCACAGTATGGTCATTTCTTAACTCATGCGCATCGGACACCACCAGCTTAGAAATCGCCTGATCGCAGCCCCTATGGCAGGTATTACAGACCGGCCGTTCAGGACGCTGTGCTATGAGATGGGAGCCGGTTTAACCGTATCCGAGATGATGTCGTCTAACCCGCAGGTTTGGGAAAGCGATAAATCCCGCCTTCGGATGGTGCACGTTGATGAACCAGGTATTCGCACCGTGCAAATTGCCGGAAGCGTGCCTGAAGAGATGGCAGATGCCGCGCGGATTAACGTGGAAAGTGGTGCCCAGATTATTGATATCAATATGGGGTGCCCGGCCAAAAAGGTGAATCGCAAGCTTGCAGGTTCAGCCCTTCTGCAATACCCCGACCAGGTGAAAGCTATCCTGACGGCGGTTGTCAGCGCAGTGGACGTTCCTGTTACGTTGAAGATTCGCACGGGTTGGTCGCCGGAACACCGTAACTGTGTAGAGATTGCCCAACTGGCCGAAGACTGTGGCATTCAGGCCCTGACCATTCATGGACGCACTCGCGCCTGTTTGTTCAACGGTGAAGCTGAATACGACAGCATTCGGGCAGTTAAGCAGAAAGTTTCCATTCCGATTATCGCGAATGGCGACATAACTGACCCGCTTAAAGCCAGAGCTGTACTCGACTATACGGGAGCTGATGCTCTGATGATAGGACGTGCCGCTCAGGGAAGACCCTGGATCTTCCGGGAAATCCAGCATTATCTGGACACTGGGGAGCTGCTTGCCCCGCTGCCTCTGGCAGAGGTTAAGCGCTTGCTTTGTTCGCATGTTCGGGAACTGCATGACCACTACGGTCAGGCAAAAGGGTACCGAATTGCGCGTAAACACGTCTCCTGGTATCTCCAGGAGCACGCTCCAGATGACCAGTTTCGGCGCACATTCAACGCCATAGAGGATGCCAGCGTACAGCTGGAGGCGTTGGAGGCATACTTCGAAAATCTTGCGTAATGAAATAAAGAGCTGACAGAACTATGTTCGAACAACGCGTAAATTCTGACGTACTGACCGTTTCTACCGTTAACTCTCAGGACCAGGTAACTCAAAAGCCCCTGCGTGACTCGGTTAAACAGGCACTGAAGAACTATTTTGCTCAACTGAACGGTCAGGATGTTAATGACCTGTATGAGCTGGTACTGGCTGAAGTTGAACAGCCACTGTTGGACATGGTGATGCAATACACCCGCGGTAACCAAACCCGCGCTGCGCTGATGATGGGTATCAACCGTGGTACTCTGCGTAAGAAACTGAAAAAATACGGCATGAACTGATACTAATCAGTTAAATGCTTGTTTAAAAAGGCGCTCTTCGGCATGGGGAAGCGCCTTTTTTATTACCTGTACCTCTCCGTCAACGCAGTGTAAACCTTCGCTTCTCCCGCTTTTAAACCACGGTTTTTCGTGTATATTTTTCCCCATCCTACAGGCGCTCTTCTCGCGGAATGACACAATGATTCGTAAATACTGGTGGCTGATTGTCTTTGCAATCTCCGTTCTCATTTTCGATGCACTCCTGATGCAGTGGATTGAACTGATGAGTACCGAAACCGATAAGTGTCGCAATATGAACTCCGTCAATCCGCTGAAACTCGTGAACTGCTCCGAGCTCGACTAACCGCCCGATTGCGCAAATCACACCATTATTACCCACTAAAAACGGGGATTTAAATCCCTTTGAGCCATTACCTGACGGTGATAATGTCTCGCCCTTCTCAACCGCTCTAGCGTAACCCCACACTCGAGTAGAACCGTCCATGCTGGTCAGCCAATACAACCATATCCTTGTCGTCCTCTCCTTTGTTGTTGCCATCCTTGCGGCGTATACCGCGCTGAACATGGCTGCACGCGTCGCCGGGAGTGAGGGCGTCGCTGCCCGCGTCTGGCTGGCTGGCGGCGGTATTGCAATGGGTATTGGCGTGTGGGCCATGCACTTTATCGGCATGCTGGCGATGGACCTCTCCATGAGCATGAGCTACAACGCCACCCTGACGGTGTTATCCATGGTCATCGCCGTGGGTTCATCGCTGTTTGCGCTATGGCTCGTGAGCTGCGAGCAATTACGCCTGCGCCGACTGCTGCCCGGCGCGCTGGTGATGGGGAGCGGTATTGTTGCTATGCATTACACCGGCATGGCGGCGCTGGAAGTGATGCCGGGGATTATCTGGGACAAGGTCTGGGTGGCCATTTCGGTCGCGATTGCGCTTGCCGCTTCTCTCGCGGCGCTATGGCTGACCTTCCGCCTGCGTCGCGAAGCCGCGCAGGTCGTGCTGATGCGCATGGGGGCCGCCATCACGATGGGGATTGCCATTGCCGGTATGCACTATGCCGGGATGAAAGCAGCGCAGTTTCCCATGTCCACAATGGTTCATCATGAGGGGATTAACGGGAGCTGGCTGGCGGTGCTGGTCAGCGTTGTCGCCCTCTCTATTCTTGGGATTACCCTGCTGGTGTCGATGCTGGATGCCCGCCTTCAGGCACGTACGGCCCTTCTGGCCTCGTCGCTGGCAGAAGCTAACCGGGAACTCGCTCAACTGGCGCTGCACGATACCCTGACGCGTCTGCCCAATCGTATCCTGCTGGAAGACAGACTCGATCAGGCCATCAGCAAAGCCGATCGTGAAGGGAATCACTTTGCCCTGATGTTCATGGATCTCGACGGCTTTAAAGCCATCAATGACGCCTACGGCCATGATGTTGGTGACAGGCTGCTGGTCGCCGTTACGCAGCGTCTGCTGCTTCTCCTGAAAGGCCAGTTCACCCTTGCACGTATCGGCGGTGATGAGTTTGTTCTGCTGGCAGAGGGAGAAGGTCCGGACGACGCGGCATCGCTGGCAAATTCGCTGGTCCGCGCGATCGATAGCCCGTTCAATCTCGGCCCCTATGAACTGGTGGTGACTCTCAGCATTGGTATCGCACTGTACCCTCACGACGGCAAAACTGAGCGTGAACTGATGTTTAACGCCGACGCGGCGATGTATCACACGAAGCATATGGGCCGTAACGGCTACCACTTTTTCCAGCCCTCCATGAACACCCTAGCGCAGACCCATCTCCAGTTAATGAACGATCTGTGGATGGCGATCGATCGCAATGAGCTGCGCCTGCTGTATCAGCCAAAATTTCACGCCCCCGCGGGTCCTGTCCTCGGATTCGAGGCGTTATTGCGCTGGCAGCATCCTAAGCAGGGGTTACTGACGCCGGAGCTTTTTCTGCCGCTGGCGGAAAAAACGGGGCTGATCATCCCCATTGGCAACTGGGTGATTAATGAAGCCTGTCGCCAGCTGCGGGAATGGCATCTTCAGGGTCATCAAAGCTGGTCAATGGCGGTAAACCTGTCGACACTGCAGTTTGAACAACCTTCGCTGGTGAAAACGGTTCTCGACTGCCTGGCTCTTCACCATGTGCCACCGGAAATGTTGATCCTCGAAGTGACGGAAACCACCGCGATGAGCAACCCGGATGAGAGCGTACGGGTGCTGACAGAGCTAACGGATGCGGGCGTGAAGGCCTCCATTGATGATTTTGGCACCGGATATTCGAGCCTGCTGTATCTCAAGCGGTTACCGGCCTGTGAATTGAAAATCGACAGGGCGTTTGTGAAAGAGCTCAGCGGCGAAAGCGAGGATGCCACTATTGTCTCAGCGATTGTCGCCCTTGCCAAAACGCTTGACCTGAAAGTCGTGGCAGAAGGTGTAGAAACCGAAGCACAGCAAGCCTTTTTAACCGAGCTGGGCTGTAACACCCTTCAGGGTTATCTGTTAGGTAAACCCACCAGCGCGCAGACCATAGAAGCACTTTGTGCCCGAGGAGAAATGTTACCTGGCGCTGAGCTGTAAGCATCCTCATCAGGCGACACGCGAATGACAGGGAGTGTCGCCAGTATGCTATCAACCAGAGCGGGAGCCTGCTGATAAAGATTAAAACTGTCGTTATTCATTAACCAGTTTTTAATTATTCCGCTAAAAAAACCGTGGAATACAATCAAGGTGAGATCAACATTCACCTTTGGCGAAATGATATTCTGCGAAATACAGGTCTCCAGCGTGGCGCGTAGCGTGTCATCATTGAATCCAATGCGGTTTCTGATTTCACGCTCTGAAATCATATCACTGCTAAATTCACACTTATGATACAGAATTTGTAAAAGCGCACATTGCCGGGGTTCACGGGCAATATACTGCAGCGCAGTAATAAATTGCTCACGAAGTTTTAACAATGGGTCGTCGCTATCGGAAAGGGAAAGTCTGTCACGAATAATGTCGCGAAGCGGTAATTGCTGTTCCCAGATGGCATTAAATATTTCTGATTTGCTGGTGAAGTGCCAGTAGATCGCGCCGCGCGTCACCTTTGCAGCATCAGCGATATCCGTCAGCGTCGTACTGGCTACGCCACGCGTCGCAAACTGTCCTATAGCCGCCTCAATCAGCTGCTGCCGGGTTTGTTGAGCCTCTTCTTTCTTTTTACGCGCCATAGGCAACTACTCGTTACTCACAAGGTTTAAAGGTAATATTGCGTTCATGCAAATGTAAGTATTCACTAAAATCCGTTTTAATTTTGCACAAAAAAAGTCACCTCTCTTAATTTATAATTAATACAAATACATCGAGTCAATTAAATTGACGGGATGAATAACCAAACAACATAAACCCCATTTACATGATTAACATGCCTGAAGTATATCCCGGAATGGACCAGGTCTGATTCTGATTTTCTCCAGAAGCATGGTCATTCGCACTTATAAATTAAAAAACATTAAATACCCTCATTATTATACGCAGCTACATTTTATTTTTTATCCCTCTGCCCCAGCTACCGGTTCGCGGCATATATCGGTTAATGGGTATTTAAAGGAACAGTAATGACGAATCATTTCAGACGCTTGCCCTTATCCGGTTTCATTGTCTGCGCGGTACTGCTCACTGGATGCGATGGTCAGGAAAATCAACAACAACACCTGCAGGCGCCTCAGGTCAGCGTGCACATTGTGAAAAGCGCACCTCTGGCTGTCACCACTGAACTCCCGGGCAGAACAGATGCATTTCGCGTTGCGGAGGTTCGTCCTCAGGTTAGCGGCATTATCCTTCGCCGCAACTTCGCGGAAGGTAGCGATGTAAAAGCGGGTGAGTCACTTTACCAGATTGATCCTGCGACCTATCAGTCAGCCTATGACAGCGCGAAAGGCGAACTGGCGAAGGCTCAGGCGGCGGCCAATATTGCGCACCTGACGGTAAAACGCTATCTCCCGCTGGTAGGCACCCAATATGTCAGTAAGCAGGAGTATGACCAGGCCGTGGCGACGGCTCAGCAGGCAGATGCCAGCGTGGTTGCCGCGAAAGCCGGCGTTGAAAGCGCACGTATCAACCTTGCCTACACCAAAGTGACCTCTCCTGTTGATGGTCGTATCGGGAAATCCAGCGTGACCGAAGGGGCACTTGTGACGAACGGACAGGCCGCAGCGCTGGCAACGGTCCAGCAGCTCGATCCGATTTATGTCGATGTTACCCAGTCCAGTAATGATTTTATGCGCCTGAAACAGACGAGCCTGCAAAAAGGCGATACCGCCAGCAGCGTTGAGCTACTGATGGAGAACGGGCAGCCCTACCCGCTGAAAGGCACCCTGCAGTTCTCTGACGTCACGGTCGATGAAAGTACCGGCTCGATTACCCTGCGCGCCATTTTCCCGAACCCTCAGCATATGCTGTTACCCGGCATGTTTGTTCGCGCCCGCATCGATGAAGGCACTCAGCCGGATGCGATTCTGGTTCCACAGCAAGGCGTGACCCGTACACCGCGAGGCGATGCAACCGTCCTGGTGGTGAACGATAAAAACCAGGTTGAACCACGTACCGTCGTCGCCCCTCAGGCAATTGGCGATCGCTGGCTGGTAACGGAAGGGCTGAAAAACGGTGATCGCGTGATTGTCAGCGGGCTACAGAAAGTCAGACCGGGGGTAACCGTCGTCGCCACGCCGGATACCACCACGACTCCAGCCGGTTAAGGGACGACGACATGGCTAATTTCTTTATTCAGAGACCGGTTTTCGCCTGGGTACTTGCCATCATTTTGATGATTGCAGGCGGGCTGGCCATTCTCAAACTTCCGGTCGCACAGTATCCGACCATCGCCCCTCCCGCCGTGGCGATTTCCGCGACCTACCCGGGAGCGGACGCTCAAACGGTGCAGGATACCGTGACCCAGGTTATCGAACAGAACATGAACGGTATCGATAACCTGATGTATATGTCCTCCACCAGCGATTCAGCGGGTAACGTCACCATCACCCTGACCTTCGAGTCAGGCACCAACCCGGACATCGCTCAGGTGCAGGTGCAGAACAAGCTGCAGCTCGCCATGCCGCTGCTGCCGCAAGAGGTTCAGCAGCAAGGGATTGGCGTGGAGAAATCCAGCAGCAGCTTCCTGCTGGTCGCCGGTTTTGTTTCTGACAACAAAAACCTGACGCAGGATGACATCTCTGACTATGTCGCCTCAAATGTCAAAGATGCCATCAGCCGAACGTCTGGCGTCGGTGACGTTCAGCTGTTTGGCGCTCAGTATGCGATGCGCATCTGGCTCGACAGCAACGCGATGAACAAATACCAGCTGACGCCGCTGGATATTATCAACCAGCTGAAAACCCAGAACGATCAGATAGCGGCAGGCCAGCTGGGCGGAACGCCGTCCATTCCCGGGCAACAGCTGAATGCCTCGATCATCGCGCAAACCCGCCTGAAATCGCCGGAGGAGTTTGGCCGCGTGACGCTCAAGGTGAACCAGGACGGCTCGATGGTTCATCTGAAGGACGTGGCTCGTATTGAGCTGGGCGGCGAAAACTACAACATGGTCACTAAAATCAACGGGCAGGCGGCAACCGGTCTGGGGATTAAGCTGGCAACCGGGGCAAATGCGCTGGACACTGCGGCAGCCATCAAAAGCAAGCTGGCGCAGCTGCAGCAGTTCTTCCCACAGGGGCTGAAAGTTGTCTATCCCTATGACACCACGCCTTTTGTGAAAATCTCCATTCACGAAGTGGTGAAGACCCTGTTTGAAGCGATCGTTCTCGTCTTCCTGGTCATGTACCTGTTCCTGCAAAACCTGCGGGCGACGCTCATCCCGACTATCGCGGTGCCGGTCGTTCTGCTGGGTACCTTTGCGGTTCTGGCGGCATTTGGTTTCTCCATCAATACCCTGACGATGTTCGGCATGGTGCTGGCGATAGGTCTGCTGGTCGATGACGCTATCGTGGTCGTTGAGAACGTCGAACGCGTCATGGTCGAGGACAAGCTGCCGCCGAAAGAGGCCACGCAGAAGTCGATGGAGCAGATCCAGGGCGCACTGGTCGGGATCGCCATGGTGCTCTCGGCGGTCTTTATTCCGATGGCCTTTTTTGGCGGCTCGACGGGGGCGATCTATCGCCAGTTCTCGCTGACTATCGTTTCCGCTATGGCGTTGTCCGTACTGGTTGCGCTCATCCTGACGCCCGCACTCTGCGCAACGTTGCTTAAGCCCGTATCCGGCGACCATCATGAGAAAAAAGGGGGCTTCTTCGGCTGGTTTAACGCGCTCTTTGATAAAAGCGTTGAGCACTACAGCAACAGCGTGAGCGGTATTTTGCGTAAGACAGGGCGCTATCTGGTGGTGTACGTCATTATTGTCGGTGGGATGGCGGTACTCTTCCTGCGCCTACCCACCTCCTTCCTGCCCGAAGAGGATCAGGGGGTGTTTATGACGATGGTTCAACTCCCGGCAGGTGCAACCCAGACGCGTACTCAGCAGGTCCTCGACCAGGTTCAGGACTACTACCTGAACAAAGAGAAGGCGAACGTTGAATCCGTCTTTACCGTAAACGGCTTTAGCTTTAGCGGCCAGGGTCAGAACTCCGGTATTGCATTCGTCAGCCTGAAGCCCTGGGAGGAGCGCCCGGGGTCGGAAAATGGTGTCGAAGCCATTGTGGGCCGCGCGACGAAAGCCTTCAGTCAGATTAAAGATGGCCTTGTTTTCCCGTTTAACCTGCCTGCAATTATTGAGCTGGGTACCGCCACGGGCTTCGACTTTGAATTGATCGATCAGGCTAACCTGGGGCATACCCAACTGACGCAGGCGCGTAACCAACTGCTCAGCATGGTGAAAGAGCACCCTGATCTGCTGGTTCGCGTGCGCCCTAACGGTCTTGAAGATACGCCTCAGTTCAAACTGGATGTCGATCAGGAGAAAGCGCAGGCGCTGGGCGTCAGTCTTTCTGACGTCAACCAGACGATTTCGACGGCATTAGGTGGCACCTATGTGAACGACTTTATCGATCATGGGCGCGTGAAAAAGGTCTACGTACAGGCCGACGCCAAATTCCGTATGTTGCCAGGCGATATTAACAACCTCTACGTGCGCAGCGCGAATGGGGAAATGGTCCCGTTCTCTGCCTTTAGCAATGCTCATTGGGTCTATGGTTCACCTCGCCTGGAGCGCTATAACGGGATGCCCTCTATGGAGATCCTCGGTGAATCAGCCCCGGGTAAAAGTACCGGTGAGGCCATGGTTATGATGGAAAGTCTCGCGGCAAAACTGCCTTCCGGCATCGGCTATGACTGGACCGGAATGTCCTATCAGGAGCGGCTCTCGGGTAACCAGGCGCCTGCACTGTACGCCATTTCGCTGATCGTGGTGTTCCTGTGTCTGGCAGCGCTGTATGAAAGCTGGTCCATTCCGTTCTCCGTTATGCTGGTTGTACCGCTGGGGGTCATTGGGGCGCTTCTCGCAGCATCGCTGCGCGGGTTAAACAATGACGTTTATTTCCAGGTCGGCCTGCTGACGACGATTGGTTTATCGGCGAAAAACGCCATCCTGATCGTCGAATTTGCTAAAGACCTGATGGATAAAGAAGGCAAAGGCATTATTGAAGCCACGCTGGAAGCTTCCAGGATGCGCCTTCGACCGATCCTGATGACGTCTCTGGCCTTTATCCTTGGCGTCATGCCGCTTGTGATCAGCTCCGGTGCCGGGAGCGGCGCGCAAAACGCCGTCGGTACGGGCGTTATGGGGGGAATGCTTTCCGCAACGCTTCTGGCGATTTTCTTCGTGCCCGTCTTCTTTGTGGTTGTTCGACGACGGTTTACTCACCATAAGGAGTAATATTCCCCCTAAAAGGCACCTTTGGTGCCTTTTTTATTTTTAACATAAACAATGAATTACGCTTTACATAAAGGCAGTGTTAAAAATATGATGATTTGCATTAAGTAAAAACAGTCTCTTGCAGCTCCATAATGTCTCCATTAATTCCTCCTGAAACCGATTTTTCTCCACGATTTTTACAAACTACATAATTTGAGATTATTCCTCGTGTAACGAGGACTTACCCCGGTGGTAAAATAACCTCCAGTTCGTTAATAGCCCTCCTGGCTTTATAGCGGATGAGAAATAATACTGAGGTAACATCATGAAAAGATTCATTTCCGTTGCACTTCTCGCTGCGCTGCTGGCTGGTTGCGCGCACGACTCTCCATGTGTACCGGTTTACGATGACCAGGGCCGACTGGTTCATACCAATACCTGTATGAAAGGCACCACCCAGGATAACTGGGAAACTGCGGGTGCTATCGCTGGCGGTGCTGCCGCAGTAGCGGGTTTGACGCTGGGTATTGTTGCCCTGACGAAGTAACATCTGTTAAGAAAGCGCGGCTCTGGCCGCGCTTTTGCTTTTAATGAGTGCAGTATTTTCAAATAAGTAAAAAAATAGCCCCGTATTTATTCACGTAATTAAACTAAGCCTGAAGTCAGTCACAGCTTTTTCGCATACTCATTCAAATTACTTATTCTATCGTGATGATTTTCACACATTAATATTATTGAATACCCTGCCAATATTCACTCTGGAAACTATCTCCCCTTTTTCCTGACCCGACGCATAACTTTTGCTCCGATTTGTGGCACAGGTTGTAATTTCGCACCATTTCAGGGCGCTCGTTTTATTTAAGCCTGTCTACACTCAGCATTAAGCGTTCGCTCGTCTCTTATTTTGTCGAACGCAAAACTGGCATTACGTTTGCTTTATAAACGTTGGCCAAAGCCACAGACAGGTTAAGCGTTTAAAAACGCCTCTATAACGATAAATTTCGCCACACAGGATGCATTATGAAAAAGACGATGATAGCCAGCCTGGCCGCTGCAGGCATGTTGTTTGCCGTAGCCGGTCAAGCCCATGCGGGAACGACACTGGATGCCGTTAAAAAGAAAGGTTTTGTTCAATGCGGTATCAGTGACGGTTTGCCTGGCTTCTCTTATGCCGATGCGAACGGCAAATTTACCGGTATCGATGTGGACGTCTGCCGTGGCGTTGCTGCCGCCGTTTTTGGTGATGACAGCAAAGTAAAATACACCCCGCTGACGGCGAAAGAACGCTTTACGGCGCTGCAGTCCGGCGAGGTCGACATGCTCTCCCGTAATACCACCTGGACGTCCTCCCGCGACGCAGGGATGGGTATGTCATTCACGGGCGTGACCTATTATGACGGCATCGGCTTCCTGACCCACAATAAAGCAGGCCTGAAAAGCGCCAAAGAGCTGGATGGCGCCACCGTTTGTATTCAGGCGGGCACCGATACCGAGCTGAACGTCGCGGATTATTTCAAAGCAAACAACATGAAATACACCCCAGTGACATTCGACCGCTCGGATGAGTCGGCCAAAGCGCTGGAGTCCGGCCGTTGCGACACGCTGGCCTCTGACCAGTCACAGCTGTATGCCTTACGTATTAAGCTGAGCAACCCGGCAGAATGGATTGTTCTGCCTGAAGTGATCTCCAAAGAACCTCTCGGACCGGTCGTACGTCGTGGCGATGAAGACTGGTTCTCCATTGTTCGCTGGACGCTGTTCGCCATGCTGAACGCAGAAGAGATGGGCATCAACTCGAAAAACGTTGATGAGAAAGCCGCTAAGCCATCCAACCCGGATATGGCACACCTGCTCGGTACAGAAGGTGATTTCGGCAAGGATCTGAAGCTGGATAACAAGTGGGCCTACAACATCATCAAACAGGTGGGCAACTACTCTGAGATCTTTGAGCGCAACGTGGGATCGGAAAGCCCGCTGAAGATCAAACGCGGCCAGAACAATCTCTGGAACAACGGCGGTATTCAGTACGCGCCACCGGTACGTTAAGTCATAGCTGTAACGGGCACTGCTCAGGCAGTGCCCTCTCCAGAGTCATGGTTACTGAGGTTTCTTTATGTCCCATCGCCGCTCAGCCGTAAAAGGATCGCTATCCTTTTCTCATCCCGCGGTCCGCGCCTGGCTATTCCAGATTATTGCTATTGTTGCGGTTGTTCTCATCGCCGTGTATCTCATCCATAACACCATTACCAACCTGAATAATCGTGGCATTACCTCCGGTTTCGCGTTTTTAGATCGCAGCGCGGGGTTTGGCATTGTTCAGCACCTTATTGATTACCAGGAAGGTGACACGTATGGACGCGTGTTCGTGGTCGGTTTACTGAATACGCTGTTGGTATCGGCGCTTTGTATCGTCTTCGCGTCGATACTGGGCTTCTTTATTGGTCTGGCACGTCTTTCTGAAAACTGGCTGCTGCGGAAACTGTCGACTGTTTATATCGAGACGTTCCGCAATATCCCCCCGCTCCTGCAGATCTTCTTCTGGTATTTCGCCGTACTGCGTAACCTTCCCGGTCCCCGTCAGGCCGTCGACGCGTTTGAGCTGTTTTTCCTGAGTAACCGTGGGTTGTCCATTCCTTCTCCTCAGACGGGTGAAGGGCTGTACGCTTTCATTGGCGCGATTGTGATGGCGCTTGCTCTTTCAGTTGGCGTATTTCGTTTTAATCGCAAGCACCAGATCAAAACCGGTCAGCTTCGTAGAACCTGGCCAACGGCAGTCGTCCTGATCGTTAGTCTCCCGCTATTGGCACACTGGCTGTTTGGGGCTGCGCTGCACTGGGACATTCCCCATCTGCGTGGCTTTAACTTTCAGGGTGGGATGGTATTAATTCCCGAGCTGGCAGCGCTGACATTGGCGCTGTCGATTTATACGTCCGCGTTTATCGCAGAGATTATCCGTGCCGGGATCCAGGCCGTACCTTACGGACAGCACGAGGCGGCACGCTCACTGGGATTACCCCATACCGTGACGCTTCGCCAGGTCATCATTCCGCAGGCTTTACGGGTCATCATCCCGCCCCTGACCAGTCAGTATCTCAATATTGTCAAAAACTCGTCGCTGGCCGCTGCCATTGGTTACCCGGATATGGTGTCACTCTTCGCCGGAACCGTGCTTAACCAGACCGGACAAGCCATTGAAACCATCGCCATCACGATGTCTGTCTATCTGATCATCAGCCTGGTGATTTCACTGCTGATGAACCTTTATAACCGTCGTATAGCACTGGTCGAGCGCTAAGGATCTATGATGACAAAAGCGATACTGTCGCACTCCTCGCGCCCTGCCAACTCGACAGGTGGACGCTTCATTCTCTGGGCGCGTAAGAATCTGTTCTCCAGCTGGAGTAACAGCCTGCTGACGATTGTCTGCCTGTGGCTCATGTGGGAATTGATTCCTCCCCTGCTGAACTGGGCGTTTTTACAGGCCAACTGGGTCGGTTCAACCCGGGCAGACTGCACAAAAGCCGGTGCCTGCTGGGTGTTTATCCACGAGCGATTCGGTCAGTTCATGTATGGGTTGTATCCGCATGAACAGCGCTGGCGGATTAATCTGGCGCTGGTTATCGGCCTGCTCTCTGTCGCAGCCATGTTCTGGAAAAAGCTGCCTCATCGCGGACGCTATATTGCCGTCTGGGCAGTGGTTTATCCGATTATTGTCTGGGTACTGTTGTATGGCGGTTTTCTGGGGCTGGAACGCGTAGAAACACGCCAGTGGGGCGGTCTGACGCTGACGTTGATTATTGCGTCAGTGGGGATAGCCGGTGCTCTGCCGTGGGGGATTTTACTGGCCCTGGGACGGCGTTCAAAAATGCCGATCGTACGCGTGCTCTCCGTTATCTTCATTGAGTTCTGGCGCGGCGTACCGCTTATCACCGTTCTGTTTATGTCGTCGGTCATGCTGCCGCTGTTTATGGCAGAAGGGACCACCATCGACAAGCTGATCCGTGCCCTGGTGGGGGTGATTCTCTTCCAGTCCGCCTATGTCGCTGAAGTTGTACGCGGAGGTCTGCAGGCGCTGCCTAAAGGCCAGTACGAAGCGGCGGAATCACTGGCTCTCGGCTACTGGAAAACGCAGGGGCTGGTCATTCTTCCACAAGCACTCAAGCTGGTCATCCCGGGTCTGGTCAACACGATCATTGCCCTCTTCAAGGATACCAGCCTGGTGATCATCATTGGATTGTTCGATCTCTTTAGCAGCGTGCAGCAGGCAACCGTTGACCCTGTCTGGCTGGGTATGTCCACCGAAGGATATGTCTTTGCAGCTCTGATCTACTGGATCTTTTGTTTTAGCATGTCGCGCTACAGCCAGCATCTGGAAAAGCGCTTTAACACCGGGCGTACACCGCACTGAGGAAATTATGAGCCAAATAACTATGACACCCGCCGACGCGATGATTACGCTGGAAAACGTGAATAAATGGTACGGACAGTTTCATGTCCTGAAGGACATTAATCTTAAGGTCAAGCAGGGAGAGCGCATTGTCCTGTGCGGCCCTTCCGGATCCGGGAAATCCACAACCATTCGCTGCATTAACCATCTTGAAGAGCATCAGCAAGGACGCATCGTGGTTGACGGTATCGAGCTGAATGAAGATATCCGCAATATTGAACGCGTGCGTCAGGAAGTGGGAATGGTCTTTCAGCACTTTAATCTGTTTCCGCACCTGACCGTTCTGCAGAACTGTACGCTTGCACCGATTTGGGTACGAAAGATGCCGAAAAAGGAAGCGGAGGCATTAGCCATGCACTACCTGGAGCGCGTACGTATCGCAGAGCATGCGAATAAGTTCCCTGGCCAGATATCGGGTGGCCAACAGCAGCGTGTGGCTATTGCCCGTTCTCTGTGTATGAAACCGAAAATTATGCTGTTTGATGAGCCGACATCTGCCCTCGATCCTGAAATGGTGAAAGAGGTTCTGGACACCATGATTGGGCTGGCACAATCCGGCATGACCATGCTGTGTGTGACGCATGAGATGGGTTTTGCGCGAACCGTGGCCGACCGTGTGATCTTTATGGACCGCGGGGAGATTGTTGAGCAGGCACCGCCGGACGAGTTCTTTGCCCATCCGAAGTCAGAACGTACGCGAGCATTCCTGTCGCAGGTGATTCATTAGTCGTTTGCTCTGCCGGGTGGCGGCTTAGCCTACCCGGCCTACCGTTTTTTCGGCGCATAAACGCAAAAAGGCCATCCTTTCGGATGGCCTTCTCACTTATTTGATGTCTGGCAGTTCCCTACTCTCACATGGGGAGACCCCACACTACCATCGGCGCTACGGCGTTTCACTTCTGAGTTCGGCAGTGCTGATACCCAGAGTCGAACTGGGGACCTCACCCTTACCAAGGGTGCGCTCTACCAACTGAGCCATATCAGCACGCTAAATTTGATGCCTGGCAGTTCCCTACTCTCACATGGGGAGACCCCACACTACCATCGGCGCTACGGCGTTTCACTTCT
>NZ_CP050320.1:4326587-4327397 GCF_011765665.1 Enterobacter sp. SES19
ACTACCATCGGCGCTACGGCGTTTCACTTCTGAGTTCGGCATGGGGTCAGGTGGGACCACCGCGCTAAAGCCGCCAGACAAATTCTTTTACTTCTTGCCGAACTTTAACCTAAGTATAAAGTGGTGCTGATACCCAGAGTCGAACTGGGGACCTCACCCTTACCAAGGGTGCGCTCTACCAACTGAGCCATATCATGAGAGACTCGAACACACCTTAAAGATGTGTCGTTTCAATTTTCAGCTTGATCCAGATTTTTAAAGAGCAAAACTTCTTAATGCACTCAAAAGTACATTCAGAAGTTCATCATTCATCAGACAATCTGTGTGAGCACTACAAAGGCAGGTTCTTTAAGGTAAGGAGGTGATCCAACCGCAGGTTCCCCTCAAAGGCAGGTTCTTTAAGGTAAGGAGGTGATCCAACCGCAGGTTCCCCTACGGTTACCTTGTTACGACTTCACCCCAGTCATGAATCACAAAGTGGTAAGCGCCCTCCCGAAGGTTAAGCTACCTACTTCTTTTGCAACCCACTCCCATGGTGTGACGGGCGGTGTGTACAAGGCCCGGGAACGTATTCACCGTAGCATTCTGATCTACGATTACTAGCGATTCCGACTTCATGGAGTCGAGTTGCAGACTCCAATCCGGACTACGACGCACTTTATGAGGTCCGCTTGCTCTCGCGAGGTCGCTTCTCTTTGTATGCGCCATTGTAGCACGTGTGTAGCCCTACTCGTAAGGGCCATGATGACTTGACGTCATCCCCACCTTCCTCCAGTTTATCACTGGCAGTCTCCTTTGAGTTCCCGGCCG
>NZ_CP050320.1:4327497-4353887 GCF_011765665.1 Enterobacter sp. SES19
TGCGAGGTGGCGTATATTACGCTTTCCTCTTTCAGAGTCAACCCGTTATTTCAGGATTTTTTCTCTTCAACCGACCGCGTTGTCTGTGAAGTGTTTCACATCCGCCGTGTCGATGGAGGCGCATTATAGGGATCCCAATTTTTAGCACAAGTATTTTTTAGATCTTTTTTTCCGACTGCTGATTTTCCGCGCTTTTCGCTGAAATCCCGCCCGATCTGCTTAAATATTGACGTATTTTGCCTTGCCTCGATCCATTAATACGATCAAAGTCTTCTGTATAGCGCTCATTCTTAGAGGTAGATATGTCTGCAGTATTGCGTCCTTATAAAGATCTGTTCCCCCAAAAAGGCGATCGCGTGATGATCGATGCCAGCAGCGTGGTCGTTGGTGATGTGCGAATGGCCGAGGATGTCAGCATCTGGCCGCTCGTCGCCATCAGGGGAGATGTTAACTATGTGTCGATTGGTGCACGTACCAACATTCAGGACGGTAGCGTTCTGCATGTCACGCACAAATCCTCCTATAACCCGGAGGGCAATCCCCTCATCATTGGAGAAGAGGTTACCGTCGGCCATAAAGTGATGCTTCACGGCTGCACGATCGGAAATCGCGTCCTTGTTGGCATGGGGTCGATTTTGCTGGATGGCGTCACAGTAGAAGATGACGTAATGATTGGTGCCGGTAGCCTGGTCCCGCAGAACAAACGGCTGGAGAGCGGCTATCTCTATCTAGGAAGCCCGGTAAAACAGATCCGCCCCCTGAAGGAGGCAGAGATCGAAGGGTTAAAATACTCAGCGAACAACTACGTTACGTGGAAGAATGAGTATCTGGATCAGGACAACCAAACCCAGCCCTGATCGTCTTCCTGCTGTTCGCGGATTAAATCGCTGGCTTCCTCTTCCAGATCCCAGCGATTTTCGCAAAATACCGCTATCGGGTTTGAACCGCCAAAACGACGCAGCAGCGTTTTCCCATGAATGGCACAGGTAAGTTGCATACCCTGCACCAGCACCGGAAAACAAACCGCTTGTTTACTCTCATCCCAACTCTCTCTGTCCGGGAAATGAATAGCCTGGTTCACGCCGAAAGTTCCTGCTTTAACTTTTCAATGACAGGTTCGACCGCAGGCAACACGCCGTGCCAGAGCAGCACCGCATGCGCAGCCTGACCCACCAGCATTCCCAGTCCATCGGCTAACTGTTTCGCGCCGTGTTGTTCACACCAGTTAAGGAAAGGCGTCTTCCCTTTCTGATAAAACATGTCATAGAAGTACATATGCGCGCTGACCAGAGAAGCGGGGATTGCCGGGATCTCACCGTTGATGCCGCTGGACGTGGCATTAATGACAAGATCGAACTCACGATCGGCAAGATCGTCAAGCGCTACTGCGCTCACGCTACCGGTATGCGCAAACAACGCCGCCAGCGCTTCTGCACGGGAAAAGGTTCTGTTGGTAATGGTCACCGCACAGTCCAGTGAAAGCAGAGGCAACAGTACTCCCCGCGATGCGCCGCCCGCACCAATCAGCAGGACCCGGAACCCGGGCTTAATAAATGAAAGTCGTTCCAGATCGCTAAGTAAACCAATTCCGTCGGTGTTATCCCCCAAAAGGCGACCATCCTCAAGCCGTTTTAGAGTATTGACTGCACCAGCCAGTGAAGCGCGCTCGGTCAGCTCATCCGCACGTTCGAAGGCTTCTTCTTTAAACGGGACCGTCACATTCGCACCTTTACCGCCCGCGGCGAAAAAAGCCTCCAGCGTTGGAATAAATGCATCCACCGGTGCCAGTACGCGACCATAGGGATGATTTATCTGCAGCTGCTTCGCAAATTGCTGATGAATCAACGGTGATTTGCTGTGTGCAATCGGATTACCAAAAACAGCATAGGTTTCCATGAGATTACCCCTGGCGAAAACGTTCGCCGGTTAAAGCGTCGCGAATTTCAGACGGATTCAGACGCCCTCCCGTTTCACCGACAGCAACAGGGAAGTCATTCCCGAACTGCGCCAGCACTTCTTCGGTTGTCCGACAAGGTGGCAATCCGGTCAGGTTAGCGCTGGTTGAGACCAGCGGTTTACCAAACGCCAGACAAAGCTCAACCACCAGCGGATGGTCAGTGACGCGTACGGCGAGGGAATCAAAGCGTCCGGTTAACCAGCGCGGCGTTGTCGGCTGCGCAGGGAAGACGAAGGTCACCGGTCCAGGCCACGCGGAGAAGATCGTCTCGCGCTGCGCCGGCGTCAGCATAGAATCATCGATGTAGGGCTTAAGCTGCTCGTAATTTGCAGCGATCAAAATCAGCCCTTTCTCGACGGGTCTTTGTTTTAAGGCAAGCAGGCGGCTCACAGCCGTCTCGCTGTCAGGATCGCAACCGACCCCAAAAACAGCTTCAGTTGGATAGGCGATGACTTCTTCATTTTTCAGTACGTCCACTGCATGCGCAATGGAGCCTGATGGCAGGTTATTATTCACTATATTGATCCGCCGTTACCGGCTTTCCACATTGTTTACTGGCGCAGAAGCGTTTCATGCCTTGCGCGGTTTTCTTCTCTATGAGTAGCGGATAATTGCAATGAGGGCAGGTTCCCGCTACCGGCTTAAAATTGATAACGAACTGGCATTCAGGATAGCGATCGCACGAATGGAAGGTCTTACCATAACGGGAGCGGCGCTGTACCAGCTGACCGCGCTGACACTGAGGGCAGGCAATTGCCGTTTCATCAGGCTTATCAATTTGTTCCGTATGTTCGCATTCCGGGTAGCGGCTACATCCAATAAACATGCCGAAACGCCCCTGACGCAGGGCTAATTCACCACCGCAGACTGGACAAAACTGCCCCTCCAGAATTTTAACGATATGTCCATCCGCCTGGCTTTTCAGGGGACGGACATAATCACATTCCGGATAGTGTGAACAACCGAGAAACGGGCCGTGTTTCCCGGACCGAATAACAAGTTCAGCCCCGCACTGCGGGCAGGGCTCGTTTTTATGCACCGTGAATAGTGCTGATTTGGCCATAACAACTCTTGGTGCTGCACATTGAATTAGTGCAGCATACCTTCATTCACTTCAAAGAGTAATTCTTCCATTTGCTGATAGGCATTTTCACAGCCCGGGATATTAAACAGAACCATCAGGATCACCCACTTGAGATCTTCCAGTTCAAATTCTGCTGTATCCAGCGCCATGACGCGCTCTATCACCATTTCTCTCGTTTCGAGGTTCAGCACCTGAATCTGCTCAAGGAATAAAATGAACCCCCGGCAGCTGGCGTCCAGCCTTTCACACTCTTCTGCGGTATAAATGCGTACTGACAATGGGTCAGAAGCAAGCTGCATCGGTTCGGCGAGGCCTTCCTGATAATCAGCCAGTTTTTCCAGCCACATCAACGCATTATAGATATCTTCCCGCTCAAACCCCGCATCGGTAAGATCCTGTGTCAATTTGTCCTGATCCACTCGCATTTCTGCTTCGTTATGGATGTAAGTCTCAAACAAATACATCAGTACGTCGAACATGGCATGCCCTCCTTAATCGGACATAGCCGCCGGGTACAGCTGCGATCCACCCTGCTAACTCCAGTTCGAGTAGCTGTGCTACCGTTACTGGCACAGGTTGGCCGGCACGTTCAGCGACAACGTCAACAGGTGTTACCTCATCTCCTACGTTAGCCAGGAGCTTGGGAAATGGCAATGCCACCTCTCCCTGATCTGATGAATATTGTCGCTTTTCGGGATCTTCCTGCAGCCATTGCAGCCCATATTGCAAATTTTCAAGAATGTCCCCGACTTCCGTTACCGGTGTTGCCCCCTGCTTAATCAGCCAGTGCGGTCCCTCGCATCCAGGATTACCTATCGGGCCTGGCAAGGCGAAGACTTCTCGCCCCTGTTCGAGCGCGCACCGTGCCGTGACCAGCGAACCGCTTCGCCGCGCGGCTTCAACCACCAGCACGCCTTTGCTAAGGCCGCTGATGATGCGATTACGACGCGGAAAATTTGCCGGTCGGGGCTGCGCGGAAAGCGGAAACTCAGACACTATCGCACCGTCAGACTCAATAAGCCGCATCGCCAATGCCTGATGCCGGCGTGGGTAAATGCTAAAAAGACCATTCCCCAGCACCGCGACAGTTCGTCCTTTAACTGACAGCGCCGCGCCGTGGGCAACGCCATCAATACCACAGGCCAGCCCGCTGGTAATCGTGAAACCGCTTTGTGACAGTTGTTCGCACAGGATTTTCCCCCATCGCTCGCCGTACCATGACGGCGCACGACTGCCTACCACCGCCAGCTGAACAGTTTTAAGCGTCTCAGGGTTACCTTTTATGAATAATGCCCCGGGATAGTCAGGGATCGTTCGGAGTAGAGGGGGATAAAGGGAATGATTGGCCGTTAATAAATGATGTCCCGGCTGCTCAAGCCATTTCAGGCTACGTTCCAGCTCACTCTCATTGAACGCAAAGAATCGTTCAGCCTGCTTTGCTGTCAGTCCAGCATTTCTTAAGGCAAGCATGTCGATGCCTTCCTGCCTCTGCAGTCGTGCAGCCGCTTCCACCATGACATCACCACACAGAGAACCTGTGTGCATAAGCCGTAGCCATATCTCGATTGGCGTCATCCTTTCCCCTGCCATAAGCGGCCTCCGCAATCATTGCGATTGGTCACTGATGCTGTCAATCGATGGGGGATTTGTCTAGAATAGAGATAGTATTCTTATCAACTCCTGAACACGACTCTGGAAATTTATGGCAGTTTTGCAAGTGTTACATATTCCGGACGAGCGCCTTCGCATCGTCGCTGAACCGGTCAAAGAAGTGAATGCAGAAATCCAGCGTATCGTTGATGATATGTTCGATACCATGTACGCCGAAGAAGGCATTGGCCTGGCGGCGACGCAGGTAGACATTCACAAGCGTATTATCGTGATTGATGTTTCTGAAAATCGCGATGGCCGCCTGGTGCTGATCAACCCTGAGTTGCTCGAAAAGAGTGGCGAAACCGGTATCGAGGAAGGCTGTCTGTCTATTCCTGAACAGCGTGCGTTAGTGCCGCGTGCTGAAAAAGTGAAAATTCGCGCCCTGGATCGTGACGGTAATCCGTTCGAACTGGAAGCAGACGACCTGCTGGCGATTTGTATTCAGCATGAGATGGATCACCTGGTCGGTAAACTGTTTATCGATTACCTCTCGCCGTTGAAACAGCAGCGTATTCGTCAGAAAGTAGAGAAACTGGATCGTTTGCGTTCTCGCGCATAACGTCCCCCCGGATACAAGGATCATCGTGTCTAAAACACTACGTATTATCTTCGCGGGAACCCCTGATTTTGCAGCGCGTCACCTTGACGCGCTGCTATCGTCTGGTCACCAGGTTGTTGGCGTCTTTACCCAGCCGGATCGTCCTGCTGGTCGCGGCAAAAAACTGATGCCGAGCCCGGTCAAGGTGCTGGCAGAAGAGCATGGGCTTCCTGTTTTTCAGCCTGCATCGCTGCGCCCGCAGGAAAATCAGCAGCTGGTTGCTGACCTGAATGCCGACGTAATGGTGGTGGTGGCTTACGGTTTAATTCTGCCAAAAGCTGTGCTTGATATGCCGCGCCTGGGTTGTATCAACGTGCATGGGTCTCTGCTCCCACGCTGGCGTGGTGCAGCACCTATCCAGCGCTCGCTGTGGGCGGGTGATGCCGAAACGGGCGTGACCATCATGAAGATGGACGTAGGTTTAGACACCGGCGACATGCTGTATAAACTGGCCTGCCCCATTACGCCAGACGATACCAGCGCCACGCTGTATGACAAACTGGCAGACCTTGGCCCACAAGGTCTTATCGAGACGCTTCAGCAGCTTGCTGACAATACGGCAAAACCGGAAGTTCAGGATGACGCGCTGGTAACCTACGCCGAAAAGCTGAGCAAAGAAGAAGCACGGATCGACTGGTCCCTGTCGGCCGCTCAACTTGAACGCTGCATCCGCGCTTTTAATCCGTGGCCAATGAGCTGGATGGAGATTGATGAGCAACCAGTGAAAGTCTGGAAAGCCTCCGTCGTTAGCGGTACTACCGCGGCTGAACCCGGTACGATTGTTGACGCCAACAAGAACGGGATCCAGGTGGCGACTGCGCAAGGGATCCTGAATCTTGAATCGCTACAACCGGCCGGTAAGAAGGCTATGAGCGCTCAGGATCTGTTAAATTCCCGTCGCGAATGGTTTATTCCGGGCAATCGTCTTGCCTGAGCAAATTTATTCTTAAGGCCCGGTGTTTCCGGGCATTTTTATTTTTACGGTTATGAAAAAACAAAATCTACGCAGTATGGCGGCTCAGGCCGTTGAGCAGGTTATCGAGCAGGGCCAGTCATTAAGTAACGTCCTGCCTCCCCTGCAGCAAAAAGTCTCTGATAAAGACAAAGCCCTGCTTCAGGAGCTCTGCTTTGGCGTTCTGCGCACGCTTTCTCAGCTTGAGTGGTTGATTAACAAGCTGATGTCACGCCCAATGACAGGCAAGCAGCGCACCGTACACTATTTGATTATGGTGGGTTTTTATCAGCTTCTTCATACCCGCATCCCACCTCATGCCGCGCTGGCTGAGACGGTGGAAGGTGCCGTTGCGATTAAACGCCCTCAGTTGAAAGGGCTGATCAACGGCGTACTGCGCCAGTTCCAACGACAGCAGGATGAGCTTCTGGCTGAATTTGCCCAAAACGAAGCACGCTTCCTGCATCCGGACTGGCTGTTGAAGCGGCTGAAAAAAGCTTATCCGCAACGGTGGCAGGACATTGCCGATGCCAACAACCAGCGTCCGCCAATGTGGTTACGCGTGAATCGTAATCACCACACCCGTGACGCATGGCTGGCATTACTCGAAGAAGCTGGAATGAGTGGTTTCACTCACGCTGCATACCCTGATGCCGTACGTTTAGCCTCCCCCGCTCCGGTACATGCATTACCGGGTTTCGAAGAGGGTTGGGTAACGGTACAGGATGCTTCTGCCCAGGGTTGCATGACCTGGCTTGAACCCCAGAACGGTGAGCAGATCCTCGATCTCTGCGCCGCACCAGGGGGCAAAACGACGCATATTCTTGAAGTGGCTCCGCAGGCCAGCGTGATGGCGGTGGACGTCGATGAACAGCGTCTTTCACGCGTCTACGACAACCTCAAGCGTCTGGGCATGAAGGCTCAGGTTAAGCAAGGCGATGGACGCAAACCCGCAGAATGGTGTGGTGAAACGCAATTCGATCGCATTTTGCTGGATGCTCCCTGCTCTGCAACCGGCGTTATTCGTCGTCATCCGGACATCAAGTGGCTGCGTCGCGATCGTGATATTAACGAACTTGCCCAGCTGCAGTCCGACATTCTCGACGCCATCTGGCCGCATCTCAAACCTGGCGGAACGCTGGTCTATGCAACCTGCTCCGTACTGCCGGAAGAAAACAGCCAGCAAATCGCGGCCTTCCTTAAACGTACCCCGGACGCCGCGCTGCGCGATACGGGAACGCCTGAATCCCCGGGTCTGCAGAACCTGCCGGGTGCCGAAGAGGGTGATGGCTTCTTTTACGCTAAGCTAATCAAAGAGTGATGTTGAGAACAGGTCACGAGATATGAAGATTATCATTCTGGGTGCAGGACAGGTTGGCGGAACGCTGGCGGAGAACCTGGTGGGCGAAAACAACGACATCACCATAGTCGATACCAACGGCGATCGTCTGCGTGTCTTACAGGACAAGTTTGACCTGCGCGTGGTGCAGGGTCATGGTTCTCACCCACGGGTTCTTCGTGAGGCAGGTGCCGACGATGCCGACATGCTGGTTGCGGTAACCAGTTCTGACGAAACCAATATGGTGGCCTGTCAGGTGGCCTACTCGCTTTTCAACACGCCAAACCGAATCGCGCGCATTCGCTCTCCGGACTATGTTCGCGATGCTGAGAAACTGTTTAATTCCGAAGCGGTTCCTATTGACCATCTCATCGCACCGGAACAGCTGGTTATCGACAATATCTATCGCCTGATCGAATATCCGGGCGCCCTGCAGGTGGTGAACTTTGCCGAGGGTAAAGTGAGTCTGGCAGTGGTTAAGGCCTATTACGGTGGACCATTGATCGGCAATGCGCTTTCTACCATGCGCGAGCACATGCCGCATATCGATACGCGCGTCGCAGCCATTTTCCGTCACGACAGGCCAATCCGCCCGCAAGGCTCCACGATTGTCGAAGCAGGTGATGAGGTCTTCTTTATTGCGGCCTCACAGCATATTCGTGCCGTAATGAGTGAACTTCAGCGTCTCGAAAAACCCTATAAACGCATTATGCTGGTCGGCGGCGGCAATATCGGTGCAGGCCTGGCACATCGGTTAGAAAAAGATTACAGCGTAAAATTGATCGAGCGCGATCAGCAGCGTGCTGCTGAACTGGCGGAAAAACTGCAAAATACGATCGTATTTTATGGCGATGCGTCTGATCAGGAGTTGCTGGCTGAAGAGCATATTGATCAAGTTGATCTTTTTATTGCCGTCACCAACGACGACGAGGCGAATATAATGTCCGCCATGCTCGCCAAGCGTATGGGTGCAAAGAAGGTCATGGTGCTTATCCAGCGCAAGGCGTATGTCGATCTGGTCCAGGGTAGCGTTATTGATATTGCCATTTCGCCGCAGCAGGCGACAATTTCCGCGCTCCTGAGCCATGTTCGTAAAGCGGATATTGTCGGTGTGTCATCGCTCCGCCGCGGCGTAGCGGAAGCCATTGAAGCCGTGGCGCATGGAGATGAAACCACATCACGCGTCGTGGGCCGGTCGATCGACGAAATTAAGCTGCCGCCAGGCACGATCATCGGCGCCGTTGTGCGCGGAAATGACGTCATGATTGCCAATGACAATTTACGTATTGAGCAAGGCGATCACGTTATTATGTTCCTTACGGATAAAAAGTTTATTACTGACGTCGAACGTTTATTCCAGCCAAGTCCATTCTTCCTTTAAAGAGTAGGGTGCTCTAGAAAGAGCACCCGCACTTTATCCTTTTCATTTCTGTGCCTTTTATTTTTCATAACGTTTAATTATCCCGAATGGCAATTGGCTAATCATTTGTTAAACTTATACTCGTCAGCTGGCACAAGGAGAGAACAATGAGTTTTATTAAAGAATTTCGCGAATTTGCGATGCGCGGGAACGTGGTGGATTTGGCAGTGGGTGTCATTATTGGTGCAGCATTCGGCAAGATTGTTTCATCATTAGTGGCCGACATTATCATGCCACCATTAGGGTTGTTAATCGGGGGCATTGATTTCAAACAATTCGCTTTCACACTGCGTGAAGCGCAGGGTGATGTTCCGGCAGTAGTAATGCACTACGGCGTATTTATTCAGAACGTATTTGATTTTGTGATTGTCGCGTTTGCCATTTTTATGGCTATCAAGCTGATCAACAGGCTCAACCGTAAAAAAGAAGAGCCGGCTGCTGCACCTGCACCAACGAAAGAAGAAGTGCTGCTGAGTGAGATCCGCGATCTGTTAAAAGAACAGAATAACCGCGTTTAATCGAAAGTTTAAAGCAGAAAGGCCAGTGGTAAATAAGCGATTCGCTTGCTTGCCACTGGCCTCCCAGTTACCCCGTTTTTCATGTTTGTCTTTACGCAGATAACTTCCTTTCCCTTTTTTATTCTTCTCAACGCGCTGCCTGAATAACGGGTCGTGAAGTAACGCCTCAATGGCATTGTCTTTTATCTGTCCTTTCGTGTGCTGATAGCGGCTCATAAATTCTCCTGAGCATGGTTTATGACGAAGGGAGTCTAGATCCGGATGGACTAAAAATCAACAGCCCTCGGTTTCTCCACTGGCCCCCTGTTCAAGGGCTTCCAGTATGGAACAATAAATACTGCTGTGGGCCGTCCCGCAGCAGGCATCATTCAGCCTTTGCAGAGAGCGCTGCATGGTTTGCAGCTCCTGGATGCGTGCTTCAACTTCATCCAGCCGGGCCTGCACAATGCTTTTAGATTCCTGGCAGGTGTGATGTTCCGGATCGATGCGGATCGATAATAGCTCGCGGATCGAATCCAGCGTGAAGCCGAGCTGACGCGCATAACGAATAAATCGCAGGCGCTGCAGATCGTTATCGGTATAAAGGCGAAAGCCTCCTTCTGTACGAACTTCATGATCGATCATCTGCTGCTTTTCGTAATAACGGATGGTATCCGGCGTAACGTTCGCAAGCTTCGCAAGTTCACCAATACGGTACATAACTACTCCTCGTTTATTCTCTGCATCAATCTTTCACCGTATTCACCGCGCAGAAAATCAGTGTTCATCCCAGCCTGGCGCAGCTTGAGTTCAAGCAGGGCGAGACGGCGGCTCAGTTCAGAATGTCGCGGATCGTCCTGACGGATACCGTTGAGAAGATCGGCCAGTTCAACAGCCTCTCTGCGCTGTTCGAGCTCCGGAGGGAGACAGCCCGCGTTTTTCAGTAAACGGTATCCAGCTCGCAGTTCAGGCGCAATATGCGAGTCATCGTCAAGCACAAGGGGTTCGCCGCTTCCCGGGAGATCGTCGAATTCACCTTTATTTTGGGCATCGCGAATATGGCGTTCTGCCCACTGGTCGAGCAACCACATTACCAGCTCCAGGGAATGAACAGAATTGATACAGACATTGTAGAGAAGTGGGGATATCGCGGATATAAAAAAACCCGCCGGAGCGGGTTTTTTTACGTTACTACAGATTACTCTGCAGCAGCTTCTGCTTTCTCTGAACGATCAACCAGCTCGATGTAAGCCATCGGCGCGTTGTCGCCTGCACGGAAACCACACTTCAGAATGCGAGTGTAACCACCGGCACGGCTCGCGAAACGCGGGCCCAGTTCGTTAAACAGTTTTGCCACGATCTCGTTATCACGAGTACGGGCGAATGCCAGACGACGATTAGCAACGCTGTCAGTCTTGGCAAGAGTAATCAGCGGCTCAACTACGCGACGCAGCTCTTTCGCTTTAGGCAGGGTCGTCTTGATGATCTCATGACGAACCAGTGAACCTGCCATGTTGCGGAACATAGCCTGGCGATGGCTGCTGTTGCGGTTCAGTTGACGACCACTCTTACGATGGCGCATGACCTTATCCTTCTCAGTAAAACCTTAACCTGTGATCCGGTTACTCGTCAGCAATGCTTGCCGGTGGCCAGTTTTCCAGGCGCATGCCCAGAGACAAACCACGTGAAGCCAGCACGTCTTTAATCTCAGTAAGAGATTTTTTACCCAGGTTCGGCGTTTTCAGCAACTCAACCTCGGTACGCTGTACCAGATCACCGATATAGTGGATAGCTTCTGCCTTGAGGCAGTTAGCAGAGCGGACAGTCAATTCGAGATCGTCAACAGGGCGCAGCAGGATCGGATCGAATTCTGGTTTCTCTTCTTTCACTTCCGGCTGACGTACATCACGTAAGTCAACGAAAGCTTCCAGTTGTTCTGCCAGGATGGTTGCCGCACGACGAATCGCCTCTTCAGGATCGATTGTGCCATTGGTTTCCATTTCGATGACCAGCTTGTCCAGGTCGGTACGCTGTTCTACACGCGCTGCTTCAACATTGTAGGCAATACGCTCTACAGGGCTATAGCATGCGTCGACCAGCAGACGGCCGATTGGGCGCTCATCTTCTTCCGAATGAATTCGGGCAGAAGCCGGCACATAACCACGACCGCGCTGAACTTTGATACGCATGCTAATAGCTGCGTTCTCATCGGTCAGGTGGCAGATCACGTGCTGCGGCTTGACGATTTCAACATCACCGTCGTGGGTGATGTCGGCTGCAGTCACAGGGCCAATGCCAGATTTATTCAGAGTAAGAATAACTTCATCTTTACCCTGAACTCTCACCGCCAGCCCTTTCAGGTTGAGCAGGATTTCAAGGATATCTTCCTGAACGCCTTCTTTGGTGCTGTACTCATGAAGTACACCATCAATCTCAACCTCGGTCACCGCGCAACCCGGCATCGATGAGAGCAGAATACGGCGCAGTGCGTTACCCAGAGTATGGCCAAAGCCACGCTCTAAAGGCTCAAGGGTCACCTTGGCGTGCGTCGAACTCACTTGCTCGATATCTACCAGGCGCGGTTTTAGAAACTCTGTCACAGAACCCTGCATTGTGTCCTCTCTTTGGTACTAAGCTTTACTTGGAGTAAAGCTCGACGATCAGGTGTTCGTTAATGTCCGCAGACAGATCAGAACGTTCTGGCTGACGCTTGAACGTACCTTCCATCTTGCCAGCATCAACTTCCAGCCAGGTTGGCTTTTCACGCTGCTCAGCCAGCTCCAGAGCGGCCTTCACGCGAGATTGCTTTTTCGCTTTCTCACGAATGCTAACAACGTCATTCGCTTTAACCTGATAAGAAGCGATGTTAACAACACGACCGTTTACCATGATTGCTTTGTGGCTAACCAGCTGACGTGATTCAGCACGAGTAGCGCCGAAGCCCATACGGTATACAACGTTGTCCAGACGACCTTCCAGCAGAGCGAGCAGGTTTTCACCTGTGTTGCCTTTCAGACGTGCTGCTTCTTTATAGTAGTTACGGAACTGACGCTCCAGCACACCGTACATACGGCGAACTTTTTGCTTTTCACGCAACTGCACACCATAGTCAGACAGACGCGGTTTACGCGCACCGTGCTGGCCAGGAGCTTGTTCAATTTTACACTTGGTATCGATCGCGCGAACGCCAGACTTAAGGAATAAGTCGGTGCCCTCACGACGGCTCAGCTTGAGCTTAGGACCCAAATATCTTGCCATTTTCTATCTCCAACTAACCTAAAAAACGGAGCGTTATACGCGACGTTTTTTCGGCGGACGACAACCGTTATGAGGGATCGGAGTCACATCAGTAATATTCGTGATGCGGAAACCAGCGGCGTTCAGAGCGCGAACAGTAGATTCACGACCCGGACCCGGACCTTTAACCATAACTTCCAGATTCTTGATGCCGTATTCTTTTACGGCTTCTGCGCAACGCTCTGCTGCAACCTGAGCTGCGAACGGAGTGGATTTGCGAGAACCACGGAAACCGGAACCACCGGCTGTTGCCCAACCCAATGCGTTACCCTGACGATCAGTAATAGTAACGATGGTGTTGTTGAAAGAAGCATGGATATGAGCCACGCCGTCAGAGACTTGTTTTCTTACACGTTTACGTGCACGAACTGGTGCCTTTGCCATTATTCAATCACCCCGATTATTTCTTGATCGGTTTGCGCGGACCCTTACGGGTACGTGCGTTGGTCTTAGTACGCTGACCGCGCACTGGCAGACCACGACGATGACGCAAACCGCGATAGCAACCAAGATCCATCAGGCGCTTGATGCTCATGCTGATTTCACGGCGCAGATCACCTTCAACGACAAATTTGGCAACTTCGTCACGCAGCGTGTCGATTTGTTCTTCAGACAGCTCACTGATCTTAACATCTTCAGCGATACCCGCTGCAGCCAGAATGGCTTTAGAACGGGTCTTGCCGACGCCGTAGATCGAAGTTAATGCGATCACAGCATGTTTCTGATCAGGAATGTTAATGCCTGCTATACGGGCCACTATGCACTCCTACTATTTAATATGTACGCACCATGCTGAAAAGCCCGTTTTCAGGATACTCAAATGGAAACGTACAGACATACAAAAGATTGGCTGGCTAATCTAGCCAGCTCAACCCAACTTTGCAAGAAAAATATGCGAAATAATCAGCCTTGGCGCTGTTTATGCTTCGGCTCGGCACTGCAAATCACACGGATGACACCATCACGCTTAACGATTTTGCAGTTACGGCATAATTTCTTGACGGAAGCACGAACTTTCATTTTTACTCTCCGTAACTTCTCAGGCGACCATTTAGCGGCCGTAGCCTTTCAGGTTCGCCTTCTTCAATGCAGACTCGTACTGACTGGACATCATCAGAGTTTGCACTTGAGCCATAAAGTCCATAATCACGACAACAACGATAAGCAGTGAGGTCCCACCGAAGTAGAACGGTACTTTCATTGCATCACGCATGAACTCCGGGATCAGGCAGATAAAAGTAATATAAAGCGCACCAACCAAAGTCAGGCGAGTCATTACTTTATCGATATACTTCGCCGTTTGCTCTCCCGGACGAATTCCTGGTACAAATGCACCGGACTTCTTCAGGTTATCTGCTGTTTCACGCGGGTTGAAGACCAACGCCGTGTAGAAGAAACAGAAGAAGATGATCGCAGACGCATAGAGTAACACATAAAGTGGTTGCCCAGGCTGCAAATACAGCGAAATTGTTGTCAGCCAGTTCCAACCAGTACCGCCCCCGAACCATGACGCGATGGTCGCCGGGAACAGAATAATACTGGAAGCGAAGATAGCCGGGATAACCCCCGCCATGTTCACTTTCAGCGGTAAATGTGTGCTCTGTGCAGCATAGACACGACGACCCTGCTGACGTTTAGCGTAGTTCACCACAATGCGGCGTTGACCACGTTCAACGAAGACAACAAAGAACGTCACTGCAAATACTAATACTGCAACCAACAGCAACAGGAGGAAGTGCAGGTCGCCTTGACGCGCTTGCTCAATAGTATGGGCGATGGCTGGCGGGAGGCCCGCAACAATACCGGCGAAGATAATGATTGAGATACCGTTACCGATACCACGCTCAGTAATCTGTTCGCCGAGCCACATCAGGAACATAGTCCCTGTGACCAGACTTACAACAGCGGTGAAGTAGAATGCAAAGCCCGGGTTTAACACCAGGCCCTGCATACCAGGCATATTCGGCAGACCGGTAGCAATACCGATCGACTGGAATATTGCCAGCACCAGAGTACCGTAACGGGTGTACTGACTAATCTTACGACGTCCAGACTCCCCTTCTTTCTTCAACTCTGCCAGGGCCGGATGAACGACCGTCAGCAGCTGGATAATAATAGATGCCGAAATGTACGGCATAATACCCAATGCGAAGATAGAAGCACGGCTGAGAGCACCACCAGAGAACATGTTGAACATTTCAATGATGGTGCCTCGCTGTTGCTCAAGCAGTTTGGCAAGTACAGCGGCATCGATACCAGGGATCGGAATAAAAGAGCCAATACGGAACACAATCAGCGCGCCGATAACAAACAGCAGTCTGCGTTTCAGCTCGCCAAATCCACCTTTGGCACTTTGAAAATCTAATCCCGGTTGCTTAGCCATCTGCTACTTATTCCTCAATTTTACCGCCAGCAGCTTCGATAGCAGCACGAGCACCTTTAGTAACACGCAGGCCACGAACAGTTACCGGAGTAGAAACTTCACCAGCCAGGATCACTTTCGCGAACTCGATCTGGATACCGATAATGTTTGCTGCTTTCAGCGTGTTCAGGTCTACAACGCCGCCTTCAACTTTCGCCAGGTCAGACAGACGGATTTCCGCTGTGATCGCTGCTTTGCGAGAGGTGAAGCCGAACTTCGGCAGACGACGGTACAGTGGCATCTGGCCACCCTCGAAACCGCGACGTACGCCACCGCCAGAACGAGAGTTCTGACCTTTGTGACCACGACCACCGGTTTTGCCGAGGCCAGAACCGATACCACGACCCAGGCGTTTACCCGCCTTTTTAGAGCCTTCGGCCGGAGACAGAGTATTTAAACGCATCTCTTACTCCTCAACTTTAACCATGAAGTAAACCGCGTTGACCATACCACGAACAGCAGGAGTATCCTCGCGCTCAACGGTATGACCAATACGACGCAGACCCAGGCCAAGCAGCGTTGCCTTGTGTTTCGGCAGACGACCGATTGCACTGCGGGTTTGAGTGATTTTAATAGTCTTTGCCATGGTCAATTACCCCAGAATTTCTTCAACGGATTTACCACGCTTGGCAGCGACCATTTCTGGAGAATTCATATTTTCCAGGCCATCAATAGTTGCACGAACCACGTTGATCGGGTTGGTGGAACCATATGCTTTAGCCAGAACGTTATGAACCCCAGCAACTTCCAGAACGGCGCGCATTGCACCACCGGCGATGATACCGGTACCTTCTGAAGCTGGCTGCATGAATACACGAGAACCCGTGTGAACACCTTTAACTGGGTGCTGCAGGGTGCCGTTGTTCAGCGCGACGTTAATCATGTTGCGACGGGCTTTTTCCATCGCTTTCTGGATCGCTGCTGGAACTTCACGCGCTTTACCGTAACCAAAACCAACGCGACCGTTACCATCGCCTACTACAGTCAGAGCTGTGAAGGAGAAAATACGACCACCTTTAACGGTTTTAGATACGCGGTTTACCGCGATCAGCTTTTCCTGCAGTTCGCCAGCCTGTTTTTCGATGTGAGCCATCTTACACCTCTACCTTAGAACTGAAGGCCAGCTTCACGGGCAGCATCTGCCAGTGCCTGGACACGACCATGATATTGGAACCCGGAACGGTCAAAGGAAACATTGCTGATGCCTTTTTCCAGAGCGCGTTCAGCAACAGCTTTACCTACAGCTGCAGCGGCGTCTTTGTTACCGGTGTACTTCAATTGTTCTGAGATAGCTTTTTCTACAGTAGAAGCAGCTACCAGAACTTCAGAACCGTTCGGTGCAATTACCTGTGCGTAAATATGACGCGGGGTACGATGTACCACCAGGCGAGTTGCACCCAGCTCTTTGAGCTTGCGGCGTGCGCGGGTCGCACGACGGATACGAGCAGATTTCTTATCCATAGTGTTACCTTACTTCTTCTTAGCCTCTTTGGTACGCACGACTTCGTCGGCGTAACGAACACCCTTGCCTTTGTAAGGCTCAGGACGACGGTAGGCGCGCAGATCTGCTGCAACCTGACCGATCAGCTGTTTATCAGCGCCTTTCAGCACGATTTCAGTTTGAGTCGGGCATTCTGCAGTGATACCGGCCGGCAGCGGATGCTCAACAGGGTGTGAGAAGCCCAGAGACAGGCCTACTGCATTCCCTTTGATAGCTGCACGATAACCTACACCAACCAGCTGAAGCTTTTTAGTGAAGCCTTCGGTAACACCAACAACCATTGAGTTCAGCAGGGCACGCGCGGTACCAGCCTGAGCCCATCCATCCACGAAACCATCACGTGGACCGAAGGTCAGAGCGTTATCTGCATGTTTAACTTCAACAGCTTTGTTGAGGGTACGAGTCAGCTCGCCGTTTTTACCTTTGATCGTAATAACCTGACCGTCGATTTTGACATCAACGCCGGCAGGAATAACGACCGGTGCTTTAGCAACACGAGACATTCTTTCCTCCGATTAGGCTACGTAGCAGATAATTTCGCCACCAAGACCAGCCTGGCGCGCTGCACGATCAGTCATAACACCTTTAGAGGTAGAAACAACTGCGATACCAAGACCAGCCATAACTTTTGGCAGCTCATCTTTTTTCTTATAGATGCGCAGGCCTGGGCGGCTGACACGCTGAATGCTTTCTACAACAGCTTTACCCTGGAAATACTTGAGAGTAAGTTCCAGTTCCGGCTTGGTGTCGCCTTCAACTTTAAAATCTTCGATAAAACCTTCTTCCTTCAGCACGTTGGCAATTGCCACTTTCAGCTTGGCGGAAGGCATGGTGACCGCAACTTTGTTCGCGGCCTGACCGTTACGGATACGGGTCAGCATATCCGCGATCGGATCTTGCATGCTCATCTGTCTTTACTCCCGTGATTCAATTGGTAATTACCAGCTAGCCTTTTTCAAGCCTGGCACTTCACCGCGCATAGCGGCTTCACGCAGTTTGATACGGCTCAACCCAAACTTGCCCACATAACCATGTGGACGACCTGTTTGACGACAGCGGTTACGCTGACGAGACGGGCTGGAATCACGCGGCAGAGACTGCAGCTTGAGAACCGCATTCCAACGATCTTCGTCGGAAGCGTTCACATCAGAAATGATCGCTTTCAGTTCAGCGCGTTTAGCGAAGAATTTATCAGCTAAAGCTACGCGCTTTACTTCGCGTGCTTTCATTGATTGCTTAGCCATTCAGTAACCCTACCTTACTTGCGGAACGGGAAGTCAAAGGCAGCCAGCAGAGCACGGCCTTCTTCGTCAGATTTCGCAGTAGTGGTAATGGTAATATCCAAACCACGCACGCGGTCGACTTTATCGTAGTCGATTTCTGGGAAGATGATCTGCTCACGGACACCCATGCTGTAGTTACCACGACCGTCGAAAGACTTAGCGGACAAGCCACGGAAGTCACGGATACGTGGAACAGCAATAGTGATCAGGCGCTCAAAGAACTCCCACATGCGTTCGCCACGCAGAGTTACTTTACAGCCGATCGGATAGCCCTGACGGATTTTGAAGCCTGCAACAGATTTGCGTGCTTTGGTGATCAGCGGTTTTTGACCGGAGATTGCTGTCAGGTCAGCTGCTGCGTTATCCAGCAGTTTCTTGTCAGCGATCGCTTCACCAACACCCATGTTCAGGGTGATCTTCTCGACCCGAGGGACTTGCATGACAGAATTGTAGTTAAACTCAGTCATGAGTTTGTTAACTACTTCGTCTTTGTAGTAATCATGCAGTTTCGCCATCGTACTACTCCAAATTACTTGATAGTTTCGCTGTTAGACTTGAAGAAACGGACTTTTTTGCCGTCTTCGAATCTAAAGCCTACACGGTCAGCCTTGCCGGTAGCCGCATTGAAGATTGCAACGTTAGAAACCTGAATAGCAGCTTCTTTTTCAACGATGCCGCCTGGTTGGTTCAGGGCCGGAACCGGCTTCTGATGTTTCTTAACCAGGTTGATACCTTCAACGACAAGTTTGCCGGAAGACAGAACATTTTTTACTTTACCGCGTTTACCTTTATCTTTACCGGTTAACACGATAACTTCGTCATCACGACGGATTTTCGCTGCCATGATTCGCTCCTTAGAGTACTTCTGGTGCCAGAGAGATAATTTTCATGAACTTCTCAGTACGAAGTTCACGAGTTACCGGCCCAAAGATACGCGTGCCGATAGGCTGCTCGCTGTTATTGTTTAAAATAACGCATGCATTACCATCGAAGCGAATGACAGAACCGTCAGGGCGACGAACACCCTTCTTGGTGCGCACCACTACCGCCTTCAGCACATCACCTTTTTTGACCTTACCACGTGGAATTGCTTCCTTGATGGTGATCTTGATGATGTCGCCTACGCCTGCGTAGCGACGGTGCGAGCCACCCAGAACCTTGATACACATTACGCGACGTGCACCGGAGTTGTCGGCGACGTTCAGCATAGTCTGTTCTTGGATCATTTTAGTGCTCCGCTAATGTCAACTACTACCTGAGACTCTAAAATCAGAGCCGTTAAAAAGCCCCATATCGAGGGCGCGGCATTATAACACCGCTTCTGCAATATGGGTAGAAAAAATAAACGGCTCATCGCTGAGCCGTTTATTCGTATTGAGAAGGCGTACTGTATTACAGAACCGCTTTCTCTACAACGCGAACCAGCGTCCAGGACTTAGTCTTGGACAGTGGACGGCATTCACGGATTTCAACCTTGTCGCCGATACCACATTCGTTGTTCTCGTCATGTACGTGCAGTTTGGTCGTACGCTTGATGAATTTACCGTAGATCGGGTGTTTCACAATACGTTCGATAGCTACAACAATGGATTTCTCCATTTTGTCGCTAACAACACGACCTTGCAGAGTACGGATTTTATCGGTCATTACGCACCCGCCTTCTGAGTCAGTAAAGTCTTAACGCGTGCAACATTGCGACGCACTTGCTTCAGCAGGTGAGTCTGTTGCAGCTGGCCACTTGCAGCCTGCATACGCAGGTTGAACTGCTCACGCAGCAGGTTCAGCAGCTCAGCGTTCAGCTCTTCAACGCTTTTTTCACGCAGCTCTTTTGCTTTCATTACATCACCGTCTTAGTTACAAAGGTGGTTTTGATAGGCAGTTTCGCTGCTGCCAGGCCGAAGGCTTCACGGGCCAGCTCTTCCGGAACACCGTCCATTTCATAAAGGACTTTGCCCGGTTGGATCAAGGCAACCCAGTACTCCACGTTACCTTTACCTTTACCCATACGAACTTCCAGCGGCTTCTCGGTGATCGGTTTGTCCGGGAATACACGGATCCAGATCTTACCTTGACGCTTAACTGCACGGGTCATTGCACGACGTGCTGCTTCGATCTGACGTGCAGTCAGACGACCACGGCCAACAGCTTTCAGACCGAAAGTGCCGAAGCTAACATCCGTACCCTGCGCCAGACCACGGTTGCGGCCTTTGTGCACTTTACGGAATTTTGTACGCTTTGGTTGTAACATCAGCGACGCTCCTTATTTACGGCCTTTACGCTGCTGCTTTTTAGGTTGAGCAGCCGGTTTTTCCGGTTGTTCAACAGCAGCCATACCACCCAGGATCTCACCTTTGAAGATCCATACCTTAACGCCGATTACACCGTAAGTGGTGTGCGCTTCAGAGGTGTTGTAGTCGATGTCAGCACGCAGAGTGTGCAGCGGTACGCGACCTTCACGGTACCATTCGGTACGTGCGATTTCCGCGCCGCCCAGACGGCCGCTAACTTCAACTTTGATACCTTTAGCGCCCAGACGCATTGCGTTCTGTACAGCACGCTTCATAGCACGACGGAACATAACACGACGTTCCAGCTGAGAAGTGATGCTGTCAGCAACCAATTTAGCGTCCAGTTCAGGCTTACGAACTTCAGCGATATTGATCTGTGCAGGAACGCCAGCGATATCCGCTACGACCTTGCGCAGTTTTTCTACGTCTTCGCCTTTCTTACCGATAACGATGCCAGGGCGAGCAGTGTGAATAGTCACACGGATGCTCTTAGCTGGACGCTCGATAACGATACGAGATACAGACGCTTTAGCCAGTTCCTTAGTCAGGTACTGACGTACTTTAAAATCGCTGTCCAGGTTGTCAGCGAATTCTTTGGTGTTCGCAAACCAGGTAGAGTTCCATGGTTTTACAATACCCAGGCGAATACCATTAGGATGTACTTTCTGACCCATTGCTAGTCTCCAGAGTCTCAGCGATCGGACACAACCACAGTAATGTGGCTGGTGCGCTTCAGGATGCGATCTGCACGACCTTTCGCACGCGGCATAATGCGCTTCATGCTTGGGCCTTCATCTACGAAAATTTTCGCGACTTTCAGATCGTCGATGTCAGCGCCATCGTTGTGTTCAGCGTTAGCAATGGCAGATTCCAGTACTTTCTTGACCAATACCGCAGCTTTCTTGTTGGTATAGGTCAGGATGTCCAGGGCCTGCGACACTTTCTTACCGCGAATCAGGTCAGCAACAAGGCGAACCTTCTGAGCAGAAGAACGAGCATGGCGATGTTGAGCTAAAGTTTCCATCTCTTCCTCCTACCTTATTTCTTCTTCGCTTTTTTATCAGCAGCGTGGCCGCGATAAGTACGAGTCGGTGCGAATTCACCCAGTTTGTGACCAACCATTTCGTCGGTAACAAAGACTGGAACGTGCTGACGACCATTATGGACAGCGATGGTCAAACCGATCATGTTAGGAAAGATCGTTGAACGACGGGACCAAGTGCGCAGGGGCTTCTTGTCTCCGCTTTCCACCGCTTTCTCTACCTTCTTCAGCAAGTGCAGGTCAATAAAAGGACCTTTCTTGAGAGAACGTGGCATGGCTTATCCTCTAAAATTATTTGCTACGGCGACGTACGATAAATTTATCAGTACGCTTGTTGCTGCGGGTCTTCTTACCTTTGGTCTGAACGCCCCACGGAGTTACCGGGTGCTTACCAAAGTTACGACCTTCACCACCACCATGTGGGTGGTCGACTGGGTTCATCGCAGTACCGCGAACGGTAGGACGAACACCACGCCAGCGTGCAGCACCTGCTTTACCCAGAACGCGCAGCATATGCTCAGCATTGCCAACTTCGCCCAGAGTAGCGCGGCAGTCTGCTTCGACTTTACGCATTTCACCAGAACGCAGACGCAGGGTGACATAAGCACCATCACGAGCAACGATCTGAACGTAAGTACCAGCGGAACGTGCCAGCTGACCGCCTTTACCTGGTTTCATTTCTACGTTATGAACGGTAGAACCAACCGGGATATTGCGCATCGGCAGGGTGTTGCCTGCTTTGATTGCAGCATCAACGCCAGACTGAATCTGGTCGCCAGCTTTCAGGCCTTTAGGGGCCAGGATGTAACGGCGTTCGCCGTCTTTGTACAGAACCAGCGCGATGTTCGCGGAACGGTTCGGATCGTACTCAAGACGTTCAACAACTGCTGGGATACCGTCTTTGTTGCGTTTGAAGTCAACAATACGATAAGCCTGCTTGTGGCCACCACCGATGTGACGAGTGGTGATACGGCCATTGTTGTTACGACCACCGGATTTGCTGTTTTTTTCCAGCAACGGAGCAAAAGGTTTGCCCTTGTGCAGCTCAGGGTTAACCACTTTAACTACGTGGCGACGACCCGGAGATGTCGGTTTACATTTAACAACTGCCATTGTATTACTCCTCCGACTTACTCAGCGCCGCCAACGAAGTCCAGATTCTGGCCTTCTTTAAGGGTGACGTAAGCTTTTTTCCAGTCGCTACGACGACCGATACGCTGTCCGTGACGTTTAACTTTCCCTTTAACTACCAGGGTGTTAACGACTTCGACTTCGACTTCAAACAGTTTCTGCACAGCAGCTTTGATCTCTGCTTTGGTCGCGTCTTTAGCAACTTTGAGAACGATGGTGTTTGTTTTTTCCATCGCAGTAGACGCTTTTTCAGAAACGTGCGGTGCGCGAAGCACCTTCAGCAGACGTTCTTCACGAATCATGCCAGCATCTCCTCAACTTGCTTAACAGCATCAGCAGTCATTACGACTTTGTCGAAGGCGATCAGGCTAACCGGGTCGATACCAGTCGCATCGCGTACGTCAACCTTGTGCAGGTTACGTGCGGCCAGGAACAGGTTCTCGTCCAGCTCACCGGTGATGATCAGCACATCTTCCAGAGCCATGTCTTTCAGTTTCTGTGCCAGCAGCTTAGTTTTAGGCGCTTCTACAGAGAACTTCTCGACAACGATCAGACGATCCTGACGTACCAGTTCGGACAGGATGCTTTTCAGCGCGCCGCGGTACATCTTTTTGTTAACTTTTTGACTGTGGTCCTGTGGACGCGCAGCGAAGGTCACGCCACCTGAACGCCAGATCGGGCTCTTGATAGAACCTGAACGCGCACGGCCGGTACCTTTCTGGCGCCATGGCTTTTTGCCAGAACCAGTTACTTCAGCACGAGTCTTCTGAGCACGAGTACCCTGACGAGCACCAGCTGCATAAGCAACAACAACCTGGTGAACCAGCGCTTCGTTGAAATCACGACCGAAGGTAGTTTCGGAAACAGTCAGCGCGCTCTGCGCGTCTTTCAATACTAATTCCATTGCTATCCCCTTACGCCTTCACAGCTGGTTTAACGATCAGGTCGCTACCGGTTGCACCCGGAACTGCACCTTTAACCAGCAGCAGGTTGCGCTCAGCGTCAACACGTACTACGTCCAGGCTCTGAACGGTTACACGTTCGTTACCCAGCTGACCTGCCATTTTCTTGCCTTTGAACACTTTGCCCGGAGTCTGGTTCTGACCGATAGAACCCGGAACGCGGTGAGACAAGGAGTTACCGTGAGTAGCGTCCTGGGTACGGAAGTTCCAGCGCTTAACGGTACCAGCAAAACCTTTACCTTTAGAGGTACCGGTTACGTCAACTTTTTTAACGTCAGCAAACAGCTCAACGCTAATGTCCTGACCTACGGTGAACTCTTCGCCTTCAGCAAGACGGAATTCCCACAGACCACGGCCAGCTTCTACGCCAGCTTTAGCGAAGTGACCCGCTTCTGGTTTGGTTACACGGTTAGCTTTTTTAGCACCAGTGGTAACCTGAATAGCGCGGTAGCCATCGTTAGCCAGATCTTTAACCTGAGTAACGCGGTTTGCTTCAACTTCGATTACGGTTACTGGGATAGAAACGCCATCTTCAGTGAAGATGCGGGTCATACCCACTTTTTTACCGACTAAACCAATCATTGTTTCAACCTCTCAATCGCTCGATGACCTGATTAACCCAGGCTGATCTGCACGTCTACACCGGCAGCCAGATCCAGACGCATCAGAGCATCAACGGTTTTCTCAGTTGGCTCAACGATGTCAACCAGACGCTTGTGAGTGCGGATTTCGTACTGATCGCGCGCGTCTTTGTTGACGTGCGGGGAGATCAGAACGGTGAAGCGCTCTTTGCGGGTCGGCAGCGGGATCGGACCACGGACTTGCGCACCAGTGCGCTTAGCAGTCTCGACGATTTCCGCGGTTGATTGATCGATCAGACGATGATCAAACGCTTTAAGGCGGATACGGATTCTTTGGTTCTGCATGAGACCAGAGCTCCAATTATTTTATAAACGAAAATGATTACTCCTCAAACCCATTACGATTGATGGGAGAGTGTAACCGTTCTTACGTAGCTCCCCAATTGGGAGCATTGTTGAGTAACAAAATGAGCTACTCTGGTTCTGATTGAACCCGCCGTCAATTACGACAAGCCCGCGCATTATACGTAAATCTGGGCAAGACGCAAGTGCCGTTTAGAAATTAAGCGCCAAAGGTGCAGGATGCGTAAGAGCGCGCAACATTTCATGCTGTGTATTCTGCGTCGATTCTTTATTTCGAGCCGCTACGCATCTCCGTTTTTTGTGCATTGCCGGCCAGGCCGTTTATAACGAGTATGCGCTCAAACCCGTTTGAGGCCTTTTTCATGCTAACCACCCTCCCCTTTCTGCTGATCTATCTTTCACTGACTGCCTTACTGGTACATGCCGATATTCGCTACGGTCTGCTTCCCGATAAATTTCTCTGCCCGCTGCTATGGGCGGGTCTGCTCTTTCAGCTCTGTATCCATCCTGATTTTCTGCCGAGCGCGGTGGCGGGTGCGTTGGCTGGATATATTGGCTTTGCCGTTATTTACTGGGGCTACTGGTATATCCGCCGACGTGAAGGTATGGGATATGGCGATGTGAAATACCTGGCGGCGCTTGGTGCATGGCACGGCTGGTGCGTACTTCCTACGCTGGCGCTACTCGCGGCGCTGATGGCGCTTCTTTGCATTCTTGTTTTTTCGTTAATCCGCCCTGATAAGAAGGCAATAAAAAACCCGCTGCCTTTTGGGCCATTTCTGGCAGCAGCGGGTTTATGCATAGGCTGGAAAACGTTGGTTACTCTTCCACTTTAATCTGTGACTGAAGGTAGTTCTGCAGGCCAATTTTAGCAATCAGATCCAGCTCCGTTTCCAGCCAGTCAATGTGGCCTTCTTCATCGGCCAGGATCTGGATCATCATATCGCGGCTGACGTAGTCATGTACGCTGTCTGCGTAGGCAATGGCTTCACGGAGATCTTTGGCGCCTTCAAGTTCCAGCCTGAGGTCAGAACGCAGCATTTCTTCGACATCTTCTCCGATGCCCAGCTTGCCGAGATCCTGCAGGTTTGGAATGCCTTCAAGGAATAAAATACGCTCGATATATTTATCAGCGTGCTTCATTTCATCGATAGATTCATGGTACTCAACGTCGTTTAAACGTTTGAGTCCCCAGTTTTTGAACATTCTCGCGTGAAGAAAGTACTGGTTAATTGCGACAAGCTCATTTCCCAATAATTTATTGAGATAACTTATGATTTTAACATCACCTTTCATTATATAGTCCCTCCGCTTCCACTCATTGAAGCGTAGATCGGGCTACAGGGATGTCAAAAAAAAGATGGGCGCTTACGCGATCTCTTTGTATTCCGGGATCTGCATCAATTCGTCCTGCATGATCTCTCGCGCAGCACGTACGCATTTACCGCATTGATTTCCAACCGGAACAAATTTGCGTAGCTGTTGAAATGACTGAGGCTGAAACTGGCGAACGGCCTGACGTATTTTCTTGTCGCTTACACCATTACATAAACAAACGTACATAGAGACTCCCGTTCAAATTATGCGCAAAGTGTAAGTGAGAATGGTTATGATTACAATAGCACAAACGCCACAATACGGGACGGGAGCAGGCAAAAAATGCGAAATTTTGTGACAACGCCTGAGCGGCAAAAAACAAAAAAGGACGCCGAAGCGTCCTTTTTTTATTCGGGGATAATTAATTAGCCCAGAACTTTAGCAACAACGCCCGCGCCAACGGTACGGCCGCCTTCACGGATTGCGAAACGCAGACCGTCGTCCATCGCGATTGGGTGGATCAGAGTCACAACCATCTTGATGTTGTCTTGTCAATCGCACGCTCTGGTTCTGGGATGTAAGAATCCAGGAAGCCAGCCAGTTCGATGATTTTCGCTTCCCACTCAGCTTCGCCTTCCAGCGCTTTCAGAGCAGAACCACGAACGATTGGGGTATCGTCGCCTGGGAAATCGTACTGAGACAG
>NZ_CP050320.1:4353987-4532552 GCF_011765665.1 Enterobacter sp. SES19
GCTTCGCCTTCCAGCGCTTTCAGAGCAGAACCACGAACGATTGGGGTATCGTCGCCTGGGAAATCGTACTGAGACAGCAGTTCACGAACTTCCATCTCTACCAGTTCCAGCAGCTCTTCGTCATCAACCATGTCGCATTTGTTCAGGAACACGATGATGAAAGGAACGCCTACCTGACGACCCAGCAGGATGTGCTCACGAGTCTGAGGCATTGGGCCGTCAGTCGCAGCAACAACCAGGATCGCGCCGTCCATCTGCGCAGCACCGGTGATCATGTTTTTAACATAGTCGGCGTGGCCTGGGCAGTCTACGTGTGCGTAGTGGCGAGTCGGGGTGTCGCACCGGTGATCATGTTTTTAACATAGTCGGCGTGGCCTGGGCAGTCTACGTGTGCGTAGTGGCGAGTCGGGGTGTCATATTCAACGTGGGAAGTGTTGATGGTGATACCACGTGCTTTTTCTTCTGGTGCGTTATCGATCTGGTCGAATGCACGAGCAGAACCACCGTAGGTTTTAGCCAGAACGGTAGTGATTGCAGCAGTCAGGGTAGTTTTACCATGGTCAACGTGGCCGATAGTACCAACGTTGACGTGCGGTTTTGTACGTTCAAATTTTTCTTTAGACACGGCTATATTCCTTACTATAGTGCTCTCCCCTGTGGAGAGAGCACGGGACTTAGGTTTTAATCCTGTGGATTACTTACCACGGGCTTCAATAACGGCCTGAGCAACGTTGTTAGGCGCATCATCATACTTCAGGAATTCCATGGTGTATGATGCACGACCTTTGGTCAGAGAACGCAGCTGAGTTGCATATCCGAACATTTCAGACAGCGGAACTTCAGCGTGGATCTTAACGCCAGTTACTTCGGATTCCTGACCACGCAGCATACCGCGACGACGGCTCAAGTCACCGATAACGTCACCGGTGTTCTCTTCAGGAGTTTCTACTTCAACCTTCATGATTGGCTCAAGCAGAACTGGTTTTGCTTTCTTAAAGCCTTCTTTAAAGGCAATAGACGCAGCCAGTTTAAACGCCAGTTCAGAGGAGTCAACGTCGTGGTAAGAACCGAAGTGCAGACGAACACCCATGTCAACAACCGGATAGCCAGCCAGAGGGCCCGCTTTCAGCTGTTCCTGGATGCCTTTATCAACGGCTGGGATGTATTCGCCAGGAATTACACCACCTTTGATGTCGTTGATGAACTCGTAACCTTTCGGGTTAGAGCCCGGCTCCAGTGGGTACATGTCGATCACAACGTGACCGTACTGACCGCGACCACCAGACTGCTTAGCGTGTTTACCTTCAATGTCGGTAACTTTCGCGCGAATCGCTTCGCGGTAAGCAACCTGAGGTTTACCCACGTTCGCTTCAACGTTGAATTCACGCTTCATACGGTCAACGATGATGTCCAGGTGCAGTTCACCCATACCAGCGATGATGGTCTGGTTAGATTCTTCATCAGTCCATACGCGGAATGATGGGTCTTCTTTCGCCAGACGGCCCAGAGCCAGACCCATTTTTTCCTGGTCAGCTTTGGTTTTTGGTTCAACTGCGATGGAGATTACCGGCTCTGGGAATTCCATACGCTCCAGAATGATCGGGTGATCCGGGTCACACAGGGTGTCACCAGTGGTCACGTCTTTCAGACCGATAGCTGCAGCGATGTCGCCCGCACGAACTTCTTTGATCTCTTCACGTTTGTTAGCGTGCATCTGTACGATACGGCCAAAACGCTCACGCGCCGCTTTCACGGAGTTCAGGATGGTGTCACCGGAGTTAACCACACCAGAGTAAACGCGGAAGAAGGTCAGGTTACCCACGAATGGGTCGGTAGCAATTTTGAACGCCAGTGCAGAGAATGGCTCTTCGTCGCTTGCGTGACGCTCAGCCGGGGTATCTTTACCGTCGTCCAGGATGCCGTTGATCGCAGGAACGTCAACTGGGGATGGCAGGTAGTCAACTACCGCATCCAGCATCGCCTGAACACCTTTGTTCTTGAACGCAGAACCACAGGTTACCAGGATGATTTCGTTGTTCAGAACGCGCTGACGCAGAGCTTTTTTGATCTCTTCTTCAGTCAGTTCTTCACCACCCAGGTATTTCTCCATCAGCTCTTCAGAAGCTTCAGCAGCGGATTCGATCAGGTTCTGGTGCCATTCGTCAGCCAGGTCCTGCATTGCAGCTGGGATATCTTCGTATTCGAAGGTAACGCCCTGGTCTGCATCGTTCCAGTTGATGGCTTTCATTTTCACCAGGTCGATAACGCCGGTGAAGCCTTCTTCAGCACCAATTGCCAGCTGCAGCGGAACAGGGTTCGCGCCCAGACGGGTTTTGATCTGACCAACAACTTTCAGGAAGTTAGCACCCATACGGTCCATTTTGTTAACGAACGCGATGCGTGGAACTTTATATTTGTTCGCCTGACGCCATACGGTTTCAGACTGTGGCTGAACACCACCAACTGCGCAATAAACCATTACCGCGCCGTCAAGAACACGCATGGAACGTTCTACTTCGATGGTGAAGTCAACGTGCCCTGGGGTGTCGATGATGTTTACGCGATGCGGTTCGTACTGCTTAGCCATACCTGACCAGAATGCAGTAGTCGCTGCGGAGGTGATAGTAATACCACGCTCCTGCTCCTGTTCCATCCAGTCCATGGTGGCTGCGCCGTCATGAACTTCACCGATTTTGTGGTTTACACCGGTGTAGAACAGAATACGTTCGGTAGTAGTGGTTTTACCGGCGTCGATGTGCGCACTGATACCGATGTTACGGTAGCGTGCGATGGGTGTTGTACGAGCCATTTGATTCCTCGTTTATATCTTTAGGCGTTCAGTTAAGTTACCCAGAGCGGGCGGCTTCTCTGAAGCGCCCGCCTGGTGACTAAGACTCCGAAGGGATTACCAACGGTAGTGTGCGAACGCCTTGTTGGCTTCTGCCATACGGTGAACGTCTTCACGTTTCTTAACTGCAGTACCTTTGTTGTCTGCAGCATCAGAAAGTTCGTTCGCCAGACGCAGAGCCATGGATTTATCACCGCGTTTACGAGCAGCTTCAACGATCCAACGCATTGCCAGGGCATTACGACGAACCGGACGAACTTCAACTGGAACCTGATAAGTAGAACCACCAACGCGGCGGGACTTAACTTCTACAGTTGGGCGAACGTTGTCGAGAGCGACTTCGAAAGCTTCCAGTTCATTTTTACCAGAACGCTGAGCCAGGGTCTCAAGCGCGCTGTATACGATTGCTTCTGCAGTAGATTTTTTACCATCTACCATCAGGATATTTACAAATTTTGCCAGCAGTTCTGATCCGAATTTCGGATCTGGAAGAATTTTACGCTGACCAATGACGCGACGACGTGGCATGGGAATACTCCGTTGTTAATTCAGGATTGTCCAAAACTCAAAGAGTTTAGTGTGACATTAAGATAAATCAGTTTGGCCTTACTTAACGGAGAACCATTAAGCCTTAGGACGCTTCACGCCGTACTTGGAGCGAGCCTGCTTACGGTCTTTAACACCTGAGCAGTCCAGCGCACCACGGACGGTGTGGTAACGAACACCCGGAAGGTCTTTAACACGACCGCCACGGATCAGGATCACGGAGTGCTCCTGCAGGTTGTGACCTTCACCACCGATGTAGGAAGTCACTTCGAAACCGTTAGTCAAACGCACACGGCATACTTTACGCAGTGCGGAGTTTGGTTTTTTAGGAGTGGTGGTATATACACGAGTACATACGCCACGTTTCTGCGGGCAGGCTTCCAGCGCAGGCACGTTGCTTTTCGCAACTTTGCGTGCACGTGGTTTGCGTACCAGCTGGTTAACTGTTGCCATTAAATAGCTCCTGGTTTTAGCTTTTGCTTCGTAAACACGTAATAAATCGACCTCATACAATATGAGGACGCGAAATTTTAGGGCTACGTCGAAAAGGTGTCAAGAAATATACAGCGATCTCAGATCACCAGTTCATTTGACTGGCGTGCGTCACAGTAAGATTGACGAAATCAGTATAGCCAACCACGTCAATTTTGGCTGAAATTTGACCAGAAAGACCCCGCGCATCCAGATCGTCTTTCAGCGCAGAGACTGTTATGGGGGCGTTCGTGAGAATTTCAACGAAACGACTGCCTTCCAGTGCGGCAAGCACGCCATCCTGAATCAGCAGCAGATCGTCACCTTCGCGCAGCATACTCAGTAACGCGTCGATATCACATTGCCACGGTGAATGGCTCAGAGTATGGAGCATGGCGGCCTCAGAAAGTCAGAACGGTGTCGTAGTGGGAAAGGTGTTCGCGCAACGCCGCAGAAGACACGACGGTCACATCCAGCACGAAAGGCGTCTTCTCATCCAAACCGCGAGCGGCCAGCGAGTCGGCGCAGACATAAAGGTTTTCAATGTCGTACAGCGGCAACACTTTGAAGGTAGCGATATAATCCCGCGCAAGAATGGCCTGTGGCTGCTGACCCGCCAGAAGCTGAAACACCCCGTCCCCCAAAAAGAAGACGCCGATATCTTCGGTCAGCGCGGAGGTCGCAAGTAACGCATCCAGCCCTTCGCGGCCGGAAGCGCTGCCGTGTGGCGCAGACGTAAAAACAAATGCCACGCGCTTCATCAGAATTGCACCACTCTGTCGCAGGTTAATGCCGCCTGTGCCAGTGCACCCAGACCACTCAACGAAAAACCGGGCTGCAGGTTAGAACCCGATAAACCAGAACGCGCGGCTTCGGTTGCATCGGTCACGCCGCGGCGCAGTGCCGCCGCCACGCAGATGTGCAGTTCTACGCCCTGCTTTTCGTTTAATGCCTGCCAGGCGCGCACCAGATCGAACTCATCGCTCGCCGGTGACGTAAACTGATTCGCGTTATACACCCCTTCCCGATAGAAGAAGACGCTCGCCAGCTCATGTCCAGCCGCCAGTAGCGCATGCGCAAACTGCAGCGCGCTGCTGGCCTGCTGAGTACCGTACGCCGGGCCTGTCACCATTAACGCAAAACGCATTACTTGTCTTGTCCCAGGAAATCGCCGCTTTTGAACTGACGAATATAGAGGTAGACCGTGTGCTTGGAGATGTTCAGACGATCGGCCACCTGGTTGATGGCGTCTTTAATATCAAAAATCCCTTTTTCATAGAGATTGAGCACGATCTGACGATTCTTCGCGTTGTTCGAGACGTTGCGATCGGCATTCACCTCTTCAATCGTAAACTCAAGCGTCTGCGTCACCAGATCTTCAACGGAGGAGGCAAAGTTAACAGAAGAGCCAACGTCCGGCGTTTCTGGTGGAATAAAGGTGCTCATGATTTGCGAGAATGGCACATCAAGGTTCATGTTGATGCACAGCAGCCCAATAACACGATGCTCGCGGTTTCGAATCGCGATGGTTTCTGATTTCATCAGCACGCCGCTTTTGGCGCGGGTGAAATAGCATTTGGAGACGCTGCTGTCCGCGCCGGTCATGTCATGCAGCATACGCAATGCAAGGTCGGTAATTGGCGAACCAATTTTACGGCCAGTATGCTCACCATTCGCAATGCGGATGGCGGAACACTTCAGATCTTGCAGGGAGTGCAATACGATTTCGCAGTGGGAGCCAATGAGCATCGCTAACCCGTCCACTACCGCTTCATAGGATTTCAGAATATCGAAGTCGGTCTGATCGAAAGGACGTTGATCCAGCAAATCAAGTTCACTGGTTTCGTTGGTTAAAAGCGACCTGGACATGAAAAAAACACTCCTTTTCAGGAGCCTGTCGTTAGGTTTTCAGGGCAGGCTCATTATCTACACGGACAACTAAATTAATACAGCGTGCCTAACGCTTTCCAGTGTTAATTATATCTGCCCCACAATAAAAAACCGCCGCCTTAAAGGCGGCGGTTTTTTTTCAGCATTACTTCTTAGCAGCAGCGGCTTTATCGTCAGCCGGCGCGTCTGCCTTGGCATCCGCTTTCGGTGCCGGTTTGATGTCCAGCAGTTCTACGTCAAAGACCAGCGTAGAGTTGGCAGGGATACCCGGAACGCCGGTTTTGCCATAGGCCAGATCCGGTGGAATAACCATCTTGATCTTGCCGCCTTTCTTGATGTTTTTCAGGCCTTCAGTCCAGCCAGGGATCACACCATCCAGACGGAAGGAGAGCGGCTCACCGCGGGTGTAAGAGTTATCGAACTCTTTACCGTCGATCAGCGTACCTTTGTAGTTCACAACAACGGTGTCGCTGTCTTTAGGCGCATCGCCGGTGCCTTCTTTCTCAACTTTGTACACCAGGCCAGTCGAAGAGGTTTTCACACCCTTCTCTTTAGCAAAGGTGTCGCGGTAGGCTTTGCCTTTCGCTTCGTTGTCTTTAGCGTCCGCGTCCATCTTAGTCTGCGCGGCACCCTTCACGCGCGCTTCAAACGCCTGCAGAGTCTGTTCAATTTCCTGGTCAGACAGTTTGCTCTTATCTGCAAATGCGTCCTGAACGCCCGCGATCAGCTGAGCTTTATCCAGTTTGATGCCCAGTTTCTCTTGTTCTTTCAGAGAGTTTTCCATGTAACGGCCCAGAGATGCGCCCAGTGCGTAGGCAGATTTCTGGTCGTCATTTTTGAACGCCGCTTTGCTGTCTGCAGTGGCAGCAGGCTTCGCAGCAGTATCAGCAGCGAATGACAGCGGCGCGTTCAGCGCAACAGCCATCGTCGTCGCCAGCAGCGTTACTTTAAACAGTGATTTCATCCATATCTCCAGGGCCTGGGGACTCTCACCCCAGCGTTAAACGTAAATGAGTTACGTACTATAAAACGTTGCGGAAGAAATCTACAGACAGACACTTCCAATTCTCGCCACTTTTCAGACTATTTTTGTTTAAATAAGTTTCCTGCCAAGGGGATGCGGACTGTACTTAAGGATAAACTCGGTTAAACTGCGCCGCCGCAGGACCAATATGGCGAATCTGAAATAAACGAGGTGAATGATGAAGGATACAGCATTAGAAGCGAGAATGGCTGAGCTGGAAAGCCGCCTGGCTTTTCAGGACATCACCATCGAAGAGCTAAACCAGACCGTGACCGCACATGAGCTCGAAATGGCAAAACTGCGGGATCATATGCGCCTGCTGACGGAAAAGCTGAAGGCCACGCAGCCGTCAAACATTGCCTCTCAGTCAGAAGAGACGCCACCTCCTCATTATTGAGGCGTAAAAAAAGCGGGATTATCCCGCTTTTTTATTTTCCGCATGACGGAATTAGTGGCAACCGCAGCCGCCGTTACCGCAACCACCTTTACCGTGATCGTGGTCGTGACCATGGTCGTGGCCGTGACCACCGCAGCAGCCGTCGTGGCCGTGATCGTGGTCATGGTCGTGACCGTGCGCACCGTGAACGTGGCCATGAGCCAGCTCTTCTTCGGTCGCTTCACGGATCGCAACAACTTCTACGTTGAACTTCAGGTTCTGGCCAGCCAGCATGTGGTTACCGTCAACCACGACGTGGTCATCTTCCACTTCGGTGATTTCAACAGGAACGGGGCCCTGGTCAGTTTCAGCCAGGAAGCGCATGCCAACCTGCAGTTCGTCAACGCCCATGAACACGTCTTTAGGAACGCGCTGAACCAGGTTGTCATCATACTGACCGTAAGCGTCGTTCGCGCCTACAGCAACGTCAAATTTGTCGCCAACTTCATGACCTTCCAGCGCGTTTTCCAGGCCGGAAATCAGGGAACCGTGACCATGCAGGTAGTCAAGCGGCGCACTCACCGGAGACTCATCAACCAACACACCGTCTTCTGTACGTACCTGATAGGCCAGGCTGACCACCAGGTCTTTTGCTACTTTCATGATATCTCCTGAGCGTGGGAAAATTGCTGGCGCAGATTGTAGCGGAAATCTGCACCTGTGTACCCTTTAGCTTAAAAAAACTCAGGGCATATCGCTAGTCCGGATGAAAAATCCCGATAACTTGCTCTTCTTTGCGAACGTGATCGCGGGCCTCTTTGTCGGCCTCACGCATCTGGTGACCGCACTTAACACACTCAACAACATCAATATTATTTTCCCGCCACATCGCCAGGGTATCTTGCGCCTGGCAGGTCGGGCATTTTGCACCCGCGATAAAGCGTTTACGTACAGCCATCTTTCGTTACCCTTTATTCAAATTCATCCCAGCCATCGAGCTGGCGTCGTTCCTGCTGCATCTCGCGCTGAAAGATCTCCTCCAGCTCGCGACGTGCTTCCCGCACGCGGGAGATCTGCGCCGTATCGGTATGGACCGGCATTAGCTCGCGCAGCATCCGCATATCCAGCCGGCGGAAGTGCATTTGGGCGCGCTGCGCCTGATGCGGATGCATGCCGAGCGAGACCAGCGCCTTACGGCCCAGCTCCAGCGCGCTGGAGAACGTCTCACGGGAGAAGTGTTTCACACCCGCCTGCAACAATTCGTGAGCTTCAACACGTCCCCGCGCACGCGCCAGAATATGCAGATGCGGGAAATGCTGCTGGCACAGCTCCACCAGCTTCATCGTGTCTTCCGGATCGTTACAGGTAATCACAATGGACTCTGCCGCTTCGGCCCCCGCCGAGCGCAGCAGCTCAAGCTGGGTCGCGTCGCCGTAGTAAACCTTATAGCCATATTTACGCATCAGGTTAACCGCGCTGATATCCCGCTCCAGTACCGTAATGCGCATTTTGTTCGCCATCAGCAAACGCCCGATAACCTGTCCAAAACGACCAAAGCCCACCACAATCACCTGCGGCTTGTCGTCTTCCACCCACGGCGCTTCGTCTTCATCGTCAGTGGGATTCAGGCGGCGCGACAGCAGTTTATCCACCAGCTTCATCAGCAGCGGCGTGGTCATCATCGACAGCGTGACCGTTACCAGCAAAAGCGCCATCTGATCGTCTTTAAACAACTTCTGGGAGGAGGCGGTAGAGAACAGCACAAACGCGAACTCGCCCCCCTGGCTTAACACGCTGGCAAACTGCATGCGTTCCGAACTGCGTAAGCCGTAAATGCGCGCCATGACGTACAGCACCAGCGTTTTCACCGCCACCAGGATGGCCACGCTCACCACAACCCACAGAAGATGGGTATAGAGCACGCCAAGGTTGAGCGCCATCCCCACCGAAATAAAGAACAGGCCTAACAGCAACCCTTTAAAGGGATCGATGGCAATTTCCAGCTCGTGCCGATACTCGCTCTCCGCCAGCAGCACCCCCGCGATAAAGGTCCCGAGCGCCATCGACAGCCCCAGCGCGTCCATAAACAACGCCGACCCCAGCACCAGCAGCAGCGTCGCAGCGGTAAATACCTCGCGAACGCCCGACGCGGCAATAAAGCGGAATACGGGACGTAACAGGAAACGACCGCCAATCAGCATGCCCGCGAAGGCCAGCACCTTCATGGCGATTTTCGCCCAGTCGAAGTGATCGTCGCCGGACCCCGCCAGCAGCGGCACCAGCGCCAGAGCCGGGATGACTGCCAAATCCTGGAACAGCAGCACCGAAAAGCCGAGCTGGCCGGCTTCGTTGCGATTCATCCCTTTATCGCGCATCAGCTGCAGCGCCATCGCCGTCGACGACATCGCAAGGCCTATCCCGCCAATCACCGCCGCCTGCCATGAAAAATTGGTCAGCATTAACAGGCCACCCAGGATCGCGGCGCTGAACATCACCTGCGCGGCGCCCACGCCAAAGATAGAGCGTCGGAGTTGCCACAATTTCGAAGGATTCAGTTCCAGCCCGATGATGAACATCAGGAACACCACGCCCAGTTCGGAGAAATGGAGAATCTCATCTACATCGCTGATGAATCCCAGTCCCCAGGGGCCAATCGCGATCCCCGCCAGCAGATACCCCAACACCGCACCGATACCAATACGTGCCGCAAGCGGCACCGCGACGACGGCCGCAAATAAAAACAGCACCCCGGCGAGAAGCAAATTCGATCCTTCCATTAACGACCTCCTGCCGGAATCGGTGACGCCAGCCATTCACCATAGGCTCTGGCGTGGCTGGCCAGTTCTTTCGGATCCTGACGTCGGGCCCAGTAGACAATAATCGGGCTCATCCAGTGCATACGGCACATCGCCGCCGTCAGCTCGAAAGGCCGCAGAATATCGCTCATCGGATAGCGGTTCAGCCCGTCGTGGCGGTAAGCACTTTCCGGCTCTCCGGTGGTGATCACACTACGCCAGTACTTTCCCGCCAGCTGGTTCCCCCCCACCCCGCTGGAGAAGCCCCGGCTCAGCACGCGGTCCAGCCACTCTTTGAGCAGCGCCGGACAGCTGTAGGTGTAAAGCGGATGCTGGAACACAATGACGTCATGCTGACGCAGCAGTTCCTGCTCGTAAGGGATATCAATAAAGAAATCAGGATAGTGCGCGTAGAGATCGTGCACCGTCACGTTGCTGAGCTGTGTGGCCGGCTTAAGCAGCACCCGGTTTGCCACCGAGTCCTGAGATTCCGGATGGGCATACAGCAGCAGCACTTTTGCTGTCTGAGACATCATTCCCCTCCCGGTCTTGTTTCTGTTTTTGTGTATCGTCGTTGTTTTGGGCTACCATGGCGGCCCGGTGCGGAAAATGGCCCACACCTTACATTATCATAATGACAAATTAACATAGTCGGAACATACGGCGCTTCTATGATTGTTTTCTCCTCGTTACAAATTCGTCGCGGCGTGCGCGTCCTGCTGGATAACGCCACTGCTACCATCAACCCGGGCCAAAAAGTGGGCCTGGTCGGCAAAAACGGCTGTGGTAAATCCACCCTGCTGGCACTGCTGAAAAACGAGATTAGCGCGGATGGCGGTAACTTTACCTTCCCGGGGAACTGGCAGCTCGCCTGGGTAAACCAGGAGACGCCGGCGCTGAGCGAACCGGCACTCGACTATGTTATCGACGGCGACCGGGAATACCGCAAGCTCGAGGCGGAACTTAACGCCGCTAACGAGCGCAACGACGGTCACGCCATCGCCACCGTTCACGGCAAGCTGGACGCTATCGACGCGTGGACCATTCGCTCCCGCGCCTCCAGCCTGCTGCACGGCCTGGGCTTCAGCAATGAACAGCTGGAACGCCCGGTCAGCGACTTCTCCGGCGGCTGGCGTATGCGCCTCAACCTGGCGCAGGCGCTGATCTGCCGCTCTGACCTGCTGCTGCTCGATGAACCGACCAACCACCTCGATCTCGATGCGGTTATTTGGCTGGAGAAGTGGCTCAAGAGCTATCAGGGCACTCTGATTCTGATCTCCCACGACCGCGACTTCCTCGACCCGGTGGTGGATAAAATCATTCACATCGAACAGCAAACGATGTTCGAGTACACCGGCAACTACAGCTCCTTCGAGCGTCAGCGCGCGACGCGCCTTGCCCAGCAGCAGTCCATGTACGAAAGCCAGCAGCAGCGCGTGGCACACCTGCAGAGCTTCGTGGATCGCTTTAAGGCCAAAGCCTCAAAAGCCAAGCAGGCCCAGAGCCGCATCAAGATGCTGGAACGCATGGAGATGATCGCCCCGGCGCACGTGGATAACCCGTTCCACTTCAGCTTCCGCGAGCCGGAAAGTCTGCCGAACCCGCTGCTGAAGATGGAGAAGGTCAGCGCGGGCTATGCCGACCGCATTATTCTCGACTCCATCAAGCTCAACCTGGTGCCGGGTTCACGTATTGGTTTGCTGGGACGTAACGGCGCCGGTAAATCGACGCTGATCAAGCTGCTGGCGGGCGAGCTTAGCCCGGTCAGCGGTGAAATCGGCCTGGCGAAGGGCATCAAGCTTGGCTACTTCGCCCAGCATCAACTGGAATTTTTACGCGCGGATGAATCGCCGATTCAGCACCTCGCGCGTCTGGCGCCGCAGGAGATGGAGCAGAAGCTGCGCGACTATCTCGGCGGCTTCGGCTTCCAGGGCGATAAGGTGACGGAAAACACCGAGCGCTTCTCCGGCGGCGAAAAGGCCCGTCTGGTGCTGGCGCTGATCGTCTGGCAGCGCCCGAACCTGCTGCTGCTCGATGAACCGACCAACCACCTGGATCTCGATATGCGTCAGGCGCTGACCGAAGCGCTGATTGAGTTCGAAGGCGCACTGGTGGTGGTTTCGCATGACCGTCACCTGATCCGCTCCACCACGGACGATCTCTATTTAGTGCATGGCGGCAAAGTCGAACCGTTCGACGGCGATCTGGAAGACTACCAGCAGTGGCTGACGGACGTGCAGAAGCAGGAAAACCAGCCGGAGGAATCGGCAAAAGACAACGCCAACAGCGCGCAGGCGCGTAAAGACCAGAAGCGTCGTGAAGCGGAGCTGCGCACCCAGACGCAGCCGCTGCGTAAAGAGATTATCCGTCTCGAAAAAGAGATGGAAAAACTCAACGCCACGCTTGCCGCTGTTGAAGAGAAGCTCGGCGACAGCGGTCTGTATGACCAGAGCCGCAAAGCGGAACTGACCGACTGCCTGCAAACGCAGGCGAAGACCAAATCCAGTCTCGAAGAGTGCGAAATGGCGTGGCTCGACGCACAGGAACAGCTGGAAGCGATGCTGCAGGCTGAATAACACGCCGGGAGGGCTATGAGTTTCGATATCACAAGCGAGATTACATTCCGCAAGCTCAGCATCTTCATGACGTTTATGGAGAAGGGGAATATCGCGCGTACCGCCGAAACTCTGGGCCTGAGCGGCGTCAGCGTTCACCGTGCACTGCACACGCTGGAAGAAAACGTGCGCTGCCCGCTCTTTACCCATAAGGGGCGCAACCTGATTGCCCTGCCTTCCGCCTGGACGCTGCTGGAGTATTGCCAGGAGGTGATGCAGGTGATGGAGCGCGGGCTGGAAGCGTCGCGCAAAATTGCCGGGATCGGTCAGGGGCGGCTGCGAGTCGGGACGCTCTACTCGCTCACCCTGGAAACCGTGCCGCGTCTGATCATGGGCATGAAGCTGCGTCGTCCGGATCTGGAGATGGATCTGACGATGGGCTCCAACGACACCCTGCTGCACATGCTGGATGAAGGCTCGCTGGACGCGATTCTTATCTCCATCTCCGAAAGCGACATTGACCGTAACAGCCTCGAAGTGCTGCCCCTGTTCCACGACGACATTTTCCTTGCCGCACCGGCTTCCGCCACGCTGAATACTCGCGGCCCCGCGGATCTGCGTGATTACAAAGACCAGAAATTTGTCGCTCTGGCAGAAGGGTTCGCCACCTATGCAGGGTTTCAGGAAGCCTTTCATATCGCCGGATTCGAGCCGGAGATAGTTACCCGGGTGAATGACATTTTCTCGATGCTCAGCCTGGTGCAGGCAGGTGTTGGATTTACGCTAATGCCGGGCAGGATGAAGAAAGTGTATGAGAATTCCGTGCAGCTGTTGAAGCTGGCGGAGCCGTACCAGATGCAGCAGCTGATCGCGATCGTCTTTGCCCGCAACCGCGAGCAGGACCCGAGCCTGCGGGCATTAGCCGCCGAAGGGCGGATGTATGCGCGCAGCCTGCAGGAAAGTACGTGATACAAAACAAGGCAACCGAACCCGTAGGCCCGGTAAGGCGTAGCCGCCACCGGACTAAAAACTCACCCGCGAAGCCGACGCGCCAGATGCACCGCCACGTCCACCCCGCTGCGCTCCAGTGAAATCGTCTCTCCTTCCCACGGCGCCTGACGCGTCAGGCAGGTCAGTACGCCGCCAGGCGGCATTTCAATCGCCAGCCGGGCTTCGCGTTCATTCGCTGAAATCATCGCCTCCTGCCAGCGCACCGTACGCGCCATGTTCATCGCCAGATCGTCGGCGATCTTTTCCGGCTGCCACAGCACGCGCCCGGTGCTGCCGCTCAGATAGGCGCAGCGTGGGCGTGAAAGCGTGACGGATTTAAACGCCTCCGCCAGCTTTTGTGCCGGTTCCGCCAGCAGTTCGCAGTGGGACGGCACGCTGACCGCCAGCCGTTTGGCCTTGCTCGCCCCTTTCGCCAGCGCGCGTGCCGCCGCCTGCGCCATTCCTTGATCGGCTCCGGCAATCACGATCTGCGTTTCGGCATTCAGGTTGGCAATGTAGGTCCCGGTGCCCTGGATAAGGTCTTCCACCTGCGGCAGGGTTAAGCCCATGATGGCCGTCAGGCCGTAGCCGTGCGGGTACGCCTGCTCCATCAGGTCACCGCGCAGCGCCACCAGCCTCAGCGCGTCCGAAAAGTCCAGTGCGCCTGCGATAACCGCCGCCGGATAAGCGCCGATGGACAGCCCGCTAACGATATCCGGCGTCACGCCGCGACGCTCCAGCTCTCGCCCCCAGGCCACGCCTGAAATCAGCAGACACAGCTGGACCGCACGGGTATGGGTTAGCGCGTCTGCGCTGTCCAGCGTATCCACTTCGGCGCCAAGCACCTCTCGCGCCCGTTCCAGCTCCGTTCCCGGCAAATTTTGCAGCATACCTTCGTGCTGCGTACCCTGCCCCGGAAAGGTAAACACTATTTTCATCACTCCTCCCTGCGCCACGGATCCGCCACCAGGCGCGGTCCTCGGCGGGTTTTCAGCAGCGTTTTGCCGTCGCGCAGCCACTCTGCCAGCGCAAAGCCACCCTCGGGGGTATCCACCTGCGTATCCGCCCGACACAGCGCCCGGCTAAGCTGAGACTGCCAGCCAGCAAACGCATCAGGGGAAACGGCGTGCGGGGCGCGGATCAGCAGATCAAGATCGCTGTCGGCATGAATAACCGGAATACCGGTCGCCAGCGCGTAGCCGGTGCTGCCGGTAATGCCCCACTTCCACGGCCACGCCTGCTGAGAAAGCTGCAGCGCCACCTGAACGGGTGGCTGGGTAACAAACGGCGAGCGCAGCAGATCGGCCGCAACGCTCAGGTCTTCCGGTGAAACCACGCGTAACACGTTTTCCGGCTTCACCCACCCGGCCGCCCGCTGGTCGCGGCGCAGTCCGCGCACGCCAACGGGGATCCGGCCTTCACTGTCAACATCACGCCGCACCACCACCGGCAGGCCGGTATGCCAGGCCGCCTCCACCCAGGATTCGGTGATGCCTTCCAGCGCATCGCGCGCGGTAAGCCAGATGAGGTCGTGCGGGCGTAATGTTGTGGTCATAATTACATTCCTGAAGTCAGCGAGATAAACAGCGGCAGCGACAGGATACACAGTACGGAGCTTAACAGCAGCACGGCTTCAGCATCCGGCGACTGCACGCCAAAGCGGTTACCGAACACCACGCCGAAGAAGCCCGCAGAAAGTGCAATCATCAGGATAGCGGTGATCGCCACGGAGCCATGCAGGCCGAAGATCAGCACAATACCCCAGGCAATCGCTGGCTGAATCAGCAGCTTGGCGATGGTTGACGTAATCACCATGGTGTTGATCTGCAGCTTACGGGCAGAGAGGATCACCCCGGTCAGGAACAGCGCGGCAGCGGTGGCGGACAGCCCCAGCGGTTTAATCGCTGCAAGAACCAGTTCCGGCATTTTGATCCCGATGGCGGACAGAATCACGCCCAGCAGCGGGCCCATCACGATCGGTTTTTTAATGGAGCGCCACATCAGCACCGGCAGCATGGAGAGCGTTGAGCCGGAGTTATTCCCCTCAGCGCGCGCTTTTTCCCGCTCCAGGATCAGCAGGCAGAACGGGGTCATCAGCACCGAACCGCAGGCAATAGAGACCGCAACGGAAAGCGACGTGGACGAACCTTCACCCAGCACGCTGCCCAGAATCGGCAGGCCAAGCGCTGCATAGTTCGGTAAAGCTACCGTCAGGGTCAGCACGGCCGCGTCCTGCGGGGATTTCTTAAAGACTTTCGTGGCGAGGAAGTAGATGGCCGCATAGGTGATCCACATCGCCAGAGTGAGAACCAGAATCAGCGGCGACTGCGCCACGATGCCGGTCCACGGCGTTTGCACGGTGGCGCTAAACAGCGCGGCAGGCAGTGCAAAATCCATCACGAAGATATTGAGCAGGGATACATTTTTGTTATCGACCATCTTTGCCTTACCGGCCCAGAATCCCAGCAGCATGATGACGAAAATCGGTGCAAGAGCATGAACAATTACGTAAGTCATAAATCACCTGTAGTAAAAAAAGTTTTAGCACTGGTGCGATGTTTATTATTTTTCAGGATGCAGGCTCCCGCGCGGGCGCAGCGGGCGCGCCCACGGGGTTTGCATCTCCGGCAGGTCTTTTTTTTACTTACCAGCTGGCTCGCATACGTTCGCGTACGAGCGCCGAGCTGCGGCGGTTGTCAGCACCCAGACGGTTTTTCAGGGTGGTGTCCTGACGAGCGTCACTGATGGCCTGTTGCAGGGTGGTTTTCACCAGCGTCAGATCGTTATCGGAGGGGGCATCCGGGTTGCTGATATCCAGCAGGTTAGAGAGCAGCCCCAGCGTGGCGTAGTTGCCGATGTCGTACGCCATGGGCGGAATGGTCGCCGCCAGTTTTTCCAGCGCCTCGACGGTTCGCAGCGTGATGCGCGCCGCGGACTCTTTGCCCATCGCATGGATCAGCACGCCCTTGTCATTAAAGGCGATCAGACGGTTGGCCTGGTAGCCGTGCGCCAGGAACGCGCCGGACATTGCCTTGCCGACGATCAGCCCAATCACCGGGTGACCGGCCAGGCGCGCATTCGCATAGGCTGCCGCCGCACCGGCCAGCGCCTGATGAATACCAAACGCCTCTTCGCGACGGCCATAGGCCTGGCTTGGGACGTCGATCACCGCCACAATCGGGCGCTTCACGGCTTTATCGGCATCCGCCGCGACGGTTTCGCTGACCACTTTCGCAAGCCACCAGCCTTCCAGCAGACCAACTTCGCCCTGCGCCGCGCGCGGGAAGTGGTTGTTGGCATCCGGCACCACGGCGACAAAGCGCACCGATTCACCGTTCAGCTCGCCGTCTGCCGCCTGCACGGACGGGCACAGTCCCGCGATACGTTTGACATTCGGGGCGAGGGTTTCCAGCCAGAGCTCGCCACGGCTTTTTGAATTACTCATCATTTCACCTCCCGGGCAAAAAGCGCGTTAATCTGTTCGGCATCGGCCTGTTTGCGGGTGTCGAAATTCGTTAAACGGTTCAGGTAATCGTCGTAGTTGTCGGTGCGGTGTTTCGCCGGCACGCCTTTCGCAATCGCGTCGTTCATCGCCGCTTTCACCGCGTTTACGCCGTCGCCTACCAGCGCATCCACCAGCCCGCTTTGATAGCGCACTTCGCCGCCGGTCATGCTCCAGATAAACGGACGATCGCGGGAGTCGTACTCCTCAATGCCCGCCTCCTGCTCGATAACCTGCGGGCCGTTAAGACCAAGACGCGCTTCGCGGGTCACAATCAGGTAACTGCACAGCGCTGCCGCGATGGACATCCCGCCGAAGCAGCCCACGGTCCCGGCCACAATCCCCACCACCGGGGTGTAGCGGCGCAGGTCAACAATCGCGGCGTGGATATCGGCAATCGCCGCCAGGCCGAGGTTCGCTTCCTGCAGGCGCACGCCGCCGGTCTCGAGGCACAGCACCGCCTGCGTCGGAATGCCGTTGCGGTTATCTTCCGCCGCCAGCTCCAGCGCCGCCGCCATTTTTGCACCGGACACTTCGCCCATGCTGCCGCCCTGGAACGCGCCTTCAATCGCGACCACGACCGCAGGCTGACCGTTGATGGTTCCTTTTGCGACGACCATGCCGTCATCGGCCTGAGGAACAATCCCCTGCGGCCCAAGCCACGGAGAGATAATGCCTTCAAACGGATCCAGCAGTTCGCGGTAGCTGCCCTCGTCGAGCAGAGCCTGCGCGCGCTGGCGCGCTTTCAGTTCGATAAAGCTGTTGTCATCACGCATGGCTCACCCCCTCAAAAACCTGTTCGATGCGAATGCGGGCCACGCCCGGCGTCGCGCCGAAGTCGTGGATGGTCAACTTCCCTGCGGGCAGGCTGCTGACGGTTTGCAGACGGTTGAACAGCGCCTCCCAGCGCCCCCGGCTGTTGTCCACGGAGGTGGTGATATCAATGGTTAACGTCTGGCCCGGTTCGGCGGTGAAGAGTACCTCCATATCCCCGGAACCGACTACCCCTGCCAGCGCCCTGCCGCTCAACGCGCGGCTGGCTGGCATGGTCAATGTGATTTTTTCCATAACATCCTCTTAATGCTTTGAATTTGGCGTTTCGATGCGGTCGAGAAACAGCGTGGCGGCAAGCAGGTCGGCAGCGCCGCCCGGTGAGGCGTTGAGCGCCAGCATCTGACGGTCTAACCTGGCCAGCGCCTGCTGGCCCGCAGGCGCTGCGCTGCCGCCGGCGTTCAGCACCGCACGGGCGCCGTCCTGCATGGCGTCAAGCCCTTCCATTCCGGCACGTGACAGCACGCAGGTGTCGGTGAGTGAGGTCATGATGGCCATCAGCGCGTCGAGCCTGGCGTGCGTTTCGCTGCTGCCGTTGAGGCGGCTCAGACGAAGCTGCGGCAGCGCACGCTGCATAACGTGCGGAAACGCCTGCTGCGCCTCTTCACGCGCGCCCGGCACGCGGTAACGGTGCGTGGCGCGCAGGCCTTTACTGAACACCTTCGGCGCCGCGTCGTCCGGCAGTCTCGCCAGCTGTGCGGCGGTGCGGGCGACGTCTTGCGCCCTGGCATCACCGCCGAGCATCGCCACCGCGCTGACCAGCAATCCCAGCGCCCAAATCGCGCCGCGATGGGTGTTTACGCCCCCGGTTGCGGACATCATTTGCTGCTCGCCTTCGCGACCGAGTCGCCCGACGGTTTGCCGAAGCGCAATATCTGCCGGACGCTGCCAGCTTTGCTGCGCCAGCGCCTGAAACGTGGAGGTCAGGCTGTGCGCGGAGCGCTCCATCAGCGCAAGGGATAAATCGTGGTGCGCGCCGTTCCCCCGACTGTCCACCAGACCGGGTTTCGGGCTTAAACGTGCTTCGTCAATCAGACACTGCGTGGCGGTTCGCGCCAGCCATTCGGCACCGCCTTCAACCTGAATCTGGGGGAGAAGTTTCATTACCAGCTCCGGAATTTCGCAGGTGGGTTATACAAACCGCCGGACCATTCCACGAGGTCAGACACGCTGCCTGCCGCCAGCAGAGAGCGGGTGGCGTCAGTGCGGCGAATCCCCATATCTTCCGGATACACAACCTTGCCGCTCTGGCGCAGTTCCGCCACGCGTTTGGCGTCCACGCCCAGGCCGATGTCGGTGATCCCCGCGACGGCGGCAACCATGGCCCGACGCTCTTCCAGATCTTTCGCCCGGTAGAGGTAGGCAATCCCCTCTTCCGTCAGCACGTGCGTCACGTCATCGCCGTAAATCATCACCGGTGCCAGCGGCATGCCGGAGGCTTTCGCCACGTCTACGGCATCGAGTTTTTCCACGAAGGTTGGCTTCACGCCTGCCTGGAAGGTTTCGACCATCTGCACGACCAGCTTTTTACCGCGCTGCATCGGGTCCGGCTCGGTGATCATGTTCAGCCAGGCCGGCGTGGCGTGGCGGCGACCGTGCGGGTCATGGCCCATGTTTGGCGCACCGCCGAAGCCGGAAAGACGACCGCGGGTCACGGTTGAGGAGTTGGCATAGCCGTCAACCTGCAGCGTAGAGCCGATGAACATATCCACCGCGTACTGGCCTGCCAGCTGGCAGAAGGCACGGTTGGAACGCATAGAGCCGTCGGCACCGGTAAAGAAGACGTCCGGACGCGCGCGGATGTACTCTTCCATCCCCAGCTCGCCGCCGAAGCAGTGCACGCTCTCCACCCAACCGCTTTCGATGGCGGGGATCAGCGTCGGATGGGGGTTCAGCGTCCAGTGTTTACAGATTTTGCCCTTCAGGCCGAGCTGTTCGCCGTAGGTGGGCAGCAGCAGCTCGATCGCTGCGGTGTTAAAGCCGATACCGTGGTTCAGGGACTGCACCTGGTGCTCCGCGTAGATGCCTTTGATGGCCATCATCGCCATCAGGATATGTTCCTGTTTAATGAGGCGTGGGTCGCGGGTGAACAGCGGTTCGATAAAGAACGGCTTATCGGCAACCACGACGTAATCGATCCAGGAGCCCGGGATATCCACGCGCGGCAGCTCGCATTCGTCGTCCACCAGCTCGTTCACCTGCGCGATGACGATGCCGTCGTGGAACGCAGCGGCTTCCACCAGCGCCGGGGTATCTTCGGTGCTCGCCCCGGTGTAGAGGTTGCCTTTGCGGTCGGCTTTAAAGCCGGCAATCAGCGCCACGTTGGGCGACAGGTCGACGTAGAGACGTGAGTAAAGTTCGATGTAGGTGTGAATTGCGCCGATTTCGAGCTGACCGTCTTCCAGCAGCTGGGAGATTCGCAGGCTCTGCGTCCCGGAGAAGGAGAAATCCAGCTTGCGGGCGATGCCTTTCTCGAAGATATCCAGATGCTCGCTGCGGCCGACGCTCGGCATGATCATATGCAGGTCGTGGACAATTTGCGGATTCACTTCGGCCAGCGAGCGGGAAAGGAAATCCGCCTGCTTCTGGTTGTTACCTTCCAGAACGACCTTGTCGCCAGGCGCGATCAGTTTTTCCAGCATGGCGACAAGATCGCCGGTTGGCAGTACCTTGCCCTGCACCGGTACGGACGCCAGGCGACGCGCTTTTTCGCTGCGTCGCGTGTTCCATTGCCGGGTGGGTGTTTGCCCAGATAACATTATTAACCTCCTGATTCAGCTAATCATTTTGATTTGCTTAACGTTGAGTAAAGTGTGCGCTCTGGTGAGAAAGGCATCAATTAAGCGTAGAGTGGAATCATTAGCCTGAGAGTAATAATCAAGGTAAAGATTTGTGATCGGGATCAGTTCATGTTTCGGAAAACCAGGCTAAACGGGGTACAATTCGGAAAGTACCGTAAATTTCTGACAAGAATCAGCATCGCCCTTATGACCCAAATCATTCCATCAGACTTCGACATTGCGGCCGAAGACAGCACTGAGTTCGTGCCTATGCGCGGCGTGGCCAATCGCCATTTGCAGACCATGCTGCCGCGACTGATCCGCCGCAAGGTTCAGTTCACCCCACACTGGCAGCGGCTTGACCTGCCAGACGGTGATTTTCTGGATCTCGCCTGGAGCGAAGCGCCGGAGCAGGCCCGCCATAAGCCGCGCCTGGTGGTCTTTCACGGTCTGGAAGGCAGCCTGCACAGCCCATATGCACACGGGTTAATTGAGGCGGCAAAAGCGCGCGGCTGGCTCGGCGTGGTGATGCATTTTCGCGGCTGCAGCGGCGAACCGAATCGTCAGAAACGCATTTATCACTCGGGTGAAACCGAAGACGGAACGTGGTTTTTACACTGGCTGCGGGACAACTTTGGCACCGTGCCGACCGCCGCGGTGGGCTACTCGCTGGGCGGCAATATGCTGGCCTGCCTGCTGGCCAAAGAGGGTGAAAGCGTCCCGCTGGATGCCGCCGTCATTGTCTCCGCACCGTTTATGCTGGAGCAGTGCAGCTACCACATGGATAAAGGCTTTTCCCGCGTCTATCAGCGCTACCTGCTCAACCTGCTGAAGGCCAACGCGGCGCGTAAGCTGAAAGCCTATCCGGATACCCTGCCGGTCAGCCTGCGCCAGTTGAAAAAGGTGCGCCGTATTCGCGAGTTCGACGACCTGATCACCGCGAAAATCCACGGCTTCGCCGATGCGATTGACTATTATCGTCAGTGCAGCGCCATGCCGCTGCTCAGCAAGATCACGCAGCCGACGCTGATCATCCATGCCAAAGATGACCCGTTTATGGATCATCACTCGATCCCCGCTCAGGAATTCCTGCCCGACAACGTTCACTATCAGTTGACCGAGCACGGCGGCCACGTCGGGTTTATCGGCGGTACGCTGCGCCGCCCGAAAATGTGGCTTGAGACGCGTATTCCTGACTGGCTAACCCCTTATCTGGACGGTGCAAAATGATTATTCCCTGGCAGGATCTGGCTCCCGAAACGCTCGATAATCTGATTGAAAGCTTTGTATTACGCGAAGGCACCGATTATGGTGAACAGGAACGCTCGCTTGAGCAAAAGGTCAACGATGTAAAGCGCCAGCTGAAAAGCGGCGACGTGGTGCTGGTGTGGTCAGAACTGCATGAGACGGTCAATATCATGCCCCGCAACGCGTTTCACGGCTGATCTTCCACCCTTTTAAGTCAGGGAGTTGCTATGTCTGCCAGACATCCGGTTATTGCCGTTACGGGGTCGAGTGGTGCGGGAACCACCACCACCAGCCTCGCCTTTCGCAAGATTTTCGCCCAGCTGAATCTTCGTGCGGCGGAGGTCGAAGGCGACAGCTTTCACCGCTACACGCGTCCGGAGATGGATATGGCCATCCGTAAGGCGCGCGATCTGGGTAAACACATCAGCTATTTCGGCCCGGAAGCCAATGACTTCGGCCTGCTGGAACAAACCTTTATCGAGTACGGTCAGAGCGGCAAAGGGCAGTCCCGCAAGTATCTGCATACCTATGATGAAGCCGTTCCCTGGAATCAGGTGCCGGGGACGTTCACCCCGTGGCAACCTCTGCCGGAACCCACCGACGTGCTGTTTTACGAAGGATTGCACGGTGGCGTGGTCACCCCTCAACACGACGTGGCGCGCCACGTGGATCTGCTGGTCGGCGTGGTCCCTATCGTTAACCTGGAGTGGATCCAGAAGCTGACGCGCGACATGAGCGAGCGCGGCCATTCACGAGAGGCGGTGATGGACTCGGTGGTGCGCTCCATGGAAGATTACATCAACTTCCTGACGCCGCAGTTCTCCCGCACCCATATCAACTTCCAGCGCGTGCCGACGGTGGATACCTCCAACCCGTTTGCGGCCAAAAGCATCCCGTCTCTGGATGAGAGCTTTGTGGTGATCCATTTCCGCAATCTCGAAGGCATTGATTACCCCTGGCTACTGGCCATGCTGCAGGGCTCGTTTATTTCGCACATGAATACGTTAGTCGTGCCGGGCGGAAAAATGGGGCTGGCGATGGAGCTCATCATGACGCCGCTGGTGGAGCGACTGATGGAAGGGAAGCAGATTGCGTGAACATGTTCCCTCTCCCTGTGGGAGAGGGTTAGGGTGAGGGCATCAACACGCACGATGCCCCAATAATTAAGCCTCGATCACTTCATACGAATGCGTGATTTTTACCGCTTTCTCCAGCATTAACGCCACAGAGCAGTACTTCTCCGCAGACAGGTCAACCGCACGCGAGACCGCCGCGTCCTTCAACTCTTTACCGGTAACCACAAAGTGCAGATTAATATGGGTGAACAGGCGTGGCGCCTCTTCGCGACGTTCTGACGTCAGTTTCACCTCACAATCCGTCACGTCATGACGGCCTTTTTGCAGAATCGACACCACGTCAATGGCGCTGCATCCCCCTGCCGCCATCAGCACCATTTCCATTGGGCTGGGCGCTTTATCGCCGGAGTTACCGTCCATCAAAATCTGGTGCCCTGACGCGGACTCGCCCAGGAACGTTAAACCTTCAACCCATTTCACGCGCGCTTGCATATTCTTAAACTCCAACGTTGCATTTTTGGTGACAGATTACGCGTGCGTTACATTTCTCGCAATGGAAGGCGACCTGCATCATGCTGAAGCGAGACACCAGGAGACACGCGGCGAAAGCTATGCTAAAACACTCTGGATGCTACAGTAATACATTGACGTTACACATGTATGCAGAGGACATCAAACTTTACTGGCTGCGAAACGTTACGGTAGCCGACTTCCCAGGGTATGGGTAAGAATTCGATTGCAACCCCAGAGTCCGGATGCATCTGATGACTCTGGTGACAGCTTATAACAGAGGATAACAGCGCATGGTGCTTGGCAAACCGCAAACAGACCCGACTCTCGAATGGTTCTTGTCTCATTGCCACATTCATAAGTACCCATCAAAGAGCACGCTGATTCACCAGGGTGAAAAAGCGGAAACGTTGTATTACATCGTTAAAGGCTCGGTGGCAGTGCTGATCAAAGATGAAGAAGGGAAAGAGATGATCCTTTCTTATCTGAACCAGGGCGATTTCATCGGTGAACTGGGCCTGTTTGAAGAGGGCCAGGAACGTAGCGCCTGGGTTCGTGCAAAGACAGCATGTGAAGTGGCTGAAATTTCTTACAAGAAGTTCCGTCAGCTGATTCAGGTTAACCCTGACATCCTGATGCGTCTTTCTTCCCAGATGGCGCGCCGTCTGCAGGTCACCTCAGAGAAAGTGGGCAACCTCGCCTTCCTGGACGTGACTGGCCGTATCGCACAGACCCTGCTGAACCTGGCGAAACAGCCAGACGCCATGACCCACCCGGACGGCATGCAAATTAAAATTACCCGTCAGGAAATTGGTCAGATCGTCGGTTGCTCCCGTGAAACAGTGGGCCGTATCCTGAAAATGCTGGAAGATCAAAACCTGATCTCCGCCCACGGTAAAACCATCGTGGTTTACGGAACGCGTTAATTCCGCTTAAACGGCGTGCCATCGCAAGGTGTCACGCCGTTTTTGTCTCTACTCCCCATGTGGCGCAGGCTGATCTATCACCCGGAAGTTAACTACGCACTGCGACAAACGCTGGTGTTGTGTCTTCCCGTGGCCATAGGCCTGATCCTCGGACATCTTCAGCAAGGTCTGCTGTTTTCCCTCGTGCCTGCCTGCTGCAACATCGCCGGTCTGGACACGCCGCATAAGCGCTTTTTCAAACGCCTGATTATCGGCGGCTGCCTGTTTGCGGGCTGTAGCCTCGCCGTACAGCTGTTACTGGCTCGTGATATCCCGCTGCCGCTGATCCTGACCGTGCTGGCGATGACCCTCGGCGTCACGGCGGAAATCAGTTCGCTGCACGCCCGCCTGCTTCCCGCGTCGCTGATTGCGGCCATTTTCACGCTGAGCCTCGCCGGGAATATGCCGGTGTGGGAGCCGCTGCTGATCTACGCCCTGGGGACATTATGGTACGGCCTGTTTAACTGGTTCTGGTTCTGGCTGTGGCGGGAGCAGCCGCTGCGTGAATCCCTGAGCCTGCTCTATGTGCAGCTTGCGGATTACTGCGAAGCCAAATACACCCTGCTGACCCAGCATACCGATCCGGAAAAATCCTTACCGCCCCTGCTGACGCGCCAGCAGAAGGTGGTGGATCTGATAAGCCAGTGCTATCAGCAGCTGCATATGCTCGCCGCCAACAAGAACCACGAGTACAAACGGCTGCTGCGCACCTTCCAGGTCGGGCTGGATCTGCAGGAGCATATCTCCGTGAGCCTGCACCACCCGCAGGAGGTGCAAAAGCTGGTCGAGCGCAGCCACGCCGAAGCGGTGATCCGCTGGAACGCGCAGACGGTGTCCGCACGCCTGCGCGTTCTGGCCGATGATATTCTCTATCACCGCTACCCGACGCGCTTTAACATGGATAAGCAACTGGGCGCGCTGGAGAAAATCGCTCGTCAGCATCCGGATAACCCCGTCGGCCAGTTTGCCGCCTGGCACTTCAGCCGTATCGCCCGCGTGTTGCGCACGCAGCGCCCGCTTTATCCCCGCGACCTGATGGCGGATAAGCAGAAACGGCTGCCGCTATTGCCCGCGCTCAAAAGCTACCTTTCTCTTAAATCGTCCGCCCTGCGCAACGCCGCACGTATTAGCGTGATGCTCAGTACCGCCAGCCTGATGGGCATGGCGCTGCATCTGCCGAAACCCTACTGGATATTAATGACCGTGCTGTTTGTCACTCAGAACGGCTACGGCGCCACGCGGGTGCGTATTCTGCATCGGGCGGGCGGAACGATGGCCGGGCTGATCATTGCGGGCGTGACGCTGCACTTCCACGTGCCGGAAGGCTACACCCTGGCAGGGATGCTGGCGATCACGCTGGTGAGCTACCTGATTATCCGCAAAAACTACGGCTGGGCGATGGTGGGCTTCACGGTGACGGCGGTATACACCCTGCAGCTACTCACGCTCAATGGCGAACAGTTTATTGTCGCCAGGCTGATCGATACCCTGATCGGCTGCCTGATTGCCTTCGGCGGTATGGTCTGGCTCTGGCCGCAGTGGCAAAGCGGACTGCTGCGCCAGAATGCCCACGACGCGCTGGAGGCCGACCAGCAGGCCATTCGCCTGATCCTGAGCGACGACCCGCAGCCCTCTCCGCTGGCTTATCAGCGCATGAAGGTCAACCAGGCTCACAACGCCCTGTTCAACTCACTCAACCAGGCAATGCAGGAGCCGGGCTTTAACTCGCACTATCTGGCAGACATGAAGCTCTGGGTGACGCACAGCCAGTTTATCGTCGAGCATATTAACGCCATGACCACGCTGGCGCGCGAGCACACGATGCTGACGCCGGATCTGGCGCAGCGCTACCTGCAGTCGTGTGAAATTGCGCTGCAGCGCTGTCAGCAGCGTCTGGAATATGACTCGCCGGGTGAGTCGGGAGATTCGAACATTCTGGAAGCGCCGGAAACGTTAACCCACGGGCCAATGAGCACCCTGGAGCAGCATTTGCAGCGCGTACTGGGGCATCTGAACACCATGCACACCATTTCTTCGGTGGCATGGCGTCAGCGTCCGCATCACGGGATTTGGCTAACCCGCAGGTTGAAGCGGACGGCGTATTAACCTTTTACGATCTTCGCGACCGCGGCGGCAAAGCGGGTTAACCCGTCTTCGATGTCTTTATCTTCCACCACCAGCGACGGCGCAAAGCGCATCACGTCCGGCCCGGCGTTCAGCACCATCACCCCTTCGCGAGCGGCGGCATGCAGGAAATCACGCGCGCGTCCCTTGTACTGCGGCTTCAGCTCAGCGCCAATCAGCAGTCCCATCCCGCGGATCTCGCTGAACACGTCGTACTGCTCGTCAATCTTTTGCAGGTGTTTTACGAACAGCTCGCGCTTCGCGCTAACGCCGTTCAACACCTCCGGCGTGTTGATGATGTCGAACGCGGCGCCCGCTACGGCGCTCGCCAGCGGGTTACCGCCGTAGGTAGAGCCGTGAGAGCCAACGTGGAACGCGGAGGCGATCTCCTGCGTCGTCAGTACCGCACTCACCGGGAAACCGCCGCCGAGCGCTTTCGCGCTGGTCAGAATATCCGGCGTCACGCCGTAGTGCATATAGGCGAACAGATCGCCGGTACGCCCCATTCCGCACTGCACTTCATCAAAGACCAGCAGCGCCTGATGCTCGTCGCACAGTTCGCGCAGTCCTTTCAGGAATTCCGGGGTTGCCGCCGTCACGCCGCCTTCACCCTGGATCGGCTCAACGACTATCGCGCAGGTATGGTCGTCCATCACCGCCTTCACCGCGTGCAGATCGTTAAACGGCACGTGGACGATATCAGCCGGTTTCGGGCCAAACCCGTCGGAATACTTCGGCTGGCCGCCAACGGAGACGGTAAAGAAGGAGCGTCCGTGGAAGGCATTGTGGAAGGCGATGATTTTGGTTTTGTACGGGCTGTGGCGCGTTGTGGCGTAGTAGCGCGCCAGCTTAAAGGCGGTTTCGTTGGCTTCGGTGCCGGAGTTCATAAACAGCACGCGCTCGGCGAAGGTGGCATCGATGATCTTACGTCCCAGGCGCAGCGCCGGTTCGTTGGTGAACACGTTGCTGGTGTGCCACAGGGTTTCGCCCTGGGTTTTTAGCGCCTCAACCAGCGCGGGATGGCAATGACCCAGCGCCGTGACCGCAATACCGCCCGCGAAATCCACATACTCTTTACCCTGCTGATCCCAGACGCGGCTGCCCTTTCCCTTCACTGGGATAAACTCAGCCGGTGCATAAATCGGCAGGATCACTTCATCGAAAGTCGCGCGGGTAATTGCTGGTTGTTCAGTTGCCATGTCATGCCCATCCATTTTATGTCACATTGATTGTGAAAATATAATCACAAAATATGCATAAAAAATCACAGCAAGGCAACAGTTATTCAGCGATGGAGGAAATTTGCCAGCAGCGCATGGCCCTGCTCGCTGAGGATGCTTTCCGGGTGGAACTGCACGCCTTCGAGGTCCCATTCGCGGTGACGAATCCCCATGATCTCCTGCGTATCGCTCCAGGCCGTCACCTCAAAGCAGTCGGGCAGCGTCGGCGGGTCAATGACCAGGGAATGGTAGCGCGTCACGGTTAACGGATTATTGAGCCCCGTGAACACTCCGGTGCCCGTGTGGGTGACCGGCGAGGTTTTACCGTGCATCACTTTGGCGGCGCGCACGATGGTGGCACCAAACACCTGGGCAATCGCCTGATGGCCCAGACAGACGCCCAGGATCGGCAGCCTGCCGGCATAGTGCTGGATCACATCCAGAGAAATACCCGACTCCGAGGGCGTACACGGCCCCGGAGAAATCACGATTTTCTGTGGAGCCAGCGTCTCGATATCGGCGAGATCGATCTCGTCGTTGCGACGAACAACCACCTCGGCACCCAGTTCGCAAAAATACTGGTAAAGGTTCCAGGTGAAGGAATCGTAGTTATCAATCATCAGAATCATGGCGGCTCCCGAAAAAAATGCCGCCCTATTCTACTCAGATTCCCGCGCTTCGCTCACTACTTTGGCAAAGATAGCGTTCAGCGCGGATAAATCACCCGTTGCGCCGCTGCGGTTAGCCGCCACCCACTGCTCGGGATCGATATCGCGCCAGTCCAGCGCGTAGCCTGCATGGAGCGCCAATTGCTCGAAGAACACGCGTTGGGCAATACCGTTGCCGCGCATGAAGGGATGCAGCATGTTGATTTCGCAGTAATAGTGGCTAACCCGGTCAACAAACGCCGCTTTCTCAAGACCCACAAGATATTTTTCGCTTTCCAGCGCCGCCATCAGCTCGTTACCCATCTTTTCGATGTATTCGAAATGGCAGAACGGAATGTCACCCTTGAAAATATCGTCGGTACGGAGTTCGCCTGCCCGCTTCATCTCGCTGCGGTACAGATGACGATGAATAAGGCACAGATGGGGCAACCCGGGCGCGGAAGGCCCAAGCTCCAGCGTCTCAATGTGGGGTTCCGAGGGACCATTACCTTTTTCAAGGAGACAACTGGCCTGTAAATTGACGTTACGCTGCTGTTCCCAGAGACGGGATTTTTGCTTGTCGGTGAGTTTTTTCACTTAACGCCTCCCTGAATAGTCCGTTTGCCACAAGTATAAGCAGCAAAACGCGCTTTCGCAGGGAGGGCGACATCACGCGGGCAGGAGAGCCCGCGTTCAGAAGAATTACGGCAGAACTTTTGCGGAGAGGATAACCACCGGTTTTGACGGCACATTCTGATACGGACCGACGTCGTGAGTAGGCACCTGAGAAATTTTGTCAGCCACGTCCATCCCTTGCACGATTTTACCGAACACCGCATAGCCGAAGTCACGCTGACCGTGGTCGAGGAAGGCGTTATCCGCCACGTTGAGGAAGAACTGGCTGGTCGCGCTATCTTTGTCTGCGGTACGCGCCATGGAGATGGTGCCGCGCTTGTTCAGCAGGCCGTTGTCCGCTTCGTTTTTAATAGGCGGGTTCGGCTGCTTCTGCTGCATCTGCTCGTTGAAGCCGCCGCCCTGCACCATAAAGCCAGGGATCACGCGGTGGAAGGTGGTGTTGTTATAGAAACCACTGTTCACGTAGTCGAGGAAGTTTTTCACAGAAACCGGAGCTTTCTGGCTATTCAGTTCCAGCTCAATGTTCCCGGCGGAGGTGGTCAGCAGAACGTGAGGATCCCCTTTGGCTGCCAGCGCAGCAGGGGAAACGGCAGAAAGAGCAAACACAGCTGCGACAGCCGCCAGTGTTGATTTGAGCATGAGAATTCCTTAACAAAGCGCAGTATAAAAAGCGAATGGCTTGATTCTAAAGAGCAGTATGAACGGAGACCAGCCTTTTACCTAATTTTACGAAATTGAAACAGTTGTAACCACGCAAACGGTTGGCTTTAGCACCATTTTGTGTGATCAGGATCACACAAAAACATGCAATGAAGTTCTAATTTCTCTTAAAAGATATGAATAGATCACTTTAATGTCTAAAATCTGCCCGCTCTCAGCGCCCCCTGGGCGCTTTTCTTTTTCTGAACAGGCCAGACATGACTAACAGCAATCGCATCAAGCTCACATGGATCAGCTTCTTCTCCTACGCCCTGACCGGCGCGTTGGTGATCGTCACCGGGATGGTGATGGGAAATATCGCAGACTACTTCCAGCTGCCCGTTTCCAGCATGAGTAATACCTTCACCTTCCTCAACGCAGGGATCCTGATCTCTATCTTCCTGAATGCCTGGCTGATGGAAATCGTCCCGCTGAAAACCCAGCTGCGTTTTGGCTTTGTGCTGATGGTCGCCGCCGTGGCTGGCCTGATGCTAAGCCACAGCATCGCGCTGTTCTCCGCCGCGATGTTCGTGCTTGGTCTGGTCAGCGGGATCACCATGTCGATCGGTACGTTCCTGATTACCCATATGTATGAAGGCCGCCAGCGCGGCGCGCGCCTGCTGTTTACCGACTCCTTCTTCAGCATGGCCGGAATGATCTTCCCGATGGTCGCGGCCGTTCTACTGGCGCGCAGCATCGAGTGGTACTGGGTCTATGCCTGCATTGGGCTGGTCTACGTTGCCATCTTCATTCTGACCTTCGGCTGCGAGTTCCCGGTGCTGGGCAAGAAAGCGCAAACCACCGCAGAACCCGTCGCGAAAGAGAAGTGGGGCATCGGCGTGCTGTTCCTCTCCATCGCCGCCCTGTGCTATATCCTGGGGCAGCTGGGCTTTATCTCCTGGGTACCGGAATACGCCAAAGGTCTGGGCATGAGCCTGAACGATGCGGGTAAACTGGTGAGCGATTTCTGGATGTCTTACATGTTCGGCATGTGGGCATTTAGCTTCATCCTGCGCTTCTTCGACCTGCAGCGCATTCTGACCGTGCTGGCAGGTCTGGCGACCGTGCTGATGTACCTGTTCATCAACGGTTCACCAGAACATATGCCGTGGTTCATTCTGACCCTGGGTTTCTTCTCCAGCGCGATCTACACCTCGATCATCACCCTGGGCTCTCTGCAGACCAAAGTGGCCTCGCCGAAGCTGGTTAACTTCGTTCTGACCTGCGGCACCATCGGCACCATGCTGACCTTCGTGGTGACGGGCCCGATCGTTGCCCACAGCGGCCCGCTGGCCGCGCTGCATACCGCGAACGGTCTGTACGCCGTGGTGTTCATCATGTGCTTCATCCTGGGCTTTGTGACCCGCCACCGCCAGCACAACGCGGCAGCGGCATCGCACTAAACCCTGCGCCCCTTTGCATTACGCAGAGGGGCTGTTTCTGGCGAAACTCACCTCTTCTCCCCCGACGTCCGTCTGGATCCAGGTCTGCGCCAGCTGCGTCGTAGCGATCACGCGTCCCTGACGAATCGACCAGCGCACCGGCACCTGGCAGCGCACCGCTTCAAACCCGCTCTCCGCAGGCAAAATAATCAGGTTTGCCGGGTTTCCGGTTTCAATGCCGTAATCGCTCAGGCCAAAGGTCCGGGCGCTGTTGTGGGTGATGAGATTCAGGCCATTGTCGATTTGCGGGTAGCCCATCATCTGACAGACGTGCAGCCCCATATGCAGCACCTGCAGCATGTTGCCGGTGCCGAGCGGGTACCACGGGTCGAAGACGTCGTCGTGACCGAAGCAGACGTTAATGCCCGCCTCCTGCAGCTCTTTCACCCGGGTGATGCCGCGACGCTTCGGATAGTCATCAAAGCGCCCCTGCAGGTGGATGTTGACCAGCGGGTTCGCGACGAAGTTAATCCCCGACATTTTCAGCAGGCGGAAGAGCCGCGAGGTGTAAGCGCCGTTATAGGAGTGCATGGCGGTGGTGTGGCTGGCCGTCACGCGCGGCCCAATACCGGCCTCATACGCCAGCGCGGCCACCGTCTCGACAAACCGCGACTGTTCGTCGTCAATTTCGTCGCAGTGAATATCCAGCGGACGGTCATACTTCTTCGCCAGCTCGAAAGCGATGTGCAGCGACTGGACGCCATATTCCCGGGTAAATTCGAAGTGTGGGATCGCCCCCACCACGTCGGCGCCCAGCTTTAACGCCTCTTCCAGCAGCGCCGCGCCGTTCGGATAAGAGAGAATACCTTCCTGCGGGAACGCGACGATTTGCATAGTTACCCACGGCGCCACCTCCTGCTTCACCTCCAGCATCGCCTTCAGGGCGGTCAGCGTCGGGTCGGAGACATCCACATGGGTGCGAACAAACTGAATGCCGTTGGCAATTTGCCACTTCAGCGTTTTCCAGGCTCGCGCTTTAACGTCCTCATGACTGAGCAACGCCTTGCGCTCAGCCCAGCGCTCGATGCCTTCGAACAGCGTGCCGGACTGGTTCCAGTTCGGCTCACCCGCCGTCTGGGTGGTATCAAGATGGATGTGCGGCTCGATGAACGGCGGAATAGCCAGCCCACCGCGCGCGTTCAGTACTTCATAACTTTCGGCATGGGTGTCGTCCATCGGGGTGATGTCACCAAATCGCCCGTTCTCAATGGCGAGCTGCCACAGCCCTTCCCGACCCGGTAAACGAACATTCTGAACAAGCCATAACGGTGCTGTAGACATACCTTCCCCTAAAAAACGCCGCTGATATTCAGGCGTATCGTTTTTTGCAAAATCGCCCCTGAGTTGTACACAAATTCAACGAACACGAAAAGCCTTCGATTTCCACTACTTATAAAAATCCTGACAAATCAGTCATATACCACCTAAGGAGTAGGCGAAGACGTATTTGATTTGCATCAATAAGCGCCCCTGCTGAATCGTTAAGGTAGGCAATAATAGAAAAGAAATCGAGGCAATAATGAGCAAAGTCAGACTCGCTATCATCGGTAACGGCATGGTCGGCCACCGCTTTATCGAGGATCTTCTCGATAAGGCCGATGCTGAGCAGTTCGATATTACCGTGTTCTGTGAAGAACCCCGCAAGGCGTACGACCGTGTGCACCTCTCTTCCTACTTCTCCCATCATACCGCCGAAGAGCTCTCTCTGGTGCGGGAAGGTTTCTACGAGAAGCATGGCGTAAAGGTGCTGGTGGGCGAACGCGCTATCACCATCAACCGTCAGGAAAAAGTGATCCACTCCAGCGCCGGGCGTACGGTTTTTTACGACAAGCTGATCATGGCGACGGGCTCCTATCCGTGGATCCCGCCGATTAAAGGCTCGGAAACGCAGGATTGCTTCGTCTACCGTACCATTGAAGACCTCAACGCCATTGAGTCCTGCGCACGCCGCAGCAAGCGCGGTGCGGTGGTCGGCGGCGGTCTGCTGGGCCTGGAAGCGGCTGGTGCGCTGAAAAACCTCGGCGTTGAAACCCACGTCATCGAATTTGCCCCGATGCTGATGGCCGAACAGCTGGACCACATGGGCGGTGACCAGCTGCGTCGTAAAATCGAGAGCATGGGCGTGAAGGTTCACACCAGCAAGAACACCAAAGAGATTGTCCAGGAAGGCACCGAAGCACGCAAAACCATGCGCTTTGCCGACGGCAGCGAGCTGGAAGTGGACTTCATCGTCTTCTCCACCGGTATTCGTCCGCGCGACAAGCTGGCGACCCAGTGCGGGCTGGCCGTAGCGCAGCGCGGCGGGATCATGATTAACGACGCCTGCCAGACCTCCGATCCGGATATCTACGCCATCGGCGAATGCGCCAGCTGGAACAACCGCGTATACGGTCTGGTGGCGCCGGGCTACAAAATGGCGCAGGTCGCCGTGGACCATATCCTCGGCAGCGAAAACGCCTTCACCGGCGCAGACATGAGCGCCAAGCTGAAGCTGCTGGGCGTGGACGTAGGCGGTATTGGCGATGCGCACGGCCGCACCCCGAATTCCCGCAGCTATGTCTATCTCGACGAAAGCAAAGAGGTCTACAAACGCCTCATCGTCAGCCAGGACAACAAAACCCTGCTCGGCGCGGTGCTGGTGGGCGACACCAGCGACTTCGGCAACCTGCTCCAGCTGGTGCTGAACGCCATGGAGCTGCCGGAAAACCCGGACGCGCTGATCCTCCCGGCGCACGCCTCCAGCGGCAAGCCGTCCATCGGCGTGGATAAACTGCCGGACAGCGCGCAGATTTGCTCCTGCTTCGACGTCACCAAAGGCATGCTGATCTCTGCCATCAACAAAGGGTGCCACACCGTGGCGGCGCTGAAAGCGGAAACCAAAGCCGGTACTGGCTGCGGCGGCTGTATTCCGCTGGTCACTCAGGTGCTGAACGCCGAGCTGGCGAAACAGGGCATCGAAGTGAACAACAACCTGTGCGAGCACTTCACGTATTCTCGCCAGGAGCTGTATCACCTGATCCGCGTGGAAGGCATCAAGTCCTTCGATGAACTGCTGGCGAAGCACGGCCAGGGCTACGGCTGTGAAGTGTGTAAACCGACCGTCGGCTCCCTGCTGGCCTCCTGCTGGAACGAATACGTGCTCCAGCCGGAGCACACGCCGCTGCAGGACACCAACGACAACTTCCTGGCCAACATTCAGAAAGACGGCACCTACTCCGTTATCCCACGTTCCGCCGGTGGCGAAATCACGCCGGAAGGGCTGGTCGCGGTGGGCCGTATAGCCCGTGAATTTAACCTTTACACCAAAATTACCGGCTCCCAGCGTATCGGCCTGTTCGGCGCGCAGAAGGACGACCTGCCGGAAATCTGGCGTCAGCTGATTGAAGCGGGCTTCGAAACCGGCCACGCGTACGCCAAAGCGCTGCGCATGGCGAAAACCTGCGTGGGCAGCACCTGGTGCCGCTACGGCGTGGGCGACAGCGTGGGCTTCGGCGTGGAGCTGGAAAACCGCTACAAAGGCATCCGTACCCCGCACAAAATGAAGTTTGGTGTCTCCGGCTGCACCCGCGAATGTGCGGAAGCGCAGGGTAAAGACGTGGGTATTATTGCCACCGAGAAAGGCTGGAACCTGTATGTGTGCGGCAACGGCGGGATGAAACCGCGCCATGCGGACCTGCTGGCGGCGGATCTCGATCGCGACACGCTGATTCAGTATCTCGACCGCTTCATGATGTTCTACATCCGTACCGCCGATAAGCTGACCCGTACCGCCTCCTGGCTCGATAACCTCGAGGGCGGCATCGACTACCTGAAATCGGTCATCATCGACGACAAGCTGGGCCTGAACGAGCATCTGGAAGCGGAAATGGCGCGCCTGCGCGAGGCGGTGATCTGCGAGTGGACGGAAACCGTCAACACCCCGGCGGCACAGACGCGCTTCAAACACTTTATCAACAGCACCCAGCGCGACCCAAACGTACAGGTTGTGCCGGAGCGCGAACAGCATCGTCCGGCGACGCCGTATGAACGTATTCCGGTCACGCTGGTGGAGGAAAACGCATGAGCCAGTGGGTAAACATCTGCAATATTAACGACATTCTCCCCGCAACCGGCGTCTGTGCGCTGCTGGGCAACGAGCAGGTGGCGATTTTCCGCCCTCGTCACGATGAACAGGTTTTTGCCATCAGCAATATCGACCCGTTCTTCGAGGCCAGCGTGCTCTCCCGCGGACTGATTGCCGAGCACCAGGGTGAACTGTGGGTCGCCAGCCCGTTGAAAAAGCAGCGTTTCCGCTTAAGCGACGGGTATTGCATGGAAGATGAGAGCCGCTCTGTGAAGCACTACGACGTCCGCGTGAAGGACGGTAAGGTGCAGCTGAAAGGCTAATCCCCCGCCCTTTTAGGGATAACGGCAGGAAAGTCGTATGTTCTGTACGATCCCTGCTGTTATCCTGACGTCAATTCTTACCCCCTCCATGAATGCTGCGAGGTAACGTCGTGGATCACCTGCCGATTTTTTGTCAATTACGCAACCGCGACTGCCTGCTCGTGGGCGGCGGCGACGTGGCTGAACGCAAAGCGCGCCTGCTGTTAGAGGCTGGCGCCCGACTGACCGTTAACGCCCTTTCCTTTGCCCCCCAGTTTGAGGTCTGGGCGCAGGAAGGGATGCTCACGCTGGAACAGGGTGCATTTAATGAATCCCTGCTGGATACCTGCTGGCTGACCATTGCCGCGACGGATGACGATGAAGTGAACCAGCGCGTGAGCGATGCCTGCGAAGCGCGCCGTATCTTCTGCAACGTGGTGGATGCGCCGAAAGAGGCCAGCTTTATCATGCCGTCGATTATCGACCGCTCGCCGCTGATGATTGCGGTATCGTCCGGGGGACGTTCACCGGTTCTCGCGCGTCTGCTGCGGGAAAAACTGGAAGCCCTGTTACCCCAGCATCTTGGTCAGATTGCGCATTATGCCGGGCAACTCCGCTCCCGCGTGAAGCAAACCTTCTCGACAGTGGGCGAGCGCCGCCGCTTCTGGGAAAAATTCTTTGTGAACGACAGGCTGGCGCAGTCGCTGGCGAATCAGGATACCAAAGCCGTTGAAGAGACGACCGAACAGCTGCTGAGTGAACCGCTGGACCATCGCGGTGAAGTGGTGCTGGTAGGCGCAGGCCCTGGAGATGCGGGTCTGCTGACGCTGAAAGGGCTACAGCAGATCCAGCAGGCGGATATCGTGGTGTACGACCGTCTGGTTTCTGATGACATCATGAATCTGGTCCGTCGCGACGCCGACCGCGTCTTCGTGGGCAAACGGGCAGGCTACCACTGCGTGCCGCAGGAGGAGATTAACCAGATCCTGCTGCGCGAGGCGCAGAAAGGTAAACGCGTAGTGCGCCTTAAGGGCGGCGATCCGTTTATCTTTGGTCGCGGCGGCGAGGAGCTGGAAACCCTGTGCGACGCGGGCATTCCGTTCTCCGTCGTGCCGGGCATTACGGCAGCATCCGGCTGCTCAGCATACTCTGGCATTCCGCTGACCCACCGGGATTACGCCCAGAGCGTGCGCCTGGTGACGGGCCACCTGAAGACCGGCAGCGAGCTGGACTGGCATAACCTGGCCGCCGAAAAGCAGACGCTGGTGTTCTACATGGGGCTCAATCAGGCCGACACGATTCAGGCGAAGCTGCTGGAGCACGGTATGAATGCGGATATGCCCGTCGCGCTGGTCGAAAACGGCACCGCCATTACGCAGCGCGTGGTGGATGGCGTACTGACGCAGCTCGGTGAGCTGGCGCAGCAGGTTGAAAGCCCGGCGCTGATTGTGGTGGGCCGTGTGGTTGAACTGCGCGACAGGCTGAACTGGTTCTCGAATCACTAACGCATATTCTTCCTGTCCGGAGTAGTCCTTAAGCGGACTACTCCCCTCTTACCGCTGTCGATAACATACCGCCCCGAAGTGGAACTTTTCCCTTTATTCCCTTGAGTTACATCCAATTTTCGTTTTTAAGACAAGGAATGCGTATGTTCAAACTGGCAAAAGCCGCCATTCTGGTTGGCCTGTTATCGACGCTGACGGCCTGCACCGGTCACGTACAGAACACCAAAAATAACTGCAGCTACGATTATCTGCTGCACCCGGCGATCTCCATTTCGAAGATCATCGGTGGTTGCGGCCCGGCGGCGCAGCAGTAAACGTTTTACAGGCATAAAAAAACCGGGATGTCCCGGTTTTTTTGTTTAGGGAAGTGCGGCCTGATGCCCTCACCCTGACCCTCTCCCACAGGGAGAGGGAACAAACCCTAAAAACGGTAACGTGGTTACCGTTTTGCTTTTACTTAAGGTTTACCCACAAACCCAATCGCGTTGTATACCGCTTTCAGGGTTTCGGACGCGCGTGCGCTGGCTTTTTCCGCGCCCTCTTTCATCACCTTCTGCAGGAAGGCTTCGTCGTTGCGATAGCGGTTATAGCGCTCCTGCAGCTCGGTCAGCATCCCGGAAACGGCGTCTGCCACTTCACCTTTCAGGTGGCCATACATCTTGCCTTCGAAGTGCTGTTCCAGCTCAGGAATGCTCTGGCCGGTCACGCCGGAGAGGATATCCAGCAGGTTGGAGACGCCCGCTTTGTTCTGCACGTCGTAGCGCACAACAGGCGGCTCGTCGGAGTCGGTGACCGCACGCTTGAGCTTTTTGACGACGGATTTCGGGTCTTCCAGCAGGCCGATAACGTTGTTGCGGTTATCGTCAGACTTGGACATCTTTTTGGTCGGCTCCAGCAGCGACATCACGCGCGCACCGGATTTTGGAATAAACGGCTCTGGCACTTTGAACACATCGCCGTAGATTGCGTTAAAGCGCTGGGCGATATCGCGGCTCAGCTCAAGATGCTGCTTCTGGTCTTCACCCACCGGCACCTGGTTGGTTTGATACAGCAGGATGTCTGCCGCCATCAGCACCGGATAGTCAAACAGACCGGCGTTGATGTTTTCAGAGTAGCGCGCGGATTTATCCTTGAACTGGGTCATGCGGCTCAGCTCGCCGAAATAGGTGTAGCAGTTCAGCGCCCAGCCCAGCTGCGTGTGCTCCGGCACGTGAGACTGAACGAAGATGGTGCTTTTCTCAGGATCGATGCCGCAGGCCAGGTACAGCGCCAGCGTATCGAGAGTGGCTTTGCGCAGCTTCTCAGGATCCTGACGCGCGGTAATCGCATGGAGATCGACGATGCAGTAGATGCAATGGTAGTCATCCTGCATGCTGACCCACTGACGTAACGCACCCATGTAGTTACCAATGGTCAATTCACCTGAAGGCTGTGCGCCACTAAAAACGATGGGCTTAGTCATTATTCAATTCCTGATGTTCACTGTGCGAAAGCCCGAGTGCGGGCAACAAATCTTTGAAGTGGTCGAAGACCACATCCGGCTCACTTAGCGTGATGGCCTCACCGTAGTTGTAGCCATAGGTTAATCCGACGGAAGGACACCCTGCCGCTCGGGCAGCCAGAATATCATTGCGCGAATCCCCGACAAAGAGCAGCTCCGCGGGCGTTAAGGATAATTTTCCTGCCACCAGCAAAAGCGGTTCCGGATGCGGCTTTTTGTTCTGCACGTCATCGCCGCCCACAATCACGGAGAAATACTTCGCGATATCGAGCGCTTCCAGCAGAGGCGCAACGAACGGGGTTGGCTTGTTAGTCACCAGCCCCAGCGGGATACCCTTCGCGTGAAGCGCGCTCAGCGTTTCCTGAACGTCCGGGAACAGGAAACTGCCCTCCTCGACGGTCTCTTCGTAGAAACGATCGAACAGTTTGCGCAGAATACGCAGCTGCTCATCCTTAGGAATGTCAGCGTGATCGACGCTCGGTTTACCCTGCGCGGAACGCTGCGACGCGCGCTCCTGGCGAGCCCACGTCAGTGCACGCTCCATCAGAACATCGGCGCCGTTGCCAATCCACGTTACCACGCGTTCTTCACCTGCAACGGGCAGCTCAAGTGCGTACAGCGCCTGATCTACGGCGCTCGTTAAGCCCGGCGCGCTGTCGACCAGCGTACCGTCGAGGTCGAATGCCACACCCCGAATAGCCTGTAATTTATCCATGACTTACCTTCGCCAGCTCGCGGCGCATTTCATCAATGACTTTTTTGTAATCCGGTTGGTCGAAAATGGCTGAACCGGCAACGAACATATCCGCGCCTGCCGCCGCAATTTCACCAATGTTATTCACTTTCACGCCGCCGTCCACTTCCAGACGAATATCGTAGCCTGATTCGTCAATACGACGGCGGACTTCACGCAGCTTATCCAGCGTGTGGGGAATAAACGACTGGCCGCCAAAGCCCGGGTTAACGGACATCAGCAGGATCACGTCCAGCTTGTCCATGACATAGTCGAGATAGCTCAGCGGCGTGGCCGGGTTAAACACCAGACCTGCTTTACAGCCGTTCTCTTTGATCAGCTGCAGCGTGCGATCCACATGTTCAGAGGCTTCCGGATGGAAGGTGATGATGCTGGCACCCGCCGCGGCGAAGTCAGGCACGATGCGGTCAACAGGCTTCACCATCAGGTGAACGTCGATCGGCGCGGTAATGCCATAGTTACGCAATGCCTTGAGCACCATTGGACCAATGGTCAGATTCGGAACGTAGTGGTTATCCATCACGTCGAAATGGACGACATCTGCGCCAGCCGCGAGAGCTTTGGCGGTATCTTCACCCAGACGGGCAAAATCGGCCGACAGAATTGAGGGAGCAATCAAAAACTGTTTCATCCGCTTCTCCTTGAAATGTGTTTACCGGCGGGCAAAACGGCTCAGGGGCGATAAAGAGCCAGAAGTTCGTCCACCTTTTTACGTGTGCCGCCGTTGCTGCTAATGCTACGCCGCACTTTGACCTGAAAATGCTTCGCGGCTTTGTACCATTCGCGCGTATCAGGGGTATCGTGATTCGAAATTAACACCGGAATTCTTTTGCTGACCAGCTTTTCCGCCATCTCAGCCAGACGAGCCTGTTCGGCCGGGCTGAAGCTGTTGGTGTGATAGGCGGTGAAGTTCGCCGTCGCAGACAGCGGCGCGTATGGCGGGTCACAGTAAACCACCGAGTTTACGCCTGCCAGTTCCATACACTCTTCATAGGAGAGGCAATGAAACTCTGCGTTCTGCGCTTTTTCGGCAAAGTGATACAGCTCGTCCTGCGGAAAATACGGGCGCTTATAGCGGCCAAAAGGCACGTTAAATTCCCCGCGCAGGTTATACCGGCACAGGCCGTTGTAACCATGTCGGTTGAGGTAGAGGAACAGCAGGGCTCTGCGGAACGGGTCCTGGCTCTGGTTAAACTCCGCGCGGTACTGGTAGTAAACGTCCGGGTTATTGTTCTCGGGCGTAAACAGTTTGCGCGCCTCGGCGACATACTCATCGGTACGCAGCTTAACGATGTTATAGAGGCTGATAAGGTCGCTGTTGATATCCGCCAGGATATAACGAGAAAAATCGGTGTTGAGGAACACCGATCCTGCACCCACGAAAGGTTCGATAAGACACTCGCCTTTAGGCAGGTGCTTTTTAATATCATCGAGCAGGGGGTATTTCCCCCCTGCCCATTTCAGAAAAGCGCGATTTTTTTTCATGCTGACTAACTGATTACACCTTCTCCAGCTGTGGAGAAAGCTCCGACAGCATCCTGCGCTTTAAACATTACTTCAGATCGGCCTGAACCTGATGAATCGGCTTCGCCCATGGGTTTTTCGCCTGAACATCAGCTGGCAGCGCCGCTACGGCACGTTTTGCTTCATCTTTGGACGAATAAACACCGCTCACCAGCACATACCACGGCTGACCGTTACGGGTCGTCTGATAAACAACGTAGTTTTTCAGATTTGATTTCTTCGCCCAGCTGTTGAGGTTGTCATAGTTAGACGAACTGCTCAGCTGCAGCGTGTAGTTGCTGGATGGCGCAGACTTCAGCGAGCCAACGTTACCTGCAGTTTTACCTGCGGCGCTGCTGGAGGCTGTTGCCGTGGCTGCTGGAGCCGTTGCTGCAGGTGCAGCTGTGGCAGCCGGTGCCGTGGTGGTCGCCGTGGCTTTCGGCGCAGTCTGCGTGACGGGCGCTTTAGCCGGCTCGCTCACCGCGGCCGTTTCGGTATGTTTCGGCTGGGCCGGAACAGCTTTCACTTCAGGCGCTTTAACAACTGCCTGAGGTTTAGTTTCACGCTTAGGCTCAATCACCGCCTGCTTACGTTCAGGACGTGCCGCAGTCTGCGTCTGGCGCGGCTTGGTTTCCGTCGCGGCCGCTTGCGGCTGAGCGTTACCACCGCGAACCGGGGCAACGGTTGCAGGTTCAGTTGGCAGCGTAGAGTTAACCACGACGTTATCAACCTGCTGCTGGTTCTGCGGCTGCGTCAGCGCATTGTTCAGGTCTCCCTGAACTTCTACGCGCTGCTGGCCTTCAGGCGTAGCAGGTGACTGACCCTGAGCAGGGGTTGAAGAAACAGGCGGCAGAGAAACATCCTGCGGCGCTGCGGTGTTCCCTGCGGTCTGCTCTGCGGAAGTGGTACCCGGAGCAGGCTGCGCACCATTCGCCTGATTGGACGCATCGTTACCGGACAGGTTGATGCTCTTCTCAGCGGAAGCCGTTTGCTCGGTTGAGTTCGTTGACGGTGCTTTAAGCGCGGAGCCAATGCCGACAATCAGCAGCACAAGCACCAGAACGCCAAGGCCCATCATGATGTACTGGCGGGACGCCGGTTTAGGCGCAGCGGCTTTTTTACGTTTACGCGGGCGACGCTCTACAGGCTGTTCGTCCATTGAATCTTCTTCGGACTCATAATCCTCTTCTGCTCGCTCCTCGTGCGCGTTGCGGCTGCGCGAAGGGCGACGATCGTCTGCATCCAGATCAACATCGTCAAAGTTGATCTGCGGCTCGTTATCACGTTCTGAAGATTGACGAGAACGACCAGTACGACGATCGCTGGGATCGGGTTTCAGCTCGTCTTCTGGTTTGAATTCATCCATTTAACACCCCACTCAAAGGCTTATGCCAACGACTTTGCATTTCACCTGAAGCTAAACGACCACCTGCGACAGTGGCCTGACCTTTCTAGTTGTTACGCCTGCTGACAGTCAGCGATAGCGCCAAGAACGACATCGTGCGGCACTCCGCCGCGTACTTCACTCTTCCCTATTGCAAGCGGGAGTACAAGACGCATCTCGCCTGCCAATACTTTTTTATCGCGCATCATGTGGGGTAAATACGCTTGCGCCGACATCTCCTGCGGCCCGGTTACCGGCAAACCTGCACGCTCAAGCAGCGCAATGATGCGTGCCGTCTCTTCCGGCTTGAACTGCCCGAGACGTTCGGAGGTGCGAGCCGCCATCACCATGCCGGCCGCAACGGCTTCACCGTGCAGCCAGTTACCGTAGCCCATTTCGGCTTCAATCGCGTGACCAAACGTATGCCCAAGATTCAGTAAAGCACGTAAGCCCGTTTCACGCTCGTCTGCGGCAACAACTTCTGCTTTCAGCTCACAGCAACGACGAATGCAGTATGCCAGTTTAGCCTCATCCAGGCCCAGCAGCGCATCCATATTCTCTTCAAGCCAGCTAAAGAACTCGCCATCCAGAATAATGCCGTATTTGATCACTTCCGCCAGACCAGAAGCCAGCTCGCGCTTCGGCAGCGTTTTCAGACAGTCGAGATCCACCACCACCGATGCGGGCTGGTAGAACGCGCCAATCATGTTTTTACCGAGCGGATGGTTGACTGCCGTTTTGCCACCGACAGAGGAGTCGACCTGGGACAGCAACGTGGTCGGGATTTGAATAAAACGGACGCCACGTTGATAGCTTGCGGCCGCAAAACCGGTCAGATCGCCAACAACACCGCCGCCCAGGGCAAGCAGTGTTGTATCGCGACCGTGTGGTTTTTGCAGCAATGCGGTAAAGACGGTATCCAGTACCGTCAGGCTTTTATACTGCTCGCCATCGGGGAGAATCACACTGTCGACTTTTACGCCCGCCTGCTCAAGCAGGTGGCGTACGCGGTCGAGATAAAGCGGAGCCAGCGTCTCATTGGTGACCAGCATCGCCTGATCACCCGCTTTCAGTGGTAAAAAGGAAGCTGGGTCGTTAAACAAACCAGCCGCGATGGTGATAGGGTAACTACGTTCCCCGAGAGTAACTGTAATCCTCTCCATGACGCGACATCCACCTTTAATGCTTTTACCCGCAGGCGAGTGTATATAAAGCCAGAATCAGTTGCTTTCCAGCATATGAATAATCTGGTTTGCAACCACTTTAGCGCTCTGGTCGTCAGTACGAATGGTCACATCGGCAATCTCTTCATACAGCGGATTGCGTTCATCGGCCAACGCTTCCAGAACTTCGCGTGGTGGCGTTTCAACCTGCAGCAGCGGGCGCTTTTTATCGCGCTGCGTACGTGCCAGCTGTTTCTCGATAGTCGTCTCAAGATAGACCACTACGCCACGGGCGGAGAGACGGTTGCGGGTTTCGCGAGATTTCACAGAGCCGCCGCCTGTTGCCAGAACGATGCCCTGTTTTTCCGTGAGTTCGTTGATCACTTTTTCTTCTCGGTCACGGAAACCTTCTTCGCCTTCTACGTCGAAAACCCAGCCCACATCAGCTCCGGTTCGTTTCTCAATCTCTTGATCAGAATCGTAAAATTCCATATTGAGTTGTTGAGCTAACTGACGCCCAATAGTGCTTTTGCCGGCACCCATAGGCCCAACCAGAAAGATATTGCGTTTCTCTGCCATTTTATCGGTACTACTAAGACTATTCGTTAATGGTAATCCCCGCTGCGCAGACACCCGGCGTAGCAGGACATGAACTGAAACCTCATATGCAATAGAGCGAGAGTCAGACTAAAAATTATCTCAATACTCCGGCTTGTTTGGCAACTGATTAAATCACCGCGCCGGGCGCATAAGGTAATAAGACGTAAGTCCAACTCAAATCGGTACTCCTTGTATGCTAATTCATGCCCCACGTCAAACATCTGCAACAAACTGAATGCAAATTCATTGCGGGGATCGTTACCCGTCAGCGAATACCGACCAGACGTGGTGTAATAAACACCACTAACTCACGCCGTTCGTTGTCTTTCCCGTCATGGCGAAAAAGCTGACCAAGCCAGGGGATTTTTCCCAGCCCCGGCACGCTGTCACTGCCGGTTTTGTTCTTCTGCGAAAAAATTCCGCCCAACGCCAGCGTTTCTCCACTTTTTACCTCCACCTGGGTTTCTATCTCCTGTTTGTCGATCGCCAGCGTTTCGCCGTCCGCCTGCTGCAGAACCTGTCCCGGCATATTTTCGCTAATGTGCAATTTCAGGCGCACGCGCCCTCCCGGTAGCACCACCGGCGTGACCTCCATCCCTAATACCGCTTCCTTAAACTCAACGGAGGTTGCGCCGCTTTCACCGCTTGAGACCTGATACGGGATCTCACTCCCCTGCTTGATACTGGCCGGCTGCATATGCGAGGCCAGCAGCCGCGGGCTGGCGATGATATCGACCTGCTGTTTTTGCTCCAGCGCAGAGAGCTCCAGATCCAGCAGCCGACCATTGATCCGTCCGATGTTAAAACCTACGTGGCTGGTGGCGCTGGCGACGGAAAGATCGCTGCCAAGCGTGGTGAGCTGGCCAACCTTGCCCGCGTCGGTGGCGTCGGCGAGATTCCACTTCACTCCCAGCTCACGCAGGCTTTTTTCATTAATGGTCACAATGTGCGCCGCCAGCTCGACCTGTTCGACGGGAATATCCATCTGAGCGGCCCAGCGCTGCAGCGTCTCCACCACCGTCTGGTTATCCCGGATCAGCAGGCGGTTGGTGCGTTTGTCGACAGATAAACTCCCCTTCGGGCTCAGGAGTTTTTCCGCGGCTTTTTGCAGCTCTCCGGCATCGGCATAGGAAAAAGGGATAGTGTGAGACACCAGCGGCGCATCAAGCTGTCGACGCGCCCGCTCCTGTTCTGAACGTTCCTGCTGTTCACGCTGCCAGGCGGCGGTATGCACGTAAAAAATGCCCGCGTCCTCGCGCAGGACAAGTCCGGCACTGGAGACTACCGTCCGTAACGCCTGCCGCCAGGGGACGCGCGTCAGGTTGAGCGAAATCGTGCCGTTGACATCAGGCGAGACCACCAGATTACGGTTCTCCTGTGCGACCAGGGCCTGTAACACCTGGACCACAGGAACGTCATCCACCACCAGCGTGACCGGTTTTGGCGCGGCGGCCCACAGCGGATGGCTGAACGCCAGCAGCCACAGCATTATCCGTAAATTCATTCTTATCCGTTCCTTCTCGTTGCCACGTCCATTTTTCTGGTTCACATGTGTCACCCACATCAACAACCAGTTCCGTTGCATTGATGGCTGTTATCGTCCAGCCTGCCGGGAAGCGCTTATGCGTTTTCAGCCGGTACCAGCGCTTTTGCCCATCCTGTAAAATGCCGATAGCCTGCTGCCCTCCCACCATGCCGCGATAGTGCCACTGCGCCAGCTCGCCAATGGCGCAGGGATCGTCCGGCGGGTGAAACGGATCGCGCATGCCGGTCAATAGCAGCGCTGAGCAAACCAGCAAATATCGCGCGCTATTTCGCATGTGCCAGCTCCAGCCGCAGGCGCAACGCCGTACCTTGTGGCGAAATCGCAAAAGCGGCGATCTGCACATCCCGCTGCGCCAGCCGGGAAAAAAGCGCCGGAAGCGCCTGCCACTCAACCTCCAGCATCAGTTCCCCTCCGTTCTGCAGCGGCTTCCAGTGAATCAGCGTCGTGTTATCACCCTGAAAATCGAGCGGGGAAAAAGATATCAACTCCCGTGATTCCGGCGTTTCCGGACGAAACGGCACCTTTCTGACGGCAGGCCATAACGCTGCGTTAGCTCTCGTGTCCTGAATCAGCTGACGCTGTCGTTCAGCACACTGCCTGTCTACCGGTCTGAGCAAGGTGCCCCACGCGGCCAGTCCTGCCAGGAGACTCCCCAGACACCAGAAGAGTACCCGATACCAGGGGCGGCTTTCGCACCAGCGTTCTAACAGGGTATCCACGCGTTACCCCTCGCTTTTAAGCTGAAGGGTGAACATCCAGCGCCCCTGGCTGTCCCGCCGAAGCTCACCCGCCGTCCCGGGCGTAAAACCCGCTATTTGGCCAAGCGCATCGCGCAGAGCAGACAGGGCCGGCAGGGTTATGGCATACCCGCTCAGCATCAGAGCAGGAGGCTGATAGCGCAGCTCTGTCAGCCAGACCTGTGCCGGAATGGTGCGAGAAAGGGCTTCCAGCACCGGTTGCCATGCACGTCGTTGAATTTCCTGCGCTGGCAGCTGCGCCTGTGAGGCGAGTCTCTGCCGGGAGAGAAGCACATGCTGCACGGCCTGCATGCCCGTCAGATCCGTTTGCAGAGCGTGCAGCCTCATAAGAGGGTTCATCCGCAGACAGAAAATGGCCATGAAGATTAACAGTACGGTGCCGACACACATTGCGCCCCAGAAACGCAGGCATCGCGCGCGTCGCTGCTGACGCCAGGGCAGAAAGTTCATGATGCTCATCCGGGCACCTCGCTCATGGCCAGCGCCAGCGCAACGGTATAATCAGCTCCGCAGTCCGGCAGCGGGGCATGGCAGCGCTCAAGGATTTCCCACGGGTCACGTCGGCTATCAAACAGCGCGATGTCATCCGGACCAAGCGCCAGCAGCGCCGACAGCTCAGCCACATTATCTGCTTCTGTGGTAAAGCGTCGTCCCCACTGGTGGCGCATCGCCCAGAGCCACTGCCGATCATCCCGCCAGGCGATGCACGTCGCTGGTGTCACCGCAGGAAGAAGATTAGCCAGAGCGCTGGCATCCGGCGTAATGGTCATCAGCCGCAAACGCAGCGTCTTCGCCAGCGCCAGAAGGGTGTCGACCTCGTTGTTTTGTGCGGCTGTCACCTGAAAGGTATTGCTGAACGTATCCTGCACGTAATCGAAACAGAGCGTATCGGCAGACATCTCCAGTTCGCGGGCGAGCGCGGCGCCAAGCCATGAGAGCTGCTCGCTGTCGCGCAGCGCAACGGTCGGGCGGGCAAGCGACCGCTGCAGGGTGCGGGCTGTCGGGAAAGAGAGGAACGCCCGGTGGTAGTGCGGCAGCGTTTTTCGCCAGTCGCGTAACGCATCAACCAGCTGTTCTGGCTGATAAATTTTGCCGTCACGAATGATGCCTTCAGCCAGCGGGATTGCCCACCAGCGCCGCAAACACCAGCCGGACTTCTCCCGGTCCAGTGCGACGATCAGCACCCTATCCTGTTGAATATGAATGCCCGTTTGCCATGTTTTGAAAGCCATGCTTCACGATCTCCTTATCGCCCGTCACCCTGACGGCTATATCAATGAATCAGGCTTGCCTTTATACTACCGCGCGATTGTTTAGAAACTGCCCAAGTGAAACCAAATGGGAAATCTCCGGTGAAGTTCGTAAAGTATTTATTCATCCTTGCAGTCTGTTGCATTCTGCTGGGAGCAGGCTCGATTTACGGTTTGTACAAATATATTGAGCCACAGCTACCTGATGTCGCCACGCTTCGCGATGTGCGACTCCAGATCCCGATGCAAGTCTATAGCGCCGATGGCGAGCTCATGGCGCAGTATGGCGAGAAGCGTCGTATTCCGCTGACCTTAAACCAAATTCCCCCCGTGATGGTGAAAGCCTTTATCGCCACGGAGGACAGCCGTTTTTACGAGCACCACGGTGTCGATCCTGTGGGGATTTTCCGTGCCGCGAGCATTGCGCTGTTCTCTGGTCACGCCTCTCAGGGAGCGAGTACCATTACGCAGCAGCTGGCGCGTAACTTCTTCCTCAGCCCTGAAAAGACGCTGATACGTAAGATCAAAGAGGTGTTCCTTGCTATCCGTATTGAGCAGCTGCTGAGCAAAGACGAAATCCTTGAGCTGTACCTCAACAAAATCTACCTGGGCTACCGCGCTTATGGCGTGGGGGCTGCCGCACAGGTGTACTTCGGTAAGCCTGTTGAGCAACTCACCTTAAGCGAAATGGCAACCATTGCCGGTCTGCCGAAAGCGCCGTCCACGTTTAACCCGCTCTACTCGCTCGATCGCGCCACCGCGCGTCGGAACGTCGTCCTGTCACGTATGCTGAGCGAAGGCTACATCAGCCAGAGCGAGTACGACCAGGCGCGTAACGATGTCATTGACGCTAACTACCACGCCCCTGAGATCGCCTTCGCCTCCCCTTACCTGACCGAAATGGTTCGCCAGGAGATGGTGAATCGTTATGGTGATAAGGCCTATGAAGATGGCTATCGCGTGTACACCACCGTCACCCGCAAAGTTCAGCAGGCGGCGCAGGAAGCGGTACGCAACAACGTGATGGACTACGATATGCGTCACGGCTATCGCGGCCCGTCAAACGTGCTGTGGAAAGTGGGCGAAAGCGCGTGGGACAGTAAAAAAATCACCAGTACGCTGAAGGCGCTGCCAACCTACGGTCCGCTCCTTCCTGCCGTGGTGACGCAGGCCGATCCTCAGGAGGCCGTTGCGACGCTTGCGGACGGTACCTCCGTCTCCCTGCGTATGGACGGTATCCGCTGGGCGCGTCCGTACCGCTCGGATACGCTGCAGGGCGCCACGCCGCGTAAAGTGACCGACGCGGTACAAACCGGGCAGCAAATCTGGGTGCGCAAGGTAGGTGAATCCTGGTGGCTGGCGCAGGTGCCGGACGTCAACTCGGCCCTGGTCTCTATCAACCCGCAGAACGGCGCCATCCTGGCCCTGGTCGGCGGGTTTGATTTCAACCAGAGCAAATTTAACCGCGCCACCCAGGCGCTGCGTCAGGTCGGTTCCAATATCAAACCGTTCCTCTACACGGCAGCGATGGATAAGGGCTTGACCCTCGCCAGCATCCTGAACGACGTGCCAATTTCCCGCTGGGATGCCGGTGCCGGTTCCGACTGGCAGCCGAAGAACTCCCCTGCGGAGTATGCCGGTCCTATTCGTCTTCGTCAGGGCCTGGGACAGTCGAAAAACGTGGTGATGGTGCGTGCCATGCGCGCGATGGGCGTCGACTATGCCGCAGAGTATCTGCAGCGCTTCGGCTTCCCGGCGCAGAATATCGTTCGCACCGAGTCGCTGGCGTTGGGCTCAGCCTCCTTTACGCCGCTTCAGGTCGCACGCGGTTACTCGGTGATGGCCAACGGCGGCTTCCTGATTGATCCGTACTTCATCAGCAAGATCGAGAACGACCAGGGCGGCGTGCTGTTTGAAGCGAAGCCGAAAATTGCCTGCCCTGACTGCGATATTCCAGTCATTTATGGCAATACGCCGAAATCCGACGTGCTTGAAAACAAGGACATGGAAGACCCAGCCGTGTCGCAGGAGCAGCAGAACGGCGTTGTGCCGCAGCCGCAGCTGGAACAGGCGAACCAGGCGCTGGTGGCGCAGACCGGTGCGCAGCAGTATGCCCCGCATGTGATCAACACGCCGCTGTCGTTCCTGATCAAGAGCGCGCTGAACACCAACATCTTCGGTGAACCGGGCTGGCAGGGTACCGGCTGGCGTGCAGGACGTGATTTGCAGCGCCATGATATCGGCGGTAAAACGGGGACAACCAACAGCTCGAAAGACGCGTGGTTCTCCGGTTACGGGCCGGGCGTGGTGACATCGGTCTGGATCGGCTTCGACGATCATCGCCGCGACTTAGGTCGTACAACGGCCTCCGGCGCGATTAAGGATCAGATTTCCGGTTACGAAGGCGGAGCGAAGAGCGCGCAGCCGGCCTGGGACGCCTACATGAAGTCCGTTCTTGAAGGCGTGCCGGAGCAGCCGTTAACGCCACCGCCAGGCGTGGTGACGGTCAATATCGACCGCAGCACGGGTCAGCTCGCCAACGGCGGTAACAGTCGCGAAGAGTATTTCATTGAGGGCACCCAGCCAACCACACAGGCGGTGCATGAGGTGGGCACAGAGATCATCGACAACGGCGAAACGCACGAGCTGTTCTAAACATAAAAATGCCCGGTAAAAACCGGGCAAAGCATCGTAGGCCGGGTAAGGCGAAGCCGCCACCCGGCTTTTTTATGGCCTACAGCCGCCCCTGCCCCTTCAACCACTCCCGTACCAGGAACAGCGCGCTCACGTTGCGAGCCTCGTTAAAGTCAGGGTCTTCCAGCAGGTCCATCAGATGCGCCAGCGGCCAGCGAACCTGCGGCAGCGGCTCCGGCTCATCCCCTTCGAGAGATTCAGGGTAGAGATCTTCAGCGACCACGATATTCATTTTGCTGGAAAAATAAGACGGCGCCATGCTCAGTTTTTTCAGGAATGAAAGCTCATTCGCCCCGAAACCGACCTCTTCTTTCAGCTCGCGGTTTGCCGCTTCAAAGACGGTTTCACCCGGATCGATAAGCCCTTTCGAGAACCCAAGCTCGTAAGATTCCGTTCCTACAGCATATTCGCGGATCAAAATCAGATGATCGTCGATAATGGGAATAATCATCACCGCTTCGCGCGACGAGGGGCGCATACGTTCATAAACGCGACGCACACCGTTGCTGAACTCCAGGTCCACACTTTCAACATTAAACAGGCGCGATTTGGCGACAGTTTCAACATTCAGAATGGTGGGTTTTTGTAGTGGTTTGCTCATCGTGATGGGTCTTAGCAGTGAGAACTGGGGTTATTGTGCGATACGCCGCACGGTTTCGGCAATGTCAATTGTTCTGTATTTACATTTGTGCAACGTAGCAGGAATCAATCCTCAATTCAAAACAAATGTCAAGAGGTTGAAATGTTTCCAGGAATTTGCTGATATCGCGCCATAACAGGCTTTGCTATCATCACCGGTCACTGGGATGCGCTTCAGAATGCTCAAGTTCGACTCCATACTTGCCGATAGCCAACCACAGACACTCATTCAATGTAAAGGTGCTACTGACTACACCTGTAAGATAAGTAAGATGGGGAAAGCATGAGCACCATTTTGATTGTTCTCGCTGCTATGCTGGCCGGCGCATTGGTTGCAGGGTGGATGTACAGGCGCCGCGTACAGCGCCGTTATCGTCTGCCCTTTTTAAATGCATTTGCGGGCGCGACCACGCGTAAACTCACGCAAGACGAGCGCGATGCAGTTGAAAACTATCTCGAAATCCTGAACCGTTCTCAGCTCACGCCTGGGCCAACGGGAGCTACCGCCGCCCCCGTCGCGCTAAAGCTCAATGCGCAAAGTGATACCGTGCTCTGCGTGACGCGCTCCATCACGCGCTATGGCATCACCACTGATGACCCCAACAAATGGCGCTATTACCTGGATTCCGTCGAAGTGCATCTCCCTCCGTCCTGGGAGCAATACATTAATGACGAAAACAGCGTTGAGCTGATTCACACCGATTCGTTGCCCCTGGTTATCTCGCTTAACGGCCACACGCTGAATGAATATCTTCAGGAAGCCCCGCGTTTTGCGCTGGAGCGTGCGAGTTCAACGCAGGCTTCCATTCGTGGCGAAGAGACTGAGCAGATCGAACTGCTGAATATTCGCCAGGAGACGCATGAAGAGTACGCCCTGAGCCGCCCGGACGGCATTCGTGAAGCGCTTCTGATCGTCTCCGCCTTCCTGCTCTTTTTTGTCTGCCTGCTGACGCCGGATGTGTTTGTCCCCTGGCTGGCGGGAGGCGCGGTGCTGCTGCTGGCGGCCGGGCTTTGGGGTCTCTTTGCCCCACCGGCCAAAACCTCGTTGCGCGAGATCCACTGCCTGCGCGGTACGCCAAAGCGCTGGGGCCTGTTCGGTGAAAACGATCAGGAACATCTCAATAATATTTCGCTCGGTATTATCGACCTGATCTACCCGCGCCACTGGCAACCGTGGATTGCGCAGGACCTGGGTCAGAAAACGGATATTGATATCTACCTTGACCGACACGTTGTGCGTCAGGGGCGCTTCTTGTCCCTGCATGATGAAGTGAAAAATTTCCCGCTTCAGCACTGGCTTCGCAGCACGGTCATTGCCGGCGGCGCGGCGCTGGTCTTAGTCATGCTGCTGCTTTTCGTGCCGCTGGATATGCCCATCAAATTCACCCTGTCGTGGATCAAAGGGGCGCAAACCATCGAAGCGACCAGCGTCAACAAGCTGGATGAAGCCGGTGTGCGCGTGGGGGACACGCTGCGCCTGAAGGGTACCGGGATGTGTAATATTCACACCCCGGGGGCGTGGAACACCCGCCAGAATTCGCCGTTCATGCCGTTCGACTGCTCGCAAATTATCTGGAACGACGCACCGCCGCTGCCGCTGCCGGAATCCGAAGTGGTGAATAAAGCCACGGCCCTTACCCAGACGGTGAACCGCCAGCTGCACCCGAAAACGGACGATGACTCGCGCGTCAGCCCCGCGCTGCGCTCGGCCATTCAAAAATCAGGCATGGTTCTGCTGGATGATTTTGGTGACATCGTCCTGAAAACGCAGGATTTATGCTCCTCTCAGGATGAGTGCATACGTCTTAAAAACGCCCTGGTAAACCTGGGTAACAGTAAAGACTGGGACTCGCTGGTGAAACGCGCCGAAGCGGGACGACTGGACGGTGTTAACGTGCTGCTGCGTCCGGTGAGCGCTGAATCGCTGGATAACCTGGTCGCCACCTCCACCTCGCCGTTCATGATGCGCGAGACCACCCGTGCGGCTCAGGCGCTGAACAGCCCGGCACCGGGCGGGTTTGTGATTGTCAGCGATGAAGGCAGCGACCTGGTCGATCAGCCTTACCCGCAGGTTGCGCTTTATGACTATCCGGCGCAGGAGCAGTGGAGCCAATTCCAGCGCCTCGCGCAGATGCTGATGCAAACGCCGTTCAGCGCCGAAGGGATTGTCACAAGCCTTTACACCGATGCCAACGGCACTCGCCATATCGGCCTGCACCGGATGCCGGATAGCGCAGGTTTATGGCGTTACGTTGGCACCTCTTTGCTGATGACCGCGATGCTGATCGCCATTTTCTGGAACGGTTTTATGGCCCTGCGCCGCTACCAGCGCTCGCGCACCCGGCTTGCCGACATCCAGCAGTATTATGAAAACTGCCTCAATCCTAAGCTGATCCCCTCGTCTGAGAGCCTGATCTGATAACGTCGTTGCGCGACAAGATGTGCTACCCTGTCGCGCACGTTTCTTCTGGCTGGAGTTCCCCTTATGCATCTTGATATCGCCTGGCAGGAGGTTGATACCGTTCTGCTGGATATGGACGGCACGCTGCTCGATCTCGCCTTTGATAACTATTTCTGGCAAACGCTGGTTCCAGAAACCTATGGCGAGCAGCAGGGGATCTCCCCGACAGAAGCGCAGGCATTCATTCGTTCGCAATATAGCGCGGTCCAACATACGCTAAACTGGTACTGTCTTGACTACTGGAGCGAACGCCTCGGTCTGGATATTTGTGCCATGACCACCGCCCAGGGTCCACGCGCCGTATTGCGCGAGGATACGGTTCCGTTCCTGGATGCGCTGAAAGCAAGCGGCAAGCGCCGTATTTTACTGACCAACGCGCATCCACATAATCTGGCGGTGAAGCTGGAGCATACGGGTCTGGCGTCGCACCTTGATTTATTACTTTCCACCCACACATTTGGTTATCCGAAAGAGGATCAGCGGTTGTGGCATGCGGTGAAGGAAGAGACGGGTTTGCAGCCAGAACGTACGCTGTTCATTGATGACAGCGAGCCCATTCTGGATTCCGCGGCAAAGTTTGGCATCCGCTACTGTCTGGGCGTTACCAATCCTGACTCTGGCCTGGCTGAAAAAAGCTATCTGCGCCACCCTGGACTGAACGACTATCGCCAGATGATCCCCTCACTGACCGTGAAGGAGACGCCATGAAAGAAAAACCCTCTGACGGGGTAAGACTGGATAAATGGCTGTGGGCGGCGCGTTTTTATAAAACGCGCGCCCTTGCCCGCGAGATGGTTGACGGCGGAAAAGTGCATTACAACGGCCAGCGCAGCAAACCGAGCAAGCTGGTTGAGCTGAATGCCACCTTAACGCTGCGTCAGGGCAACGATGAACGTACGGTAGTGATTAAAGCCATTACCGAACAACGTCGACCCGCAACGGAAGCCGTACTGCTTTATGAAGAGACGACGGAGAGCATTGAAAAGCGCGAGAAGACCGCGCTGGCGCGCAAAATGAACGCGCTGACGATGCCTCACCCGGACCGGCGACCGGATAAAAAAGAGCGCCGCGACCTGATGAAATTTAAACACGGTGAGACTGAATAACCTCACCCGCACGAGAGATGAAAATGGCCCAACACGACCAATTACACCGCTATCTGTTTGAACAATTCGCCGTGCGCGGCGAGCTGGTCACCGTATCTGAAACCTGGAAACAGATTCTGGAAAACCACAACTACCCGCTGCCGGTGAAGACCCTGTTGGGCGAACTGCTGGTTGCCACCAGCCTGCTGACGGCGACGCTGAAGTTTGCCGGTGATATCACCGTGCAGCTGCAGGGTGACGGCCCGATGACGCTGGCGGTCATTAACGGCAATAACCAGCAGCAGATGCGCGGCGTCGCGCGCGTTCAGGGCGACGTGCCTGAAAATGCAGACCTCAAAACGCTGGTGGGTAATGGCTACCTGGTGATCACCATCTCCCCTGAGGAAGGTGAGCGCTATCAGGGCGTGGTAGGTCTGGAAGGCGATACCCTGGCGGCCTGCCTGGAAGATTACTTTATGCGTTCTGAACAGCTGCCGACGCGTCTGTTCATTCGCACCGGTGAAGTGGACGGTCAGCCTGCTGCGGGCGGTATGCTGCTTCAGGTTCTGCCTGCGCAGGACGCACAGACCAATGACTTTGAACACCTGGCGACGCTGACAGAAACCATCAAAGCGGAAGAGTTGTTCAACCTGTCAGCGACTGACGTGCTGTGGCGTCTGTACCACGAAGAAGAAGTGACCGTTTACGACCCGCAGTCCGTGGAATTTAAGTGCACCTGCTCCCGCGAACGCTGCGCTGGCGCACTGAAAACCCTCCCGGATGAAGAGATCGACAGCATCATGGCGGAAGACGGTGAAATTGATATGCACTGTGACTACTGCGGTACGCACTATGTGTTCAATTCAATGGATATCGCAGAGATCCGCAATAACGCCTCCCCGGCAGATCCACAGGTTCACTAAACCTCTTTCCCCTCACCCTATAACCCTCTCCCCTTTGAGGAGAGGGCTGGGGTGAGGGTAAAAACTCCCCCCAAGCTGAATCGTTTTCCCTATGTAACTCTTACGTAATTTTCTTACGTGTATGCGATTACATTCACATTCCTTCCGATAAAATCACCAGTCTTTAACCTTTTAGGAACATTTTCCCCACCCAAAAAGCGATTCCTGCGATAATCCGCCTGCGCTGTGACTGGAGTCGCAGCGTTTTCCGTTAGTAAGGGTTTTGTCCAGATGCATGAATCTATGAGCCCCGTCGCGGTAAACAACCCCAGAAAAACCCTACAATTTCAGGCAGTACATATTGGCTAAGGAGCAGTGATATGCGTGTTACTGGTTTAACCCCGCAAGATCTCAAGGCTTATGGTATTCACGACGTCCAGGAAATCGTCTACAACCCCGACTACGATACGCTGTATCAGGAAGAGCTCAATCCAGCACTGGAAGGATACGAGCGTGGTGTGTTGACGAATCTTGGTGCTATCGCCGTCGATACCGGTATCTTTACCGGTCGTTCGCCGAAAGATAAGTATATCGTCCGAGACGAAACCACCCGCGATACGCTGTGGTGGGCTGACAAGGGCAAAGGGAAGAACGACAACAAACCGCTCTCTCCGGAAACCTGGCAGCACCTGAAAGGGCTCGTCACCCAGCAACTTTCCGGCAAGCGTTTGTTTATTGTCGACGCTTTCTGCGGCGCTAACGCCGACACCCGTCTCTCCGTACGTTTTATCACCGAAGTGGCCTGGCAGGCGCATTTCGTGAAAAACATGTTTATTCGTCCAACCGACGAAGAGCTGCAGGACTTCACCCCTGATTTCATCGTGATGAACGGCGCGAAATGCACCAACCCACAGTGGAAAGAGCAGGGTCTGAACTCCGAAAACTTTGTTGCCTTCAACCTGACCGAGCGTATCCAGCTGATCGGCGGTACCTGGTACGGCGGCGAAATGAAGAAAGGGATGTTCTCGGTCATGAACTACCTGCTGCCGCTGCGGGGCATTGCCTCCATGCACTGCTCGGCGAACGTCGGTGAAAAAGGCGACGTGGCGGTCTTCTTCGGCCTGTCCGGCACCGGGAAAACGACTCTGTCCACCGATCCTAAACGTCGTCTGATTGGCGATGACGAACACGGCTGGGATGACGATGGCGTATTCAACTTTGAAGGCGGCTGCTACGCGAAGACCATTCGCCTGTCTGAAGAAGCCGAGCCGGATATCTTCCACGCGATCCGTCGCGATGCGCTGCTGGAAAACGTCACCGTGCGTGCCGACGGCTCCATCGACTTCGACGATGCGTCGAAAACGGAAAACACCCGCGTCTCTTACCCGATCTACCACATCGACAATATCGTGAAGCCGGTGTCAAAAGCGGGTCATGCCACGAAGGTTATTTTCCTGACGGCGGATGCGTTCGGCGTACTGCCTCCGGTGTCTCGCCTGACGGCCAGCCAGACGCAGTACCACTTCCTCTCGGGTTTCACCGCCAAGCTGGCGGGTACCGAGCGCGGCGTGACGGAGCCAACCCCAACCTTCTCCGCCTGCTTCGGCGCAGCCTTCCTGTCGCTGCACCCGACACAGTATGCTGAAGTGCTGGTGAAACGCATGCAGGCATCCGGCGCGCAGGCATACCTGGTGAACACCGGCTGGAACGGCACCGGCAAACGTATCTCCATCAAAGATACCCGCGCGATTATCGACGCCATTCTGGATGGTTCTCTGGACGACGCCGAAACCTTCACGCTGCCGATGTTTGACCTGGCGATCCCAACGTCGCTGCCGGGTGTGGATACGCATATCCTCGACCCGCGCAATACGTACGGTTCGCAGGAGCAGTGGCGTGAGAAAGCGGAATCGCTGGCGAAGCTGTTTATCGAGAACTTCGAGAAGTACACCGATACTCCGGCGGGTGCTGCGCTGGTGAGTGCGGGTCCGAAGCTGTAGCCCTTCCCCCTCTCCCTGTGGGAGAGGGTCGGGGTGAGGGCATCAGGCCGCAGAGACCGTATCTTGTCGGGTGGCGGCTTCGCCTTACCCGACCTACAAAAAAGGGTGGCGAATGCCACCCTTTTTTTAACTCTCTTTCACCTGCCCCCGCGTGACCGGTACCGGCAACCAGGCGCGAATGCTCAACCCACCCCGCTCGCTGGTGCCAATCTCCAGCAACCCGTTATGGTTATCCACAATACGCTGCACAATCGCCAGGCCTAAGCCCGTACCGCTGGTGCTGCGCGCGCTGTCACCGCGCACAAACGGCTGGAACAGATGCTTACGCTGCTCGGGCTTGATGCCCGGACCGTCGTCTTCCACCTGGAACCAGGCGCGGTTGAGCTCAGAGCCGCTGCTGACCTTAATCCAGCCGTTGCCGTAGCGCGCCGCGTTAACCACCATGTTGGCCACCGCGCGCTTAATGGAGAGCGGGTGCATGCGTACCTGGATCTCGCCCGCCTGAAGGTCGGTATCAATCTCGCGCTCGTAGCCGCTTTCCGCCGCCACCACTTCGCCCAGCACCGCGTTCAGATCCGCCATCTCCATCGGCATCTCCTGACCGGTGCGCAGGTAGTCGATGAACTGCTCGATGATGGCGTTGCACTCTTCGATATCCTTGTTGATGGACTCGGCAAGATAACCGTCCTCTTCTCCCATCATCTCCGTCGCCAGACGGATACGCGTCAGGGGGGTGCGCAGGTCATGGCTCACGCCCGCCATCAGCAGCGTACGGTCATCCGCCAGCTGCTTCACGCCTGCCGCCATATGGTTAAACGCACGCGTCACCGAGCGGACTTCCGAGGCGCCATACTCGCGTAGCGGAGGAGGAATAATCCCTTTACCGACCTGCAGCGCAGCGTGCTCCAGGTCGACCAGCGGTCGGTTCTGTATACGGATAAACAGCCAGGCCCCGCCTATCGCCAGCAGCATGATCGCCAGGGTATAGCGGAACAGCGGCGAGAAATCGCCCTGATGGATTTCGGTCAGCGGGACGCGCACCCAGATGTTGGGTGACAGCCAGGTTTTCAGCCAGACGACGGGCGAGCTTTTGTTGACCTCAACGCGCACTTCCGTCGGGCCACCCAGCTGTTGCGCCATCTGCTGGCTGAGGAATTCATAGTGCTGCGCCCAGCGCAGGCCCGCGTCTTCCGCCGCTTCATTCGAGTAGAGCGAGATACCCAGTTCACGGTAGATTTCACGACGAAACGCCGGGGGAACGACGAGCTGCGTGCCGTCCTCCAGCTGAAGCTTATCGGTCATCAGCATACGCACTTCGTAGGCCAGGACCTTATTGAACTGCTGGAGGCTCGGCAGGATCGCAAAGTTCAACACCACCAGGTAGGTCGTCACCAGGCTGACGAACAGCAGGGTGACGATCAGTAACAGGGTGCGGGCAAACGAGCTTCGCGGCGAGAAGCGCATTCGCCTCATGCTTTAGAGCCGTCCGGGACAAACACGTAGCCCAGACCCCATACGGTCTGAATATAACGAGGATGCGCCGGATCTTCTTCCACCATGCGGCGCAGGCGGGAGATCTGCACGTCGATAGAGCGTTCCATTGCGGAGTATTCGCGACCGCGCGCCAGGTTCATCAGCTTGTCACGGGAAAGCGGTTCACGCGGGTGGCTGACCAGCGCTTTCAGGACCGCAAACTCGCCGCTGGTGAGCGGCATTGGCTCGTCTTCACGGAACATTTCGCGCGTGCCGAGGTTCAGCTTGAACTTGCCGAAGGCAATAACGGCTTCTTCCTGCGACGGCGCGCCCGGCAGTTCGTTCGCCTGACGACGCAGTACGGCGCGAATGCGCGCCAGCAGTTCACGCGGGTTAAACGGTTTTGGAATATAGTCGTCGGCGCCGATTTCGAGGCCCACGATACGGTCAACTTCTTCGCCCTTCGCCGTCACCATGATGATCGGCATCGGGTTGCTCTGGCTGCGCAGACGGCGGCAGATAGAAAGTCCATCTTCGCCAGGCAGCATCAGGTCGAGAACCATCAGATGGAAAGATTCACGGGTCAGCAGACGGTCCATCTGCTCAGCGTTCGCGACGCTACGAACCTGGAAGCCCTGCTCGGTCAGATAACGTTCCAGCAGCGCACGCAGGCGCATGTCGTCATCCACGACCAGAATTTTGTAGTTTTCTTGCATTGTGTGTACTCCCAAAGGTTCGGATAGTCTTTGTAACAGCGTATTCTAAAAAAGTGCACGTATTCGACCAGTTAATTCTGGTATAAATTCTAGTCGAAATTGTTACAAAGCATATTTAACAGCAGCTTATCTGTTCATTTCATCACATAAATCATTATTAATCCTGTCTGTTACACTGTGTGGTACGTATTGTGCGCAAAACAGAGAACCGGCAGCAAAGGCAGCACCATGAAAACGCCCCTGATCACCCGCGAAGGGTACGAGAAACTCAAAAAAGAGATGGATTTCCTCTGGCGCGAAGAGCGTCCTGAGGTAACCAAAAAGGTGACCTGGGCCGCGAGCCTGGGCGATCGCAGCGAAAACGCTGACTACCAGTACAACAAGAAGCGGCTGCGCGAAATTGACCGCCGGGTACGCTATCTGACGAAATGCCTCGAAAATCTAAAAATTGTCGATTACTCCCCGCAGCAGGAGGGCAAAGTGTTCTTCGGCGCGTGGGTGGAGATTGAAAACGACGACGGCGACACCCTGCGCTTTCGCATTGTCGGCTACGATGAAATTTTTGGTCGTAAGGATTACATCTCCATCGACTCGCCGATGGCCCGCGCGCTGCTGAAAAAGGAAGTGGGCGATCTGGCCGTCGTGCAGACCCCAGCCGGTGAAGCCAGCTGGTACGTTAATGAGATCGTCTACGTAAAATAGTCCGAGAGCGCCCTCCCCGGCTGGCATTTTGCCGTGTCAGCCCGTATAACTATCCCCTGATTTTTTCGACTCAACAGATGATAAAGCCATGATGAAAGATTCGCTCTGCCGCATTATTGCGGGTGAACTTCAGGCCAGAGCCGAACAGGTAGAAGCTGCCGTTCGCCTGCTTGATGAAGGGAACACCGTGCCGTTTATTGCACGCTATCGTAAGGAAGTCACCGGCGGTCTGGATGACACGCAGCTGCGTAACCTGGAAACCCGTCTCGGTTATCTGCGCGAACTGGAAGAACGTCGTCAGGCGATCCTCAAATCCATCGGCGAACAGGGCAAGCTGACCAGCGAACTGGAAAGCGCTATCAATGGCACCCTGAGCAAAACCGAACTCGAAGACCTCTATCTGCCGTACAAGCCGAAGCGCCGTACGCGCGGACAGATTGCGATTGAAGCGGGTCTTGAGCCGCTGGCCGACCTGCTGTGGAACGAACCGTCCCACGATCCGGATACCGAAGCGGCGAAATTCATCGACGCCGACAAAGGCGTAGCGGACACCAAGGCCGCCCTCGACGGCGCGCGCTATATTCTGATGGAGCGCTTCGCCGAAGACGCTGCCCTGCTCGCCAAAGTGCGTGATTACCTGTGGAAGAACGCTCACATCGTCTCTACCGTCGTCGCGGGTAAAGAGGAAGAAGGCGCGAAATTCCGCGACTACTTCGATCACCACGAACCGATTTCCACCACCCCTTCCCACCGCGCGCTGGCAATGTTCCGCGGCCGCAACGAAGGCGTGCTGCAACTCTCCCTGAACGCCGACCCGCAGTTTGACGAGCCGCCGAAAGAGAGCCACTGCGAGCAGATCATCATCGACCATCTCGGCCTGCGCCTGAACAACGCCCCGGCTGATAGCTGGCGTAAAGGCGTGGTGAGCTGGACCTGGCGCATCAAGGTGCTGATGCACCTCGAAACCGAGCTGATGGGCACCGTGCGCGAACGTGCTGAAGATGAAGCGATTAACGTCTTCGCCCGCAACCTGCACGACCTGCTGATGGCCGCCCCTGCTGGCCTGCGCGCGACCATGGGTCTCGATCCGGGTCTGCGTACCGGTGTAAAAGTCGCTGTCGTTGACGGCACCGGCAAGCTGGTCGCCACCGACACCATCTATCCGCACACCGGCCAGGCAGCGAAAGCGGCCGTCGTGGTGGCGGCGCTGTGCGAAAAATACAACGTCGAGCTGGTCGCCATCGGCAACGGTACGGCGTCCCGCGAAACCGAGCGTTTCTATCTCGACGTGCAGAAGCAGTTCCCGAAAGTGACGGCACAGAAAGTGATCGTCAGTGAGGCCGGGGCATCCGTCTACTCCGCGTCCGAGCTGGCGGCACAGGAGTTCCCTGACCTGGACGTTTCCCTGCGCGGCGCGGTCTCGATCGCTCGCCGTCTGCAGGATCCGCTGGCGGAACTGGTGAAGATCGATCCGAAATCGATCGGCGTGGGCCAGTATCAGCACGACGTGAGCCAGACTCAGCTGGCGCGCAAGCTGGATGCGGTCGTGGAAGACTGCGTAAACGCCGTTGGCGTTGATCTGAACACCGCCTCCGTTCCTCTGCTGACCCGCGTGGCGGGCTTAACCCGCATGATGGCGCAGAACATCGTCGCCTGGCGCGACGAGAACGGCCAGTTCCAGAACCGTCAGCAGTTGCTGAAGGTAAGCCGTCTGGGGCCAAAAGCGTTTGAGCAGTGCGCGGGCTTCCTGCGCATCAACCACGGCGATAACCCGCTCGATGCCTCCACCGTTCACCCGGAAGCGTATCCGGTGGTGGAACGCATCCTGGCCGCTACTCAGCAGGCGCTGAAAGATCTTATGGGTGACAGCAGCGCCCTGCGCAACCTGAAAGCCGTCGATTTCACCGACGACAAATTTGGTGTGCCAACCGTTACCGACATTATCAAAGAGCTGGAAAAACCGGGCCGCGATCCGCGTCCTGAGTTCAAAACCGCGACCTTTGCTGACGGTATCGAGACCATGAACGACCTGCTGCCAGGCATGGTGCTGGAAGGTGCGGTGACTAACGTCACCAACTTTGGCGCGTTCGTGGATATCGGCGTGCATCAGGATGGCCTGGTCCATATCTCATCCCTTGCCGACAAGTTCGTTGAAGACCCGCACACCGTGGTCAAAGCGGGCGACATCGTGAAGGTCAAAGTGCTGGAAGTGGACCTGCAGCGCAAGCGTATCGCGCTCACCATGCGTCTGGACGAGCAGCCGGGTGACACCAACGCGCGCCGCGGCGGCAATGGCGGTGGCCGCGAGCAGCAGCGTCCGGCCGCGAAAGCGGCAAAACCGCGTGGACGTGACGCCCAGCCTGCAGGCAACAGCGCGATGATGGATGCGCTGGCGGCCGCGATGGGTAAAAAACGCTAAGGTCATAAATGCCCGGTGGCGCTGCGCTTACCGGGCCTACGGTTTTGTTGGCCGGGCAAACGCAGTGCCGCCCGGCAAGCAGGCCGCAGGGAATTAAAATAAATAGTGTGTAGCCATATTTAAACCGCGAATTATCACCCCGTTAACAAATACTCCGCTTTTCGTTTTCCCGGCATTTCAGCAAATATTGAGCAAGGTCAAAAAGGCCGTAAATTAATATCGCAAACAACATTCCGTCACAGTTTTAATATTGCTGATAAAAACTATTCTCATTATCATCGCATAGTAGATAATTTAACCTTTCGTGGAATCAGGCGTTATGCAATTCACTCCAGACAGTGCATGGAAGATTACCGGTTTTACCCGCGAAATTAGCCCGGCCTATCGGCAGAAGCTGCTGTCGCTGGGCATGCTGCCCGGCTCGTCATTCCAGGTCGTACGCGTGGCGCCGTTAGGCGATCCGGTTCATATCGAAACCCGACGCGTGAATCTGGTCCTGCGTAAAAAAGACCTCGCGTTAATAGAAGTCGAAGCCTTATCCCGATAACAAGCCAGCGGTTTCAGTGAGTCTAAAAAAATGAAAAAGTTAACTATTGGCTTAATTGGCAATCCTAATTCCGGCAAGACCACGCTTTTTAACCAGCTGACCGGGGCTCGCCAGCGCGTGGGCAACTGGGCGGGCGTGACGGTTGAACGTAAAGAGGGCCAGTTCACGACGACAGACAACCAGGTGACGCTGGTTGACCTTCCCGGCACCTACTCCTTAACCACCATTTCGTCACAAACCTCGCTCGATGAGCAAATCGCCTGTCACTATATTCTTGGCGGCGACGCGGATCTGCTGATCAACGTGGTCGACGCCTCAAACCTCGAGCGTAACCTTTATCTGACGCTGCAGTTGCTGGAGCTGGGTATCCCCTGCATCGTGGCGCTCAACATGCTCGATATCGCAGAGAAACAAAAGCTGCGCATCGACGTCGATGCCCTCTCCGCGCGCCTGGGGTGCCCGGTCGTTCCGCTGGTCTCGACGCGCGCGCGCGGTATTGATGCGCTGAAGCTGGCCATTGACCGTCACGCGGGAAATCGCGACGTTGAACTGGTGCATTACGCACAGCCTCTCCTGCGTGAAGCCAACGTGCTGGCGCAGGAGATGGATAACGCTATGCCTGCGAAACAGCGTCTGTGGCTTGGCCTGCAGATGCTGGAAGGGGATATCTACAGCCGCGCTTACGCCGGGCATGCGGCCGATAAGCTGGACGTAACGGTGGCCCGTCTTAGCGAGGAGCTGGACGACCCGGCGCTGCACATCGCCGATGCCCGTTACCAGGCCATCGCCTCGATTTGCGACGTGGTCAGTAACGCGCTGACGGCGGAACCCAGCCGCTTTACGGCGGCAGTGGATAAGATTGTGCTTAACCGCTTCCTCGGTTTGCCCATCTTCCTGCTGGTGATGTACGTGATGTTCCTGCTTGCCATTAACATCGGTGGCGCACTGCAGCCGATTTTTGACGCCGGTTCCGTCGCGGTCTTCGTCCACGGGATCCAGTGGGTGGGTTACACCCTGCACTTCCCGGAATGGCTCACCATCTTCCTCGCGCAGGGGATCGGCGGCGGTATCAATACCGTTCTGCCGCTGGTGCCGCAGATCGGCATGATGTACCTGTTCCTCTCGTTCCTGGAAGATTCCGGCTACATGGCGCGCGCGGCGTTCGTGATGGATCGTCTGATGCAGGCGCTGGGCCTGCCGGGTAAATCCTTCGTCCCGCTGATCGTCGGCTTCGGCTGTAACGTGCCGTCGGTGATGGGCGCACGTACGCTGGATGCACCGCGTGAACGTCTGATGACCATTATGATGGCGCCGTTTATGTCCTGCGGTGCCCGCCTGGCGATCTTTGCGGTCTTTGCCGCAGCCTTCTTTGGCCAGCAGGGCGCGCTGGCGGTCTTCTCGCTGTATGTCCTGGGCATCGTGATGGCGATCCTGACCGGTTTAATGCTCAAGCACACCATCATGCGCGGTGAGGCGTCACCGTTCGTGATGGAGCTGCCGGTGTACCACGTCCCCCATCTGAAAAGCCTGGCGATCCAGACCTGGCAGCGTCTGAAAGGCTTCGTCCTGCGCGCCGGTAAGGTGATTGTCATCGTCAGCGTTTTCCTGAGCGCCCTGAACAGCTTCACCCTGAGTGGACAGGCAGCGGATAACATTAACGACTCTGCCCTCGCCTCCGTCAGCCGCGTCATCACGCCGGTCTTCAAACCGATTGGCGTGCATGAGGATAACTGGCAGGCAACCGTCGGCCTGTTTACCGGCGCGATGGCAAAAGAGGTGGTTGTCGGTACCCTGAATACGCTCTACACCGCCGAGAACATTCAGGAGCAGGAATTTAACCCGGCGGAGTTTCACCTCGGTGACGAACTGCTGGGTGCCGTAGAGGAAACCTGGCAGAGCCTGAAGGACACCTTCAGCCTGAGCGTGCTGGCGAACCCGATTGAGGCCAGCAAAGGCGACGGCGAAATGGCGACGGGTGCCATGGGCGTGATGGGCGAGAAATTTGGCAGCGCGTCCGCGGCCTACAGCTATCTCATCTTCGTTCTGCTCTATATTCCGTGCATCTCCGTGATGGGGGCGATTGCCCGCGAGTCCAGCCGCGGCTGGATGGGTTTCTCCATCCTGTGGGGGTTAAACATTGCCTACTCGCTGGCGACGCTGTTTTATCAAACCGTTAACTTCAGCCAGCACCCGCGCTACAGCCTGGTCTGCATTCTTGCGGTTGTGCTGTTCAACGTGGTCGTTCTCGGTCTGCTGCGGCGGGCACGCAGCCGCGTCGACATCGACCTGCTGGCAAACCGTAAAACCGCCGCAACCTGCTGCAACAGCCCGGCGGGCGACTGTCACTAAGGAGCACACATCATGGCATCGTTGATTCAGGTTCGTGATCTGCTGGCGCTGCAGGGGCGAATGGAGGCGAAACAGCTGAGCCTCAGCCTGCATACGCCGCAGCCGATGATCGATGCCATGCTGGAAAGACTGGAAGCCATGGGGAAAGCCGTGCGGATTCAGGAAGACGCGGACGGCTGTCTCTCCGGCAGTTGTAAAAGCTGTCCGGAAGGAAAGGCCTGCCTCAGGGAGTGGTGGGCACTGCGCTAGTAAAGCCAGGCATCGCTGCCCGGCTTTATCGTATTACTTGTAGACGTCCGCCGTTGCGCGTACGTTCTTCGTGTCTTTGTTTGCACTGGTTACCACGTAGTACGTCCCACCCAGTTCATCCGCTTTCTTCGACAGCTCTCTGCGAGCATCCATCGGCGCGGTAGTATCAGACGTAGAGATCTCACCAACTTTGGTCAGATTCATGCCGGCAACTTTATCTTTTTCCAGCTCTTTTGCCGCAAAGACGCCAAATGAAAGTGACCCAATAACCAGAGAAGTGACAATACCTGTAACAAGTTTCATAACCTGACTCTCCATAGGATTGTTGTTTTGATTATCGTAGGCAGAACAACCGCAACGACATCTGGAGTATGGTTGCGGTGTGTAACTTTTTCCAGGCTGGATAGAAAATAATCAGTCGAAACGTTGACTTAACGCAATGAGCGCTGAACAAAACTCCGCCGGATGAGAGATGAACGGGGCATGTGCAGCTTTGGCAACGATCTGCGATTCGCTGTTCGGCCAAAGTGAATCCAGGAGTGGAACCACCTTGCGCGGCACAATTCCGTCGAGGTAACCGTAGATACGCAGGTGCGGCAGCGTCAGGGCGGCCAGCGGCTCGCGCAGGTCAACGGTTTTCAGGAGCTCAAGACCACCGTTAAGCACCTCAACCTCCGGCATCGGCAGTGAAAGCACGGTCTGCTTCAGCGTGCGGGCATCCTTACGGGCGGTTTCAGTTCCCATCGTCTGCAGGGCGAGGAACCGCTCTACGGTCCGCTGGAAATCTTCGCTCAGCTGCTGCTGGAATCCCGCCAGTACCTCGGGTTTTATCCCCGGCCACGCGTCCTGCGCACTAAAACAGGGCGACGACGCCACCGTCACCAGCGCTTGTACGCGGTCTGGTCGCGACAGCGCAACCTGGCTCGCCACCAGCCCGCCCAGGCTCCAGCCCAGCCAGACAGCGTTTTGCGGCGCGGCGTCCAGAACCTGCTGCGCCATCTCATCAAGCGACAACGCGCCATACCCGCGGCTGCGGCCAAAGCCGGGTAAATCCACCAGATGCAGTGTGAAATGCGAGGCGAGTTCCTCACGTATGCAATGCCATATCTCCGCATTCAGGCCCCATCCGTGCAGCAGCACAAGATGGCAATTTCCTGTCCCTACAGTCTGCCACCACAGCGTCTTCATCAGTTACTGTTCTCTTTTTTCACATGGAGGTTGCACATGCTAACAGTACCTGGGTTGTGCTGGCTATGCCGAATGCCGCTGGCGCTCAGCGGGTGGGGCGTCTGCTCCGTCTGTACGCGTTCGCTGGAATGGCGTATCGGGATCTGTCCACAATGTGGTTTACCGGCCACAAATTCCTCTTTGCCCTGCGGCCGCTGCCTGAAGAAATCCCCGCCGTGGAGCGCGCTGGTGGCCGTGGATGATTATGTTCCACCGCTGAGCAGGCTGATTCACGCGCTGAAGTTTTCCGGGCAGAGCTCGCTTGCACCGCCCCTTGCCCGCCTGCTATTGCTGGCGGTTTTGCAGGCACGGCGTCATCGCGCACTGCCGAAAATTGACAGGGTGGTGAATGTCCCCTTATACCGACATCGGCACTGGCGGCGCGGCTATAACCAGAGTGACCTGATCTGCCGTCCCCTCGCCCGGTGGCTCGGCTGTCGGTATGATGCCAGCGCGCTGACGCGTGTTCATGCCACCGCCATCCAGCATCAGCTCAGCGCGCGGCTTCGCAAAAGAAATCTCAAAAATGCCTTTCGCCTTGAATTACCGGTCGACGGTCTCCATATCGCGATTGTGGATGATGTCGTCACCACGGGCAGTACCGTTGCTGAACTTTCCCGACTGCTTTTGCGAAGCGGCGCCGCGTCGGTTCAGGTATGGTGTCTGTGCCGTACCTTGTAGCCCTTCTTCAATGGGCGTATGATTATACCCAGGTAATTTAGTCAACTATTAGGCCAAAGCTATGATCCGTATTTCCGATTCTGCACAAGCGCACTTTGCCAAACTGCTGGCAAATCAGGAAGAAGGGACGCAGATCCGCGTGTTTGTGATTAATCCAGGCACTCCGAATGCAGAATGTGGTGTTTCTTATTGTCCTCCGGACGCTGTGGAAGCCACCGACACTGCCCTTAAATTTGAACAGCTCACCGCCTATGTTGATGAGCTGAGCGCACCGTATCTTGAAGATGCGGAGATCGACTTCGTCACCGATCAGCTGGGTTCTCAGCTGACCCTGAAAGCGCCGAACGCGAAAATGCGTAAAGTGTCTGACGATGCCCCGCTGATGGAGCGCGTCGAGTATCTGCTGCAATCCCAAATCAACCCACAGCTGGCGGGCCACGGCGGCCGTGTTTCCCTGATGGAAATCACCGACGAAGGTTTTGCCATTCTGCAGTTTGGCGGCGGTTGTAACGGTTGTTCAATGGTCGATGTCACCCTGAAAGAAGGGATCGAGAAGCAGCTGCTGAACGAGTTCCCGGAACTGAAAGGCGTGCGTGACCTGACCGAACACCAGCGCGGCGAGCACTCCTACTACTGATTCAGTGCCCGTCTGTATTGCCCGGTGGCGCTGCGCTTACCGGGCCTACAAAACCCTGCTCCCCCTCTTCGTTCCCCTCTATATGTTGACCTGCGTCTCATAATTCACATTTTGCCTGCCAGGGTGATTCTCAATCACGTCATGTTACCCGTATCATTCTCATGGGCACTAAGCACACTCATAACAGCCGACTAAACTTAATGGTTTCCAAGGCATCAGTATTAGTGCCGTTACTTCTCTGTTCCCAGTTGGGACAATCGGAATGTGTCGTTGAAACAATGACGTTACCCATAACAATTCAAAGGCCAGGTAAATCATGCCATTAGTCATCGTTGCTATCGGTGTTGTGTTATTACTGCTCTTGATGATCCGTTTCAAAATGAACGGATTTATCGCTCTGGTTCTGGTGGCACTTGCAGTCGGTCTGATGCAGGGCATGCCGCTGGTTAAAGTTATCAGTTCCATCAAAGCCGGTGTCGGCGGCACGCTCGGCAGCCTGGCGTTGATCATGGGCTTCGGCGCCATGCTCGGTAAAATGCTGGCGGACTGTGGTGGCGCCCAGCGTATTGCTACCACGCTTATCGACAAATTTGGTAAGAAGAATATTCAGTGGGCAGTGGTGTTAACCGGTTTTACCGTCGGTTTCGCGCTGTTCTATGAAGTGGGCTTCGTGCTGATGCTGCCGCTGGTGTTCACCATCGCGGCTGCCGCGAGCATCCCGCTGCTGTATGTTGGCGTGCCGATGGCTGCGGCGCTGTCCGTGACCCACGGCTTCCTGCCGCCGCACCCGGGTCCAACCGCTATCGCGACCATCTTCCACGCGGATATGGGTAAAACCCTGCTGTTCGGTACGATTCTGGCGATCCCGACGGTGATTCTGGCAGGCCCGGTTTATGCCCGCTTCCTGAAGGGCATTGATAAGCCAATCCCGGAAGGTCTGTACAGCGCCAAAACCTTCACCGAAGAAGAGATGCCTGGTTTTGGCGTCAGCGTCTGGACCTCTCTGGTACCGGTGATCCTGATGGCAATGCGTGCCGTGGCAGAGATGATCCTGCCGAAAGGTCATGCGTTCCTGTCCGTTGCGGAATTCCTGGGTGACCCGGTGATGGCAACGCTGATTGCCGTGCTGATCGCGATGTTCACCTTCGGTCTTAATCGCGGCCGTTCAATGGATCAGATCAACGACACGCTGACCTCGTCCATCAAAATCATTGCCATGATGCTCCTGATCATCGGCGGTGGCGGTGCATTCAAGCAGGTTCTGGTCGACAGCGGCGTGGACAAATACATCGCGGCCATGATGCATGAAACCAACGTGTCGCCGCTCCTGATGGCCTGGTCTATCGCTGCCGTGCTGCGTATTGCGCTGGGTTCTGCGACCGTTGCGGCGATTACCGCAGGCGGTATCGTTGCCCCGCTGATTGCCACCACGGGCGTGAGCCCTGAGCTAATGGTTATCGCCGTCGGTTCCGGTAGCGTGATTTTCTCTCACGTTAACGACCCGGGCTTCTGGCTGTTCAAGGAGTACTTCAACCTGACCATCGGTGAAACCATCAAGTCCTGGTCCGCGCTGGAAACCATTATTTCGGTGTGCGGTCTGGTCGGGGTGCTGCTGTTGAATATGGTGGTTTGATGTAAAAAAGCCGGGTGGCGCTGACGCTTACCCGGCCTACATTCTATTCCCTCTCCCTCTGGGAGAGGGTGAGGGTGAAACTATCGCTTCTTACTCACCGCCCTTCTGCGCTTGTCCAAATCCTTAATCAGCCTGTTCACCCCGTCATCGGCAAACATCTTCTCAAGCGTGGTGGACAACTTGCGACGCCAGTTCTTGTACTGATAGCTGGTGCCCGGAATGTTCACCGGCTCCGCCATATCAATCCAGTCTTCCGGCTGCAGGCCCAGCAGGGCGCTGTTGCTGTCGGCAATATAGCGCTGCAAACCACGGTTGAGGGTCGCGGTCATCGACATCAACGACGCCTTATGCCCGGCGCGTTTCGGAAGACAGCCCTGCTTGTGCAGCGCATCCAGCAGCCCCTGCTTAGAAAGCTCGCGATCCTGATACAGGCCGCGTAACACCTCTTCATCAGGATACAGTCCCAGCGTTTTGCCGAGCGTCAGATCGCCACTTTCCCAATAGCCACGAAGCGTAGGAAGGTCATGCGTCGTCGCGACTGCCATTGACTGTTCAGGGTACGCTTGCGGCGCGCGGAAGGTTTTCTCATGGTCGTTTTCAAAATAGAGCACTTTATAGGAGTAGACGCCGCTGTCGCGGAGCTTGCTGACAATTTCCACCGGCACGGTACCGAGATCTTCACCGATCACCATGCACTGGTGACGCTTACTTTCCAGCGCCAGGATCGACAGCAGATCGTCAACCGGGTACTGCACGTACGCCCCGTGATCCGCCGTTTCACCGTACGGGATCCACCACAGGCGCAGCACGGACATCACGTGGTCAATACGCAGCGCCCCGCAGTTCTGCATGTTAGCGCGCAGCAGGTCGATAAACGGCTCGTAGGCGCGCGCCGCCATGACGTGCGGATCCATCGGCGGCAATCCCCAGTTCTGACCGAGCGGGCCAAGGATATCCGGTGGCGCACCCACGGAGGCTTTCAGACAGTAAAGTTCACGATCGCACCAGGTTTCCGCGCCGCCTTCCGCCACGCCGACGGCCAGGTCACGATAGAGGCCGATCGGCATCTTATAGCCCTGGCTCACCTGCCAGCAGGCGGCAAATTGGCTGTACGCCAGCCACTGCAGCCACAGGTAGAAGTCCACCTCATCGGCATATTTTTTACAGAACGCTTTTACTTCCGGCGTGTCGATGGACTGATACGCTTCAGGCCAGACCGGCCAGCCCCAGCGCATTTCGTCCTCTTTCACCTGATACGCGTGCAGCGCATCAAACGCCGCCTGCCAGTACAGGCTCTCGCCCTCCTGCGTCACAAACTGACGGAACGCGGCCATCTGCTCGTCGTCACGCTGCGAAAAGCCTTTCCACGCCAGACGCAGCGCGGCCATTTTCAGCGCCGTGACGGTGGAATAGTCCACCCAGTCTGCGTCGCGCGCCTGCTTCAGCGCCTGCTGCGTGGTGCTGAGTTTCCACCACGCCTGCGCCTCTTTGCTGTTTTTGAAGTCATCTAAGGCGTTAACGTCGATATAAATCACGTTCAGCCAACGACGGGACGACGGGCTATACGGGCTGGCGCTCTCCGGGTTGGCGGGATAAAGCGCGTGGATCGGGTTGAGGCCGATAAACGCGCCGCCGCGCTCGCCCACGGATGCCAGCATGTTCTTCAGATCGCCAAAATCACCGATGCCCCAGTTGCTGTCGGAACGCAGGGTGTAGAGCTGCACGCAGGCGCCCCACAGCTTTTTGCCTTCGAGCAGCGCCTGCGGCTCGTAGCAGCGTTTTGGCGCGACGATCACCCGGCAGTGGAAACGCCGATCATCCTGGGTGAGCGTGAGGGTGTGATAGCCCTCCGGCAGCTTCGCCGGAAGGTTTAACGTTTTGCCGCCGGTGGCGTGACCTTTGTGCTGATGCCCCTCTTCGGTGGTCAGCAGCCAGCTAAACTCGCCGCGCCCCTCCACCGCCAGCGGCATCTTTTTGCCTGCGGTGAATACCTTCACGTTCGGCACCGGCGCAGCCGACGCTTTCGCGTCGGTTTTGTGCATAGCGTCCAGCAAACGTCTTTTGGTGTCGGCGCCAATAGACTGCGGTTTGCCGTGAGCATTGATGTAACTGAGGCTGATCCCCGCCGCCTGCGCGGCGCTGTCCAGACGTTTACTCTCCATCGCGCTTCCTTAGCGTTTTGCCTGCCAGATACGGGCCTGATAATCACGGATTGAACGGTCAGAGCTGAACATACCGCAGCGGGCGGTGTTCAGGATGCACGCCCGGGTCCACGCCTCCTGATCGCGATAGAGCACGTCGACCTGCTTTTGCGCTTCGACATAGGCCGTGAAGTCCGCCATCACCAGATACGGGTCACCGCCGTGTTTGTCCATGCTGTGCAGCATCTGGTCAAACGCGTGCTTGTCGCCGTCGCTGTATTTACCGCTTTCCAGCTCCTTCAGCACTGCATCAAGCACTTTGTCTTTCTTACGCCATTTCACCGGGTCATAGCCTTTGGCCTTGATGGCTTTCACCTCTTCCACGGTATGGCCGAAGATAAAGATATTCTCTTCCCCCACCTTCTCGGCGATTTCGACGTTGGCCCCGTCGAGCGTACCGACGGTAAGCGCGCCGTTCAGCGCCAGCTTCATGTTGCCGGTACCGGACGCTTCTTTCCCTGCGGTAGAGATCTGCTCGGAGATGTCCGCCGCCGGGATCAGCATTTCAGCCGCCGAGACGCAGTAATCCGGCAGGAACACCACCTTCAGCTTGTCGCCCACTTTCGGATCGCTGTTGATCGCCGCCGCCACTTTATTGATGGCGAGGATGATGTTTTTCGCCAGATAGTAGCCCGGGGCCGCTTTCGCACCGAACAGGAACACGCGCGGGACGCGATCGGCCTGCGGGTTCTCGCGGATCTCTTTGTACAGCGCCAGAATGTGCAGCAGGTTCAGGTGCTGGCGTTTGTACTCGTGCAGACGCTTGATCTGAATATCGAAAATCGCATTCGGGTTGATCTCAATCCCGGTACGCACTTTCACAAACTCCGCCAGGCGAACCTTGTTCTCCAGCTTGATCGCCCGATACTGCTCGCGGAATGTCGCGTCGTCAGCGTATTTTTCCAGGTTGATGAGCTGGTCCAGATCGTTGGCCCACTCTTTCTTCAGGGTCTTGTCCAGCAGGCTCGCCAGCAGCGGGTTGCACTGCTTGATCCAGCGACGCGGCGTGATGCCGTTGGTCACGTTGTGGAATTTGGTTGGCCACAGCTGGTGGTATTCCGGGAAGAGGTCTTTGACCACCAGATCCGAGTGCAGCGCCGCCACGCCGTTCACTGCAAAGCCGCTCACCACGCACATGTTCGCCATACGTACCTGCTTATCGTGAACCACCGCCAGCTTCGCCCAGACCGCCTTGTTGCCCGGCCAGGTCTTGTCCACCAGGGTTTTAAACTGGTCGTTAATCTTGTTGATGATCTGCATGTGGCGCGGCAGCAGCGTTTTCACCAGCTTCTCATCCCAGCACTCCAGCGCTTCTGGCATCAGCGTGTGGTTGGTGTAGGCAAAGGTACGGCTGGTAATGGCCCAGGCGTCGTCCCAGCTCAGCTGATGCTCGTCGATCAGCACGCGCAGCAGTTCCGGGATGGCAATGGTCGGGTGCGTATCGTTGAGCTGAATCACTTCGAAGTCCGGCAGCTGCGCCAGCTTGCGGCCCGCCAGATGATGGCGACGCAGAATGTCCGCCACGGAGCAGGCGCACTGGAAGTACTGCTGCATCAGGCGCAGCTTTTTACCGGCCAGGTGGTTGTCGTTCGGATAGAGGACTTTGGTCAGCTTCTCGGCGTCGATGCCCTGCTGCTCGGCCCGCAGGAAATCGCCGTCGTTGAATTTAGTCAGGTTAAACGGGTGAGCGTGTTTCGCCTGCCACAGACGCAGCGGCTGCGCCACGCCGTTACGGTAGCCAAGCACCGGCAGATCCCAGGCTTCGCCGGTGATGGTGAACGCCGGTTCCCAGAGACCTTGTTTCGTCACTTTCCCGCCAATGCCAACCTGCACGTCAAGCTGCGCGTTATGGCGGAACCACGGATAGGTATTGCGATGCCAGTCGTCCGGCGCTTCCATCTGGTGGCCGTCAGCAAACGACTGACGGAACAGGCCGTACTGGTAGTTCAGACCGTAGCCAATCGCCGACTGGCCGACGGTCGCCATGGAGTCAAGGAAGCAGGCCGCCAGGCGTCCCAGGCCGCCGTTGCCCAGCGCCGGGTCAATCTCTTCTTCCAGCAGGTCGGTCAGGTTAATGTCGTGTTCTTTAAGGACGTCACCGACCTCCTGATACCAGCCGAGGTTCAACAGGTTGTTGCCCGTCAGACGGCCAATCAGGAATTCCATTGAAATGTAGTTTACATGGCGCTGGCCTTTTACCGGTTTTGCCAGGGGTTGAGCATCCAGCTGCTCTGCGAGCGCACCGCTCACTGCCTGCCACCACTGGTGAGGCGTCATTTCGTTTGCAGCATGAAGGCCAAAACGCTGCCACTGACGCGTCAGGGCAGCCTGGAATTGAGCTTTGTTGAAGGTAGGCTGTGACATAGGGGATCGGCATCCTTTAGAAAGAAAACACAAGTTGGCGCTAGTGTGCCTGGCTCATTTCCCCTCTTCCTCCTCCCGTGGGGGATTAGACAGGGAGGAGTAGCGGGGATGAGCAGAAAAGTGTGATCGAGGCCACTCTCAGAGCATAGTTCGAGTGTGCCCGGAAGATAAAAAAGTAACCGAGTATAATGTCAAAGAAATGAAATGCAGTTTCGGGTGAAATCAAACCCCACCGAAATAATTACTTACGTAGAATAATATTTCTGCAATCGGGTAATCGCTAAGGAGATTATTAATCTCCCTTAACTTTACCAGCAGTATATTAAATTTGACGTCACTATCCCTTTCTGAAACCAGTTTCAGCGCAGCGGTAACCAGTACAGACAAGCCAGCAGTGACGCGGCGTCAAAGACCTTTCCAGAAAGTTCCATCTTCTTCCTGAATGTTTTGTGACAGAGTGCAAATTCACAGCCACCAAATCCAGACATAACTTGCAATAGTTAACTTATTGGCCGACCTTATATCCATTAATTACGAAGCGCAAAAAAAATAAAATCTCTCGTTCCCCACAGTGAAGTGAAACCTATGTTGATTCCGTCTAAATTAAGTCGCCCGGTTCGCCTTGACCATACAGTGGTCCGCGAACGTCTGTTGGCTAAACTTTCCGGCGCGCATAATTTCCGACTGGCGCTGGTTACGAGCCCTGCAGGTTATGGAAAAACAACGCTCATTTCGCAATGGGCCGCAGGTAAGAGCGATCTTGGCTGGTACTCCCTCGATGAGGGCGATAACCAGCAAGAGCGTTTTGCCAGCTATCTGATTGCTGCCATACAGCAAGCCACCCATGGACACTGCGTCGCCAGTGAGATGATGGTGCAAAAGCGCCAGTATGCCAGCTTGTCTTCCCTTTTCTCTCAGCTGTTTATCGAACTGGCCGAATGGCATCGCCCGCTTTACGTGGTGATTGATGATTATCATCTCATCACTAACCCGGTGATTCATGAATCGATGCGTTTCTTCCTGCGCCATCAGCCGGAAAACCTGACTTTAGTCGTGCTGTCACGCAACCTGCCGCAGCTGGGTATTGCCAACCTGCGCGTGCGCGATCAGCTTCTGGAAGTGGGCAGCCAGCAGTTGGCCTTTACCCACCAGGAAGCTAAACAGTTCTTTGACTGCCGCCTGACCTCACCGATTGAGGCCGCCGAAAGCAGCCGTCTGTGTGATGACGTTGCGGGCTGGGCCACGGCGCTGCAGCTTATCGCCCTCTCTGCCCGGCAAAACAACAGTCCGGCGCATCAGTCTGCGCGGCGTCTGGCGGGCATCAACGCCAGCCACCTTTCTGACTACCTGGTGGATGAGGTGCTGGACAGCGTCGATCCCTCGACGCGTAATTTCCTGCTGAAAAGCTCTCTGCTGCGTTCCATGAATGATGCGCTCATCGTGCGGGTGACGGGCTGTGAAAACGGTCAGCTGCAGCTCGAAGAGATTGAACGTCAGGGCCTTTTCCTGACGCGCATGGACGATCCGGGCGAGTGGTTTAGCTATCACCCGCTGTTTGGTAGCTTCCTGCGCCAGCGCTGTCAGTGGGAAATGGCGGTTGAACTCCCGGAGATTCACCGTGCCGCCGCTGAAGGCTGGATGGCACAAGGCTTCCCGAGCGAGGCCATCCACCACGCGCTGGCCGCCGGTGATGCCAGCATGCTGCGCGATATCCTCCTCAACCATGCATGGGGCCTGTTTAACCACAGCGAACTGACGCTGCTGGAAGAGTCCCTCAAAGCCCTGCCGTGGGAAAGCCTGCTGGAGAACCCGCGTCTGGTGCTGCTGCAGGCCTGGCTGATGCAGAGCCAGCATCGTTACAGCGAAGTGAACACCCTGCTGGCGCGCGCCGAGCAGGAGATGGAAAGCGAAATGGATACCACCCTGCACGGCGAGTTCAACGCGCTGCGCGCTCAGGTGGCCATTAACGACGGCGACCCGGACGAAGCTGAACGGCTGGCGATGGTCGCGCTGGATGAACTGCCGCTGGCTAACTTCTACAGCCGCATCGTGGCGACCTCGGTGCACGGCGAAGTGCTGCACTGCAAAGGCGATCTCACGCGTTCGCTTTCACTGATGCAGCAAACCGAGCAGATGGCGCGTCGTCATGATGTCTGGCACTACGCGCTGTGGAGCCTGATCCAACAGAGTGAGATTTTATTCGCGCAGGGGTTCCTGCAGGCCGCCTGGGAAAACCAGGAAAAAGCGTTCCAGCTGATTCGTGAACAGCATCTGGAACAGCTGCCGATGCACGAGTTCCTGTTGCGTATTCGCGCTCAGCTGCTGTGGGCATGGTCGCGTCTGGATGAAGCAGAAAGCTGCGCCCGTCAGGGTGTAGACGTGCTCTCCAGCTTCCAGCCGCAGCAGCAGCTGCAGTGCCTGGCGCTGCTGGTGCAGTGCTCGCTGGCGCGCGGCGATCTCGATAACGCCCGCAACCATCTGAACCGCCTGGAGAACCTGCTCGGCAACGGCCAGTATCATAGCGACTGGGTATCGAACGCCGATAAGGTTCGGGTGATTTACTGGCAGATGACCGGCGACAAAAAATCCGCCGCCAACTGGCTGCGCCAGACGCCAAAACCGGAATTTGCCAACAACCACTTTCTGCAGAGCCAGTGGCGCAACATCGCCCGCGCGCAGATCCTGCTCGGTGATTTAGAGCCCGCAGAGATTGTCCTGGAGGAGCTGAACGAGAACGCGCGCAGCCTGCGCCTGATGAGCGACCTGAACCGCAACCTGCTGCTGCAGAACCAGCTCTACTGGCAGGCGGGTCGTAAAAATGATGCCCAGCGCGTGCTGCTGGAGGCGTTGCAGCTGGCTAACCGCACCGGGTTTATCAGCCACTTTGTGATTGAAGGTGAAGTGATGGCGCAGCAGCTGCGTCAGCTTATTCAGCTCAACACGCTGCCGGAGCTGGATCAGCATCGCGCCCAGCGTATTCTGCGCGAGATTAACCAGCATCATCGGCACAAGTTCGCGCACTTCGATGAGAACTTCGTTGAACGTCTGCTGAACCACCCGGAAGTGCCGGAGCTAATTCGCACCAGCCCGCTCACCCAGCGCGAATGGCAGGTTCTGGGGCTGATCTATTCAGGTTACAGCAATGAGCAGATTGCCGGTGAGCTTGCGGTGGCGGCGACCACCATCAAAACGCATATCCGCAACCTGTACCAGAAGCTGGGCGTGGCGCATCGTCAGGATGCGGTACAGCATGCGCAGCAGCTGTTGAAGATGATGGGGTACGGGGTTTAGGTTTTGTGCGGCCTGATGCCCTCACCCCGACCCTCTCCCACAGGGAGAGGGAGAACGGCTTTTCAACACAACTCTAACTGCAAATTATTATCTTTAATCACCTGCATCACGCCCGCCGGCGGCATCACGTCGGTGTAGACCGCATCCACCATGCTGATGCTGCCCATGTTCACCATCGCGTTACGGCCAAACTTCGAATGGTCTACCACCAGCATCACGTGGCGCGAGTTTTCAATGATCGCGCGCTTGGTGCGCACCTCGTGGTAATCAAACTCCAGCAGCGAGCCGTCGCTGTCGATGCCGCTGATCCCCAGAATGCCGAAGTCGAGGCGGAACTGAGAGATAAAATCGAGGGTCGCTTCGCCGATAATCCCGCCGTCGCGGCTGCGCAGTTCGCCGCCCGCGAGGATGATGCGGAAATCGTCTTTCTGCATCAGGGTATTGGCCACGTTCAGGTTGTTGGTGACCACGCGCAGGTTCTCGTGATCCAGCAGGGCATGGGCGACCGCTTCCGGCGTGGTGCCGATATCAATAAACAGCGTTGCCCCGTTTGGGATCTGGCTGGCGACCTTGCGGGCAATACGCTCTTTCTCCGCCGTCTGCGTGGCTTTACGGTCGTGCCAGGAGGTGTTAACCGAGCTGGACGGCAGCGCCGCGCCGCCGTGGTGGCGAAGAATACGGTTCTGATCGGCCAGGTCGTTCAGGTCACGACGGATGGTTTGTGGGCTGACGGCAAACTGCTCCACCAGCTCTTCGGTGCTGACGTATCCCTGTTTTTTTACCAGTTCGATAATGGCGTCATGACGTTGTGTTTGTTTCATCAATTATCCCTGAGAATTATGTTCGTTTTCGCGCATGGAGCGTGTCGGCAAACGCCATCGCCAGCCCCACGGCCAGCCCGGCGACGTGTGCACCGTTGGCGATAGACATACCAAACAGATCAAACCATCCGGCAATTAGCCATATTAACGCAAAGGTTATTAATCCGCGCTGCAGATAGATGCCGCTTTCCGGGTCGCGCTCCCCACGAAGCCAGACGTAGCCCATCAGGGCATACACAACGCCCGATAGCCCGCCGAACCACGGCCCGCTGAACTTGTGCTGCACGTAGCCGCTCAGCAGGGCGCTGATAAGGGTGATAACGATCAGCTTGCCGCTGCCCAGACGCTTTTCAACGGCACCGCCGAGATACCACCACCAGAGCAGGTTAAAGAGGATATGCATCACCGAGAAGTGCATCAGCGCGTGGCTAAAGTAGCGCCAGACGTCAAACTCAACAGACGGATCATAGGGCCACGCCAGGGCAATCATCACGCTCTGGTCGCCGACCACGTTCATGATAATGAAGACAATGATGCAGGCCGCCATCAGCAGCAGCGTAAACGGGCCCGCGCGCTCGCGAATGGTGGCGATGAAGGGAAAGCGGCTGTAGTGCAATCCACTTCCGGTCTGGCCGGACTGCCAGCTTGCCGCCAGATAGCGCGGGTCGCCAGGGTTCTCAAGAAAACGCGCCAGTTCCTCGTTTACCCGCCCGGCCTGGCTCTCATCGGCCAGCCAGACGTCGGTCTGCGTATGTTGCTGAATAGTCAGAATAACGCCCTGCGTCGCCATATAGTCGACAAACGCCTGGGCGACGCGCGGGTTGGTAAAAGAGGTGATCATCAACATGGGCAGCGGTCGCTTATTTCCACACAAAAGGGGACAGTATAGCGGGATCAGCGCTCAAAAGCGTATTCCACTTCTGCCGGGAAATGACGATGCCAGGCATCGAAGCCGCCGTCGACGCTGTATACCGCGTCGTAGCCCTGCTGAAGCAGATACTGCGCCGCGCCTTTGCTGCTGTTGCCGTGATAGCACATGACCATGACCGGCGTGTCGAAGTCGTTATCGCGCATAAACGCGCCCAGCGTGTCGTTGGTGAGATGGAACGCGCCCGGCGTATGGCCCATCGCAAAACTCTGCGGATCGCGGATGTCCACCAGCACCGCTTTTCCCTGGTGCATCTTCTGGTGGGCTTCTTCTACGTTAATACATTCAAACTGATCCATGGTGTTCTCTTTACAGTGGTCAACGACAAGATTTTACCCCGTAGTGTACGTCCTGGCGGCGGGTAAACGCCATTATGTTATCCATATCACTCTAAATTGTTTTTTTGATGTTACCAAAAGCGCGTTCCTTTGCTATTATGAGCGATATCGAACATTTCTGAGCTTTAACGAAAGTGCATGAGGGTGTTATGGAAACCAAAGATCTGATTGTGATAGGCGGTGGCATCAACGGTGCCGGTATTGCGGTCGATGCCGCAGGACGCGGTTTATCCGTACTGATGCTGGAAGCTAACGATCTCGCCTGCGCGACGTCGTCCGCCAGCTCCAAACTGATTCACGGTGGCCTGCGCTACCTGGAACACTACGAATTCCGCCTGGTCAGTGAAGCGCTGGCCGAACGTGAAGTGCTGCTGAAAATGGCCCCGCATCTGGCGATTCCGATGCGCTTCCGCCTGCCCCATCGCCCGCATCTGCGTCCGGCATGGATGATCCGAATTGGTCTGTTTATGTACGATCATCTGGGTAAACGCACCAGTCTCCCGGGTTCGAAAGGTTTGCGTTTTGGCTCAGAATCGGTCCTTAAGCCTGAAATCGTGCGCGGATTCGAATATTCCGACTGCTGGGTGGACGATGCCCGTCTGGTGCTGGCGAACGCGCAGATGGTTGAGAAGAAAGGCGGCGAGGTGAAAACCCGTACCCGCGCGACCGCTGCCCGTCGTGAAAACGGCCTGTGGATTGTGGAAGCGGAAGACATCGATACCGGCGAGAAATTCAGCTGGAAAGCGCGCGGCCTGGTGAACGCTACCGGCCCGTGGGTGAAGCAGTTCTTCGACGACGGCATGCATCTGCCTTCGCCGTACGGCATCCGCCTGATCAAGGGCAGCCACATTGTGGTGCCGCGCGTGCATACCCAGAAGCAGGCTTACATTCTGCAGAACGAAGACAAGCGCATCGTGTTTGTGATCCCGTGGATGGACGAGTTCTCGATCATCGGCACCACCGACGTGGAGTACAAAGGCGATCCGAAGAACGTCGAGATCGACGAGAGCGAAGTGAACTACCTGCTCAAAGTGTATAACGCGCACTTTAAGAAACAGCTGTCACGCGACGACGTGGTCTGGACCTACTCCGGCGTGCGTCCGCTGTGCGATGACGAGTCTGACTCACCGCAGGCCATCACCCGCGACTATACGCTCGATATTCACGACGTAGACGGTCAGGCGCCGCTGCTGTCCGTGTTTGGCGGCAAGCTGACCACCTACCGCAAACTGGCCGAGCACGCGCTGGAAAAACTGGCGCCGTACTACAAAGGCATTGGCCCGGCATGGACCAAAGGCGCGGTGCTGCCCGGCGGTGATATCGGCGGTAACCGCGATGATTACGCCGCGAAACTGCGCCGTCGCTTCCCGTTCATCACCGAAGGGATGGCGCGCCACTATGCCCGCACCTACGGCAGCAATACCGAGCTGTTCCTGGGCGATGCGAAGGACATTGCGGATCTGGGCGAGCATTTCGGCCACGAGCTGTACGAAGCCGAGCTGCGCTACCTGGTTGAGCACGAGTGGGTGCGTCGTCTGGACGATGCTATCTGGCGCCGTACCAAAGAAGGGATGTGGCTCAACGCCGAGCAGCAGTCTCGCGTGGCGCAGTGGTTACTGCAACATGCGGGAAAGCGTGAGCTGTCGCTGGCGTCTTAATGCGATCGGTGCGGGCTGATGCCCTCACCCTGACCCTCTCCCACAGGGAGAGGGAACAAACACTAAAAACGGCAACCGAGGTTGCCGTTTTGCTTTTATAACCTCACCGGATCAATATGCCAGATCGTCTCGGCATACTCCTTGATGGTCCTGTCAGACGAGAAATAGCCCATATTGGCGATGTTGTACATCGCGGCGCTGGTCCACTTCTCCGGCTGGCGATACAGTTCGTCCACCTTGTCCTGACAGTCCACGTAGCTGCGATAATCCGCCAGCACCTGATAGTGATCGCCAAAGTTAATCAGCGAATCCACCAGATCGCGGTAGCGGCTCGGTTCATCCGGGCTAAACACGCCGGTCGCGATCTGCGTCAGCACCTGACGCAACTCTTCATCCCCTTCGTAATATTGACGTGGCGAGTAGCCTTTTCTGCGTAGCGCCTCCACCTCTTCTGTCGTATTACCGAAGATAAAGATATTGTCTTCGCCCACGTGCTCCAGCATCTCGACGTTCGCCCCGTCAAGCGTACCGATGGTCAGCGCGCCGTTAAGGGCAAACTTCATGTTACTGGTGCCGGATGCTTCCGTCCCCGCCGTGGAAATCTGTTCAGAGAGATCCGCCGCCGGGATGATCAGCTGAGCCAGGCTGACGCTGTAGTTCGGAATGAACACCACCTTCAGCTTGTCGCCAATGTCCGGATCCTGGTTAACCACCTTCGCCACGTCGTTGATGAGATGAATAATGTGCTTCGCCATGTAGTAGGCCGACGCCGCCTTACCGGCAAAGATCTTCACGCGCGGCACCCATTCGGCCGTCGGATCGGCCTTAATGCGGTTGTAATGGGTGATCACGTGCAGCACGTTCATCAGCTGACGCTTGTATTCATGGATGCGTTTGATCTGCACGTCGAACAGCGCTTTCGGGTTTGCCACCACGTTGAGGTGCATCGCCAGCCAGACCGCCAGACGCTTTTTGTTCAGCAGCTTGGCTTCGCGCACGGCTTTGTTCACCGTCGGGAAATCAATATGCTGTTCCAGCTCGCTCAGCTGGCTCAAATCGGTACGCCAGGTACGGCCAATATTCTCGTCCAGTACCTCAGAGAGCGGCTGGTTGGCCAGCGCCAGCCAGCGGCGCGGGGTGACGCCGTTGGTCACGTTGCAGAACCGCGTCGGGAAGATCTTCGCAAAGTCCGCAAACAGCGACTGCACCATCAGGTTCGAGTGGAGCTCGGACACCCCGTTGACCTTGTGGCTGATGACAACCGCCAGCCAGGCCATGCGCACGCGACGACCGTTCGACTCATCAATGATGGACGCGCGGCTCAGCAGGCCAGTATCGTTCGGATACTGCTCCTGCAGCGTCTTGAGGAAGTAGTCGTTAATCTCAAAGATAATCTGCAGATGGCGCGGCAGGATTTTGCCGAGCATGTCCACCGGCCACGTTTCCAGCGCTTCGCTCATCAGCGTGTGGTTGGTGTACGAGAACACCTGGCAGGTCACCTCAAAGGCGTCGTCCCAGCTGAATTTATGCTCGTCGATCAGCAGGCGCATCAGCTCCGGAATAGAAAGCACCGGGTGGGTGTCATTAAGGTGGATCGCGGTTTTCTCCGCCAGGTTGGCGTAGGTTTTGTGCAGCTGATGGTGACGGCTAAGGATGTCCTGAATGGTCGCCGAAACAAGGAAGTACTCCTGACGCAGGCGCAGCTCGCGGCCTGAGTAGGTCGAGTCATCCGGGTACAGCACGCGGGATACGTTCTCGGAGTGGTTTTTATCCTCCACCGCCGCGAAGTAGTCACCCTGGTTAAATTTACCGAGGTTAATTTCGCTACTGGCCTGGGCGCTCCACAGCCTCAGCGTGTTGGTGGCGTCGGTGTCGTAGCCGGGGATAATCTGGTCGTAGGCCACGGCCAGGATCTCTTCCGTTTCCACCCAGCGGGATTTTTTCCCTTCCTGCTGAATACGCCCGCCAAAGCGCACCTTGTAGCGCGTGTTGTGGCGCTTGAACTCCCACGGGTTACCGTACTCCAGCCAGTAGTCCGGGGACTCTTTCTGACGCCCGTCGACGATGTTCTGCTTGAACATGCCGTAATCGTAGCGAATACCGTAGCCGCGGCCCGGCAGCGCCAGCGTCGCCAGCGAGTCGAGGAAGCAGGCGGCGAGACGTCCCAGACCGCCGTTACCGAGGCCCGGGTCGTTCTCTTCGTCGATCAGTTCTTCTAAATCTAACCCCATCTCTTCCAGTGCGGTTTTGACGTCGTCATAAATACCGAGCGACAACAGCGCATTGGACAGCGTGCGGCCAATCAAAAATTCCATCGACAGGTAGTAAACCTGACGCGTCTCCTGAGAGAGCTGGGCGCGGTTTGAGCGCAGCCAGCGTTCCACTAAACGGTCACGCACCGCAAACAGGGTAGCGTTCAGCCACTCGTGCTTGTTGGCAATAACCGGATCTTTCCCGATGGTGAACATCAGCTTGTAGGCGATAGAGTGCTTTAACGCCTCAACGCTGAGCGTGGGTGAAGAGTAGCTAAATGGAGCGTTCATATCAGTAACTTCGCCTCGTTACATCAAGCGTTGATAGAGATCGCGGTATGACTGCGCCGCGACGTGCCAGCTAAAGTCCATGGACATCGCCTGACGTTGTACGTAACGCCACAGCGATGGACGGGACCACAAGACGAAAGCACGCCGAATCGCCCGAAGCAGCGACCAGGCATTACTGTCCTCAAAGACAAACCCGCTGGCGATACCGTCCGCCAGGTTTTCCAGAGAGCTATCGGATACGGTATCCGCCAGTCCGCCCGTGCGGCGTACCAACGGCAGGGTGCCATATTTCAGGCCGTACAGCTGCGTCAGGCCGCAGGGTTCGAAACGGCTTGGCACCAGGATGACGTCCGCGCCGCCCATAATGCGGTGCGAGAATGCCTCGTGGTAGCCAATCTGCACGCCCACCTGACCCGGATGTTCCGCCGCGGCGGCAAGGAAGCCTTCCTGCAGCACCGGGTCGCCCGCGCCGAGCAGCGCCAGCTGTCCGCCCTGCTCCAGTAAACCGGGCAGTGCCTCCAGCACCAGATCCAGCCCTTTCTGGCTGGTCAGGCGGCTGACCACCGCGAACAGCGGCACTTTGTCGTTAACCTTCAGGCCCATCGCAATCTGCAGCTGGCGTTTGTTTTCCGCTTTGTCTTCCACGGAATCACGGCCATAACGCGCCGCCAGCAGGAGATCGGTTTCCGGGCTCCAGATCTGTTCGTCCACGCCGTTCAGAATGCCCGACAGGCGTCCTTCGCGATGGCGCTGCTGCAGCAACCCTTCCATACCGTAGCCAAACGCCGGCTGGGTGATCTCACGCGCGTAGGTTGGGCTCACCGCCGTGATGTGATCGGCGTAGTACAGCCCGGCTTTCAGGAACGAGATCTGCCCGTTAAATTCCAGCCCGTGCATGTTATAGAACGATAATGGCAGATCGATTTCACTCATGTGATGGGCATAGTACATCCCCTGATACGCCAGATTGTGCACGGTAAAGACCGATTTGGCCGGATGGCCGCGCGCGGCGAGATACGCCGGGGCAAGCCCGGCGTGCCAGTCGTGCGCGTGCACCACATCCGGGCGCCAGAACGGATCCAGCCCCGTCGCCATTTCTGCGCCGACCCAGCCGAGCAGCGCAAAGCGCAGCACGTTGTCGGTATAAGCGAACAGGTTCGTATCGTGATACGGGCTGCCCGGTCGATCGTATAAGTGCGGCGCGTCGATCAGGTAAATCCCTACGCCATTGTAATGTCCAAACAGCAGAGTGATGCGTCCGGCGAAGGTCTCACGGCGGGTCACCACTTTTGCATCGGGTATACCACGCCGGATATCCGGAAAGGCGGGCAGCAGGACTCGGGTATCCACGCCTCCGGCGATTTGCGCTGCCGGTAATGCACCCAAAACATCTGCCAGACCGCCCGTTTTCAACAACGGGAACATCTCAGAACATACGTGTAAAACCTGCATCATCGCTCCTGTTTGATCTGCAGCTTCCGCAACATTTCCCGTGTGACTAACACGATCCCCTCTTCCGAACGATAGAAACGACGCGCGTCTTCTTCCGCATTCTCCCCAATCACCATCCCTTCAGGGATGACGCAGGCACGGTCGATCACGCAGCGACGCAGACGACACGAGCGCCCTACCCAGACATCCGGCAATAAGACTGCCGAATCGATATTACAGAATGAATTTATCCGCACGCGGGGGAACAGCACCGACTGCACCACCACCGAGCCTGAAATAATGCACCCGCCGGACACCAGCGAGTTCAGCGTCATACCGTGGCTGCCGGAGCGGTCCTGCACGAACTTGGCTGGCGGCAGCGACTCCATATGGGTACGAATCGGCCAGTTCTGGTCGTACATATCCAGCTCAGGCGTGACCGACGCCAGGTCGAGGTTCGCTTTCCAGTACGCCTCCAGGGTTCCCACGTCGCGCCAGTAGGGTTCCGCATTCGGGTCGGACTGCACGCAGGACAGTGGGAAAGGATGTGCATACGCCATGCCAGCTTTCGTGATTTTCGGAATGATGTCTTTACCGAAGTCGTGGCTGGAGTTTTCGTCTTTGTCGTCTTCTTCCAGCAGCTCATAAAGATATTCTGCATCAAAGATGTAGATCCCCATGCTGGCAAGCGATTTGGTGTCATCGCCCGGCATGGTTGGCGGGTTCGCCGGTTTTTCAACGAAGTCGATAATTTTGTCGTCGGCATCCACGTGCATGACGCCAAACGCCGTCGCTTCAGCAACGGGCACAGGCAGACACGCCACGGTGCAGCGCGCCCCTTTTTCGACGTGGTCGATGAGCATGTGGGAGTAATCTTGCTTGTAGATATGGTCCCCGGCGAGGATCACGATGTATTCCGCGTTATAGCGACGAATAATGTCGAGGTTCTGGGTCACCGCATCCGCCGTCCCGCGATACCAGTTCTCGCCGTGAACGCGCTGCTGCGCAGGGAGGAGATCGACAAACTCGTTCATCTCTTCGCTGAAGAATGACCAGCCGCGCTGGATATGCTGAACCAGCGTGTGCGACTGATACTGCGTTATGACGCCAATACGGCGAATGCCCGAGTTCAGGCAGTTGGAGAGCGCAAAGTCGATGATGCGGAACTTACCACCAAAGTGAACAGCCGGTTTGGCGCGCTTGATGGTCAAATCTTTCAGACGGGTACCACGCCCACCCGCAAGTATCAGGGCAACCGTTTTTAATGGTAGCTGGCGTGCCAACATTAAGGGATCGTTCTTCTCTAATCTAACCATGACTAACTCCTTTTTTATCATCTTTGGAATACGCACACTCCGTGCGCAGGCCCGTGCCAGACAGCCATTACTACCGGATTATCCACTCCGGCAAAGGGGGGAACAGCTCGCCATTCCCCTTCAGGTAAAACAATCTCTGCGACGTCATCCGTCGCGTTCAGCGTGACCAGCCATTTATCCGACAGCAGGATTTGCAGGCGTGGTACGCCGTGTTGCCACTCTTGCGCGCTTAACGGTTGCGCGTCTTGATTCAGCCAGCGAACGTTGCCGTCACCCTCTTCCCACCAGCGGTCGGCGGTCAGCGCGGGGATCTGCTGGCGAAGATGGATCAGCGCAGCGGTAAAATGAATCAGCCCGCTGTTGGCTTCACCCCAGTCGAGCCAGGTTAACGTGTTGTCCTGGCAATACGCATTGTTGTTACCGTGCTGGCTGTGGCCGTGTTCATCGCCTGCCAGCAGCATCGGCGTGCCCTGCGACAATAAAAGCGTTGTCAGCAGCGCATGTACGCTGGCGCGTCGCCGCTCTATCACATCCAGACTTCCGCCTAACCCTTCTATACCATGATTGAAGCTATGGTTATTGTTAGTGCCATCGCGATTCTCTTCGCCGTTTGCCTCATTGTGTTTCTGATTGAAACAAACGCAGTCCCTGAGGGTAAAACCGTCGTGCGCCGTCAACAGATTGACGGTGGCCGACGGGCGTTTGCCGTCGCGCTTAAAGAGATCGCTTGAAGCAGCAAAGCGTCCGGCGAACTCCCCGAGCGACAGATTCCGCTCCAGCCAGAAGCGGCGTACGGCGTCGCGGTAGTGGTCGTTCCACTCGGCAAACAGCGGCGGGAAATTCCCGACCTGATAACCGCCTTCTCCGATGTCCCACGGCTCGGCAATGAGCTTCACCTGCGAGAGCACCGGACAATTTTTTATCGCCTCAAACAGTGGCGCCTGCTGGCTGAACGCCGGCGTGCGCCCCATCACCGGGGCCAGGTCGAAACGAAAACCGTCGACGTGGAACGTTTCTACCCAGTATTTCAGGCATTCATAAGCAAAATGCGTGACCGCCGGATGGCTGAGATTGAGCGTGTTGCCGCAGCCGGTCCAGTTCTCATAATCGCCATCCTGCCTGATCCAATAATAGCTACGGTTATCAATTCCGCGCATGGAGAGCGTCGGACCGTCGAGATCGCTTTCGGCACTGTGGTTCAGCACGACGTCCAGAATGACCTCAATGCCCGCCGTATGAAGCGCCTTCACCGCATCGCGAAACTCGTCCCGCGCCTTTTCCGGATGAGCGGCATAGCGTGGCTCAAGCGCGAACATCGCCAGCGGGTTGTAGCCCCAGTAGTTGCTGAGCCCCAGCCGCTGCAGGCGCGGCTCGCTGGCAAAATGGGCGACGGGCAGCAGTTCCAGAGCGGTGATGCCGAGGTGCTTCAGGTAGGCGATCATGGTGGGATGCCCGAGCGCCTTGTAGGTACCGCGCATCTCTTTGGGGATCGACGGGTGCAGGTACGTCAGTCCTTTGACGTGGGCTTCATAAATGACGGTATGGCCCCACGGCGTCTGCGGCGGGGCATCGTCTTCCCAGTCATAAAGATCGTTCACCACCACGCTTTTTGGCGCGACGGGCGCGCTGTCGCGGTGGTCGGGATCGCCGTAGCCCACGTGGAAGAGCGGGTCGTCTTTAAATTCGCCGTCCACGCGGTGCGCGCACGGGTCAATCAACAGCTTCGCCGGGTTAAACCAGTGACCCTGCGCCGGATCCCACGGACCGTGTACGCGAAAGCCATAGTGCAAGCCTGGCCGCCCTCCGGCCAGGTAGCCGTGCCAGGTATCCCCCGTGCGCGCGGGTAAATCGTAACGGTGCTCGTTACCTTCCCCGTCAAACACGCACAGTTCTACCCGCTCAGCGTGAGCGGAAAAGAGGGTGAAATTGACCCCCTTCCCGTCAAAACTCGCCCCGAGCGGTTCGGGTTTACCTGCCGTAAGCTGCGTCATTCGCCCTCCCGCATTAGCCAGATGGTGCCAAGCGGCGGCAGCGTCAGGCTCAGGGAGTTGGGTCGCCCGTGGCTTTCAATGGCGTCGCTCTGTACCAGCCCACCGTTACCGGCGTTGCTGCCGTGGTAGTGCATCGAGTCGGTATTCAGAATTTCACGCCATTTGCCCGGCTGGTTAATGCCGAAGCGGTAGTGTTCGCGCGGCACCGGGGTGAAGTTGCTGGCGACGATGATCTCGTTACCCGCCTTGTCACGACGCACAAAGACAAACACCGAGCGCTCATGGTCGTCCACCACCAGCCATTCAAAGCCGTACGGATCGAAGTCGAGCTCGTGCAGCGCTTTGTGGTGGCGATAGGTCAGGTTCAGATCGCGCACCAGACGCTGCACCCCGTGGTGCCAGTTGTCGCCGCCTTCCAGCAGATGCCAGTCGAGGCTGGCGTCGTGGTTCCACTCGCGCCCCTGGGCGAACTCATTGCCCATGAACAGCAGTTTCTTGCCCGGGAAGGCAAACATCCAGCCGTAATAGGCGCGCAGGTTGGCAAACTTCTGCCACGCGTCGCCCGGCATGCGGTCGAGAATCGATTTTTTGCCGTGTACCACCTCATCGTGCGACAGCGGCAGCATGAAGTTTTCGGTGTAGTTGTAGAGCATCCCGAACGTCAGCTTATCGTGATGATACTTACGGTGAACCGGATCCAGCTTCATGTAGTCGAGCGTGTCGTGCATCCAGCCCAGGTTCCACTTATACCAGAACCCCAGGCCGCCCAATGACGGCGGACGGGAGACGCCCGCAAAGTCGGTCGACTCTTCCGCCATGGTCACGGCACCGTCCACCTGCTCGCCGATAATGCGGTTGGTATTACGCAGGAATTCAATCGCTTCCAGGTTTTCGCGGCCGCCAAACTCGTTCGGGATCCACTCCCCCTCTTTGCGGCTGTAGTCGCGGTAGATCATCGACGCCACCGCATCCACGCGCAGGGCATCGATGCCAAACCGCTCGATCCAGTACAGGGCATTCCCGACCAGGTAGTTTGCGACCTCACGGCGACCGTAGTTGTAGATCAGCGTGTTCCAGTCCTGGTGATAGCCTTCGCGCGGGTCGCTGTGCTCGTACAGCTTCGTGCCGTCAAACTCTGCCAGCGCGAAATCATCCGCAGGGAAATGACCCGGCACCCAGTCGAGGATCACGTTCAGCCCGGCGGCGTGCGCGGCATCAATGAAATAGCGGAAGTCGTCGCGCGTGCCGAAGCGGCGCGTTGGCGCATACAGCCCGGTGGGCTGATAGCCCCAGCTGCCGTCGAACGGGTGCTCGTTGACCGGCAGCAGCTCAAGGTGGGTAAAGCCCATCCATTTTGCATACGGCACCAGCTGGTCGGCAAGCTCCCGGTAGCTCAGCCAGAAGTTGTTATCGGTGTGGCGACGCCAGGAGCCAAGATGGACTTCATAGACGGAGATCGGCGCATCAAAGCGGTTAGCCTGTTTACGCTCCTCCGTCTGAACGACCTTCTCCGGCAGGCCGCAAATCAGCGACGCGGTATCCGGACGCATCTGCGCTTCGAAGGCATACGGGTCGGCTTTAATGCGCAGCTTGCCGTGGGCGTCGATCATCTCGAATTTATAAAGCTGCCCGTGGTGCGCCCCGGGGATAAACAGCTCCCAGATGCCGGTTTCCCGGCGCAGACGCATCGGGTGGCGGCGGCCGTCCCAGTAGTTGAACTGCCCGACAACGGAGACGCGCTGGGCATTGGGCGCCCACACGGAGAAGCGCGTGCCGGTAATGCCGTCCATGGTATCGGCATGGGCACCCAGCGTTTCATAAGGACGAAGATGCGTCCCTTCGGAGAGCAGCCAGGCGTCCATCTCTTTAAGCAGAGGGCCAAAGCTGTAGGGATCGTCAATCAGGTTTTGCTGACCGTGCCAGAGAACGGCGAGCTGATAGCGAAACGGGTTTTTACGACGGGGCATTACGCCCGAGAAGAAGCCACGGGAATCGAGGCATTCAAGATTACCCACCTTGCGGCCGGTTTTGGGTTCAATCACCCAGACTTCTGTGGCATCCGGTAACAGTGCCCTAACTTCCAGACCGGCCTCAGTACGGTGCATCCCAAGCACAGAAAAGGGGTCAGCGAAATGACCCGCAATAAGCGCATTAATCACGTCTCTATCCACACGATCGGACATGGTATTCATCCTGTTTTTTATGTCGTCCTTTTTAAGCGCTCCGGGACGACTTTTAATGTGACCTGAACGGGACAGCACAAAAATGTGCATCCAATCTGCTCCGTTCGAACCTCAGGTAAGAAATGACTCTTCCTTAAAGCATAGCCAACGCTCTAGATGACTCCTGATAAAAAATAAGACATACGCGTGTTACTCCATGTAGTACGCAAAAAAAAGGGGTGAAAATCACCCCCGGTATTTAACAAATTATTACGCCAGCTGGCGCAGCATGCGGCGCAGCGGCTCGGCAGCGCCCCACAGGAGCTGGTCGCCAACGGTGAACGCGGAGAGATATTCCGGCCCCATGTTCAGCTTGCGCAGACGGCCAACCGGCGTGGTCAGCGTGCCGGTAACGGCAGCCGGGGTCAGCTCGCGCATGGTGATATCGCGATCGTTTGGCACCACTTTCGCCCACGGGTTGTGCGCGGCCAGCAGCTCTTCCACGGTCGGAATAGACACATCTTTTTTCAGTTTAATGGTGAAGGCCTGGCTGTGGCAGCGCAGCGCGCCGATACGCACGCAGAGGCCATCAACCGGAATGGTGTTCGCGGTATTGAGAATTTTGTTGGTCTCAGCCTGCCCCTTCCACTCTTCGCGGGTCTGGCCGTTATCCAGCTGTTTGTCGATCCACGGGATCAGGCCGCCTGCCAGCGGTACGCCAAAGTTATCCACCGGCAGCTCGCCGCTGCGGGTCAGCTGGGTCACTTTACGCTCGATATCCAGAATAGCGGATGCCGGGTTTGCCAGCTCGGTCGCAACGCTCTGGTGCAGCTGGCCCATCTGGGTCAGCAGCTCGCGCATGTGACGCGCGCCGCCGCCGGACGCCGCCTGGTAGGTCGCCACGGAGACCCACTCCACCAGATCCTGCGCGAACAGGCCGCCGAGGGACATCAGCATCAGGCTGACGGTGCAGTTGCCGCCGACAAAGGTTTTCACGCCGTTGTTCAGGCCATCGGTGATCACGCCCTGGTTAACCGGGTCGAGAATGATGATGGCATCGTCTTTCATGCGCAGCGACGAGGCCGCGTCAATCCAGTAGCCCTGCCAGCCGCTTTCACGCAGCTTTGGATAGATTTCGTTGGTATAATCGCCGCCCTGGCAGGTCACAATAATGTCGAGCGCCTTCAGCGCTTCCAGATCGTAAGCATCCTGCAACGTGCCTGTGGTACCACCAAAGGACGGAGCAGCCTGGCCGAGCTGGGAAGTGGAGAAGAAGACCGGGCGGATAGCGTCGAAATCGCGCTCTTCAACCATGCGTTGCATGAGTACAGAGCCGACCATACCGCGCCAGCCGATAAAACCAACGTTTTTCATAGCATTTTTTTCCTGCTGAGGGTGTGTGCTGTTTGTGCAAGCCAGTATTGAACTGGGATATGCTTCACATTACAAAATGCTGCCAAAGTCGCAAGCGAAATTAATCGATGATTGCCCGGCAATCAGAAATACAGCTAATTATCATAATAACCATAGAGAATTTCAGGGATAATTTACATGAGTGAAATCATTTCCGCAGCGGTTTTATTGATTCTGATAATGGATCCACTGGGTAACCTGCCGATCTTCATGTCGGTGCTGAAGCACACCGAGCCGAAGCGCCGCCGGGCGATCATGATCCGCGAGCTGCTCATCGCCCTGCTGGTGATGTTTATCTTCCTGTTTGCCGGGGAAAAAATTCTCGCATTCCTGAACCTGCGCGCCGAAACCGTGTCGATTTCCGGCGGGATTATTCTGTTCCTGATTGCCATTAAGATGATTTTCCCGAGCGCGGAAGGCAGCAGCAGCGGGCTGCCTGCGGGTGAAGAGCCGTTTATTGTGCCGCTGGCGATCCCCCTCGTCGCGGGCCCGACCATTCTGGCCACGCTGATGCTGCTGTCGCATCAGTATCCGAACCAGATGAGTCATCTGGTGATTGCCCTGCTGATTGCCTGGGGCGGGACGTTTATTATCCTGCTGCAGTCGTCCCTGTTCCTGCGCCTGCTGGGTGAGAAAGGGGTGAACGCGCTGGAGCGCCTGATGGGGCTGATTCTGGTCATGATGGCGACGCAGATGTTCCTGGACGGGATCCGGGCGTGGATGAAAGGATGACTTTCTCCCTCTCCCCGTGGGAGAGGGTCGGGGTGAGGGCATCAGGCCGCAGAGGACGTATTTTTGCCGGGTGGCGGCTTTGCCTTACCCGGCCTACAACACCACCAGCCCATCTACCCCTTACGAATTAAATACCGGTACGGCAGCGCCTCGGTCTGCTGTGCCACCAGCTCATGTTCCATAAAGGTACAAAAGCCTGGAATATCGCGGGTTGTGGCCGGGTCATCGGCAATAATCAACAGCGTTTCACCGGTCTGCATATTGCGCACGGTCTTACGTACCATCATTACCGGTTCCGGGCAGCGGAGGCCCTGGGCATCAAGGGTGTGGTCTGGGCTGGAAAACAGGTCGGTCATGATCTTCTCGGTCAGATAAAAACGGCTGTAGTTTACGCCCGGTTGCGATCAATGCAAACCAGGTTAACGATTGCGTAAAAACTAACCATTGCAATGTCCTGCCAAAGCAGTATCATGCTGCGGTTTTTATTGGGTTCCCTCACCCCAACGTATAAAAAGGTCACAATATGACGTCGTTTTCCGAATCTCAGCGCGTAAAAGCGTTGTTCTGGCTTTCGCTTTTCCATTTGCTGGTGATCACCTCCAGCAACTATCTGGTGCAGCTCCCGATCTCCATCTTTGGTTTTCATACCACCTGGGGCGCGTTCAGTTTTCCGTTTATTTTCCTCGCGACCGATTTGACCGTGCGTATCTTTGGCGCACCGCTGGCTCGCCGCATTATTTTTTCGGTCATGCTCCCGGCGCTGTTCATCTCGTACGTGATTTCGTCTCTGTTTTATATGGGAAGCTGGCAGGGCTTTGAGGCGTTAACCCACTTTAACCTGTTTGTCGCCCGTATCGCCGCCGCCAGCTTTATGGCCTACGCGCTGGGGCAGATCCTCGACGTGCACGTGTTTAACCGCCTGCGGCAAAATCACCGCTGGTGGATGGCGCCAACCGCCTCCACGCTGTTCGGTAACGTGAGCGATACGCTGGCCTTCTTCTTCATCGCCTTCTGGCGCAGCCCGGATGCGTTCATGGCCGAACACTGGATGGAAATCGCGCTGGTGGACTACTGCTTCAAGGTCCTCATCAGCATTGTCTTCTTCCTGCCCATGTACGGCGTACTGCTCAATATGCTGCTGAAAAGGCTGGCAGATAAATCTGAAATCACGGCATTGCAGGCTGGTTAAGGGTTCGCTTTATCAGTTGTGATAAGATGAGCGAATGAGCCGTTATGGCCGTTTATCGAAAGGAAGAAGTCAATGCGCAATCTGGTTAAATATGTCGGGATTGGCCTGCTGGTTGTGGGTCTTGCAGCCTGTGATAACAGCGACACGAAAACGCCTGCTCAGGGCGCATCCGCAGAGAGCAACGCGACCGGCCAGCCGGTCAATCTGATGGATGGCAAACTCAGTTTCTCTCTGCCAGCCGATATGACTGACCAGAGCGGCAAGCTGGGCACCCAGGCGAATAACATGCACGTTTACTCCGACGCAACCGGGCAGAAAGCGGTCATTGTAATTGTGGGCGACGACACCAGCGAAGATCTGGCCGTTCTGTCCAAACGTCTGGAAGATCAGCAGCGCGGCCGCGACCCGCAGCTGCAGGTCGTGACCAATAAATCCATCGAGCTGAAAGGTCATAAGCTGCAGCAGTTGGACAGCATCATCTCTGCAAAAGGCCAGACAGCTTACTCCTCTGTCGTGCTGGGCAAGGTCGATAACAAACTACTGACCCTGCAGATCACCCTGCCAGCGGAAGATCAGCAGAAAGCACAGACGGCTGCTGAAAACATCATTAACACCATCGTGATCCAGTAACGATTCACGATGATGACGTGGCCTCCGGTGCCTGCACCGGGGGCCATTTTTTTAGCCGCCACGTCAGCAGCAGCGCAATAATCACCAGACCCGCCGCGGCAAGATAGATCACCGGCACGCCTGCCCAGGCCATCACCAGCCCCGCCAGCGGGCCGGTAATGCCTAAAGACATATCCATAAACACCGTATAGGTCGCCAGCGCCGCCCCCTGATTCTGCTGCGGCACGGCTTTTACCGCCACCACGCCCAGCGCCGGGAAGACCAGAGAAAAGCCTGCCCCCGCGAGGAAGACGCCCACTTTCGCGACCCAGGGCACCATCGCTATTCCGGTCAGCAGCAGCCCAACAATCTCTATCGCAAAGCAGATCATCGCCACGTTCAGCCCGCCCAGACGGTTGATGCCGTTAGGGAAAAGCAGGCGCGCGCCAACAAACGCACAGCTGAACAGGGTTAACGCAAAGGCCGCACCGTCCCAGCCTTTGGCGTCATAGAATAGAGTAATGAAGGTGGCTATCACGCCGAAGCCAGTTGTCGCCAGCGCCAGGGCCATGCCGTACGGCCAGACGCGCCCCAGCACCGCCCGAAACGGCAGTGGCTTGCCTTTGCTGGCCTTCACCTTCGGGCGCGGCAGCGCCAAGAGGATCGCCAGCAGCGCGACCGCCATAATGGTGATGGCCAGCCCATGCAGCCCGCCCAGCGCATAGCAGGCCACGCCGAGCGGCGCACCGAGCGCCATCGCACCGTAGGTGACAATCCCGTTCCAGGAGATCACCCGGCCAATGTGCGGCGCGCCGACAACCCCCACGCCCCACAGCGTCGAGCCGGTTCCCGCCAGACTTTGCCCAATGCCCAGAATGACGCGCCCCAGGCAGAGCAGCGCCAGGCTGACCAGCGGCCAGTGGCTGGTTGCGGCAGCCAGAAGATAGCTCAGGCCGCTGAGGAAGCAGCCGCACAATCCCACCACCACGATGCTTTTTGGACCGAACGTGTCCGCGTAGCGCCCGGCATGCGGGCGGCTGAGGAGCGTGGCGAAATACTGCAGGCTAATCACCAGCCCCGCCCAGAAGGCGCTGAAGCCCATCACGTCATGGACATAGCCCGGCAGGACCGCCAGCGGCAGGCCAATGGTCAGATAGCTGGCAAAGTTGAAAATCACAACGGAAACGATGCGCAGATTGAGGCGCAGTCCGCTCAGTGCCGGTTCAGCGGCAGGTTCGGGCATGGGGTTCTACCTGGATTTTTTACAACAGTGTTTCACTATTACCACGCCCCAATAAGAAAATCAGCCCCGACTTTCAGATTAACGGCCCCAGACGAAGCGGAGCCCGGACACTACACTTATCGGGTCATCACATTAAGGAACACGCATGATCGCTAACCCGTCCGACAAAGCAGGGCTCCATATCTTATTAAAACTCGCCTGTCTGGTGGTTATCCTTGCGGGTATCCACGCTGCCGCTGACATTATTGTCCAGCTCCTGCTGGCGCTCTTTTTTGCCATTGTGCTTAATCCGCTGGTCACCTGGTTTTTACGCCGGGGCGTCAGCCGTCCGGTCGCCATCACCATCGTCGTCATCGTGATGCTGATTGCCCTGACGGCGCTCTTTGGCGTGCTGGCGGCCTCGCTGAGCGAATTCTCCACCATGCTGCCGCAGTACAACAAAGAGCTGACCCGTAAGATTGTCGCACTCCAGGAGATGGTGCCCTTTCTTAATCTGCATATCTCACCCGAACGGATGCTGCGCAGGATGGATTCCGAGAAGGTCATGACCTACGCCACCACGCTGATGACGGGGCTTTCCGGCGCGATGGCCAGCATTCTGCTGCTGGTCATGACGGTGGTGTTTATGCTGTTCGAAGTCCGCCACGTTCCCTATAAGCTGCGCTTTGCCCTGAACAACCCACAAATTCACATTGCCGGATTACACCGGGCACTAAAGGGCGTTTCCAAATATCTGGCGCTGAAAACGCTGCTGAGCGTCTGGACGGGGATCATTGTCTGGCTGGGGCTGATGCTGATGGACGTGCAGTTCGCGCTGATGTGGGGCGTGCTGGCGTTTCTGCTCAACTACGTGCCCAATATTGGCGCGGTGCTTTCCGCCGTGCCGCCGATGATTCAGGCGTTTCTGTTTAACGGCTTCTACGAATGCATGCTGGTCGGCGCGCTGTTCCTCGTCGTGCATATGGTGCTGGGCAATATTCTTGAGCCGCGCATGATGGGACACCGGCTGGGCATGTCGACGCTGGTGGTGTTTTTATCCTTACTGATTTGGGGATGGCTGCTGGGCCCGGTCGGGATGCTGCTGTCGGTCCCCCTGACCAGCGTATGTAAAATCTGGATGGAAACCACCAAAGGCGGCAGCAAGCTGGCGATCCTGCTCGGGCCGGGGAGGCCGAAAAGCCGGCTACCCGGGTAACCGGCCTACCTGTACAGGTAGGTTTAAAGCGTCAGTAATACACCGTAAATTACCGCGTCCCTAATCCGTCGCGGTATTTTTATTTGCGTTAAGGCGATATTCACTCTGTCTTTATTTACGCCACGCGCATTATGTTGAAACGCAATTCATGATTTAACGCAAATTATAAAAAATGAAATTCTTATTTATTTTCCATGTTATTATGCCCGCCTTCGCGTCAACGCAATGCAAACATTAATATTGATTAAAAATACATCTGGCGGCTAAAAAAAGCCGGATGCGTATTATTTGTAAAAACCACCACCTTTAATTGTTATTATTGATATGGAGTTGTTGATGAAAAAGATCGTTAAATGGTGTACTGCTGCCGTATTCGTGGGTGCACTGGCAGGCTGTGCGCGTACCGCCCCAATCGCTCAGGTTCACTCTATTGTCAGCGCGGGTCATACTGCCGATCAGGTAAAAACGGCAATTTTGAAAGCAGGCCAAAAGCGTGACTGGATCATGACGGAAGCGGGTCCTGGGGTGATTAAGGGACGTCTGCAGTCACGCGATCACTCGGTCCAGGTGAGTATTCCGTACACGGCAACAAGCTATTCAATCAACTATGAAAACAGCCTTAACCTGAAAGCGGCAGACGGTAAAATTCACAAGAATTATAACCGCTGGGTGAATAACCTCGACCACGATATTCAGCTGAACCTCTCCGCTGGCGCCGCGCTGTAATATTTTTCTAAAGTCGGGCCGCGTATGGCCCGATAACCTCTCTTTATTGCCCTAAAAGGTTACGCAGTAATGTACGAAAAGGACACACTCAGCGCACTGGATGCCATTACCGAAGCGCAACGCATCGCCTTTGCCCCGATGTTATTCCAGACTGCGCTTTGTCTGCGTAACTCAGGCGTTCTCGCCTGGCTCGATAAACAAGGCAAAGAGGGAGCTACCCTCGAGGAAATAACCGAAAATAGCACCCTGAGTAGCTATGGTGTCAGCGTCCTGCTGGATATGGGATTAAGCGGACGCATCGTTACCCAACAGGATGGACGTTATTTTCTGGCGAAAGTGGGACATTTTTTACTGCACGACGCAATGACCCGCGTAAATATGGATTTCACTCAGGACGTTTGTTATCAGGGGCTATTTCACCTGGCGGACGCCCTGCAGGAAGAAAAGCCGGCCGGATTAGCCGTGTTTGGCAACTGGCCAACCATCTACCCGGCATTATCCCAATTACCGGCTCCGGCGAAAGAGAGCTGGTTCGCCTTTGATCATTACTATTCTGACGCCGCTTTTGACGCTGCGTTACCATATATATTCGCAAGCTCGCCGACAAAATTGTACGATGTGGGCGGAAATACGGGTAAATGGTCGTTACGCTGCTGCCGCTATGACGAAAATGTTGCCGTGACGATCCTCGATCTGCCGCAGCAGATAGCGCTGGCGCAGGAAAACATCGCAAAAGCAGGTTTTTCTCATCGTATTGGATTCCATGCTGTCGATATGCTTAGCCCAGCAGCATTGCCGGGTGACGCCGACGTCTGGTGGATGAGCCAGTTCCTGGATTGTTTCTCTCCGGATCAGATTGTCGCCATGCTGACGCGCGTCGCACAGGTCATGAAGCCAGGCGCACGCTTGTGCATCATGGAGCTTTTCTGGGATGCCCAGAAGTTTGAAGCGGCCTCTTTCAGCCTGAATGCCACCTCGCTCTATTTCACCTGTATGGCGAATGGTAATAGCCGGTTTTACAGCGTAGAGAAGTTTTATCGCTACCTGGAGAGCGCAGGTTTCAGCGTTGAACAGCGGCTGGACAACCTTGGGGTCGGTCATACCCTGCTGATATGCACCAAACGTGAACAACAGAGCAGCGTAGCTGCCCGGGTGGCCCAGCCTGCCCTTTGAATACGGTTTTTTTCGCGGACGCGCGTAGATGAAATTTTCACTGAACATTATCGACTGGCAGGCGAGAGCGCCAGGACTCAGCGATGCCACAGAGTGGCAGGCGTGGTCTCGCCTGCAGCTGGCCGTTGACCCAGCGGCCCCGCTTCCCCGGCTGACCGCTTTACCCATGATGACCGCGCGCCGCCTCAATTCAGGCAGTAAGCTGGCGGTGGACATTGGTCTTGCCATGCTGCAAAAGCACGCCATTGATGCCGTCGTCTATTCCAGCCGTCACGGCGAGCTGGAGCGCAACTACCGTATTCTGCATGCTCTGGCGACCGGGCAGTCCGTTTCCCCCACCGATTTCGCCATGTCCGTGCACAATTCCGCGGTGGGCAATCTCACGATTACCGCACGCCAGGCCATCGTCTCATCATCCATCTCAGCCGGACTGGACACCTTCCAGCAGGCCTTATGTGAAGTGCTGAGCCTGCTGCATGCGGGCTATTCCCGCGTCCTGCTGGTCGATTTTGACGGCGCGCTGCCGGAATTTTACCATCCGGCGTTACCGCCGCAGATGCCCACCTGGCCGTACGCGCTGGCGCTGGTGATTGAATCCGGCAACGGATTGCAGTGTGAAACCCGCAGCGGCAGCACGGGTGAAGAACCCGTCCTGCCGCAAAGCCTGTTGTTCCTGCAACGCTATCTCAGCGAGGCACGGCAGTTTGTGGTGCCCGGGGAACGTTTGCTGTGGCAATGGACGCGCGCATGAACCGCCTGGCTGCCCGTATCAACTGGTTATGGCGTCTGGTGATGACCGGCTTCTGCTTCGCGCTGTTTGGCGTGGGCGGGCTGCTGCTGTCGCTGGTCTGGTTCAACCTGCTGCTGATCGTCCAGCGCGATCGCGCCAGCCGTCGTCGCCTGGCGCGTCGCAGCATTGCGGCCAGCTTCCGCTTCTTCCTGACCGTTGCTCGCAGCCTCGGAGTACTTGACTATCGCATTCACAATCTTGACGCGCTGCGCAGCGATCGGGGTTGTCTGGTGGTGGCTAACCACCCCACGTTAATTGACTACGTGATTCTGGCGTCGGTGATGCCGGAAACCGACTGTCTGGTGAAGAGCGCGCTGCTGCGCAACCCGTTTGTCAGCGGCGTTATCCGCGCGGCGGATTACCTGATTAACAGCGAAGCCGAGCCCCTGCTCGCGGCCAGCCAGCAGCGTCTGGCTCAGGGCGACACGCTTTTAATCTTCCCGGAAGGCACGCGTACCCGATTTGGCGAGGCTATCTCCCTCCAGCGCGGCGCGGCAAATATCGCCGTGCGCTGTAACAGCGATCTGCGGGTGGTGCTGATCCACTGTAGCGAACATCTGCTGGATAAAAAAAGTCACTGGTATGATGTACCGCCAGAAAAACCTGTTTTCACCGTGGATGTCCGCGACCGCGTGAACATCGACGAATTTTACGATGCAACTGAACAAGAACCGGCGCTGGCGGCAAGGCAGTTAAACCGGCATCTACAGCATCGATTAACATCAGGCCTTCAATCTTTGTCAGGAATTAATGATGCAAGCGCTTTATCTTGAAATTAAGAATCTCATTATCACCACGCTGAATCTGGACGAGCTTACCGCAGAGGATATTGATACCGATGCCGCGCTGTTTGGCGATGGGCTGGGTCTCGACTCTATCGACGCGCTGGAACTGGGGCTGGCCGTGAAAAACCAGTATGGCGTGGTGCTTTCCGCCGAAAGCGAAGAGATGCGCCAGCACTTCTTTTCCGTCGCCACGCTGGCGTCCTTTATCAACGCTCAACGCGCCTGAGATGTGATCACGATGACCGAACAAGAAACCATTTATCAGGAAGTCTGTGGCCTTTTGACCAAGCTCTTTGAAATCGACCCGCAGGATATTACGCCCGAAGCCCGTCTTTACGAAGACCTGGAGCTGGACAGCATTGATGCGGTGGACATGATTGTTCATCTGCAGAAAAAGACGGGCAAGAAAATCAAGCCGGAAACCTTCAAATCGGTTCGTACCGTTCAGGATGTGGTAGACGCCGTCGAACAGCTTCTGCGCGAAGAGTAAGACATTGTGCGTGGTGGACGGACGTTCCCGGTCATCCCACTGCTGACGGGGCTGATGCTGCTGGCGTGGCCCTTCCTGATTGGATTTGGGCTGACGCACAACAGCCTGCAATGGCTGTTACCGGTGATGGCGCTGGTATTGCTGCTGCGGCTGCGTCAGGCGCAGCGAAACACCGGCCCGATGCGGTACGTGGTGCAGTGTGTTGCGCTGGCGGGCATCGTGCTCTGCGCGGCCAGCTATCTGCTGAAAACCCATCAGTGGCTGCTGCTCTACCCGGTGGTCGTCAACCTGGTGATGCTGGCCGTGTTCGGGGGTTCGCTGTGGACCGCGATGCCACTTGTCGAGCGACTGGCGCGCTTGCGCGAGCCAGATTTGCCCCCGGAGGGCGTGCGCTATACCCGCAGGGTGACTCTCGTCTGGTGCGGCTTTTTCATCGGTAACGGCGCGATGGCGCTGTTCACCGTCCTCCACGGCGACATGCATCTGTGGACGCTGTGGAACGGTATGGTGGCTTACATCCTGATGGGGACGCTGATGGCGACAGAGTGGCTGGTGCGCCAGCGGGTGATAAAAAAAGAGATGCACAATGACTAACCCCCTTCCACTGGGCCAGTGGTTAAACGCGCCGCGCCCTGACGATACGCCCGTTGCCTGGCTTGACGATCGTACCTGGACGCTGGGCCAGCTGCGCCACGACGTGACCTTACTGGTCGACACCCTGCGTCAGCAGGAAGGCGAGCGCTGGGCGCTGTGCTTTGAAAATAGCTACCTGTTTATTGTTGCGCTGCTGGCCTCGCTGCATGCCGGTAAAACACCGGTCATTCCCGGCCATAGCCGCGTCTCACAGCTTGAAGAACAGCAGGCGTTGTTTAGCGGCGTTCTGAGCGATCGGACTCTCGCTTTCCATGGGAAGCTGATTGTGGTGGCCTCCCACCATCAGACAGTTAACCACTGGGCGCCCCTGCCGGAGATTGACGAAAGCCGCTTCGTAGAGCTGTTCACCTCCGGCTCCACGGGTACCCCGCGCCGGGTGATTAAGCACATCGTCAGTCTGGATCGCGAGGCCCGTCTGCTGGCTGACCGCTTCGGCGAGCGTCTGGCCGGATGCAGCGTTGTCGCCTCGGTCGTACCGCAACACCTGTACGGTCTGACATTCCGCATCGTATTGCCGATGGCGCTGGGTCTGCCGCTGCATGCCGCGATGCTCTATTACGCAGAACAGCTGGCCGCCCTTCCTCATGACAGGCTTTACCTGTTCATCAGCAGCCCGGCGTTCCTGAAGCGCCTGGATACCGAGCTGGCCGCGCCGCCCGTCAGGATGCTGATTTCCGCAGGCGGAATGCTGCCCTGGTGTGACGTCGCCACCACCGCTGGCTGGCTTAACATCTGCCCGGATGAAATTTATGGCAGTACCGAAACCGGGATCCTTGCCTGGCGCCTTCGCCAGCAGGATAACGTCCCGTGGCTGGCGTTCCCCGGCGTGATCTTCCATCTGGAAGATGAAGCCTGTCGCGTCACGTCGCCACTGATCCATGAGGCTGAAGGACTCCAGCTGGACGATATCCTCCACTTCGATAGCGAGGGGCTGTTCAGCATCGCCGGTCGTCGCGGGCGGGTGGTCAAAATTGAAGAAAAGCGCATCTCGCTTAACGAGATCGAACGTCGCCTGCTGGAGCTCGACGGCATTTGCGAAGCGGCTGTACTGCCGGTCACGCGCGGAGGCCGTCAGGGGATTGGTGCACTGCTGGTCCTGGACGAAGCGGTTCGTCAGCGCGGGTATATGCAGGATAAAAAAGCGCAGGAGTTCGCCTGGCGTCGCGCCCTGCTGCCGTGGCTTGAGCCGGTCGCCGTTCCACGCTACTGGCGTATTGTCGATGAAATGCCGGTAAACAGTATGAACAAGCGTGTCTATGCGCAGTTAGAGGAGTTGTTTCATGAAAATTCATGAAATTGAGCGCCACCAGACACAGCCGGAGAAGCTGGAAATCATTTTGCATCTCGACGCGGCGCTGTTCTGGTTTCAGGGCCATTTTGCCGTACAACCGCTACTGCCCGGCGTTGCACAGCTTGACTGGGTGATGCACTACGCCACGACATTACTGGCACCGGGCTACCGCTTTCACAGCATTCAAAACGTGAAGTTCCAGGCGCCTCTGCTGCCGGAAACCACGGTCACGCTGGTGCTTGAGTGGCATGCCGAACGTCAGATGCTGACCTTCAGCTACCAGCGTCACGCCGGGGATGAGCGCCATACCGCCAGCAGCGGAAAGATTCGTCTATGTCAGTAATCTTTCGCCCCTGCGTTCTAATCCCGTGCTACAACCACGGCGCCATGATCGCCAGCGTGCTGTCGCGTCTCGCACCGTTCGGCCTGCCGTGCCTGGTGGTGGATGACGGCAGCGAAGCTGTCACCCGTCAGGAGCTCGAACGCCTGGCGGCGGCGGAGCCACAGATGACGCTGGTCCGTCTGGCGCAAAACGCCGGGAAAGGTGCCGCGGTCATCAGGGGGCTGGAGGAGTGCGCGCGCGCGGGCTATACCCACGCCGTGCAGGTGGACGCGGACGGCCAGCACGCCATCGAAGATATCCCCAAACTGCTGGCGCTGGCAGAGCGCCACCCGGACGCGCTGATTTCCGGCCAGCCCATTTACGATGATTCCATTCCACGCTCGCGACTCTACGGTCGCTGGGTAACCCACGTCTGGGTGTGGATTGAGACCTTATCCCTGCAGCTTAAAGATAGCATGTGCGGCTTTCGGGTCTACCCGGTCTCGCCCACGCTGCGGCTGGCAGCGCGTGAGCCGCTCGGTAAACGGATGGACTTTGACACCGAAGTGATGGTCCGTCTCTACTGGCAGGGCAACACCAGCGTCTTTCTGCCCACCCGCGTGACCTATCCGAAGGACGGGTTGTCCCACTTCGATGCGTTAAAAGATAACGTGCGGATCTCCCTGATGCATACCCGACTCTTCTTCGGCATGCTGCCCCGCATGCCCGGCCTGCTTTTCCGTCGACGCCGCCAGCACTGGGCGCAGCAGGACGAAGTCAAGGGTCTGCGGGGGATGCGCCTGATGCTGCGCGTCTGGCAACTGCTGGGGCGGCGGGCCTTTGCCGTGCTGCTGTGGCCGGTGATCGGCGTGTACTGGCTTATCGCGCGTCCGGCGCGGCAAGCCTCGCGGCAGTGGATTGCGAGAGTGAAGCAAGAACTGCGTCAGCGGAGCATGCCTGTTCCCTCACGGCTCAACAGTTTTTTCCATTTTATGCGCTTTGGCAACGCGATGCTGGATAAAGTCGCCAGCTGGCGCGGTGAGCTGAAGTTTGATCGCGACGTGGTCTTTGCTCCCGGCGCGAGCGAAGCGCTAGATATCGCGGCGCCGCAGGGCAAGCTCCTGCTCGCCTCGCACCTTGGCGACGTAGAAGCCTGCCGGGCGCTGGCTCAGCTGGAAGAGAGCAAAACCATCAACGCCCTGGTTTTCAGCGAGAACGCCCAGCGCTTTAAGCAAATCATGAGCGAAATGGCGCCGCAGGCCAGCGTAAATTTGATGTCGGTTACCGACATCGGCCCGGACACCGCGATTGCCATAAAAGAGAAGCTTGAGCGCGGAGAGTGGGTCGCGATTGTGGGCGATCGCATCGCGGTGAATCCGCAGCGTGGCGGTGACTGGCGCGTGATCTGGAGTCCGTTCATGGGCCAACCTGCGCCGTTCCCACAGGGGCCGTTTATTCTGGCCTCCATCCTGCGCTGCCCGGTGGTGCTGATTTTCGCTCTGCGCCAGCAGGGGAAGCTCACCCTGCACTGCGAACCGTTTGCCGACCCGCTGCACCTGCCGCGCGGTGAACGCCAGCAGGCGCTGCAGGATATCGTCGATCGCTACGCGCAGCGGCTGGAGCATTACGCCCTCATGTCGCCGCTCGACTGGTTTAATTTTTTCGATTTCTGGCATCTGCCAGAGTCCAGAGAGAAGGAGTAAAGGGTGCTGACCGATCCCCGCTTTACGACTGAAGTCGAGATCACCGTTCCGTTCCACGACGTCGATATGATGGGCGTGGTCTGGCACGGTAACTATTTCCGCTACTTTGAGATCGCCCGCGAGGCGCTGCTCAATCAGTTTAACTATGGCTATCGCCAGATGAAGGCCTCCGGCTACGTTTGGCCCGTCGTCGATACCCGGGTGAAATACCGCGATGCGGTGACCTTTGAGCAGCGAATTCGCGTCCGCGCACACATTGAAGAGTATGAAAACCGCCTGCGCATTGCCTATCAAATTTTCGATGCGCAGACCGGCAAACGCACCACCACCGGTTACACCATCCAGGTGGCAGTAGAAGAAGCCACCCGCGAAATGTGCTTTGTGAGCCCGGCAATACTGTTTGAACGAATGGGAGTGACGCCATGAAATGGTTGCCTTTGCTGGCGCTGATCGTCAGCCCGCTGGTCAGCGCCGTGACGCTGGATGAACTGCAGCAGCGCTTCACCGAGCAGCCTGTCGTGCGTGCGCACTTCGAACAGGTTCGCACGATAAAAGATATGCCGCAGCCGCTGCGCTCGCAGGGCGAGATGCTGATCGCCCGCGACAGTGGCCTGCTGTGGGATCAAAAAGCGCCGTTTCCGATGACGCTCCTGCTGGACGACAAGCGGATGGTTCAGGCGATCAACGGCCAGCCGCCGCAGACCATCACTGCCGACAATAATCCGCAGATGTTCCAGTTCAACCACCTTCTGCGGGCTCTGTTCCAGGCCGACCGCAAGGTGCTTGAAGAGAACTTCCGCATCGATTTTAAAGACCAGGGAGCAGGCCGCTGGTCGCTGGTGCTCACGCCAAAAACGACGCCGCTGGACAAGATTTTCGCCACCCTCGATCTGGGCGGCGCGACCTATCTGGAGACGATTCGCCTCAACGACAAACAGGGTGACCGTACCGATATCGCCCTTTCACGCCACCAACTGACGCCCGCCAGCCTGACCGATGACGAACGCCAACGCTTTGCCGCACCGTAAATCCCTGCGCCCGGCGCTGCTGTGGGCCACGCTATGCCTGATCCTGCTGGGCGTGCTGCTGTCGCGGCTGCCCGGCGCGCGGCTGAACAGCAGCGTGCTGGCCATGCTGCCGAAACAGACGCTGGGGGCGATCCCGCCGGCGCTTAACGACGGGTTTATGCAGCGTCTCGACCGCCAGCTGGTCTGGCTGGTTAGCCCCGGCAAAGAGCCGGATTCGCGCGTGGCGCAGCAGTGGCTGGCGATGCTGCAAAGCAGTGACGCGCTCAGCGAGGTCAAAGGCCCGATGGACGCCGCCGGGCAAAAAGCCTGGGGAGAGTTCTTCTGGCAGCACCGCAACGGCCTTATCGATCCCGCCACCCGCGCCCGCCTGCAAAACGGCGGAAACGCGCAGGCGCAGTGGATTTTATCTCAGCTCTATTCAGCCTTTTCCGGCGTCAGCGGCAAAGAGCTGCAAAACGATCCCCTGATGCTGATGCGCGGCTCGCAGCTCGCTCTGGCGCAAAACGGCCAGAAGCTGCGGCTGATGGACGGCTGGCTGGTCACAAAAGATGAGGCGGGAAACTACTGGTATCTGCTTCACGGTGAACTGGCGGGCTCGTCATTTGATATGCAGCAGACCCACCGGCTCGTGACGACGCTTAACGCGCTGCAGGAGACGCTCAAAGCCCGTTACCCGCAGGCACAGCTGCTTTCCCGCGGAACCGTGTTTTACAGCGATTACGCCAGCCAGCAGGCCAAACGCGACGTCTCAACGCTGGGCATCGCCACCCTGCTTGGCGTGTTCCTGCTCATCGTGGCGGTGTTCCGCTCTCTGCGTCCGCTGCTGCTGAGCGTGCTCTCGATTGCCATCGGCGCGCTGGCGGGCACGGTGGTAACGCTGCTGCTCTTTGGCGAGCTGCACCTGATGACGCTGGTGATGAGCATGAGCATCATCGGTATTTCAGCCGACTACACGCTCTACTACCTGACCGAACGGATGGTGCACGGCGCGGAGCATTCCCCCTGGCAAAGCCTGGGGAAAGTGCGCAATGCGCTGCTGCTGGCGCTGCTGACGACCGTCGCCGCCTACCTGATTATGATGCTGGCCCCCTTCCCCGGGATCCGCCAGATGGCGGTGTTCGCCGCCGTGGGATTGAGCGCCTCCTGCCTGACGGTGATTTTCTGGCATCCATGGCTGTGCCGGGGTTTACCGGTGCGCCCGGTTCCGCTGATGGTCCCGATGATGCGCTGGCTGGCCGCCTGGCGACGCAATAAAAAATTGTCCGTTGGTTTGCCCGTCGCGCTGGCGCTGCTCTCCGCCGTGGGGATGAGCACCCTGAGGGTGGACGACGATATCGCCCAACTACAGGCCCTGCCAAAAGATATTCTGGCGCAGGAGAAGGCCATTACCGCCCTGACCGGACAGAGCGTCGATCAGAAATGGTTTGTGGTCCATGGCGCCTCGCCTCAGCAAACGCTGGAGCGACTGGAAGCCTTTACCCCGGCGCTGGCCGAGGCGCAAAAAGCCGGAGAGATCGCCCGCTGGCGTACCCTGCCGCTGAACTCGCTGGCCCGCCAGAAAAGCGATCTTACGCTGCTGCGCGACGCTGCCCCTGCGGTAACGAACGTGCTGCAAAGCGCCGGGCTCAACGCCGTCTCCCCGAATCTCGACGCCATGCCGGTCAGCGTGGACGCGTGGCTTAAAAGCCCGGCCAGCGAAGGCTGGCGTCTGCTCTGGCTGACCCTGCCTGATGGAGAAAGCGGCGTGCTGGTGCCGGTGGACGGCGCGAAAAACAGCGCGCACCTCAGTGAACTGGCCGCGTGCCATGATGGCGTCGTCTGGGTCGATCGCAAAGCCAGCTTTGACAGCCTGTTTGCCCTCTATCGCACGCTGCTGACGGGGCTACTGTTTGCGGCGCTGGCAGTGATTGCCTGTGGGGCAATGCTGCGCCTCGGCTGGCGTAAAGGGCTGATAAGCCTGGTGCCTTCCGTGCTGTCGCTGAGCTGCGGGCTGGCGGTCCTGGCCGCAACGGGCCATCCGGTGAATCTGTTTTCACTGCTGGCGCTGGTACTGGTGCTCGGCATTGGCATTAACTACACGCTGTTTTTCAGCAACCCGCGCGGTACGCCGCTGACCTCAATGCTGGCGATTACGCTGGCGATGATGACCACGCTGCTGACGCTGGGCATGCTCGTCTTCAGCGCCACCCAGGCCATAAGCAGCTTTGGTATCGTGCTGGTGAGCGGTATTTTTACCGCCTTCCTGCTGGCGCCGCTGGCGATGCCGGATAAGAAAGAGAGAAAACGTAAATGAACGCTTTTTACCGCGCCGCCGCGCTGGCCGCCGCGCTGCTGCTGGCAGGCTGCAGCCATTCGACCGATACCAAAGAGACGCGTCCCCAGGCCTGGCTCCAGCCGGGAACTAAAGTTACGCTCCCGCCACCCGGCATTAGCCCGGCAGTAAGCTCCCAACAGCTGCTGACCGGCAGCTTTAATGGACAATCGCAGTCTCTGCTGGTGATGCTCAACGCGGATGCGCATAAAGTGACGCTGGCCGGACTCTCTTCCGTGGGCATTCGTCTGTTCCTCGCGACGTACGATGAGACCGGTATTCATACCGAGCAGTCGATCGTCGTGCCGCAGCTGCCGCCCGCCAGCCAGGTGCTGGCCGACGTGATGCTCAGCCACTGGCCAATTAGCGCCTGGCAGCCACAGTTGCCGAAGGGCTGGACGTTAACGGACAATGGCGATCGACGCGAGCTGCGCAACGCCAGCGGCAAGCTGGTGACGGAGATTGTCTATCTGCAGCGCAAAGGCAAGCGCGAGCCGATCAGCATCGAGCAACACGTATTCAAATACCACATCACCATTCAATATCTGGGTGACTGAGATGATTTATATTTCCGCTGTTGGCATGGTCAACGCGCTGGGCAACTCGCCTGATGAGATTGCTGCGAACCTGACGGCAGGCGTGGCGCCGGGGATGCATGCCCGGACCGGCTGGCTGCAGGACTCACCCGAAGCCGTACTGGGTGGCGTGGAAGGCGAGCTGCCGACCATCCCGGATACCTTGTCCGCACACCGCACCCGCAACAACCAGCTGCTGCTGGCCGCGCTGGCGCAGATTCAGTCGACCGTCGACGAGGCCATCGCCCGCGTCGGTCGCGACCGCGTGGCCGTGGTGCTGGGAACCAGTACCTCCGGGCTGGATGAAGGCGATGAGCATGTGCGCCGCATGACCGACGGCGAGACCAGCACGCGCTGGCAGTATGCGCAGCAGGAGCTTGGCGATCCGTCCCGCTTCCTTGCCAACTGGCTTCAGCTCGAGGGCCCGGCCTATACGATCTCGACGGCCTGCTCTTCCAGCGCGCGGGCGATGATCGGCGGCAAACGCCTGATCGACGCCGGACTGGTGGATATCGCCATTGTCGGCGGGGCCGATACCCTGAGCCGAATGCCCGTCAACGGTTTTAACAGCCTTGAATCCTTCTCCCCTACGCTCTGCGAGCCGTTCGGTCGCGATCGCCGGGGGATCACCATCGGTGAAGCCGCCGCGCTGATGGTGCTGAGCCGTGAGCCCGCCGATGTGGCGCTGCTCGGGACGGGCGAATCCAGCGATGCTTACCATATTTCCGCTCCGCATCCGCAGGGCGAAGGAGCGATCAGGGCCATCACGCAGGCGCTTAATGACGCGGGTATGCAGCCGGAGGATATCGGCTACATCAACCTGCACGGCACGGCCACGCCGCTCAACGATCAGATTGAATCGCAGGTCGTTCACGATCTCTTCGGGGAAAGCGTGCCGTGCAGCTCAACCAAACACCTTACCGGCCATACGCTGGGCGCTGCCGGCATTACCGAAGCGGCCCTGAGCTGGCTGATCCTGACGCGCGATCTGCCCTTGCCGCCGCAGGACTTCGCCCGCTACGCACCGGACGACACGCTGGCGCCGTGCGGCCTGCTGCACCAGAGTGCCGCTCTGAAAAAACCGATCATTCTGTCTAATTCGTTCGCGTTTGGCGGCAATAACGCCAGCATTCTGCTGGGGAGAGCGTCATGAGCTACTTATCACCCGTCGACTATTTGCCGCACGATGCGCCAATGATGCTGCTCGAGTCCGTTGAGTGCGTTACGGATGACACGGCGGTATGCCGCGTTGTGGTCGACAGGCAAAGCGTACTGGCGCCGTTTCTGAATGCCGATGGCGATCTGCCGGGCTGGTACGCGCTCGAGCTGATGGCGCAGACCGTCGGCGTCTGGTCAGGCTGGCATCGCCAGCAGCAGGGGCAGGATCATATTGCGCTGGGCATGGTGCTCGGCGCGCGCGAGCTGGTCTGCGCCAGCGGGCGTTTTACGCAAGGTCTGACGCTGGAAATCACCGTAAAACTGCTGATGCAGGACGAACGCTTCGGCAGTTTTGAATGCGCGATTTCCGCTGATGAAGAGACGCTGGCCACGGGCCGGGTCAACACCTTCCAGCCGAGCGCAGAAGAATTAACCTCGCTTTTTAATCAGGGATCTAACGCATGAGTCGTTCCGTACTGGTCACAGGGGCCAGCAAAGGCATAGGGCGCGCCATCGCCCGCCAGCTCGCCGCCGACGGGTTTACCGTAGGCGTGCATTACCATCGTGATGCCGCAGGCGCGCAGGAGACGCTGGACGCCATCACGCAGGCGGGTGGCAACGGTCGTTTACTCGCCTTTGATGTGGGCAACCGCGAACAGTGCCGCGAGGTGCTGGAGCAGGACATTGAAGCCCATGGCGCATGGTATGGCGTGGTCAGCAACGCCGGTATCACCCGCGATGGCGCCTTTCCGGCATTGAGTGAAGACGACTGGGACAGCGTGATCCACACCAATCTCGACAGTTTTTATAACGTCATTCACCCCTGCATTATGCCGATGATTGGCACCCGTAAAGGGGGACGTATTATCACCTTATCGTCCGTATCCGGCGTGATGGGCAACCGCGGGCAGGTGAACTACAGCGCGGCAAAAGCGGGCATTATCGGTGCTACCAAAGCGCTGGCGATTGAGCTGGCAAAACGCAAAATCACCGTGAACTGCATTGCCCCGGGGCTGATTGATACCGGCATGATTGAGATGGAAGAGGCCGCGCTGAAAGAAGCGATGTCCATCATTCCAATGAAACGCATGGGCCAGGCTGAGGAGGTCGCCGGGCTGGCAAGCTATCTGATGTCAGATATTGCGGGCTACGTCACCCGCCAGGTCATTTCCATTAACGGAGGAATGCTATGACGCGTCGCGTGGTGATTACGGGCATGGGCGGCGTGACCGCCTTTGGCGAAAACTGGCAATCCGTGTCCAGCAGACTGCTGGCGTATGAAAACGCGGTGCGTAAAATGCCGGAATGGCAGGTGTATGATGGCCTGCACACCCTGCTGGGTGCGCCGATCGATGATTTCACGCTGCCGGAACACTATACCCGCAAGCGTATTCGCGCCATGGGCCGGGTGTCGTTGATGTCGACCCGCGCCACCGAGCTGGCGCTGGAGCAGGCGGGATTGATTGGCGAAGCGGTACTCACCAACGGGCAAACCGGTATTGCCTACGGTTCTTCTACAGGCAGTACCGGACCGGTCAGCGAATTCGCGACCATGCTCACCGAAAAGCACACCAATAACATCACCGGGACAACCTACGTGCAGATGATGCCGCACACGACCGCGGTGAATACCGGCCTGTTCTTTGGGCTACGTGGCCGCGTCATCCCGACGTCGAGCGCCTGTACGTCCGGCAGCCAGGCGATTGGCTACGCCTGGGAGGCGATTCGCCACGGCTACCAGACCGTTATGGTTGCGGGGGGCGCTGAGGAGCTGTGCCCGTCTGAAGCGGCGGTGTTTGACACGCTGTTTGCCACCAGCCAGCGTAACGACGAACCCAAAACCACCCCTTCACCGTTCGATACGCAACGCGATGGTCTGGTGATTGGGGAAGGCGCAGGTACCCTGATACTCGAAGAGCTGGAGCATGCCAAAGCGCGCGGAGCCAGGATCTACGGCGAAATCGTGGGCTTTGCCACTAACTGTGACGCGGCCCATATCACCCAGCCTCAGCGTGAAACCATGCAGATTTGCATGGAGCAGTCGCTGGCCATGGCGGGATTAAGCGCCCTGGATATGGGGTATATCTCCGCGCACGGTACCGCCACCGATCGCGGTGATATCGCCGAAAGTCAGGCCACTGCCGCTATCTATGGTGACAACGTGCCGGTCTCCTCGCTGAAGAGCTATTTTGGCCATACGTTAGGGGCCTGCGGCGCGCTGGAAGCGTGGATGAGCTTGCAGATGATGCGTGAAGGCTGGTTTGCCCCGACGCTCAATTTAACCCACCCGGATGAGCAATGCGGTGCTTTAGATTATATTATGGGGGAAGCCCGCCAGATCGATTGCGAATATCTGCAGAGTAATAACTTCGCGTTCGGCGGCATCAACACCTCGATTATCATTAAACGCTGGGCGTAACTATGTACCAGTTTGTACTGGGAAAGATCTCCACCCTTAGCGCGGACCCGCTGGCGTCAACGCTCGCACACAGGGCACCTCAGGGTGCCCGACATGCCTCCTGGCTGGCCGGGAGGACGCTGCTCGCCAGAACGTTATCCCCTAACCCGCTCCCCGACATCATTTACGGTGAGCAGGGGAAACCAGCCTTTGCGAAGGGTCATCCACTGTGGTTCAACCTGAGCCACAGCGGTGACGATATCGCCTTACTGATGAGCGATGAAGGCGAAGTCGGCTGTGATATCGAAGTGATTCGTCCAAGGAAGAACTGGCAGGCGCTGGCTAATGCGGTATTCAGCGTGACAGAGCATGATGAGCTGGAGCGTGAAGCGCCCGAGGAACGGCTTTCTGCGTTCTGGCGTATCTGGACACGGAAAGAAGCGATTGTGAAACAGCGTGGCGGCAGTGCCTGGCAGATTGTCAGCATCGACAGCACTGCGCAGACACATGCGGTCAGTCAGTTACAGGTCGGCTCGCTGAGCCTTGCCGTCTGCACATCGACCCCTTATACCCTGACCAACGAGTCGATTATTCACGTTGGGACGTTCGGGGCAGAAAAATCACTAACACACCCAGAATAATAAACCCGACCCCCGCCAGCCCGTGCCAGGAAAAATGCTCCTCCCAGCCCGGCAGCAGGATCGCGATGCCCCACACCAGAATATAACTGAGGCTCAGCAAGGCATAGGCTTTGCTGAGCGCCATACGATGCAGCGCCAGATACCAGCAGCCCATAGAGGCCACATACCCCATCAACCCCAGCAGCAGCGCGCCCGTGCCGGATGAGAAGTGCCACAGCGCGGAAATCAGCGCCAGAACATCGCTGACCGGTGGCAGTGCCAGCATGGCGTCTCGCAGCAACAGCTGCGCGGCGCTGACTAACAGCACGCTGCATAAGGCCCAAAACGCTCCTTTCACAGGCTCCCTCCCAGGATAACAATCCCAACGATGATCAACCCCACCCCCAGCCAGTGATGCAACGCGACGGTTTCACGCCAGAATACCTTCGCCGCCAGCGTCACCCAGACAAAATTGAGGCTCAGCATAGGGTAGGCAATGCCGACAGGCAGGCGTTGCAGCACCACCAGCCAGACCAGCATCCCGCTGCCCAGCGCCAGCAGGGCCAGGCCAAGCCACAGCGCAATATGCGCCCCACGCCGCCCGGCTTTCGCCGGACGGGTGGCTTGTTTCTGACACAGTTGTCCCGCGCAGCTGAGCAGGCTTGCCAGTATCAGCCAGATCCAGGTCATCACTTCGGCAGATACTGCAGGTAGGCCAGACGGCCCTGGATATACAGGCTATCCGGTTCTGGCAGATTAGCCCGCGAAAGGTCATCGCGTTTTGACAGCAGGATAACCAGCGATACGCGTCCCTGCTGACGGTGCTCTGCCAGCCACTGCGCGAAGTCATCTCTACCGACAAAACGATCTTTCACATCAGGATAATCCAGCCCGTAACGCAGCTCGCCGCTCTGACCAAACAGCGTGATGTCATTGCGCTTCAGCTCCCACGCCAGGCCAGCGGCCACGCCCACGTTATTGGCCAGAACAAATCGGCTGTCCTGAAGCGGCTCGCGCACGGTGTCGACCAGCGACTGCGGCTGTTTGGAATCCACCACCAGGTTAGGAATGGCAAAACCAATCAGCAGCGCCAGCCCCGCAGGGCACAGTGCCGCCAGCCACCAGCGCTGCTGACTCTGCCTGAACGTAAACCAGCCTACCGCGGCCCAGATAAGGAACGCGACCACCGCGCAGAAGACTTTATACAGTTCGACCGAGGTCCAGACCGGATGCTTAGACAGTCCCCACGGCGAGACCACTAGTGCCGCTATCACGCCGATAACGCCAAACGCCAGGTTAATCCCGCCGTTAATGCGCAACGCTCTGGCACCTTTCTCCGCCGCGAGGCAGGCATAGCGCGCCATCAGGATCGCCAGCGGGGCAAAGCACGGCAGGATGTAAGTCGGCAGCTTGCCTTTGGCAATGCTGAAGAACAGCAGCGGCATCACCACCCATCCCAGCAGATAGAACCCGCCACCCGCGTTTTGTCGGTCATTCCAGCCGAGACGAAACGCGCCGGGCAGCAGCGCCAGCCACGGCAGGCTACCCGCAATCAGGAACGGTATGTAGTACCAGAACGGGGCTTTGTGCTGCGCGTCGCTCTGGGCGAAACGCTGAATATGCTCAACCCAGAAGAAGTAACGCCAGAAGTCAGGCTCACGTTGCGCAATGGCCAGCCCCCATGGCAGAACAATCAGCACGCAGCTCAGGATCGCGAGCCAGCCAAAAATCAGCACCTCTTTCCAGCGCTTCTGGGCGATCACCCACGGCAGCACGCCAATCACCGGTACCGCCAGCGCCAGGAAGCCTTTGGTCATCACCCCCATCCCGCAGGCCAGCCCGAGCAGCACATAGCCACCCGCTTTTCCGGCAACGGTTTGCGCCTGTGAGGCCAGCCAGAAGCTGCACATCGCCGCCACCAGCCACAGGGTGATGACAGGATCCAGCACCGCATACGTGCCGATGCCATACACCAGGAACAGGGTCAGGAAGATCAGGCCAGAGAAAATGGCAGTCCGCTTATCTCGCCAGAGACGCCAGGCCATCCAGATGACCAGCAGCGCCGCTACCCCTGTAGAGAATATGGAACCGGCGCGCACGGCGAGGTTGGTGTGCCCGAACAGCATCTGCCCGATACTGTTGATCCAGTAGCCAGCGATCGGCTTTTCAAAGTAACGCAGCCCCAGAAAATGCGGGACAACCCAGTCTCCGGAGGCCAGCATTTCGCGGCTGATTTCCGCATAGCGCGTTTCATCAGGCTGCCACAGCAGGCGGGCATCGACAGGAATGAGGTAGTAAACGATAAACAGTGCGAGAAGCGCTAAGCCATAACGGGCTGTTTTCATGGGACCGGACTCACGGTTTGTTGATAGCCAAGCCAGCCTTCCCGGCCAGCCAGTTCATTACGTACGACTTTGCCCACGGGCAGGGTGCTGAGGTCGTCTGGCAGCAGCTCGCTCAACGGGCAGAATTCGATGCCCTCCTGAGCGGCCATGGTCAGCAGTTCGTCGAAATCATGCTGATACGCAATCCCTTCCACTTCGGCATGGATGGTATACACCGGCGTACCGGCGTCACGATGAATGCGGTCCAGAATGTAGCGATTGAACTCATCCGCCTTTACCTCGCGTCCGACCACTTCATCCCAGGTGGGAAGCGTGACCGGAATTTGCACCGTACCGTAGCGATTTTCGCCTAACAGCGGCAAAAAGGGTCCGGTTCCGCGGCAATCGCTGTTGTAGCGAAACGCGAAGGCTTCTTTGGCTTTCACGACGCGCTGATCCGCACGCCATCCCGCCACGGCAGAGCAGCGCACGGGCTGACCGGTAATGGCCTCCAGCTCCAGCATCCCCCGCTCGACCTCACGGGACAGGCGCGGGATGTCCCAGACGCCTGCCCAGGCTTGCCAGGCATGGTGATCCCAGGCATGCAGGCCAATCTCATGATGCTGAGCCGCCTCGCGGATAATCGCTTCATTACCCGCGCCGATGCGTCTGCCGGGCCAGGCGGTGCCGGCCAGCAAAATATCCCAGCCATAGAGGGATGCTGCGCGCGAGCGCAGCATTTTGAACAGAAATGCCGGTTTAACCAGACGCCATAAATGGCGTCCCATGTTGTCAGGCCCCACGCTGAAGAAAATGCTGGAACGCACACCGTGCTTGCTCAGCAGTTCCAGCAGTTTGGGTACGCCGTCACGCGTTCCCCTGAAGGTGTCGACATCAATGCGTAAACCGACTTTTTTCATGAGTCCTGTTCCGACAGCTCCACGGTGCGCAGGAAGAAATCGAGCGTCTCATCAATGGTAAGCTCCATCTTCACCGTCGGCGTCCAGTTCAGGCAGCGCTTCGCATTGCGAATGCTTGGCTTACGGTGCTCAACGTCCTGATACCCTTTACCGTAGTAGCTGCTGCTTTCCACTTCGCGGAAACCGGCAAACGGCGGGAACTTATCGCGCAGCGGATGACGCTCGAAGCTGGCCAGCAGCATCTCGGCCAGCTCGCGAATGCTCGCTTCGTTGTCCGGGTTACCGATGTTAATGATCTCACCGTTGCAGCGGTTATCTTTGTTCTCGATGATGCGGAACAGCGCTTCGATACCGTCGCTGATATCGGTAAAGCAGCGTTTCTGTTTCCCGCCTTCGATAAGCTTAATTGGTGAGCCTTCCACCAGGTTCAGGATCAGCTGGGTGATCGCACGGGAGCTGCCGATACGCGCCGCGTTCAGGTTATCCAGACGTGGCCCCATCCAGTTGAACGGACGGAACAGGGTAAAGCGCAGACCTTCTTTCTCACCGTAGGCCCAAATCACGCGGTCCAGCAGCTGTTTGGAGACGGAGTAGATCCAGCGCTGTTTGTTGATCGGCCCGACCACCAGGTTGGAGGTGTCTTCGTCGAAGTTCTTATCGGTACACATGCCGTACACTTCAGAGGTGGACGGGAAGATGATGCGCTTGTCGTATTTCACGCAGTCGCGGATGATCTTCAGGTTCTCTTCGAAGTCCAGCTCGAACACGCGAAGCGGGTTACGGGTGTACTCGATTGGCGTGGCAATGGCGACCAGCGGCAGCACCACGTCGCATTTTTTAATGTGATATTCGATCCACTCGGAATGGATGCTGATATCCCCTTCCACGAAGTGGAAACGCGGGTTGTCGAGGAAACGACTGATCGCATCAGAGCCGATATCCAGACCGTAGATTTCGTAGTTATCGTCTTTGAGCAGACGCTCGGTCAGGTGGTTACCGATAAAGCCGTTTACGCCGAGGATCAGCACGCGGGTACGGCGTTTGATGGCTACAACCGGTGCGCTGGTGATCAGCGCCCCGGTCACCAGGCCCAGAGACTGAGCCAGCTGTGTGCCCTGAACGTACAGGCCGTTGTCGGTTTGTCCGGTGACGATCTCCAGCGCCTGCTCGCCGCAGCTCACAATCAGCGGGGAGACAGAGACGACGGTGCCCGGTTTAGCGGCGGGAATATCGTCACGCACGCGGGATTTCCAGACGATAAATTTGCTAACGCCAGCAAAGCTGTACGCGCCCGGCCACGGGTCGGTCACGGCGCGCACCAGGTTGTGCAGCTGGCGGGCCGGTTTGTTCCAGTCCAGACGACCATCTTCCGGCGTACGGCGACCAAAGCTGCTTGCCTTGCTCTCATCCTGCGCGGTTTCGCTGAAGGTGCCGCTGAGGATGGCGGGAAGTGCATCACGCAGCAGCGTCTGTGCCGTCGCGTTCAGCTTGTGATGCAGCTGCAGCGCAGTTTCGTCCGCATCAATAGCGACCTTCTGCTGTGCCACGATAGCGCCCGCATCCGCACGGTGCACCATGCGGTGCAGCGTCACGCCCGTTTCCGTTTCACCGTTCACCAGCACCCAGTTCAGCGGGGCGCGGCCACGGTAGGCCGGCAGCAGAGAGCCGTGAAGATTAAAGGCACCTTTTGCAGCCAGGCCTAAGATCTCGTCGGAGAGCAGGTTGCGATAGTAGAACGAGAAGATCACGTCAGGCGCGAGCGCGCGGATGCGATCCACCCACAGCGGGTGATTTACGTCGTCCGGCGCATAAACCGGGATCCCACGCTCGGCGGCGATACGCGCCACGGAGCCGAAAAAGTTATTCTCTCCGGCGGTGTCCGGATGGGTAAAGATTGCCGCAATGTCATAGCCCGCTTCCAGCAGGGCCAGCGTGCCCGTGCACCCCATATCGTGATAGGCAAATACAACAGCTTTCATGGGTGAATTTCCTCTTGAGATGCTTTGTGTTCCTGACGGACAACACGTTGAATAAAGTAGCGCGGACGCGCGCGAACATCGTTATAGATACGGCCAATGTATTCACCGAGAAGGCCCATCCCGACAAACTGGGCGCCGATGAACATAAACAGCACGGCAAAGAGCATGAAGACCCCTTCCGCCGCCCACTGCGGGCCAAAGACCAGTCGCAGTACCACCAGCAGAACGGACAGCGCAAAACCGGCCACGGCGATGATGCTGCCGAACACGCTCAGCAGACGCAGCGGCGTGGTGGTCAGGCAGGTGATGAGGTCATACATCAGGTTGATGAGACGCATAAAGCTGTACTTCGATTCCCCGTGCTCGCGCTCGGCGTGCAGAACCGGGATTTCCGTTGCCTTGCGGGCAAAGGTGTTCGCCAGAATAGGAATGAAGGTGCTGCGCTCATGGCAATGCAGCATGGCGTCGACAATATGGCGGCGGTAGGCGCGCAGCATGCAGCCGTAGTCACCCATCGCTTTACCGGTGGTGCGCTGGATCAGGCGGTTAATGGTGCGTGACGCCAGCTTACGGAACAGGCTGTCCTGGCGGTTCTGACGTACCGTGCCAACCACGTCATAGCCTTCATCGGCTTTGGCAACCAGGCGCGGGATCTCTTCCGGCGGGTTTTGCAGGTCAGCATCCAGGGTGATGATCAGATCGCCCGTGACGTGGCTAAACCCCGCCATAATCGCCGAATGCTGGCCGTAGTTGCGGTTGAGCAGCACGGCCACAATGTGGCTGCCTTCAGCCTGCGCGGCTTCGGTCAGCATCAGTGCGGAATTATCGCTACTGCCGTCATCCACCAGCAGAATTTCGTAAGCCTTGCCCATCGTGTCACAGGCGGCCGTTGTACGGCGGATCAGTTCGGGCAGGCTCTCCTGCTCGTTATAAACCGGGATGACCACGGAAACTTTTTGTACAGGCGGTGCACTGAACATATCAATGTCCTGCAAGCTGATGGAGTGCGGTAATGACACGGGTTGTGTCGTCATGAGTCATATCCGGGAAAAGAGGGAGGGAACAAATACGCGCGCTATTCCATTCAGAATTCGGGAGCGATACTTCAGGAAAACGCTCGCGGTAGTATTTTTGGGTGTGGGCCGCGCGGAAGTGGAGGCCGGTACCGATGCCTTTCTCTTTCAGCGCCGCCATCAGGTTGTCGCGTGAGATCCCACAGCGCGCTTCATCAACGCGAATAATAAACAGATGCCAGGCGTGCACGTGCGGCCATGACGGAATGGTGAGCGGCTGGAACGGCGTATCGGCCAGCTCCCGCAGGTAGCGTTCAGCGATTTCCTGGCGGCGCCTGTTGGCCTCTTTCAGTTTACCTAACTGCACCAGCGCCAGCGCGGCATTAATGTCCGCCAGGTTGTATTTATAGCCCGGCGCGATCACTTCCGCCTGCGGCGCACGACCGTGCGTCTGGCGGTCATAGGCGTCTACGCCAAGGCCGTGGAATTTCAGACTGCGGATCCGCTGTGCCAGCTGGGCATTATCCGTGACGACTAAGCCGCCTTCCGCGCAGGTCATATTTTTAATGGCGTGGAAGGAAAAAATCGCCGTCCCTTTCCAGCCCACGTGACGGTTCTTGTAGTACGTTCCGGCGGCATGGGCCGCATCTTCAATAACCGGAATACCGTGACGTTCACCGATGGCATGGATAGCGTCGATTTCACACGGCGCGCCGGCATAATGAACGGGAATAATGGCTTTGGTACGCGGGGTAATGGCGGCTTCAACGGCTTCTGGCGTCACCATTAATGTATCTTTGTCCACATCAATCATGACCGGTGTGGCACCCAGCAACACGATCATATTCAGCGTGGAGACCCAGGTCTGGGAAGGGGTAATGACTTCATCGCCCGGGCCAATATCCAGCGCCATCAGCGTGACGTGCATACCCGCGGTGGCTGAACAGACGGCAATCGCATGCTGATTCCCGGTAAGTTGACAGAATGCCTCTTCAAGTTCCTGATTCTTAGGCCCCGTGGTGATCCAGCCCGACATCAAAACGTCCTGAAGCGCCGCAATTTCCTCAGCGCCCATCGACGGTCGCGAAAAAGGCAGAAAATCACTCATTATTAATTTCCTTGCTGTATTAAAGGCGTCATCTTTTACTGCGCTGTCGTAATGGGCAGCTCAATGGGATCATGCAAGATGGTTATTAAATAAAGACCAAATAAAATTAAGTCGCTATAACAGTTATGTCAACAAACCATCAACTGAAGCAAAAGTAGCGTCGTTTTCTTAGGAAAAAATTAAGACAGGCGAAGAGCAGAAGGGAAACAGCACATAAAATAGGATAGAAAATCGTTTTACAACAGCAAGATAGTCATTCTAACTATTTTTTTGTTTTTTTGTGTGTGGACTCACAGCGATTACTCTACTATTTCATTTTGTTTACATTAAAATTATAAGAAAAGTAAATGAATACTCAACCAAAATAAAAATCCCGGAGGTTTGGGCGGGAATTCCGTCATCCTCCGGGAACTTTCTATTAATATCAATTGTCGCGCATTCAACTGTCGCGCTTAGTTAAGATTAGCAGGAAAATCATTCGGCAATTCGCTGGCGGCGCAGGCGATAACGATTTCATTATTTGCGCCGCAGTCGCGCACAAAGGTGATCGTGGCAAATTCATCAATCACTTCCGTTGGATACGCCGGGCCCGCATCGCGATAGCTGTTCATCAGCGGAATATGGTCGTTCTGGAAGCAGACGGTTTTTTCCGGGTTGTTCATGACCCAGCGCGGGAAGAAGATGGTGCCGTGGAACAGTTTGTCGCCCAGGTTCACAATCAGGCTGACGTCGGTACCGGTTGGCTCGGTCCAGGAAATTTTATAGATGCTCTCCCCTACCCGCACGATGTAAGCCTGCTGATCTTTCACCCAACGGTTTGCCACCAGACCGCTGTGAATACGGTAATCCAGGGTCGTCTCATTTTTGACGTAAATCTCGTAGTTCCAGCCGTTGTCGTAGGTATAAACAAGGTGTTTGCCAACGAAGCCGCTTAAGTCGTGTTTGTCGAAGGTGTTCATAAGATGTCTCCTTTGTTTTGATGAGACGATCGTACCCCTTCAAAAAATGGATGAATAACGCTATGTTTTAATCAAATTCATCCAGATTTTAGATAAATCATGCATAAGACGACGCTGGAACAATGGTCCTTACTGGAACGAGTGGTGGAAGCGGGCAGCTTTGCCAAAGCCGCAGAAGAAACCCACCGCAGCCAGTCTTCGGTGAGCTATAACCTGTCGCTGCTGCAGGAGCGGCTCGGCGTGGCGCTGCTGGTCCCGGAGGGGCGACGGGCGGTGTTAACCCCGGCCGGTGAGCTTCTGCTCAACCAGGTTAAACCGCTGCTGAAAGCCTTTTCGTATGTTGAGACGCGCGCAGCGACCCTTCGCAACGGGATGCGCACGCGGTTGGATCTGGTGGTGGACTCCATTTTCCCGCGCCGCCGCCTGTTCGCTATCCTGCGTCAGTTCCAGCAGCAGTATCCGCAGACCCAGGTACGACTTACCGAAGTGCTGGAAAACACCCGCGCCGACGCCATTAACGACGAAGCCGATGTGATGATCTTAACCCGCCGCCAGGACATTACCGGGCTCGGCGAATGGCTGATGAATATCGACTTTGTTGCCGTGGCCCATCACCAGCATCCCCTCTTTCACCTCGACGCGCCGCTAAATGATGAGATGCTGCGCCCGTGGCCGCTTATCCAGATTGCGGACAGCCAGCCCGCCGCACGTGCTGCCAGTGAGTCGTGGACCTTCTCCACCATCGATGCCGCCATAGAGGCCGTCCTCTCTCAGGTCGGCTACGGCTGGCTGCCAGAGGAACGCATCCAGACCCAGCTGGATCAAGGCGTCCTGAAACGCCTGCCGCTGAGCCACGGTGCGCGCAGAGCAACGCCGCTTCACCTGATTGTAAAGCGCTCCCTCGCCCCGCTTGACGAGCAGGTGGAGACGCTGCTGCGCCTTTTTAGCCAGGAGCCGTCATCCTCACCTGCTACGCTTTAAGGTCCGAACGTTAAAACGATAAGGAGCTGATGATGAAAATCGACTTTACGGGGAAAGTGGCGCTGGTGACCGCCTCAACCGGCGGGATCGGGTTCGCCATTGCCAGAGGGCTGGCAGAAAGCGGTGCCGAGGTGATCGTCAATGGCCGCAGCACGGAATCGGTGAACAAAGGCATTCAGCAGCTGCAGCAGGTGGTGCCGGGCGTACAGGTGCGCGCCGCGATTGCCGATCTCAGCACGGCGGAAGGGGTCGAGTCGCTGCTGAAGGTGGCGAATAACGTCGATATTCTGGTTAACAACGCCGGGATTTACGGCCCGCAGGATTTCTATGCCACCGACGATGAAACCTGGGAGCGTTACTGGCAGACCAACGTGATGTCCGGCGTGCGTCTGTCCCGCGCCCTGCTGCCGGGCATGGTGCAGAAAGGCTGGGGACGCGTGGTGTTTATCTCCTCCGAGTCGGCCTGCAATATCCCGGCGGATATGATCCACTACGGCGTGACCAAAACGGCACAGCTCTCGCTGGCGCGCGGGCTGGCGAAGTTCGTGGCAGGGAGCGGCGTGACGGTCAACAGCGTACTGCCAGGCCCGACGATGTCGGACGGTTTTGCAGAGATGATGAAAGATGAAATCGAAAAAACCGGCAAATCGCTGGAGCAGCTGGCGAAAGAGTTTGTGATGGCCAACCGCCCCAGCTCGGTGATCCAGCGCGCGGCCACGGTTGAAGAGGTGGCCAATATGGTGATTTATGTCTGTTCGCCACAGGCCTCCGCCACCTCCGGCGCGGCGTTACGCGTCGACGGCGGCGTCGTGGATGACATTATTTAATGTTGTCAGGCATCACTTGCCGCAACACGTCGGGCGGAATGGAGCAATCTGCGCGCCGCAATGCGTGATTCCGCCCCGCGGTTACCGGGTGATTTCCCCTTTCTGGTATGGATCGAGAATACGCGAGCGCAGCGGATCCGTTGCCTGATGCTTCAGGGCAGATTTCGCTGGCGATACTGCCAGTTCATGGTTCATCGATAACATCGACGCGGGAAGTTGAAAACTCATTGCAGAAAACGAAGCAAAACTTAACGTGAGGATTGAAATAAGCGATCTAAGAGTCATATCAAGAAAGAGGTAGTGAGTGAGTTTTTCCTTCCCTGTGGGGGCCAAAGGGTTCCCCTAAATATCGTGCGATGTGGCGATAATATAGACAGATCGTTTTTTCACCAATTCTTATCGAGGCCAAAAATGGACTCACTTTGAGATCGCAAGATCGAGAAAAAATGGTGGTGATGTAAGGACTGTCCTGGTAAAGCAGGTAAACTGATCCACAGAATGTGTATTTCAGCTAAGACGTATTTATGACCAATATGATTGCCGACGAGACGGTGGCGAAATCCAGCGTGCTCTCTGTCTTTGACTTTGATGGGACATTAACGCACCACGACAGCTTTATTCCTTTCCTGCGCTTTGCCTTCGGGAAACGTTACTTCGCGGGTCGTCTGGTGCGTATGGCGCTGCCCACGCTCCACTGCGTGCGTCGTAAGCTGACGCGCGATGAGCTAAAGGAAGTGCTGATCAAAACGTTCCTGACGGGCGTGGATGAACACTGGTTGCGCCAGCAGGCGGAAGCCTTTTGCGAAAAATACTGGAACAAGCTGATGCGTCCCGAAGGGGTTCTGGCGGTGGCGGCTGAGGTGAATTCCGGTGCGGAGGTGACCATCTGTTCCGCCTCTCCGGCGCTGGTGCTTCAGCCGTGGGCTGACAAACTGGGCATTAAGCTGATTGGCACGCAGCTGGAAGTGAAAGATGGCAAGCTGACAGGGCGCATCACGGGCCACAACTGCCGCTGCGCCCAGAAGGTGGCAAGGCTTGAAAAAGTGTATGGCGATCTGAACGCCTATCACCTGCGCGCCTGGGGAGACACCCGCGGCGACCACGAGCTGCTGGCGGCGGCGCAGGATCCGCACTGGCGGCACTTCCACCCGCCGCGCAAGCGCCGGAATTCACCGATTAAGGGTTAGGTGCGCTCTGGTGCCCTCACCCCGGCCCTCTCCCACAGGGAGAGGGAGAGGGAGAAAAGCGGTACATCAGGCCTCACGTTTTCCCGGGAACATCACGCTCGCAATAATCCCCAGCGCCAGCACGCCTAGTACCACAAACAGGCTGGCCGTCGCGCCAATGCTGTAACCATGATGCCAGAAGTGGTCGGTGGCATTTAACCCCAGCTTGAACGCCACGAAGAACAGCAGCAGCACCACGGCTTTCTCGAGGTGTACCAGGTACTGCTTCAGCGCTTCCAGCACGAAGTAGAGCGTACGCAGGCCAAGAATGGCGAACATCATGGCGCTGTAGATAATCAGCGGTTCGCGGCTCACGGCAATAATGGCCGGCACGGAGTCAAACGCGAACATCACGTCAGAGAGCTCAACGACGGCCACGCAAAGCAACAGCGGTGTCGCATAGCGCTTCGCCTTCTTCACGCGGCCGACCATCACGTCCTGGTTTTCCGGCTTCTCCAGCTCCGCATCCACCTCTTTCTGCGTCAGAATAAAGGCATTGCTGCTGATTTTCGGCCAGACCGGATAGAAGCGCTTCACCAGGCGATAGGCGAGATGACCCGAGTAATCTTCCACTTCGTCGCTCTCTTCATTACGTCTGAGCATCATCACCGCCGTCCAGCCAACGACCAGCGCGAAAATCACCTCAACGTACGGCCCCAGGCTTAACAGGCTGGTGCCGATAGCCACGAAAATACCGCGGAAGACAATCGCCCCCAGCACGCCCCAGTAGAGCACGCGGTGACGGTACTTATCCGGCACGCCGAACCAGGCGAAGATCGCCATCATCACAAACAGGTTATCGACGGAGAGCACCTCTTCCAGCGCATAGCCGGTGAGGAACAGGCTCGCCATCTCGGCGCCGTGGTGAACGTACAGGAATCCGGCGAAGGCCATCGCCATCATGACCCAGAAGATGGACCACATCGCCGCGCTTTTCAGCGAAACAGGTTTATCGTGACGGTGCATAAAGAGGTCGATAAACATCGCCCCAACGGCCATCACCACAAAGACAACAACGGTTTCCGTCGGGAAACCGAGATGAGCAGCAGACATACAAAACCCTTTTGGCAGACAAAACACAACACCATGCAAACTGGCGTAAACCAGGAACAGAAAAGGGCGGGCCGTTAATCAGCCTCTTCGCCCTCAAAATCGCAGCCATCTGGCCGCGCAAGGAGGGGTACTTTACCTTACCAGACGGGGATCGTGCATCTGCCGTTTAAGCGCTCATGCCGCGCAAACGCTGCAGCACCGCCACCAGAACCGCCACAGACCAGCCTACCATCAACGCGCCCACCAGCCCTTCCACCCCGCCGATGAGCCGCCAGTGCTGGGGCAACGTGACGTCGCCGTACCCTACCGTCGCATAGCTCACCAGCGAAAAGTAGAAGCTGGTATTCCAGTCATTAAACGCGTCGATGACAAAATAAAACGCAGCAAACAGCCCGGCTTCCAGGAGATGGGCGAAAATCATAGAGATCACGATACCGACATTGCGTAAAACAATGCGTACCGCAGAATCGACTTCTAACGTAATGAATTTTAAAACGCCAAACATCCACAGCGAATGAATCACCACGGTTAGGGTAAGCAAAATAATAATACTGAGTAGCTGCATGATGCGTGCTCGACCAAAAGGAATATGGCCCCACTAACGCGGCGGGGCATCTGGTCGAAGCTTAGTTGAACGGAGCAGAAAAGTTGGTGCAATAATTGCGTTGCGTGATTATTTCCCTACCAGCCCGTCCCGTTTGCGGTTGGTCAGCAGCTGTAAGCGATATCCAGAGCGCACTATCTGTGAGTCACCTCTTATTTACACCATTTAAACCTTCCATTAACTGGATAAAAAGAACGCGCCGTCGCTATAGTGGTTTTGTTTAATAAAACTAAGTTGTACCTAATAAAACAAAGAACACACCCTGCGAGGATACAATGACAGAACATTTACGTAACGGCGCGACCGCCACCGAGGACATAGAAAGAGAGACGATGCGGAAGGTGATCTGGCGTATTCTCCCGTTTCTGATTGTCAGTTACCTGGTCTCGATTATCGATCGCGGGAATATCGGCATGGCTTCGCTGCAGATGAATGAGGACCTTGGCCTCAGCAAAGCGGCGTTTGGCTTCGCCAGCAGCCTTTACTTCGTGGCCTATTTTTTGTTTGAGGTACCCAGTAATCTGGCCATGCAGAAAGTCGGCGCCCGGCTGTGGATCCCGCGCATTATGATCAGCTGGGGCATTGTCTCCATGGGCATGGCGCTGGTTCAAAATACCACCTCGCTCTATATCGTCCGCTTTCTCCTCGGGGCAGCGGAAGCAGGCTTCTTCCCCGGCGTTGTGCTGTATCTGACCTGGTGGATCCCTTCCCGCTACCGCGCGCGCATTATTGCGTCCTTTATGGTCGCCATCCCGCTCGCTAACTTCATCGGCTCCCCGCTTTCCGGGTTGATACTGTCGCTCGATGGCTGGCTGGGTCTTCGCGGCTGGCATCTGCTGTTCATTATTGAAGGCTTACCTGCGGTGCTGCTGGGTATTGCGGCCTGGTTTATTCTCCGGGATCGCCCTCATCAGGCGAAATGGCTCAGTGTTGAACAGAAAAAGTGGCTGGAAACCACGCTTGAGACCGAGCGGAGCCAGCAAAAGAACATCGGACACCAGACGACGTGGCAGCTGCTGAAGCATCGTCAGATCTGGCTGATGGCGCTGATTTACGCGGGCGCATCGTCCGCGGGCACTACCATCAGCGTCTGGTCTCCTCAACTGCTGAAATCCTTCCATCTCGATAATCTTGAGACAGGTCTGCTTAACGCCATTCCTTACGGTCTGGCATCGGTTCTGATGATTGTCTGGGGACGACACTCCGATCGCACCAACGAACGCCGCTGGCATACCGCGCTGACGCTGTTCATGATTGCCGCCGGCGTGTTCGCTGCCTTTGTAAGCGTCTCGCTCTTTGCCACTATCGTGATCCTGAGCATTATCCTGACAGGCGCGTATTCTATGAAAGGGCCTTTCTGGGCGCTGGCATCCGGCTGGATGAGCAGCTCCTCGGCGGCGGCGGGGCTGGCCGCGATTGGCGCCATCGCGAACCTGATTGGCGGGGCGGTCATGGTAAATGCCTACGGCATGATCAGCGAGCGGACGGGCAGCTACACGCTGGCTATGCTTCCGCTGGCCGCGCTGTGCCTGGCCGGGGGTATCGCGGTGCTCATTATGGGACGGCAGGCCCGCAACGCTCAGCTACACGAAAAACAGGTCACGCATTAATGATGACAGAAGCGGGATACTCGTCCCGCTTCTGCGATTATAGATTTTCTTCCGCCGCGTCGCTCGTTTCACCAAAGAACTGCTGACAGAAGGGCTTACTGGCTCCCATTTTCTGCGACAGACGGCTGGCCGCCGCCTTCATCAACGGACCTATCTCCTTCTCACGACGATCTTCCGTCAGCCGTGAGATGGGGCCGGTCAGGGCTAACGCCGCAACCAGCTTGTCATGAACGCCGAAGACGGGCATCGCAAACGCCGCGGTGTGGGGATCGCGTGCGCCTGACGTGTAGAAAGGAAGGTCAGCGTCTCCCTCCGGCAGGCTCTCATTGAGCCCCCAATGGCGTAAGACCTTACTGATGGCCGAATTATCGAGCGGGAACTGGCTGCCGGGAAGATTGCTGTGTCGCAGGCCGTGCGATGCTTCAGCGCGAAACAGACAAAGGCGCTGCCCGCCCTCCAGCACATACCAGCTGGCACTCTCCTGAGACGCCAGAGAGAGCGCCTGAAGCTCTGGCTGAACCACTCGTGAAAGATGGAAAGATTGTTCATAAAGCTTGCCGAGGTAAAGCAGACGTGGGCCAAGCGCATAATTGCCGTCTTCATGCCTGACGACGTAATTCATCCGTTCAAGAGAATTCATCAAGCGGTAAACCGTGGTTTTGTGATAACCCGACAGCTGTGCCAGCGCGGTCAGCGTCAGGCTCTCATCCCCAGGACGGAAGCAATCCAGTAAAGCCAGCGCTTTTTCAACCGCTACAACGCCTTCATTCCCCATCATTATCTCCTTGTTAGCCCGGCAGTGAGTGTACCTCAAATTTTGTGAGTCACTTCGTGTTTACATCACAAACGCCACCTCGGGTCTGGCTAAAAGGAAAGCAATACCGCTATAGTTGTTTTGTTCTGTACACCTGCGCTGTACCTAGTAAAACAATATGGAGGCATTCATGTCCGTTTCTGAAAAAAAACCGATTAATCGCCAGTTCGAACGCGTTTCTGCCGAGGACGTTCGTCGGGCTGCCGAGTATCAGGCCGCCATTCTGGCCGACGTGGCCGGTCGCCGCGGTACGCTTCATGGCCGCATCAAACCGCTGGCCCCACATATGTCGGTTGCGGGCCCGGCCATCACCGTTGAGGTCCGTCCGGGTGATAATCTGGCGATTCATGCCGCGATGGCGGTGGCGCAACCCGGCGATGTCCTGGTCGTCGATGGCAAAGGCGACCTGAGCTGCGCGCTGCTTGGCGAAATCATGGCCACTCAGGCTCAGGCGAGCGGCATTGCGGGCATCATTATTGACGGCGCTGTACGTGACGCCGATTCCCTGAGCAAAGGCCACTACCCTGTCTTTTCTGCCGGTCTGAATCCCTGCGGCCCGACAAAGTTAATTTCTGGCCGGGTTAATCATCCCATTTCAGTCGCCGGGGCGACGGTTCAGGCCGGGGATCTGGTTGTCGCGGATATCGACGGCGTGGTCGTCATCCCGCGTGATGAGGTTCAGCAGGTCATCGCGCTGGCAAAAGAAAAGCTGGAGATGGAGACCCGGCGTCTTGCCGCCATCCGTGAAGGTGATTTACGTCCACACTGGCTTGATGACGCACTTCGTAAGGCAGGTATGTTAGCTGACGGGGAGACGCTGTGATGGGGGGCAAAGACGTAATTCTGGTTACCGGAAGCGACCTGGCGGAGCAGGCCATGGTGATGTTGCAGGGCTTTGAAGTGGTGTTTGCAGGCCGCCAGCCCACAGAAGATGACCTGATCGCGCTGTGTGAACGACACAATCCCGTGGCGATTCTGGTTCGTTACGGCCGGATCACCGCGAAAGTGATGGATGCTGCCCCGGCTCTGCAGGTTATTTCCAAGCACGGAAGCGGGATCGATGCGATAGACCAGACGGCAGCAGCCGAGCGCAATATCGCCGTCCGTGCTGCACCAGGCGCAAACGCAGCGGCAGTGGCTGAACATACCTGGGCGCTGATCCTCGCCTGCGCAAAGTCCGTGGTGCCTCTGGACAAGCGGCTGCGGGACGGGCACTGGGATAAGGCAACGCATAAATCCATTGAGCTGGAGGGATTAACCCTGGGGCTAATCGGGTTGGGCGCTATCGGCTCGCGCGTGGCAAATATTGGCCACGCATTCGGCATGAAGGTGCTGGCTTACGATCCCTATGCTAAGTCCATGCCTGCCCTGTGCGAACGCGCAGAAACGCTGACCGGGCTTCTTTCCCGTTCCGATGTTATCTCTTTGCACTGTCCGCTAACCGATGAGAACCGGGGGATGATCAATAGCCAGACGCTTGCACACTGCAAGCGGAACGCTATTCTGGTCAATACGGCACGCGGTGGACTGATCCACAGTGAATCATTACTGGCAGCGCTCCGGGATGGCACGCTGCACAGCGCAGCGCTGGACAGCTTTCCCCACGAGCCGCTGACGACGCCGCACCTCTGGCAATCCGTAGAAAACGTGGTCATTTCACCGCATATTGGCGGCGTTACCGCAGCATCATATATCAGGATGGGGACCGTGGCCGCGAGCAATATTCTGGCCGTGACGGACGTCACCACCGTCAGCCCGTAAAGCCAACCGCGACGAGTGGCAGCGCGCTGATGTCACTTGTCTTCAGCCAGCGCCTGAGCACACGCCCAGGCACTTGCCCATGCCCACTGGAAGTTGTACCCGCCGAGCCAGCCGGTCACATCCATCACTTCGCCAATAAAATAGAGCCCCGGCACGTTGCGCGCTTCCATGGTGCGGGAAGAGAGCTCATTCGTGTCGACCCCGCCCAGCGTCACTTCCGCCGTACGGTAGCCTTCCGTGCCGTTTGGCTGCACGCGCCAGTTTGTCAGGGTCTCTACCAGCATCTCCTGCTCGCGGCTGTTAAGCTGCTTGAGCGACACGTCCGGGATTTGCCCCAGCACCTGCAAACACTCCACCAGACGCTTCGGCAGCTGCATTGCCAGCGTGTTTTTCAGGCTCTGATTCGGGTGCGCGGTACGCTGCTCGTTAAGGAACGCGTCGAGATCGCAGTCCGGGAGCAGGTTAACCGTGACAAACTCCCCCGGCTGCCAGTAGCTGGAGATTTGCAGTACCGCGGGGCCGGAGAGACCGCGATGGGTAAAGAGCAGATTTTCGCGGAACACCGTCCCGTCTTCGGCGGTAATGACGGAGGGAACAGACACGCCAGACAGCGTCTGAAGCTGTTCGAGAAGCGGTTTATGCAGCGTGAACGGCACCAGCCCGGCGCGCGTGGGCAAGACTTTCAGGCCAAACTGTTCGGCAATCTTATAGCCAAACGGGGAAGCGCCCAGACCCGGCATGGACAGGCCGCCGCTGGCGATCACCAGATTATCGGCGCTGACGGTTTCACCGTTGAGCTGTAGCGTATAGCCCTGGTCGTCGCGGGCGACTTCCAGCACTTCCGTGCGCAGGCGCATGACGACGCCGCCCTTCTCGCACTCGGCCACCAGCATATCGACAATCTGCTGCGCGGAGTCGTCGCAGAACAGCTGGCCCAGCGTCTTCTCATGCCATGCGATACCGTGCTTACCGACCAGGTCGATAAAATCCCACTGGGTATAACGCGCCAGCGCAGATTTACAAAAATGACGGTTTTGGCTCAAATAGGCCGCGGGTTCAACATACAGGTTAGTAAAGTTGCAGCGCCCGCCGCCGGACATCAGGATCTTACGGCCTGGCTTTTTACCGTTATCCAGCAGCAGCACGCGACGACCCGCCTGTCCGGCCATCGCCGCACAAAACATACCCGCCGCACCGGCGCCAATTACCACGGCATCAAACCTTTCCACGTCAAAACCCTCTTTGTTAACTGCCGCGGATTGTAAAGTTTCCTCTGTGGTCACACCAGCGTAAAAAGATATTACAAAGCCATTCCCTTGAAATTTAAAGAATATCCTTTCAGGCACTTTTCTCAAATCAGGTGGTATGTCAAAAAAAGTCTATATTTCACTTTGCCCGTTGCGCATTTGTCCTGGATAATGCGCCGCGTTCATGTCCTCAAAATGGCGTAACGTCCTATGCTACATTTGTTTGCCGGCCTGGATTTACATACCGGGCTTTTATTATTGCTTGCTCTGGTTTTTGTACTGTTTTACGAAGCGATCAACGGCTTCCACGACACTGCAAACGCAGTAGCGACGGTTATCTACACTCGCGCAATGCGATCGCAGCTTGCGGTTGTTATGGCGGCGGTATTTAACTTTTTTGGTGTCCTCCTGGGCGGACTGAGCGTTGCGTATGCCATTGTGCATATGCTGCCAACGGATCTGCTGCTTAACGTAAGTTCTGGCCATGGCCTCGCTATGGTGTTCTCAATGCTGCTTGCTGCAATTATCTGGAACCTCGGTACCTGGTATTTCGGCCTGCCTGCATCCAGTTCTCACACCCTCATCGGCGCGATTATCGGTATCGGGTTAACCAACGCCCTCATGACCGGTACATCGGTTGTTGATGCGTTAAATATCCCGAAAGTACTGGGGATCTTTGCCTCTCTCATCGTCTCCCCAATCGTGGGTCTGGTGGTGGCAGGCGGGCTGATCTTCATCCTGCGTCGTTACTGGAGCAATACTAAAAAACGCTCCCGTATTCACCTGACGCCAGCAGAGCGTGAAAAGAAAGACGGCAAGAAAAAGCCGCCATTCTGGACGCGTATCGCCCTGATCATTTCCGCTATCGGCGTGGCTTTCTCACACGGCGCGAACGATGGTCAGAAAGGCATTGGTCTGGTGATGCTGGTACTGATTGGCGTTGCTCCGGCAGGCTTCGTGGTTAATATGAACGCCTCCGGCTACGAAATCACCCGTACTCGCGATGCGGTCAACAACGTTGAAACCTATTTCCAGCAGCACCCTGAGCTGCTGAAAAAAGCGACCGGCGTTGACCAGCTGATTCCGTCTCCGGAAGCCGGGGCCACGACTGCGCCAGGCGAATTCCACTGCCATCCGGCAAACGCGATTAACGCGCTGGAACGTGCCAAAGGCATGCTGGGCAATATCGAAAGTTATGACAAACTGACCGTTGAGCAGCGTGGTCAGCTGCGTCGCATTATGCTGTGCATCTCTGATGTGACGGATAAAGTGGCGAAGCTGCCTGACGTGAATGCTGACGACCAGCGTCTCCTGAAGAAACTGAAAGGCGATATGCTCAACACCATTGAGTACGCGCCAATCTGGATCATCATGGCGGTCGCGCTGGCGCTCGGTATCGGCACGATGATTGGCTGGCGCCGTGTGGCGACCACCATCGGCGAGAAGATCGGTAAGAAAGGCATGACCTATGCGCAGGGTATGTCCGCGCAGATGACGGCGGCGGTATCTATCGGTCTGGCGAGCTACACCGGTATGCCGGTATCCACCACCCACGTACTCTCTTCGTCCGTGGCAGGTACCATGATTGTTGACGGTGGCGGTCTGCAGCGCAAAACCGTAACCAACATTCTGATGGCCTGGGTGTTCACCCTTCCGGCATCCATCCTGCTGTCTGGCGGTTTGTACTGGATTTCGCTGAAGCTGATTTAATCGGTTGAAGGCGACAAAAAGCGGGTCAGGAAACTGACCCGCTTTTTTTATGGCTGTTGTGTCACTTAATCCATTGCTGTGATTAGGAAAATCTGAACACTATCTGTTCAGATTTTTACTGCACAAATAACTATTATCCCCGCGAATATTCTCAGTTCCCCCCATGACGGAAAAGACTATGCCATTCAAAACGGCTACTAAATGGATTCATCGCCTTGTTACGGTTTCGCTTCTGGCTCTGGTCATTGGATTTATGTGGCTAAACCACCAGCCTAATCAGCGAAATAACGATGCACTTCAACGCGTTTATAAATTATCTGACAGCGTCTGGCTCTATATGACCGTGAACAATCAGGGTGGCGCCACCGTACCGACAATCTACCGTTACTATCTCTCGGAAAAGATAACAGGGAAAGACATCGACATTATCCATCAGTTGGCAATGAAGCATCCTGTCATTGAAGGTACGGGTACAATCACTGCGGCCAGCATTGATACAAACGGAGACGTTAATATCGCCTATAGCGGGAAGGTTATTTCGATTGAGAGCGATATCTCCGATCTCCGGTTCACGGTTAAGCCCTGAGCCAGAGGAAAGAAGGCGGGGCTGACCCCGCCTGCTGTGATGCTCAGTGCCAAATCATCAATGCAATCATGCTGACCACGACCAGGCCACACAGGGCGCTGGTTAAAATGAACTGACGACGCAGGCGCTCGCAGCGACGGATAAACTCTTCATCGTGATGATCGCGGTAGCGCTGATAGTAGATATATCCCACCAGACGCATCTGTTTGCTGGGCTGCCCATGCGAGGTGAAGAACCCTCCACCGTCCACATACTGATAAAGCAACGGATCGCAACCACGAAGTACCACTAACAGCGCACGTAACGATGAGAAGTAGCGCGCCATATTCACTATGCAAACCACGCATAACGCCCAAAACAATGCGACGGTGCTAATCATACATCCTCCCCGGCGTCCGCCCACGAAGCAAGGCTTCTGAGCTACCGCACCCCAATGCCCTGACAGACAGTTCAGTGAAAGAATGACCAAAAGTCGATCCGGTTCGCGTTTTAATATCCGAACGGCTCATTTAATAGTGTAGGAGATCCGTTAATTTTTTTGCCACAAGGTTAATCGTTATCAACACCAAAGCTTGAAAAATATGTTTAACTGGGCCGTAATGAAAGCATCAGACGACGGCTTTCCTATTTAGTCATCGATAACTTAAGGAAGGAGTAACACTATGGCTTACAAACACATTCTCATCGCGGTAGACCTCTCCCCGGAGAGCAAAGTGCTGGTTGATAAAGCGGTATCCATGGCACGTCCCTACAACGCGAAAGTTTCGCTGATTCACGTTGATGTGAATTACTCCGACCTCTACACCGGTCTGATCGACGTCAATCTTGGCGATATGCAAAAGCGCATCTCCGAAGAGACACACCACGCCCTGAGCGAACTGTCCACCAACGCAGGCTATCCGATTACCGAAACCCTGAGCGGCAGCGGCGACCTGGGCCAGGTACTGGTTGATGCGATCAAGAAATATGACATGGACCTGGTGGTGTGCGGTCACCATCAGGACTTCTGGAGCAAGCTGATGTCTTCCGCGCGCCAGCTGATTAACACCGTTCACGTGGATATGCTGATTGTTCCACTGCGTGACGAAGAAGACGAGTAAGTGCGTTAAATTCCCCTCACCCTAACCCTCTCCCACAGGGAGAGGGGATAGATCGAGGACGTAGGCCGGGTAAGGCGAAGCCGCCTCCCGGCTTTTTTTATTCCGGCGTACCTGAGTAGATATCAAACCGGTGCCCTTTGGTGGTCACCGCGTTGGTCGTGGCAACGTCCGCCAGCGGCGGCGCATAGTCAGGGCGCTTCACCACCACCCGCTTCGTCGCCAGCTGACGAGCTGGCTCCAGCAGACCATCCGCATCCAAATCAGGCCCCACCAGAGACTGAAACACCCGCATCTCTTTCTTCACCAGCGCGCTTTTCTGCTTGTGCGGGAACATCGGGTCAAGATAGACCACCTGCGGGCGCGGGGTGATATCGGTCAGTGCCGTCAGGCTCGAGGCATGAATCAGCTGCAAACGCTCCTGCAACCACGGGCCGATTTCCGGGTCCGCGTAGCCACGGCTCAGACCGTCGTCGAGCAGGGCCGCCACCACCGGGTTACGTTCCAGCATCCGCACCCGACAGCCGACAGACGCCAGCACAAAGGCATCACGCCCCAGCCCCGCCGTGGCATCGACAACGTCCGGGAGGTAGCTTCCTTTAATCCCAACCGCTTTAGCCACCGCTTCGCCGCGACCGCCGCCGAACTTGCGCCGGTGCGCCATCGCGCCACCGACAAAATCGACAAAAATCCCGCCGAGCTTCGGTTCGTCGCGCTTGCGTAATTCAAGATGTGCTGTGGTCATCACCAGCGCCATCGGGTTTTCATCATCGTGCTCCAGCCCCCAGCGGGCGGCCAGAACAGATAAGGCGCCGTCTCCGGCGCCTGTTTCATCCACTAAGCAGATCTTCACGTAACAATCAGCCTTTGATCCCGTAATGCTCAAGCATCGCATCCAGCTGCGGCTCGCGGCCGCGGAAGCGTTTGAACAGCACCATTGGCTCTTCGGAACCGCCGCGGGTCAGGATGTTGTCGAGGAACGACTGGCCGGTTTCGCGGTTGAAGATCCCCTCTTCTTCGAAACGAGAGAAGGCATCCGCAGCCAGCACGTCGGCCCACAGGTAGCTGTAGTAACCTGCCGCGTAACCGCCTGCAAAGATATGGCTGAACGCGTGCGGGAAGCGGCCCCAGGTTGGCCCAGGAATAACGGCAACCTGCTTTTTAATCTCGGCCAGGGTTTCAAGAATTTTCGCGCCCTGCTCCGGGCTGAACTCGGCGTGCAGGCGGAAGTCGAACAGACCGAACTCCAGCTGACGCAGGATAAACATCGCCGCCTGGTAGTTCTTCGCTGCCAGCATTTTATCCAGCAATTCTTTCGGCAGCGGTTCGCCGGTCTCATAGTGACCGGAGATAAACGCCAGCGCGTCCGGCTCCCAGCACCAGTTTTCCATAAACTGGCTCGGCAGTTCGACCGCATCCCACGGCACACCGCTGATGCCTGCCACGCCTGCGGTTTCGATGCGGGTCAGCATATGGTGCAGACCGTGGCCGAACTCGTGGAACAGGGTGATCACTTCGTCGTGAGTAAAGAGCGCAGGTTTGCCATTCACCGGACGGTTGAAGTTACAGGTCAGGTAGGCGACCGGCTTCTGCAGAGAACCGTCTGCTTTACGCATCTGGCCCACGCAGTCGTCCATCCACGCCCCGCCGCGCTTGTTCTCACGCGCGTAGAGATCGAGGTAAAAGCTACCGCGCAGTTCGTTTTTCTCGTCATACAGTTCAAAGAAGCGCACGTCCGGATGCCAGACGTCGATATCGGTACGCTCTTTGGCGGTGATGCCATAGATGCGCTTCACCACTTCAAACAGGCCGTTAACGGCTTTGTTTTCCGGGAAATACGGGCGCAGCTGCTCGTCGCTGATGCTGTAGAGGTGCTGCTTCTGTTTTTCGCTGTAGTAAGCAATGTCCCACGGCTGCAGCTCGTCCACGCCGAACTCCGCTTTCGCGAAGGCGCGCAGCTGGGCCAGCTCTTTTTCACCCTGCGGACGGGCGCGTTTCGCCAGATCGGTCAGGAAGTCGAGCACCTGCTGCGGATTTTCCGCCATTTTGGTGGCGAGAGATTTGTCGGCGTAGTTCTCAAAGCCCAGCAGCTGGGCCAGCTCGTGGCGCAGGGCGAGGATTTCCGCCATCACCGGGCTGTTGTCCCACTTACCGGCATTCGGCCCCTGATCGGAAGCGCGGGTGCTGTAGGCGCGGTACATCTCTTCGCGAAGCGCCTGGTTGTCGCAGTAGGTCATCACCGGCAGATAGCTCGGGATATCCAGCGTTAACAGGAAGCCGTCCTGCTCTTTCGCCTCGGCCTGGGCTTTTGCCGCCGCCAGGGAGCTTTCCGGCATGCCGGAAAGCTCCGCTTCGTCGGTAATCAGCTTCGTCCAGCCCATGGTGGCGTCGAGCACGTTGTTGCTGTACTGGTTGCCCAGCTCGGACAGGCGCGCGGCAATTTCACCGTAGCGGGTCTGCTTCTCTTTTGGCAGGCCAATCCCGGACAGCTCAAAATCACGCAGGGCGTTATCGACCGATTTTTTCTGCGCCGTGTTCAGTTCGGCATAATGGTCGCCGTCGCGCAGGTCGCGGTAGGCTTTGTAGAGCCCTTCGTGCTGGCCGACCCAGGTGCTGTACTCAGAGAGCAGCGGCAGGGTCTGTTCGTAGGCTTCGCGCAGCTCCGGGCTGTTTTTTACCGAGTTCAGGTGGCTCACCGGGGAGAAGATACGCCCCAGCACGTCGTCCACTTCGGCCAGCGGCTGACACAGATTTTCCCAGGTGTACGGCGCGCCCTGCGCTACCACGCTTTCTACCGCCGCGCGGCAGTTGTCCAGCGATTGCGTAACGGCTGGAACCACATGCTCAGGGAGGATTTTAGAAAACGGCGGCAACGAAAAAGGCGTCAGTAATGGATTGGTCATAAACGCTGTCCTGTTGAAATAGGTGAATGAAGCGCGCATCCGGCGCTGTGCATATGCGATCTAGAATGGGGTTAAGTGTAGAGGATTTCAATGCCAGACGTGGCGGAAAAGAGCCCGGTGGCGCTGCGCTTACCGGGCCTACGGGTAATCTGCGCCGTTCTGCTGTAAACTGTGGCAAATCGTCAATTCAGCGGAATATCATTACCCATGCTCAGTTATCGCCACAGCTTCCACGCTGGCAACCACGCCGACGTCCTTAAACACACCGTTCAGAGCCTGATCATCGAATCGCTCAAAGAGAAAGAGAAGCCGTTTCTCTATCTGGACACCCACGCGGGCGCGGGCCGTTACCAACTGAGCGGCGAGCATGCCGAGCGTACCGGTGAATATCTGGAAGGGATTGCCCGCATCTGGCAGCAGGACGATCTGCCTGCCGAGCTGGAGCCGTACATCGGCGTGGTGAATCACTTCAACCGCAACGGCCAGCTGCGCTACTACCCGGGCTCGCCGCTGATTGCCCGCCAGCTGCTGCGCGAGCAGGATAGCCTCCAGCTGACCGAGCTGCATCCGAGCGACTTCCCGCTGCTGCGTTCTGAATTCCAGAAAGACAGCCGCGCCCGCGTGGAAAAATCCGATGGCTACCAGCAGCTGAAAGCCAAGCTGCCGCCGGTTTCCCGTCGCGGCCTGGTGCTGATCGACCCGCCGTACGAAATCAAAACCGACTATCAGGCGGTGGTGACCGGTATCCACGAAGGCTACAAACGCTTCGCTACCGGGACATACGCCCTGTGGTACCCGGTGGTGCTGCGCGCGCAAATCAAACGCATGATCAAGGATCTGGAAGCGACCGGCATCCGCAAAATCCTGCAGATTGAGCTGGCGGTACGTCCGGACAGCGACCAGCGCGGCATGACCGCCTCGGGCATGATCGTCATTAACCCGCCGTGGAAGCTCGAAGCGCAGATGAACAACGTGCTGCCGTGGCTGCATAAAACGCTGGTGCCAGCGGGTACAGGCCACGCCACCGTCAGTTGGATCGTGCCGGAGTAATCGCAGCCATCGGTGGAAACTATTGATTTCAGGTATACAATCGCGGCAATTCACGATTAAGGACAAAAGCTATGACTAAGCATTATGACTACATCGCAATCGGCGGCGGCAGCGGCGGCATCGCCTCCATCAACCGTGCGGCCATGTACGGCCAGAAGTGCGCGCTGATTGAAGCCAAAGCGCTGGGCGGCACCTGCGTGAACGTGGGTTGTGTACCGAAGAAAGTGATGTGGCATGCGGCGCAGATCCGTGAAGCTATCCATATGTATGGCCCGGACTACGGCTTTGACACCACCATTAATAACTTTGACTGGGACAAGCTGATTGCCAGCCGTACCGCCTACATCGACCGTATTCACACCTCGTACGACAACGTGCTGGGCAAAAATAACGTCGACGTTATCCACGGCTTCGCCCGCTTTGTGGACGCGAAAACGATCGAAGTAAACGGTGAGACGATCACCGCCGATCACATCCTGATCGCCACCGGCGGCCGTCCTAGCCACCCGAATATCCCGGGCGTGGAATACGGCATCGACTCCGACGGTTTCTTCGAGCTGCCTGCCCTGCCTAAGCGCGTTGCCGTTGTTGGTGCGGGATACATCGCGGTGGAACTGGCCGGGGTGATTAACGGCCTGGGCGCAGAGGCGCACCTGTTCGTGCGCAAACACGCGCCGCTGCGCAGCTTCGATCCGCTGATCGTTGATACGCTGGTTGAAGTGATGAACACCGAAGGTCCAACCCTGCATACCAACGCCGTGCCAAAAGCGGTCGTGAAAAATGCAGACGGCAGCCTGACCCTGGAGCTGGAAGATGGCCGCAGCCAGACCGTCGATTGCCTGATCTGGGCGATTGGCCGTGAACCGGCTAACGATAACTTCAACCTGGGCGTGACCGGCGTGAAAACCGACGAAAAAGGCTATATCGTCGTCGATAAATTCCAGAACACCAGCGTACCGGGCATTTATGCGGTCGGCGATAATACCGGTGCGGTTGAGCTGACCCCAGTGGCCGTTGCGGCGGGTCGTCGTCTTTCCGAGCGCCTGTTTAACAACAAGCCGGACGAGCATCTGGACTACAGCAACATCCCGACCGTGGTCTTTAGTCACCCGCCAATCGGCACCGTCGGCTTAACCGAGCCGCAGGCGCGCGAGCAGTATGGCGACGACCAGGTGAAAGTGTATAAATCGGCGTTTACCGCGATGTATACCGCCGTCACCTCTCACCGTCAGCCGTGCCGCATGAAGCTGGTCTGCGTCGGTCCGGACGAGAAGATTGTCGGTATCCACGGCATCGGCTTCGGCATGGATGAGATCCTGCAGGGCTTCGCCGTGGCGCTGAAGATGGGCGCAACGAAGAAAGACTTTGATAATACCGTGGCAATCCACCCAACGGCGGCGGAAGAATTTGTGACCATGCGTTAAGGGCTTTTCGCAGGAAAGCACGCTATAAAAACTGGCCTTCGCGGGCCAGTTTTTTTATATGGCTCGATAATTTAAAGATAAAGCTTCATCATCCCAGCGAATATAAAATCATCATCACGCTAAAAAGGAATTGAGATGAAAGCGCTTATTGGGTTGACCCTACTTCTTTTTTGCTTTGCCGCCGCCTCCTCTGACAAAATCACCTTCTGGGATACCCCTCAGCACGGTGGAAACAGCTTTAACCGCCTGCCGCCCACGCAGGAATACTATGACGCGCTGCGAGGCTATGGCGCGACGTGGGTTCGCCTCTCTTACGACAAATGGAAACCTGCCGGGAGAGATTTTCTTCTCGGCAACGCCGACGGCTATCGTGGGCTCGAGGCCACAGACCTCGCGACGCTCAAAGCCTCCATCAGGAAAGCACACGCGGCCGGGCTACAGGTCGTCATTGCCCCACTCTCTTTGCCCGGCATGCGCTGGGCGCAAAATAACAATAACCAGTTTGATGACCGCATCTGGCAGGACAAAAAATACTGGCAGGAAGCCGCTCAGTTCTGGCGTGATTTGGCCCAGGCCCTGAAGGACGAACCGGGCATTGCCGCCTGGAACCTGGTCAATGAACCCGCGCCTGAAAAAAGAGGCAACATTAGCGAGCAGGCGTCGCCAGAGGCGTTAAAAACCTGGTATCAGCAGCAGCAAAGCACGGCGCGCAACCTCCCCGCTCTCTACAATCAGATTATTGCCGCCATCCGCGAGGTCGATGCCACCACACCGATAATGGTCGATGGAGGCTGGTACGCCTCCGCGCGTGGTTTTTCTGGCTGGCCGTCCGCGCTTGAGGATAAGCGGGTGCTCTACAGCTTCCACATGTACGAGCCCTATGATTTCACCAGCGCGCCAAATGCACGCCGCAAGGTGCCGTTCGACTATCCCGGCATGGTCACGTTCGGCGGTAAAAAGGTGAAATGGGACGCTACGGCCATAGAGAAATGGATGAACGCGCCCTTTGACTGGGCGAAACAGCACGGTATTCCGGCCAACCGGGTTGTCGCGGGAGAGTTTGGCTGCGTTCGCACGCTGCAGGGCTGCAGGCAGTGGCTTAATGATGTCCTGACCGTCCTCGACAAACATCATGCACACTGGGCATTTTATGCGTTTCGTGAAGATGCCTGGGACGCCATGGACTATGAGCTGGGGAAAAAACCGGTGCCGTGGGCCTACTGGAAAGCCATTGAGGATAACGCACCTGATACGCTCAAGCGCCATTCTACCGAGGAATTTGAACCGATTGCTAAGCGGCTAAAACAAGGCCTTTGATCCGGCAGGCTCCCCTCTTGTTCAGTAGCCTCTCCTGGAGAGGCTACTGTTAACATACATAAATCGTTGCAAAACGAATGCTCCGAAAATAGTGATCTACCGCACATATTCCTCCCCCTCTACCGAAGCGAATGTCTACGCTTATAAGACGCCCGGATAAACCTGTCTTTTGAACACACAACCGGAGGTCCCTATCACCATGTTCAACCAGAAACTACAGGCTACCGAGAACATCGAATTCGAGATTGCAGAAGAGCTGCGCTACGAGACCGATCCCTGCGAGTTGAAACTGGATGAAATGATTGAGGCGGAGCCGGAACCCGAAATGATCGAGGGGCTACCCGCCTCCGATGCGTTGACGCCCGCAGACCGCTATCTTGAACTGTTCGAGCATGTGCAGTCGACGCGGCTGTTTGCGGACAGCAAAACCTTCCCCGACTGCGCGCCGAAAATGGATCCGCTGGATATCCTGATCCGCTACCGCAAGGTCAGACGTCACCGGGACTTCGACCTGCGCCAGTTTGTGGAGAACCACTTCTGGATGCCGGAAACGTTCGGCACCGAGTATGTCTCCGACCCGGGCCTCTCCCTCAAGGAGCACATTGATAACCTGTGGCCGGTGCTGACGCGCGAGCCGCAGGATCATATTCCCTGGTCTTCTCTGCTGGCGCTGCCGCAGGCCTATATCGTTCCCGGCGGACGATTCAGCGAGACCTACTACTGGGATTCCTATTTCTCCATGCTGGGGCTGGCGGAGAGCGGTCGTAACGACCTGCTGAAGTGCATGGCGGACAACTTCGCCTGGCTGATTGAACGCTACGGGCATATCCCCAACGGCAATCGTACCTATTATCTCAGCCGCTCCCAGCCGCCGGTCTTTGCCCTGATGGTGGAGCTGTTCGAGGAGGACGGCGTGCGCGGTGCGAAACGCTATCTGGATCACCTCAAAATGGAGTACGCCTTCTGGATGGACGGCGCGGAGTCGCTGCTGCTTAACCAGGCCTACCGCAGCGCCGTGCGCATGCCGGACGGTTCACTGCTCAACCGCTACTGGGACGACCGTGATACCCCGCGCGACGAATCGTGGATCGAGGACGTGGAAACTGCCCGCCACTCAGGGCGACCGCCAAACGAGGTCTATCGCGACCTGCGGGCGGGGGCGGCTTCCGGCTGGGATTATTCGTCCCGCTGGCTGCGCGATCCGTCGCGGCTCGCCAGCATCCGCACGACTCAGTTTATCCCCATCGACCTGAACGCCTTCCTGTTCAAGCTGGAAAGCGCCATCGCCAACATCTCGGCGTCAAAAGGGGACAAAGAGACGGCCGACCTGTTCCGCCAGAAAGCCAGCGATCGCCGCGCGGCGGTGAACCGCTATCTGTGGGACGAGGAGAGCGGCTGTTACCGCGATTATGACTGGCGACGCGAAGAGCTGGCGCTGTTTTCTGCCGCCAGCATCGTGCCGCTGTATGTCGGCATGGCAACCCATGAGCAGGCCGAGCGCCTGTCGGATGCGGTCAAAGCGCGGCTGCTCACGCCAGGCGGGATTCTGGCGACCGAGTACGAAACCGGCGAGCAGTGGGATAAACCCAACGGCTGGGCGCCGCTGCAGTGGATGGCGATTCAGGGCTTCAAGCAGTACGGCAACGATTCGCTGGGGGATGAGATCGCCTGGAGCTGGCTGCATACGGTGAACCATTTTTATCAGACGCACCATAAGCTGATTGAGAAGTACCACATCGCCAGCAGCACGCCGCGCGAAGGTGGCGGGGGGGAGTATCCGCTGCAGGATGGTTTCGGCTGGACGAACGGCGTGGTGCGGCGGCTGATTGGGTTGTATGGGGAGCCTTGAGCAGGGTGCGAGGTGCGGTCTGGTGCCCTCACTCCGGCCCTCTCCCACAGGGAGAGGGAGAACAACTTAGCGGATCACCTCATAAATGGCGCTCTGAATAGACTGCCATTTTTTGGTGGTGGCATCCGGCTGTGACTGCGCACGGCGTGTGGCCATGTCGAGATCGTGCTGCTGGCGTTTCACCACGGCAGGCACGGTGCAGAACGCTTTAAGATACTCTTTACGTACCGAGGTCAGAGACTCGCCGTTCGACATCGCGTGGCTGAGCGTGTTGATGAAGCGGCGACACGGCTTCTCCTCCACCATGTTTTGCCGGTAGCGTAACATCAGCTCCAGCACGTCGTCATAGCCTGCCGACATCGCCTCTTCGGTCCAGGACAGCTTCCAGTCCATACCACCCTGCAAAAAGAGCTGGGTCACGCGGGTGTCGTTGCGATTAATGGCCGAGCGGAAATTATTCTCGTCCCAGGTCACCCCCATGCGCGTGAGCGTTTCACGCGAGGAAGGCGTCTCGCGCATTTCCTGTGGTGGCACCGATTCAGCCGCGCTGGCGGTCGCAGGCTGCGGTTTGCTGCTGGTCACCAGCCAGAATCCCCCCGCCACGATGGCAATCACCATGACGCCAACCGCCCCCCATAGCGCACCGGAAATAAGCTGCTCACGTTGTTCGGGGGTACGCGGCGCGCGCTGGGTCGGCTTTTCAATGGTGTCGCGGACTTCAAACAGATCCCCACCGGTAACCCGATCCATTTTCTGCGCCTTTTCCCAGAAGGTATGCAATTCGCTGGCATCTACCGCCATGAATCCCGCCGGATTGACGCGCGTTCTCCCCTCTTCAAACGCGCGTTGAACGGGCCGTGCGATCTGCGCGTAGTAGTTATCCAGCAGCTGTATTTGCGCCGAGCTCAACGTTTTCTGAACGGTGATGCTGTTGCGAATTTGCCGGATGTCGTCGAGGAAGGTTTGCAGCGTTTTACGCGGTTCAACCAGCAGCGTCAGCATGGACGGATCGCTGAACAGCGAAGCGTAATAGCGGCTGAACTCTTTTTTATCCACCAGCATCTGCGCCAGCTCGCTGAACATCATACCGCTCAGGACATCGTTGATCTCGCCAAGCTTCAGCCAGCGCCGAACGCGATCGGCGTTAAACAAGGTCTTCAGATGATTGTTCAGCCGTACCTGATCGGGCCAGGCCTGCTGGATGAGCCCTTTAATCATCAGCTCAATCGCCCGCACCTGCTTGTGCGCCTGCTGCTGCTGAAGTTCGCTTCCCGGTGCCAGGTCCGTGCTGTAGGTCAGCAGCGGCTGCTGCAGGCGCAGGTGTTCCAGCGCGGTGACAAACCGCATCGCCGCAATAAGCTGGTTTTCACTCACATCCTGTCCGCTTTCATACTGCGGAACGCGCTGCTGCAGCAGGCGCAGCTGGAGCGTAAATTCCGACATCTCGGCGTCATTCAGGTTGAGTTTTTTCGCAACGGCTCCCCAGCCGCCCAGCGCTAATCGAGCACTGTCGAGTTGCTCCAGAAACCAGCGTGGATCTTTACCCTCAGAAGCATGTACATTCAGAAGTAGCAAAATTTCCACCGACGCATGGCGAATGACCGCCAGACAGTGTTCGAACTGTTCGCGAATATGATGTGATGTGCTGAGACTCATTGTTTTCCTTAAGCGACAACGAAGACATCCGGAATGGGCACGAGACGGCCTTTTTTTCTTTTTATTTATACGCGATTAACCATACCTGACTTTCTGTTGAAATAAAGTGACAACCCTAAAATCATTTAAAATGTTTCAGGAGAATCTGAATGCCGGTTTTAATTACCCCTCGCCTTACCTGCTCACCTCTGCTGGAACAAGACTGGCCCTTTTTTCTGGCATTACAGCAGAATCCCGACGTCATGCGCTTTGTGGCGGAAAACCGCCCCGTTGCGGCTATACGCGAGGCGTTTGATTCACGCCTGACGCCCTGGTCACCGGGCTGCGCGCACTGGCTCTGTCTCGTCGTGCGTAACGCCGCCTCACAGGCTCCGCTGGGCGTTACCGGGTATATTCATCGGGAGGGGGACTGTGCCGAAGTGGGCTTCCTTTTCGCACCCGAGGCGCAGGGGAAAGGCTACGGCTTTGAATCCCTGAAAGCGCTTTGTGATTATGCTTTTCATCAGGGCGGTATACGTCGACTCACCGCCACCGTCACCGTGGGAAATGTCGCTTCAAGGCGCCTGCTGGAAAAAGCCCGCTTTCGCCTGGAAGGCGAATTACGCGAGAGCTATTACCTTGCGGGGCGCTGGCAAAATGACTGGTTATTTGGTTTATTGCAGCAGGAATACCTGAATAATAATGCCTGATCAATAGCCATTTGGCGGATATTTCTCGGACGTCGTTTCCTCTACAGTGTCGCTCTTAAGAGGAAATGAATATGAAAGGTCATGCGCTGAAAATATCTTCTGCCGCCATTGCGTTAATAAAAAAACATCAGGGTCTTTCTCTGGAGAAATATCGTGACGAAAACGGATTATGGGTAATTGGCTATGGCCATGTTATCCGCGATCGGGCACTTTTTCACGGTCCCATCACGCCTGCCGAGGCAGAAGATTTGCTGCATGACGATATTCAGCTGCGTGAGGCGCTGCTGCGGGAAAGTGTGACATATCCATTAACCCAACAGCAGCATGATGCGCTGGTCATGATGATATTCAGCTTCGGAGAGATGCCCTCGCTCCCAAACGCGATTTTTCAGGCCTTCGCACGGGTATAGTACATGGCAGCCTGCGTTCTGTTTTTCACGTCCAGCCGCCGGAAAAGCGCCTCGAGATGCGCTTTTACCGTGGCCGCACTGATGTTGAGATTGCGGCCAATCTCTTTATTTGACTCCCCCGCCGCCAGCAATTCCAACACGTCGCGCTGACGCTCGCTCAGGGATGATAACGCCTGAGACGACGGCTGCCTGACCCACTCCCCGGGAAAACAGACCATCCCTCTGGACACCGAATCCAGCACAGCGGAAAACCGCTCGGGACTGGCATTTCGGGGAATAATGGCCATGATGTTTCGCTGCCGCAATTGCTCAACCCATCTGGCCTCTTTTTTCGCCAAAACCAGAATCACGCGTATCGCCGGAAAGCGTTGCAGCATCTCTTCCAGCAAAGCGCTCCCCTCGTCCTGCATTAAATTGCCGTCAATCATGGCGATAGCTGACGGTGAAGCGGAAATCTGGGTCCATAAATCGTCTGCCTGACAGGTCCCTGTCATATCTATTTCCGGAATGAGCGTCTGAAGACTGTGTATCGCTCCGTGAATAAAGAGTGACTGCCTGTCAAACATGATTACTCGCATCGTTTTTTATCCCTCTGAGAATAGCGAAGGGGGATTCTACAGAGGGGTTATTTAAGAAAAAACTCAACGAATGGAGACGTTACAAATCCCCCCGAGTTCTTTAAATCTGTCCGTATTTAGACACATTGACCTTAAGGATTTCCTTAAGCGCGTACATCACAGGAACATGCCGCCTGAGACTTCAATACGTTGCGCATTCATCCAGCCCAGTTTGTCGCTGAGCAGTGCCGCAATGGCATCGCCAATATCGTCCGGCAGCCCCACCCGTCCCAGCGCCGTTTGCGAGGCCAGCAGCTGATTCAGCTCCGCGTTGTCGCGCACGCGTCCGCCGCCAAAGTCAGTTTCAATCGCGCCCGGCGCGATGATATTGACGGCGATCCCGCGCGCGCCCAGCTCTTTCGCCTGATAACGCGTCAGCACTTCCATCGCCCCCTTCATGGCCGCGTAGGTCCCTGAGCCCGGCTGGGTAAAGCGGGCCAGCCCGCTGGAGACGTTGAGGATCCGTCCCCCGTCGTTCAGCAACGGCAGCAGGCGCTGGGTCAGGAAGAAAGGTCCTTTGAAATGAACGTTCAGCGCCTCATCAAACTGGGCTTCCGTCGTGTCGGTATAGGGCGCATATAAACCCGTTCCGGCATTGTTCAATAAATAGTCAAAAGTTTCACGCTGCCAGACACGCCTAAGGGTTTCCTGAAGCTGCTGGGCAAAATGATCAAAACCCGTGATATCCCCGACGTTGAGCTGTAATGCCGCTGCGTTAACGCCTTTTTCCTGAATTTCATGCACAACATCCAGCGCTTCCTGCTGGCTACGGTTGTATGTCAGGACGATTCCCGTGCCGTCTGCCGCCAGCTTTAACGCAGCGTTTTTACCCAGACCACGGCTACCACCCGTCACTAATGCGATACGTTCACTCATCATAAACCTCGTTTTGGCTGTTAAGGAGATTGAGAAAGAGCTTATTAGGTGATAGAAAATCAATAAAGATGGGTTAAAACGCTTCACTGTTTCAGCTGTAACAACAATGAGCTTCCGCTATGGATAAAATTCACGCAATGCAGTTATTCGTCCGCGTCGCGGAACTGGAGAGTTTTTCCCGCGCAGCCGAAACATTAACCCTGCCGAAAGGCAGCGTTTCACGACAAATTCAGGCCCTGGAAAACCGGCTTGGCACCCAGCTATTGCACCGCACCACGCGCCGCGTCAGCCTGACGCAGGACGGCATGGTCTATTACGAGCGGGCAAAAGATCTGCTGGCAAACCTTGATGAACTCGACGGTATGTTTCAGCACGATCCCTCCAGCATCAGCGGACGGCTCCGCGTGGATATGCCCGTCGGCGTTGCTCGAAATTTAGTCATCCCCAAACTGCCTGCTTTCCTGCAGCACTATCCGGGCATTGAACTGGAACTCAGCAGCAGCGATCGTCTGGTGGATGTGATCCGTGAGGGGTTTGATTGCGTCGTCCGCGTCGGCACGCTGAAGGATTCAGGGCTGATTGCCCGTCCGCTGGGCAAGCTGTCGGTGATTAACTGCGCCAGTCCGGATTATCTGGCGCGTTTTGGCTACCCGGAAACGCTGGACGATTTAGGCTCACACGCCGTGATCCACTACGCCGCGATGCTGGGAACTCGCCCGCAGGGCTTTGAGTTTTATAACGGCAGTGCGACGCAGTGGGTAAAAACGGGCGGGGTGTTAACCGTCAACAGCACGGAAACTTACCAGGCTGCCTGCCTCGCCGGGCTGGGCATTATTCAGGTTCCGCGGGTTGGGGTGCGCGATTTACTCCGCGCGAAGAAACTGGTTGAGATCCTGCCGCAATACCGGGCCGAACCGATGCCTGTCTCCCTGATTTATCCCCACCGCCGCAACCTCTCCCGCCGGGTCCATCTGTTCATGGAGTGGCTAACCGAACTCACAAAAGCTTACGTGGACTAGTCGCAAGCTATAATTCAGTAACATCCAGCCAAACGAAAAGGAAAAGACGCGTGACGCCGGAAAACAACCCGCAACGACCCACCCAACATTTAGAGTATGAGCCCGTCAAAAAGATGGAAACCGGGCCTGAAGAGGCCAGGTCCCCTGGTACCGCCAGCAAAGCGCTGGGGACCGTCACCGGCATTGTCGCCAGAATTCAGCAGTTTCCCATGATTGCGCATCTGATACGCGCGACCGAACGCTTTAATGATCGCATGGGAAACCAGTTTGGTGCCGCCATCACCTATTTTTCCTTCCTGTCGATGATCCCGATCCTGATGGTGTCGTTTGCGGCGGCAGGTTTTGTGCTCGCGTCGCACCCGACGCTGCTGCAGGATATCTTCAATAAGATCCTGAATAACGTCAGCGACCCGACCCTTGCCAGCACGCTCAAAAGCACCATCAATACCGCCGTTCAGCAGCGTACTACCGTCGGTATCGTCGGTTTGCTGATTGCCCTTTACTCCGGCGTTAACTGGATGGGCAACCTGCGCGAGGCCATTCGCGCCCAGTCGCGCGATGTCTGGGAGCGTAAGCCGCAGGACCAGGAGAAAATTTGGGTTAAGTACCTCCGCGATTTTGTTTCGCTGATTGGCCTGCTTGTCGCGCTCATCGTAACGCTTTCTATTACCTCCGTGGCAGGCTCGGCGCAGCAGATGATCATCTCCGCGCTTTACCTTGATTACATCGAATGGCTGAAGCCCGCCTGGCGCAGCATTGGTCTGGCCATTTCCATCTTTGCCAATTACCTGCTGTTCTTCTGGATCTTCTGGCGTCTGCCCCGCCATCGTCCGCGCAAGAAGGCGCTGATCCGCGGCACGTTGATTGCGGCGATCGGCTTTGAAGCGATCAAAATCGTGATGACCTACACCTTACCGTCACTGGTTAAATCTCCTTCCGGCGCGGCGTTTGGCTCGGTGCTGGGGCTGATGGCGTTCTTCTACTTCTTCGCGCGTTTGACCCTGTTCTGCGCGGCGTGGATTGCCACTGCCGAGTACAAAGACGACCCGCGAATGCCGGGCAAAACGCACCGGTAACCCCACTCTCGGGCTGAAATTTCAGCCCGATTCATCATTTCAGCATATAAATCCAGCCTGTAACTTTTATTTAACCAAAAACCAGTTTTATTGACTGATATTTAAAATCTGTGAAGCATTTCATAGACGTGTTTTGGCTGGCCTGAAAATTATCCGCTTTTTGTTGCTTTTATCACCAGCACGCGGCTTTGTTACAGATTGAAATGTCGCTTTTGCTGTGCGTAATATGGCCTTTCGTTCGACAAAAATAAGAAAATATTATGCAAGCAACCGCCACCACACTCGACTCAGGAACGGAAAACGTTCCGGTAAACTCGCGCAATAAAGTTGTCGTCGCATCGCTGATTGGCACCGCCATTGAGTTCTTCGACTTTTATATTTATGCCACCGCCGCGGTCATCGTCTTCCCGCATATTTTCTTCCCGCAGGGCGATCCGACCGCGGCCACGCTGCAGTCTCTGGCGACCTTTGCTATCGCGTTTGTTGCGCGTCCGATTGGCTCTGCGCTGTTTGGACACTTTGGCGATCGCATTGGCCGCAAAGTCACCCTGGTGGCCTCGCTGCTGACGATGGGAATCTCCACCGTGGCCATCGGCCTGCTGCCGACCTATGAAACCATCGGCATTCTGGCGCCTGTCCTGCTGGCGCTGGCCCGTTTTGGTCAGGGTCTGGGCCTTGGCGGCGAATGGGGCGGCGCGGCGCTGCTGGCCACCGAGAACGCCCCTGCGCGCAAGCGCGCGCTGTATGGCTCATTCCCGCAGCTGGGCGCACCGATTGGCTTCTTCTTTGCCAACGGGACGTTCCTGCTGCTCTCCTGGCTGCTGACGGATGAACAGTTCATGAGCTGGGGCTGGCGTATTCCGTTTATCTTCTCAGCCGTGCTGGTGCTGATTGGCCTGTACGTGCGCGTTTCTCTGCATGAGACCCCAGTTTTCGCAAAAGTGGCCGCGGCGAACAAGCAGGTGAAAGTGCCGCTGGGTACACTGCTGACCAAACACGTCCGCGTGACCGTGCTGGGCACGTTCATCATGCTGGCAACCTATACGCTGTTCTACATCATGACCGTTTACTCCATGACCTTCAGTACCGCCGCCGCGCCGGTTGGGCTGGGTCTGCCGCGTAACGAAGTGCTGTGGATGCTGATGATGGCGGTGATCGGGTTTGGCGTGATGGTTCCGATTGCGGGCCTGCTGGCGGATAAGTTCGGTCGCCGCGCGAGCATGATTACCATCACCACGCTGATCATTCTGTTTGCCCTGTTTGTCTTCCCGCCGCTGCTGGGTTCAGGTAGCCCGGCGCTGGTGATGGCCTATCTGCTGATTGGCCTGAGCCTGATGGGGCTGACCTTCGGCCCGATGGGTGCGCTGTTGCCTGAGCTGTTCCCGACGGAAGTGCGCTATACCGGCGCGTCGTTCTCCTACAACGTCTCGTCTATTCTGGGCGCCTCCGTTGCGCCGTATATCGCCACCTGGCTGCAGGCAAACTATGGTCTGTTCTATGTGGGGGTTTATCTGGCGGCAATGGCGGGGCTGACGCTGATTGCGCTGCTGCTGACGCACGAGACGAAGCACCAGGCTCTGTAATTCACTGCGTGCGGCCTGATGCCCTCACCCCGGCCCTCTCCCACAGGGAGAGGGAGAAAAGCGTTACTTCTTCATCTGCGACAAAATGGTCCGACACTGATTCGCCTCGCCTTCTGACGGCGAAATCAAGGCCAGCAGCGCTGCGGCTGGAGTGACCAGCGTCGCAAGCGCCGCAGCCACTGCGCCACGCGCAATCAGAGGTCCGGGCTTCACGCCCGCCTGCGGATTTTTGAAGGTCCCGCGCACGTAAAGCGGCGAGCGCAGGGTGATGATACGAATCCCCTTACTTTCCGGGTCAATAGTCAGATCAAGCTGCTCCGAGGCCATGCTCGCGGTACCGGTCACGTTAATCACCGCGTTTTCCGTGTCAAAGGCAAAAATCTGCGGACGCGCCACGCCGTTAACCAGATCCAGATTGGCCGCCGCGCAGTTCACCCGCACCTCGTCATCACCAAAGATTTGCCCGATGACGTAGTTACCGACGTTCAGCCCCAGGATCTCCATCAGGTTGCGGCTCACCAGCCCGTCGTTCATCAGCAGCTTCAGGTTACCATTGCCGCTGCCCAGCAGCGCCGCCACCGAGTTCCCCACGCCGCGAATATCGGCATCACCGTTCATTTCACCGAGGGTTTTCTGCATCAACTCGACGTTCGGCATCAGCTCTTTCAGCTTCAATCGACGCGCCTGAATCTCCGCCCGTCCCTGCATCGGCTTCTTATCGCCTTCCAGGTGAATGTTCGAGGAAATCGTCCCGCCCGCCATGCCAAACTTCAGCGGCTGCAGACGCAGGTCGGCGCTTTTAAGGAGGATATGGGTCGTAAGATTGCTTATCGGCAGCGTACTGCCATGTTCAATTTTTCCGCCTTTGAAGCGCACATCCGCATCCATCACGTTCCATTTATCCGTCTCAAAACGTTCATAAGGCAGCACTTTGCCGGCAGGCTGAGGATCTTTCTTCACCTCTTTTGACTTCGTACCTTTACCGGAGTCGATACCTATCAACGGGCCTAAGTCGGCCAGACGCAGCTGGCTGGACTCAACATCCCCTTCCAGTTTCGGGCGCGGTTTTCCGGTGGTGTAGGTCAGCGTGCCGTGGATGTCGCTGTCGCCGATGCGGCCGTTAAAATCACGGTAGTCAAAAACGGACGCTTTTTCGGTATCAATTTTGGCGACCAGATGCCCGTCCGTTTCGAACGGTGGGGTATCCGGCAGCAGTACGCCGGTCAGTTCATACAGCTCGCCCAGCGAATCACCGGCAAATTTAAGCTGAAGATCAACGCCGCCCATGTTCATCGGGTCGTTGACCGTGCCCACGAACGCCACGCGGGTGTTACCGGAACGGAAGTCCGCCTGCACCGGGAACGGCGTGCCTTCGCTCCGTAGCGCCAGCATGCCGCCTATTTTCCCTTTACCGCTGAGCGGCTGGTCGTTATAGCGTCCTTTTGCCGTCAGGCCGAAGACATAGTCGCCCACGCTGGCCGTGTCACCTTTCACTTTCGTCCCCGTGACCTCGCTGAACGGCAGCGGCTTGCCCAGCGGATCGACCAGGATCTCCACATCCGCCTTGCTGACCTTATCGTCGATGGCGATCCGCCCGCGATCGAAGAGAATATTGTCGAGACGGAATGACCAGGAAGAAGGCTGGGCATTCGGATCTTTTTCGCTGCCGCTGGCCAGGCTAAACGTCCAGTTGTTGTTTTTTTCGGAGAGGCGGATCAGGCGCGCATCGGGCTGCTGAAGTTTGATCCACGGCAGATAGACCGTTTTGGTGAAGAGTGCCAGCGGAGCCAGCGTGGCTTCAACCCGCGGCAGGTGGATCATAGTGACGTCCGGGATATCCGGCGGGTTGCCGAGAATGATGTCGTCAGCATGGATATGTGGCCAGGGGATCCAGCTTCGCCAACCGGGCACCTCTTTCTGGCGTTCCCATACCACCCCTAAATCACCCCGTATGGCGAAGGGGCGGTTCAGCTCGGTTGAGACTTTCTGGTTGATGGTCGGCTTGAGACGGTTCCAGTCAAACGTCGCAATAATGATGGCGACAACCACGATCAACAACAAGAAAATCCCTGCTGTCCAGGAGATTACCCTGGTTGTTCTTGTCATTTTTATCCCCTTTCCTGATGACCTGTCCTGTAAAACTATAGTCCAGACAAAGGGAAGCGGGTTTTTCAGAGGGTCGTTATGACGTTATCGAGGCGATCCATGGGTACCGGGCGAGAGAGATAGTAGCCTTGCGCCGCCGCTGCGGGAGAGTTTTGCACATCGCGCCACTCTTCCAGCGTTTCCACACCTTCAACAATCACGCCCTGGCAATAGCGGTTCATCAGCTGTAATAACAGCGTAAACAGATTCCGCCCTTCCGGGGTCTGACGCAGCATAATGAACAGATCGCGGGCCACTTTAATGTAGTCGTAGCGCACTTCACTCAGGGCGGAGAAGTTCGCCATGCCGGTGCCAAAGTCATCCAGCCACAGCGGGCCGTATTCGCATATCGAAGCAAACGAGGAGTCCTGCGGCAAACGGACATGCTCCACCAGCTCAAAGCGCATCCACGGCAGGGTGGCGATCAGCTCCTGCAATTTCGCGTTCTGGCGCAGCGCCAGCAGGGTTGGGCCATCGACGTTCACCGAGGCGAGGATATCGTGCTGTTCGAAAAAGGCGTGCTTCGTTGCCAGCATGCGAAGCTGCTCTTCCAGCACGTCCAGACGCTGGCGAACGGCAACTTCGGCAAAATAGCGATCCGGCGCGATGCGCTGAGTAGGGTTTGAGGGGTGCGTAACGACGGTCAAAATTTCGATGGCCATCAGTCGACCATCTGTTCGGTAGATCGGCTGATAGGTGTACGCACGCTCACATTGCAGCCAGTAGCGATGCTCCTGCAAGTTCTCAATACTTGCCTCAGGCGTAGTGCTCAGCCGCTGGATAACCTGCTCTGACTTCATTTCAGATGTCCTGTTGTTGGGATAGCCTTTCTGGACTCGTCACAGGATTATCGGCGCGACAATTGAGAACTTTATGTTCAATTCACCCGGAAAATGAAATTAAGATGACAGAAATGCGCGGGAACACGCGCTGGCTCAAAAAAAATAATGGAACGTTGTTTTAATATAGTTGACCGGTTAATTCACTCAGCGCACACTGCTGATAATTCTTCTGTTCAGGTTCACGACTATGTCCAAAAAAATTGCCGTGATTGGCGAATGCATGATTGAGCTGTCACAAAAAGGCGCGGAAGTCAGCCGCGGATTTGGTGGCGATACGTTAAACACGTCCGTTTATATTGCCCGTCAGGTCGCGCCTGAGGCGCTCACCGTGAACTACGTTACCGCCCTGGGTACGGACAGCTTCAGCCAGCAAATGCTGGAGGCCTGGCAGAGTGAACATGTTGAAACGTCGCTGATTCAGCGTATGGAAAACCGCCTCCCGGGGCTTTATTACATCGAAACCGACAGTACAGGCGAACGCACGTTTTATTACTGGCGCAACGAAGCCGCAGCCAAATTCTGGCTGGAGAGCGACGCGGCCGCGGCCATCTGCGAAGAGCTGGCGACATTTGACTATCTCTATCTGAGCGGCATTAGCCTGGCGATTTTAAGCCCCGCCAGCCGAGACAAGCTGCTCTCGCTGCTGCGCGAATGTCGTGCCAACGGCGGTAAGGTTATTTTCGATAACAACTACCGCCCGCGCCTGTGGGCCAGCCGCGAAGAGACGCAGCAGGTCTATCAGCAGATGCTACAGTGCACCGACATCGCCTTCCTGACGCTCGACGATGAAGACGCCCTGTGGGGTGAAAAGCCGGTAGATGACGTAATTGCGCGCACGCAGGCGGCAGGCGTGAGCGAAGTGGTGATTAAGCGCGGTGCGGATTCGTGCCTGGTCGCGGTGGCGGGTGAAGCGCTGGTTGACGTTCCGGCAGTGAAGCTTGCCAAAGAGAAAGTGATTGATACCACGGCGGCGGGTGATTCATTCAGCGCGGGCTATCTGGCGGTACGCCTGACGGGTGGAACGCCGGAAGCGGCGGCACAGCGCGGGCACCTGACGGCCAGCACGGTGATTCAGTATCGCGGGGCGATTATTCCGCGCGAGGCGATGCCTGTTTAAGTAGGGTGCGGGCTGATGCCCTCACCCTAACCCTCTCCCACAGGGAGAGGGGACTATGAACACCCTCTCCCCTTTGGGGAGAGGGCCGGGGTGAGGGGATTACTGCCCTTGCGGAATATCCGTCGCGTCCGGATGTAAATCATCCGCCGTGGCGGCCTGCGCTGGCTGCGGCGCGGTAGCCATAATGGCATCCCAGGTCGTCTGAAGTTCCTTCATGTCATATTCCGGCTCGCCCTTCGGTTGCAGAAGGATCAACGCCATCTCCTGCGACAGCTGCTGACGGAGGTCCTGATTGAGCATATCGACGGTCAGACCGTTCAGGAAGTCCTGACGAAGCTTCTGATACTGTTCCGGCGCAATGTCCACCACCTGATTCTGCAGGGAACGAATACGCTGGCTGATCAGAATGTCGGTATCGGCACGAGCGTAGGTCGCAAACAGCTTCTGCAGCTCGAGTTTTTTCTGCGCCACGAGAGCGTTGAATTCCTCTTCGGAAAGCCCCTCTTTACGCACTTTTGCCAGCTCTTTCGCGACCACACCCAGATTGGCATTTAGCTTATCGCCCGGTGATTCAACGTTGATGGCACATTGCGCACGCTGGAACAGCACGCGGCAGTCAAAGCCAAGACCAATATTCTTCACGTTGTTCTTACTCAGCGTCTGCTGGACGTGCCAGAACAGCGCTTCACGTGCCAGATCGGCACGCCAGTAGCGTAACATCGCCGCAGATTCACGGATGGGCTGCCAGGCGTTATCCCACATGACGGAGAGGCGATCCTGACGCACGGTGTCCGTCATAATGCTGACAGGCTCTGCACGCAGCGGAGAGAGCGTCGGGACAGGGGCTGGCGTTTCACGCTTGCCTTTCAGATCGCCAAACGCTTTGTTGATCTGCTCCACCACCGCGCGGCTGTCCACGTTACCCACCACGATCAGCGTCATCGCGTCCGGGGTGTACCACTTCTGATAGAACGATTTCACCTGTTCGGCGTCCACCGGCTGTTTCAGCGGTTCGGCCGGATCATGTCCCAGTAACGTTGAGCCCTTCAGGCGGTAACGCCACCAGCCCTCTTTGGTATCCCCAGGCCAGGTTGCCACCATGTCGCTGTTACTCAACGCATAGTTGACGGTGTCCGGCGTAATCGCCAGATTGCCAGAGGCATCGGAGAGATACGTCAGCGCTTCTTTAAGCAGGTCGTTACGGTTGTTTGGCAGGCTCAGGTTAAACATGGTGTAGTCATACGAGACAACAGCCGGGGGGAGTGGGCGTTTCGGATCGATGGCCTGCTGCCAGAGTGAACGCACCTGAACCGCTTGCAGGCTGCCGCTCTGCGTGAGCGCCAGCCGGGGAATAAAGTGGCTGAAACCGGTTTGCTGAGTGCTTTCCGTGAGGGAGCCGGTATTTACGGACAGACGGATTTCAATACGATCGCTGGGACGTTGCGGCGTGGCTAAGACCTGCCATTGAAAACCGTTCGCTAATGTCCCTTGTTGCCAGGCCGGGTCTGGCTGGAGCGCATCTGCCTGCACATAACTGGCTGCTGCCATCATCAGCAAACCGCCGGTTAAGAGTCGAATTTTTGTGCCCTGCATGTGAACCCCTGATCAACATTCCTGGTTAAAAAAGAGTGCCTCGCGACGCGCTTCACTCTTAAAGATGACGATGAAAACACGTCGATTAGACCGCGCGTTCGGCAAAACGTCACGGTCCGAAGTGAAATATACCCAAAAAAAATCTTGTCGAATTATGACAGGTATGAACAGTTATTATGCGCAGGAGCCCGCATCCCCACAAGGGAATACGGGCATTTGTGACAAGTTTAAGAGGATAAGCCAGGATTTTTGCTGTCAGTTGAACGATTATTCAGAGTATCGTCGAGCTTTTTGTGATCCAGCTCTTTCACCCATTTCGCCACCACCACCGTTGCCACACCGTTACCCACCAGGTTGGTTAACGCACGCGCCTCAGACATGAAGCGGTCAATACCCAGAATCAACGCCAGACCCGCCACCGGCAGGTGACCCACAGCAGAAATGGTGGCTGCCAGCACGATAAAGCCGCTGCCCGTTACGCCTGCCGCACCTTTAGAGGAGAGCAGGAGCACCACCAGCAGGGTAATCTGATGGAAAATATCCATATGGCTGTTGGTCGCCTGAGCGATAAATACGGCCGCCATCGTCAGGTATATCGAGGTACCGTCCAGGTTGAAGGAGTAGCCCGTCGGGATCACCAGCCCGACCACCGATTTACGGCACCCGAGTTTCTCCATCTTGTCGAGCATACGCGGCAGCGCCGATTCTGAAGAGGAGGTCCCCAGAACAATCAGCAGTTCTTCACGGATGTAACGGATAAATTTGAAGATGTTGAAACCTGTCGCGCGGGCGATGGAGCCCAGCACCACCACCACGAAAAGGATACAGGTAATATAGAAGCAGATAATCAGCTGACCCAGCTGCACCAGCGTGCCGACGCCATATTTACCGATGGTGAAGGCCATCGCACCGAAGGCACCGATGGGCGCCAGGCGCATGATCATATTGATGATGCCGAAAATGACCTGTGAGAAGCTTTCGATCACATTAAAGATAAGCTGGCCCTTGCTGCCCAGACGGTGCAGGGCAAAGCCAAACAACACGGCGAACAGCAGAACCTGGAGGATGTTTCCGCTGGCGAACGCGCCAATGACGCTGCCAGGAATGACGTCCAGCAGGAAGGCGACCACGCCCTGATCTTTCGCCTGCTCGGCATACACCGCGACCGCTTTGGCATCCAGCGTTGAGGGGTCTACGTTCATCCCCGCGCCTGGCTGCACCACGTTGACGATGATCAGACCGATAATCAGCGCAAGGGTACTGACCACTTCGAAATAAAGAAGCGCCACTGCACCGGTACGACCGACCGCCTTCATGCTTTCCATGCCAGCGATGCCCGTGACTACCGTACAGAAGATCACCGGCGCGATGACCATTTTGATGAGCTTAACGAACGCGTCGCCAAGCGGTTTCATTTGCGCGCCCAGTTCAGGGTAATAGTGACCCAGCAGAATACCGATGGCGATGGCTGTCAGGACCTGGAAATAAAGACTTTTGAAGAGTGAGGTTTTCATAAGGTGTCCTTGGGAAGAAAAACCACAGGCTTTGTAAGGTTATGGTTAACCTGCGGCTTTAAAATAACACCCACATAACAGGACAGAAATAAACTCAGTTCAAATTTGAAACACAAATGTTAAGAACTTTGAGCTGGCTCGCACAAGCCAGCAACAAAGTTACACTTTTGCGGGGTCGTCAGCACCAGAAAGGTATCGTTGTTCAAAGACATCCGAAGGAACAGCGGGGGCAAAAAGGAAGCCTTGCCCGCTCTCCACACCCGCCTCTGCCAGCCAGGCGCGTTGCGCGTCGGTTTCAATCCCCTCGGCAATAAGGTGCAGGTTGAGACTGCGCGCCATCTGGATAATCGCCTGCACCATGCTGCTGTCGTCCGGCAGACCGTCGACAAACGCTTTGTCAATTTTGAGCACATCTACCGGAAGGGTTTTCATGTGCTGAAGCTGGCGCAGCCCGGCGTACCCCATGCCAAAATCGTCCAGCGCAATGCGAATACCGGCATTACGCAGCGGCTTCAGGATCGCGACCGCCTCATTGGGGTCGTCAATACGTCTGCTCTCCGTCACTTCCAGGGTTAACGTATCTGGCTTGATGCGGTAACGATGGATCAGCTCCAGCATCTCTGAAACCATGGTCGGGTGCATAAGCTGCAGGGCAGACAGGTTAACCGACAGCGGCAGCGTCACGCCGCGCTCCTGCCAGGCCGCAAGCTGACGGCAGGACTCCTCCAGCACCCAGTAGCCGACGGTAACCATCAGGCCGCAGGACTCAATGCGCTCAATCAGCCCTTCCGGCAGCTCCCATGAACCATCCGGCTGCTGCAGACGCAGCAGAGCCTCGGCGCTTTTCACCTCTCCCGTCAGCAAATTCACCTGCGGCTGTAGCCAGAGGGCAAACTGGCGGTTATCCAGCGCGGTCAGGATGTCGCTCTCTTCCGTCAGGCGCTGCTGCGCCTTTTCCATCTGCTCCGGGTCGAAGAACTGGATCTGATTTTTCCCTTTGCGCCGGGCGGTAAACGCCGCCGAGAAGGCGCGACGATAAAGCTGCTCCGCCGTTAAATCACCGTAGTACATGGCGATACCGATGCTGGCGCTCGGGCGAAGCTGGATACCCTGAATGGGCAACCGCTCATTAATGACAGTGAGTACTTGCTGACCTAATGTGATCGCATGCCAGGGCTCTTTTACGCCATTGGCAATCACCACCAGGTCGTAACCGCTGACCTGAGTCAGCACCATGCGCGGGGCAAGGACAGATTTGATCTTTTCCACCAGGGTAAGCAGCAGCATTTCGCGCTGGCTCTCCTTGAGCACGCCAGCCGTGTCCTGCAGCGTTTCACAGGCGATAACCATCAGCGCCGTGGTTTGCTGGCGCTCAACGGTTTGCTCCAGCATTGCCATCAGGAAGGCTTTATTGGGAAGCTCCGACACCGGGAAGCGCGTGGCGCTGCTGTTTAACTCATCCTGCTGACGCTGGATGCGCTGCTGGTTGAGGTTGTAGCTGCGCACCAGCATGCCTATCTCATCGTCATGATGCAGACGCGGTAGCTCAAGCTGATGTCCCATCTGATCCTGCGGCGCAAGCGTATTCAGCTCGCGGGCGATGCGGCGCAGCGGATGAACAATCAGCCGGTTAATGCACCAGGTGAGCGCCACGCTGAGAATAAGCGTCATAAGTAAGCAAGTGGTCACTAACGTAACCACCCAGCTCATGACGAATTTATACATGCGGTAGGAGTCCGCCTGTAATACCAGGTAGGCCAGCGGCTGCGGATTGGCAGGGCGTTCGAGTGAATAAACGGGCAGCGAAATTTGCACCGGCAGTTCAAACAGGCGCATCACCATCATCGGGACGGGACGCTCCGGGATAAAGCTCATCCGCAGCGCCTGAAACTGGTTAGGCAAGACGACGTCGGCGCGGCTAACGACGCCGGCAGGCTGAATGCGTTTTAAAATGGTTTCCGCTTCGGGAATATCCCCTTTCAGAATCGAGGCGGAGAGCGGGCCGCGCACCGAGCGGGCAATACTTTCTAACTGCGAAGCCGTGTTATAGCGATTCTGCTGTACGGAATGAAACAGCAGAATTACGCAGAAAAGCAGGACAAACAGCATGGTGACGGCAGAAACCATCGCCATCTGTTTGATTGTTAAGGAACGGCTGACACGCAAAATGACTCTCCACAAAACTCGAAGCGCAGGGCGCGCCAGGGTGTAAACCTGGCGCGCCTGAGTATACCCGATTGCCGCGCTATTAAGAGAGACTTACAAATGGATTAAGGAAAATCCGATTACCAGTCCGCGTACGGGATAAGCGGCTGCGGCGGTAAGTCCATATCGCCCTGCCAGCCTGCAGCAGAGTAGCGCACATAGATCAGCGCGTGGCTTGGGGTATAGTCTTTCGCTTCCTGAATATCCACGCCCATGCCCACAAACCAGTTGGACGTTACGCGGCGTTCGATAATGGCCCGTGCGGTATAACCCGTACCGGAAGAACTGCTGCCGGTTTCCATCGCGCCCCGGTCGGTATAGCGGTCTGGCTCATCGGTCGGGATCAGATTCTGAATCGGGTAGCGCAGCTCGTCTTTGGTTTTGGAGTGGGACCAGGACACCGAGCCACCCAGCTCCCAGGACCAGTTTTCCGTGCGCTTACGCCATGTCACCGGCAAGGCGAAGGAGACATACTCCTGCGGGCTGTAATAGCCGCCCTGGCCCAGGGTATAACCGCTCAGGTCTTTGTCGTAGTGCCAGAGCATATTGGAGACGCCGACCGTCAGGCGCTCATTGTTTTTATTAATGAGCTTGTAGTAGTAACCCGTCATCCAGCGGACGCGCCAGTTATCCTCCACATTTTTACCCGTCAGCGTTTCCGCGTTCAGGCTTGACCAGACGCCGTTCGCTTCCCCTTTGTCATAGCTCATACTTACGCCGCCACCGGTGGCGCGTACGCCGCCCCAGGTGGTGCCGGTATTGGTATCTTTTTGCCCGCCGAAGGCCAGCAGAGAGCTGGAGATTGGGCGGCGATGGGCGTTAACGGTATAGCCGATGGGCCCCAGATCGCTGCTGTAGCTGATGCCGCCCACCACGTCGACGACGTCAAAGCCCATTGGTGTGGTGCCAATATCCATCGCCCAGGTCTTATTCTGCCAGCCGACGGCGACGCTCGCGCCATTGTCGGACTGATGGGTGTTGCCGCTACACGGCGTTTCGTAGCAGGTTCCCCATTTAGGGTCGTAAGTCCCGTTCTTGCTATCAAATGAACCGGCGTCCATGTTGACCAGATCGCTTCTGAAGAACATGCGCCCATCTGAGAGCGGGGCATCCACCTGTAGCATAGTGGTATGCGCTTTCAGGTCGGAATAACCGCCCGTGCCGCTGGAGCCCCAGTAGTCGTGCTGCAGCGTGACGTTAACATCCTGCTGACGGTACAGGTCACCGGCATCGCTGCGCACGCCGCGCTTCAGCCAGTCGTCTTTTTCATCGTTACGCGTCAGACGGGTGAAACTGTCGTTGTCAGCCGGACGCGTCGTGGTGATACCTGTCGATACCATCGCATCTTTATAGGTTTCCAGCGCCTGCTGAGGCTGGCCGTTCTGCGCCTGGAAACGTGCGGCATCACGCAGCACCAGCGCGTTTTCCATGGAGCCGGGCTGCGATTTAGCCTGCGGAATGATTTTGTTGAAGGTCTGTTCTGCGGCAGCGGAATCGCCCAGGCCCGCCTGCGCCATCGCGATGCGGCGCTGCATGTTGAGCGACAGCGGCTGACCGTTTTGCGCGGCGGGCAGTTTCGCCAGCTCTGCGCGCGCGGCATCTTTGTTACCCTGCGCGCTGTAAATCTCGGTCAGGCCGAGGATTGCGTCTTCGTTCTGCGGTTCACGCTGCAGGACGGCGTTGTACGTCGTTTTCGCCGAGTCCAGATCGCCACGCTGCTGTGCCCAGTCCGCCAGCGTGAGGTCGATACGGGTGGAGGTCGGCTGCTGGCGAAGGAGATTCTCTGCGTCCTGCTCTTTGCCGCTGTCGCGCAGACGGTTGGCGGTTTCCAGCACCTGGTTGCTTTGCAGGCGGTCGGCAAGTTCCTGAATATTGCCGTTCCACTGGCTGCGCGGCAGCGTGTCCAGATGCGCCAGCGCGGCGCGGTCCTGATCGTTTCCGGAAAGATAGAGCCCGTTGGCGTACACCTGATCCGGATCGGACGGTTTCTGGCTGGCAAGCTGACGCATCAGGGTATCCGCCTGGCTGCGCTGACCCGCGCTGTAGAGATCGCGCGAGAGACGGTAGGTTATCCACACGTCGCCGGGAGAGAGCGCCAGACGACGACGCTGAATGTCTGCCGCCTGAGCGTATTTCCCCTGATTTTCCAGCTGTTCGGCCTGAGTGGAGAGCTGCTCGTTGGTCAGGCTACGTTCAATATCGTCTATGCTCCGGCGCTGGCTGGCGGAGAGAGACTGGATAAACTGCGAAGCCTTCTCCGGCGACTGCGCGCGGTAAATATTGGCCAGCCCGCGAACCGCATTGCTGTTGCCGCTGTCCATACGCAGCGCCTGGCGATAATAACGTTCCGCCGCGTCGTTATCTTTACGCGCCGCGGCGGCGTCGCCCAGCCCCAGCACGGCATAGCTGTCGGCATTGTCGATACCGCGTGCCTGCTGATAGTAACGCTCCGCCTGCGCCGGGTTATTCGCCTTCAGCGCCGCGTCACCCTGCTGAATCAGCAGCCAGTAGCGGTTAACCTTCAGAAGACTGTCCCATTTACCCCGGTTATCGCTCTGGGGATCGAGGGCAATCGCCTTTTCAAACTGTGCCACCGCGCGGGCGCGGTCGCCCTTCTGAGAATACGCCTGTCCAAGGGCCCCCACAGCCTCACTGTCGGCATGGTTGGCGCTGACGGCTTTTTGCAGCTCCGCCACCGCCTTACTCCCCTGCCCGGCATCCACCGCCGCCAGCCCTTCCGCTTTCGCGCGGAACGCCGGATCGGCGAGCTGTTTTTGCTGCGCTTCAAGCTGGGCACGCGCCGCCGCGACGCTATCACCGTCGCTGAATACGCTCAGGTATTTTTGCAGCGCGCTGACGCTGGCACTGCTGGCAGGCTGACCTTTGATTTGGTCATACCACATATCAGACGCCTGGTTACGGCCATTGGTGGATTTGGCCATCTCCTGCAATACCGCAAAGCCTTCATCACGGCGTCCGCTCTGGAACAAAAGCTGGGACAGCGTTGCCTGAAGCTGCGTATTTCCGGGGCTGCTGCTGTTTATTTTCTTGAGCTGGTTAATGGCTGCATTTCGGCGAGCAGGGTCTTTCGCCACAACGTTCCAGTATTCCGTGGCCACGTCGCCGCCCGGCGGGTTGCCGTCAAACAGCTTGTCATAGGCGGCAATCGCCTCCTGCGTGTGTCCCGTGGTGGCGAGCAGTCGCGCCTGCTGGAGCTGCTGCCGGCCATCCGGGGTAGAAAGCAGCATCGTGTTGCGTGATGACTGGTACGCACTCGAGCCCGGCGCGATCCCTTTCAGACGATCCAGCTCTTTTTGCGCACCGGCGTTATCGCCCTGGCGCAGCAGGTAGCGAAAGCGTGCGGCAATGACGTCAGGGTTGTTCGGGTCAATCAGCTCTAGACGATAAAGCGACTGACGAACCAAATCCTCACGCTGTGTCGATTCGCCCAGCCGAACCTGTTCCAGCAGCTGTTTCTGCTGCGGAGAGTTGGCGGCTTCAGCCAGCGGCATCAGTGCCAGGCCAAGCGATAAAGTGAGTAGATTTACTGTGAACTTGCGCATTCCTGGCCCCAATCCGGTATTAATTCACCTTTTGCGGTGAAGCGAAAACGATGCTGATCCCATCCTTGCCCAAAGAGAGTCAGCACGTAGCTGTAATAGGCATTGTTATCGGGAAAATGGTCCGCAACGCGCTGGCGCTGAACCGCCTGGGCATCACGCTGTTGTAAAAACGGCAGCATGGCGGCAGAGAACCCGACCGGACCATTCCCGGTGCGTTTCCCCGTCGCCACATCCACTTTCTCCGGCGGCACACCCCGTTTCATGGTCTTTGCCGCCATCGGCTGGAAGCGCGTCAGCAGCCGGGCTTTCTGAGGATCGTTGTCACTCATCATGCCCACCCAGAGATACACGCGGATGGCGTCGTAGCCGCCCACCAGCGCCTTATCCTGCTGTAACCACCAGCCTTTGTTTTTCTGATACTGCACCCAGTCCGGCGAAAAACCTTTCGGCGCACTCTCCTGCAGCAGACGCAGATTGGTTTCACGAAGCTGGGTCAACGGGGAACCAAAGCGCGTGAAATAACTCGCTAACTGCGGAGGAAGATAGCTGGGGTTAAAGCGCCAGACCTGTTCATCGGCAAAACCGACTTTACCGGGAAGCAGCATTGCGCCGAGCCCCGGCACTTTCACCACTTCCTCGCTGACAATGCGTTTCAGCAACGCTTTACCCGTGCGGGTATAGTCCGGATGTTTCCACAGCCGACCCGCTTCGAGCAGTGCCCAGGCGATCCAGACATCGGCGTCTGAGGCGGAGTTGGTATCAATCACCGCCCACGTTTCTTTATCCTTCTGACCCCATAGCCAGGCAGGCAGATGGTCGTTGAGATCGCCGCTGGCAAGATTATCGCGCGTCCACGTCAGCAGCTGGTCAAACGCGTTGCGATCGTTCGCCGCCAGGGCAAAGAACAGGGCGTAGCTTTGCCCTTCCGAGGTCGTAATTTTGCGCGTGTCACTGGGATCAATGACACGCCCGCCCTCACTGATGTAGTCCTTTTTAAACTGCTCCCAGGCAGGCCAGGTACAGGCGGCGCGAAGAGGAAGCGCCGCCAGCATCACCGCTGCTAATGCACACCAGCGAAAGGCTTTCATTACATCTTACTCATCCGGGTTCAGACGGCGACGGCTGATGATACGCAGCAGACGCCACAGCACCCATGCCAGCAAGACCACGCTGACCGCAGCCAGGATGGCGAGCAGCACCGGATGGTTGGCCAGCGCATACCACAGGCGTTCAAACCACGGCAGATGGCCCACGTAGTACACATCGCCCACGCGCAGGCTATTGACGCCGGACTCACGGATCACCGACACGGAACCAAACATCGCGGCACGTTTACCGCTGTCGTTCATGGCCGTATTGAGGAGCTCATACCCGCGCGGGCTGTCCGCAAGGAGAGCCACCACACTGCGCTGTTCGTTGTATGGGGACTGGAAGCCCACCACTGCGGCCATCGCCCCCTGAGACGTTACCGTCGTCTGCGCGCTGGCCTGACGGTCGTTCACATCCGGCATAATGCTCGGGAACTCGGTCTGGCGCAGCGGCGTGTTAACCCAGGACTGGGCCGCTTTCACCAGCAGATCGATACGTTTGTCATCCTTTAGCTTATCCGGAATGGTACCGATCACCATGATGTCAGCGTCTTTGTTCTGAATCTGGCTGCCATCGTCCGTCAACGTGACGTTAATCGCCGGTAATCCTGTTTGTCCCCCAACGGTCGCCATGGTGTCCAGCAGGGTCGTGACCTGCCCTTCGTTTGGCGCTTTTGGCATCACCACAATGGACTCAGAGAGATCGGCCATGCGGCTGAACGGGAAGCCCGCGTTAGCAAACGCGCGCAGGTCCGGCATCGCCAGGAAGTGATAGTACTTCGAGAAGTCGATGGTCGACTCATCGCCAATCACCACGTGGTTCTGAACCGGCTGGAAGGTGATGCAGTTTTCCGCCGAGCCGCCAGGCATCGGGTTCATGTACTGGAAGTCAAAGCGCAGCTGGTTTATCGCACCCAGCTTCAGTGCCGGAATGGAAACATCCGTTTTACCGTCCAGCAGCCCCTGCAGCACCGGCAGGCGAAGCATCAGGCGGTTCGTATCCTGCGTGCTTTGCAGGCTGAAGGATTGCAGGAACTGGTTGTTCAGGCTGATATCCATGCGCGAGCTGTCTTTGGTGGCTGGCGCGGTATACCGGTAGTTCAGATTGATATCAATGCCGTTGGTGCGCAGCAGGTACAGATCCGGCGGCAGATTCAGCGACAGGCTAATCGGCGCTGGCTCAAGCCCCGTCGCCTGCAGCTGTTCTTCATAGGTTTTCAGCTCGCCAAAGGTTACCGCACGGTCGGTACGCACCCAGTTTGGCGCATCATACGGTTTACGCGCCAGCAGCGGCTTGACCTCATCTATCACCACGCTGTTGCCGCGGAACAGGACGTTGCCCTGGGCAATGGCTTTTGCTGCCTGCACCAGATCTTTATCATCACGACCAAAGACCACCAGCAGCTTCACGTACGGGTTTTCCGGATGGCTTATCATCTCAACGGTCGGCGCTTTGACGTCCGGATGATCGCGCAGGAAGGCCGGGCGTTTAGCGTTGGTCGCAAACACAATGGCATTTCTGTCCGGCAGCTTGTCATACATCGCCGGGAAGCTCTGGCCGCGCCAGCCCGCGCGTGAACCAAACCAGGACGCCACGATGGTGGCCGCCAGCTGCTCGGTCACGTCCGGGGAAGAGGCAAACACCATCGGCAACGTGAGCGGACGGTTATCACGCGGATCGAAGAACGGAACCGGGAAGGCTGAGAGATCGTTTTTCAACGCCAGCGACTGGTAGGTCAGCTGCAGCGAGGAGTTACGCCCGACGTCCATCCACAGCGTGTTGCTGGCCGGGTTTTCGCAGACATCGCGGTAGTGACCGACAAATTCCAGGCGGATACGGTTAAAGTCGGTGATGAACAGCGGGTTGATCGGCACCTGAGCCTGGGTTTTCTTGCCCAGCTGCTCTTTCGTGACCGGCAGGACGTCCATCAGCTCATCATTCAGATAGACCTTCAGCTGAGACTGGGTCGGCAGCAGCGACGGTGACGGGGTGTACTCAAGGTTCAGCACCGCATTAGAGACGACCTCATCGCTGCGCATGCCAAATTCAATGCCGCCGTTAGGGTTGATACCGCGCAGCACCATGCTGCCCGGAGGCGGCGCAATTTGCGCGAAGGTCAGCTTCACGTCCCGTGACGGCGCATTGTCCGCGACGACGGGCGCATTCGCCCCCCGGACGCCCGGCATCACCTGTCCGATGACCTGACCGTCTGCCGGCAGGGTGTTCCCCTCCGTTGGCTGGTTCGGCATGATGTTTTCCGTTTGACCGGGTGCCGCGGTGACAACCGGATCGGTTGCTTGCGCGACGACAGGTACCGTTGGCGCAGGCGTTGCCGCTGCATTACCAGGAGCGGCGTTAGCCATTGTTGCGGGGAGGACATTCATCCCCATTGCCACTGCACATAACCAGGAAAGTTTTGTTTTCATCGCGTTATCATCATTGTTGAGCCATAACCGGGTCCGCCTGCTTCGCCTCATCCCGCTCAGGACGACGAGGAATGAACGACACGACCCAGGAAACCAGCGAAGTAAGTGACCGGAAAATTAATTTCACCGACGACGGGGCAAATTCTGCAAGGTGACGATAGCCACGGAACCCCAGCTTCAGAATATCCAGCAGGCTTTCCAGAGGTTTATCTTCCGGGAAGCTGTCCTGCCAGAGAGCCCACGTATCCGCGCGGGCAAACGTACACTGCACAAAATCGATATGCTGCTTTTTGGTCAACGGCATCAGCTGCAGACCGACTTCATTGCCCGCCACGCGAACAACCTGCGTCGGGAAGACATACTCCTGCTGACCGCGCTTAAGCAGCAGGTTAACTTTCTGCCCTTCCAGCACCTTCGCCTGGCCGTTGATTTTGATCCCCAGACCGCCGTCAGAGAAGTCGTGCACGGTACAGGAGAAGAGATGGCCATCTTCACGGGCGATCGCCGCAGGCATGCAGATTTCAACGCGATGCGCACGACGAACCTGTTTGCTTTCCACCGACACCGCCACCGCGCCGCCGAGGATAATCAGGTTGTAGAAGACCCAGGCCATACTCACGAAGACGGTCAGGATTTCGTTTTCCGGGCCGTAGAAATAACGCCAGATACCGGCGATGACGCCAACGATATTCAGCAGTACCAGGAAGATATACGGACGGGAGATCACCCAGTCGACGTACTCTTCTTCCACCAGGCCGCCCTTCGCGGTGACGTTGAATTTCCCTTTATGCGGGTTAATCAGCGCCACCATCGTCGGCGGTGCGATGTACCAGGCCAGCACCGTTTCGTAGATTTCACTCCAGAAGGAGTGGCGGTATTTACCCTGTATCTTCGAGTTCGTCAGGCTCGCGTGGATCATGTGCGGCAGAACAAACAGCGCAATCATCAGCGCCGGGGCGTAGATGATATAAGCGTGAAGGAGCAGGAACGCCAGCGGCGCGGTCAGGAAGATCAGCCGCGGGATACCCGATAAGAAGTGGAACATGGCGTTGACGTAGCAGAGACGCTGCGCCAGCTTGAGCCCTTTCCCGATCAGGGGGTTATCGAGACGGAAAATCTGCACCATCCCGCGCGCCCAGCGAATACGCTGACCAATGTGCGCCGACAGTGACTCCGTTGCCAGACCGGCAGCCTGCGGAATGCGCATATAGGCTGAGGTATAGCCACGACGGTGCAGGCGCAGCGAGGTATGCGCATCTTCGGTGACCGTTTCGACGGCGATACCACCAATTTCATCCAGCGGTTTACGGCGGATAACCGCACAGGAGCCGCAGAAGAAGGTGGCATCCCACATGTCGTTTCCGTCCTGCACCAGGCCATAGAACAGCGTGCCTTCGTTCGGGGTTTTACGGAAACGGCCAAGGTTACGTTCAAACGGGTCCGGCGAGAAGAAGTGGTGCGGCGTCTGCATCATCGCCAGCTCTTTCTCCTTCAGGAACCAGCCCATGGTCATCTGCAGGAACGAGCGCGTCGGCACGTGGTCGCAGTCAAAGATCGAGACAAACTCCCCGGTGGCATACTTCAACGCGTTGTTGATGTTCCCGGCTTTAGCATGTTCGTGCGTCGGACGGGCGATGTACTCGACGCCGACCTCCTCTGCGAACTGGCGGAACGCCGGACGGTTGCCGTCATCCAGGATCCAGACCTTGAGCTTATCTTTCGGCCAGTCGATGCCCAGCGCGGCATAGATGGTGTTCTTCACCACGCTCAGGTCTTCGTTGTAGGTCGGCACGAAGAGATCGACGGTTGGCCACTGGGTGGTGTCCTTTGGCAGCGGAACCGGCTGGCGGTTGAGCGGCCAAATCACCTGGAAATAGCCCAGCACCAGCACAATCCAGGCGTAGGTTTCAGCAAACAGCAGCACCAGGCCGCACACCAGACTCACCGGGTCGTCCCAGTTCAGCGTCGAGGTATAACGCCACCAGATGTAGCGACAGGAGACGGTCAACGACAACACAATCAGCATCAGCGCCGAGAAACGGCCCGGAATACGGCGGACCAACAGCGCCACGCCCCACAGCAGGATCAGGAAGGTGAACTGCGCCAGAGGGTTGAAAGGCTGCGTAATACAGACCAGCGCCAGAATGAGCGAGAACACGACGATCACGCCGAGGATAAAACGCCGCAAGCCCGGGTGGAGATGCCCGAGCTCTTTATGGTTATCCAGATGGCTGGTCTTATCGCTGACGCTGTTGGGCAGTTTATCCAGCCACTGGTGGTAGCGTTCACGTAGCTGCTGCACGCGGGAGAAACTGCGCCAGTGCGGCGTTTTTGTCTCCGCGCGGGATGAGGTCGCCACCAGCCAGATGGCCTGAATGAGATAACGCGCCGGATCCAAAGGACGTGGTCGGTCGGGATTAATGTGCGGATAAAGCTCACTGTGCCGGGCACGTATGCGCTGCCAGCGCGGGTGTTCGAGTGGAATAAATATCCAGGCCAGAATCATCCAGAAACAGCCGAGCGCGGCGCTGAATGCCGACGCGCCGTGACGGCGAAAATGCCGGTAATGTTCGCTCAAACGCGAACTGACCGGTGGGATGAGTAACCAGCTGGCGAGACGACTCATACATCACTCCCTGCATGCTCCGCCCTGTTGGCGAAGTTCAGCAGACACCAGTTAGCCAGCGTCAGGATCTCTTCTGCCGCCAGTGAATCGCTACGGTATTCGCCGAGCGGTTGCTTCGACGCAAGGCATTCCGCCATGCCCTCATCACGATGGATGACAATGGGAAGCAGGCGGCGCTGGCTCTGCAGCCAGACCTGATACAGATCGTCCTGGATCTGGCTGCCAATGCGCAAATCGTTAATCAGGATATGGCCATTTTGAGGTAGCCCCTGCTGATGCAGGCGGATATGGCAGTTCGCATCGACGTTGACGATCGAGAGCACATGATCGCACTGGGCAATAAGCTGTCTGGTCAGCGTGCCGGCGCCGTGCGGCAGATCCAGCAGGATCCACTTGTAGTGCCCCTTTTCTTTCAGGGTCTGCAGCGCCAGCGTGAACTGCGAAAACAGACGCTGATACGCGGCTTCATTCTCGCGCTCCGTGGTGGTCAGTTGACCAAACGGCAGCAGATCGAGCTGGGAGGTATAGCGCATCCCTGCATCCTGCCAGTCTTTATCGTCGAGCAGCGCCCGGGCCCAGCCCTCTTCGCGAGTAAAGTCGACGTTAAACGACATACGCAGCAAATTATCGGCGCAGGCGTCAATAACCAGCACCGATTCACCTAAAAGCTGTAATGACCACGCCAGCGCCGCGGTAACAGATGTGGTACCCACACCGCCACGGACACCCTGTAATCCGAGTATGGCCATCAATGGCTCCCTTAATGTTGATGGGCGAATTCAGCTAATAACGGCCAGCGTTTAATAGCCGCGGCCAACTGTTCCCGCTGGGAAATATCGGTGTAATCTATTTCAGGTAAAGAAAAGGCCTGCGTCAGCGCCAGAAAATCGTTTTGGAATGTGTAACCCAGGGTCGAATCGACTGGGGTTCCGGGTTCGTTATTATCCATTCTTTTTCCATCCCTTTGAGGAAAATCGCACGCTAAAGAAGTTGCGGGGCTTCCTGCCCTGACAAATTTCATTTACATGCTAAATCTGATGTTCTTTAATTTCAATGTTAGGTTTATTTCTACGCTTTCGCTAGTAAACTGAGATACAGATAAATTAGACGAAAAGAGGGACACCGTGGACTCCATATTTTCTATTGGCATCCAGTCATTATGGGACGAATTGAGCCACATGCCAGTCGGAGGAGTCTGGTGGATTAATACGGACCGAAATGAAGATGCTATCAGTCTAGTAAACCAGACAATTGCTGCCCAGGATAAGGATTCCCGCGTGGCCGTCATTAGCATGGGCGAAGATCCGAAGAAAATTATCACGCTGGAAAACGATTGCGGGCCTCAGACGGTGCGATTATTTTCCATGACATCGGATGCCGATAGTCTATACTTTTTGTCCCGCGACGTTCAGTGCACTATTGATCCGGATCACTATTTAGTGATCCTTAAATGCGCAAATAACGTCCTGCAAAATATCCCTTCTGAAAAACTGCTGCCGTGGCTGGAAAAAATCAATAAATGGGCAAAATTTCAAAATTGCACGCTATTGATAGTCAATCCCGGCAGTAATAATGACAAGCTATTCTCACTTTTAATGGGTGAATATCGCTCCCTGTTCGGTCTGGCAAGCGTTCGTGACCAGGCGGGAAGCTATCTCTACGATATTGCATTCTGGTGTAATGAAAAAGGTGTGAGCGCCAGGCAACAACTTACGCTGAAACATATCGAGGGTAAGTGGCACCTGGCGCAGCAGGAAGAAACCGTGGTGCAGCCGCGCAGTGATGAAAAACGCATTCTGAGCCATATCGCGGTTTTAGAGGGGGCGCCCGCCCTGTCGGAAAACTGGTCACTGTTTGAATCTAACGAAGCCCTTTTCCATGAAGCGCGCACAACCCAGGCGGCAACGATTATTTTCTCGCTGATGCAGAATAATCAGATTGAGACGCTGGCAAGGCAAATCCACACCTTACGCCGCCAGCGCGGCAGTGCGTTAAAAATCATCGTACGCGAAAACAATACCAGCCTGCGCGCCACCGATGAGCGTCTGCTTCTGGGTTGCGGCGCCAATATGGTTATCCCCTGGAACGCGCCGCTGTCACGCTGCCTGACGCTTATCGAAAGCGTTCAGGGTCAGCAGTTTAGCCGCCATGTACCGGAAGACATTTCTACGCTGCTCTCCATGACGCAGCCGATGAAGCTGCGCGGTTACCAAAAATGGGATACCTTCTGCGACGCCGTCGGCAACATGATGAGCAATACGCTTCTTCCTGCAGACGGAAAAGGGGTTATGGTTGCCCTGCGCCCTGTTCCGGGTATCCGCGTTGAACAGGCGCTTACCTTATGCCGCCCGAACCGTACAGGGGACATCATGACCATTGGCGACAATCGCCTGGTGCTGTTTTTGTCCTTCTGCCGGGTAAACGATCTCGATACGGCGCTTAACCACATCTTCCCCCTGCCTACCGGGGATATTTTCTCGAACCGTATGATTTGGTTCGAAGATAATACGATCAGCGCGGAGCTGGTGCAGATGCGTGCGCTCCAGCCTGAACAATGGGTTAAACCGCTCGCTATCAAGAGCGATGCTAAACCGATCCTCAATGCCAGACATGATGGACACGTCTGGCGTCGGGTTCCGGAACCCCTTCGCTTATTAACAGACAACGCGGAGAACGCATCATCATGAATATCAGCGATATTATTCAACTGGTTATATTCTGTGCGCTGATCTTTTTCCCGCTTGGCTACTATGCGCGTCATTCCATACGCCGTATCCGTGATACGGCCAGAGTGCTGTTTATAAAACCTCGCTATGTAAAACCAGCCGGAACACTGACACGGGCATCACACGTCAAGGCAGACCGAAAACATGACTAATTCTACCTATACCGCTTCGTCACCCTCGCCGCTCTGGCAATACTGGCGCGGCCTTTCCGGCTGGAACTTCTACTTTCTGGTGAAGTTTGGTCTGCTTTGGGCAGGCTATCTGAATTTCCATCCTCTACTCAACCTCGTGTTTATGGCCTTCCTGCTGATGCCGCTGCCAAATATCAGGCTGCATCGCTTACGTCACTGGGTTGCCATCCCCGTCGGCTTTGCGCTGTTCTGGCATGATACCTGGCTACCGGGGCCGGACAGCATTATGAGCCAGGGGTCCCAGGTGGCAGGCTTTAGCGCCAGCTATGTCCTCGATCTGACCGAGCGGTTTATTAACTGGCAGATGATAGGCGCGGTATTTGTGCTGCTGGTTGCCTGGCTGTTCCTGTCACAGTGGATCCGCGTCACGGTGTTTGTCGTCGCGATTATGATCTGGCTTAACGTGCTGACCCTGGCTGGGCCAAACTTTTCGCTGTGGCCTGCCGGTCAACCGACCACCACGGTGACCACCACCGGGGGAAGCGCAGCGGCCACCGTCACCACGGCAGGCGATACGCCAGTGGTGGGTGATATCCCAACCCAGACCGCACCGCCGACCTCAACCAACCTGAACGCCTGGCTCTCCAGTTTCTATACCGCGGAAGACAAGCGACAGACGAAATTCCCGGATGCGCTGCCTGCGGATGCTCAGCCGTTTGAACTGCTGGTGATCAACATCTGCTCTCTCTCCTGGGCCGATGTGGATGCAGCTGGTTTGATGTCTCATCCGCTGTGGTCACATTTCGACATTCAGTTTAAAGATTTCAACTCTGCCACCTCCTACAGCGGCCCGGCGGCGATCCGCCTGCTGCGTGCAAGCTGCGGTCAGGCATCGCATAAGAATCTGTATCAACCCGCCGGCAACCAGTGTTATCTGTTCGATAACCTCGCCAAGCTGGGCTTTACGCAGCATCTGATGCTGGGACATAACGGCCAGTTCGGTAACTTCCTGAAAGAGGTGCGCGAACAGGGTGGTATGCAGTCACCGCTGATGGACCAAACCGGTCTTCCTGTCTCTCTGTTGGGCTTCGACGGCTCGCCCGTCTATGACGATACCGCCGTCCTGCAACGCTGGCTGCAGACCATCGAAAAAGACAGTAATCCACGCAGCGCGACGTTCTTTAATACCCTGCCGCTCCACGACGGTAACCATTTCCCGGGCGTGAGCAAAACGGCAGATTATAAAGTGCGTGCGCAGAAATTCTTCGACGAGCTGGACGCGTTCTTCACGGAGCTGGAAAAATCAGGCCGTAAAGTGATGGTGGTTGTGGTGCCTGAGCACGGTGGTGCGCTGAAAGGTGACAGAATGCAGGTGTCAGGTCTGCGTGATATCCCAAGCCCGTCCATCACCAACGTACCTGCAGGCATTAAATTCTTTGGTATGAAGGCACCGCATCAGGGCGCACCAATAGAGATTACGCAGCCAACCAGCTATCTGGCGATCTCAGAACTGGTTGCCCGCGCCGTTGACGGGAAACTCTTTGTGGAAGATAGCGTGAACTGGGACCAGCTCACCAGCAAACTGCCGCAAACGGCAGAAGTCTCGGAGAACGCCAACGCGGTAGTGATTCAGTATCAGAACAAACCGTACGTTCGCCTGAACGGCGGGGATTGGGTACCGTATCCACAGTAACTGATTTACCCCTCTCCTCATCGGGGAGAGGGGATAGCCAGTGCGTTATTATTGCGCTGAAATCCACACCAGCATTTTCAGACTTGCCGAATAGTAGTCGTCCTTAGACGTGATTTCGGGTTCTCCGGAAGACTGTCCCATCGTTAAATCCCTAACCGCCAGCAGACCACCTTCCATCATGTAGGGCGCATATTCGTTAGTCGTGACGTTAACCCAGGCGGGCGTTTGTTCCCGGGGGAACTGACCGAACCAGGCCTTCCACGGCGCCAGGAGCGGGCTTTGTTTCTCAGACCAGGCAACGTACAGCGGAATACGAATCGCGTCATAGCTCATTCGCGGTGGCCAGCCTTTAGCGGGAGCCAGCTTGCCACCTGATGTCAGTGAAACCCAGTCAGTGGGCAAGTTCGCTTTACCCGAGCCCATTTTCCCCAGCAGGCGTTCCCCGTCCTTAATCAAATCGCGCCAGACCGGCAAATGACTGCGTCCGGCGAAGGCCTGCCAGGCCGGAAACACAAAATAGGAAGGATTAAGAACCACTTCACCGTCAAGCTTAAATCCCTGGACGCCGGGCAGCATCACGCGGTAACCCGCATAGCGGATGACGCTATGGGCGACCAGCGCTTTTGTAATAGCATCCGATGCGGCGCTGTAGCGTTTGTCATGCCAGCGGGCATCGGCTTTAAGCAGCGCCCAGGCAATCAGCACATCGCCATCGGCAGCGTTGTTTTTGTCGGCGATCGGGTTGGACTCTGCGGGGTTAAAGCGCCAGTAAAACAGACCGTTCTCTTTGTTCTTCAGCTCACGGTTTGTCCATTGCCAGAGCTTATCGAACGTGGCTTTATCGTCGTTGGCCACTGCCATCAGCATGGCAAAGCCCTGACCTTCCGTATGCGACACGCCGCCATTGCCGGTATCGACAATGCGGCCTTCCGGTTTGAAAAAGCGCGCCTTGTAACTCTCCCAGGCCTGACCTGCCTGAGAGAGGGGTGAGAACAGCAGACTCATCATGACGGCCAGCGTCGCGCAGACGGGTTTTCGCATCATTCACTCCATCCGGTTATTCGGCACTTCGCAGGGAAATCTCACCGCCCATCCAGGGTTTGATCACGCCATCCTGCTCCAGAAGCAGCGCACCCTGAGCGTCAATACCGCGGGAAGTCCCGTAGATCTCTTTATCACCGATCAGCAATTTCACCGGGCGGTTGATGAAGTTATCCAACTTTTCCCAACGAGACAGGAACGGTGCCAGCCCTTCCTGCTCAAAAAGCGTGAGCGAGCTGCGCAGCTCTTTAATCATACGTACGGCAAGGGTGTTACGATCGATGACGATCCCCGCCTCCTGGAGGTTAGTCCAGGCCTGGTTCACCACATCATTTTGGACATTGCGCATCACCATATTGAGGCCTGCGCCAATGACGATTTGCGCCGCATCGCCCGTTTTTCCCGTCAGTTCGACCAGAATCCCGGCAAGTTTACGATCGTTGAGGTAGAGGTCATTAGGCCATTTAACACGCACTTTATCCGCCCCCAGATCGTGCAGCACTTCCGCCATGACGATGCCGATGACCAGACTCAGGCCAATGGCAGCGGCCGGGCCCTGATCGAGTCGCCAGTACATGGACAGATAGAGGTTAGCGCCAAAGGGTGAAAACCACTTGCGGCCGCGACGGCCACGACCGGCCTGCTGATATTCAGCAACGCAGGCATCGCCGGATTTCAGCTCAGGCAGACGATCCAGCAGATACTGGTTCGTCGAGTCAATCACCGGCAGCACCGCCACATTGCCGTGTCCAATCTGGCTGCGGATCGCGTCTTCATTCAGCAACTGAATCGGCTCCGGCAGGCTGTAGCCTTTTCCGGGAACCGTAAACACATCCACACCCCAGTCGCGAAGCGTCTGGATATGCTTGTTAATGGCGGCGCGGCTCATGCCCAGCTGTTCACCCAGCTGCTCGCCGGAATGAAATTCACCATCCGCCAGGATACCAATCAGGGTTAACGGGACCGTATTGTCCTTCATGCGATAGTCTCCACAGCGTTGACTTCACCTGTGCGACCAATGAAGCGGACTTCTGGCTCCAGCCAGACGTTAAATTTTTCGCCGACACGCTGGCGAACGTAGTGAGCCAACTGTACCACATCGTCGCTGGTCGCATCGCGCTGGTTAATCAGCACCAGGGCCTGCTGTTGGTGAACGGCTGCCCCGCCAACTGAAGTGCCTTTTAGCTGGCATTGATCGATGAGCCACCCCGCGGCCAGCTTCACGCTGCCGTCCGCCTGAGGGTAATGTGGCGCTGCTGGCCATCCTTCAAGAAAGACTTTTGCATTTTCGCTGCTGATAACCGGGTTTTTGAAGAAGCTTCCTGCATTTCCGTTTACTTTTGGATCGGGAAGCTTGGTCATCCGCATATGGCAAACCGAGTCAAAAACGTCGCGGGCGGTAACGGTCGCCGGATCGAGACGCGTTAAATCCCCGTAGGTCAACACCGGCTGCCAGTTCTTCGACAGGCGCAGGCCCACGGCGACAATCACGTAGCGATCCTGATATTCATGTTTGAAGATACTGTCACGATAGCCGAAACGGCACTGTTCTGCCGTTAAACGCTTAGCCGTTCCGGTCGCCAGTTCGATGCAGTCGACATATTCACAAACATGTTTCAGTTCGATGCCGTAGGCGCCGATGTTTTGAATAGGAGACGATCCGGCGCAGCCTGGAATAAGCGCAAGGTTTTCCAGGCCCGGCATCCCTTTTTCGAGGGTAAATTGCACCAGATGATGCCAGTTTTCTCCGGCACCCACGTGCACGTGCCAGCTATCGGCACGCTCTACCACATCAATTCCCATGATGCGGTTAACGATCACCGTTCCCACAAAATCATCGAGAAACAGGACATTACTTCCTTCGCCCAGAATCAGTACGGGTTCGTTATTTTCTGTCGCGTTTTGCCATGCATCCAGCAGTTGCTGTGCAGTATCGGCACGTACAATTTGATTAGCATTGCGTTGAATGCCAAAGGTATTCCAGGGCTTAAGGGAGTGGTTCATAGACGCTATCCTGATGCAAAAACGCAGGTAGTTTACCGTATAAGCAGGGTGATGGGGGATCAGTTTGTGCAGCGCATAAACGCAAAAAGGCCATCCTTTCGGATGGCCTCTTCACTTGTTTGATGCCTGGCAGTTCCCTACTCTCACATGGGGAGACCCCACACTACCATCGGCGCTACGGCGTTTCACTTCTGA
>NZ_CP050320.1:4532652-4706687 GCF_011765665.1 Enterobacter sp. SES19
AAGACATTAAGAATCCATGTCACTTTGAGTGCCCACACAGATTGTCTGATAAATTGTTAAAGAGCAGTGCCGCTTCGTTTTCGCTGCGGCGCGGGGTGTGCATATTACGCTTTCCCGCTTCAGAGTCAAGCATTTATTTTCGCTATTCTCTGCTGACCCGGCGGCGTGTGTGCCGTTGTTCCGTGTCAGTGGAGGCGCATTATAGGGAGTTATTCTGAAGTGACAAGCACAAAATACAAAAAACTTTTCGTTCGCTCACTTTTCAAACTTAACGCTTATTTATGTCGCGAATCGCCCGTTAAATGTGCGATTTCTCGCGCAAAACTGGCTACCTGCGACCAGTCGGTATAAACCACTTCTTTACGCGTGTCGGTTTCGCCCCCCGTCATCTTCATAATAAGACGGATCATAAAGCGGTCATACCAGCGGTAGCGAGGGTAGCGCAGCGCGCCGGCAAAGACAGCGCACAGTTCAGGCTGCCACGGCGAGCTGAGTAAAAACTTGCGCGTGTAGCTGTTGGTCTGCGGCGTGCGCTTCTCGGGTTTACGCGCGACCAGATTGACCGAGTAAAATGCACCGGGCAGTTTATTGAGCACCGCCGTGTGCTTTTTCACAAAACGATCCAGCGCCGGATGGAAATGCCCGTAACGAATAGATGCACCAATTACCACGCGGTCGTAATCCTGCCAGCTTATCTGCTCAGCACGGTTTAGGTTCACCACATCCGAGTAAATCCCCAGCTCTTTTAATTCAGATGCCAGATACGCGGCAATCTCACGCGTTTGCCCGTCTCGCGTAGAGAAAAGAATCAGTGTTTTCATCAACGGCTCCTTACTCGCGCCAGAATGTAGGGGTGAACAGCACCAGCAGCGTAAAGACCTCAAGACGACCAAACAGCATATTGGCGATGAGGATCCATTTCGCGACCGGGTTCATACTGGCAAAGTTATCCGCCACAACCCCCAGGCCAGGCCCAAGGTTGTTCAATGTTGCGACAACGGAAGCAAAGGCGGAGAAATCATCCACTCCCGTCGCGATAATCGCCAGCATGCTGACGATAAAGACCAGCGCATACGCCGAGAAGAACCCCCACACCGCTTCGAGGATACGTTCCGGCAGCGCGCGGTTACCCAGCTTGATGCTGTAGACCGCGTTCGGGTGGACCAGGCGTTTCAGCTCACGGTTGCCCTGCTTGAACAGCAGCAGAATACGGATCACCTTCAGGCCACCGCCCGTCGACCCCGCACAGCCGCCGATAAACGCGGAACAGAGCAGAAGCACCGGCAGGAACAGCGGCCAGCGCGCGATGCTGTCCGTGGTAAACCCGGCGGTCGTCGCCATCGATACTACCTGGAAGAAGGCCTGGTTTAGCGTGGTCAACGCGGAGTTGTAGACATCATGGAACCACAATACCAGTGTACAGATGATCACCAGCGTCAGCTGGACGCCAATGAACATGCGGAACTCTGGGTCACGCCAGTACACCTTCAGGCTGCGCCCGCTCAGTAAAGAGAAGTGCAGGCCGTAGTTACAGCCAGAGATCAGCAGGAAAATGGCAATAATCGTGTTAATCGTTGGGCTGTCGAAGTAGCCGACGCTGGCATCGTGGGTGGAGAACCCGCCGATAGCAATCGTCGCGAAGCTGTGTCCGATGGCGTCGAAAGCGGGCATCCCGGCAAACCATAGCGCCAGCGCACAGGCCACCGTCAGTAATACATAGATAAGCCAGAGAGTTTTTGCCGTCTCGGCAATACGCGGCCGCATCTTATTGTCTTTCAGCGGCCCGGGCATTTCGGCGCGATAAAGCTGCATCCCCCCGACGCCCAGTATAGGCAGGATGGCCACCGCCAGGACGATGATCCCCATACCGCCGAACCACTGCAGCATCTGACGATAAAAGAGAATCGCGTGCGGCAGCGAATCCAGTCCTACCAGCGTCGTCGCCCCGGTCGTCGTTAAGCCGGAGAAGGATTCAAAGAAGGCATCCGTGATGCTCAGGTTAGGCTGTTCAGAGAAGATAAAGGGCAGCGAACCGACGCTCCCCAGCACCGTCCAGAACAGCACGACGATCAGAAACCCTTCGCGAGATTTCAGTTCACCTTTCTGACGACGGTTCGGCCACCACAGCAGGGAGCCGATCGCCAGCGCGACAAAGAAGGTCTGGGTAAATGCCCGCCCCGCGCCGTCCCGGTAGATAAGCGCCACCAGTCCAGGGAGAATCATCGTCCCGGAAAAGAGTATGACCAGCAGTCCAACGATTCGGGTTATGGCACGAAAATGCATCTCTGCCGCTTCCTTTGGTATTCAAAAGTGAGGTGGGGATTATTCTTCAATCGGCAGCAATTGCAACGAACCACGACTAAAATCAGCGAGTTTTGCTGAAAAAGCAGCCAGTTCCGCCTGAGGAAGCGCCACGCGTAATTGCACCATTGCCTGATATTCACTGTGTGCGATGACACCGTTAAACTGCCGCAGCAGCGCTTCAATACCCGATAGCTGGGCGTAATCGCATAATAAAGTATATTCGGTAAGCGGCGTTTTGCGGGTAGTGACCAGCATATTAAGCGCCTGCTGCACGCCCCCGCCATAGGCTTTAACCAGCCCACCGGTGCCTAACAAAATGCCGCCGTAGTAGCGCACCACCACGGCGGTTATTTCGCCCACGCCGCTGCCCATAAGCTGGGAGAGCATGGGTTTACCGGCCGTGCCCGCCGGTTCACCGTCATCGGAAAACCCCAGCTGCTGTGAATCGTCCGGCGGCCCTGCTACCCACGCCACGCAGTGGTGACGGGCGTCAGGATGCTCAGCCCGGACGGACTCGACAAACGCTTTTGCCGCCTCTACGCCGTCGGTATGCGCCAGCAGCGTAATAAAGCGGCTTTTCTTGATTTCCTCAACAAAGGTGACCGGTTCAGCCGGTATTAGCCAGCTTTCCATCAGGCCAGCTTCAGGTCTCGCGTCATATTCTCGATACCGTTTTCGTGAATCACCACGTTATCTTCGATACGAATACCGCCAAACGGCTTCAGCGCGTCAATTTTTTCCCAGTTGAAGTGCTTGCTGAACTGGCCTTCACGCCACGGCGCCAACAGGGATTCGATAAAGTAGATCCCCGGTTCAATCGTCAGCACCATGCGCGGTTCCAGAATGCGGGTGCAGCGCAGGTAAGGATATTTAGACGGTGCCGCCAGGTGCGTACCGGTATCATCCTGCATAAAGCCCGCAACGTCGTGAACCTGCAGGCCCAGCGGATGGCCGATACCGTGCGGCATGAATGGCCCGGTCAGATCGTTCTCGACCATCGCCTCTTCGCTCATGTCTTTCACAATCTGGTGCTTACGCAGCAGTTTGGCGATGCGCTGATGGAACTGGATGTGGTAATCCACATAGCTGGTGCCCGCCTTCATGGTGGCAATCAGCGCCAGCTGTTCATCGTTCACGTCTTTGATCAGCTGCGCGAACTCGGTGTCCGCATTCGCCGCCCAGGTGCGGGTCAGGTCGGCCGCGTAGCCGTTGTACTCTGCCCCTGCGTCCAGCAGGAAGCTGCGCATTTCCGACGGAACCTGGTGATCCAGTTTGGTGTAGTGAAGCACAGACGCGTGCTCGTTCAGCGCGACGATATTGCTGTACGGCACGTCGGTATCACGGTGGCCTGTCGCGGTCAGATAGGCCTGATTGATGTCGAACTCGCTCATCCCCGACTGGAACGCTTCATGCGCCGCACGGTGACCATTCACCGCCGTTTTTTGCGCTTCACGCATGCAGTAAAGTTCATAGTCGGTTTTATATGCGCGGTAATAGTGCAGATAATCCAGCACCCCTTTCGGATTGAGTTTGTCTGCCGGAATATCCAGACTCAGCGCACGCTCCGGAACAGGGCCAATGTAGCCGATGTTGCCGCGCGCGGCAGGCAGTTGGCTGCCAATACCGTCCGCTTTCGGCAGCGCAATGACCTCTATCTCTTCCGTCCAGAAAGAGGCCGGCAGCGGTTCTACGTTGTGCCAGTAATCGACCGGCAGGTAGAACCACAGTTTCGGTTTGTTCACGCCATCCACCAGCAGCCAGCAATTTGGAACCTGCGTCACCGGTACCCAGGCTTTAAACTGCGGGTTCACCTTAAACGGATAAGCGTGGTCATCCAGAAAGGTATTCATCAGCTCGCCGGAGTGGATCAGCAGCGCATCCAGCTTAAAGCGGGCCAGTACATCGCGGGTACGTTCTTGTAGGGTAACGATATGATTTTTATAAAGCGAAGCCAGTGAGTCCATCATTCTTCCTTTCGTTTTTTTGACCTCAAGTCATCGCATCTTAGCACACCTCACTCCGGCTGCGTGATTTCCACCGACCGTGATCAATGCAGCATTTTCTTAATGAGTAATTTGCATTTTATTAACATAAATCCCACACTCCGATTCATCTGGTATGACCAGATCCAATTGCTGGATTCAGGAGACTGACATGCTCTACAAAGGCGACACCCTGTACCTCAACTGGCTGGAAGATGGCATTGCCGAACTGGTGTTCGATGCCCCCGGCTCAGTGAACAAGCTTGATACCGCGACGGTGGCCAGTCTTGGCCAGGCGCTGGATGTTCTTGAAAAACAACCTGAATTAAAAGGGCTGCTGCTGCGTTCGAACAAAGCGGCCTTTATCGTCGGTGCCGATATCACCGAGTTCCTTTCGCTGTTCCTGGTCCCGGAAGAACAGCTGAGCCAGTGGCTGCACTTTGCCAACAGCGTCTTTAATCGTCTGGAAGATCTGCCTGTCCCGACCATTTCCGCCGTTAACGGCTATGCACTGGGCGGCGGCTGCGAGTGCGTGCTGGCGACAGACTATCGCCTGGCGACACCGGACCTGCGCATCGGCCTGCCGGAAACCAAGCTGGGCATCATGCCGGGCTTTGGCGGCTCCGTCCGTATGCCGCGCATGCTGGGTGCCGACAGCGCGCTGGAGATCATTGCCGCAGGTAAAGACGTCGGCGCAGAACAGGCGCAGAAAATCGGCCTGGTCGACGGCGTTGTGAAACCTGAGAAGCTGGTTGAAGGTGCTGTCGCCATTCTGCGTCAGGCGATTAACGGCGATCTCGACTGGAAAGCCAAACGCCAGCCGAAGCTGGAACCGTTAAAACTCAGCAAGATTGAAGCCACCATGAGCTTCACCATCGCCAAAGGCATGGTGATGCAGACGGCGGGTAAACACTACCCGGCGCCAATCACGGCGGTGAAAACCATTGAAGCGGCTGCCCGTCTCGGACGCGATGACGCGCTGAAGCTCGAAAATCAGAGCTTTGTCCCGCTGGCGCACACCAATGAAGCCCGCGCGCTGGTCGGTATCTTCCTTAACGATCAGTTCGTGAAAGGCAAAGCCAAACAGCTGACCAAAAACGTTGAGACGCCAAAACATGCGGCGGTACTCGGCGCGGGCATTATGGGTGGCGGCATCGCTTACCAGTCGGCCTGGAAAGGCGTGCCGGTAGTGATGAAAGACATCAGCGAGAAATCCCTGACGCTGGGCATGACCGAAGCGGCCAAGCTGCTGAATAAACAGCTGGAACGCGGAAAAATTGACGGGCTGAAGCTTGCAGGCGTGATCTCCACCATTCAGCCCGTGCTGGAATACAGCGGTTTCGACCGTGTCGACGTGGTGGTCGAAGCCGTCGTCGAGAACCCGAAAGTTAAAAAAGCGGTGCTGGCGGAAACGGAAGACAAGGTTCGCCCGGATACCGTGCTGGCCTCTAACACCTCCACCATTCCAATCAGCGAACTGGCGAGCGTGCTGAAGCGTCCGGAAAACTTCTGCGGTATGCACTTCTTCAACCCGGTACACCGTATGCCGCTGGTCGAAGTGATCCGTGGGGAAAAAACCTCCGACGAAACCATCGCTAAAGTGGTGGCATGGGCAAGCAAGATGGGCAAAACGCCGATCGTCGTTAACGATTGTCCGGGCTTCTTCGTCAACCGCGTGCTGTTCCCTTATTTCGCCGGTTTTAGCCAGCTGCTGCGCGACGGCGCGGACTTCCGCAAAATCGACAAAGTGATGGAAAAACAGTTCGGCTGGCCGATGGGACCGGCGTATCTGCTGGACGTTGTGGGCATTGATACCGCCCACCACGCCCAGGCGGTAATGGCGGCAGGCTTCCCGCAGCGCATGCAGAAAGACTATCGCGACGCGATTGACGCGCTGTTCGACGCTAACCGCTTCGGTCAGAAAAACGGTCTGGGCTTCTGGCGTTATAAAGAAGACAGCAAGGGCAAACCGAAGAAAGAAGAAGACGCGGCGGTGGATAGCCTGCTGGCCGATGTCAGTCAGCCGAAACGCGACTTCACCGACGATGAGATCATCGCCCGCATGATGATTCCGATGATCAACGAAGTGGTGCGTTGCCTCGAAGAAGGCATCATCGCCAGCCCTGCAGAAGCCGATATGGCGCTGGTATACGGCCTGGGCTTCCCTCCGTTCCACGGCGGCGCGTTCCGCTGGCTGGACACGCTCGGTAGCGCCCGCTATCTCGATATGGCTCAGCAGTATCAGCACCTCGGCCCGCTGTATGAAGTGCCGGAAGGGCTGCGTAACAAAGCGCGCCATAACGAACCCTACTATCCAGCAGTTGAGCCAGCCCGTCCGGTTGGCGAACTGAAAACGGCTTAAGGAGTCACAATGGAAAAGGTTGTCATTGTTGATGCGATTCGCACCCCGATGGGCCGTTCAAAAGGCGGTGCATTCCGTAACGTGCGTGCGGAAGACCTCTCCGCGCACCTGATGCGTAGCCTGCTGGCGCGTAACCCGGCGCTGGATCCTGCTGCGCTGGACGATATCTACTGGGGCTGCGTGCAGCAGACCCTGGAGCAAGGCTTTAACATCGCCCGCAACGCGTCGCTGCTGGCGGAGATCCCACATTCAGTTCCGGCCGTCACCGTGAACCGCCTGTGCGGTTCGTCAATGCAGGCGCTGCACGACGCGGCGCGCATGATCATGACCGGCGATGCGCAGGCCTGCCTGGTGGGCGGCGTTGAGCACATGGGCCACGTGCCGATGAGCCACGGGGTCGATTTCCACCCGGGGATGAGCCGTAACGTGGCGAAAGCCGCGGGGATGATGGGTCTGACCGCCGAGATGCTTTCTCGTCTGCACGGCATCAGCCGTGAAATGCAGGATGCCTTTGCCGCGCGCTCTCACGCTCGCGCATGGGCGGCGACACAGTCCGGTGCCTTTAAGAATGAGATCATCCCGACCGGCGGTCACGACGCAGACGGCGTTCTGAAGCAGTTCAGCTACGACGAAGTCATCCGCCCGGAAACCACGGTCGAAGCGCTGTCTACCCTGCGCCCGGCGTTTGATCCGGTCACCGGTACGGTCACGGCGGGAACGTCGTCCGCCCTGTCCGACGGTGCCGCGGCGATGCTGGTGATGAGCGAAAGCCGCGCCCGCGAGCTGGGCTTAACCCCTCGCGCTCGGGTACGTTCGATGGCGGTTGTGGGCTGCGATCCTTCAATCATGGGCTACGGCCCGGTTCCGGCCTCGAAGCTGGCGCTGAAAAAAGCGGGCTTAACCGCCAGCGACATCGATCTGTTCGAGATGAACGAAGCGTTCGCCGCGCAGATCCTGCCATGCATTAAAGATCTGGGGCTGATGGATCAGATCGACGAGAAGATTAACCTCAACGGCGGCGCGATCGCCCTCGGTCACCCGCTGGGCTGCTCCGGTGCGCGCATCAGCACGACGCTGATCAACCTGATGGAACGCAAAGATGCCCAGTTTGGTCTGGCAACGATGTGTATCGGGCTGGGTCAGGGTATCGCGACGGTGTTTGAGAGAGTGTAGGTCTAATACGTAGGCCCGATAAGCATCGCGCCATCGGGCTTTTGCCGGGAGGCGCTGCGCTTTCCCGGCCTACGAGAGGTACCTCGCCGCCAGTGGCGTCACTGGCGAAGAGAGAGAGTTTAGTTGCCGTTCTTCCCGCCTGTCAGGGCGGGTTTTTTATTTAAATGAAGGCAAACGCATCGCCAAACAGGCGGTCTTCACGCGCATCACGTTCGTTACAGAACAGATCGCGGGCGATTTTCGCCATCTCGAAACGGCCAGCGATATAGATATCGTGCCCAGCCAGCGTACCGTGATCCTGCAGCACCGCCGTCAGCACCGTACCGCTACGCCCGCGCCAGCCCTCTTCCGGCTGCTCAACCACCGGCTCAATGCGCAGGTTAGGATGGGTGACGCTCAGCGCTTCCAGTTCAGACAGATCGTACAGATGTTTCTCTTCGCGGCCACCCCAGTAAATGGTGATGTCACGGTCCGGGTTACGCGCCAGTGCGGTCAACAGAATGGAGCGCACGTAGGAGAAGCCTGTACCGCCAGCGATCAGGATCAGCGGACGGTCTTCGTCATCGCGCAGCCACGCATCACCGTGCGGAATATCCACCACGATTTCACGTTCCTTCAGGATGCGATCCATCACCGCCATCGCATACAGGTTAAGCTCTGACGCACCAATATGAAGCTCAATAAATTCCTGCTCCGCCGGCGTTGAGGCCATAGAGAAAGGACGCTTATCACGCTCATCCATCACAACCATCAGGTACTGACCCGCGCGGAAAGAGAATGGCGCTTCTGGCACTAAACGGACGCGATATACGGTGTCGGTGATGGCATCTACCGAGGTCACTTTACAGCTTAAGGTTGTCATTCGCTCTCTCTGTCGGGAAGTCTATAGGGCTTAACGGTCAGCTCAGGGTTTACCGTTATTCATTATGGCCAGCTCGTCCCAGATCGCGTCAATGCGCGCGGTCACAGCAGGATCTTTTTTGATCGGGCGCCCCCATTCACGGTCGGTTTCGCCAGGCCATTTATTTGTGGCATCCAGTCCCATCTTTGAGCCAAGACCGGAAACCGGCGAGGCAAAATCCAGGTAATCTATCGGCGTGTTTTCGACTAACACCGTATCGCGCGCCGGGTCCATTCGCGTGGTAATGGCCCAGATTACGTCATTCCAGTCGCGGGCGTTAACGTCATCATCGCAGACAATAACAAATTTGGTATACATAAACTGGCGCAGGAAAGACCACACGCCCATCATCACGCGTTTAGCATGACCTGGATACTGCTTCTTCATCGTGACCACCGCCATGCGATACGAGCATCCTTCAGGCGGCAGATAAAAATCAACTATTTCCGGGAACTGCTTTTGCAGGATCGGCACAAACACTTCATTCAGCGCCACGCCCAGCACCGCCGGTTCGTCCGGTGGGCGTCCGGTATACGTGGAGTGATAAATCGCATCTTCACGCTGCGTAATGTGCGTCACGGTAAACACCGGGAAGTTATCCACTTCATTGTAATAGCCGGTGTGGTCGCCGTAAGGGCCTTCTGGCGCCATTTCACCCTGCTCAAGGTAACCCTCCAGCACAATTTCTGCACTGGCCGGAACTTCGAGATCGTTAGAAATACACTTCACGACTTCGGTTTTCGTTCCGCGCAGCAGGCCTGCAAACGCATATTCAGAAAGGGTATCCGGCACGGGGGTGACGGCTCCCAGAATGGTGGCCGGATCGGCGCCTAAAGCGACAGACACCGGGAAACGCTCCCCCGGATGCGCAGCGCACCACTCCTGGAAATCCAGCGCGCCGCCGCGATGCGACAGCCAGCGCATGATGAGTTTATTCTTGCCAATCAACTGCTGGCGGTAAATACCGAGGTTTTGCCGCTCTTTGTGAGGGCCGCGCGTAACGGTGAGCCCCCAGGTGATCAGCGGCGCAGCATCTTCCGGCCAGCACTGCATGATAGGGATTTTAGTCAAATCAACCGCATCGCCTTCCAGCACCTTCTGCTGGCACGGCGCGCCGCGCAGGCGTTTAGTGGGCATGTTCAGCACCTGCTTAAACTGCGGCAGTTTGTCGAACAGATCGCGGAAGCCTTTCGGTGGCTCCGGCTCTTTCAGAAACGCCAGCAGCTTACCGACTTCACGCAGCGCCGTGACGTCTTCCTGCCCCATCCCCAGTGCGACGCGACGCGGTGTACCAAACAGGTTGCACAGCACCGGCATGGAGTACCCTTTCGGATTTTCAAACAGTAACGCGGGGCCACCGGCACGCAGGGTGCGGTCAGCAATTTCTGTCATCTCCAGATAAGGATCAACAGGAAGTGTAATACGTTTGAGTTCACCCTGCTTTTCCAGCAGCGTCAGGAAGTCGCGGAGATCGTGGTATTTCATGCAGTTAATCATGGCCTCTCTGTAAGCGCTTCATTATACGGCGTAAGCCTGCTTGATGCTGTAATTTTGTTAAATTAGCGTGAAGTTATGCGTTCTGTCCCATTTTCGCCCATTATAATCAACTTAGCGATCCCGCCAGGGTTTTGATATGCTTGCGCCCCGAACTAAGGGAAAGAGTGATTATGCAGGCCTGGTATTTACTGTATTGCAAACGCGGGCAACTTCAGCGCGCGCAGGAACATCTTGAACGTCAGTCTGTAAATTGCCTGACACCCGTGATCACGCTTGAAAAAATGCAGCGCGGGAAGCGCACAACCGTCAGTGAGCCGTTGTTCCCGAACTACCTGTTCGTGGAGTTCGACCCGGAAGTCATCCACACCACCACCATCAGCGCCACGCGTGGCGTCAGCCACTTCGTTCGTTTTGGTGCTCACCCGGCAACGGTTCCGTCGACGGTCATTCATCAGCTGTCGATTTATCAACAGCCTGAAGGGATCACCGACCCCGAAACCCCTTACACGGGCGATAGCGTCGTAATTACCGAAGGCGCTTTCGAAGGTCTGCAGGCGATTTTTGCCGAGCCGGACGGAGAAGCGCGCTCTATGCTGTTGCTCAATCTGCTGAACAAGCAGGTGCTGCAGAGCGTTAAAAACACCGACTTCCGCAAACTTTAAACGTTTATTCCGAACAGATTACGCACGTTGTTATCCGTCTGCGCCGAAAGCCAGTGCGGATCCTCTCCGCGCCACTTCGCAACGCTCTCAACAATGTGCCCCAGATACGCGGGCTCATTTCGCCGCGATGCCGGTTTGGGTTTCATATCGCGCGGTAGCAGATAGGGCGCATCGGTTTCAAGGAGCAACCGGTAAGCCGGGATCGCTGGCAACAGCTCCCGAAGTTCGAGCCCGCGACGCTCATCGCAAACCCAGCCAGTAACACCCAGATAAAGCCCTCGCTTCAGGCAATCCAGTGTTTCCTGTCGTGAACCGGTAAAGCAGTGGAGTACCGCGCCGGGCAGTTTCTCCAGCCACGGATCCAGAAGTGCCAGGAAACGCTCATGCGCGTCGCGGCAGTGCATAAATACGGGCATTCCAAGCTCTGCCGCCAGCGCAAGCTGGGCAGTGAATGCTTTTTCCTGCTCTTCAGGCGTGGAAAAGTTACGGTTGAAATCGAGACCGCATTCGCCGATCGCTACCACTTCTGGCGTCTTCGCCAGCCTGTACAGGGTGTCGCCACTTTCCGGGGTCCACTGGCTACTGTCGTGAGGATGTACACCAGCAGTAGACCAACAGCGATCGTAGCGTTGCGCCAGCTGCTGCGCCTGCTCGCTCTCATGCAGGTTGGTGCCCGTCAGCAGCAGCCCTTTCACCCCGGCAGCAAACGCGCGCGCAACCACCTCATCACGATCTTTCGCAAACTGCGAGCTGGTCAGATTGAGTCCGATATCAAACATGCAAATCCCCATATAACAACCGCCCTGACGGGCGGCTGGTTTTACTCTTCAGTGGTCTTGTCGGACGTATCGTCTTCGTCATCCGCTCGACGTCCTTTACCCACGTAGAAACGCGAGAAGAATACGCCGACCTCAAACAGACAGTACATCGGTATGGCCAGCAGCGTCTGCGAGAACACGTCCGGCGGTGTCAGCAGCATGCCGACCACAAAGGCGCCCACCAGGATATACGGACGCTTCTTACGCAGGTCATCCGGGGTTGTTACCCCTACCCAGCAAAGCAGCACAATGGCCACCGGCACTTCGAATGCCACGCCGAACGCCATAAACAGCGCCATCACAAAGCTGAGGTAGCTGGCGATATCCGTCGACACCTGGACCCCTTCCGGCGCGGTATGCGTCAGGAAGCCGAAGGCCAGCGGGAAGACAACGAAATAGGCAAACGCCATGCCGATATAGAACAGCAGCGAACTAGACACCAGCAGCGGGATCACCAGCTTACGTTCGTGTTTATACAGCGCTGGCGCCACAAACGCCCACACCTGATAAAGAATGACCGGCGCTGAGGCAATCAACGACACCCAGAAGGTCAGCTTGATGGGGGTAAAGAACGGAGAAGCAACGTCTGTTGCAATCATCGTTGCGCCCAGCGGCATCTGCTTAATCAGCGGTGCAGAGACCACCTGATAGATATCGTTGGCAAAATAGACCAGGCACAGGAATATGAGTAAAACCGCAATAATGCAGTTTAACAGGCGCTTACGCAGCTCAATGAGGTGCGCAATCAGCGGTTGAGTATCATCTACTGCCATGTTTACGCTTTATCACTCGACGAGGGGGATGATTCGGAAACGGACGCAGCGGGCTTCACTTCCGCCGTTTTTGCCACCGGCTCTTCCGGCTGCACCTGTTTTTTCACTTCGGTTTCCTGCGGCGTCTGTTCTGGCGCGGCAGCCTGATGTTCTGCGCTGGCAGGCGTTACGCCCTCGCGCTGCTCCTCGCTGCCCTTCACCACCGGGTTATGGATGGTGTTCGCTTCATCGCTCGCTTTTTCAGGATCGTTAACGCTGTAGGAGCGCTTCATGGATTCCGCCGCTTCGCGCAGCTCATCCATTGACGCTTTCAGTTCCGGCGTCAGGTTATCCATGCTCGCCTTCTCGACCTTTTTAAGGCTTTCCTGAAATTCCTGCAGCTTAAGCTCCTGCGCCAGCTCATTCTGAACGGTCGATGCCAGCGATCTCAGCGCACGAACCCAGCCCGCAACGGTCTTCACTGCCACCGGCAGACGCTGCGGCCCCAGCACAATCAGGCCAATCACAAAGACCAGCAGGAGCTCACTAAAACCAATGTCGAACACGACTTACACCTGCTCTTTATCGTGGCGTTTAGCGTCTTCCTTTTTGGCTTCTTCCTGCTTATCGGCGATGGACTTAGCAGTAAAATCAGCGTCCTGGCTGGTTTTATCCTGCTTGCTCTCATCATCGCTCATCGCTTTCTTGAAGCCTTTGATAGACGCGCCCAGGTCGGAACCAATAGAACCGAGCTTTTTGGTGCCAAACAGCAGCACGACGATGACGGCAATGATCAACAATTGCCAGATACTGATACCACCCATACATGTTCCTCAGGGATAGATGATTAATTAGTCAGGTCGCATTATACGTATGCGACCCGTCGATAGCGACGCAAACTCAGCGCGTTTTTCGCCATCCGGCAAGCCAGACAACCACCCCGGCGGCCATCAGCCAGGCGGGCATCATCTGCCAGTCCGGACGGTTGATCAGCAGCAGCGTACCGCTCAACAGCAGCGTTGCGCCAATCCCAAAGAGATAGCGTGACTGGCCCTGGCGAACCCGGCTGGACTGAAGCTCGCGGGCGATTTTATCCATGCTGTGCTGAAGGTTCTTGCTCTGACGCAAACTGTCATAAACCAGTTCAGGAATTTCAGGCATTTTTTCTATCCAGAACGGGCCTTTCTCTTTCAGCGAGCGCACCAGCGCCGGAATACCAACCTGATCCTTAATCCAGGACTCAAGGAAAGGTTTCGCGGTCTTCCACAAGTCTAACTGAGGATAGAGCTGTCGGCCTACACCCTCAACGTAAAGTAATGTTTTCTGAAGTAAAACTAGCTGTGGCTGAACTTCCATATTAAAGCGGCGAGCCGTGTTGAACAGGTTTAACAGCACGTGCCCGAAGGAGATTTCCGCCAGCGGTTTTTCAAAAATCGGTTCACAAACGGTCCGGATCGCGAACTCGAACTCCTCGACGTTGGTGTCCGGCGGCACCCAGCCTGAATCGACGTGCAGCTCGGCCACCTTACGGTAGTCGCGGTTGAAGAACGCGATGAAGTTCTCAGCCAGATACCGTTTATCTTCCTTGTTCAGTGACCCCACAATCCCGCAGTCGATACCGATGTACTTCGGATCCTCAGGGTGTTCGTAGCTCACGAAGATATTGCCCGGATGCATGTCCGCATGGAAAAAGCTGTCGCGGAACACCTGGGTAAAGAAGACCTGTACCCCACGCTCGGCCAACAGCTTCATGTTCGTTCCCTGCTTCTCCAGGGCCACCACATCCGAAACCGGAATACCGTAGATTCGCTCCATCACCATCATGTTCTGGCTGCAGTAGTCAGAATAGACTTCAGGGACATAGAGCATCGGGCTGTTTTCAAAGTTGCGACGCAGCTGAATGGCGTTTGCCGATTCGCGCAGCAGGTTAAGCTCATCAATCAGCGTTTTTTCATATTCCCGCACCACTTCCAGTGGACGAAGGCGACGCCCGTCCGGCAGCAAGCGTGGTACCCAGCGCGCCAGACGATAAATCAGCTTCATGTCTGCTTTGATGATGGGCAGGATGTCCGGACGAATGACCTTAATAACAACTTCTTTGCCGTTTTCTTTCAGACGCGCGGTATGCACCTGCGCGATAGAGGCCGATGCCAGTGGGTGAATGTCGAAATCGTCAAACCAGGTCTCGACGGGTACATTTCCCATCGCCTCTTCAATTTGCTTTTTCGCGCGCGCGCCGTCAAACGGTGCGACGCGGTCCTGCAGCATCGCGAGCTCATCGGCAATAAGCGGCGGGAAGAGATCGCGGCGGGTCGACAACATCTGTCCGAATTTAATCCAAACCGGACCGAGCTCCTGCAGCGCGAGACGCAGACGCTCACCCAGCGGTTGACCTTTATGGCGATTGGGCATCCAGAACAGCATCCGCCGCCAGATACGAAGCGGCAGCGTGATACGCATTTTGGGGATAAGCTCGTCGAGCCCGTAGCTCAAAAAGGTGCGAATAATAAAATAGAGGCGCCGAATTTCACCAGGCGTCATTTGCCCTCCAGTTTTTCCAGCCGTTTGGTTAACGCATCAACCGCACGTTCAACAGCAGCGGTCTCTTCCGCAAACCACGCCACTTCCAATGGCCCGGGCGCCATTCGCCACTCCTCCGTCAGCACTTCCGCCGCATAGCGTTGCTGACGATGCAGGCTTTTACGCGCAAAGGAGGCGCCACCATGAAGGACTTTCCCGATGCCTTCGGCGGCGATGTCTCCGATAAAAGGCGCGAGCAGCTCTGCCGGGTCGAACTCCGCAAGATCGGTGAGCGCAACGAAGTTCTGCACGACCTGAATGTCGCCTTCTACTTCCAGCTCACCGCTGCGGATAAGCGCCGTTAATTGCTGGCGATCGCGCAGTTTTGGCAGCACGCTCATGTGCGTGATGACCGAGCAGTCGGCTTCACCTTCCCACTCCCCCAGTACGTCAAGCTGGCGTTCGCTGAAGACCAGTACAAGCGGCGTCGATAACTCTTTTAAAACAATGCGCAATACCTTCCCGTTTAGCCGCTGACGCGCAGCTTTCAGCGCCGGAGCGCGATACAGGAAAGCATTCAGTACATTCTCGATGCCTGCGGAGACTAAGGGTTTAAAGGGCACGGGACACCTCCACTCAGAATTTGTAACCGCGATGCAGCGCGACGACACCCGCCGTCAGGTTGAAATATTCAACGTTCTCAAATTCTGCATCCTGCATCATGGCTTTTAGGGTGTCCTGATCCGGGTGCATACGAATAGATTCCGCCAGATAGCGGTAACTTTCCGCATCATTCGCCACCAACTCACCGATGCGCGGCAGCACGTGGAAGGAATAGGCGTCGTAGGCTTTGCTCAGCGGCTCAATGATCGGTTTGGAGAACTCGAGCACCAGCAGACGTCCACCCGGCTTCAGCACGCGGTACATGGAGCGCAGCGCTTTTTCTTTGTCGGTTACGTTACGCAGACCGAAGGAGATCGTGATGCAGTCAAAGGTATTGTCCGGGAACGGCAGCGCTTCGGCGTTTGCCTGAACATATTCCACATTCCCCACCACGCCGATGTTACGCAGCTTTTCGCGGCCCATTTTCAGCATGGAGTCATTAATATCGGCAAGAACAACGCGACCGGTTTCGCCCACCAGACGGGAGAATTTCGCGGTTAAATCGCCCGTACCGCCGGCTAAATCCAGCACCGTTTGTCCGCGACGCACGCCGCTACAGTCAATGGTGAAGCGCTTCCACAAGCGATGAATGCCGAACGACATCAGGTCATTCATCACATCGTACTTCGCCGCCACGGAATGAAATACGTGGGCCACCATGTCAGCTTTCTGCGCTTTGGCGACAGTCTGAAAGCCAAAGTGCGTTGTGTCTTGTGAATCGTCAGCCATCTTAGAGCCTGCTTATCAGTAAAATGTTCGTGAAGTGTAACAGATTGGGCGCGTTTGCCCTACGTTTCAACCACCGCGAAATAAACGCGCTGGAGTCTCGTCTGGTGATAAATCCACCGCTAACGTGTTGTCTTCACTGTTTGTCTTTTGTTCGTCCGCACCTTCTCGCAGGCGAAACTCGTCGTCCTGGGCGGTGGCCTGTTCCACCAATTCCGGATTAATCTCGCGTTTAACCTCTACCCCCAGGCTGCGGAATGATTCGGCCTGCGCCAGCAGATTGCCGCGTCCCGAGGTGAGTTTTTTCATCGCCTGGCGGTAGTTATCCTGCGCACGATCCAGGCTCTGCCCGACTGAGGACATGTCGTCCACGAAGAGGCGCATTTTGTCGTACAGCTTGCTGGCACGATCGGCAATCTGCTGCGCGTTGCGGCTCTGGTGTTCATAGCGCCACAGGTTCGCAATGGTACGTAACGCCACCAGCAACGTGGTAGGGCTGACCAGCATAATGTTATTTTTGAGCGCTTCGGTGATGAGTTCAGGCTGCCTGTCGAGTGCCAGCAGAAACGCGGGCTCTACCGGAATAAACATCAGGACATAGTCCAGCGAGCGAAGACCCGGCAACTGCTGATAGTCTTTTCTGCCGAGCAGGCGAATGTGGTTACGCACGGAGGCAATGTGCTCCTGCAGCGCCGATTCGCGGGTGTAGTCATCCTCCGCGTTGAAGTAACGCTCATACGCCACCAGGGTCATTTTGGCGTCAATCACCACATCTTTACCCTGCGGCAGCCTCACGATCACATCCGGCTGCATGCGCGAGCGGGCGTCGTTTTCGATACTCACCTGCGTTTCGTATTCATATCCTTCCCGCAGGCCGGAGGCTTCCAGTACGCGGGTCAGCACCACTTCTCCCCAGTTGCCCTGGGTTTTGTTATCCCCTTTGAGCGCGCGGGTCAGGTTGACCGCTTCCTGCGCCATCTGGGCATTCAGCTGCTGGAGATTGCGAATCTCATGCGCCAGGGTGTGCCGCTCGCGGGCTTCCTGACCAAAACTGTCCTGCACCTGACGACGAAAACCGTCCAGCTGTTCACGCAGCGGCGTCAGCAGGCTGTTAAGGCTCTGGCGGTTCTGTTCATCAACGCGGCGGTTGCTGTGCTCGAAAATACGGTTGGCGAGGTTCTCAAACTGTTCGCTGAGGCGCTGCTCGCTGTTGATCATCTGGCGGATTTTGTCTTCCGCATGCAGCTGAGTGGATTCAAGGCGGGTGGTCACTTCGCGGAGATCGGCCTCCAGCGAGGTGTTGATATCACGGAGATTGCGCAGCTCGTTGTTAAGCAGCTCGCACTCGTCGCGCCAGTGGTCACTCAGGGCAAGCTGCTGCTTTGCCGCACTTAATTCAGCGACGATCTCTTCGCGCTCTGCCAGCTGTTCGGCCTTCTGCTGTGCATGCTGATAGCTGGAAATGAGCCAGCCTATCGCCACGCCCACCAGCGCAATCACCGCATAAATCAGGATTGAGATATCCACAATGCCCCCTGCATCAACGTATTACCCGCACAAAATAAGATTGTGCTGTATAAACGTCCAGTTTGAAAGGGTTTTCCTGCGAGGCGCTACGCAAAAAATAAAGGCCGAACGTGCCGGCCTTTGATTTCGAAAGGAGGGGACTAGATCAGGCGACGCGCGGCTTCGACCACGATTTTCACTGCATGGCTTTCGGTCTGCTTCATGGTTTCGGCGTTCGGGATCTCCTGCTGGGTACGGTTGACGATAACGCCCGCCACCATACCGGCACGCAGACCCTGGCTTGCGCACATGGTCAGCAGCGTGGCGGATTCCATTTCGTAGTTCATCACGCCCATTGACTGCCACTCTTCCATGGAGCCTTTGAAGCGGCTTACCACGCGGCCAGAGAAGGTGTCGTAACGCTCCTGGCCCGGGTAGAAGGTATCGGACGAAGCGGTCACGCCCACGTGGGTGGTGGCGCCCACGGATTTCGCGGCTTCAACCAGCGCGGTGGTGCACTCGAAATCGGCCACCGCCGGGAACTCCATCGGCGCAAAGTGGAGGCTTGCGCCATCCAGACGCACAGACGCGGTCGTCACCAGCACGTCGCCGACGTTGATGTGCGGCTGGATAGCGCCAGTGGTACCGATACGCAGGAAAGTACGAATGCCCAGCTGTGCCAGCTCTTCAACAGCAATCGAAGTAGACGGGCCACCGATACCGGTAGAACACACAATCACGGCTTTACCATCCAGCTCTGCGCGCCAGGTGGTGAATTCACGATGGGCTGCCAGCTTAACCGGCTTATCCATCAGCGCGGCGATCTTTTCCACACGCTCTGGATCGCCAGGGACGATAGCGAGCGTAGCCCCTTGTAAATCGTTTTTAGTGAGGCCGAGATGAAAAACATCAGACTTAGACATAGGTGACTCCTCTGTGGGTCGGTTAGTCAGAAGAAGTAAAACGGTACTTTACAGAAGCAGTAAGCATAATTTCGTGACGCATCTCACCATGAATGAAAATGATTGCATCGAATTTCCATCAAAAAGTGATTTACATCACATTAACAAGTTATATCGTCAGGTGCTGCACAAAAGATAGACCGTTTAAGGCACTGTGAGTTGTTAACCTGGTGTCTATATTTACCTTTGCGCTAACTGATTGGTACGGAGAATGCCATGACTGAAAAAACCGGTTTTGCACCTGCTGCGGCCCCGCATGCCTCAACCATCGTCTCAACGTCTGAAGATGCCATCACCGCGGGTGAGACCTCCATTCCCACGCAGGGAGAGAACATGCCTGCTTACCACGCACGACCAAAATCGGCAGACGGCCCGCTGCCCATCGTGATCGTGGTTCAGGAAATTTTCGGTGTTCACGAACACATTCGCGACCTCTGCCGCCGGCTGGCGCTGGAAGGCTATCTGGCCGTTGCGCCAGAGCTCTACTTCCGTCAGGGCGATCCGAACGACTACAGCGATATTCCCACCTTGCTCAGCAACCTGGTCAGCAAAGTCCCGGACGCGCAGGTGCTGGCCGACCTCGACCACGTCGCCAGTTGGGCGGCGCGCAACGGGGGCGATCCCCATCGTCTGCTGCTCACCGGTTTCTGCTGGGGCGGACGCATTAGCTGGCTGTATGCCGCGCATAACCCGCAGCTCAAAGCCGCTGTCGCCTGGTACGGCAAACTGGTGGGTGAAAAAACGCTGAATTCACCGAAACATCCGGTTGATATCGCCACCGAGTTGAATGCTCCCGTGTTAGGGCTTTACGGCGGTCAGGACACCGGTATTTCGCTGGATTCGGTAGAAACCATGCGCCATGCGCTCCGCGCGGCAAATGCGAAGGCGGAGATTGTGGTTTACCCGGATGCCGGGCATGCGTTTAACGCCGACTATCGTCCGAGCTATCACGCAGAATCGGCGAAAGATGGATGGCAGCGGATGCTTACGTGGTTCCGTCAGTACGGTGGTAAAAAAGGGTAAGCCTTTCCCATCATCATGACGCATAAGGAGTGCGTGTTATGGACTATTCCCTCGCGTTTCCACACGGTTTTTTATGGGGCGGCGCGATTGCCGCCAACCAGGCCGAAGGCGCATGGAACGTGGACGGCAAAGGGCCGTCCGTTGCCGACGCTGTCGCCTGGAAACCCAACCTCTCCGTGAAAGATTACAGCGGCCACATGGCCCTGACGGACGAGAATATCCGCGACGCGTTTGAAGGTAAAAATGATGCGCTATACCCAAAACGCCGCGGCATCGATTTTTATCACCACTATAAAGACGACGTCGCGCTGTTTGCTGAGATGGGTTTTAAGGTACTGCGCGTATCCATTGCCTGGTCGCGTATTTTCCCGACCGGCGAGGACGCCGCGCCAAACGAGGCCGGGCTGCAGTTTTATGAAGAACTGTTCCGCGAGCTGCGTCGTCATAACATCGAGCCGCTGGTCACCCTTTCCCACTACGAAATGCCGCTGGCGCTGAGCGAAAAATATAACGGCTGGGTGCATCGTAATGTGGTGATGCCTTTGTTCGCTTCAGCAATGTTTGTTTCGACCGCTACAAAGAGCTGGTGCGTTACTGGCTAACCTTCAATGAAATAGACAGTATTCACCGCCATCCCTTTACGACCGCGGGCATTCGCGAAGAGAAAAGCGCGCCGGGCAACGCGAAACAGGATATCTATCAGGGTCTGCATCATCAGTTTGTCGCGTCTGCACTGGTCACCCGAGACTGCCACGCCAAAATTCCGGGCAGCCAGGTCGGGTGCATGCTGACCAAACTGACGACCTATCCGCACAGCTGCCGTCCGGAAGACGTTGAAGCCACGCTGAAGAAAAACCTGGAAAACTATTTTTATGCCGACGTGCAGGTATTTGGCGACTATCCGCCGCTGATCCTGCGCGATCTGGAACGACGAAATATCCATATTGAAATGCACCCTGACGATCGGCGTATTTTAAAGGCGCATACCGTCGATTTCGTCTCCTTCAGCTATTACATGTCGATGACCGAATCCACTCAGCCTGACGCCGAACGCATTCCCGGGAATACCGTTCTCGGTGTGAAAAACCCGTATCTGCCTGCGTCCGAATGGGGATGGCAGATTGATCCGCTTGGGTTAAAAATCTCGCTGCTGGAGCTGTATGACCGTTACCGGAAGCCGCTGTTTATCGTTGAAAACGGTCTGGGCGCGAAGGATGTGGTCGAAAACGGCAGGATCCACGATAGCTATCGCATCGACTATTTCCGCGCGCACTTCGCGCAAACGCTGGCCGCGATTAATGAAGGCGTGGAGGTGATAGGGTTCACCACGTGGGGCTGTATCGACATCATTAGCGCGGGCACCTCGCAGATGTCCAAACGCTACGGTTTTATCTATGTCGATCAGGACGATGAAGGCAACGGTACGTTGAAACGGCTGAAAAAAGACTCCTTCTGGTGGTACCAAAAAGTGATTGCCAGCAATGGCGCAGACCTGAGCTAAGTACGATAAGGCCGGGCTGGCACCCGGCCATCGCGCGTCACAATTATGCCTGACGCAAGTTCTGTGCTGCCTTCACCATGTTCGCCAGCGCCGCACGCGTCTCCGGCCAGCCGCGGGTTTTCAGGCCGCAGTCCGGGTTCACCCACAGGCGCTCAGCCGGAATGCGCTGGGCCGCTTTTTTCAGCAGGGCTTCAATCCACTCCACGCTCGGCACGTTCGGGGAGTGAATGTCGTACACGCCCGGCCCGATTTCGTTCGGGTACTCGAACTCTTCGAACGACTCCAGCAGCTCCATGTCTGAGCGCGACGTCTCAATGGTGATCACGTCGGCGTCCAGCGCGGCAATCGAATCCATGATGTCGTTAAATTCGCAGTAACACATGTGGGTGTGGATCTGGGTGTCGTCCTTCGCCACCGCGGCGTTGATGCGGAACGCCTCCACACCCCACTGCAGGTAGGCATCCCAGTCGCTGCGACGCAACGGCAGGCCTTCGCGCAGTGCCGGTTCGTCAATCTGAATAATGCCAATGCCTGCTGCTTCCAGATCCGCCACTTCATCACGCAGTGCCAGGGCAATCTGTTTGGCGATGGTTTCACGGGTCACGTCTTCACGCGGGAAGGACCAGCAAAGAATGGTCACCGGACCGGTGAGCATGCCTTTCACCGGCTTGTCCGTGAGGGACTGCGCGTATTTCGCCCACTCCACGGTGATCGCTTCCGTACGGCTGACGTCGCCGATCACCACCGGCGGCTTCACGCAGCGGGAGCCGTAGCTCTGCACCCAGCCGTTCTGGGTAAACACAAAGCCGTCGAGATGCTCACCGAAGTATTCCACCATGTCGTTACGCTCGGCCTCACCGTGTACCAGCACGTCCAGACCCAGACGTTCCTGCTCGATAATCGCCTGCTTGATGTGTTCGGCGATACCGGTGCGATAGTGATTCGCATCCAGATTGCCCTTTTTGAAGTCCAGACGCAGGCCACGGATTTCGGTGGTTTGGGGAAAGGAACCGATGGTGGTGGTCGGCCACGCAGGCAGGTTGAAGCGGGCACGCTGCGCTTCAGCGCGGACTTCATACGGGCTCTGACGCTGGCTGTCCTGGGCGGTGATGGCCGTCAGGCGTTTTTCCACCGCCGGGTTGTGCACGCGCGCCGAGTGACGACGCGCCTGGATCGGTGCGCTCCATTCGGCGATCGCCGCCGTGTCGCCGCTGTTCAGCGCATCGCGCAGCAGCGTCAGCTCTTCGCATTTTTGCAGGGCGAAGGCAAACCAGCTTTTCACCTCGGCATCCAGGCGAGTCTCCACGCTCAGATCGATCGGGCTGTGCAGCAGGGAACAGGACGAAGCCACCCACAGCTCACGTTTGCCGACGATGTCTTTTATTTGAGCGTATTTCCCGGTGAGATCGGCACGCCAGACGTTACGACCGTTAATCAGCCCGGCGGAGAGCAGCCAGTCCACAGGCAGGCGCTTGTGCAGCTCCGCCACATCGTCTTTACCGTGTACGAGGTCAACGTGCAGGCCCTGAACCGGCAACGCGGTAATGGTGTTAAGGTTCGGCGTTACGCCTTCGAAATAGGTGGTCAGCAGCAGCTTCACTTGCCCCGCCAGCGCGTCATACGCCGGTTTGAAGGCATCGAGCCAAACCTTGGGCAGTTCGAGCACCAGCGCCGGCTCGTCGATTTGCACCCACTGAATGCCGCGTTTGCCCAGCTCAATCAGCACCTGTTTGTAGACCGGCAGAATGTCCTTCAGCAGGCTGAGTCGGTCAAACTGCTCGCCTTTTACTTTACCCAGCCACAGGTACGTTACCGGCCCGAGCAGAACCGGTTTCACCTGATGGCCCAGCGCCAGCGCTTCGTCCACTTCATCCAGAAGCTGCGTCCAGGTCAGCCTGAACTGCTGACCTTTTACGAACTCCGGCACCATATAGTGATAGTTAGTGTTAAACCATTTAGTCATTTCCGCCGCTGCCGCTGGCTCACCCGTTGGCGCACGGCCACGGCCGATGCGGAACAGGGTATCGATATCTACCGATCCATCTTTGTTCTGATGACGAGCCGGCACGTTGCCAAGCAGCAGGCTGGTCGTCAGAACATGGTCGTACCAGGCGAAATCGCCCACCGGCAGCAGGTCAATGCCCGCCTGTTTTTGCTGATCCCAGTGACGGGCGCGCAGCTCGCGTCCCACCGCCAGCAGTTCTTCACGGGTGGCGTTCCCCGCCCAGTAGCTTTCTTGCGCTTTTTTCAGCTCGCGACGCAGGCCAACGCGAGGGAAACCGAGTGTGTGATTGCGGATTGTCATGGTGTGCCCCTTGTGAAATTCGTTATTTAGACGTCCAGATGTTTACACATCTATAATTGGCAGGTACTGTATATTCCTCAAGCGCAATATGTTCATGGCGAAGTGAAGGACTTTCATGATCGAGATAAAACACCTGAAAACGCTACAAGCGTTGCGGAACTGCGGCTCGCTCGCGGCTGCGGCTGCCACGCTGCACCAGACCCAGTCCGCCCTTTCTCACCAGTTCAGCGATCTGGAACAACGCCTCGGCTTCCGTCTTTTTGTGCGTAAGAGCCAGCCCCTGCGCTTTACGCCGCAAGGTGAGATACTGTTGCAGCTGGCGAATCAGGTCCTGCCGCAAATCGCCAGCGCGCTGCAGGCGTGTAACGAACCGCAACAAACCACGCTGCGTATCGCCATTGAGTGCCACAGCTGTATTCAGTGGCTGACCCCCGCGCTTGAGAACTTCCGCCAGAAGTGGCCGCAGGTGGAGATGGACTTCAAATCCGGCGTGACGTTCGACCCGCAGCCGTCCCTGCAGCAGGGCGAGCTGGACCTGGTGATGACCTCTGACATCCTGCCGCGCAGCGGCCTGCACTATTCGCCGATGTTTGATTATGAAGTGCGCCTGGTCCTGGCACCGGATCATCCGCTGGCGGCGAAAACGCGCATCACGCCGGAAGACCTGGCGACGGAAACGCTGCTGATTTACCCGGTTCAGCGCAGTCGTCTGGATATCTGGCGCCACTTCCTGCAGCCCGCGGGCATCAGTCCGCAGCTGAAAAGCGTGGATAACACCCTGCTGTTGATTCAGATGGTGGCGGCCAGAATGGGTATCGCGGCGCTGCCGCACTGGGTGGTAGAGAGCTTTGAACGCCAGGGTCTGGTGGTGACCAAAACCCTGGGTGAAGGACTGTGGAGTCGACTGTACGCCGCCGTGCGCGATGGCGAGCAGCGTCAGCCGATTACGGAGGCGTTTATTCGCTCAGCGCGGAACCACGCGTGCGACCATCTTCCGTTTGTGCGGAGCGCGGAGCGACCCAGCGGCGATGGACCCACAGCGAAGCCAGGATCACCGCTCCCCCAATAAGGAAGCTCGGCCAGTGCGGCTGTTGCTGCCAGATGGCGAGGTTGACCAACAACCCAGCCGGGACATGCACATTGTTCATGATCCCCAGCGTACCGGCGTCGACCTGCGTCGCGCCGTAGTTCCATATGAAGTACCCCAACCCGGAAGCCACGACGCCCAGCCAGATCAGCACGCCCCACTGCACGGCGGTGGTCGGCAGCTTGTGCGGGTTACCGAGCATAAACCACGCCGCCACTGCGACAATCGCGGCGCCCATATAAAACCAGGCGAACGCGTTATGCTGCGGCATCGGGCGGGTTTCCATCAGGCGCTTATAGCCCACCATGCCGATGGCGAAACTGATATTGGCGAGCTGGACGAACATCAGTCCGGTCCAGAAGTGATCGCTGACTTTGTCGTAGCGAATAATCGCTGCGCCAATCACCGCCAGCGCCGCGCTAAGCAGGTATCCCCAGCGCAGGCGGCGTTTACTCAGCAGATCGTATATCAGCGTGATGTAGAGCGGCGTCAGCACGGTAAAGAGCAGGAATTCCGAGACGGACAGATAGACGTAAGCCCGGAAGCTGAACAGGTACATGATGCCGAGCTGCATCGCCCCCACCAGCATGTACAGCACAATCGTTTTCAGCGATTGCCCGCGCGTACGCAGAAACGGCAGGAATACCAGCGCCGCCAGCCCCACGCGCATCAGCACCGAGAAGTAGCTGTCGACCGAACCGGCAAGGTATTCGCCAATCAGGCTAAAGGAGAAGGCCCACAGGATAGTGGTGATAATGAGTAGCGCCACAATGCTTGTCTCTCAGAAAGAAGGAGAGGCATTGTAGCGAACTCTTTAGTTGACATCTGAGCAATAAACAACCAAATGAAGATTATTCAAGGAACAGTTTGCGCAGGTATTTCGGTACCGCATTGTCTGCGTTGGTGCCGATCACTTCCAGCTCCGGGTGCAAATCTTTCAGACGCTGGTGCGCATTCTCCATAATGCAGCCCTTGCCTGCCATCGACAGCATTTCGGCATCGTTCATGCCGTCACCAAAGGCGATACAGTCTTTCAGCTCGAAGCCCAGACGTTTCGCGACGGCTTCCAGCGCGTGGCCTTTGGAGACGCCACCCGCCATCACTTCCAGACAGGTCAGGGTTGAGAAGCTCACGTTAACGCGATCGCCCCAGCGGGCGTTGATCGCCTGTTCCAGCGGGAGCAGTTCTTCGTGGCTGTCACAGGTAAAGAACACCTTACTGATCCCCTCCGGCTCCAGCAGACCCGGCTCGTACAGGGAGTAGTTAAATACCGCTTCTTTGAAGAAACGCATTTCATCCGGGCGGTGGCGGTTCATGAACCAGTCGTCGTCACGATAAACGTTGGTGACGATAGCCGGATTATTGTGCACCACGCCAAACAGATCGGCGGCAATATCGCGATCCAGGTTGTGGGTGAAGATCAGGTTGCCGTCGGTATCATGCACGCGCGCACCGTTGGAGGTGATCATGTACGATTTGATCTCAAGATTATCGCGGATCTGCCCCACGTCGACGTGGTGGCGGCCGGTGGCAAACACAAAGTTCACGCCCCGTGCCGTCAGCAGCTTTAGGGTCTCTTTCGCGTAAGGCGACAGGGTGTGGTCAGGGGAAAGCAGCGTGCCATCTAAATCAGATGCAACAACCTGGTACATAGGGATTTCAACCTCTGGTGGAAAACAATAATCAATTATGCCTGTTGAAAAATTCAACAATGGCGTTGAGCGCGACTGAGCGCATAGCGTCCTTTTCAAAAAGGATCTCATGGTACGCGCCGTTAATGACCAGCGGTTTTCCCCCTTCACAAGGGTGACCGGCGGCCGCGCGCAGTTCACAATAGCGGTCATGCATGCGGTTATCCACCACACGCTCTTCTTCCGCCTGAATCAGGAGTGTTGGTGTATCGTCATTGCCGACACCCGCCAGAACCTGCTCACCGGCAAGGATACCTTCCCGCACCCAGTGGTAGGTCGGGCCCCCCACGCGCAGGCGCGGTTCATCGGCATAAAAACGCAGGTTACGACGATACCGCTGGCGACTGTGGGTCAGCACGTTCATCGCAAACGGCAGTGCCCGCCAGCGTCCCGTCCCGATGGCATAGCCTTCCCGAATGCGCTGATGGCCCTCAGCCCAGTCAAGAATATGACGCACCATCCAGTCAGGAAAACGCATGACGATGCCATACATCGGCGCGGTGAGCGCAATGGCGTCGCACTGGTGAGCGTGGCGCTGTAAAAACAGCGTTGAAATCGCACCGCCCATCGAGTGCGCCAGAATATAGCGCTTCCGCCAGGGGCCGGGCTCGACCTCCTGCTGCCAGAACGCGGCAAGATCGTCGACGTAATCGCTGAAGTTATCCACGTGGCCGCGATGCGTATCCGATAGCAGGCGGCCAGAAAGCCCCTGCCCGCGGTGATCGATAATCAACACATCGAAGCCCAGATGGAACAGGTCATAGGCCAGTTCGGCGTATTTGATATAGCTCTCGATACGCCCGGGGCAAACCACGATGACCCGGTCATTTTTCTTATCGTGAAAACGCACAAAGCGTACCGGTATATCACCGACGCCCGTAAACTCATCTTCCTCACGCTGGCGCCAGAAATCGGTCAGCGGCCCCATGGAGAAAGCAGCAAATGCGTTTTCTCGTGTTTCCCAGTCCTTTTTCTGCTGAAACATCGGGTTTCTACTCACCTAAGCCAAGGAATATCGTTTTTTCGTAACCGGTCACAAAATGACTCAACAATAGCGTATTGTGGCATAAAAACAGACGATTCGGGAGTTTCAAATGACCTTCGAGTGGTGGTTCGCTTACCTGCTGACATCCATCATCCTTAGCCTTTCACCGGGCTCGGGCGCCATTAACACCATGACCACCTCCATCAACCACGGCTATCGCGGTGCGGCGGCGTCAATTGCCGGTTTGCAAACCGGGCTGGGCATTCATATCATGCTGGTTGGGATTGGTCTGGGGACTCTGTTCTCCCGCTCCGTGCTGGCCTTTGAGGTGCTGAAATGGGCCGGAGCGGCGTATCTGATTTGGCTCGGCATCCAGCAGTGGCGCGCGGCAGGCTCCATCAACCTGAACACGCTCGCGCAGACGCAAAACCGCGGTCATCTGTTTAAGCGTGCGGTGTTCGTCAACCTGACCAACCCGAAGAGCATCGTGTTCCTCGCCGCGCTGTTCCCGCAGTTTATCGTGCCGCATCAGCCCCAGGTGATGCAGTACGTGGTGCTGGGCGCGACCACCATTATCGTCGATATCATCGTGATGATTGGTTACGCGACGCTGGCGCAGCGGATTGCGGCGTGGATTAAAGGGCCTAAGCAGATGAAGGCCCTGAATAAAGTCTTTGGCTCGCTGTTTATGCTGGTTGGCGCGCTGCTTGCGTCAGCGCGTCATGCTTAGCGAGAAATGATGAGATGAATGCCGAAGCCGGCGAACAGCGCGCCGGCGAAGCCATCAATCCACTTCGCGATACGCTGGTAGCCGCGGCGCATCGCCGGTAAGGCGAACAGGCTTGCCACGATGGTAAACCAGGCAAAGGTTTCAACAACGATCAGCAGGAAGATGCCCCAGCGTGCGCCCGCACCGACGCTATCGCCGACAAACAGCGAGAACACGGAGCCGAAATAGATAATCGCTTTTGGGTTCGCCAGATTGGTCAGCAGCCCTTTTACAAAGCTGCGGCCGCCCGTTGCCAGCTCCACCTTTGGCTCTTCCGGTTTTTTCTGCTCTTTCTTCAGCGCCCCGCGCAGCATCTGGTAGCCCATCCAGCACAGGTACAGCCCGCCGCCGACCATAATGATGTTATGCAGCCAGGCCATCTTCGCCAGGATCAGGTTCAGACCGAGCAGCGCGACTGCCGCCCAGACCATAACGCCCATGGTGATACCGAGCACGCCCATCATCGCCTCTTTGCGGGAGCGGCTGACGGCCGTTTGTGACACGAAGAAAAAGTCCGGTCCCGGGCTCATCAGCGCAACGATGTGCACTAACGCCACGGTGAGAAATAGCATCAACATAATTAACTCGCGGGGAAATAATTCAGTGAGTCATCATCCTGGCACTTTTTCGCCCGGCTGACTACTCCTCATCATCACCATCGGCGTGAGAGCGGATGAGCGCCATAAACTCTTTACCGAAGCGCTCCAGCTTGCGCGTCCCCACGCCGTTGACGCTGAGCATCTCGCTGGCGCTGAGCGGCATCTGCTCGGCCATCTCGATGAGCGTCGCGTCGTTGAACACCACGTAAGGCGGGATGTTCTCTTCGTCGGCGATGGCCTTACGCAGCTTGCGCAGTTTGGCGAAAAGCTTGCGGTCGTAGTTGCCGCCGTAGGATTTCTGCATCACCCGCGGCTTCAGAGCGATGACGCGCGGCACGGCGAGCTTGAGCTCAACGTCACCGCGCAGCACCGGACGCGCGGCCTCCGTGAGCTGAAGCGCGGAGTGCTGGGCAATGTTCTGCGTGGCAAAGCCGAGGTGAATGAGCTGGCGAATGATGCTCACCCAGTGCTCGTGGCTCTGGTCCTTGCCAATACCGTAGACAGGCAGCTTGTCGTGGCCCATGTCGCGGATACGCTGATTGTTGGCACCGCGCAGCACTTCCACCACGTAGCCCATCCCGAAGCGCTGGTTCACGCGGTAAATGGTCGAGAGCGCCTTACGCGCGTCCATCAGACCATCGTACTGTTTCGGCGGATCCAGGCAGATATCGCAGTTGCCGCAAGGCTCCTGGCGCCCTTCACCAAAGTAGTTGAGCAGCACCAGACGGCGGCAGGTTTGCGCTTCAGCAAACGCGCCCATCGCGTTGAGCTTGTGGCGCTCAATATCCTGGAGCTGCCCCTGCGGTTTCTCTTCCAGACAGCGGCGCAGCCACGCCATATCGGCCGGATCGTAAAACAGCATCGCTTCCGCAGGCAGACCGTCACGTCCGGCGCGACCGGTTTCCTGATAGTAGGATTCGATATTGCGCGGGATGTCGAAGTGCACCACAAAGCGCACGTTCGGCTTGTTAATCCCCATCCCGAACGCCACCGTCGCAACCACGATTTGCAGGTCGTCGCGCTGGAATTTCTCCTGCACGTCGGCGCGGATGTGGTTCTCTAACCCGGCGTGATACGCGGCGGCGCTAAAGCCGCGGTTTTGCAGACGCGCGGCGGTGTCTTCCACCTTCGCACGGCTGTTGCAGTAGATGATGCCGGACTTGCCGCGCTGCTCCTGGACGTAGCGCAGGAGCTGATCCAGCGGCTTGAACTTTTCCATCAGCATATAGCGGATGTTAGGGCGGTCGAAGCTGCTGACCTGAATATAGGGGTCGTTCAGCCCGAGCAGACGAACGATATCCAGCCGCGTGGTGTCATCCGCCGTGGCGGTGAGCGCCATAAACGGCAGCTCGGGGAAGCGCTGACGCAGCTGGCCGAGGGCAGCGTATTCCGGGCGGAAATCGTGTCCCCACTGGGAGATACAGTGCGCTTCATCTACCGCCAGCAGCACCGGGTTCCAGTGCGCGAGATGGTCGAGGAAGTTATCCAGCATCAGGCGTTCCGGGGCGATATACAGCAGGCGGATCTGCCCGGTGCGGCACCCGGCCATCACCTCTTGCTGCTGCTCCCGGGTTTGCGTGGAGTTAAGACAGGCGGCCGCGACGCCGTTGGCGAGCAGCTGGTCAACCTGGTCTTTCATCAGAGAAATGAGTGGGGATACCACGACCGTCAGGCCGTTAAGCACCAGCGCGGGCACCTGATAACAGAGGGACTTACCGCCGCCGGTCGGCATCACCACCAGGCAGTCACGGCCTTCGAGCACCGTTTCAATGATGGTTTCCTGGCCAGGGCGGAACTGCTGGTAGCCAAAGGTTTCATGCAAAACCTGTTTAGCCAGCGACTCCTGATTCAATACTTCCGCCTGCGCCACGTTAACCCCATATGCCTGAAATGAAACAGGCGCTATTTTCAGCGCCTGAGAGAGAAACTTCAACGTTTAACGCAAAAACATTCGAGCAGCCTAGAGAATATCGTTCAGCATCACGCCCACGCCGATGCGGGTCTGGTTGAAGTTGTAATCGATAAGCGACTCGCCGTAACCGCTGTACACCTGAGTATAGATGCGGACATGCTTCGTCATTGGGTAGCTTAAGCCCACTTCCGCACCACCGTAGCCGGTGTTCCAGTTGTACTGGCCTTTGGCGCTGAGCACGGCATCACCTAGCTGGTAGCCGACCTTGAGCTGGTAATAGCCCATATATTTGGTGATATCCGGGTTGTCATCGGTTTCGCCCACCACATACCACGGCTTCACTTCCACCATCCAGTTACCGTTCTGCGCCATCAGACGCGTATAGGCACGGTTCCAGCTGCGCGAGGTGGGATCGGAACGTCCGTTAGAATCATGGTTAAAGCCCACTTCGATATCACGCAGCGTCCAGCCCGCAAACTCATAATCCGTTGCAAAACCGAGGAACAGCTGCGGCTCATAGTTGGTTTCACGGAACGGTGAGGACTCTCCGCTGTTAGAGAGCTGCCACCAGGATTTCTGCGTGTAAGACGCCCCGAGAACCGAGTTCGGCCCCAGAATACCGCGCCAGAACGGGAATGCCAGGCTGAGCTGGAACTTCACCTCATCTTTACGCGCATTATCGGACCAGTTATAGGAGCTTATCGCCTCTTTGTTGAGATCGCTGGTCTGGGTGTAAATCACGTAGTTGGTGTCATACGGATAGAGCGTGAACGGATTGTCATGTTCCTGAAGAAGGTTCGCGATAATGCTACCGTGAACGGCAGGTTTATCATGCACCTCTTTGATCGTCGCTTCCTGCGCATATGCTGTGAAGGGCAGCGCAACCGCCGCCAGTAACCAGGCCAGATACGTCCGCATCGGTGGTGTTCTCCTGCAAAAGAGTAAAATTACCTGAATAGTTATGTGGCGGACATTCTACAGACTTCTGCGACAACTGCTGCATCCTCGTTTCTGAAAGTGGCATTCCTTGTTGCCGCGGCATAAAATCAACATTTCGTTAACAATAAGGATGTGATGCCTCATGTCAGCCATGCTTACCGCCGAAGAAGTGTTAAAACTCGTGGGCGAGATTTTTGTTTACCATATGCCGTTTAACCGCGCGCTGGGACTGGAGCTGGAGCGTTACGAGAAAGACTTTGCCCAACTGAGCTTCAACAACCAGCCGATGATGGTGGGTAACTGGGCGCAAAGTATTTTGCACGGCGGTGTGATTGCCTCCGCGCTGGACGTGGCGGCAGGTCTGGTCTGCGTGGGAAGTACGCTGACCCGCCATGACACCATCAACGAAGACGAACTTCGCCAGCGTCTGGCGCGCATGGGTACTATCGACTTACGCGTCGACTATCTTCGCCCGGGACGCGGAAATCGCTTTACCTGTACCAGCAGCCTGCTGCGCGCGGGGAATAAAGTCGCCGTGGCGCGCGTTGAGTTACACAACGAAGAACAGGTGTATATCGCCAGCGCAACCGCCACTTATATGGTGGGTTGAGGCGGCAAAATCGGGTAAAATTAATTCACTTTTTTGTAACGGATTTTCCCGATGGATGCTAAACAGACGCGGCAGGGCGTTTTACTCGCCCTTGCCGCTTATTTTATTTGGGGTATCGCCCCGGCGTATTTCAAGCTTATCGCCTACGTTCCGGCCGATGAGATCCTGACTCACCGCGTTATCTGGTCATTCTTCTTTATGATCGCGCTGATGAGCCTCAGCCGTCAGTGGTCGGGCGTCAAAACGCTGTTTAAAACCCCTAAAAAGGTCTTCCTGCTGGCGCTCTCAGCGGTGCTGATTGGCGGCAACTGGCTGCTGTTTATCTGGGCGGTGAATAACCATCACATGCTCGAAGCGAGCCTGGGGTACTTCATTAACCCGCTGGTAAACATCGTGCTGGGGATGATTTTCCTCGGCGAACGCTTCCGCCGGATGCAGTGGTTAGCGGTCCTTCTGGCCTTCTGCGGCGTACTGGTGCAGCTGTGGACCTTCGGCTCGCTGCCGATTATCGCCCTCGGTCTGGCGTTCAGCTTTGCCTTCTACGGCCTGGTACGCAAGAAGATTGCGGTGGAAGCGCAGACGGGGATGCTGTTTGAAACCCTCTGGCTGCTGCCGGTGGCGGCGATTTATCTCTTCGGCATCGCCAACAGCCCAACCAGCCACATGGGCAGCAACCCGTGGTCGCTGAACCTGATGCTGATGGCGGCGGGCGTGGTGACCACCATTCCTCTGCTGTGCTTCACCGGTGCCGCGACGCGTCTGCGTCTCTCCACGCTGGGCTTCTTCCAGTACATTGGCCCGACGCTGATGTTCCTGCTGGCAGTGGTGTTTTACGGAGAGGTACCGGGGGCGGATAAGATGGTGACGTTCGCCTTTATCTGGGTGGCGCTGGCGATCTTTGTTGCGGATGCGATTTATACCCAACGCAGAATGCGCAAAGGGCTGTGATGTTGCCCTCACCCTAACCCTCTCCCACAGGGAGAGGGAATTCGATCGTAGGGCGGGTAAGCGCAGCGCCACCCGCCAGTTTTTTACAGCCAGTTCCGGCGTTTGAAATAGAGATACGGCGCCAGCCCCGCGAGGATCATAAAGATAATCGCCCCCGGGTAACCAAAGCTCCACTTCAGCTCCGGCATAAACTCGAAGTTCATCCCGTAGCTGGATGCCACCAGCGTCGGCGGCAGGAACACCACGGACACCACCGAGAAGATCTTGATGATGCGGTTCTGCTCGATGTTGATAAAGCCCATCGCCGCCTGCATCAGGAAGTTGACCTTCTGGAACAGGGATTCGTTGTGCGGCAGCAGGGACTCGATATCTCGTAAGATCTCACGCGCCTGCTCCAGCTGACCGCCCGGCAGACGCGCCTTGCGCACCAGGAAGTTCAGCGCGCGCTGGGTATCCATCAGACACAAGCGCACCTTCCAGCCGATATCTTCCAGCTCCGCCAGCGTGGAGAGCGCTTCGTCGTACTCATCGCCCTGATGGCCTTCCATGATCACGCGGCTCAGCTTTTCCAGATCGCTGTAGATGTTTTCAATTTCGTCCGCCAGCTGTTCAATTTTGGTCTCGAACAGATCGAGCAGCAGCTCGTACGCGTTGCCGTCCACCATTGCCTGGCTGCGGGCGCGCATGCGGTAGAGACGGAATGCTGGTAGCTCGCGCTCGCGCAGGGTGAACAAACGGCCGTCGCGAATGGTAAACGCCACGGTGGAGTTACCCGCGTGGTCTTCCGCATCTTCAAAGAAGAAGAAGGAGTGAATGTGCAGACCGTCTTCATCTTCAAAAAAACGGGCGGATGCTTCGATGTCTTCCAGTTCCGGGCGGGTTGCCAGGCTTTGCCCCAGCTCAGATTGTACGCGAAGGCGCTCATCGTCGTCCGGCTCGACCAGATCCACCCATACGGCATCAATGAGGGGCTGTGACTCTTCGGCTTCAAGCCGAGTCAGTCGGTTATTTTCGAGTTGAAATGCGCTCAACATGACCGGGACTCCCAATGCAAAAAATATCGGACAGTTCGGTGGGCACACAGAAACAAATTGGGTTTCAGACCATTAAACAGCCTGACTCAGCGCGACGGGAATAGAGCAGTCGCTGACAACCACTAAGGCCATCAGCAAGAGGAGATAGCCTTAGGAGTTGTTCCTGGATGACAGGGAATTGAGCCAGTATCTACTGGGTGTGTCCAAGGCGAATGTCCTCTTAGCGTAATCGTGCGCGCATGTTACGCCAGCTATAACTGTGGCGTCAACACGCAACGGAACGCTGAAGGGCATTAATTGACCTTCACTGTATAAGGCTAGCAGATTATTACAAAATAATGATATTTTTCTGAATGTTAGACTGTTTCCAGCTTGGCGTAGGCCGCCACCAGCCATTTGATCCCCTGCCCCTGGAACGCCACCTGCAGGCGGCTATGCTCGCCGCTGCCTTCCAGATTCACAATGGTACCTTCACCAAACTTCGAATGGCGCACGCGCTGGCCCAGCTTGTAGCCGGTATCGGTTTCCGCAATCGGCGAGCCCATGCGCTGATGGCTGACCGGACGGCTGATGCTCGCCCGCAGACGCACCTCTTCCACGCACTCTTCCGGCAGTTCACCGATAAAGCGCGACGGACGGTGGTAGACCTCTTTACCGTACAGACGGCGGGTTTCGGCGTAGGTCAGCGTCAGCTTTTGCATCGCACGCGTCACGCCCACGTAGGCCAGACGACGCTCCTCTTCCAGACGGCCGCCTTCATCCAGCGACATCTGGCTCGGGAACATCCCCTCTTCCATGCCAACAATGAACACCTGCGGGAACTCCAGACCTTTGGCGGAGTGCAGGGTCATCAGCTGAACCGCATCCTGCCAGGTGTCCGCCTGCCCTTCACCCGCTTCCAGCGCGGCGTGGGAGAGGAACGCCTGCAGCGGCATCAGGTCTTCGTCTTCTTCGTTGTAGCTGAACTGGCGCGTTGCCGTGACCAGTTCCTCTAAGTTCTCAATACGGGTCTGGCCCTTCTCGCCTTTCTCCTGCTCGTACATGGTGCGCAGGCCGGAGTCTTTAATCACCCGATCGGTCTGCACGTGCAGCGGCATGTCGGCGGTTTCCTGCGCCAGGGCGTCAATCAGCTCAAGGAAGCGCTGTAATGCGCTGGCGGCACGTCCGGCGAGGGCCTTTTCCTGCAGCAGCTCGCGGCACGCCTGCCACAGCGTCAGCTGGCGGTCGCGCGAGGCCTGACGCACCACGTCCAGCGTACGGTCGCCAATCCCGCGGGTTGGGGTGTTCACCACGCGCTCAAACGCCGCGTCGTCGTTACGGTTGGCAATCAGACGCAGATACGAGAGCGCATCTTTGATTTCCTGGCGTTCGAAGAAGCGCATGCCGCCGTAAATGCGGTACGGCATGCTCACCTGCAGCAGCGCCTCTTCCAGCACGCGCGACTGGGCGTTGCTGCGATAGAGAATGGCACACTGCTCCAGCGCGCCGCCGTTGTCCTGCCAGGTTTTGATGCGGTTGACCACGAAGCGCGCTTCGTCGAGTTCGTTAAACGCGCAGTAAATCGAAATCGGTTCGCCGTCGACGCCGTCGGTCCACAGCTTTTTACCCAGACGCCCGTTGTTGTTCTCAATCAGGGCGTTGGCCGCGCTCAGAATGTTGCTGGTTGAGCGGTAGTTCTGCTCCAGACGGATAGTTTCCGCGCCGGGGAAATCGTTGAGGAAGCGCTGGATGTTCTCCACCTGCGCCCCGCGCCAGCCGTAGATCGACTGGTCGTCATCGCCCACGATCATCACCTTGCCGGTATCACCGGCCAGCAGACGGATCCATGCGTACTGGATGTTGTTGGTATCCTGGAATTCGTCCACTAGGATATTGGTAAAGCGTTCACGGTAGTGCTGCAGAATGTGCGGCTTGTTGAGCCACAGCTCGTGGGCGCGCAGCAGCAGCTCGGCGAAATCCACCAGGCCGGCGCGATCGCACGCTTCCTGATAGGCCTTGTAGACGTTCTGCCAGGTCTGCTCGACCGGGTTGCCGAAGCTCTGAATGTGGTGCGGGCGCAGCCCTTCGTCTTTCTGGCCGTTGATGTACCACATCGCCTGACGCGGCGGCCACTGCTTCTCGTCGAGGTTCATCGCCTTGATCAGGCGCTTCAGCAGACGGAGCTGGTCTTCGCTGTCGAGGATCTGGAAATCCTGCGGCAGGTTGGCGTCCATGTGGTGCGCACGCAGCAGGCGGTGCGCCAGACCGTGGAAGGTACCGACCCACATGCCGCCCTGGCTGGTGCCCATCAGCTGGGCGATGCGGTGGCGCATCTCCGCCGCCGCCTTGTTGGTGAACGTGACCGCCATGATGGAGTACGGCGAGCAGTTTTCCACGCTCTGCAGCCAGGCGATACGGTGAACCAGCACGCGCGTCTTACCACTGCCCGCCCCAGCCAGCACCAGCAGGTTGGTGCGCGAGGCGGCAACCGCGTCACGCTGTTTGTCATTAAGGCTGTCGAGCAGGTAAGAAACGTCCATTGGCACCGTCACGTCATGTCGGGCAGGCGAATAGCATTCGCCAAAACCCTGTTAATTTATACAGAACAATTGATGATTATATCAGCGTCGTGAGGGATGCCAACCGCGAAATTTCCACGTGCGGCAGAAGACGGCTATCGGAGGCATTCATCAGGTCAGCGTTTTCCGGCTTGATCCAGCAGGCCTGCATGCCGCAGCGGATAGCGCCCGCCACGTCTGTGGTCAGGTCATCCCCCACGTGCAGGATCTCACCCAGCGGCAGGTTAAGCTTATCTGCCGCCAGATGGTACATGTCACTGAACGGCTTCGCGCGCCCGTGAGGACCCGCACGCAGCACGAACTCAAAGTAATCACTCAGGCCAAATAGCTCGGGCTGGGCATTGCCGTTGGTGATGGCCACCAGCGGCCACTTTTCGGCAAGCTTCGCCAGCGTGTCGTGGGTTTCCTGCGGCACGTCGATACGGCTGCGCCATTTGGCGAAGTTTTCCATGGCTGCTTCCGCCCCAATAGCGGCATCCTGTGCGCTCAGACCCACGTTAAGCATCGCCTGCTCTACCGCACGACGACGCCATTCGGTCACGTCGTGGTAAATGTCCGGCTCGGTCTCCCGCAGGGACTGGCGCAGCTTCTGGAAATCCTTGTTCTGTATCGCCTTCAGCGCGGGATGGTAGTTCTGCACGAACGCCAGGGACTCCTGCTCGGTACGCAGGATCACCTCGCGGTTGTCATAAAGGGTGTCATCAAGGTCAAACGTCAGAGCTGAGATCTGACCGAGTGGGCGGTAAAAACGCATTATTTCCCCCGTTTGGCGCGTGGATGCGCCGCGTCATACACCGAGGCAAGGTGCTGGAAGTCTAAGTGGGTATAGATTTGAGTGGTAGACAGATTTGCGTGCCCGAGGAGCTCCTGCACGCCGCGCAGATCGCCGCTCGACTCAAGCATATGTGTTGCAAAGGAGTGGCGCAGCTTGTGCGGATGCACGTGGCTATTCAGCCCCTGCTTAATGCCCCACTCCGCAAAGCGCTTCTGCACGTTACGCGCCGAGATCCGCTTGCCGAGTTTCGACAGGAACAGCGCATCTTCGTCGGAGCCAAACAGCCCGCGCAGGTCAAGCCAGTGCTCAATCCAGGAGACCGCATTGCGGCCAATCGGCAGGCGGCGCTCTTTGCTGCCCTTACCCATTACCCACACTTCGCCAGATTCCAGATCGAGATGCTTGAGGTCAAGGTTGACGAGTTCAGACAGACGCAGCCCGGCACCGTACATCACCTCCAGCATCGCGCGGTCGCGTACGGCGAGCGGATCGTTAAGGTCGATATCCAGCAGGTGGTTTACGTCGTCGACGTCGATATTTTTAGGCAGATGGCGCGGCGCCTTCGGCGTGGCGATCCCCTTTGCCGGGTTGGCTTTTAAGCCACCCTGACTGACCAGCCAGTCGAAGAAACTGCGCAGCGCTGAGAGCCTGAGCGCCAGGCTCGCCGGGCTGAGATTTTTTTTACGGCTACGCACGACGAACCCGCGTACCGTCGCAGCGTCACATTGTTGCCAGCTTTTCAGGCCGATTTCATCGGCGATCTGCATGATGGCATCAAGCTGACGCTGGTAGTTAAGCAGCGTTATGGGGCTGAGCTGGCGTTCCACGCTCAGATAGCGCAGAAAGCGCGAAACGTCAGTGGCGAGCAGTCCGTCCGTCATACGCGCTCAATCCAGCGCTCCAGCAGCTCGGGCAGCATCAGGGCAATCTCCTGAAGCAGGTGCGTGGCTTGCCCCTGCTCATAGTGATGCGCGTCGCGGCTGGTAAATAACATGACGCCCAGATCGCCATCGCGCCCCATCAGCGACATCGCCACCGAGCCAATCGCTTTGGCTTCCGGTAACACCACCAGCAGCTCAGGTCCATTAAGCGGCCCCAGATAGTGGTGTTCATGGCCCAGACGCTGTATGCGCAGCGGTTCAAACGCCTGACGGCTCAGTGCCAGATGGGTAAATCCCGACGGCGCGCCGATGCGCCAGCGGTCAGGGAAAAGACGAATCGTTGCGCCCGCCAGCCCCAGCTCGCGCGCCCAGCGGTGGAAGCGACTGAGGAACTCGTCAAGACTGTGCGCCGACGCCAGACGCGCCTGCAGATGCAGCAGACGATAGAACAAGCTTTCGTTGGTGCTGGCCTGCTCCATCAGCAGCGTCATGTTCTCTTCAAGCTGGTTGATATGGTTGCGCGCGCGCGCCATATGCCATTCCACCAGCGATACGGTCCCGCGAACCGGATGCGGCACGCGCATCTCTTCGACAACGCGTGCATTGCGAATAAAAAACTCAGGATTGCGCAGCAGATAATCAACAACAGCTCTGTCGTCCAGTTCCGTCACTGTTTCCTGCAGTTCTTCCCCTGGTTGTTTCATAGATGGATAAACCCGTCATAGACATGTGCCGCCGGGCCAGTCATGTACAGTGGATGACCCGGTCCTTTCCAGGCGATATCAAGCCGACCGCCCGGTAATTCCACGCGAACCTCTTCTGCCAGTAAACCCTGAGAGATGCCCACGGCCACCGCCGCACAGGCACCGCTTCCGCAGGCCTGAGTCTCACCCGCGCCGCGCTCGTAAACCCGCAGGCGAATGTGCTCGCGCTTCACCACCTGCATAAAACCGATGTTCGCGCGCTCCGGGAAACGTTCGTGGCTTTCCAGCACCGGGCCGAGCGTTTCGACCGCGGCGGTTTGCACATCATCAACCTGAATCACGCAGTGCGGGTTACCCATTGAGACGACGCCGCACAATACTGTCTGCTCGGCCGCACGCATAATATAGGTCTTTTCCGCTTTGTTTGCGCGAAACGGCACGACGGAGGGCTCGAAGTTAGGCTCGCCCATGTTCACGCGCACCAGTTCATCATCAGTGACGCTGAGCACCATGCGACCATTGGCCGTGCTGACGCGAATATCACGCTTGTTGGTCAGCCCTTTCAGACGAACAAAGCGGGCAAAACAGCGCGCGCCGTTGCCGCACTGGTTAACTTCGCTGCCGTCCGCGTTAAAAATACGGTAGTGGAAATCGAGGTCGGGATCGTACGGCGGCTCAACCACCAGCAGCTGATCGAACCCCACGCCCAGATGCCGATCCGCCAGGCGACGGATCAGCTCCGGGGAGAAAAACACATTCTGCGTTACCGCGTCGACGACCATAAAATCGTTGCCAAGGCCATGCATTTTAGAGAACTGCATCATTTGCTCCATTGCGCGGGTACAGAACGTTGTCGTCAGAGATTAACCTGAGTCGGGCCACCGTTGTCGCCACGGTCGTTAGTGTTTGGCGTGGTAGACTCAATGCCGCTGTTAACCGGTTTCGTCGGCGGCGGTGCGGTTTTATCCGCAGGTGGGAAGTACAGTGGTCCCTTCAGTCCGCAGCCAGTCAGGCTAAACAGCGTGATGAGAACGGCAAGCGTTCGGAAAGCGTTTTTCATTATAAAGTTGCCCGTAAGTTCAAATCTGTTTCTATCATCGCAGGAGAAGACACAAAAGCAAGAGTTTGCCGCTTTCCTGCAACGGGAATTATTTAGGGTTATACTGCCGGCATCACGAAAAACAGGAACAAAACCATGAACGACAGTGAATTCCATCGCCTTGCCGACAACCTGTGGATGACCATCGAAGAGCGTATTGACGACTGGGACGGCGACAGCGATATCGATTGTGAAATTAACGGCGGTATTCTGACCCTGAGCTTCGAAAATGGCAGCAAAATTATTATTAACCGCCAGGAGCCGCTTCACCAGGTCTGGCTGGCCGCGAAACAGGGCGGCTATCATTTCGATCTGAAAGACGGGGAATGGGTTTGCGACCGTAGCGGCGTAACGTTCTGGGATCTGCTGGAACAGGCGGCGACCGCGCAGGCGGGTGAGGCAGTGAGTTTCAGGTAGTTTTGTCGCCCGGTGGCGGCTACGCCTTACCGGGCCTACAACGGCTCGAACCGTAGGCCGGGTAAGCGTTAGCGCCACCCGGCGAAAAGACTCAGGAAAAATACTGCTGCAACAGCGGCGCGGTGTCCTGATTGGCAGGCGCGGCAGGCGTTACGGCCTGGGTACGGAACGGGATCACCTGCGTACGACCGTCGACGTTCACAATCTGGTAGAACTGCGGCAGGTTAAAGTTGATAAAGCTTGAGCCGTAGGTAAAGCGGTCATGCGAAGAGGAGTAGAAGCGGCTGACGTCGCGCACCAGCTCCTCTTTACTGCCTTCACAATGGTGATACACCTCGGCGCGGTTGGTCTCATCCAGAATGTAGATGTTGAACCCGGCATCGTCGCCCGACTCTTCAAAGAAGAACTGAATAATCCCTTCGCTGGCAAAGCCGTCCACCACCTGCGGCAGCTTAACGTGGTTGGTTTCCACCTGCACCGACAGGCCGTGCAGCTTGTTATGCGAAATCGCGCCGTAGAATTCGATGGCGTTTTCCAGCTTCTGTACCGACACGTTCAGGCGCTCGAAGAACAGGCCCCAGGTCTGACCGGAGACGCGCAGCGCTTTAAAGCGCCCGGTTTCCTGACGGGTACTGGAGAGACGCAGTTCGATACACTCAGAAACCAACTGCTGCACGCGGGTACGAATCAACCCACGCAGGTGCTGGCTGTAGCAGAACACTTCCACGCTGTCCGGCGGCGCGGCATCCTGGTGCATCTTGCCGAGGATGGTTTTCAGCGCCTCGATCATCGCCTGCTCGCCGTTGAAGTGCAGGGTACGCACTTCGTTCCACGAGTTGCGGTAGAGCAGGTCCACGCTGCCGACCAGGCAGTTTTGCTGCTCGCCAAAGCTAAAGACGTCCAGCTTGCGGAAGTCAAAATGGACCACCTGATTGCGGAAGGCCGCCGTCGGGTCATATTCCAGGTTGACGATGATCGCCAGATGGCGAATCTCGCACGGGCTGTAGAGCGCTTTCGGCGTTGGGGCAGGCAGACGCAGCGGGAAGTGGTGCGACACATCCGCGACCATCTCCTGTAGCTTAGCGAGATCGACCACCTCGTTGCCTTTGATAAACAGGCGCGTACGCGAGGTCAACAGGCCGTTAAACCAGGCCCAGGCCACCAGCTTGTTCAGATAGCGGTTATATTCCAGCGGCTGATGGCTGATGATTGAATCCATGCTTGGCGCACGGTTGTACAGATACCACCCGGTGCGGTTCGCGCGGCCCGGCGGCACGTAGATAAAGGTTAGGTTCGGTTCTGACAGGTCAGGCGAAATCTGCGGGTTAACCAGGGTGACTTTGCCCGGCAGCGCTTCAAACGCGGCGTACAGCTTACGGGTCAATACCCCGATGTCCTGCGGGCTGGCGGAAACGCTGAGGTTGTTACGGCGCGCAAAGCGGATCAGATTACGGTAGCTTTGCATCATCGCATCGAGCAGTTCGTTGTGCGCTTCGCGCACCTGATCGATTTTCCAGTTGGCCCGGTTGTCGAGCATGGACAGACGCGCTTCGTCCCATCCCCACTCTTTCACTAACTGACTGACCACTTCACGACGCCAGCCCACGCAGGCGCGCTCGCGGCTCAATTTCTCACAGACTTTGAGATAGAAACATCGACGCACCAGGTCAAGACGCGTGGTGTCATCAATGGCTTTCAGGTATTCGGTCACGCGCTCAAGCATCATGCAGTAGGCGTCCAGACCGAAGGAGACGATCTCCCCGTCGTGCAGACGCTGCTTGATATCTTTCGCCAGCAGGCGCGGCGTAGGGTATTCCCAGGAATAGGCTTCCAGCAGCAGCGTTTTCAGCACCGCTTTGTACGGTGAGTCGATACTCTTATAGAGCTGCCAGAGGCTTGCGCCGAAATACTCTTCTGCTGACAGGGAACTCAGGCCGCCGAGATCCAGCCATTCGTTTGGCGTCAGTACGCCCTGCGCGTAAAGCGACATGACGTAATCATCGTAATGCTCTTCTTCTTCGCACGGGACCATATTCCACAGAATACGCTTCCCGGCCAGGCGCACAGCGGTACGGTAAAATTCATCCAGCAATAAGATGTGCTGAGTCGAGCCGCAGTCCTCGCCACCCAGACTGCCGCTTTCGTTATGGCGGAAACGGTTTTCATCAATCAGGAAGAAGCTCACTTCCACACCGAGCGATGCCGCCCAGCTCTCCAGCAGGCTGCATTTACGCTGCAGCAGCTGACGCTCGTCGTTATCGAGCCAGGACTGATGGCAGACCCAGATGTCCAGGTCCGAAGAACAGCTTTGCCCTACCGATGAGGTGCTCCCCATTGAGTAAACGCCGGTAATCGGCAGTTCACCTTTCGGGGACTCCTGTGGCGGCATGCCGCGGTAGAGTTCCAGCTCGTTCAAATAATGCTGTTGGGTTTCATCAGGCGTGAAAAGGCAAATGCCCTGGGGAACGTTACCATCAAGGTAGCCAGGCATCAGCGGGTGGTGATAGTGCAATAATGTCGGCAGCAGACTGTATACCTGCTGGAAAGCAGGGCCCATAGCAGCAAGCGCGCGATCCACACGCAGTTGATTTATGGCATCCAGTCTCTGTTTCAGAGTCTCAATATAGAGGTACAAGACGTATCGCCTGATGTTTCCGGGTGTCGCAGCTATTCAAAACACGAGTAACAGCGGACCCGCAGTATTTCAAAAAGATAACCGTTACCCTTTTTCGCCCTTATCATTTTTGGTGGTACCGACGAAAAAATGGTCTAAAACGTGATCAATTTAACACCTTGCCGGTTGACCGTAAAGAAAGATGCACTACATACAAGTGTAGCACCGTTCTGTACGTGTAAATTCCTGAATACGGCTATGGCTGGCGAATACGCCGCCTTGTCCCTCTCACGCTTCATCAACCGTAAAACTGCCATCCCAGAGTCAACAATGTTAGGATGGTTAGCGATTGATAATGACGGTAACAAGCATGTTAGACAATGTTTTGAGAATTGCCACACGCCAAAGCCCTCTCGCGCTCTGGCAGGCACATTATGTGAAGCAGCGCCTTGAGGCCTGCCACAGTGGATTGCGCGTCGAGCTGGTACCGATGGTCACGCGCGGTGACGTGATCCTCGATACGCCCCTGGCGAAAGTGGGCGGCAAAGGCCTGTTTGTCAAAGAACTGGAACTGGCATTGCTTGAGAACCGCGCCGATATCGCCGTACATTCGATGAAAGACGTACCCGTCGAGTTCCCGGAAGGGCTGGGGCTGGTGACTATCTGCGAGCGCGAAGATCCGCGCGATGCGTTTGTCTCTAACCACTATGACTCCCTCGACGCGCTGCCAGAAGGTAGCGTGGTTGGCACGTCCAGTTTACGCCGTCAGTGTCAGCTGGCGGAACGTCGTCCCGATCTGATCATTCGCTCGCTGCGCGGTAACGTCGGCACGCGTCTGGGCAAGCTGGATAACGGCGATTACGATGCTATTATCCTCGCCGTTGCCGGCCTGAAGCGTCTGGGGCTGGAGTCGCGCATTCGCGTGGCGTTGCCGCCAGAGCTGTCGCTGCCGGCCGTGGGCCAGGGTGCCGTCGGCATCGAGTGCCGTCTGGACGATGCGCGTACCCGCGAACTGCTCGCACCGCTGAACCATGACGATACCGCTACCCGCGTAAAAGCCGAGCGTGCGATGAATACCCGCCTCGAAGGGGGGTGCCAGGTTCCAATTGGCAGCTATGCTGAATTGACGAATGGCGAACTGTGGCTGCGCGCGCTGGTGGGCGCCCCTGACGGTTCGCAGATGGTGCGCGGCGAACGTCGCGGTAAAGCGCAAGATGCCGAGCAGCTTGGCGTTTCGCTGGCCGAAGAGCTACTGGATAACGGCGCCCGCGAGATTTTGGCTGACGTTTACAATGGAGAACCCCCTGCATGAGTATTCTCGTCACCCGCCCTTCTCCCGCAGGAGAGCAGTTAGTGAGCCGTCTGCGCGCACTGGGGCAGGTGGCCTGGAGTTTTCCGCTCATTGAATTCTCCCCCGGTCGCGAGCTCTCTGCGCTCGCCGACCAGATGAATACCCTTCAGGACGGCGACCTGCTGTTTGCGCTGTCGCAACATGCCGTGGAATTTGCCCACGCGCAGCTGCAACAGCAGGGTTTGACCTGGCCAACCGCCCCCCGCTATTTCGCGATTGGCCGCACAACGGCCCTGGCGCTGCATACCGTAAGCAGCGCGGACGTTCGTTACCCGTTAGATCGGGAAATCAGTGAAGTCTTGCTACAATTACCTGAATTACAAACTGTTGCCGGAAAGCGTGCGCTCATTTTGCGCGGTAATGGTGGCCGCGAACTGTTGGGCGAAACGCTGCGTGAACGTGGTGCAGACGTGACGTTCATTGAGTGCTATCAGCGCTGTGCAAAACACTACGATGGCGCGGAAGAGGCGATGCGCTGGCACGCGCGCGGCATTAATACGCTGGTGGTCACCAGCGGTGAAATGTTACAACAGCTTTGGTCGCTGATACCGCTTTGGTATCGCGAAAACTGGTTACTCCGCTGTCGGCTTCTGGTCGTCAGTGAGCGTCTGGCGAACCAGGCCCGGGAACTGGGCTGGCAGGATATTCGGATCGCTGATAACGCCGACAACGATGCGCTGCTGCGCGCATTACAATAACTCTCAAATGGGAAGCCATAATGACGGAACACGACAAATCCTCCGCCGTGGTTGAAGAGACCAGGGAGACTGTGGAGACGACGCCACAGCCAGAGACGACAGAGAAAACCGCTGAGAAGAAAAACGGCAGCAACAAAACGAGCCTCACGCTGAGCGCGATTGCCATCGCCATCGCGCTGGCAGCAGGGGTTGGCCTGTACGGTCTGGTGAAACAACAGGGCGCTAACCAGACGTCCACCAGCGATGCGCTGGTGAATCAGCTCACTGCCCTGCAAAAAGAGCAGGAGACGCAGAAAACCGAGCTGGAAGCCGTGATTAAGCAGCAGGCCGCTGCGCTTGCCGAAGCGAACAGCAAACAGGAAGAGCTGACCAAACAGCTGGGTGAAGTACAGCAGAAAGTCGCCACCATTTCCGGCACCGATGCCAAAACCTGGCTGCTCTCGCAGGCCGACTTCCTGGTGAAGCTCGCCGGACGTAAGCTCTGGAGCGATCAGGACGTCACCACTGCCGCGGCGCTGCTGAAAAGCGCCGATGCGAGCCTGGCAGACATGAACGATCCAAGCCTTATCACCGCCCGTCGCGCGATCACCGAAGACATCGCCAGCCTCTCCGCCGTCACACAGGTGGACTACGACGGCATTATCCTCAAGGTGAATCAGCTTTCGAATCAGATTGATAACCTTCAGCTGGCGGATAATAACGACGACGACTCCCCGATGGATTCCGACGGTACCGAGCTTTCGAGCTCCCTGAGCGAATGGCGCATTAACCTGCAAAAAAGCTGGCAGAACTTTATGGACAGCTTTATCACTGTCCGCCGTCGTGACGAAACGGCCGTACCGCTGCTGGCACCGAACCAGGACATCTATCTGCGCGAGAACATTCGTTCCCGTCTGCTGGTGGCGGCGCAGGCCGTACCGCGTCATCAGGAAGAGACCTACAAGCAGGCGCTGGATAACGTCTCAACGTGGGTCCGCGCCTACTACAACACCGATGATGCGACGACCACCGCCTTCCTCGAAGACATTGATAAGCTGAGCCAGCAGAACATCACCATGAACGTGCCGGATAAGCTGGCCAGCCAGCCGATTCTGGAGAAGCTGATGCAAACGCGCGTGCGTAATCTGCTGGCACAGCCGGGCGTACCGGCAGAGCAGACGAGCGGAGCAGCACCTGCTCCGGCTCCTGCGCCTGAAAGCGCACCACAAGGAGAGTAATGATGCTAAAAGTCCTCTTACTCTTCATCCTGCTGATCGCCGGGATCGTGCTGGGCCCCATGCTTGCGGGTCATCAGGGTTACGTCCTGATCCAGACCGATAACTACAACATTGAAACCAGCGTAACGGGTTTGACGATCATTCTGATCCTCGGCGTGGTGCTGCTGCTTGCGATCGAGTGGATCCTGCGCCGTATTTTCCGTACCGGTGCCCATACGCGCGGCTGGTTCGTTGGCCGCAAGCGCCGCCGCGCCCGTAAACAGACCGAGCAGGCGCTGCTTAAGCTCGCAGAGGGTGATTATCAGCAGGTTGAAAAGCTGATGTCGAAAAACGCCGACCACGCCGAACAGCCGGTGGTGAACTATCTGCTGGCGGCCGAAGCAGCGCAGCAGCGCGGTGATGAAGCACGCGCCAATCAGCACCTGGAACGGGCGGCTGAGCTGGCTCACGGCGACCCGATTCCGGTGGAAATCACGCGCGTTCGTCTGCAGCTGGCACGTAATGAGAATCACGCGGCTCGCCACGGCATCGACCGCCTGCTGGAAGTCGCGCCACGTCATCCGGAAGTGCTGCGCCTTGCCGAGCAGGCCTACATCCGTACCGGCGCCTGGGGCTCACTGCTGGACATCATTCCATCGATGGCGAAGGCCGAGGTGGGCGACGATGAACATCGTGATGAGCTTCAGCGTCTGGCGTGGATTGGCCTGATGGATCAGGCGCGCGCTGACCTGGGCAGCGACGGTCTGAAAACGTGGTGGAAGAATCAGAGCCGGAAAACGCGTCAGCAGGTTCCTCTGCAGGTGGCGATGGCGGAACATCTTATTGAATGTGACGATCACGACACGGCTCAGGAGATCCTCCTCGACGGTCTGAAGCGCCAGTACGACGATCGTCTGGTGATGGTGATCCCGCGCCTGAAAACCAACAATCCTGAGCAAATCGAAAAAGTGCTGCGTCAGCAGATTAAAACCGTTGGCGATCGTCCACTGCTGTGGAGCACGCTCGGCCAGTCGTTGATGAAGCACGGCGAATGGCAGGAGGCAAGCCTCGCCTTCCGTGCAGCGCTCAAGCAGCGTCCGGACGCGTTTGACTACGCATGGCTTGCCGATACGCTGGACAAGCAGCATAAGCCGGAAGAAGCGGCCGCCATGCGCCGTGATGGGTTGCTGTTGACGCTGCAAAATAACGGTACGCAGCAGTAATTAATCAGGAGGCCAGATGGCCTCCTTTTTTTATCGCCTTTCTCCTGCTACATTCTTTACACCCGCATCCGCAAACGAACCCGCCAATGTAACGATGTCTTTTCATTAACTTTTTTTCACACACGCGCACATTCTGCAGCGTGGATTAAATCGTTTTTGAAAGGAAATCGTCATGAACTCGCTTTTATATACGCTTATTGAAGCGCTGCGCGGCCACCGCTGGCTGCGCCTGCTTGCCTGTGCTTTTATCTTTTCTTCGTTGGGGAATGGCTTAACCCAGGTTGTGGTCTTCGGCTTGCTGTTAGCGTGGTCGGCCTCGCCTGCTCTGCTAACCCTTGCTTTTCTTTTCGCTACGGTACCGGGATTTATCGGCAGTACGATCGGCGAAAAGCTGTGCTCACGCTGTTCTCCAATATCCCTGCTGATACTGACCGAAGGGCTGGGCCTGCTCGCCCTGCTCTTTCCCCTGCTTGGTGTGGGTTATCACAGCGTTGCCGCATTACTCGCCGTACAATCCACCGAGGCGCTGCTCAGCGGGATGAGCTGGCCCGCGCTGACGTTGCTCTTCAAGCGCGGCCTCAGTGAAGCAGAGCTGCCTGCTGCGACCTGTCTGGAAAATGTGATTTTTGCCTCGCAGGTATTGTTAGGGACCGGCCTGGGCGTGGTGCTGTTCCAGAAGACTTCCGTGTTTACCCTGCTGGCCATTGATGCCGCCAGCTTTCTCGGGTCACTGCTCATGCTATGGCTGGCTGGACGCCGGTTTTCTGCGCCATCACTCACGCCCCCCGAGGAAGAGGAAGCCCCTGCGGCATTACGCTGGCGGACGTTGACCGCTCGGCAGAAACGCAGCCTGCTCATCCTGCCGTCGCTGGCGGCCGTCGGCTCACCGGCCATGGCGCTGCTTCCGGCGCTGGCACAGCAAATCCATCCTCAGAATGCGGCGGGGCTTGCTCTGCCGCTGCTTTTCGCAAGGAGCATGGGACAACTTTGCGGCCCCATGCTGATAAAAAAAGAGAGCCTGACGCGCTTTGCCGCTCACACGCCGCGCATCATCGTTTGTCTCGGTATCTTTCTGACCGGTTATGGTGTGCTGCCGTTTTTGTCCGGGTGGACGGCATGTGCGCTGAGCATGATCTTTATCGCGCATCTGGCCTCGAATATTCTCTTCGCAGCGGGCACGTTTGGCGTACTCAGTAGTTTTCATCTCACGCAAACCGCTTCAGCCAGCGGGAAAGCCTGGCGCTGGCAAACGCTCAGCGCCTCTCTTTTCACCGGTATTGCAGCGATGGTGGCTGTTGGGCTTGGCTCAGTGCTGGCGCTCTATACGGTCTCGTCAGTTGCCCTGCTGTTGGTCGCCCTGATCATGCGCAGGTATCGGGAATAAGGCATAAAAAAACGCCTGCTATAAAAGCAGGCGTTAAAACAGGTCTGTAAGACAACATATTTGGTGCTTCACTCAACGTTATGTCCATGGTGTCTGATGAGGCCGAAGCGACATCTGTCAGTGGACGATAAGCACCGTAAATGGCTCTGCGTCATTCCTGAGTTTATGAGGCACTAAGGCGAACATAAGAGATGGAATGAGCATCTACACGCATATTATTGCACGTAACGTGCCAACATGACACCCAGAACTTTTACATGACGCAACATTTTAAGATAAAAGGAAATTATGCTGTTAAGTAACGTCTTAAGCTCTACAACGTATCGGGAAAAGGCGGGAAGATGTCGCCAGGAGGAGACAGCAAAACTCATAAACAGTTATTTACCTAACTTTCAATGAGTTATATGTCGCTGGATTGCGACAATGAAAAAGGACGTTGTGGGGGAATGACGACAGGGATGAAGAATTGCAGAAAACAAAAAACCCCGCCGAAGCGGGGTTCAAAATTGGTCGGCGAGAGAGGATTCGAACCTCCGACCCACTGGTCCCAAACCAGTTGCGCTACCAAGCTGCGCTACTCGCCGATGTACTGCTTTTTTGAATTTTTAGTTCAATTCATTTAAAAAGTCGTGGTGCGAGGGGGGGGACTCGAACCCCCACATCCAAAGGACACTAACACCTGAAGCTAGCGCGTCTACCAATTCCGCCACCTTCGCAATTCACAACTCTTTCAAATAATGGGGTGGCTAATGGGATTCGAACCCACGACAACTGGAATCACAATCCAGGGCTCTACCAACTGAGCTATAGCCACCACTGTATTCTTTCACGCGGTACTGACTACTTCTCAGACCACCGCAGCTCCAGCACCGGGTTAATGGTGCGCCCGACAGGATTCGAACCTGAGACCTCTGCCTCCGGAGGGCAGCGCTCTATCCAGCTGAGCTACGGGCGCTTAGCGCCGTTGCGGGGCTGGATATTACGTACCTCCGTCCCCGCTGTCTAGTGCTTTTTTGAAAAAAATGCGCGTTTGGTTATGGTTTGCACATTTTGCCGCTTATTCCTCCACTTTCTGCGTGGTGGCACGGCGACCCAGGCCAAAAAGCTTATATGCAGCCGTCACAGCCGCCAGGAAGATCACCCCGACAAACAGCGACATGCGGGTATCTTCATTAAAGTACATCCCGATTAATACGCAAATCAGGAACGCCATCGTCAAATAGTTCGCATAGGGGAACAGAATTGATCGGAACGGATGGCTTTCAATCGCCTTTTTGTGCGCATGACGGAAGCGCAGCTGGCTGATGAGGATAACAAACCACGGCACCATGCCCGGCAGTACGCTGGCGCTATAGACGTAAACGAACACGCGCTGCGGGTTAGGTATGATGTAATTCAGGCAAGAGCCAATCAGCAGGATCGCAATGGAGACCGCCACCCCCGCCACCGGCACCCCGGCACGTGACACTTTGCTCATCGCCGCAGGCAGCTGGTTGTTCTTCGAGAGCGCATAGAGCATACGCCCGCAGCTGTACATCCCACTGTTACAGCCTGACAACGCTGCCGTCAGGACCACAAAGTTGATGATACCCGCCGCCGCCGTGATACCAATTTTGGCGAAGGTTAAGACAAACGGGCTACCGGTCGTGCCAATTTCGTTCCACGGGAAGATGGTCACGATGACGAAGATCGCGCCCACATAGAAAATCAGGATACGCCACAGCACTTTGCCTACCGCGCTACGCAGCGTGACCTGCGGGTTTTTCGCTTCACCGGCGGTAATGCCGATCAGCTCCACGCCCTGATACGAGGCCACAACGATACACAGCGCCGTCAGGAAGCCCTTCCAGCCGCCAGCGAAGAAGCCGCCGTTTTCGGTCAGGTTGCCAAAGCCGATAGCGTGTCCACCGTTGCCAAAGCCGAAGAAAATAACGCCCAGGCCGACGACGATCATCACGATAATCGTGGTGACTTTGATCATTGCGAACCAGAACTCAATTTCACCGTAAAGGCGCACGGCGGCCAGGTTTGCCAGCGCCACCAGCCCCACGGCAATGAGCGCGGGTATCCACTGGACCATGTCCGGGAACCAGAACTGGACGTAGACCCCTATCGCGGTGATCTCTGAGATGCCCACCGCCATCCACATAAACCAGTATGACCAGGCCGTCAGGTAGCCAAAGAACGGGCTCATATAACGATGCGCGTAAACGGCGAACGAGCCGGTTACCGGCTCCAGGAAGAGCATTTCGCCCATGGAACGCATAATGAAGAAAACAAACAGCCCGGCGATAATATACGCCAGTAATACGGAAGGGCCTGCCCATTTGAGCGTACTTGCGGAGCCCATAAACAGGCCCACGCCGATAGTGCCGCCCAGCGCTATCAGTTCAATATGACGAGCTTCCAGCCCACGCTGTAGCTCCGGTTTTTTCTCTGCCATAGATCCTCGATTGTGTTTGCTGTTTCCCGGCTTAAGACCGGGTATTGTTTTTTAGGGGTACTAAAATACGGAGCGAATGGTTTCTTAAAATCGGCCAAATGGCAAACGATGCATTAAAAAAATGAATGCATTGCACAGATTGTCAGCAGTTTTGCAGGCGAGTTGCAGCGCGAATAGCATATCGCGCTACATTTTGATTACATTTTCCCGGTGTAATGCCAGGCGAGGTAGCGAAGCAGACGGATCTGTCGTTTAATGCGCGTCGGTTGCGATAGCAGGCGGTACAGCCACTCCAGCCCCAGATTTTGCCAGACCCTGGGCGCACGCTTAACGTGGCCGGTAAAGACATCGTACGTACCGCCAACGCCCATGTAGAGGGCATCCGGACAGACCAGACGGCAGTCACGCATCAGGATCTCCTGGCGCGGGGACCCCATCGCCACGGTGACAATTTTCGCCCCGCTGTCACGAACCCGCTCAAACAGCGCCTGCCGATCTTCCGGTTTGAAGTAACCATCCTGGCTGCCGACGATATTAACATTCCATTGACGACGCAGTTTCTCCTCCGTCTGGGCCAGTATCTCCGGCTTACCGCCAATCAGGAACACGGGCGTGCTCTGCGCACCTGCGCGGGCCATAAGCTGCTCCCAGAGATCGGCCCCCGCCACGCGGGAAACATTAGCGTCAGGATACTTTTTACGGATAGAGCGGACCACGCTGATCCCGTCCGCATATTTAAATTCAGCCGCTTCAATCAGGCTTTTGACTTCCGCATTATCCTCAACCACCAGCATTTTTTCCGCGTTGATGGCCACCAGCGTACCGGATTTCATCTGGCCGTCGGCAAACAGAAAGTCCAGCGCGTGCTGCATGTCGCGCCAGCCAATAAGCTGCAGGCCACGTAGCGCATAGCGCGGTGCAGAAATTTTATCAGTCATTACTATCCTTACTCAGACTTGCGACAGCGTTGTGCTGCCCTGCCGCTCGCGCTTGTGCACAAGCCCTGCGCTGTCAAACAGCCAGTACAGCAGTTTGGCCAGTAACAGGCAGACGCCGAAAACGACCATGAAGAACACCACGCGCGACACGAATGAATCCAACCCTTCGCGCGCCAGCACGATCATATTGAAAATGGCACCAAAGCAGAAACTGTGCAAAATGGCGGCTTTATAGCGGTTGGTCTCTTCGTTGCCCCGCACGTAAAGCCAGTCAAACCACTTGATAATCAGCCCCACGGCAACCGCCCCGGGCAGAATGAACCACGCCCCGCCCATCACCACCAGGGAACCAATCAGCGTTGGCGAAATTGCCAGACCGGAATGGTTGTTCAGCACTTCCCAGGTAAAATAGTTCGCGGTATTGAGCACCACACCAGGCCGGTCCGGCCAAAGCCAGGAAGGGATAAAGACGTAGAAGTCGCGAACAATCGGCGCCAGCCCCTGGAAATCAATCTTGTCGTAGTTTTGCAGCAGCAATGCCAGGTTTTCCCACGGCGAGAACGTATCGCGCGTCAGGTAGAGGAACGTGTAAAACGCCTCATCTCCCGCCACGTTCATCCCGTAGCGCTTCAGTGCCAGCCAGAACATCCCCACTATGCCAAACACCCCTGCCGCAACCAGCATCCACAGCGAGATCCAGCCGCGAATGATGCCGATAAACAGGAAGATTGCGAAGGCGATAATAATGTTCGCGCGCGTACCGCCCACAATCATGTAGGTCAGGATGCCAAACGCGACGGTGCTGACCAGGAAGAACAGCCACGCTTTGCTGTCCTGACGCAGGAAAAAGATCACCAGCATCGCCGGAATGAAGAAGTAGAAGAAACGCTTAAGCGCCACGCCCGAGACTTCGGCCGAAAAAATCTGGCTGTAGGAGTGGAGCTTAAACAGCAGGAAGCCGTTATGCATGAAGAAGATACCGACGCTGACCAGGGCGATGGTCATCAGCATCACCCACGTCAGGTGGGTCTCCACCCGATTCATGGTAAAAAGCGCCCGACGCGGGGCTGTAGCCTGCGCTGAACGCAGACGCGTTTTATAGGTAACGTAGTAGACCGCATAGAAACAGGTCGCCGCCAGAAGCGCCTGGAGCAGGATTTCCGGCGGCGCGACGCTCACGTCAAAACGGAAGACCAGAATGCTGGTGAGCGGGAAGCCGAAAAAGAAGGTCAGCAGAAACAGTAACGAGAAGAAAACGTTAAAATTGAAGCGTACCCGGCGAAATTCAAACCAGGTAAGCGTGGCGATAAACAGAGTGCTCAGAAGCCAGACAACCAGTAAACCGCTGAATTGCAACTGACTCATGCTTTGTCTCCTGACGCGATACGCAGCGCGCGGTGCCACGGCGTGAGGTAATTCGGGCTGAAAAAATCGATGCTATTTTTATCCACCAGCGTGAGCTGGCGCTGAGCTTCACGTACCACCTCGACATTCAGCGTGTCTGAGGTAAACAGCACCGGAATATGCTGCTCGGCCATGTCCTGCCAGAACGGGTTGTCGCGGTTGAGCACGCACGGTACCCCCGCCTGAATCAGCAGACACAGCGTGCCGATTCCCTGCTGTCGGGCAAAGATGAAATAGCCAAGATCGCATTTTCTCAGCAGCGCAAGATATTCATCAAATTCCAGCTTATCGCTAAGGATGTGCAGATTTTCTGCACTAAACAGCGCAAGTCCCTGTTGCCGAACCTCATCAATATAGGCGTCGTTGTTGGCGGGATAGCCCATCGGCACCACCACGTTCACCGTGTCGCCAAACTGCTGATGCACCGCCTTAAGCGCCGCGGTGTGTTCGTTACTGCGATCGCCGGAATTCCCCACCAGGATCGTCAGCTTGCCTTCACGCACCGTGTCATTCGCCATGGCGTTCAGCGCCGGATCCATGCGGGTGGGGAAATAGAGGAGTTCTCCGCGCACGCTCGGGTGCTGTTTAGCAAAATAGTTGAGATCGCCACGGGTGGCAAACACACAGCCTACGCGCCCCTGCGCCATGCGGCGTAAGGGATAGAAAAGACGGAATTTCCAGCCGCGGGAGACTTCGTAGAGATCGGCTCCCCAGATATGCCAGCTGCACTGGGAGGGTTTAATCCCTCCGCTGAGAAGCGCCAGCCACAGGCCGGTATTAAACTGCCCGTGGAAAAAGAAACGTTGCTCGCGGTCCGCTTTCGCTCTGGCAACAACCGCCTTCGCCAGTGAGGCCTTATCCGGCCAGAAGCGAATAGCGAGCGCCGGAAATGCTGCGCTCAGGCCCTTATCCTGACCTGCAACCATAAACTCACGCGCATCGGGATTACCCGATGCCAGCTCGTCGTTGAAGAACCGCAAAACGGTCTGGTTATGGTGTGGGATATCCGATCCCAGGATGTGAATCAGTGCAGTCATGCGCGTTTACGCCACAATAAAAATACGCCGCAACAGGCGGCGAAATAAACGATATAGGTTGCCATGTAGGCCTGAGCCGCCCCCAGCGCACCGTGCGCGGGTATCAGCCAGTGTGAAAATGCTGTCAGTAACGCAAACTGGCTAATTTCCGCCAGGATATACAGCCGCAGGGACGCTTTTGCAATCACCAGATAGCCGAAAACGTAAGCACCCACTTTCAGCACATCACCCACCAGCTGCCAGGCAAACAGATCGCGCATGGCGGTGAACTTCGCCGAGAACAGCAGCCAGATGGCGACATCGCGCAGTAACCAGACGGTAAAGCTGGCAGCTGCAACCGCCGGCAACACGAAGCGCAGCGATCGGAAAATCTCGCGGGTAATATCCTGCCTGGACCTCAGACGCGATAATGTTGGCAGCAAATAAACGCTAAAGGAAGCAGTAATAAACTGGAGGTAGGCGTCGGAAATGCTGCTTACGCCTTGCCAGATCCCCACTTCATCCCAGCTATAATGTGCCGCCAGCAGGTTTCGCATCATCACGTAGGCCACCGGCAGCGTGACGGAGGTGATGAGCGCCATCAGGGTAAATTTACCCAGCTGACTGGCAAGCACTTTATCCCATTGCGGTTTCAGGTAGCTCAGCGGGATGACGCCCCGACGCATCAGCATAAGCGCCGCAGGCACAACAACCAGAGCCGGGACCAGCGCCAGCCCAAGCAGCGCGCCTTCATAGCCTCCCAGGCGATAGCAGAAATAGTAGGCAATCACGCCGATGACGCTGCCCAGGATTAAGGCAAGCGCGTTCCCGGCAGCATCACGAAACCCTTTCATCAGCGCCAGCAGCAGGTTAGCCCAGGCAATGCCCATCTGAACCAACGCCACCAGACGCACCAGCCCCTGATAGTGGCTGTGCCCGAACAAGCCCTGGCTGATAGGGGCCGCCGCCAGCAGAAAGATAATCGCCATCAGGGTCGAAAAACCCGTGACCATCGCCGAAGAGGTGCCCACGACTCTGCGAAGCTGAGCCGCATCATCGTGATACTGCGCAACGTATTTGGTCACGCCGTTAAAAATACCGGCACCGGCCAGCACCCCAAGGACGGTGACAAGCTGGCGGAAATTACCCGCTAGTCCCACACCAGAGGGGCCAAATGAGACGGCCAGCAGCTTGACGACCAGCAGCCCGGCGCCAATTTTTACAAGCGTGGACGCGGCGGTCCACACCGATGCTTTTGCCAGAGACATATCAGCCGAAATAACTCAGAAGGGTATTAATCACCGTACGCTGGTTAACTGGCGCGAGGTTGTAGAACAGTGGCAGACGAAGCAAACGCTCACTTTCTTTGGTGGTGTAACGGTCTTCACCCGCGAACACCCCAAACGTTTCGCCCGCCGGGCTGGAGTGCAGCGGGATATAGTGGAATACCGCCATAATTTCGGCCTCTTTCAGCCAGGCAATGAGCTGGCTGCGGTCGTCGTTATCGCGCAGCTTGATGTAGAACATGTGCGCGTTGTGGACGCAATCAGCCGGAATGGTTGGCAGCTCAATACGCCCGGCTTTGGCCAGAGGCTCAAGGGCATCGTAATAGGTTTGCCACAGGGAGAGACGCTGCAGGTTGATACGTTCCGCCGCTTCCAGCTGCGCCCACAGGTACGCCGCCTGCAGATCCGCCATAAGATAGCTTGAACCAATATCGCGCCAGGTGTATTTGTCCACCTGCCCGCGGAAGAACTGGCTGCGGTTGGTGCCTTTTTCGCGGATCACTTCCGCACGCTCCACGAGCGCCCGGTCGTTAATCAGCGTCGCGCCACCTTCTCCGCCTGCCGTGTAGTTTTTGGTTTCGTGGAAGCTAAAGCAGCCGATGTGGCCGATGGTACCCAGCGCGCGTCCCTTGTAGGTAGACATCACGCCCTGCGCGGCATCTTCCACCACAAACAGATCATGTTTTTTGGCGATGGCCATGATGGTGTCCATTTCACAGGCCACGCCCGCGTAGTGAACCGGCACGATCGCGCGTGTTTTATCGGTGATCGCCGCTTCAATCAGCGTCTCATCAATGTTCATGGTATCCGGTCGGATATCCACAAAAACGATTTTCGCCCCGCGCAGAACAAACGCGTTCGCGGTGGAAACGAAGGTATAGCTCGGCATGATCACTTCATCACCGGGCTGGATATCCAGCAGCAGTGCTGCCATTTCCAGCGATGCCGTACAGGACGGGGTCAGCAGCACTTTGGCGCTGCGAAAACGCTGTTCCATCCACTGCTGACAGCGACGGGTAAAACCACCGTCACCGCAGAGTTTGCCGCTGCCCATGGCAGACTGCATATAGTCGAGTTCAGTTCCGACGACGGGTGGTGCGTTAAATGGAATCATCTTGTCACCTGTATAACCAGTAGGCGGTGGCGTCGATGTTGGCACCACTCGCAATATAACGTTTAAGCGCGGCGGTGTTGCCCAGTTGGGTCGCGACCCGCAGCGTCACAAGCTGTTGCTGCTGCGCCCAGTGCAGCGCCGCCTGCATGAGTTTCTCACCCATGCCGCGCCCGGCTAATAAGCCGATACGCGCCTCGCGCTCGTTGAGCTTACGCAGCGAGACGAACCCCTGGATTTGACCGTCCCCTGCACGGAAAACCAGGCAGACGTGGTCAAAGGTGCCTTTGACGGCATTCTCTATCCACTGGGCATAGAAACGCCCGCTATCGTCAGGTGCATACCAGGGCGCACGAAAGCGGCTCTGCGCAAACGCCCGGGCCGCCATCCGACGCAGCACGGGGATATCCTGTTCCGTTGCAATTTCCGCGCCGGACGCATCGTGCCGGGTGAGAGTAATGGAAAGATCGACCTCACCTTCAACCAGCTGAAAGCCGTGCTGCTGGAGCGCGTCAAGCAGATCGACGCGCTCCGCCGGGATCTTCGCCTGCACTCGTTGCCAGGCGATAAAATCCGATTCAGCCAGTACCGGCGCGTCATCGCGCAGACGCACGATGGCCGACGGCAGGCCGAAAAAGGCACTCTCCCACTGCAGGGGCTCGAGTACCCCATTCAGGCTATTCAACGCCAGACACCTTTGGTATCCACAATATACTGCTGACGAACGGCATCGCCGGACGTCGCTTTAAACTCTTTATGATCTACCAGCAGCACCAGCACGTCCGCCGCCGTCAGCGCGTCGTCCAGCGCCGTCAGCGTGCAGTGCCCCGCCAGTTTTGCCGGTAATTCATGGATATTCGGCTCAACCACCAGCGTTTCGCCCTTGTGCCATTCGGCAATCATCTCGGCAATTTCCATCGCCGGGCTTTCACGCAGATCGTCAATATTGGGTTTAAATGCCAGACCAAAGCAGGCAATTTTCAGCTCGCTGGCGCGCTTGCCGCTCTCTGCCAGACAATCCGCTACCGTCGCTTTAACCTGATTGAGCACCCAGTGAGGCTTGCTGTCGTTCACTTCGCGCGCGGTGCGAATCAGACGCGCCTGCGCCGGATTCTGCGCCACGATAAACCACGGATCGACGGCGATACAGTGTCCGCCTACTCCCGGGCCTGGCTGGAGAATGTTTACACGCGGATGGCGATTCGCCAGGCTAATCAGCTCCCAGACGTTAATCCCCTGATCGGCACAGATCAGCGACAGTTCGTTCGCAAAAGCGATATTGACGTCGCGGAAGCTGTTTTCCGTCAGCTTGCACATCTCGGCGGTGCGGGAGTTGGTCACCACACACTCACCTTCCAGGAAAATCTTGTACAGCGCGCTGGCGCGTTCGGAACAGACGGGCGTCATACCGCCAATGACGCGGTCGTTTTTAATCAGTTCGACCATGACCTGGCCCGGTAGCACGCGCTCCGGACAGTAGGCAATATTGATATCCGCCTGCTCCCCCACCTGCTGCGGGAAGCTTAAATCAGGGCGCGCGTTGGCCAGCCACTGTGCCATCTGCTCGGTAGCACCAACCGGAGAGGTCGATTCCAGGATCACCAGAGCCCCTTTCTTCAGCACAGGTGCGATGGATTTTGCCGCCGCCTCGACAAAAGCCATGTCGGGCTCGTGGTCACCTTTAAAGGGTGTTGGAACGGCAATCAGGTAGGCATCTGCTTCCACAGGGGTCGTGCTGGCACGCAGGAAGCCTCCGTCCACAGCCTCTTTCACCACGCGGTCAAGATCGGGCTCGACAATATGAATTTCGCCACGGTTAATGGTTTCCACCGCGCGTGCGTTGATATCCACACCGACAACCTGTTTTTGACGAGAGGCAAACGCCGCCGCGGTGGGCAAGCCAATGTAGCCAAGACCAATGACAGAGATGGTAGTAAAACTCATAGCGATACCCGATTGTGTTTAAGTGCATGCAAAATACGACCACAAGCCTGCCCGTCGCCATACGGATTATGGGCCCGGCTCATCGCCTGATACGCTTCATCGTCGTGCAGCAGGCGCGTGACCTCTTCGACGATCAGCTGTGCGTTGGTGCCGACCAGACGCACCGTACCGGCTTTGACGGCTTCCGGACGTTCGGTCGTTTCACGCATCACCAGTACCGGTTTGCCGAGGGATGGCGCTTCTTCCTGAATTCCGCCGGAATCGGTGAGGATCAGCCAGGCATGGTTCATCAGCCAGACAAACGGCATGTAGTCCTGCGGTTCGATCAGCAGGACGTTTTCGACGTGGCCCAGAATACGATTGACCGGCTCGCTGACGTTAGGGTTAAGGTGTACTGGATAGACAATTTGCACATCGTCGTTCTGCGCGGCGATTTCAGCCAGCGCATGGCAGATTTGCTCAAAACCCCGGCCAAAGCTTTCGCGTCGATGACCAGTGACCAGAATGGTTTTTTTGCCGTTGTGGAGGAACGGATAGCGGGCTGCGAGCTCTTTCTGAAGATCGCTATTTGCCAGGACGCGGTCACGTACCCAAATTAACGCGTCAATGACCGTATTGCCGGTCACAAAGATTTTATTATCGGCGATATTTTCACGCAGCAGGTTTTGACGAGAGTTTTCCGTTGGCGCAAAGTGGTACATCGCCAGATGGCCCGTTAACGTGCGGTTGGCCTCTTCCGGCCACGGTGAATAAAGATTGCCGGTACGCAGCCCCGCCTCAACATGTCCCACGGGAATTCGCTGGTAGAACGCGGCCAGGCTTGTCGCCACGGTAGTGGTGGTATCACCGTGTACCAGCACCACGTCAGGCTTAAATGACTCCAGGATCGGCTTAAGTTCTTGCAGAATGCGACAGGTTATCTCCGTTAACCCTTGCCCCGGTTTCATAATATTGAGGTCGTAATCCGGGACGATGGAGAAGAGGGTTAAAACCTGATCGAGCATCTCCCGGTGCTGGGCCGTGACGCACACTTTCGCTTCAATATCAGGATCGCAGGCCAGCGCATGAACCAGAGGTGCCATCTTAATGGCCTCCGGCCTGGTGCCAAATACGGTTAGTACTTTCACATCGATTCTCTTCGATTAGGCGATGAAGGCCGCAGCCTTCATCGTAGACGGCGTTCTTAGTTTTTGCGACGACGCGTTAACGCCACGCCTGCGCCCGTCAGTGCGCCTACAATCCCCCACATGATCATCAGGAATGCACGACGCGGACTATCGCGTTTTACAGGTTCTTCAGGCGTTCGCAAATAACGATAGGTCTGAAAACGCGGGTCCAGGGATGGACCGACATTAAGCGTATTGAGCATCGCGCGATTTTGATCGTAATCGAGGTCAAAATCAGGGCCAACGGCCTTCAGGTTTTCCAGACGCGCCTGCAGCATGGGGCGACCAAGGAGGAACATCTCTGAATCAGGCAGCTCATCAGCCGGTACGTCCGTTTCAGTACGGGAAATATTGTGCTGTTCCGCAATTTTCAGCGCCTGCTCAATATTGTGTACACGACGAGCAAAAATGGCTTTAGCCACCTCTTCCTGACGTTTCACCTGCGCTTTCATCTGGATGGTACGAGCCGCCCAGGCGCCTTTAAGCTCTTCGTTAAGATGGCTTGCGGCACGCTGACTGGCAAACGCAACATACTGACGCAACAGGTTGTTGGCATCCGGCGCAGTTTCTGCAATTAGCTTGACGCTGTCATTCACGTTACGCAACGCATCGCCCGGCATAAACTGGATATTGTTAATCAGATCGTCCAGCAGGGCGGCATCGGCTTTGGTGTTATCAACCCGACGCTGCTTGTAGTAATCCGTCTGGGACCAGAAATCGCGGCGGGTATCCCATGAAGCCAGCTGCATCACAAACTCTTTATAGGCTTCATCCATAACGGAGGCCTGGTCTGGCGTTGCAAGACTGGCTTTGATATCCAGATTTCGCAGGAATTGCTGCTGGGAATAGTATCCCCCGAGCATGTTAACCGTTGGTTTGTCCGTGATTGCCGTGGCGCTCCACTCTTGTTTTGCAAAGAATGTATAGGCCAGCGCTAACAGTGCAAACCCCAGCGCGATCCCGGCAATCCAAAGTTTGCCTGCCCATAACACGCGAAACAAACCCCGAATATCCAGTTCATTCTCAGTTACCACTGATTTCGCTCCCGCCAACGGTTGAGTCATCATAGTCCCGGTTTTACTTAGTTAATGTTGTATTTTTGCCACTGTTACGACGCATCCTGCGTTTAAGACGTTTAATAAATCGCGCCACTTTCCATGCGCGCTTAATGCAGTAGCCGTACAGGAAAAATGCCAGCAAGAATAATGCCAACATAACCCACTCAGGAATAATATGGGAATATTCTGCAGCTACACCAATCGCGGCTAAAATAGCGGCGGCCAGAGTAATCAGTACAAACGCCTGACGAGATGTAAAACCCGCGCGCATGATGAGATGATGAATGTGTTGGCGGTCGGGAGAGAAAGGACTCATTCCTTTGCGCAGGCGGCGGTACATAATCGCCACCATATCCATTAATGGAATGGCAATAATCCACAGCGCTGTTACAGGGCTTATCGGATGGGTCTGGCCCTGAGTGGTTTCAAGCAGGATCCAGATAACCGTAAAACCAATCAGCGTACTGCCCGCGTCTCCCATAAAGACTTTATAGCGACGGCCCAGCACACCGAGGTTTAAGAGGATATAAGGCAGAATGGCGGCAATCATGGCGAAACACCACATTGCCAGACTGTACTGGCCATCAAACCATAAAATAATGCCGATAGCGGCGAACGAGACGGATGACAACCCACCGAGCAGGCCGTCAATGCCATCCACCATGTTGAAAGCATTGATTGCCGCCCAGACGGCAAAGAGTGTCAGGAAGAAGCCAAATGGGCCCAGAACTAACTCCCAGGGGCCAAACACATAGCCGAGGCTTCGCAGATACAGTCCGCCCACAACCATCATCACCACGCCAATGCCCGCCTGAACGGTGGCGCGTATTTTCACCGCGATATCAAACCGGTCATCAAGAGCCCCGACTAACACCAGGACACCGGCGCAGGCAATGTAGAGGGCGGCATGCGGGATATAATAATCGGCAATACCAAACGTGAAGCAAATTCCTGCGTAAACAGATATCCCGCCGACTAAAGGAATAAGTCCCTGATGGCGTTTACGAAAATTAGGCTTATCCACCAACCCTATTCGTTTTGCCACCTTACGCGCAATGAACAAAAAACAGGTTGTGAATAAAAAAATACTGATCAGTTCAGTAACGGCGGTGAATAGATTCACAATGGATTGCTCTCAACAAATGTTAGTCCCGGAAGTATAACCATGAAGCCACAGCCTCAGAAGTAATAAAGATGGCTTCTTACAACTCCCTTTGTATATTTTTCAATCAATTATTTCTTTTGCTGCATAAACGGCCCTATTGTCGCACTGACCGGTCAAAATTGGGAGTAGGTGGTACTAGCGTATAGTCCATAAAAGAAAAACGCCACGTAAAAACGTGGCGTTCGCTGGCTTTATTTGCGTTACGAGCGTTTCATCATGTCGAAGAAATCGTCGTTGGTTTTGGTCATCGCCAGTTTGTTAATGAGGAACTCCATCGCGTCGATTTCACCCATTGGATGGATGATTTTGCGCAGGATCCACATTTTCTGCAGCTCTTCCTGAGTGGTGAGCAGCTCTTCTTTACGGGTACCGGAACGGTTGTAGTCGATAGCCGGGAAGACGCGTTTTTCAGCGATCTTACGAGAGAGGTGCAGTTCCATGTTGCCTGTACCTTTAAACTCTTCGTAAATCACTTCGTCCATTTTGGAACCGGTATCGATCAGCGCCGTCGCGATGATGGTCAGGCTGCCGCCCTCTTCCACGTTACGTGCAGCACCGAAGAAGCGTTTCGGACGATGCAGGGCGTTAGCATCCACACCACCGGTCAGCACTTTACCAGACGCTGGCACCACGGTGTTATAGGCACGCGCCAGACGGGTGATGGAGTCGAGCAGGATGATCACGTCTTTCTTGTGCTCAACCAGGCGTTTTGCCTTCTCGATAACCATTTCCGCAACCTGAACGTGGCGAGAGGCTGGCTCATCGAAGGTTGAAGCAACCACTTCACCTTTAACCAGACGCTGCATCTCGGTCACTTCTTCCGGACGTTCGTCAATCAGCAGCACCATCAGCACACAGTCTGGGTGGTTATAGGCGATGCTCTGCGCGATGTTCTGCAGCAGCATGGTTTTACCCGCTTTTGGCGGCGCCACAATCAGACCACGCTGGCCGCGACCAATAGGTGATGCCAGATCCAGAACACGTGCGGTTAAGTCTTCGGTAGAACCGTTACCACGCTCCATGCGCAGGCGAGAGTTCGCGTGCAGCGGCGTTAAGTTCTCAAAGAGGATCTTATTACGCGAGTTTTCTGGTTTGTCGAAGTTAACTTCATTGACTTTCAACAGCGCAAAGTAGCGTTCACCCTCTTTAGGAGGACGAATCTTACCTGAAATGGTGTCACCAGTGCGGAGGTTGAAACGGCGGATTTGGCTGGGGGATACGTAGATGTCGTCAGGGCCGGCGAGGTAGGAGCTGTCTGCAGAGCGGAGGAAACCAAATCCGTCTTGCAATATCTCCAGCACACCGTCGCCAAAGATATCTTCGCCACTCTTAGCGTGCTGCTTCAGGATGGCGAAAATGATGTCCTGCTTGCGCATACGAGCCTGGTTTTCCAGCCCCATATTTTCGCCGAGAGTGATCAGCTCAGAAACCGGCGTATTCTTTAATTCGGTAAGATTCATAATGGTGTGGGTTCTTAAACTCGGGGTGATTCTCGAACTTAATGTTGTGAATGGTATGGCAGGGTCATCCATGCCTGTTTAGCGGCCATCAACTCATGTCTGTTCGCTGTCTGGTCACAGGGAAAGAACGCAGAACTGAAACGACAAGACGGATTGAGTGACAAGCCCGGAATTTAGCCACTTCACGCACTGTTCATGTCAACAACGGGAAGTATCGGGTAAAACAAGATTCAAACAACAAGATATGTTTAAAACGAAGTCATAGCTAACTTAGCACGACTTCAGCCGGGCGTCCAGAGTTCCACATCATTTAGCCGGGAGCTCTGAACGCACAGCGGAGAAACCTTACGCCAGGTTAGCGTCCAGGAACTCTTTCAGTTGACCTTTGGACAGCGCGCCCACTTTGGTCGCCGCCACTTCGCCGTTTTTGAACAGCAGCAGGGTCGGAATGCCACGGATACCGTATTTTGGTGCGGTGCCCGGGTTCTGGTCGATGTTCAGCTTGGCAACGGTCAGTTTGCCCTGATATTCGTCGGCGATCTCATCCAGAATCGGGGCGATCATTTTGCAAGGACCACACCATTCAGCCCAGAAATCGACGAGGATCAGCCCGTCAGCCTTAAGTACGTCCGTGTCAAAACTGTCGTCAGTCAGGTGAATAATTTTATCGCTCATATATAACTCCACAGGAATAAGCCTGGTACGTTGGTTTTGTCTCCACCAACGACGTGTTGATGTCGCATTAACCAACTAAAGGTTGACTTTATTTCACCGGATACGCTTTCGTAAAGCAATAGTAAGCTGATATTCTACCACACTATGAGCAAAACACATTTAACAGAACAGAAGTTTTCCGACTTCGCGCTGCACCCGAAGGTGATTGAAGCCCTTGAAAATAAAGGGTTTCATAACTGCACGCCCATTCAGGCCCTCGCGCTGCCGCTGACGCTGGCCGGTCGCGATGTTGCCGGGCAGGCGCAAACCGGTACCGGCAAAACGATGGCGTTTTTAACGTCAACGTTTCATTATTTACTTTCTCACCCAGCGATTGCAGACCGCAAAGTTAACCAGCCGCGCGCGCTAATTATGGCCCCGACGCGAGAACTGGCGGTACAGATCCATGCAGACGCTGAACCCCTGGCGCAGGCTACCGGCCTTAAGCTTGGACTGGCCTATGGCGGCGACGGCTACGATAAACAGCTGAAAGTGCTGGAAAGCGGTGTGGATATCCTGATCGGTACCACCGGCCGTCTTATCGACTATGCTAAACAGAACCACATTAACCTCGGTGCAATCCAGGTTGTGGTGCTCGATGAAGCTGACCGCATGTACGATCTGGGCTTCATTAAAGACATCCGCTGGCTGTTCCGCCGTATGCCTCCGGCCAATCAGCGCCTGAATATGCTGTTCTCTGCAACCCTCTCCTACCGTGTGCGCGAACTGGCGTTCGAACAGATGAACAACGCCGAATACGTGGAAGTGGAACCGGAGCAGAAAACGGGTCACCGCATTAAAGAAGAGCTCTTCTATCCTTCCAATGAAGAGAAAATGCGTCTGCTGCAAACGCTGATCGAAGAAGAATGGCCCGATCGCGCCATTATCTTCGCGAACACCAAACACCGTTGTGAAGACATCTGGGGCCATCTGGCTGCAGACGGTCACCGTGTTGGCCTGCTGACCGGCGACGTGGCGCAGAAAAAACGCCTGCGCATTCTTGAAGAATTTACCCGTGGCGATCTCGATATTCTGGTCGCAACCGACGTGGCGGCACGTGGTTTACACATTCCGGCCGTGACGCACGTCTTTAACTACGATCTGCCAGACGACTGCGAAGACTACGTACACCGTATCGGTCGAACCGGTCGTGCGGGCGCAAGCGGTCACTCGATTAGCCTTGCGTGTGAAGAGTATGCGCTGAATCTTCCAGCCATTGAGACTTATATCGGTCACTCTATTCCGCAGAGCAAATACAATCCGGAAGCGCTGTTAAGCGAACTGCCGCCGCCTAAGCGTCTAACCCGCCCACGCTCCGGCAATGGTCCGCGTCGTTCAGGCGGCGCACCGCGTAATCGTCGTCGTTCAGGTTAAAAAATATGCTCAGCTCCACCTCGCTTTATGCGGCAATTGATCTCGGTTCGAATAGTTTTCATATGCTGGTTGTGCGCGAGGTGGCGGGAAGCATACAAACGCTGACGCGCATTAAGCGCAAGGTCCGCCTCGCGGCGGGCCTGAGCAGCGACAATCACCTCTCACCTGAAGCCATGGAACGTGGCTGGCAGTGTCTGCGACTCTTTGCCGAGCGTCTGCAGGATATCCCGCATGCCCAAATCACCGTGGTCGCCACTGCGACACTCCGTCTGGCGGTTAACGCCGTGGATTTTATTGCCAGAGCGCAGGAAATTCTCGGTTGTCCGGTTCAGGTTATCAGCGGTGAAGAAGAAGCTCGCCTGATTTATCAGGGTGTTGCACACACCACGGGGGGTGACGATCGTCGCCTGGTAGTGGATATCGGCGGTGCCAGTACCGAGCTTGTGACCGGCACCGGCGCGCAGGCAACGTCGCTGTTCAGCCTGTCGATGGGCTGCGTGACCTGGCTTGAGCGCTACTTTACCGATCGTAATCTGGGTAAAGAGAACTTCGACGAGGCAGAGAACGCTGCGCGCGAAGTGTTACGCCCGGTGATGGACGAGCTGCGCTATCACGGCTGGAAAGTCTGCGTGGGTGCGTCGGGTACCGTGCAGGCTCTGCAGGAAATCATGATGGCGCAGGGAATGGACGAGCGGATTACGCTTGCCAAACTTCAGCAGCTGAAACAGCGCGCCATTCAGTGCGGACGCCTGGAAGAGCTGGAAATTGAAGGCCTGACGCTGGAGCGCGCGCTGGTTTTCCCGAGCGGGCTGGCCATTCTTATCGCCATTTTCACCGAGCTGAACATCCAGTGTATGACCCTGGCCGGCGGCGCGTTGCGCGAAGGTCTGGTCTACGGGATGCTGCATCTGTCGGTCGATCAGGATATCCGCAGCCGTACCCTGCGCAACGTGCAGCGTCGTTTTCTGGTTGATATCGATCAGGCAGGACGCGTATCGCAGCTGGCGTCACGCTTCGCCGATCAGGTCGCTAACGTCTGGGATCTTGATCCTCTGAGCCGGGATTTATTGCTAAGCGCCTGTGCGCTACATGAAGTGGGGCTGAGCATTGATTTTAAGCAGGCACCGGCTCATGCAGCGTATCTGGTGCGCAACCTGGATTTACCGGGCTATACACCTGCGCAGAAAAAATTGCTGGCAACGCTGCTGCTGAACCAGACCAATGCCGTTGATCTCTCGTCTTTGCATCAGCAAAACGCCGTACCGCCGCGCGTGGCCGAGCATCTGTGCCGCCTGCTGCGTCTGGCGATCCTGTTTGCCAGCCGCCGCCGCGATGATTTGCTGCCCGCCATTAATCTGGTGGCCGATGACGAGAAGCTTTCGCTGACGTTACCGGAGAACTGGATTGATCGTCACCCGCTTGGGGCAGAGATGATCGAGCAGGAGTGCCAGTGGCAGAGCTATGTGCACTGGGTGCTGGAAGTGAAGTAATACGCTGAACATTGCCGGGTGGCGGCTCCGCCTTACCCGGCCTACTCATCATTATCCTTTCTCTTTGGCTTTTGCCAGCATGGCGCGGATATTTGCCACGTTAGCCTGCCCCTTGTGCATCCGCTCTTCTGCGGTAATCACTTTGCGCTCCTGTTCCCAAATCACGTCATCCTGCGGCAGCTCCAGCAGGAAACGGCTCGGCTCCGGGCGGACAAGTTCGCCATACTGACGGCGCTCTTTACACAGTGTGAACGTCAGCTCTTTCTGCGCGCGGGTGATCCCCACGTAGGCCAGGCGGCGCTCCTCGTCGACGTTGTCTTCATCAATGCTGCTCTGATGCGGTAACAACCCCTCTTCCATACCGACCAGATAGACATACGGGAACTCCAGACCTTTTGACGCGTGCAGCGTCATCAGCTGTACCTGATCGGCCTCTTCTTCGCTCTCGCCCCGCTCCATCATGTCGCGCAGGGTAAAGCGGGTGACCACCTGCGTCAGGGTCATCGGCTCGTCGATTTCAGAGCCCTCCAACATTTCGGTCATCCAGCTGAAGAGCTGGTTAACGTTCTTCATGCGCATCTCAGCCGCTTTCGGGCTGGCCGAAGTTTCGTACAGCCAGGACTCATAGTCGATGCCGTGAATAAGATCGCGCACCGCCGCCACCGGCTCGCGCTCCGCGAGACGTTGCACTTCGCCAAGCCAGTGGGTGAACCGCGTTAATGAATCATACCCGCGTCCGGTTAACGTCTGGCTCAGCCCCATGTCGAAGCTGGCAGTAAACATACTTTTGTTGCGGGTCATCGCCCACTCGCCGAGCTTTTGCAGCGTCGCCGGGCCAATCTCGCGTTTTGGCGTATTCACGATGCGCAGAAACGCGCTGTCGTCATCCGGGTTAGTGAGCACGCGCAGATAGGCCAGCAGATCTTTGATTTCTGGTCGTGAGAAGAACGACGTGCCGCCCGAGATTTTGTAAGGAATGCGGTTCTGCATCAGCATCTTTTCAAAGACGCGCGACTGGTGATTGCCGCGATAGAGGATCGCGTAATCCTTATATTCGGTTTTGTTGACGAAGTGGTGGGCGATGAGTTCGCCCGTCACGCGCTCCGCTTCATGATCCTCATTGTTGGCGCTGAGTACTTTCAGCTCCGTGCCGTAGCCCAGTTCGGAGAAGAGACGCTTCTCAAACACGTGCGGGTTATTGGCAATCAGGATGTTAGCTGCTTTCAGGATACGCCCGGAGGAGCGATAGTTCTGTTCCAGCTTAATCACCTGCAGCGCCGGGAAATCTTTGCTCAGCAGCACCAGGTTTTGCGGGCGCGCGCCGCGCCAGGAGTAAATTGACTGGTCATCATCGCCGACCACGGTGAAACGCGCGCGCTGCCCCACCAGCAGCTTCACCAGCTCGTACTGGCTGGTGTTGGTGTCCTGATACTCATCCACCAGCAGGTAACGGATTTTGTTCTGCCAGCGCTCGCGCACCTCTTCATTGCGCTGCAGCAGCAGCGTCGGCAGCAGGATCAGGTCGTCGAAGTCCAGCACGTTGCACGCTTTCATATGTGCATCGTACAGACCGTAGCAGTGGGCGAAGATGCGATCCCGTTCGCCTTTGGCGATCGCCGCGGCCTGGGCCGGCGTCATCAGATCGTTTTTCCAGTTCGAGATCGTCGAGATCAGCTGCTGCAACAGCACTTTATCATCTTCGATCAGCCCCTCGGTGAGCTCTTTGAGCAGCGCCACCTGATCGGTGTCATCAAAGAGGGAGAAGTTGGACTTCATGCCCAGCGCCGCATACTCGCGTTTGATGATATCCAGCCCCAGCGTGTGGAAGGTGGAGATCATCAGGCCGCGCGCCTCTTTACGGCCCAGCGTCTGACCGACACGCTCTTTCATCTCGCGCGCCGCTTTATTGGTAAAGGTGACCGCCGCAATGTGTCGCGCCTGATACCCGCAGTTGTGGATCAGATGGGCGATTTTGTTGGTGATCACGCGGGTTTTACCCGAACCGGCCCCTGCCAGCACCAGGCATGGTCCAGTAACGAATTCGACCGCTTGTTGTTGTCCAGGGTTTAAACGCATGGGAGTATTGCTCAATCTTCGAACGGGGTGTGGATTGTAGCAGAAAGCCGGGCGCAGATTTACCGGCTAATGATAAAGTGGAGAAATCGCGTTTAACCCGTAGAGCAGAACCATGAAAAAGACCGCAGCAGCCCTGCATATTCTGGTAAAAGAAGAGAAACTGGCCCAGGAGATCCTGGCCAGGCTGGAGCGCGGCATCAGCTTTGATCATCTGGCGAAGCGTTATTCTAAATGCCCGTCCGGGCGCAATGGCGGTGATCTTGGGGAGTTTCAACAAGGTGCAATGGTCGGCCCGTTCGATCAGGCGGTCTTTAGCTGCCCGCTTTTGAAGCCCTACGGCCCGGTAAAAACCAAATTTGGCTACCATATCATTAAGGTGCTTTATCGCCGCTGACGCGTGGTATATTGCGCCCCGATTTATCTCAACCTATTCAAGGCACGATCATGGCAAAAACAGCAGCAGCACTGCATATTCTTGTTAAAGAAGAGAAACTGGCTCTGGATCTTCTGGAGCAGCTCAAAAACGGCGCCGACTTCGGCAAACTGGCGAAGAAGCACTCTATCTGTCCGTCAGGCAAACGCGGCGGCGATCTGGGTGAATTCCGCCAGGGTCAGATGGTACCGGCGTTCGATAAAGTGGTCTTCTCCTGCCCGGTGCTGGAGCCAACCGGCCCGCTGCACACGCAGTTCGGCTACCACGTGATTAAAGTGCTGTATCGCAAATAAAAAAGCCGGGTGGCGGCTGCGCCTTACCCGGCCTACATCTTACGGTTTTGTAGGTCGGGTAAGCGAAGCGCCACCCGACAAGATTGTTAGCCCGCTACCGCGATACGCTTCATATCGGTCATGTAGCCACGCAGTTTGTGACCCACTTTCTCGATCTGATGGCTGCGAATGGCTTCGTTCACGTCGCGCAGCTGCGCGTTGTCCACGGCACCTTCCGCAATCGCTTTGCCCAGATCGCCTGTCTGCAGAGTGGTCATAAACTCTTTCAGCAGCGGTACGCAGGCGTAAGAGAACAGGTAGTTACCGTATTCTGCGGTATCAGAGATCACCACGTTCATTTCGTACAGACGCTTACGGGCGATGGTGTTCGCAATCAGCGGCAGCTCGTGCAGTGATTCGTAGTATGCAGACTCTTCGATGATGCCGGAATCCACCATGGTTTCGAACGCCAGCTCAACGCCTGCTTTCACCATCGCGATCATCAGGACGCCTTTATCGAAGTACTCCTGCTCGCCGATTTTACCTTCAAACTGCGGCGCGGTTTCGAACGCGGTTTTACCGGTCTCTTCACGCCAGGTCAGCAGTTTCTTATCGTCGTTCGCCCAGTCCGCCATCATACCGGAAGAGAACTCGCCGGAGATGATGTCGTCCATGTGTTTCTGGAACAGCGGCGCCATGATGGTTTTCAGCTGTTCAGACAGCGCGTAAGCACGCAGTTTTGCCGGGTTGGACAGACGGTCCATCATCAGCGTAATACCACCCTGCTTCAGCGCTTCGGTGATGGTTTCCCAGCCGAACTGAATCAGTTTTTCCGCGTAGGCCGGGTCAGTACCTTCTTCTACCAGCTTGTCGAAGCACAGCAGAGAACCGGCCTGCAGCATGCCGCACAGAATGGTCTGCTCGCCCATCAGGTCAGATTTCACTTCGGCAACGAAGGACGATTCCAGCACGCCCGCACGGTGGCCGCCGGTCGCCGCTGCCCATGCTTTGGCAATCGCCATGCCTTCGCCTTTCGGATCGTTTTCCGGGTGAACTGCGATAAGCGTCGGCACGCCGAAGCCACGCTTGTACTCTTCGCGTACTTCCGTACCCGGACACTTCGGTGCCACCATCACTACGGTGATGTCTTTACGGATCTGCTCGCCCACTTCAACGATGTTGAAGCCGTGGGAGTAACCCAGCGCGGCACCGTCTTTCATCAGCGGCTGTACGGAACGCACAACGTCTGAGTGCTGTTTGTCCGGGGTCAGGTTAACCACCAGATCCGCCTGCGGGATCAGCTCTTCGTAGGTACCCACTTTGAAGCCGTTTTCGGTCGCTTTACGCCAGGAAGCACGCTTCTCGGCAATCGCTTCTTTACGCAGGGCGTAGGAGATATCCAGACCGGAGTCACGCATGTTCAGGCCCTGGTTCAGACCCTGTGCGCCACAGCCGACGATGACCACTTTTTTACCCTGAAGGTAGCTCGCGCCATCGGCAAATTCGTCGCGCGCCATGAAGCGGCATTTGCCCAGCTGCGCCAGCTGCTGGCGCAAGTTCAGTGTATTAAAGTAGTTAGCCATGGGTGATACCTCGTGATGTTGTGTGTCTTATTGTTCGGTTCGCGTTTCAGCGAGAATGTACCCACATTACAACAGGAAATTTATTGCGGAAATTGATATATTCACAACGTCACGTTGCAATTTTTGCAATATAAAAAGAGGGAGTGGAATCAGTGGATTTACGCGATCTGAAAATGTTCCTGCACCTAGCGGAAAGCCGTCACTTTGGCCGCAGCGCCCGGGCGATGCACGTTAGCCCCTCCACGCTTTCGCGCCAGATCCAGCGCCTTGAGGAAGACCTCGGCCAGCCGCTGTTCGTGCGCGACAACCGCACCGTCACCCTCACGGAAGCGGGCGAAGAGTTGCGCATTTTTGCCCAGCAGACGCTGTTGCAGTACCAGCAGCTGCGTCACTCGATTGACCAGCAGGGGCCGTCACTTTCCGGTGAGCTGCATATTTTCTGCTCCGTGACCGCCGCCTATAGCCATCTGCCGCCCATCCTTGACCGCTTCCGCGCGGCGCATCCTTCAGTTGAAATTAAGCTCACCACCGGCGACGCCTCCGACGCAATGGAGAAAGTGGTGACGGGCGAAGCGGATCTCGCCATTGCCGGGAAGCCGGAAACCCTGCCGGGCGCGGTAGCGTTCTCAATGCTGGAGAATCTGGCGGTGGTGTTGATTGCCCCCGCGCTGCCCTGCCCGGTGCGTAATCAGGTGTCGGTGGAAAAACCGGACTGGTCCACGGTGCCGTTTATCATGGCCGATCAGGGGCCGGTGCGTCGTCGCATCGAGCTGTGGTTCCGCCGTCAGAAAATCAGCAACCCGTCGATTTACGCCACGGTTAGCGGCCATGAGGCGATGGTGTCGATGGTGGCGCTGGGCTGCGGCGTGGCGCTGCTGCCGGAAGTGGTGCTGGAAAATAGCCCGGAACCGGTGCGCAATCGCGTGATGATTCTGGAGCGCAGCGACGAGAAGACGCCGTTTGAGCTTGGCGTGTGCGCACAAAAAAAGCGGCTGCATGAGCCGCTTATTGATGCGTTCTGGACGATATTGCCGAACCACTAAAGCCGGGTGGCGCTGCGCTTACCCGGCCGGACCTTAGCCCGCGAGGAAGAAGCGGAAGGCCGGGTTATGGGTTTCGTCGTGACACTCATAGCCCAGCTCGTTCAGCCGCGTTTCGAAATCCGGTTCATGCTCGCCCAGTTCAAACGCTGCCAGCACGCGGCCGTAGTCGGTGCCGTGGCTGCGGTAGTGGAACAGAGAGATGTTCCAGTGCGTGCCCAGCGTGTGCAGGAACTTGAGCAGCGCGCCCGGCGATTCCGGGAACTCGAAGCTGAACAGACGTTCCCTGAGCGGCTTCGATGGACGCCCGCCGACCATGTAGCGCACGTGCAGCTTCGCCATCTCGTCGTCAGAGAGATCGACCACGCTATAGCCGCCCTCATGCAGCAGGTTGAGGATCTCTTTGCGCTCCTCCACGCCGCGGCTCAGGCGCACGCCGACAAAAATACAGGCGTCTTTGGCATCGGCAAAACGGTAGTTAAATTCCGTCACAGAACGACCGCCCAGCAGCTGACAGAACTTCAGGAAGCTGCCCTTCTCTTCCGGGATGGTCACCGCCAGCAGTGCTTCACGCTGTTCGCCCAGCTCGCAGCGCTCGGAAACGTAGCGCAGACCGTGGAAGTTCACGTTGGCACCAGACAGCACGTGCGCCAGCCGCTCGCCGCGAATGTTGTGCTGCGCGATGTATTTTTTCATCCCCGCCAGCGCCAGCGCGCCGGAAGGTTCCGCCACCGCGCGCACATCCTCGAACAGATCTTTCATCGCCGCGCAGATGGCATCGCTATCCACCGTGACGATATCGTCGAGATATTCCTGGCACAGGCGGAAGGTTTCATCCCCAATGCGCTTCACCGCCACGCCCTCGGCAAACAGCCCGACGCGCGGCAGATCTACCGGGTGACCCGCATCCAGCGCCGCTTTCAGGCAGGCAGAGTCTTCCGCTTCAACGGCGATGACTTTGATCTGCGGCATCAGCTGTTTGATCAGCACCGCCACGCCCGCGGCCAGGCCGCCGCCGCCGACCGGCACAAACACGCGATCGAGATGGGCATCCTGCTGCAGCAGTTCAAGCGCCAGCGTCCCCTGCCCGGCAATAACCATCGGATGGTCGAACGGCGGCACCCAGGTGAACCCCTGCTGCTGCGCCAGCTCGATCGCTTTGGCTTTCGCTTCGTCAAAGTTGGCGCCGTGGAGCAGCACTTCGCCGCCGAAACCGCGTACCGCATCGACTTTGATGTCGGCGGTAGCGACCGGCATCACGATCAGCGCTTTCAGACCTAAACGGGCCGAAGAGAAAGCTACACCCTGCGCGTGGTTGCCCGCTGAGGCGGTAATCACGCCGCGCGCTTTCTGCTCGTCGGTCAGCCCGGCCATCATCGCGTAGGCGCCGCGCAGCTTGAAGCTGTGCACCGGCTGACGGTCTTCGCGCTTGACCAGGATCACGTTGTCGAGGCGCGAAGAGAGTTTTTCCATTTTCTGCAGGGGTGTGACCTGCACGGCTTCATAGACCGGCGCGCGCAGCACCGCTCTGAGGTATTCCGCCCCCTCGGGGGCGGCGGATAAGGGTTGCGACTCGGCCATCATTAGCCCCCAAGTTTAGATTTATCGCGCACCGCGCCTTTATCTGCACTGGTGGCAAGGCTCGCGTAGGCGCGCAGGGCGAAGGAGACTTCGCGCTGGCGGTCTTTCGGCGTCCAGGCTTTGTCGCCGCGGGCTTCCTGCGCTTCACGACGGGCCGCAATTTCCTGGTCGCTCAGCTTGAGCTGAATGCCGCGATTCGGAATGTCGATTTCGATCAGGTCGCCGTCTTCGATGATGGCGATGTTGCCGCCGCTTGCCGCTTCCGGCGAAACGTGACCGATAGAGAGGCCGGAGGTGCCGCCGGAGAAACGTCCGTCGGTGATCAGCGCGCAGGCTTTACCGAGGCCCATCGATTTCAGGAAGGTGGTTGGGTAGAGCATCTCCTGCATGCCCGGGCCGCCTTTCGGCCCTTCATAACGGATGACAACCACGTCGCCTTCCACCACTTTGCCGCCGAGGATGGCGTCTACCGCTTCATCCTGGCTTTCGTACACTTTCGCCGGGCCGGTGAATTTCAGGATGCTGTCGTCCACGCCAGCGGTCTTCACGATGCAGCCGTTTTCCGCAAAGTTACCGTACAGCACGGCCAGGCCGCCGTCCTTGCTGTAGGCGTGTTCCAGCGAGCGGATACAGCCTTCGGCGCGGTCATCGTCCAGGGTATCCCAGCGACAGTCCTGCGAGAATGCCTGGGTGGTGCGAATACCGGCAGGACCCGCGCGGAACATTTTTTTCACCGCGTCGTCTTTGGTCAGCATCACGTCGTACTGGTCCAGCGATTCCGGCAACGTCAGGCCGAGGACGTTTTTCACGTCTCGGTTCAGCAGCCCGGCGCGATCCAGCTCGCCGAGGATACCGATGACGCCACCGGCACGGTGCACGTCTTCCATGTGGTACTTCTGCGTACTCGGCGCGACCTTACACAGCTGCGGCACTTTACGGGACAGCTTGTCGATGTCGCTCATGGTGAAGTCGATTTCGGCTTCCTGCGCGGCGGCCAGCAGGTGCAGAACGGTGTTGGTGGAACCGCCCATGGCGATATCCAGGGTCATGGCGTTCTCGAACGCCGCTTTGCTGGCGATGCTGCGCGGCAGCGCGCTGGCGTCGTCCTGCTCGTAGTAGCGTTTGGTCAGCTCAACGATACGTTTACCGGCATTGAGGAACAGCTGCTTACGGTCGGCGTGGGTCGCCAGCAGCGAGCCGTTGCCCGGCTGAGAAAGACCCAGCGCTTCGGTCAGGCAGTTCATGGAGTTCGCCGTGAACATCCCGGAACAGGAGCCGCAGGTCGGGCACGCGGAGCGCTCAACCTGATCGCTCTGCTCGTCAGAGACTTTCGGGTCCGCGCCCTGGATCATCGCATCAACCAGGTCGAGCTTGATGATTTTGTCGGAGAGCTTGGTTTTCCCCGCTTCCATTGGGCCACCGGAGACGAAGATCACCGGAATATTCAGGCGCAGGGAGGCCATCAGCATCCCCGGGGTGATTTTGTCGCAGTTGGAGATACAGACCATTGCATCGGCGCAGTGGGCGTTAACCATGTACTCCACCGAGTCGGCGATCAGCTCGCGCGACGGCAGTGAATAGAGCATGCCCCCGTGCCCCATCGCGATACCGTCATCCACCGCAATGGTGTTGAACTCTTTCGCCACGCCGCCGGAGGCCTCGATTTGCTCGGCAACCAGCTTACCCAGATCGCGCAGGTGCACGTGGCCCGGAACGAACTGGGTGAAGGAGTTCACCACGGCGATAATCGGCTTACCGAAATCGGCGTCGGTCATTCCGGTGGCGCGCCACAGTGCGCGGGCACCCGCCATGTTACGGCCATGGGTGGTGGTGGCTGAACGATACTTAGGCATGCTTTATTTACTCCCGTCTGACTATGTAATGGGACGGTGCGTGCCGTCCCAAATTTATACTTAGTGATTAACCTGATCCAACCAGCCGTATTTATCTTCTGTTTCGCCGGTGAAGAGGCCAAAGAACGCTTGCTGAATGCGTTTGGTGACCGGGCCACAGCGGCCTTCGCCCACCTGGATACCGTCTACGCTGCGCACCGGCGTGATTTCAGCCGCGGTACCGGACATAAAGACTTCATCGGCCAGATACAGGGATTCGCGGGACAGCACCTGCTCGCGCACTTCGATACCCAGATCTTTCGCCAGCTTGATGATGGCATCACGGGTGATGCCCGGCAGCGCGGACGAGGTGAACGGCGGCGTGAACAGGATGCCGTCTTTCACTTCAAACAGGTTTTCACCCGCACCTTCTGAGATGTAGCCGTTTACGTCCAGGGCGATACCTTCCTGATAGCCGTGACGGCGCGCTTCGCTACCGACCAGCAGTGAAGAGAGGTAGTTACCGCCAGCTTTCGCGGCGGTCGGGATGGTGTTTGGCGCAACGCGGTTCCAGGAAGAGACCATTGCGTCGATCCCCTGCTCCAGGGCTTCTGCCCCCAGGTAGGCACCCCATGGGAACGCGGCAATGATCACATCCGTTGTATAGCCAGCTGGGGGGTTCACGCCCATACCGACGTCGCCCACGAAGACCAGCGGACGAATATAGGCGCTGGTCAGGTTGTTCTTACGGATCACGTCGCGGCAGGCTTCCATCAGCTCATCAACGCTCTGGGAAACCGGGAAACGATAAATTTTGGCTGAGTCATGCAGACGCTGCATGTGTTCGCGATGGCGGAACACCACTGGCCCTTTGTGAGAATCGTAGCAGCGGATGCCTTCAAACACGGAGGTACCGTAATGCAGCGCGTGGGACATCACATGGACCTTCGCGTCCTCCCAGCGAACCATCTCACCGTTGAACCAAATGTAATCAGCTTTTTTTGTCGTCATTTTTTCGTCCTGTCACGCTTAAGCGCGGATTTGTTGTGATGTGGTTGTGCTCTGGCAGATGGCAACATGGGCAACGTCTACCAGCTTTGATAACTGACTAAACAGTAAGTCGACCGACCGCGGGCTGGCAACGGTTAATTCGATACTGATATTCCGGGCATCAGTGGCCGTCTCCATATTCATAGAGCAAATCTGAAAACCACGATGACGCACCACGCGCAAAACGCGTTCTAAGGTTTCCGGGTTGAAGCGAGCCTGTACGGCGACCTGATGCTGCATCATGATAATTTCTCCATCATTTGTGAGTTACTGGCACCAGGCGGTACCAGCGGCCAGACATTCTCGAGTTCATCGATTGAGACATGAAGCAGGTAAGGCCCATCGCTGTTCAGCATGGTGTCGAGCGCCGCTTCAACCTGATCTTTACGGGTGATGTGCTGACCAGGGATGCCAAAGGCGCTGGCCAGGGTGAGGAAATCGGGGTTATCGGTGAGCGTCGTTTCGCTGTAGCGCTCCTGGAAGAACAGCTGTTGCCACTGGCGAACCATTCCTAAACGCTGGTTGTCGAGCAAGACGATTTTCAGCGGCAACTGCTTGCGCTTAACGGTGCCGAGCTCCTGAACGTTCATCATGAAGGAGCCGTCACCGGAGATACAGATAACGGTATCGTTCGGGCGGGCAACCTGTGCGCCAACGGCGGCTGGCAGACCGAAGCCCATCGTCCCTAACCCGCTGGAGGTGATGAAGTTTTCCGGGCGGGTGTAGGTCATGTGCTGCGCGGACCACATCTGGTGCTGGCCTACGTCGGTGGTGACGACGCTGTCAGCCGGTTTACGGTCGGACAACTGCTTCAACAGCAGCGGCGCGTAGATGGCCTCGCCGGGGTGGTCGTAACGCCAGGCGTGCTCGGCGCGCATGTCTGCGGTGTGCTGACGCCATGCATTGATATCCAGCGGCTGCTGCAATGCCGGTAACAGCGCGTTGAGATCGCCCTGGAGGGCAACGTGCGCCTGACGCAGCTTGTTCATCTCCGCCGGGTCGATATCCATATGGATCACTTTGGCGTTCGGCGCAAAGGTATTCAGCTTGCCGGTGACGCGGTCGTCAAAACGGGCACCTACGGCGATGAGCAGATCGCACGCCTGCACCGCCAGGTTTGCCGCTTTGGTGCCGTGCATCCCCAGCATGCCCAGATAGTATGGGTAATCCGCGTCGACAGCACCGAGACCTTTCAGCGTGCAGGTCGCTGGCATCTGCGTTGTTGCGATAAATTCGCGCAGGGCTGGAACGGCCTGCGCCATGCCGACGCCACCGCCGACGTACAGCATCGGCTGTTTCGCCTGCGCCAGCATCTGGCGAGCCTCTTCAACTTCCGCATCCGGAAACGCATTGTCGCTTTCAACGGTTGAGAAGTGCGGTTCCAAATCGCCGAATGCCACCTGGATATCTTTCGGGATATCGACCAGAACCGGACCAGGACGGCCTGAGTTTGCCACTTCGAACGCTTCTGCCATTACGCGCGGCAGCTCTTCCAGAGACTGGACGAGGAAGCTGTGTTTGGTGCAGGCCAGCGATAAACCGAGGACGTCGACTTCCTGGAAAGCGTCGGTACCGATGAACGGAGACGCCACCTGCCCGGTGATGGCGACAACGGGAACGGAATCCAACAGCGCGTCAGCCAGGCCGGTGATCAGGTTAGTTGCGCCCGGGCCTGACGTCGCCATACACACGCCCGTTTTACCTGTCGCGCGGGCATAGCCGATGGCTGCCATCGCTGCGCCCTGCTCGTGTCGGCACAAGAGATGTTCCACGCCGCCGTCATACAGTGCATCGTAAATCGGCATAATTGCGCCACCCGGATAACCGAATACTGTCTCGACTCCCTGCGCGCGCAACGCATGTACTACCCACTGTGCCCCATTCATAGTTAGTTCCCCGTCATAAATCGGGAGAAACAGAATTTTGTGCTAGTCGTCATGCTCTGCTCCTCATTTGCGTTTTTTAGTCATAAAAAAACCCCCGGACCTTTCGGTGCGGGGGTCTTAGTTCGTTAAGGCTTGATTTCTAAGCCTTTCCTCGTCCAAGTGCAGCCCCGCACGGTGGGATAATAATCACCACCACGCTAATCACGACCAGGCTAATCACTCGTAGAAGGGCTGTCATTTTCAGTTCTTTTTGCATCTTGTTCGAAGGAATACCTAAAGAGTTATCACAGTTTTTAAATCAAACACAAGATTTATTTATGACGGATTTGGTTAGTCCGCGAATCATATTTCTTAAAAGCGTTGTTTTATATACGGAAATTAGAAAATGAATATTTTTCATTTTTTTACTGTGGCGCTAACCGTCAAAACAGGATTTTTTACGTTCTGCGAGGAGGTTTCCACGATTATGAGATTGTTGTAATGCACCATTAAAATCCCTGAACAAGCGGCGTAAATTCACGAAATGGCGCTAAACAAATATAACGAGCACTGACATAGTCACACCAGGAGGTAGTGCAAATGTCACTGTCAGTTGTTTATACGCGTGCGGCTCTCGGGGTAAAGGCACCGCTTGTTTCCGTCGAGGTTCATTTGAGTAATGGGCTACCCGGACTCACGCTTGTCGGGTTACCTGAAACGACGGTTAAAGAGGCCAGGGATCGCGTCCGCAGCGCAATAATAAATAGCGGTTATGCCTTCCCCGCGAAGAAGATCACCATCAACCTTGCTCCTGCCGATCTGCCTAAAGAGGGGGGACGATACGATTTACCTATCGCAATTGCCCTTCTCGCGGCTTCTGAGCAGCTTAATACGACACGGCTAGGCTCGTATGAGTTCGTTGGCGAACTCGCGCTTACAGGCGCGTTAAGAGGCGTTCCCGGGGCGATATCGGGAGCGCTGGAAGCCATACGTGCAGGGCGGCAAATCATTGTCGCCAATGAAAACGCATCAGAAGTGAGTCTTATCGCGGAAAAAGGATGCCTCATCGCGGGGCATTTACAGGAAGTTTGTGCATGGCTGGAAGGGCGGCATGAACTGTCCGAGCCGGAGGAGTGTAATGATGTTATAGCGGATGCTCCAGAGGATCTCAGCGAGATTATGGGGCAGGAGCAAGGGAAACGGGCGCTGGAGATTACGGCTGCAGGGGGACACAATCTTCTGTTAATTGGTCCGCCGGGTACGGGTAAAACCATGTTGGCGAGCAGATTGAGTGGGTTGCTTCCACCGCTCAATAATCATGAAGCGCTGGAAAGTGCCGCCATATACAGCCTCATCAGTTCTGCATCGTTGCAAAAACAGTGGCGCCGTCGCCCTTTTCGATCCCCGCATCATAGCGCCTCACTGACGGCAATGGTCGGCGGTGGGTCTATCCCCGGGCCGGGTGAGATCTCGCTGGCACACAATGGCATTCTGTTTCTTGATGAATTGCCGGAGTTTGAGCGCCGCGTGCTGGATGCACTGCGGGAGCCCATTGAATCCGGCGAGATACATATCTCACGCACGCGGGCCAAAATAAGCTATCCCGCGCAGTTTCAGCTGGTCGCCGCGATGAACCCCAGCCCGACGGGCCACTACCAGGGCAACCATAACCGCTGTACGCCAGAGCAGACATTGCGCTATCTCGGTAAGTTATCCGGCCCGTTCCTCGACCGTTTCGATTTATCTCTCGAAATCCCGCTTCCTCCACCGGGCCTGCTCAGGCAAACGGGCATCACGGGTGAAAGCTCAGCAGAGGTACGCGAGCGGGTGATTGCAGCCCAGAAGCGGCAGTACGCCCGTCAGAACAGGCTAAATGCGCGGCTGGATAATGTTGGGATCCGGCAGTTTTGTTCTCTTAACATTGAGGATGCGGGATGGCTGGAGGAGACGTTGACGCGGTTCGGGCTATCCATACGTGCGTGGCAGCGTTTGTTGAAAGTCGCCAGAACCATTGCTGACGTGGAGGGGTGCACTGACATTGAGAGGAAACATTTGCAGGAGGCGCTGAGCTATCGCGCTATCGATCGTTTGCTGCTGCATCTGCAGAAGTTGCTGGCATAAAAAAGGGGCCGTAGCCCCTTCTTATCATCTTAGTCATCAGACTCGGTGTAGTCTTCTGCACCTTCCATCTGCGGCTTACCGCCAGACAGCGTATGGAAGCGCTTTGGACGCTTAATGCGCGCCATGTACTTGATCCACACACGTTCCGCTTCAGACTGCGGCTCACGCTCACCACGGCAAACAGAAACAAACTGTTTTTCGTCTTCGGTTGCAGGTTCACGCTTACCCAGATCCAGCTCGTTAAAGGCATAACCATGGCGCTCAAGCAGTTGAGCTTCTTTGATGGTGAAATCGCCGTGACGAGAGAACCCGCGCGGATAATGTTTATTGTCGAAAAAACGATTAGTCGTCGTAAAGCTTTCCGCCATCCTACACGCTCCTAATTCTTTGGCCGAGCTATTTATGGCGCGGAGTATTAGTTACGCTTGACAGAGTGTAAAACAAAACATTTAAATCATAACGACAAATAATTTTGCGGAGAAAGATGTGGATACGGAATTGCTTAAAACTTTCCTTGAAGTGAGCAGAACACGCCACTTTGGGCGAGCAGCTGAAGCCCTTTACCTGACGCAGTCAGCCGTCAGTTTTCGTATTCGACAGCTGGAAAATCAACTGGGTGTGAATCTTTTTACCCGCCATCGTAACAATATTCGCTTAACGCCTGCCGGCGAGAAACTGCTGCCGTACGCTGAAACGCTTATGAATACCTGGCAGGCGGCACGCAAAGAGGTGGCACATACGTCGAGGCATAATGAGTTCTCGATAGGGGCCAGCGCTTCCCTGTGGGAATGTATGCTAAGTCAGTGGCTTACCCGGCTTTATCATTCACACAGTCACCTGCAATTCGAAGCCAGGATTGCGCAACGGCAGTCGCTGGTTAAGCAACTTCATGAGCGCCAGCTTGATCTTCTGATCACAACCGAAGCCCCCAAGATGGACGAATTTAGTAGCCAGATTGTGGGTCAGTTTGGACTGGCGCTTTATGCCTCTGAACCTTCAATGATGAAGGCAGACCTGACCTATTTGCGCCTGGAATGGGGGCCAGATTTTCAGCAGCATGAGACGGGATTGATTGCACCTGATGATGTTCCGCAGTTAACGACCAGCTCTGCGGAGATCGCCTGTCAGCAGCTGCCCTTGCTGAGAGGTTGTACCTGGTTACCTGTTCGCTGGGCAGATACTAAAGCGGGGCTGCATACGGTGCTGGATTCCACCACGCTTACCAGGCCGCTGTATGCGATTTGGCTGCAAAATAGTGATAAGCAATCACAGATAAAAGATCTGTTAAAAATCAATGTAATGGATTGATATATCAGCCAGCAGGAATGCTGGCTGAAAAATTAAGAAGAGCGTTTTCTGCAGCGCTTCAGGCAAAAAAAAATCCTTTGCCGAAGCAAAGGATTCTATATGGCAGGGGCGGAGAGACTCGAACTCGCGACACCCGGTTTTGGAGACCGGTGCTCTACCAACTGAGCTACGCCCCTAAAGTTTTTGCCATTAAGCCTGCCGATAGGGCAGGCTTAATGTCTTAATAAGTGGCGGAACGGACGGGACTCGAACCCGCGACCCCCTGCGTGACAGGCAGGTATTCTAACCGACTGAACTTATTGTCCGAAGACATTAAGAATCCATGTCACTTTGAGTGCCCACACAGATTGTCTGATAAATTGTTAAAGAGCAGTTGCAACGCGGCGTTAAGCTCACCGTTGCGAGGTCCCGTATATTACGTTTTCCTCATTCAGAGTCAAGTGATTATTTTCGCTTTTCTCTGCTGGCGTTCATCTCTGAACCCCGCTAACCCGGCGGCCTGTAAGCCGTTGTTCCGTGTCAGTGGAGGCGCATTATAGGGAGTTCTCAGACGTTGACAACCCCTCTTTTAAAAAAAACTTTCAACCGTCTCTTTTTTGCTCAAAACCGTGCTACAGCGCCAGTTTTTCGAGCGTTTCAAAGCCATAACGGCGTAAAACGGGTAAAAGTTGCTCAGTCTCTTTCGTGATAGCCATACAAAACGCGATATTCGCATCGTTAGATTTCGCATCCGGCGCTTCATGCTCCAGCAACCAGGCCGTACGACGGGCAATAGCCGCACCGGAATCCACCAGGCGCGTCCCCTCCGGCAGCACCTCCAATAGCTCTTCCTGTAATAGCGGGAAGTGGGTACAGCCCAGCACAACGGTATCCGGAGGTTCGGGCATTCGCAGCCACGGACGAAGAATACGACGCAGCTCCTCGAGTGATACCGCCTTGCCATGCAGCTTCGCTTCAGCCATCTCCACCAGCTCAGCCGAACCCAGCATCGCTATCTGGCATTCGTTGGCAAAACGGTCGATCAGCTCGCGGGTATAAGGACGCTTTACCGTACCTCGCGTGGCCAGCAAGCCCACAATGCCGTTCGCCGTCAGACGCGCGGCAGGCTTTATTGCAGGAACGACGCCCACAACCGGGAACTGGAATTTTTCACGCAGGGCGGGAAGAGAAACGGTGCTCGCCGTATTACAGGCGATGACGGCCAGCGCAAGGGGATAGCGCTTTTGTACCGCGGTGACGATTTCAACGACACGCTCAACAATAAAATCTTCGCTCTTTTCCCCGTACGGGAAAGCGACGTTATCGAAGGCGTAGATGTAATGGAGATCCGGCAGAAGATGCCGAATCTCATCATAGACCGAAAGCCCACCGACGCCGGAATCAAACACCAGCACGGTGGGACGCGGATTAGAAGGTGTAGCTGCCAGACAAGGTGTATTCCCGTCCTGCAGTTTGGTAGCCATAAACTGTCTCGTAATCTTTATCGAACAGATTGGCTATTTTACCACGAACTGTGAGATGTGAGGTGACAGGATACGAAACTGCGACATCCCACAGGCTTACACCGCCCATTTTCACGCGTTCTGACGAATAGGTGTCTGGATCAATCGCGACATCATAGCGGGTGCCCAGATAACGGTAGGCAAGGTTCCAGTCGAGATCCCATACCTGCCAGTCAAGCTGGTACTTAACCTGCTGCTTAGAACGACGGGCCAGTACTTCGTTGGTTTTGGCATTACGCGGGTCGACATAATCATAGGAAATCTGATGTCCGACCGGGCCAGTATCAAACTGTGCCGTCGCTTCCACACCTTTAATACGTGCTTCGTCAACGTTGTAGTAACGATACGTATGCGGATCGCTGCTAATAAGATTATCAATGTCATTGCGATAACCGGTGATACGCCAGTTGACCGGTCCCGTCAGGCCTTCAAAGCCCCCTTCCCACTGCTTACTCTCCTCCGGTTTAAGGTCCGGATTACCGTAAGAGGCACTGTGGATTTGGCTCATGGTCGGTGCTTTAAAAGCGGTACCGTAGGAGGCAATGACGCGATAGCCCTCCACAAACTCCCACGCTGCGCTGGTTTGCCATGTTCCATGGTTACCAAAGTTGGAGTTGTCGTCATTACGCGCCGCCGCTTCCAGCGTCACGCTGCTGAACTGCTGCATCGCCGAAACAAACACGCCGGTATTGCGTTGCTCGTAACCTTTCTCCAGATAGCCCGTTCCAGCCTGGGTCTTCTGCTTTTGCCAGTCCAGACCTGCGCCAATGTTGCCGTGACCGACTTCTACGGTGTTGAGCCATTGGGTGGTGTACTGCTTCACGTCATCCATGGTGGCGGAATCAGCGTAACGCCCTTTCTTCGGATCATAGTTCTGATCTTTACTGCGACCGTAACCCGCCACCAGCTGTGACTGGAAAATCCCCTGGTTGTAACGCAGACCGGTATCCCAGTTCTGGCTGTAGAGCTGGCGAGTATCAGGTCGTCCATCCACCATAAAGTTGGCGTCGTAGTGATCGTAACCGTCATACGCGGTGCGGTTGTCATAACCAAAGCCACGGAAGAAGCCGCTCACGCTGTCGGTAATCTGCTGTTCCACGGAGCCGTACAGCGATTTACTCATAAAGCCATCGCGGTCAGGCTGGCGCGGCGCATCTTTTGCAGCGATGTCAAAACCCCGGGTATAGGTGTAGTTACCGGCCATGGTGATTTTGGTTTTATCCAGCACCTGCTGGAAGGCGCCATCATAGGTCTGGTAACCCTTAGAGCCAACGCCCGCTGAGATTTCTGCACCCGGCTTATCACGTCCGGTAATGATGTTAATCACGCCACCAATCGCGTCGGAGCCATACAGGGCTGAACGCGGACCACGGATGTACTCAATACGCTGAATCAGCGAGGTCGGGATTTGGCTCAGATCGGGAACGTTGCTGATCCCGGCGTTATTCAAAGGAATACCGTCAACCAGCACCAGCACATGGCGAGATTCCGTTCCGCGAATAAAAGTCGAAGAGTTCGAGCCCATTCCACCGCTTTGCGCGATATCCACGCCAGGCAGACGTGACATGATTTCCACCACGCTCTTTGCCTGCCAGCGCTCAATGTCTTCACGCGTCACGACGGACGTCGGTGCCAGAACAGTTTTTGCCGGTTGTTCAAAACGATTTGCCGTCACCACCAACGAGTCGGCGCTGTCCTGCGCCCAGCCCGAAAATGCCGTGACGGACAACGCCGTCAACAGCGATACTTTTTTAATCATTGTTAAAGCATCCACAATATAAGAAGGATGCCGCAGGCCTCATCGATAGCACGCGATGATGAAACCAAATGCGACGTGATCCCGGCAGGTCTTCGGGCTAGGTGGCTATATAAGGATGAAGACTTCCCATTTTCACAGTGTCTACAACGCTCATCCCGCCAGTCTTTACCGCTGCGCGTCAGCTCCAGATTTACACTGGATTCCCTTTTCACTCTCAGGAGACCGGAAACAGAATGCTACAATTAGACACGTATGGATGTCCAGACAGCTATTGGCCATTAAATCTGGACATCCCCTGAACAATGCCTACAATCGCCGCGTAATTCTTTATCACTCAGGACGCATCATGACCCCAGAACACCTCCCGACAGAACAGTACGACGCGCAGCTGGCAGAGAAAGTTGTCCGCCTGCAAAGTATGATGACGCCTTTCAACGCGCCCGTTCCCGAGGTGTTCCGCTCTCCTGTCAGCCACTACCGCATGCGCGCCGAGTTCCGCATCTGGCACGACGGTGACGACCTGTACCACATCATTTTCGATCAGCAGACAAAGTCCCGTATCCGCGTGGACAGCTTTCCGGCGGCGAGCGAGCTCATTAACCAGTTAATGACGCTGGTAATGGACGGCGTGCGCAACAATCCGGTACTGCGTAACAAGCTGTTCCAGATTGACTACCTGACCACGCAAAGCAATCAGGCGATTGTCTCTCTCCTGTATCACAAAGCGCTTAACGACGAGTGGCGCGAGCAGGCGGAAGCGCTGCGCGATGCGCTGCGCGCGCAGAACATCAACGTTCACCTGATTGGCCGCGCGACCAAAACCAAAATCATGCTGGATCAGGACTACATCGACGAGCGCCTGCCGGTAGCGGGTAGAGAGATGATTTACCGTCAGGTCGAGAACAGCTTCACCCAGCCGAACGCCGCGATGAACGTGCAGATGCTGGAGTGGGCGCTGAAGGCGACGGAAGGGTCAACGGGCGATCTGCTTGAGCTCTACTGCGGTAACGGCAACTTCTCGCTGGCGCTGGCGCGTAACTTCGATCGCGTGCTGGCAACGGAAATCGCCAAGCCGTCGGTGGCCGCCGCGCAGTACAACATTGCCGCTAACCATATCGACAACGTGCAGATCATTCGCATGGCCGCTGAAGAGTTTACCCAGGCCATGAACGGCGTTCGCCAGTTTAACCGCCTGGAAGGGATCGATCTGAAGAGCTACCAGTGTGAGACGATTTTTGTCGACCCGCCGCGCAGTGGCCTGGACAGCGAAACAGAGAAGATGGTGCAGGCGTACCCGCGTATTTTGTACATCTCCTGTAACCCGGAGACGCTGTGCAAGAACCTGGAAACGTTAGGCCAGACGCACAAGGTTGAACGTCTGGCGCTGTTCGATCAGTTCCCTTATACGCACCATATGGAGTGCGGTGTACTGCTCATGGCGAAGTAATGTGGCCTTGTAGGGCAGGTAAGCGAAGCGCCACCTGCCAAAAAGCCGGATGGCGCTTCGCTTATCCGGCCTACAATGACAAAACCCTTTACTCCGGTAACTGGCTCTTACGGCTACGCATGCGCGAGCCAATCCAGAACACCAGCGCCACAGACAGTACCGCAGGGAAGAAGTTAGAGCCGATATCCGGATATTCCGCGCGAACCACGGTGCTGTACAGCAATACGCCCAGAATAAAGCAGGCGGCGGCCAGCCCCGGTAACCCCACCGGCATGGTGCGGTTCAGGTAACGTTGATGCAGGCAGTACACCGTCAGCACCAGCGCAATAAGCGGGAAAATCGAAAACGGCACGATTGAGCTAAAAATAGCGGCAAACGTACCATTAATGGATAAGCCAGCGATCAATGCCAGCAACAGCGTCCCTTTATCCTGACCTGACTGTTTCATTACTCACCTTCACTCTTCGGTTTGATGTGCCAGTTTCTCTTGTTCACGGCGATACCAGTAGTACGCGCCTTTGGAGATCATCCTGAGCTGTAATACCAGTCGCTCTTCGAGCTGCTTGCGTTGTTCAATGCTGACATCCAGCGCTTCGGCACCCGCGCTGAATACAATCGTCACCATCGCCTCGGCCTGTGCTTCAGTAAACGCACGCGGCATATGGTTTTCGAGTTCAAGATAGTCGGCAAGTTCCGCGATGAAGTGCTGAATTTCGCGCGCGACGGCGGCACGAAACGCTGCCGATGTGCCCGAACGCTCGCGCAGAAGCAGACGAAACGCGTTGGGGTTATTGCCGATAAATTCCATAAAGGTCGACACGGAGGTGCGGATCACGCTGCCCCCTTTGGCGATACGCTGACGCGCCTGGCGCATCAGCTGACGCAGCATCAGGCCGCTCTCGTCTACCATGGTCAGGCCCAGTTCATCCACATCACGGAAGTGACGATAGAAGGACGTTGGCGCAATCCCGGCCTCGCGTGCGACTTCGCGCAGGCTCAAACTGGCAAAACTTCGCTCAGCACTCAGTTGACTGAATGCGGCTTCCACCAGCGAACGCCGGGTTTTCTCTTTTTGTTGTGCTCTTACGCCCATCACGATAGTTGAATCCTTCCAAAGGCCTGATGGCACTATACCAGAGAATAAAATTAATCTGTTTGCCTGGCTTTGTGAATGATTGTTTACGTGCGGTTTGTGCTCCACTGCCGGAAAAAAGCACAACGATAATTGGGTTACTCTGGCAATGATGTTATGATTCTGTTGCTTTTATGTATAAGAACAGGTAAGCCTTGCCATGCCACATTCCTACGATTACGACGCAATAGTTATTGGTTCCGGCCCCGGCGGCGAAGGCGCTGCTATGGGTCTGGTGAAACAGGGAGCCAGAGTAGCGGTCATCGAGCGCTACCATAATGTCGGCGGCGGTTGCACCCACTGGGGCACCATCCCTTCGAAAGCCCTCCGCCACGCCGTTAGCCGCATTATCGAATTTAACCAGAACCCTCTTTACAGCGACCATTCCCGACTTCTTCGTTCATCTTTTGCCGACATCCTGAATCACGCGGATACCGTCATTAACCAGCAGACGCGTATGCGTCAGGGGTTTTATGAGCGTAACCACTGCGAAATTTTGCAGGGCAACGCGCATTTTGTGGATGAACACACTCTGGCACTCGAATGCCACGACGGGTCGGTTGAAACCATCACGGCTGAAAAATTTGTAATTGCCTGCGGCTCACGCCCATACCATCCGGCCGACGTGGACTTCTCGCACCCGCGCGTCTACGACAGCGACTCGATTCTGAGCCTGCACCATGAACCCCGCCACGTCATTATCTATGGCGCAGGGGTCATCGGCTGCGAATATGCGTCGATCTTCCGCGGAATGGACGTCAAAGTTGACCTGATCAACACCCGCGACCGCCTGCTGGCGTTCCTCGATCAGGAAATGTCAGATTCGCTCTCCTACCACTTCTGGAACAGCGGCGTGGTCATTCGCCACAACGAAGAGTACGAGAAGATCGAAGGCTGTGACGACGGGGTGATCATGCACCTGAAGTCCGGCAAGAAGCTGAAAGCAGACTGCCTGCTGTACGCCAACGGCCGTACCGGCAATACCGATTCCCTGCAGCTGGAAAATATCGGGCTTGAAACCGACAGCCGCGGTCAGCTGAAGGTCAACAGCATGTATCAGACCGCCCTGCCACACGTTTACGCGGTCGGCGACGTGATTGGCTACCCAAGCCTGGCCTCAGCCGCTTACGACCAGGGACGCATTGCCGCACAGGCGCTGGTAAAAGGCGAAGCGACGGCGCATCTGATTGAAGATATCCCGACGGGCATCTACACCATCCCAGAAATCAGTTCCGTAGGGAAAACCGAGCAGCAGCTGACGTCTATGAAGGTGCCTTACGAGGTGGGTCGTGCGCAGTTTAAACATCTGGCGCGGGCGCAAATCGTGGGGATGAGCGTGGGAACGCTGAAGATCCTGTTCCACCGCGAGACGAAAGAGATCCTCGGGATTCACTGCTTTGGTGAACGCGCCGCGGAAATCATTCATATCGGCCAGGCGATAATGGAGCAGAAAGGTGGTGGTAACACCATTGAGTACTTCGTTAACACCACCTTTAACTACCCGACCATGGCGGAAGCCTACCGGGTAGCGGCCCTAAACGGCCTGAACCGCCTGTTTTAACGCGCTGTCGAAATGGCCATCCATCGAACCACGGATGGCCTCTGCCAGCTGCTCATAGCGGCTGCGCAGCGGTGAACCCGGACGATATACCAGGCCGATAGTGCGACGCGGCTCCGGCTTGATGCACGGCAAATAGACCACGCCATCACGCTTACGCTCGCGCGGCACGGCCAGCGCAGGCAGCAGCGTTATACCGCTTCCCGCCGCGACCATGTTACGCAGCGTTTCCAGGCTGGTTGCGCGGAAATGGGTATCCTCATCCGCACCCGCTTCGAAGCAGAAGCCCATCGCCTGGTCGCGCAGGCAGTGGCCATCTTCCAGCATCAGCAGCTTTTCACCCGCCAGATCGGCCATCGGCACGCGATCGCGGTTCGCCCACGGGTGATCTTCATAGATCGCCAGCATCATCGGCTCATCGAACAGCGGCACTTCAATAAAGGCTTCACTCTCTTTTACCAGTGCCAGAATGGCGCAGTCGAGCTTGCCGCTGTCCAGCTGTGCCAGCAGCTGATGGGTTTGCGCTTCGTGCAGGTACATTTCGAGTTTCGGGAACGTCTGGTGCAGCATCGGAATGATGTGCGGTAACAGGTACGGGCCAACGGTTGGGATCAGGCCAATATGCAGCGGGCCGGACATGGCCTCCCCCTGCTGGCTTGCCATTTCCTTGAGCACTTTGACCTCGCGCAGCACGGTGCGCGCCTGATCCACCAGCAGAAGACCTGCCTGTGTGAACAGAACCTTACGACTGGTGCGCTCCAGCAGCATCACGCCCAGCTCGTCTTCCAGCTTGCGGATCTGGCCGCTCAGCGTGGGCTGGCTGACGTGGCAGGAATCTGCCGCGCGGCGAAAGTGACGATGCTCGGCTAACGCTACCAGGTATTCAAGATCACGAATATTCATTATTCATCCTCCGTCGCCACGATAGTTCATGGCGATAGATAGCATAGCAACGAACGATTATCCCTATCAAGCATTCTGTTGAATAATACACCACATAGACGAGGCGGCACGTGTTTGACCCTTGACGTCCCCGCACCGTCAGCGAGTTTCTCTCAAAACTCGAACAACTAAAGCCAACGTGAACTTTTGCGGACCCCGTGGTCCGCTTTTTTTTTGCGTAAAAAAGCCCGGCGCTAAGCCAGGCTCCATTTTTCTCTCTCCCTGTGGGAGAGGGCCGGGGTGAGGGCACCAGCCCGCACGGTTCAAACCAGCCGGTTTTTCGCATCCGCAATCGCCTGCGCCACCTGCTTAGGCGACACGCCGCCTTTCGCGGCACGCTTGTCCAGACAGGACTGCAGCGCCAGAATCGGATACACATCATCCCCGATAACCGCGCTGAACTTCTGCAGATCGGCCAGCGCCAGATCCTCCAGCGGTTTACCCTGACGAATGGCTTCCACAACCGCTTCACCGACAATATGGTGCGCTTCACGGAACGGTACGCCCTTCGCCACCAGATAATCCGCCAGTTCGGTAGAGTTCGCATAGCCCTGCTGCGCCGCTTCCTGGCAGCGCGGACGTTTCACCTGAATGCCATCCAGCACAAGCGCGCCCATGTGCAGGCAGTCCAGCCAGGTGTCGAGCGCGTCGAACAGCCCCTCTTTGTCTTCCTGCATGTCTTTGTTGTACGCCAGCGGCAGCCCTTTCAGGGTCATCATCATGCCGGTCAGCGCACCCTGCACGCGGCCACATTTGCCGCGGATCAGCTCGAGCGCGTCCGGGTTTTTCTTCTGCGGCATCAGGGATGAACCTGAGGTCACGCGGTCGGACAGCTCGACGAAGCCCGCTTCGCCGGAGTTAAAGAAGATCAGGTCTTCGGCAAAGCGCGAGAGGTGCACCATACCGATAGACGCGTTAGAGAGCAGTTCCAGCACATGGTCACGATCGGAGACGCTATCCAGGCTGTTACGGGTAGCGGAGGCAAAGCCCAGCCAGCCTGCCAGCTGTTCACGGTCGATTTCGTAAGCGGTACCCGCCAGCGCGCCGCTGCCCAGCGGGCTGACGTCCAGACGTTTCAGGGTATCCTGCAGACGGCTTTCGTCACGCGCCAGCATCTCAACGTAGGCCAGACACCAGTGCGCAAAGGTCACCGGCTGGGCGCGCTGCAGGTGGGTATAACCCGGCATCACCGCGTCCTGGTTGTTCTGCGCGGTTTCCACCAGCGCGCTCTGCAGCTGACGGTTGGCCGCCAGCAGTTCGCCGACGGTATCTTTACACCACAGCTTCAGGTCGGTGGCGACCTGGTCGTTACGGCTGCGGCCGGTGTGCAGCTTTTTACCCAGCTGGCCGACCTTGTCGATCAGTTTGCCTTCCACCCAGCTGTGAATATCTTCGGCATCGCTCTGAAGGATTTGCTGCGGATCCAGACGCACCTCTTCCAGCAGATTGTTCAGCGCTTCTTCCAGCTGTAATTGTTCGTCTGCGGTCAGTACGCCTACCGTTACCAGCGCTTTGGACCAGGCCACAGAGCCGACAATATCCTGTTCGGCCAGGCGGTAGTCGAAGCGCAAAGAGTCGTTGAACTGTTTGAACCGCTGATCCGCTGCCTGTGTAAAACGCCCACCCCAAAGTGCCATAACATGCTTCCTTAATATCTTTGAATTTCATTGCCCGGTGGCGCTGCGCTTACCGGGCCTACAAAACATTAAATCGATTACGCTAAAATACGCGTGCCAATCGGCGTGCCGTTAAACAGCGCCGGGAGCTGCTCCGCGTGGCGCCAGGAGGCGATATCCACCGGGCGGCCCAGCGTGCGCGCGGCATCCAGCGCGGCGTTCACTTTGACGATCATGCCGTCGGTAATAATGCCCTGAGCAATCAGCTGCTCGGCTTTCTCAGCCGTCATTTCCGCAATGCGCTGGCCTTTACCGTCCAGAATACCGCTCACGTCGGAGAGCAGGATCAGGTCCGCGCCCAGCGTTGCCGCCAGCGCGGTCGCCGCCTGGTCAGCGTTAACGTTCATCAGCTCGCCCTCTTCGGTCACGCCGATGGAGCTCACCACCGGCAGGAAACCGCCTTCCAGCAGCGTGTTAATCAGCTTAGGCGAACCTGGCTGCGCCAGTCCAACGTGGCCGAGCTCTTCGTCGAGCTGGGTCACTTTTACGCTGTCGCCATCGCCCAGATAGAGGCCCACGGACGCGATATGGTGTTTCTTCGCCCACGCCAGCAGCGTTTTGTTCGCCGTACCCGCCAGCGCGCCGGTAATGATGCCAATCTGGTCAGCAGGCGTCACGCGCAGGCCGTTCTTCTTTTTCACCGGCAGGTTGAGCCCTTTCATCAGCTCATCCACCACGCAGCCACCGCCGTGCACAATCACCAGCGGACGTTGATGTGATTCGCGATAGTTCACCAGCGCGGTAAACAGACGCTCCAGCGCTTCTTCGCTGTCCAGCAGTACACCACCGAGTTTGATAATTAATGGGTTCATCATCACACCTTAAATAAGAGCCTGCGTTTCCGGGAAACCGAAACGAATATTTGCACACTGCATTGCCTGTGCGGCAGCGCCTTTCAGTAAGTTATCTTCTGCGGCCACCACGATGAGATGCTCACCCTGAACGGCAAAGCCGATATCGCAGAACGGCAGACCGACCACGTTTTTCAGCGCCGGCACGCCTTTGTCGTACAGGCGCACCAGCGGTTTATCCGCATACGCCTGCGTGAAGACCTCGCTCACCTGCTCTTTGGTCACGCCCGGTTTCAGGCGACAGGTGATTGTTTCGAGGATCCCACGCGGGAAGCTGCCCAGGTGCGGGGTGAAAATGACGTCCGCGCCCAGATGCGTCGTGATTTCAGGGTGATGACGGTGATTAAACACGCCATACGGCTGAAGGCTCACTTCGCAGAAGCTATTGGAGATCGCCGCCTTGCGTCCTGCACCGCTCACGCCGCTGGTGGCGTTGATCACCGGCCACTGGTTCAGATCCAGCAGGCCCGCGTCGATCAGAGGCTTCAGGGAAAGCTGCGCCGCCGTCGGGTAGCAGCCCGGAACGGCAATCAGGTCCGCTTCTTTCAGTTTATCTGCGCTCCACTCCGCCAGACCGTACACCGCTTTTTCAAGCAGATCAGGGTGCTGATGGGTGAAACCGTAATATTTTTCGTAGAACGCGCCGTCGTTAACGCGGAACGCGCCGGAGAGGTCGAAGACCACGCAGCCGGCCGCCAGAAACTGCGGCGCCAGGTCGTGGCTGACCTCATGCGCGGTGGCTAAAAACACCACGTCGACGCCGTCGGTAAACTCGCTGATGTCAGACATGGGCTGCAGCGGCAGATCGACCAGGCCCTTAAGCTGCGGATGCAAATCGGAAATTAACTTTCCTGCATCATTGCTTTGCGCTGACACGGTCAAAGCGGTTATGGTCATATGTGGATGGCGATTCACGTAGCTTACAAGCTCTGCGCCCGCATAACCGCTAGCGCCTACAATCAGCGTATTCAACATCGGGTTCCTTTATGCTCAACGTTAATGTATTTTTATTCACATTTATTGCATGAATATTGATACTATCACGACCTAAGGTGTGTCAACAATGAAAATGAACTTACCGCCATTTATCGAGATCTACCGCGCCCTGATTGCCACACCGTCCATCAGCGCAACGGAAGAAGCGCTGGATCAGAGCAATGAGTCTTTAATCAATCTGCTGGCGGGTTGGTTTAGCGATCTTGGGTTTAACGTTGAGGTTCAGCCCGTCCCCGGCACTCGCCACAAATTTAACCTGCTCGCCAGCACCGGAACCGGTGCGGGCGGCCTGCTGCTGGCCGGTCATACCGACACCGTGCCGTTTGATGATGGCCGCTGGACGCGCGATCCGTTCACCCTGACCGAGCACGACAACAAGCTCTACGGTCTGGGCACCGCCGACATGAAAGGCTTCTTCGCCTTTATCCTCGACGCGCTGCGTGATGTGGACGTGACGAAGCTGAAAAAACCGCTCTACATTCTGGCGACCGCCGATGAAGAAACCAGCATGGCGGGGGCGCGCTACTTCTCTGAAAACACCTCGATTCGCCCGGATTGCGCGATTATTGGTGAGCCAACGTCGCTGCAGCCGATCCGCGCGCACAAAGGCCATATTTCTACCGCCGTGCGCGTGCTGGGCCAGTCCGGCCACTCCAGCGATCCGGCGCGCGGCGTGAACGCCATCGAGCTGATGCATGACGCCATCGGCCGCATCATGACCCTGCGCGACGATCTGAAAGAACGCTATCACTACGAGGCGTTCACCGTACCGTATCCGACCCTGAACCTCGGCAGCCTGCACGGGGGTGATGCCTCCAACCGTATCTGCGCCTGCTGCGAACTGCACATGGATATTCGCCCGCTGCCGGGCATGACCCTGAGCGATCTTGACGGCCTGTTGAATGAGGCGCTGGCCCCGGTGAGCGAGCGCTGGCCGGGTCGCCTGACGGTCTCCGAACTGCATCCGCCGATCCCGGGTTATGAATGCCCGCCGGACCATCAGCTGGTTGAAGTTGTGGAAAAACTGCTCGGTGAGAAAACCGACGTGGTGAACTACTGCACCGAAGCGCCGTTTATTCAGACGCTGTGCCCTACCCTGGTCCTTGGCCCTGGCTCCATCAACCAGGCCCACCAGCCGGATGAATATCTGGAAACCCGCTTTATCAAACCCACCCGCGAACTGATTACCCAGGTTGTGCATCACTTCTGCTGGCATTAAAAACTGCCCCTCACCCTAACCCTCTCCCCTTTGGGGAGAGGGCAGGGTGAGGGGAGTAAATCCCGCGATCTCCGTCACATTCCCATAAGCATCTCTTATCTGACGCAATGCGAATTAAATTTCGTAAATTGCCCGCATTTATTCGTTTGCTGAACCGTTTTCGCAGCAATTGACGACGGGGGTTTTACGTGGCTTTATAAAGGGAGATGACAAAATAATGTCCAGAAGATTTTCGCCTGGGCATAAACAAAAATGATGGGGTGACTGGGTTTTTATGAACGAACAATATTCCGCGTTGCGTAGTAATGTCAGTATGCTCGGCAAAGTGCTTGGAGATACCATCAAAGATGCGTTGGGGGAGAACATCCTCGACCGCGTTGAAACCATCCGCAAGCTGTCTAAATCTTCCCGCGCCGGTAACGAGGCCAGTCGTCAGGAGCTGCTCACCACCTTGCAGAACCTCTCTAACGATGAGCTGCTACCCGTTGCACGCGCATTCAGCCAGTTCCTGAACCTGGCCAACACCGCTGAGCAATACCACAGCATTTCGCCAAACGGCGAAGCGGCCAGCAACCCGGAAGTCATTGCCCGCACCCTTCGTAAACTGAAAGACCAGCCAGACCTCAACGAAGCCACCATCAAAAAAGCGGTGGAGTCGCTTTCGCTGGAGTTGGTGCTGACCGCACACCCAACCGAAATTACCCGTCGCACCCTGATCCACAAAATGGTGGAAGTGAACAACTGCCTCAAGCAGCTGGATAACAAAGACATTGCCGACTACGAACGCAACCAGCTGATGCGCCGTCTGCGCCAGCTGATTGCCCAGTCCTGGCACACCGATGAAATTCGTAAGCATCGCCCAAGCCCGGTCGACGAAGCCAAATGGGGTTTTGCGGTGGTGGAAAACAGCCTGTGGGAAGGGGTACCGAACTACCTGCGCGAGCTGAACGAACAGCTGGAAGAGAACCTCGGCTACCGCCTGCCGGTTGATTTTGTTCCGGTGCGCTTCACCTCCTGGATGGGCGGTGACCGCGACGGCAACCCGAACGTGACCGCGGAAATCACCCGCCACGTCCTGCTGCTGAGCCGCTGGAAAGCGACCGATCTGTTCCTGAAAGACATTCAGGTACTGATCTCCGAGCTGTCGATGGTTGAAGCAACGCCGGAGCTGCGCGCGCTGGCCGGCGAAGAAGGCGCCAGCGAGCCGTACCGTTTCCTGATGAAAAAGCTGCGTGGTCAGCTGATGGCTACTCAGGCCTGGCTGGAAGCGCGCCTGAAAGGCCAACGCCTGCCAAAGCCAGAAGGCCTGCTCAGCCAGAACGAACAGCTCTGGGAGCCGCTTTACGCCTGTTATAAATCACTGCAGGCCTGCGGGATGGGCATCATCGCCAATGGCGAACTGCTCGACACCCTGCGCCGCGTGAAGTGTTTCGGCGTGCCGCTGGTACGTATCGACGTACGTCAGGAAAGTACCCGTCATACCGAAGCGCTGGGCGAGCTGACCCGCTATCTCGGCATCGGTGACTATGAAAGCTGGTCCGAAGCTGACAAGCAGGCGTTCCTGATCCGCGAGCTGAACTCGAAGCGCCCTCTGCTGCCGCGCAACTGGGAGCCAAGCAACGAAACCCGCGAAGTGCTCAACACCTGTAAAGCGATCGTTGATGCGCCGAAAGGATCGGTGGCCGCCTATGTGATCTCCATGGCGAAGACCCCGTCCGACGTGCTTGGCGTTCACCTTCTGCTGAAAGAAGCGGGAATCGACTACGCCCTGCCGGTCGCCCCGCTGTTTGAGACCCTCGACGACCTGAACAATGCCAACGACGTCATGAGCCAGCTGTTGAACATCGACTGGTACCGCGGCTTTATTCAGGGCAAGCAGATGGTGATGATCGGCTATTCCGACTCCGCGAAAGACGCGGGCGTGATGGCGGCATCCTGGGCGCAGTATCAGGCGCAGGACGCACTGATCAAAACCTGCGAGAAAGCCGGTATTGAACTGACCCTTTTCCACGGACGCGGTGGCTCAATTGGCCGTGGCGGCGCACCGGCGCACGCAGCGCTGCTGTCGCAGCCGCCGGGAAGCCTGAAAGGCGGCCTGCGCGTCACCGAGCAGGGCGAGATGATCCGCTTCAAATACGGCCTGCCGGAAGTGACTATCAGCAGCCTGTCGCTCTATACCAGCGCGATCCTGGAAGCCAACCTGCTGCCACCGCCGGAGCCGAAAGCCTCCTGGTGCCATATCATGGACGAGCTGTCGGCTATCTCCTGCGATCTGTACCGCGGCTACGTGCGTGAAAACAAAGATTTCGTCCCTTACTTCCGCTCAGCCACCCCTGAGCAGGAGCTGGGTAAACTGCCGCTGGGCTCACGTCCTGCGAAGCGTCGCCCAACCGGTGGCGTAGAGTCTCTGCGCGCGATCCCGTGGATCTTTGCCTGGACGCAGAACCGCCTGATGCTGCCCGCCTGGCTGGGTGCCGGTGCTGCGCTGCAAAAAGTGGTGGAAGACGGCAAACAGAACGAGCTGGAAACCATGTGCCGCGACTGGCCATTCTTCTCTACCCGTCTGGGAATGCTGGAGATGGTCTTCTCGAAAGCTGACCTGTGGCTGGCGGAATACTACGACCAGCGTCTGGTGAAACCTGAACTGTGGGCGCTGGGTAAAGAGCTGCGCGAACTGCTGGAAGGCGACATCAAAGTGGTGCTGGACATCGCCAACGACTCACATCTGATGGCGGACCTGCCGTGGATTGCCGAGTCTATTCAGCTGCGTAACATTTACACCGACCCGCTGAACGTCCTGCAGGCAGAGCTGCTGCACCGTTCGCGTCTGGCGGAAGAAGAAGGGAAAGAACCGGATCCGCGCGTTGAACAGGCGCTGATGGTGACGATTGCGGGCGTTGCGGCGGGTATGCGTAACACCGGCTAATGCTTTATGCCCGGCGGCGCTGCGCTTGCACGGGCCTACGTTAAGTAGGCCAGGTAAGCGTTAGCGCCACCCGGCAAATTTCGGTAGTCTCCTTATGCATTCCGATATCACCCAAATTTTGACTGACCTGGTGAACCGCACGTTACCGCTGGGTCAGATTCATTTCTCAGCGCTGGCTGAACAGCATCCCCGCACATATCCCTGCCTCCGTATTACCCTTGGTACCCCCAGCGAGGCGATTTTTTCTTTTTTTGGACAAATCACGCATCCTGCGCCTCACGTCATGAGCATACATTTCGGTAAGCAGCAGCTTACAATCGAGTTACAGCGTGACAATGTGCTCTTACAACAACTCCAGGTTGCCCGACGTGGTCCGCGAACGGGGGCTTTTCTTCTGCAAACGCTCACCGAATTACAGATGCAGCCTGAGGAACAAGACACAGCAAGGCTGGTAGTTTTAAGCCTGCTCAGCCACTGCCGGGATCTGCTTGGCAGTGAAATTCACACTGACAGCCGCAGCCGGGCACTGTTCGAAGCCGTTCGGAGCTATATCGAAGAAAATTATGCCTCTTTGTTAACTCGCGAATCCGTGGCACAGGCGTTCTACATCTCACCAAACTACCTTTCCCATCTATTCCAGAAAGTCGGCAGCGTCGGATTCAATGAATATTTAACAAAAACGCGCCTGGAACATGCGCGTCAGCTGCTGAAAGGCTACGATCTCAAAATTAAAGATATCGCCACACGCTGCGGATTTACGGACAGCAACTACTTTTGCCGTCTCTTTCGCAAGCACACCGAACGTTCCCCTTCCGAATATCGACGCCAGTACCACAGCCAGCTGATCGCCAAAAAGTAGCATTGTGATCGCTCTCTCACTTCTCTAAGGACATTACATTTGTCCAGTATTTGGCAAAATTGACCTGTATTCGCCGCACCTGGGTGCGCCGTATCCTTTATTCAACCTTTCTGACTTAAGGAAAAATAATGGAACTGTACCTGGATACCGCCAACGTGGCGGAAGTTGAACGTCTGGCGCGCATCTTTCCTATTGCGGGCGTCACCACCAACCCGAGCATCATCGCCGCCAGCCGCGAATCTATCTGGGACGTGCTGCCGCGTCTGCAAAAAGCCATCGGACCGGAAGGCACGCTGTTTGCTCAAACCATGAGCCGCGATGCCGAAGGCATGGTGGCGGAAGCCAAACGTTTGAGTAATGCCATACCGGACATCGTGGTGAAAATCCCTGTCACGGCTGAGGGCCTTACCGCGATCAAGGCGTTGAAAAAAGAGGGGATAACCACGCTGGGGACCGCCGTTTATAGCGCTGCACAGGGCTTGCTCGCCGCACTCGCAGGGGCGAAATATGTCGCGCCGTACGTAAACCGCGTTGATGCGCAGGGCGGTGACGGCATTCGCATGGTGCAGGAGCTGCAGTCTCTGCTGGAACTGCACGCGCCGGAAAGCAAGGTGCTGGCCGCCAGCTTCAAAACGCCGCGTCAGGCGCTGGACTGTCTGTTGGCGGGATGCGAGGCAATCACGCTTCCCTTAGACGTAGCGCAACACATGCTCGGCACGCCAGCGGTAGAGTCAGCCATAGAGAAGTTTGAGCAGGACTGGAAAAACGCGTTTGGTAACCTCAACCTCTAAGGGAGAACTGTTATGGACCGTATCATTCAATCGCCGGGGAAATATATCCAGGGCGCTGATGTGCTTACCCGTCTCGGCGACTACCTGAAACCCCTGGCCAATCGCTGGCTGGTTGTCGGCGATAAATTTGTGCTGGGTTTTGCCGAAGAGCCCCTGCGTCAGAGTTTTAAAAAAGCCGAACTGCATGCCGAAATCGCGCCGTTTGGTGGTGAATGTTCACAAAATGAAATCGATCGCCTGAAAAAGCTGGCCGACAGCGCCGACTGCCTGGCAGTGCTGGGCATTGGCGGCGGTAAAACGCTGGATACCGCCAAAGCGCTGGCCCATTTCATGGACGTACCCGTCGCCATTGCGCCAACTATCGCCTCCACCGATGCGCCATGCAGCGCCCTTTCCGTCATTTACACCGACAGCGGTGAGTTCGATCGCTACCTGATGCTGCCTCACAACCCGAACATGGTTATCGTCGATACCAAAGTGGTGGCGGGTGCGCCGGCACGTCTGCTGGCCGCCGGGATTGGCGATGCGCTGGCGACGTGGTTTGAAGCACGCGCCTGCTCGCGCAGCGGTGCGACCACCATGGCGGGCGGCAAATGTACGCAGGCAGCACTTGCGCTGGCCGAGCTGTGCTACAACACGCTGGTTGAAGAGGGTGAAAAAGCCATGCTGGCGGCGGAACAGCATGTGGTTACACCGGCGCTGGAACGCATTATCGAAGCCAACACCTATCTCAGCGGCGTAGGCTTTGAAAGCGGCGGGCTGGCGGCAGCACACGCTATTCATAACGGCATGACGGCAGTGCCGGACGCGCATCACTTCTATCACGGCGAAAAAGTGGCGTTTGGTACGCTGACGCAGCTGGTACTGGAAAACGCGCCGGTAGAAGAAATAGAGACCGTCGCCGCGCTTTGTCACAGCGTTGGGCTGCCGATCACCCTGGCACAGCTGAACATCAAAGAGGATATTCCGGCCAAAATGCGTCTGATCGCGGAAGCCTCCTGTGCCGAAGGAGAAACCATCCACAACATGCCCGGCGGCGTAACGCCGGATCAGGTGTATGCGGCACTGCTGGTAGCCGACCAGTATGGGCAGCGGTTCCTGCAGGAGTGGGAGTAAATAGCGTGAATAAAAATCCCCGCATCAGCGGGGATTTTTTTGCCCGTAGGCCGGGTAAGCGTTAGCGCCACCCGGCACAAGGGTTACTGCAGATCAAACCGGTCCAGATCCATCACCTTCGCCCATGCGGCAACGAAGTCGCGGACAAACTTCTCATGCGCATCATTGCTGGCGTAAACCTCTGCCAGCGCACGCAGGACGGCGTTCGAACCGAAGACCAGATCGGCGCGGGTGGCGGTATATTTCACTTCACCGCTGGCGCGATCGCTTCCGGCAAACAGCTCATTGGATTCGTCGGTCGCCTTCCACTGCGTGTTCATGTCCAGCAGGTTCACGAAGAAATCGTTGCTCAGCACGCCCTCGCGGTCAGTGAACACGCCATTCTTGCTGCCATCAAAGTTGGCACCCAGCACGCGCAGGCCGCCGATCAGCACCGTCAGCTCCGGTGCGGTCAGCGTCAGCTGCTGGGCCTTGTCGATCAGCAGTGACTCCGTGGTGGACACATCCACCTGCGCACGATAGTTGCGGAAACCATCGGCAACCGGTTCGAGCAGGTTAAACATCTCGATATCCGTCTGATCCTGACGCGCATCCACGCGGCCTGGGGTGAACGGTACGGTGACGTACACGCCTGCGGCTTTTGCGGCCTGCTCAACGCCTACCACGCCCGCCAGCACGATGATATCGGCCAGTGAGGCTTTGTTGGTGGTGCGCTGAATAGCTTCCAGAGCCGGCAACGCGCGAACCGCCGCGGCGTTCACATCCCAGTCGCGCTGAGGCGCCAGCGCCAGACGCGCGCCGTTAGCGCCGCCACGCTTATCGCCACCGCGGAAGGTTGAAGCAGACGCCCAGGCTACGGAAACCAGCTCGCTCACGGACAGACCGGACGCTACAATCTCCGCCTTCAGGCTTTCAATGTCTTCTTTCGACGGATTGAACACCGCCTGCGGCAGCGGGTCCTGCCAAATCAGATCTTCTTTCGGCACTTCAGGGCCGATGTACCGCGCTTTTGGCCCCATATCACGGTGGGTCAGCTTGAACCAGGCACGCGCGAAGGCTTCGTTGAAGGCCTGCGGATCGTTCAGGAAGCGGCGGGAAATTTTCTCGAATTCCGGGTCAAAACGCAGCGTCAGGTCGGTGACCAGCATGGTAGGTTTGCGTTTTTTCGACGGGTCGAACGGATCGGGCATGATTTCCGGTGCATCTACGGCTTCAAACTGAATCGCCCCTGCCGGGCTGCGGGTCTGCACCCATTCGTATTTGAACAGGTTTTCGAAGAAGTAGTTGCTCCACTGCGTCGGGGTTTGTGACCAGATGACTTCCAGACCGGAGGTAATGGCATCAGCACCCACGCCCGTGCCGAGCGTGCTCGCCCAGCCCAGTCCCTGCGCTTCAATTGGTGAGGCTTCCGGGTCGGTACCCACGTGGGTGGCTTCACCCGCGCCGTGAGTCTTGCCGAGGGTGTGGCCGCCTGCAATCAGCGCCACGGTCTCTTCATCGTTCATGCCCATGTTGCCGAAGGTCGCGCGAATCGCTGCCGCCGCTGACAGCGGTTCACCGCTGGCGTTTGGCCCTTCCGGGTTCACGTAGATCAGGCCCATTTCGGTGGCGGCCAGAGGACGCTTCGCCAGCGCTTCCGGATCGCGGTGGGTCAGCCAGGCTTTTTCATCACCCCAGTTCACGTCCAGATCCGGTTCCCAGACGTCTTCACGCCCGGCGCCAAAACCAAAGGTGCGGAAGCCCGAATTCTCCAGCGCCACGTTACCCGCGAGGATAAACAGGTCAGCCCAGGAAATTTTTTGTCCGTATTTTTGCTTGATGGGCCACAGCAGACGGCGCGCCTTATCCAGGCTCACGTTATCCGGCCAGGAGTTCAGCGGCGCAAAGCGCTGTTGACCGCGTCCTGCGCCACCGCGCCCGTCAACGGAGCGATAGGTACCCGCGCCGTGCCAGGCCATACGGATAAACAGGCCCGCATAGCTGCCCCAGTCGGCAGGCCACCACGGTTGGGAGTCGGTTAAAAGTGCTTTGAGATCGCCTTTCAGCGCGGAGTAATCAAGCTTGCTAAATTCTTTGCGGTAGTCAAAGTCTTCACCCAGCGGGTTCGAACGATTGGAATGTTGGTTAAGAAGATCGATGCGGAGTTGTTTTGGCCACCAGTCGCGGCTGCCTGTACCTGCGCCCGCGCTGTGATCGACGCCGCCCTGATGGAACGGGCATTTGCCGACTGATGCCGCTTTATTCGTTTCGTCTGACGTGCTCATCGCTATGCTCCCTTTTACAGTGTTACCGTTACGATATACGCCCTTGTTGATAAGGTATAGTTGAGATAACCCACAGATTCGATAGTTAAATCCGTTTAATTTCCCATGGAAAATACATGAGTTTTGTACGTCAAAGGCAGCATTGCTGATATGGCAGGAAAATAAAACCCTTATAAATCAAAAAACCCTCCGAAGAGGGCTCTTTTTTGTTACACGCCTGGTCTAACGCCGAGCGTGTGGCATATGGCGTAACTCATCTCAGCACGGTTCAGCGTGTAGAAGTGGAAATCCTTCACCCCTTCACGACTTAAGATCTTCACCATGTCCATCGCGATATTTGCGCCCACCAGCTTGCGTGTTTCCGGGTCATCGTCCAGCCCCTCGTACATTTTAGACATCCAGAGAGGAATACGCACATTGGTCATATCAGCAAATTTCTTCGCCTGTTTGAAGTTAGAGACCGGCAGAATACCCGGGATAATTTCAACGTCGATGCCCGCGGAGACGCAGCGGTCACGGAAGCGCAGATAGCTTTCCACATCAAAGAAGAACTGAGTAATGGCGCGGTTCGCGCCGGCATCCACCTTACGCTTGAGGTTAAGCAGATCGGCCTGAGCGCTTTTCGCTTCCGGATGAACCTCAGGATAAGCGGCCACGGAGATATCAAAGTCCGCCACCCCCTTCAACAGCCCCACCAGATCGGCGGCATACATGTCCGGCTTACCGCTCCCAGGAGGCAGGTCACCGCGCAATGCGACAATATGACGGATACCGTTATTCCAGTAATCCTGGGCGATGGCGCGCAGCTCGTCGCGGGTGGCGTCGATACAGGTGAGGTGCGGGGCCGCTTCGAGACCGGTGCGATCTTTGATGCCTTTAATGATGCTGTGCGTACGGTCACGCTCGCCGGAGTTCGCACCGTAGGTCACGGAGACAAACTTCGGTTTCAGGCTGCTGAGACGATCGATAGAGCTCCAAAGGGTTTGCTCCATTTCACTGGTGCGCGGCGGGAAAAATTCAAAAGAGACGTTAATCTGGCCGTTTACTTCGGCCAGGCTCTGATTCAGTGCTTCCCGCTGGTTGGCGTGAAAAAAGCTCATACCTTACCTCTATCAATCGCGTGTCATTGTCTGTTGTGTTGTGAACTTCTATACGTTTAGACGTCCAGATGTAAAAATGACGGAAAAGCGGAGGGACGTCAATAGAAATAATCAACAATAACGGTGAGGTTTGCTCAGGGAATATGAGAAAAATTCAAGATGAGGGTGAGTGCGGTCTGATGCCCTCACCCTAACCCTCTCCCACAGGGAGAGGGAAATGCAGATGTTACAGCAGCTTAGCCAGACGGTTGATGTCGGACTGGATGGCCCCGGCGGTGACATCGCGCCCCGCGCCCGGACCGCGGATCACCAGCGGGTTATCGCGGTACCAGCGGCTTTCGATGGCGAAGACGTTATCGCACGGCAGCAGCGCCGCCAGCGGATGTTCAGGACGCACCGCCTCGACACCGACTCGCGCTTTTCCGTTGGCCTCGAAACGCGCCACATAGCGCAGCACCAGCCCCATCTCGTTCGCCGCTTCCAGACGCTGCACCATTTGCTCGTTAAGCTCTTCTCCATTTTCAAAGAAATGGTCCACAGAACCTTCTTCACAGCCGGCAGGCACCAGCGATTCGACGCGTACGGAATCCGGTTCGATGTCATAACCGGCTTCACGCGCCAGGATCACCAGCTTACGCATCACGTCTTTACCGGAGAGATCAACGCGCGGATCGGGTTCCGTTAAGCCCTGCTGCCACGCCTGATCCACCAGGTCGGTGAACGGAACGGTGCCGTCAAATTGCAGGAACAGCCAGGAGAGCGTGCCGGAGAAGATACCGCTCAGCGCCAGAATGCTGTCGCCGCTTTCAATCAGGTCACGCACGGTGTGGTTTACCGGCAGGCCTGCACCCACGGTGGCGTTATACAGCCAGTGGCGCCCCGTTTTTTCAAACGCGTCGTGGATCTGACGGTATTTATCGGTGCTGCTCGCCCCCGCCAGCTTGTTGGCGCTGATGACGTGGAAACCGTGGCTGGCGAAATCAAGGTACTGATCGGCAAGCTGTTCGCTGGCGGTCACGTCCAGCACTACCAGGTCATCGTAAGGGTGCGCGCGCATCCACAGGAACAGCGACTCTTCATCCTGCTCTACGGCTTCATCATTAAAGAAGGCAAGCGCGCGGCTGGCGTCCAGCCCTTCGTAGTTCAGCAGGCTGCGGCGGCTGTCCACTACGCCCGCGAGAATGAATTCGAACCCGGTACGCGCCGAGAGCGTGACCTGTTCGCGGGCGAACAGCTCCAGCCAGCGGGAACCGATGTTGCCTTTACCAAACAGCACCAGGCCGATGCGCTTTTCCGCGCGGAACAGGGAGGTGTGCAGACCCTGAATCAGGCTTTCGGTTGGCCCTTTGCGCAGAACGGCCACCAGGCTGATGCCCTCTTCCGACTGCCAGGTGAACTCCACCGGCTGGCCTTTCAGCTGCTGCCAGAAGCGGTGGCAGTGCAGCGGGTTACGGGTGACGCCCGCGCCCACCATCGCCACCAGCGCCAGCCCCTGACGCAGGCGAAGCTCGCCCGGCAGGCCCGCTTCATCCAGAATTTTCAGGGCGCTGTCCGCCACTTCAGCGGTATAGCAGAACTGCAGCAGCTGGCGGTCATTGTGGACGCCAACGGCCAGCGGGCGCACCTGAGCACGCTTTAACACCAGGTCGATCTCTTTATGCGCCAGTTTGAAGTCCTGGCCCGCAGGCACCTGGAACTCAATCAGGCAGATGTCGTCGTGGCTGGTGACAATACGCGCCCCGGTGCCGGACGCCAGTACGCGTTCAATACGGGTAGAGCCTTGATCCGGGGTGTAGCTGCAGCGCAGCTGGAGGTCGATATCGCTGCCGGAAACCGGCTGCAGCGTGCGCGCGTGCAGTACCGGCGCCGCCAGACGCGCCAGCTCGCTGGCTTCGTCGAGACGCAGCAGCGGCAGCAGACAGGCATCTTTCACTTTACGCGGGTCGGCGCTGTAAACACCGGCCACGTCGCTCCAGATGGTGACGCGGGACACGCCCGCCAGGGCACCGATTTGCGTTGCCGAGTAGTCGGAGCCGTTACGGCCCAGCAGCACGGTTTCACCCGCGTTGCTGCGGCTGATAAAGCCGGTAACCACAATACGTTTGCCCGGATGCTGCACCAGCAGCTGTTGCAGCAGCGGATAGGACAACCCTTCATCCACCTGCGGCTGCGCGGCGCGTTCGGCGCGCAGGAAATCACGCGCATCGAGCCAGGCCGCCTCCACGCCCAGGTGTTGCAGCACCGCGGCCATCAGGCGCGCGGACCACACTTCACCGTGGCCCACCACTTCGGCATACACCGCATCGGTGATCCCGCTGTCCAGCAGGGCGGCCAGACGCTCAAGGTCATGGGTAAAGGCACTGATCAGCCCGTCCGCTACGTCCGCAGGCAGCAGGCCAGCAATCAGCTCGCTCTGGTAACGACGTAAGGACTGTTGCACCTGATGCGCAGAAAGGCGATCGGTCTGGCTCAGTTTCAGCCAGCTAATCAACTGGTTGGTGGTGCTGCCCGCCGCCGAGACAACCATCATGTCACCCGGCTGTGAATATTCCGTCATGATCCCTGCGACACGCAGGTAACATTTCACATCAGCAAGACTACTACCACCAAACTTGTGCAGCTGACGACCCTTCGCCCCTGCCTGCGCTATCACACTCATGATTACCCCTTGGCTGCGATCCGGAAGCCATTTTCCAGATCGGCAATTAAATCTTCAGAATCTTCAATACCGGTTGAGATCCGCAGCAGCGTCTCAGAAATCCCGGCGGCGGCACGTGCTTCCGGTGCCATACCTGCGTGCGTCATGGTCGCGGCGTGGGAGATCAAGCTTTCAACCCCACCTAAGGATTCCGCCAGCGTAAACAATGACAGCCCGCTCAGGAAGCGACGCAGCGTTTGCTCGTCACCGTCCAGTTCAAAACTTAACATCGCGCCAAACCCTTTCTGCTGGCGCGCGGCAATTTCGTGCCCCTGATTTTCCGGTAGCGACGGGTGATAGAGCTTCTTCACCAGCGGCTGGTCTTTCAGGAAATCGACAATCGCCTGGGCATTGCGTTGCGCCACTTCCATGCGCGGCGACAGCGTGCGGATGCCGCGCAACAGCAGATAGCTGTCGAAGGCACCCGCGGTGACGCCAATATTATTGGCCCACCATGCCAGTTCGGTGACAACGTCGGGATCTTTGGCAATCACCACGCCCGCTACCACATCAGAATGGCCGTTCAGATATTTAGTGCATGAATGCAATACCAGATCGGCACCCAGTGCGAGTGGGTTCTGAAGGGCCGGACTGAGGAACGTATTATCCACTACACTTATCGCTCCCGCATCCCTTGCGAGCTGACAAATTTTCGCAATATCGACAACGCGCAACAATGGATTGCTTGGACTTTCCACCAGAACCAGCTTTGGCTTCTCTGCCAGCGCCTGTTTCAGCGCCTGTTCATCGTTTTGATCGACAAACAGTACGCGATAGCAGCCGCGTTTTGCCAGGCTATCAAACAGGCGATAGCTGCCGCCGTAGCAATCGTGCGGCGCAACCAGCAGGTCACCTGGTTTCAGGAACACGGTGGTCACCAGGTGAATGGCGGACATCCCCGTATTGGTTAATACGGCGCCTGCGCCACCTTCCAGCTCGGCCAGCGCGCGCTGGGTCACGTCACGCGTAGGGTTGCCACGACGCGAGTAATCATGCGCGCGGGGTTCATTAAATCCGGTGAAGTTGTAGGTACTGGAAAGATGAATGGGCGGGACAACGCAGCCGTACTGCTCGTCATCATTTAATCCGCTACGCACTGCGATAGTGGCCTGTTTACGCGTCATGGTGAGGGCTTCCTGGCGAATGAGGTGAAAAGTCAGGCACCAGAGTAAACATTGAAAGTATGGACGTCAATACATCTGGACATCTAAACTTCTTTGCGTATAGATTGAGCAATGCGCAAATAGCCGTTAAAATTATATGCTTTAGTGCACGCTGCAGCGGCAATATCCGTGCCACGGTATCGTCTCTACGGTAAACTAGGCAAGATTGCGGTTCAAAACGAGTGGTTACAGGTTTTGCACCTTTAGATAAATGACTGAGAGGATTAAAGGTATCTCATGGCTGAATGGAGCGGCGAATATATCAGCCCATACGCTGAGCACGGTAAGAAGAGTGAACAAGTAAAAAAAATTACGGTTTCTATTCCTCTGAAGGTGTTGAAGATCCTCACCGATGAACGTACGCGTCGTCAGGTGAACAACCTGCGCCACGCAACCAACAGCGAGCTGCTGTGCGAAGCGTTTCTGCATGCGTTTACCGGTCAACCGTTGCCGAACGATGAAGATCTGCGTAAAGAACGCAGTGATGAAATCCCGGAAGAGGCGAAGGTGATCATGCGTGAACTGGGTATTGACCCGGAGACGTGGGAATACTGAGAAGCGGATACAAAAAAGGCACCTTGCGGTGCCTTTTTTTCGGGAAACTTATTTAGCGCCCGGGATGCTGAAACGCTTGTTGAAGCGGTCAACACGGCCACCGGTTGCAACATCACGCTGCTTACCAGTGTAGAACGGGTGGCATTTGCCGCACACGTCCAGGTTCAGATCGTGACCCACGGTAGAGCGGATCTGGATAGAGTTACCGCAAGAACAGTTTGCAGTAATCATTTCGTATTTCGGGTGAATATCTTTTTTCATGGGAGAACCTCAGTTAAGGCCGCGTCGCTCTTCCAGCCCTAACGCCAGACACCACGCGATGTTGATTGTAAGTTCTTTGGCGTAAAGTACACCAAAGGCGGCGAATCATACAGAATTTGACCAACGTATGCAAACTGATCCGCACGCCGCTTTCACTAATGTGTATACTAACGCGCCACTTTTCAAGTCAGGAAGATTCGATGCCCGTCGCTCACGTTGCCCTTCCCGTTCCGCTTCCCCGCACCTTTGACTACCTGCTGCCCGACAGCATGAGCGCCAAAGCGGGCTGTCGCGTGACCGTGCCGTTTGGCAAACAGCAGCGCGTGGGAATTGTTGTCTCCGTCAGCGATCGAAGCGAACTGCCGCTCAATGAACTGAAGTCGGTGGTTGAGGTGCTCGACAGCGAGCCCGTTTATTCCACCAGCACCTGGCGACTGCTGCTGTGGGCGGCGGATTATTATCATCACCCCATTGGCGACGTCCTGTTCCACGCCCTGCCCATCATGCTGCGCCAGGGCAAAAGCGCCAGCCATGCGCCGATGTGGTACTGGTTTGCTACGGAAGATGGACAGGCCGTCGACATTAACAGCCTCAAGCGCTCACAGAAACAGCAGCAGGCCCTGGCGGCGCTGCGTCAGGGGAAAATCTGGCGGCATCAGATCGACGAACTTGAAGTCAGCGAAACGGCGCTACAGGCATTAAGAAAGAAAGGGTTGAGCGACCTGGCAAGCGAAGCGCCTGCCCTTTACGACTGGCGCGAGAGTTTCTCCGTTTCAGGGGATCGCCTGCGTCTGAATACCGAACAGGCCACCGCCGTTGGCGCGATTCATAGCGCCTCCGATCATTTCTCCGCCTGGCTGCTGGCGGGCGTGACGGGCTCCGGCAAGACGGAAGTCTACCTGAGCGTGCTGGAAAACGTGCTTGCGCAGGGCAAACAGGCGCTGGTGATGGTGCCGGAAATTGGCCTGACGCCGCAAACCATCGCCCGCTTTCGCGAACGCTTTAATGCGCCGGTTGAGGTGCTGCACTCCGGCCTGAACGACAGCGAACGTCTCAGCGCCTGGCTGAAAGCGAAAAACGGCGAAGCGGCGATTGTGATCGGCACCCGCTCGTCGCTGTTTACGCCGTTTAAAAATCTTGGCGTTATCGTGATCGACGAAGAACACGACAGCTCCTATAAACAGCAGGAAGGCTGGCGCTATCACGCCCGCGATCTGGCTGTTTATCGCGCCCACAGCGAGCAAATTCCTATTATTCTCGGCTCCGCCACGCCTGCGCTCGAAACGCTGCACAACGTGCGCCAGCGTAAATACCATATGCTGCGCCTGACGCGTCGCGCGGGGAATGCCCGTCCGGCCATTCAGCACGTACTGGATCTGAAAGGTCAGCAGGTCCAGGCGGGGCTTGCGCCTGCACTAATTACCCGCATGCGCCAGCATTTGCAGGCGGGCAATCAGGTGATCCTGTTTCTTAACCGTCGCGGATTTGCACCCGCCCTGCTGTGCCACGACTGCGGATGGATTGCCGAGTGTCCGCGCTGCGACCACTACTATACCTTCCACCAGGCCCAGCGGCATTTACGCTGCCACCACTGCGACAGCCAGCGTCCGGTGCCGCGCCAGTGCCCGTCATGTGGTTCCACGCATATCGTGCCGGTGGGTCTGGGAACGGAACAGCTGGAACAGGCCCTTGCGCCCTTCTTCCCCGACGTGCCCCTGTCCCGAATCGACCGGGACACCACCAGCCGCAAAGGGGCGCTGGAACAGCAGCTGGCGGAAGTGCATCGCGGCGGCGCACGCATCCTGATTGGCACCCAGATGCTGGCAAAAGGCCACCACTTCCCGGACGTGACGCTGGTCGCCCTGCTGGACGTGGACGGCGCGCTGTTCTCGGCAGATTTCCGCTCAGCCGAGCGCTTCGCTCAGCTTTATACCCAGGTGGCAGGGCGCGCCGGGCGTGCTGGTAAACAGGGCGAAGTGGTATTGCAAACGCACCACCCGGAGCACCCGCTACTGCAAACCCTTCTGCACAAAGGCTATGACGCCTTTGCCGAGCAGGCGCTGGTCGAACGCCAGACCATGCAGCTGCCGCCGTGGACCAGCCACGTCATCATCCGCGCGGAAGACCACAACAATCAGCAGGCGCCGCTTTTCCTGCAGCAGCTGAGAAACCTCCTGCAGGCCAGCCCGCTGGTGGATAATCAGCTGTGGATTTTGGGCCCGGTGCCGGCACTCGCACCAAAACGCGGCGGACGTTTTCGCTGGCAAATTTTGCTCCAGCACCCCTCTCGCGTTCGTCTTCAGCATATCGTCAGCGGCGCGCTGGTGCTGATTAACACCCTGCCCGAAGCGCGAAAAGTGAAGTGGGTACTGGACGTCGATCCCATCGAAGGTTGAAGACGGATCGAAAAATTTAACGCTCCTCACACTTTTTATGAAAATTCTGTAACCGATTCCATTAACTATCTGTAAAAATGGTGATGTCAGAAGTTCGGTGTTCAGGCGAGGAGAAGACGTTGAAGTCCAGGAAAGAGGTTGCACCGGCGACCATGAAAGACGTTGCCCAGAAAGCGCAGGTCTCTACGGCAACGGTATCCCGCGCATTAATGAACCCGGATAAAGTCTCCCAGGCGACCCGTAACCGGGTGGAGCAGGCTGCGCTTGAAGTGGGCTATTTCCCACAGGCGATGGGGAGAAACGTCAAACGCAATGAGTCGCGCACTATCCTGGTGATTGTACCGGACATCTGTGACCCTTTCTTCAGCGAGATTATCCGCGGTATTGAAGTCACCGCAGCGGAACAGGGTTACCTGGTGCTGATTGGCGACTGTGCTCACCAGAACCAGCAGGAAAAAACCTTCATCGACCTCATTATCACCAAGCAGATCGACGGCATGCTGCTGCTTGGCTCTCGCCTGCCGTTTGATGCCAGCATTGAAGAGCAGCGTAATTTACCGCCGATGGTCATGGCCAACGAGTTTGCGCCAGAGCTGGAGCTGCCGACGGTCCACATTGATAACCTCACCGCCGCATTCAACGCCGTAAACTATCTCCAGGAACTGGGGCATAAGCGTATTGGCTGTATTGCCGGACCGGAAGAGATGCCGCTGTGTCACTACCGCTTACAGGGCTACGTTCAGGCGCTGCGCCGTACCGGCGTCACCGTCGATCCGCACTACATTGCGCGCGGTGATTTTACCTTCGCTGCGGGTGGACAGGCGCTGGAGAAACTTCTGGACCTGCCTGAGCCGCCAACCGCCGTATTTTGTCACAGTGACGTGATGGCGCTGGGTGCATTATCGTATGCCAAACGCCGCGGCCTTCGCATACCAAAAGATTTATCGATCATCGGATTCGATAATATTTCGCTTTCGGAATTTTGCGATCCGCCGCTCTCAACGGTCGCTCAGCCGCGCTATCAAATCGGCCGCGAAGCAATGCTTCTGCTGCTGGATCAGCTTCACGGTCAAACAGTTAGCAGCGGCTCGCGGTTGCTGGACTGCGAACTGATTGTTCGCGGCACGACCCAGGCATTGACTTAAAGTAAACGTCTTTCGGATACCCTTATCTGGTCAAAGCCCCGCCGCTTAAGTAACATGGCGGGCTGACGAACGAATAAATACAGCGAAACGATAGTGGCACAACGAGATTATGTACGTCGCGGCCAGCCGGCACCTTCGCGACGCAAAAAGAGTAGCTCAAGGAAAAAGCAACGTAACCTGCCTGCTGTCTCGCCAGCAATGGTCGCTATTGCTGCGGCTGTAGTCGTCGCCTTTATTGGTGGCCTGTACTTTATCACGCACCATAAAAAAGAAGAGTCTGAGGCGCTTCAGGCCAGTAAAGTCGCCGGAAACGGCCTTCCTCCGAAGCCTGAAGAGCGCTGGCGCTATATCAAAGAGCTGGAAAGCCGTCAGCCTGGGGTACGTGCGCCAACCGAACCTTCTGCGGGTGGTGAAGTACAGAATGCGAATCAGCTGACGGATGAACAGCGTCAGCTGCTGGCACAAATGCAGGCCGATATGCGCCAGCAGCCTACGCAGCTGAACGAAGTGCCGTGGAATGAACAGACGCCGGCGCAGCGCCAGCAAACGCTGCAGCGACGTCAGGCACAACAGCAGATTCAGCAGCAACAGCAGCAACAGCAGCAGTGGGCGCAAACCCAGCCGGTGCAGCAGCCTAAAACGCAGCCGCGGGTAACGGAACAGCCATACCAGCAGCAGACGCGTACGGTGCAGTCTCAGCCTGTCCAACAGCAGCCGAAAACGCAGCCGCAGAAACAGGCGGCTCAGCCGTATCAGGATCTGCTCCAGACGCCAGCGCATACCACCGCGCAGCAGCCGAAAACGCAGCAGGCCGCGCCGGTCACCAAAGAGACCGAAGCGCCGAAGCAGACGGCCGAGAAAAAAGATGAGCGCCGCTGGATGGTACAGTGCGGTTCGTTCAAAGGTGCCGAGCAGGCGGAAACGGTACGTGCTCAGCTGGCCTTTGAAGGGTTTGATTCGCGTATTACCACCAATAACGGCTGGAATCGCGTGGTGATTGGTCCGGTCAAAGGCAAAGAAAATGCCGATGGCACCCTTTCTCGTTTGAAAGTCGCCGGCCACACAAACTGCATTCGACTCGCCTCCGGGGGTTGAAACCCCCGAAATCCCCCCCATCTATCATTTAATTCAGCCCTGAGCACAGGCTCAGGGCTTCTGTTTCCCGATTCTGTAACCAGGGGGTCTGCTCGTGACAACAATAGTAAGTGTACGCCGTAACGGCCATGTGGTAATCGCCGGTGATGGCCAGGCCACGCTGGGTAATACCGTCATGAAAGGCAACGTGAAGAAAGTGCGCCGTCTCTACAACGACAAAGTGATCGCCGGTTTTGCAGGCGGCACGGCGGATGCCTTCACGCTGTTTGAACTGTTTGAACGCAAACTGGAAATGCACCAGGGTCATCTGGTGAAAGCTGCCGTTGAGCTGGCGAAAGACTGGCGTACCGACCGCATGCTGCGCAAGCTCGAAGCGCTGCTGGCGGTCGCCGATGAAACCGCATCGCTTATCATCACCGGTAACGGTGACGTGATTCAGCCGGAAAATGACCTGATTGCCATCGGCTCTGGCGGCCCTTATGCCCAGGCTGCTGCCCGCGCGCTGTTGGAAAATACCGACATGAACGCGCGTGATATCGCGGTGAAGGCGTTGGATATTGCAGGTGATATCTGCATCTATACCAACCACAACCACACCATCGAAGAATTGACCTCCAAAGCGTAAGGATCTCCCATGTCTGAAATGACCCCACGCGAAATTGTCAGCGAACTGAACAAACACATTATTGGCCAGGATAACGCCAAGCGCTCCGTGGCTATCGCTCTGCGTAACCGCTGGCGTCGTATGCAGCTTGACGAAGAGCTGCGCCACGAAGTCACGCCGAAGAACATTCTGATGATCGGCCCGACCGGCGTCGGTAAAACCGAAATCGCCCGTCGTCTGGCGAAGCTGGCCAACGCGCCGTTCATCAAAGTTGAAGCCACCAAGTTCACCGAAGTGGGCTACGTGGGTAAAGAAGTGGACTCCATCATCCGCGATCTGACCGACTCGGCGATCAAAATGGTGCGCGTCCAGGCGATCGAGAAAAACCGCTATCGCGCGGAAGAGATGGCCGAAGAGCGCATTCTCGACGTGCTGATCCCACCGGCAAAAAACAACTGGGGCCAGGCAGAACAGCAGGCGGAACCGTCCGCTGCGCGTCAGGCGTTCCGCAAGAAGCTGCGTGAAGGCCAGCTGGACGACAAAGAGATTGAGATCGATCTCGCTGCCACACCAATGGGTGTGGAAATCATGGCGCCTCCGGGCATGGAAGAGATGACCAGCCAGCTGCAGTCCATGTTCCAGAACCTGGGCGGCCAGAAGCAGAAAGCGCGTAAGCTGAAAATTAAAGACGCAATGAAGCTGCTGATTGAAGAAGAAGCCGCGAAGCTGGTGAACCCGGAAGAGCTGAAGCAGGACGCTATCGACGCGGTTGAGCAGCACGGCATCGTGTTTATCGACGAGATCGACAAAATCTGTAAGCGCGGCGGCAACAGCTCCGGCCCGGATGTGTCCCGCGAAGGCGTTCAGCGCGACCTGCTGCCGCTGGTAGAAGGCTGCACCGTCTCCACCAAGCACGGCATGGTGAAAACGGACCACATCCTGTTTATCGCATCAGGTGCCTTCCAGGTTGCCAGCCCGTCGGATCTGATCCCCGAGCTGCAGGGCCGTCTGCCTATCCGCGTTGAGCTGCAGGCGCTGACCACCGAAGATTTCGAACGTATCCTGACTGAGCCAAACGCCTCTGCTACCGTACAGTACAAAGCGCTGATGGCGACCGAAGGCGTGAACCTCGAGTTCACCGAAGACGGTATCAAACGTATTGCTCAGGCTGCATGGCAGGTGAACGAAACCACCGAAAACATTGGTGCGCGTCGTCTGCATACCGTGCTGGAACGCCTGGTCGAAGATATCTCTTACGACGCGAGCGACCTGAACGGTCAAACCGTTACCATTGACGCAGAATATGTGAGTAAACATCTGGATGCGTTAGTGGCAGATGAAGATCTGAGCCGTTTTATCCTATAATCGCGGTTACTGGATTCTCATCACGTTTAATGGGGGCTAATGCCCCCATTTTTATTGGCTAAATACTTATGACTGACATCAGCCGTACTCAGGCGTGGCTCGAAAGTCTGCGCCCTAAAACACTTCCTCTGGCCTTTGCCGCGATTATCGTCGGCACCGCCCTTGCCTGGTGGCAGGGTTATTTTGATCCGCTGGTCGCCGCGCTGGCATTGATTACCGCCGGCCTGCTGCAAATCCTCTCCAATCTCGCCAACGACTACGGTGACGCGGTAAAAGGCAGCGACAAGCCGGACCGCATAGGGCCACTGCGCGGAATGCAGAAAGGGGTGATTACCCAGGCGCAGATGAAGCGCGCGCTGATTATCACCGTGGTGTTGATCTGTGCATCCGGCCTGGCGCTGGTGACGGTGGCATCTAAGACTCCCAGCGATTTCATTGGCTTCCTGGTGCTGGGTTTACTGGCCATTATCGCAGCCATTACCTACACCGTCGGCACGCGTCCTTACGGTTATATTGGGCTCGGTGATATCTCCGTACTGGTTTTCTTCGGCTGGCTGAGCGTGATGGGAAGCTGGTACCTGCAGGCGCATACGGTGATCCCTGCCCTGTTCCTGCCCGCGACCGCCTGCGGCCTGCTGGCGACGGCGGTGCTCAACATCAACAACCTGCGCGACATCGACAGCGATCGCGAGAATGGCAAAAATACCCTGGCCGTGCGTCTGGGGCCGGTGAATGCGCGCCGCTATCATGCCTGCCTGCTCACTGGCGCGCTGGTTTGCCTGGCGCTGTTTAACCTGATTTCCTTGCAGAGCTTGTGGGGCTGGCTGTTTGTGCTTGCCGCGCCGCTGCTGATTAAGCAGGCCCGCTTTGTGATGCGTGAGCTCAGCCCGTCCGCCATGCCGCCGATGCTGGAGCGCACGGTAAAAGGCGCGCTGCTGACTAACCTGTTGTTCGTCATCGGGATTGTATTAAGCCAGACGCTCAGTTAGCTGACAAATATCAATTAACAATTGATGATTTTGCCAACAACGCATTTCGCACGATATACTGAACACATTCGCAGCAACTGAGCGTTAAACCTATGAAATACGATACCTCCGAGCTTTGTGACATCTACCAGGAAGATGTCAACGTCGTTGAACCGCTGTTCTCCAACTTTGGTGGGCGGTCGTCGTTTGGCGGACAGATCGTCACGGTGAAATGTTTCGAGGATAACGGGTTGTTGTACGATCTGCTCGAACAGAACGGCCGCGGCCGCGTACTGGTGGTCGATGGCGGCGGTTCCGTGCGGCGCGCATTGATTGATGCTGAGCTGGCCGGTATTGCCGTGCAAAACGAGTGGGAAGGCCTTGTGGTGTACGGTTCCGTGCGTCAGGTGGACGATCTGGAAGACCTGGATATCGGGATTCAGGCCATCGCGGCCATACCGGTAGGGGCGGCGGGTGACGGTATCGGCGAAAGCGACGTGCGCGTCAATTTCGGCGGCGTGACCTTCTTCTCCGGCGACCATCTCTACGCCGATAATACCGGCATTATCCTTTCCGAAGATCCGCTGGATATCGAGTAATAAAACCGTAAGCGTAGACCATAAAAAAACCGCCAACAGCAATGTGGCGGTTTTTTTGTCCCTCGGGATTCGCGGTCCGTTGGGAAGTTTTGCAACCTTTAACCAGGATTTTTATCTTACCCTGGTTCAAATCTCAGGTAACCCCATCGACCCTTTATAAATTCCTAATTAACTATTAAAACCTTAACTACGCTGCTGCTGCTCATTATGATGCATCGTCCCTTTCCGCCATCTCGCACATGGGCATCGGTCCAGGGAAAGGTGTATTCACAACCGTTAAGCAACCTTTAACCGGGCTTGCGTCCACCGACTTATCACCGGTGGTGAACGGTGGAGCGGTTAGCTGCAGGGACCGCATAATGAAACGCTATTTATGTATCGCGTTCATTGTCGCCAGCGTACTCGTTGTAAAGAGTGATGAACCGAATATGTTCGTTGCTTTTGCTATGACAGCGCAGGACAAGTAGCGTTAAGGCCGCCTCTGGCGGCCTTTTTTATAACTGGCATAAAAAAAGCCGGGTGGTGGCTTCGCCTTACCCGGCCTGTTCAGTTCATCCCAATGGGAATCAGACTTCTTCCATACGTCCCAGCAGCGCCTGCAGGCGATCCTGCCAACCGTTCTGCTGTTCGCGCAGCTGGTTGTTTTCGCGCTCCAGTTCTTCACGGCCGTGCTGCGCGTTCTGAACTTCCTGCGCCAGGCTGTTGTTCTTCTCTTTCAGCTCTTCAATTTCCATCTGCAGCAGGGTGATGGTGTCAATCGCCTGCTGTACTTTCGATTCCAGTTTCTCAAACACTTCTAAAGACATGATGCTACCTCTCCTGAATTGCAAGGCGACGCTTTAACATAAACGCGCACGACATATACCGTCGATTGTATGGAGCGCGGCGCTCTGTGTCCAGCGACACACCGCGCAGATCGCGGTTTGCAACACTTTTAGGTCTGGTCCTGGTGCGTTCGCGTCATATACCCCTAAATTGTTAACTGATTCGTTAATGAAATGATTCAGCTCACATTCCTGTACCGATCCTGTACTGCTGTAAAAATGTGCTTTATGGCGCGAAAACGCTCATTTTATTGACACAGACCACACATTTTGATTTCGATATTTCTCGTTTTTGCTCGTTAACGATAAATTAACACTATGTCTACAGGGCATCGTGGCTGTCACGGGCGGCCATGCTAACAATAAACATCAATTTCTTCAGGATTCCGATTATGAGTCAGACATCAACCTTAAAAGGCCAGTGCATTGCCGAGTTCCTTGGTACCGGGTTGTTGATATTCTTCGGAGTGGGCTGTGTCGCTGCACTGAAAGTGGCGGGTGCCAGTTTTGGTCAGTGGGAAATCAGTATCATCTGGGGTCTGGGCGTGGCGATGGCCATCTACCTGACCGCAGGGGTGTCTGGTGCACATCTTAACCCGGCGGTGACAATCGCACTGTGGCTGTTCGCGTGCTTCGACGGACGCAAAGTTGTTCCTTTCATTCTTTCTCAGTTTGCCGGCGCGTTTTGCGCAGCGGCGTTAGTTTACGGGCTTTATTACAATCTTTTCATCGACTTCGAACAGACGCATCATATGGTACGCGGCAGCGTCGAAAGTCTGGATCTGGCAGGCATCTTCTCAACCTACCCAAACCCGCATATCAATTTTGTGCAGGCGTTCGCAGTTGAAATGGTGATTACCGCTATTCTGATGGGCGTTATCCTGGCGCTGACCGACGACGGAAACGGCATTCCGCGCGGCCCGCTGGCCCCCCTGCTGATTGGCCTGCTGATTGCTGTGATTGGCGCCTCCATGGGCCCGCTGACCGGCTTCGCGATGAACCCGGCACGTGATATCGGACCAAAAGCGTTCGCCTTCATCGCAGGCTGGGGCGACGTCGCCTTCACCGGAGGCAAAGACATTCCTTACTTCCTGGTACCGCTGTTTGCGCCGGTTGTCGGGGCTGCGCTGGGTGCGTTCAGCTACCGCAAATTAATTGGTCGCCATTTACCGTGCGACACCTGTGTGGAAGAGGAGAAGGAAACGACTTCTACCGCACAACAAAAAGCTTCGCTGTAATCTGACTACGGGACACATACCATGACCGAAAAAAAATATATCGTTGCGCTCGACCAGGGCACTACCAGCTCCCGCGCTGTCGTAATGGATCATGACGCGAACATCGTCAGCGTGTCACAGCGCGAATTTGAGCAAATTTATCCTCGTCCAGGCTGGGTAGAACACGACCCGATGGAGATCTGGGCGTCACAAAGCTCCACGCTGGTCGAAGTGCTGGCGAAAGCCGATATCAGTTCCGACGAGATTGCCGCGATTGGTATCACTAACCAGCGTGAAACGACGATTGTCTGGGAACGTGAAACCGGTAAGCCTATTTACAACGCCATCGTCTGGCAGTGCCGCCGTACCTCTGAGATCTGCGAACAGCTTAAGCGCGACGGCATGGAAGAGTACGTGCGCAGCGCCACCGGCCTGGTGGTTGACCCGTATTTCTCCGGCACCAAAGTGAAATGGATCCTCGACCATGTGGAAGGTTCACGCGAGCGTGCTAAACGCGGCGAGCTGCTGTTCGGTACCGTTGACACCTGGCTTATTTGGAAGATGACCCAGGGACGCGTTCACGTCACCGACTACACCAACGCCTCGCGCACCATGCTGTTCAACATCAACACCCTGGAGTGGGATGACAAGATGCTGGACGCGCTGGATATCCCACGCGCGATGCTGCCTGAAGTGCGCAAGTCTTCAGAAGTGTACGGTCAGACCAACATCGGCGGTAAAGGCGGCACCCGTATTCCTATCGCCGGTATCGCCGGTGACCAGCAGGCGGCGCTGTTCGGCCAGCTGTGCGTAAAAGAAGGGATGGCGAAGAACACCTACGGCACCGGCTGCTTTATGCTGATGAACACCGGCGAGAAAGCGGTGAAATCAGAAAACGGTCTGCTGACTACCATCGCCTGCGGCCCGCGCGGCGAAGTGAACTATGCGCTGGAAGGTGCGGTGTTCATGGCCGGCGCGTCTATCCAGTGGCTGCGCGACGAGATGAAGCTGATCAGCGATGCGTTCGATTCCGAGTACTTCGCGACCAAAGTGAAAGACACCAACGGCGTGTACGTGGTACCTGCGTTCACCGGTCTGGGCGCACCGTACTGGGATCCGTATGCACGCGGCGCGATTTTCGGCCTGACGCGCGGTGTGAACTCTAACCACATTATTCGCGCCACCCTGGAATCCATCGCCTACCAGACGCGCGACGTGCTGGAAGCGATGCAGGCTGACTCTGGCATTCGTCTGCACGCCCTGCGCGTGGACGGCGGTGCGGTCGCGAATAACTTCCTGATGCAGTTCCAGTCCGACATTCTGGGCACCCGCGTTGAGCGTCCTGAAGTGCGTGAAGTGACGGCGCTGGGCGCGGCGTATCTTGCCGGTCTGGCGGTAGGCTTCTGGCAGAACCTGGACGAGCTGCAGGAAAAAGCGGTGATCGAACGCGAATTCCGCCCGGGCATTGAAACCACCGAGCGTAACTTCCGCTACAGCGGCTGGAAGAAAGCGGTGAAACGCGCCCTGGCGTGGGAAGAGCACGACGAGTAAGCCCCCCAAAGGGGAGAGGGGACTTAAAACCCCCCTCCCCACTCTGTGATAAACTTCGTGCAATTCCTTTTGATTGCACGAGTACCTCATGAAACGTGAACTTGCTATCGAGTTTTCCCGCGTCACCGAAGCGGCCGCCCTTGCAGGCTATAAATGGCTGGGTCGTGGCGACAAAAATACCGCAGACGGCGCAGCCGTCCATGCCATGCGCATTGTCCTTAACCAGGTCAACATCGACGGCACCATCGTGATCGGCGAAGGCGAGATCGACGAAGCGCCAATGCTCTATATTGGTGAAAAAGTCGGTACCGGCAAAGGCGATGCCGTGGATATCGCCGTCGACCCGATCGAAGGTACCCGCATGACGGCGATGGGTCAGGCCAATGCCCTGGCGGTGCTGGCCGTGGGCGATAAGGGCTGCTTCCTTAACGCGCCGGATATGTACATGGAAAAGCTGATTGTCGGGCCTGGCGCAAAGGGCGCAATCGACCTCAGCCTGCCGCTGGAAGAGAACCTGCACAACATCGCCAAAGCCCTGGGCAAACCCCTTAGCGAACTGACCGTGACGATTCTGGCCAAACCGCGTCACGACGCCACCATCGCGCAGATGCAAAAGCTCGGCGTGCGCGTGTTTGCTATTCCTGACGGTGACGTTGCCGCCTCAATCCTGACCTGCATGCCGGACAGCGAAGTAGACGTGCTGTACGGCATCGGCGGCGCGCCGGAAGGTGTCGTCTCTGCGGCAGTGATTCGCGCGTTGGATGGTGACATGCAGGCCCGTCTGCTCCCCCGCCATGAGGTGAAAGGCGACAGCGAAGAGAACCGCCGTATCGGAGAAAACGAGCTGGCGCGCTGCGAAGCGATGGGCATCGAGGCCAATAAAGTGCTGGCTCTGGACGAGATGGCCCGTAGCGACAACGTTGTCTTCTCCGCGACCGGCATCACCAAAGGCGATCTGCTGGACGGTATCACCCGCAAGGGCAATATGGCGACCACCGAAACGCTGCTGATCCGCGGTAAATCGCGCACCATTCGCCGCATCCAGTCTATCCACTATCTCGACCGCAAAGACCCGGACGTACAGACGCACATTCTGTAAAACCGTTTGATCGATAGAGCTTTCCGGCCCTGACGGGCTGGAAATTGTCACCACAAGTACGGAAGATAGAACAGAGAAACAGCACAGGAGAAGATCATGGCGGACTGGGTAACAGGTAAAGTCACGAAAATAGAGTTCTGGACCGATGCGCTATTTAGTCTCACCGTCCATGCTCCCGTCCACCCGTTTAAAGCCGGGCAATTCGCCAAGCTGGGGCTGGATGTCGACGGCGAGCGCGTGCAGCGCGCCTACTCTTACGTTAACGCGCCTGATAACCCGGATCTCGAGTTCTATCTGGTCACCGTTCCGGACGGTAAGCTCAGCCCGCGTCTTGCCGCCCTCAAGCCCGGCGACGACGTGCAAATTGTGAGTGAAGCGGCAGGCTTCTTTGTGCTCGAAGAGATCCCTGATTGTGACACGCTCTGGATGCTGGCAACCGGCACGGCCATCGGCCCTTATCTCTCTATTTTGCAGTACGGCAAAGATCTGGAGCGCTTTAAAAACATCGTGCTGGTGCACGCTGCACGCTACGCTGCAGACCTGAGCTACCTGCCGCAGATGCGGGCGCTGGAACAGCAGTACGGCGGAAAGTTAAAGATTCAGACGGTGGTCAGCCGCGAAACCGTAGCAGGAGCGCTTACCGGTCGCGTGCCGGCGTTAATTGAGAGTGGAGCCCTGGAGGACGCGGTGGGTTTGCCGCTGAACGCTGAAACCAGCCACGTCATGCTGTGTGGCAATCCGCAGATGGTTCGCGACACGCAGCAGCTTCTGAAGGATACCCGGCAGATGACGAAACATCTTCGCCGCCGACCGGGCCATATGACCGCCGAACACTACTGGTGATCAGCGGTACTTCACCTCAACGGTATCTTTACCGTATTTGTTTTCGCTCTGGGTGCCAATAAACGCGCCCAGATCGACAATCATCATCACGAAGATGACCGACGGCAGCAGCCTGCCCACAACCCACGGCAGGATGGACGGCAGCATCGCCCAGTTTCCCGCCACCAGCATCCACGCCAGAATAATCAGAAATGCCCACGCGCCGGAACGTCCGCGATCGTGCAGCCGTTTCACGACGACAGCCGCCGTTGGCCATAGCAGACAGACCAGCGCGAAGGCCGCCGTTTGCGTGCTTAGCCATGCGTTATAGGCAACGAAAAACAGAAGCAGCATGGCGACAATCCACGTCACCATCCAGATCCAGAAATCACGGCGTCCAATACGCCCTTTGAACGAAAACAGCCACTGCTGTATGGTCATGTAAGGTTCCTTATTATCGTATAGCGCGCATTTTACCCTGGAGTTGTGACCTTTTGACAAGCCGACCAGATATCGTTTTAATCATGAGCACTTACGGCCAGGGGCAATGTTGATGAAAAGTTCGGCACGTTCTCTCTTCCTGTGTTTAGCGCTGCTCAGCGTGGGTTATCCCCTGCACGCCGCCGAAACCACTGCCCCGACCACAGCTCCGTATCTGCTGGCGGGCGCGCCGTCATTCGATCAGTCCATCAGCGAGTTTCGTGAAACCTTCAATCAGGCCAACCCTACGCTGCCGCTGGATGAGTTTCGTGCCATCGATGGCCCCCGCGACACGCCTACCCTGACCCGTGCGGCAAGCAAGATTAACGAGAATTTGTATGCCTCCACGGCGCTGGAGCGCGGGACGTTAAAAATCAAAAGCATGCAAATCACCTGGCTGCCAATACAGGGGCCAGAGCAGAAAGCCGCTAAGGCGAAAGCGCTGGAGTACATGAGCGCGGTATTGCAGGCCTTTACTCCGGCACTGACGAAAAAACAAAGTCAGCAAAAGCTGCAAAAACTCCTTACCGCCGGGAAAAACAAGCGTTACTACGCCGATACCGAAGGCGCGATCCGCTATGTTGTAGCGGACAACGGCGAAAAAGGACTGACCTTCGCTGTTGAACCGATTAAGCTGGCACTATCTGACACTCTCGACGGGGCGAATTAATGACAAAAAGCAAAGCCTTTCGAGGGAAAATCTCTATACTGATTCACAGACCATGCTGCCCGACAGGGTGGCCATATTCCTTAATTCGCTTATTGAGCGTGGAGAATTGAAATGCGACATCCTTTAGTGATGGGTAACTGGAAACTGAACGGCAGCCGCCACATGGTAAACGAACTGGTTGCGAACCTGCGTAAAGAGCTGGCTGGCGTGACGGGCTGCGCGGTTGCTATCGCTCCGCCGGATATGTACCTGGATCTGGCTAAACACGCCGCTGACGGCAGCCACATCATTCTGGGCGCGCAGAACGTTGACGTTAACCTGTCTGGCGCGTTCACCGGTGAAACCTCCGCTGAAATGCTGAAAGATATCGGCGCGAAATACATCATCATCGGCCACTCCGAGCGTCGCACCTATCACAAAGAATCTGATGAGTTCATCGCGAAGAAATTCGCCGTGCTGAAAGAGCAGGGTCTGATCCCGGTTCTGTGCATCGGTGAAACCGAAGCAGAAAACGAAGCGGGCAAAACCGAAGAAGTGTGCGCACGTCAGATCGACGCTGTGCTGAAAACCCAGGGCGCGGCAGCGTTCGAAGGCGCGGTTATCGCTTACGAGCCAGTCTGGGCGATCGGTACCGGCAAATCAGCAACCCCTGCGCAGGCTCAGGCGGTTCACAAATTCATCCGTGACCACATTGCGAAAGCTGACGCCAAAGTCGCTGAGCAAGTGATCATCCAGTACGGCGGTTCCGTAAACGCCTCCAACGCTGCTGAGCTGTTCACCCAGCCAGACATCGATGGCGCGCTGGTTGGCGGTGCATCCCTGAAAGCGGACGCTTTCGCGGTGATCGTTAAAGCGGCAGAAGCGGCTAAACAGGCGTAATTGCCTTTGTGGCGGGTGGCGCTTGCGCTTACCCGCCCTACAAAAACGCTACAACTTACCTAACACGCTAAACCACAGATAATCCAGCGGCAACAGCACCAGATAAGTTGCCACCGCCAGCGCCAGACAAAGCACCATCCCCGCCCTTGCAGGCACCTTCCCGAGCCCCATCGCCACCACAATCGGCGACGCCTGATACGGCAGCAGCGGCGTAGAATAGCCCAGCACCTGAATCATGATCACCGACAGCAGCGGGAAGCCGGTCGCGTCCGAGAAGCTCTGCGCCAGGGTGGTGTAAAGCGCCGGCACGCCGTTGGCGGTCATAATGAAGTTGAGTGCGGTGGTAATACCGGTCAGCGCCAGGAAACTGGTGAACGGTCGGTCTGCATTCAGCGGCATAATGCGGAGCAACGCCTCGCCCACCGCCGTTCCGATGCCGGTTTGGGTCACGACGATCGCCAGCCCCAAAATACCGGCAACGTAGATACAGGTGCGCATATTCACCCCCGCAGAAAACTCCTCCCCGGTGATAAAACCTATACGCGGCAGCATAACGATGATCGACGCCGCCAGCCCCGTCCACGCGGGTCCCACGCCGTGCCAGCTCTCCGTCACCCACATCCCCAGCACCACCGCCAGCAGCCAGGCGAGACGCTTTTCGTCCCGCCCCATAGGCTCAGAGGGCGCCTGTTCCTTCGGCGGTTTCGGGCTACCGGGAAATAGCCAGCAGATCAGGCCAATCAGAATCAGGCCTTTGAGAATGCCCAGCACCGGCGTGTGCAGCAGCAGATACGGGACATAGTTCAGATGGATGCCGTACGAGCCTTCCGCCGCACCGCTCATCACCAGATTAGGGACGTTAGCGGGCAGAATCGTCGCCGAAAGCTGGAAAGTCCCGAACCCTACCGCCAGCGCCAGACCAAACCAGGCGCGGGAGCCGTCGGCGATACCGGCGCGTTTTGCCATCGCCGCGACAATCGGCATCAGCAGCGCAATACGTCCCATGTTCGACGGCATCACAAACGCCAGCGCATAGCTCAGCAGCACCACGCTCGCTACCATTAATACCCAGGAGTCGGTGAGCTTTGACGACAGCGCCCGGGCGGCCCTGTCCGCCAGTCCGGTTTTACGGATCGCCACGCCGAGCACAAAGCCGCTGAATACCAGCCAGAAAGCCGACGAGGCAAAACCGCCGAAGATGACCTCCGGCGGGGCGATTCTGGCGGTCATCGCCGCCGTGAAGAACAGCAGCGCGGTGATGAATTCCGGCAATAACGACGTCGCCCACAGAACGATGGTGACGCCAACAATCAGTGAGGGTAGCAGCAGAGGATACGTTAACCAGAGCGACATACCTGTCTCCTGTAGAATTTTTCAGCAAGTCTACGGTGACAGGCAGCCCGAGTAAACGCGATTTATGGTGGGGTTACTTCAGGATAGCGCATTGATGATCCTGCAATTCCTCTGCCGACGCGCGGTTGAGCATCAACAGATTGCGCTCGGTCGCCAGCAACACAAACGAGCCATCCGACTGCTGCGCCATCGCCAGGGCAAAGCGCCCCATATGGTCGCGCGCTTCCGGCAGCTCTTCAGCCAGCATTATGAACGGGCTGCGCTGCACCAGTTCATTTTCCGTCACCCGGCGAGCAAGATACTCATGTCCTTCCAGCCCTCCGGGAAGAGGCAGCCACTGGGTGCTGATTTCTCCCTGTGCCGCGTTGAGCTTCTCGCGCACGTCCGGGCGCAGGCAGGAGATATGAATATGGAAATGGTTCTGCGTGCGCCCTGTCGGCGAGTTAATCGTCAGCGAAATGGCGCTGTCAGGCACCTCGGAGCCGCGCTTCAGAGTCATAAAGCTGCGCGACTGCCAGGCCAGCCAGAAAAAGTTCGGAGTATGAGATTCGGTCAAAAGCGGGCTTTCGGTGCCGTTGATGCGGTAGGTTGGCATCAGCAGGTACTGCAGCGGCCCGTTGCGATCTTTAAACACCACGTAGCCTGCGTCCGTTTTCACCTGCGCACACGGTGCCGGGTTACGGTTCTGGATCTGATTCGGCACACACTGGTCGAGAACGATATGTCGCAACGCATTCGGATTACCCACCTTCATCCAGTACCAGCCGCCTGCGGCAAGGGCGATGACAATGAGGATCAATAAGATAATTTTTTTCACAACGCGTTCCCTGTTTTCAATAGAGGCAAAAGAGTAACGCAAAATGATGACCAAATAAAAAACCCGGCGGATTTCTCACGCCGGGTCACCGTGTCATGGGCTAAGGGGTTAGCGCTGGCTGATCTGGTCGAAGGTGCCGCCGTTAGAGAAGTGCTCTTTCTGCGCTTTGGTCCAGCCACCGAACTCGTCATCAATGGTGAAGAGTTTCAGTTTAGGGAATACGCTTTCGTATTTCTTCGCAACGGCCGGATCGCGTGGACGATAGAAGTTTTTCGCCACAATTTCCTGGCCTTCTGGCGAGTACAGATACTTCAGGTAGGCTTCCGCCACCGCTTTGGTATCTTTCTTCTCAACCACTTTATCGACCACGGAGACGGTCGGTTCAGCCAGAATTGATTCGCTTGGGGTCACGATCTCGAATTTGTCTTTACCCAGTTCGTTAGTGGCCAGCAGGGCTTCGTTTTCCCATGCGATCAGCACGTCGCCAATCCCGCGCTCGACGAAGGTGTTGGTGGCGCCACGCGCGCCGGAGTCCAGCACCTCAACGTTTTTATACAGCGCTTTCACGAATTCCTGCGCTTTGGCCTGGTCGCCATTGTTGTGGTGCAGCGCGTAGCCCCATGCGCCCAGGTAGTTCCAGCGAGCGCCGCCAGAGCTTTTCGGGTTAGGCGTGATGACTGACACGCCCGGCTTAATCAGGTCATTCCAGTCATGGATCTGTTTCGGGTTGCCTTTACGTACCAGGAAAACGATGGTCGAGGTGTATGGCGCGGAGTTATCCGGCAGGCGTTTGATCCAGTTTTTGTCGATACGGCCACGCTCGGCGATCGCGTCAACATCGTAGGCCAGCGCCAGGGTCACCACGTCGGCTTCAATCCCGTTGATAACGGAGGTCGCCTGCTTGCCAGAACCACCGTGAGACTGGCGAACCACGACGTTGTCGCCGGTTTCCTGTTTCCAGTGTGCTGCAAACGCTTTGTTGTATTGCTCGTACAGCTCACGCGTCGGGTCGTATGACACGTTCAGTAACTGGATGTCCTTAGCCAGAACGCTGGTCGATGCCAGCAATAATGTTAAACCCACGCCCCATTTATTCATCGCCCAGCTCTCTTGTGTAGTGTTTTGATGAATGCAGCGTGCCAGAAAGCGATTCGAGGATTAAAGAATAAAAAAAGATTGGCTATAACGTAGTGGAATAAAAAAGCGTGCACACATAAAAAAGCCGGGTGGCGGCTTCGCCTTACCCGGCCTACGAACCGTACTTTTGTAGGCCCGGTAAGCGCAGCGCCACCGGGCAAAAAACGCCGATCAGTACAGTTTTTTCGCGCAGTCCAGCCAGTCACCTTTGAACGGACGCTTCATGTTTTCAATCGCGTCGATGATGTCATGGTGAACCAGTTTTTCGTTCTGAATACCGACGCAGCGGCCGCCGTGACCCTGCAGCAGCAGATCGATAGCGTACGCGCCCATACGGGACGCCAGAATACGGTCGTAAGGGCCTGGAGAACCACCACGCTGGATGTGACCCAGTACGGTCGCGCGGGTTTCGCGTTTGGTTTCGGCTTCGATGTACTTCGCCAGCTCGTCAACGTCACAGATGTGCTCGGTGATAGCCACGATCGCGTGTTTTTTACCCTTCGCGATGCCCGCTTTGATTTCAGCCACCAGATCTTCACGGCTAAATTCGACTTCTGGCACGACGATAAATTCGCAACCGCCCGCAATGGCTGCCGCCAGCGTCAGGTCGCCGCAGTAACGGCCCATCACTTCAACGATAGAGATACGCTGGTGAGAAGACGAGGTGTCACGCAGACGGTCAATCGCTTCAACAACGGTACCCAGCGCGGTAAAGAAGCCGATAGTGTAGTCAGTACCTTTGATGTCGTTGTCGATGGTGCCCGGCAGACCGATGCACGGGAAACCCATTTCGGTCAGACGTTTTGCACCCATGTAGGAGCCGTCACCACCGATAACCACCAGGGCGTCCAGGCCGCGTTTCTTCATGTTTTCGATAGCCACTTCACGAACGTGTTCATCACGGAATTCCGGGAAGCGCGCAGAACCGAGGAAAGTACCGCCACGGTTGATCATGTCAGACACGCTGTAACGGTCGAGCTGAACCATACGATCTTCATACAGGCCCAGATAACCGTCATAAACGCCAAAAACTTCCAGGCCTTCCGTCAGCGCTGCACGGACAACACCACGAATTGCCGCGTTCATGCCCGGCGCATCACCGCCGCTTGTCAACACACCGATTTTCTTAATCATGACTACCTCTGAACTTAGGAATGCAAAATTGAAATCTGTTGCCGGAAGAAACTTATCGACCAACGAATACTGCAAATAGTATATCAATCCCTTCCAGCTGAATTGATTCAGGTCAGACCAAATGGCGGTAATTTATACACAAAATGCTGGCCTGGCTCACTTTTTTACAACGAATTACGAAAGCCCAACATGACCGGGTACAACCGAGCAGGGATCCTGGTGAATGATGACGTCTGAACCAGGAAAACGCTGCAAAATCGCCTGCTCGACCTGCTCAGCTATCACGTGAGCCTGAACCAGTGGCAGGTTGTCTTCCATTTCAATGTGAATCTGAATAAAGCGGGTCGGCCCTGACTGCCGCGTTCGAAGATCGTGTGCACCGCTGACGCCGGGCCAGGAGGTCACGATAGAAAAAATTTCATTTCGTTCTGAGTCCGGGAGGGCGCGGTCAAGCAGTGATTGCACCGCTTCATACCCCATCCGCAGGGCGCTATATAAAATATAGATACCAATCCCTAACGCAAACAACGCATCGGCCCGATGCCAGCCATACCAGGCCAGACCGAGCGCAATAAGAATAGCCCCATTCATCATAACATCAGATTGATAATGAAGCATATCTGCCCGTACAGCCTGACTTTGCGTTTTGCGCACAACCCAGCGCTGGAACGTTACCAGAACAAGTGTGCATATAAGCGCGACAATCGTCACAACGACGCCGACGCCGGGATCGTTCATCGGTGTTGGCGAGACGAGATGCTGAATGCCGGTGAGAAACAAGAACAGCGCAGAACCGGATATAAACATGCTTTGCGCCAGCGCGGCCAGCGACTCCGCTTTACCGTGCCCAAAGGTGTGCTCTTCATCCGCTGGCTGCAGCGAGTAACGCACCACCAGCAGGTTGGTCAGCGAGGCGGCAATATCCACCAGCGAGTCCACCAGCGCCGCCAGAATACTGACCGAACCGGTATACCACCACGCGAAAACTTTGATGACCAGCAAGCACGACGCCATTACCGTCGCGGCCATGGCGGCCCGGTTTACCAGTCTTCCATAGGATTGATTCATAAACGCTCCTGTCATGTCATGCCGCTAGTATAACGGAAGCATGTGGAGTCGAAGGATGAATAAACGGTTAACAAATCAGAATGCGGGGCAAAAAAAAACCCCACATCATGTGGGGGAAGACAGGGATGGTGTCTATGGCAAGGAAAACAGGGTTTACTGGTTACTACGGGTACTGCTATTGCTACTGAAAAACGTCGTTTCTGAGCTTCGCTGCATCCGTGCAACCTCACGCAGCTGGTCCATTCGCTGCTGATGTCTGGTGTTCAAAACCGCTTGCTGCTCGGGCGTTAGCAGGTGGAACATCTGGTTGCGGACCTTCGCCATTTCGACCTGGCGGGCAACCTGTTCCTGAGCCATTTTTTCGGCCTGAGCGCGTACAGCGCTTTCGTCAAAATTTTCTGCGGTGACAAGGCGATGCATTGTCTCCATTTCGCTAACATTAACAGGGGGCTGGTCGTGTCTCGCCCTCTGCATCAGATCTCGCATCTGTTGACGCTGATGTTCGGTTAAACTTATGCCGTCAAACATATGGCTTTGGCTGCTGTTCTGCGTTGCGCCCTCTTGTAAGGGACTGTTATCGCTGATGATAGCTTCAGCAGCCTGGCTAAACGCACTGAACGCCAGCGTTGAGGCCATGACGGCAGCGGTAACTTTGCGCATCACTTGCTCCCAAAATCTTTCGTGTCGCGATTCAACGAGAGACAGTCTACGATTCAGGCTGCAAACATGCGTCAGGGGGTGTAAAACAACGTAAAGTCATGGATTAGACAGCCTTGATGTCGTAATTTCTGCCTCGGAGGTATTTAAACAATGAATAAAATCCTGTTAGTTGATGATGACCGAGAGCTCACATCCCTTTTAAAGGAGTTGCTCGACATGGAAGGTTTCAACGTCCTGGTTGCCCATGATGGCGAGCAGGCGCTGAGTCTCCTTGACGACAGCATCGATTTACTTTTGCTCGACGTGATGATGCCGAAGAAAAACGGCATTGATACGTTGAAAGAGCTTCGCCAGACACACCAGACTCCCGTTATCATGCTGACCGCACGCGGCAGCGAACTCGATCGCGTACTCGGCCTTGAGCTGGGCGCGGATGACTATTTACCGAAGCCGTTTAACGACCGCGAACTGGTCGCCCGTATTCGCGCGATCCTGCGTCGTTCCCACTGGAGCGAGCAGCAGCAGAATACCGACAACAGCTCACCTACCCTTGAAGTCGACTCCCTGAGCCTGAACCCGGGCCGTCAGGAAGCGAGCTTTGATGGCCAGACGCTGGAACTCACCGGCACGGAGTTCACCCTGCTGTATCTGCTGGCGCAGCACCTCGGCCAGGTGGTTTCGCGTGAACATTTAAGTCAGGAAGTGCTGGGCAAACGTCTGACCCCGTTTGACCGCGCCATCGACATGCACATCTCTAACCTGCGCCGTAAGCTGCCGGAGCGTAAAGACGGTCACCCATGGTTTAAAACCCTGCGTGGTCGCGGTTATCTGATGGTTTCCGCTTCATGATAGGAAGCTTAACCGCCCGCATCTTCGCCATCTTCTGGCTGACGCTGGCACTGGTTTTAATGCTCGTACTGATGTTGCCAAAACTCGACTCACGCCAGATGACGGAGCTTCTCGACAGCGAGCAACGTCAGGGCGTGATGATCGAGCAGCACGTGGAAGCCGAGCTGGCAAACGACCCGCCGAACGATTTAATGTGGTGGCGCAGATTATTTCGCGCTATCGACAAGTGGGCGCCGCCCGGACAACGCCTGCTGCTGGTGACCAGCGAAGGCCGCGTCATTGGGGCCGATCGCAATGAAATGCAGATTATCCGCAACTTCATTGGCCAGGCGGATAACGCCGATCATCCCCAGAAGAAGAAATATGGCCGCGTAGAAATGGTAGGGCCTTTCTCCGTCAGAGACGGAGAGGATAATTATCAGCTCTACCTGATCCGTCCGGCGAGCAACTCCCAGTCTGATTTTATCAACCTGCTGTTTGACCGCCCTCTCCTGCTGCTGATTGTCACCATGCTGGTCAGCTCGCCGCTGCTGTTATGGCTGGCGTGGAGCCTGGCAAAACCGGCGCGTAAGCTGAAAAATGCCGCCGATGAAGTGGCGCAGGGTAACCTGCGACAACACCCTGAGCTGGAAGCCGGACCGCAGGAATTCCTTGCCGCCGGGACCAGTTTTAACCAGATGGTGAGCGCTCTCGATCGCATGATGACCGCACAACAACGTCTGCTGTCGGATATCTCGCACGAACTGCGTACCCCGCTTACCCGCCTGCAGCTTGGCACCGCGCTGCTGCGCCGCCGCAGCGGTGAGAGCAAAGAGCTGGAGCGTATTGAAACAGAAGCTCACCGCCTGGACAGCATGATCAACGACCTGCTGGTCATGTCGCGTAATCAGCAGAAAAACGCGCTGGTCAGCGAAACGGTGAAAGCCAATCACCTGTGGCACGAGGTGCTGGACAACGCGGCGTTCGAAGCGGAACAGATGGGTAAATCCTTCACCGTCAACTTCCCACCGGGTCCATGGCCGCTGTACGGTAACCCCAACACGCTGGAAAGCGCGCTGGAGAATATCGTGCGTAACGCCCTGCGCTACTCACACACGAAGATTGAGGTGGCGTTCTCGGTGGATAAAGACGGGATCACCGTCATTGTCGACGACGACGGTCCTGGCGTCAGCCCGGAAGACCGCGAGCAGATTTTCCGTCCGTTCTATCGTACCGATGAGGCGCGCGACCGGGAATCGGGGGGTACGGGGCTGGGCCTGGCGATTGTGGAAACCGCCATGCAGCAGCACCGTGGCTGGGTGAAAGCCGATGACAGTCCGCTGGGTGGATTGCGATTGACCCTCTGGCTGCCGCTGTACAAACGTTCATGACGCCCTGTCCCCGGCGTTTGCCGGGGACAGCTGACCTTATACCTCCGCGGTGACTGCCGCGCGGTTCTGCTTTTTGATCCGTTTCACCAGCAGCGTTGAGCAGACGAATCCCATCAGGCTGAACGCGATCATCACGCTAAAAACATAGTTGTAGCCTGCGATACCGGTGTGGGTATCCAGCAGCCAGCCATAAAGCGTGTAAGCAAACATGGCGGGCATGTAACCGATGATGCAGCCAAACGCCATTGCCGAGCCGGCATACTCACGCGGGGTGCCTATCTCATCCATCGGCGCGAAGAAAATGGCGCGCTGCGAGAAAATAATCGCCCCAAAACCTAAGGTTGCCGCCATCCCGATATAGACGTTCATCGATTGGTGGGGTAGCTGCATAAAGACAATCATCGCCGCGGCGGCAATCAGGAAGGTCCACTTCAGGTAGACAGTAGGCGATTTTGCCACTTTATCCGCCAGGAAACCGCCCACCGGTCCCCCCACCATTTTCAGGGCATACTGGTTGATAATGCCGTAGGCTCCCACCAGCGCAACCGGAAGCATATAGATATCTTTGAGGAAAGGGATAAAGTATGTCAGCCCGCAGTAGGCAGCGTACACGAAGAAAATGCCAAACGCGGCCAGCCAGACGTTGGCGCAGGAGAGGATATGTTTGATCCCCTTGAGCACCTCCATGTTGGCACTCCCCTTTTCGCTGCCTTTGACCTTGTCGTCATCGACAATGAAGTAGGTGATCACCCCTGCGACCAGGGTAATCAGCGTGTAGTATAACAGCCCCGCCTGCATGCCCGCTTTGCCTTCCCCGAAGTGCACAAAGACGAACAGTGCCCCGGAGGCAACAACCACGTCCACCACGCCGCGGCCAGCCTCAAGAAAGCCAAACATACGCCCCTGTTCCTCCTGCGTTCCCAGCAGACGCACCGCTTTCAGCAATACTGGCCAGTAAACTACGTCAGCGAAAAAGGCCATCGCCGCAAAACAGAGCAGATACCCGGTAAATGACGGCAGCGTGGATAAGTAGAGGCCGCAAAATCCCACGCCGATTAAACCAAACGGCAGCAGTATTTTTTTAGAGTAACGGTCGGCAATATACAGAGAGAGGAACAGGCCCGTTGTCTGGACAATAGTATATACCGTAAAGCTTAAACCAATTTGGGTATTGGTTAATCCCCAGTCATTTTGCATAGGTACATAAAAGACATCTTTCATACTGGAAAGTTTGAATATCGTCCCGCCGCCTAAAATCAAAAAGCAGAGTCGTGCCCATTTATTCATGAACATAATTAACACCCTTAGCGTAGGTTGAGAAAACATTCTCAATCAGAAAATGAATGCAATAATCCTCAGCCAGCTCAAAATGAAATGGCCTTCATGTTGACGTTCTTTTTTAACGACCTAAATACTAGTCAGGTTGTTATAAATTTTTGACACACGTTACGTATATACTGAATTTGAGAAAGGGCGTGATGTTTTTCCTCCGCAAGACGGGCATCTACCATCGTGCTGTCGGGCAATGGGGTATAGCTCGCATTTCGCCACGGTATCCAGGGGTTATTCCCTTCATCGTCGAAACGGAACGCAGGCGCATAATATTCCACCTCTTCTTCTAAGCCAAAAGAGGTGACCTGGGGTTGCTCATCGCCTAAAAGTAGTAATCTTTTTAGCATCTCCTCCACAGGTAGATCACCGTATCCGGTACGACAGGCTTCATGCCCCCAACCTTTCCCCTCGTTAATAATCCGCGCATCTTTAATATGCACCTGGGTAATCAAGGGGGCCATAACCTCTAATGCCGCCAGCGGCTCTTCGTTAGCATTAATCATATTGCCAAAGTCGAACAGAATGGAGAGGTTTTTCATCCCGCTGTTTTTCACCAGCGTCACCAGTTCATGGCCCTGTAAATCTTCATGTTGTTCAATAGTAAAACTCAGGCCGCAATCGTCATAACGAGATAAATACGCAATATCGCTGGCAATTTTATCGAGCACGTCTTTCAGATACCCTTCATAACGCGGGTAGAAGCGCACCGAGGTCGCTCCCGTCGCCAGGGCGATACGGATCGCATCATCCAGCGTCGCTTTATCCGAAGCGCTGGTTTCAATATGAATATCCAGATGGTAGCTTTGCGCTTTTTCTTTAAACGTGCGTAACTGTTGGTCATTTAATTTTTGCAGGGATTGCGTTTCGCCGTCTTCGACATGAATTTTTACCCCCTTTAATTTCTGCTGATACGCTATATCTAACAAATCACCCGGCAATACGCGTTCATAGCGCATATTTAAATGAAACGCGTAGGCGTGCAGATAGAGAGGTATATTTCTCGCACGTTCCGCCAGCCGCACTTTATCAATATTTTTCATTTTTCTTCTCATTCATCATGAATAACGAGTTCCACTGATTCAAGGCGCCAGTATTCAAAATCGACCTGCACCACTTTTTTATCCCGTGTCGCTCGGTGTTTTTCCACCAAAATTCCGTAAGTATTCGGTGCCACACCCAGTTCTTTGCAGGCCAGCTCCGGCATATTGACCGGTTTGAAGATCATCTCTTTAATGGTTAAGGTATGACCGAATTCATCTTCCCAGACGCTGGCAAACGACTGGTTCTCCAGTTTATGGATATATCCCGGCGCGGTTTCTGCATCAATATATGACTCGTGGTAAAAAACCTTATGTTCATCGAGCCCACACCATCCTGTTACCCGATAGCAATTCTCAGACGCGGGAAACACCCTCTCAATCTGATGCGGTACGCTCTCCATGCTCTCACGGGATAAATAGCCCCAGGAGGGATTTCGCCCCTGGGCACGGGCTTCCGCATTAAAACTGGAGAGGGATTTTGGGTTATAGATAAAGCGCTTAGCAGAAATAAACCAGCCGCTGCGGTTCTTTCTAAATATCCGTGCACCCACCTCCAGCTCAATCAGCACCTGCCGTAAGGTCATGCGTTTGGCATCTAGCAGTTCGCACAACTCGCGCTCAGACGGTAGCTTCGAGCCAGCCGGTAAGTTTTGTTCACTCAGCCAGCGTTCAAAACGCTCCCTGAGCACATCCACGTAGTTTTTTTCTTTCATCCCACACCATCTGGTTTAAACCAATTTGATCATAAGATATTTGAGCCGGAAGAATTCTCAAGTGTTTTTACATGGCCAACACTTTTTTTGTGGGCCATGTATCAGGAATGAAGCAAGGAAAGGTTGAGTACGGTGTAAAAGAAGGGAGCATCCCCCGTTAGCACGGGGGAGACGAACGAAAGAGAAACCTATTTACCCCATAACCGACGGGCATTGTCTTCAATTTTGTTACTGAGCCGCCGTTTTTGCATGGTGCGCGTCCAGCTGGTCGATAGCCCCGCCGCCGACAGCAGGCGATGATACTGCTCGTCATCAAACGGCATATGCCAGGCAATGGCGCAGGCGTCGTAAACAGACACTTCACTCAGGCGTGATGCCAGCTCAAGCGGCGCATCCGCTGACACCTGCCCAGCCAGCACTACACGGTACAGCCAGCCGGTTTTACCCGCGTTTTGCATCTGAGCCGACATGTCATGAATGCCGAAATGGAAGTTGAGCTTGAAGCACGGCGAGCGTGGCTGCGTCACCTGAATCAGGGCATCGCCCCAGCGGTAAATATCACCGATAAAGACGTTTTGCTCGGTCAGCCCTTCGGTCGAGAGGTTCTCACCGAACGCGGGCGCGACAAACAGATCCGCCTGTTCGGGGAATTCGGCTTTCCAGTGCTGATAGTGCTCGCGCGGGTAGTGGCACAGTGCGCGCTCGGGCCCACCGTGGATCTTCTTTTCGGCCTGCTCGTCGCCCGCAAGCCCAAGGTCGGTTAACGTCAGCTCACCGTCGACCTGAATTTTGGCGATGGCGCTCGGGCGGCTGCCGTCGTACTCCCTTACCTTGCCTGTAAACACGTTCACCGGGTAATGCATCGCTGCCTCCATTACGCAGATACAAAAAAAGCGAGCCATCAGACTCGCTTCTCACAGGCGTCAATGCAACCTTATTTTTTAGCGGCGAAACGCGCTGCTGCTTCGTCCCAGTTCACCACGTCCCAGAAGGCTTTGATGTAGTCCGGGCGACGGTTCTGGAATTTCAGGTAGTAAGCGTGTTCCCACACGTCCAGACCCAGGATTGGGAAGCCGGATGCGCCAGAGATCGCCTCACCCATCAGCGGGGAGTCCTGGTTCGCGGTAGAAACCACCGCCAGTTTGTCACCTTTCAGAACCAGCCACGCCCAGCCGGAGCCGAAGCGGGTTGCAGCGGCTTTTTCGAATTCCGCTTTGAAGTTGTCAACAGAACCGAAGTCGCGCTCGATAGCCGCTTTCAGGTCGCCCTGCAGGGTGGTACCAGTTTTCAGGCCTTTCCAGAACAGGCTGTGGTTTGCGTGACCGCCCGCGTTGTTACGCAGCACGGTTTTCTTGTCCGCTGGCAGCTGGTCCAGCTTGGTGATCAGCTCTTCAACAGGCAGGTTAGCGAACTCTGGCAGGCTTTCCAGCGCGGCGTTCGCGTTGTTCACATAGGTCTGGTGGTGTTTAGTGTGATGGATTTCCATCGTCTGCTTGTCGAAATGCGGTTCCAGTGCGTCGTAGGCATACGGCAGGGATGGCAGTGTATAACTCATAATCCTCTCCATTATTGTCGGGCGGCACAGCTGTTAATGCCGCGTAAGCAGTTGGTTCATTATAGTTAATTAAATGATATTGAAAATGATTATCAATGCCGTAGTTTTTATAAGGTTATTCACATTCTGACAAAAGCTAAAATGGGTAATTCACTCAGGAGGTTAACGGAAGATGCTGCCGCGAAGACGACAGCATTGTCGGGTTAGTTTTGTTCCGCCACCAGCAGCGCGTAAGTGTCTGGCTCCAGGGCTTTAAAGATGTGCGGCTGGTCGGCGGGATAACAAATGTAATCCCCTGCGCCGAGCTCTTCCGCCGCGTCAAGCAGGCCAACCAGCGCCCGTCCCTGCGTGACAATGATATGCTCAACCGAGCCCGGCGGATGCGGCTGTGAAATACGGTCTGCACCCGGCTGGGTCATCAGAAGATAAACATCGCGGCGCGCGCCGGGCGGGCATGCGGCCAGTAAAATAGCCTCGTAATTAGCCTGTCCGGCGACCACTTTCGTCCCTTCACCGCGGCGGATCACCTGTGTGGTCGGCAACTGCGGCTCAAGCAGGCGGGCGAAAGGAATATCCAGCGCCACGCAAAGCGACCACAGCGTTTCCAGGCTAGGGTTACCGTTGCCGGACTCCAGCTGGGAAAGGGTGGATTTTGCGATCCCGGCACGGCGGGCAATTTCCGCCAGTGAAAGCCCGGTTCGCTGGCGTTCTCGCACCAGACTTTTGGCGATCAGGCTGATCGGCTGCGTCATATAACGGCCTCTTGTTCTATAAAACGAACGAATCGTTCGTCTTGAAAATCAGTTTCGTTGCGTTCATTATAATGGATACACGTTCGATATGGCTAAAATTGTATGAAGCATCATCTCTCTTGCCTAAAAGGCGACACCATAAAAGCAATTATCCTGGTCTGCCTCGCGGTGGGCGTGGTCGGGATGTCCTACGGCTCCCTGGCGATGGCCTACGGTTTCCCGGTCTGGGTACCGTTTGTACTCTCCATCACCGTACTCGCGGGCGCGTCAGAGTTTATGTTTATCGGCATTGTGGCAAGCGGCGGTAACCCGCTGGCAGCCGCAGCCGCGGGGTTGCTGGTCAACGCGCGGCACGTGCCGTTTGGCGTGACGGTGCGTGAACTGGTAGGCAAGCGCGGTCTGAGCCTGTTGGGCTGCCACATTATGAACGACGAAAGCGTGGTGTTTGGCCTGTCGCAAAAAACCGCCGAGCAGCGGAAGGCCGCCTACTGGCTGTGCGGCTTAGGCGTCGCCATCGTCTGGCCGCTCGGCGCGCTGCTGGGTGCAATGGTTGGCAAACTGTTACCTGACCCGGAGACCATCGGCCTGGACGCGGTATTTCCGGCCATATTGCTGGCGCTGGTGGTTCCCGCATTTAAAAACCGTACCACGCTAATCCGCGCCTGCAGCGGGGCCGCGCTTTCACTGGCTGCCGTACCGTTTGCCCCGGTAGGATTACCGGTGCTGCTCTCTTTACTGGGTCTTGCTGCGAGGAAAAAATAATGGGAAATATGACGTTTTTTATTCTCGGCATCGCCATTTTGTCTGCGGGAACGTACCTGATGCGTCTTGGCGGGGCGAAACTGGGCAGCAGGCTGGCACTGTCAGAACGCTCTCAGGCGCTGCTTTCGGACGCGGCAACAGTGCTGCTTTTTTCCGTGGCGCTGGCGACGACGTTTTATGAAGGCGAACATTTCGCAGGCATGGCGCGCGTGCTGGGCGTGGCGTTTGCGGTGTTTTTGGCCTGGCGGAAAATGCCGTTAATTGTGGTGATCGTGGCGGCGGCAGTGGTAACCGCGCTGCTGCGCGTGGCGGGCATAAACTAAAAAAGCGCCCCGGGGGCGCTCTTTCGACGGTGTGACAGCTTATTTCGTCAGTTCAGCGGTCATGTGTACGCGGTTACCTGAGAACGCCTGGGTAATTTTGTAAGATGACGCGCCGGCTTCCTGAGCCTGAGCCGCGATTTTCGCTTCTGCGCCGTCAATGGTTGACGCGGTTGCGGTCACGGTCTGAGCAGCGAAAGAACCGAAAGAAGTAGCCAGAGCGATTACAGCGACAAAAGTTTTGATGCTTTTCATAATATAAACCCTTTCATTAAGTTGTTTAGGTAAGGCACCGTGCCTTGATGAGATAAATACTAGACCTCATCATGAACAACTAAAAGCGGAAGGATTTGCTATTATTATTCAAAATTATTGATTAAGTTTTAATCGCTGTGGATGGGTATAAATGGTTGCCCTTCCCGGCTTGCAGAAGCCCACCAGCGTCAGGTTACAGCGCTCCGCTACCTCCACCGCCAGCGTGGTCGCCGCCGACACCGCGAACAAAATTTCCACACCGCACATGGCGGACTTTTGCACCATCTCGTAGCTGGCCCGGCTGGAAACGAGCGCCGCGCCCTGCTGCCAGACGTCACTTTCACGCGCCCGGCGCCCCAGCAGCTTATCCAGCGCCACATGGCGGCCAACGTCCTCATGCCCACCGGCAATCTCTCCCGACGGCAACACCCATGCCGCCGCGTGCGTACAGCCGCTCAGCTGGCCGATGGGCTGAACATCGTTCAGGTGCTCAAGCGCATGGTCGAGGTGAGCCAGATTAAAGGTCTGAGTAAACGGCAATGGCGCAACGGGTTTACCAATATCATTGAGTTGCTCAACGCCACAGACGCCGCAGCCGGTACGCCCGGCCAGCGCGCGGCGGCGCTCTTTCAGCCCCATAAAGCGGCGGCTGGAGAGTTCTATTTGCACTTCGAGACCGTTGCAGGCCTGCACCACGTCCATGCCGTAGATGTCTTGCGGATGCTCGATGATGCCTTCCGAGAGGGAAAAACCGATGGCGAACAGCTCAAGATCTTTTGGCGAAGCCATCATCACGACATGCGAGATACCGTTGTAAACGAGCGCAACGGGCACTTCTTCCGCCAGAAAATCCGGCGTGGCATGGGTGATGTGGGGCGGTCTGTGTACCGACAGTTCCACAATGCCCGCAGGCAGTGGTGACGAGTGGGGAGCACGGTTTTGTTTAGACACAGCGGTATTCCTGAACAACCACGGAGGTGAGCCTGCTATTGCAGCATAATCCACAGGCGTTACGCATAGTATGGATCAACTTTTCGACAACCATTCTCCTACTCATTTAGCAGGGGTGCAACCTGCCACCGGCTACACCGCTTTAACATGCAGAGCTGTTAATGTGATCAATATCACACTTTATAATCAACATGGTGATAATACGTTCACTTTGTATTAACGCCATTAGAACAGCGGTACCGACAATGTGGTATTCTGATGATATCCCTCGTGGAATTGAGGGATTAACGCAAATTTTTCTCCTTTGCGGTCATTCTTCAACCGCGAAGTCAAAACTACATATGTAAGCAATGTCGAAACAAGGAGTGACCCATGCAGGTCAGCAGAAGGCAGTTCTTTAAGATCTGCGCTGGCGGTATGGCAGGCACCACGGCAGCGGCACTGGGCTTTGCGCCCGGCGTAGCGCTGGCGGAAACGCGGCAGTATAAACTGCTGCGCACCCGTGAAACCCGTAATACCTGTACGTACTGCTCTGTCGGTTGCGGGCTGTTAATGTATAGCCTCGGCGACGGTGCTAAAAACGCCAAAGCGTCTATTTTCCATATCGAAGGCGACCCGGATCATCCGGTCAACCGCGGCGCATTGTGCCCGAAAGGGGCCGGTCTGGTGGACTTTATCCACTCCGAAAGCCGCCTCAAATTCCCTGAATATCGCGCGCCTGGCTCCGACAAATGGCAGCAAATCAGCTGGGAAGAGGCGTTTGATCGCATCGCAAAACACATTAAAGAAGACCGCGATGCCAACTTTGTTGAGAAGAACGCCGACGGCGTTACGGTCAACCGCTGGCTCTCCACCGGGATGCTGTGTGCCTCTGCTTCCAGCAACGAAACCGGTTATTTAACCCAGAAATTTACGCGCGCACTCGGTATGCTCGCGGTCGACAACCAGGCGCGTGTCTGACACGGACCAACGGTAGCAAGTCTTGCTCCAACATTTGGTCGCGGTGCGATGACCAACCACTGGGTCGACATCAAGAACGCCAACCTCATTGTGGTGATGGGCGGTAACGCCGCTGAAGCGCACCCTGTCGGGTTCCGCTGGGCGATGGAAGCCAAAATCCACAACGGTGCGAAACTGATTGTGATCGATCCCCGCTTTACGCGTACTGCGTCAGTGGCGGATTTCTACACCCCTATTCGTTCAGGTACTGACATCACTTTCCTGTCAGGCGTATTGCTGTACCTGATGACCAACGAAAAATACAACCGCGAATACACCGAAGCCTATACCAACGCTAGCCTGATCGTGCGTGAGGATTACCACTTCGAAGATGGCCTGTTCAGCGGTTACGACGCCGAAAAACGCAAGTACGATAAAACCAGCTGGAACTACGAGCTGGATGAGAAAGGCTTTGCGAAGCGCGACACCACCCTGCAACACCCGCGCTGCGTGTGGAACCTGCTGAAAGAGCACGTCTCCCGCTACACGCCGGAGGTTGTCGAAAACATCTGTGGTACGCCGAAGGCGGACTTCCTGAAGGTGTGCGAGCTGATCGCCGAAACCAGCGCGAAAGATAAAACCGCGTCGTTCCTGTACGCCCTCGGCTGGACGCAACACTCCATCGGCGCGCAGAACATCCGCACCATGGCGATGGTTCAGCTGCTGCTCGGCAACATGGGGATGGCAGGCGGCGGCGTGAACGCCCTGCGCGGTCACTCCAACATTCAGGGTCTGACCGACCTCGGCCTGCTGTCTCAAAGCCTGCCGGGTTACATGAACCTGCCAAGCGAGAAACAGACCGATCTGCAAACCTACCTGACGGCCAGTACGCCGAAACCGCTGCTCGAAGGCCAGGTAAACTACTGGGGCAACTATCCGAAGTTCTTCGTCTCCATGATGAAAGCCTTCTTTGGCGATAAAGCGACGGCGGAAAACAGCTGGGGCTTTGACTGGCTGCCGAAGTGGGACAAAGGCTACGACGTTCTGCAGTATTTCGAGATGATGCACCAGGGCAAAGTGAACGGCTATCTGTGCCAGGGCTTTAACCCGGTGGCCTCGTTCCCGAACAAGAACAAGGTTGTTGAGTCTCTGTCGAAGCTGAAGTTCCTGGTGACGATTGACCCGCTCAATACCGAAACCTCAACCTTCTGGCAGAACCACGGTGAATCGAACGACGTCGATCCGTCGAAGATTCAGACCGAAGTGTTCCGTCTGCCGTCTACCTGCTTCGCGGAAGAGAACGGGTCTATCGTTAACTCCGGACGCTGGCTGCAGTGGCACTGGAAAGGCGCGGACGCCCCGGGCATCGCCATGAACGACGGCGAGATCCTGGCCGGTATCTTCTTGCGCCTGCGTAAGATGTATGCGGAAGAAGGCGGCGCGAACCCGGAACCGGTCCTGAACATGACCTGGAACTACTCGACGCCGGAAAACCCTGCGCCAGAAGAAGTGGCGATGGAGAGCAACGGTAAGGCGCTGGCGGACGTTATCGACCCGGCCACCGGCACCGTACTAGCGAAGAAAGGCGATCAGCTTAGTACCTTCGCCCACCTGCGCGATGACGGTACCACGTCAAGCGGCTGCTGGATCTTTGCCGGTAGCTGGACGCCGAAGGGCAACCAGATGGCCAACCGCGATAACGCCGATCCGTCGGGCCTCGGCAATACGCTGGGCTGGGCATGGGCATGGCCGCTTAACCGCCGCATCCTCTATAACCGCGCATCCGCTGACCCGCAGGGCAACCCGTGGGATCCGAAGCGTCAGCTTCTGAAGTGGGACGGTGCGAAATGGGGCGGCGTGGATATTCCGGACTACAGCACTGCCGCACCGGGCAGCGACGTTGGGCCGTTTATCATGCAGCCTGAAGGGATGGGACGCCTGTTTGCTATCGATAAGATGGCGGAAGGTCCGTTCCCGGAACACTACGAGCCGTTTGAGACGCCGCTGGGCACCAACCCGCTGCACCCGAACGTGGTCTCTAACCCGGCAGCCCGTATCTTTAAGGGCGATTTCGAAGCGCTGGGTAAAAAAGACAAGTTCCCGTACGTGGGTACCACCTACCGTCTGACCGAGCACTTCCACTACTGGACCAAGCACGCGCTGCTTAACGCCATCGCGCAGCCGGAACAGTTTGTGGAGATCGGCGAGAAGCTGGCGAACAAGCTCGGGATTGCCCATGGCGATACCGTGAAGGTCTCCTCTAACCGCGGCTACATTAAAGCCAAGGCGGTGGTGACCAAGCGTATTCGCACGCTGAACGTTCACGGTCAGCAGGTGGATACCATCGGTATTCCGATTCACTGGGGTTATGAGGGCGTGGCGAAGAAAGGGTTCATTGCGAACACCCTGACGCCGTTCGTCGGTGATGCGAACACGCAGACGCCGGAGTTTAAGGCCTTCCTCGTGAACGTGGAAAAGGTGTAACGGAGACGACTTATGGCTTATCAATCTCAAGACATTATCCGTCGTTCCGCGACTAACGGTTTCACGCCCGCGCCTCAGGCGCGGGACCACCAGCAGGAAGTGGCGAAGCTTATCGACGTGACGACCTGTATCGGCTGTAAAGCTTGTCAGGTGGCCTGCTCTGAGTGGAACGACCTGCGTGACGAAGTGGGTCACAACGTCGGGGTGTACGACAACCCGGCAGACCTGACCGCCAAGTCCTGGACGGTGATGCGTTTCTCGGAAGTGGAGCAGAACGACAAACTGGAATGGCTTATCCGCAAAGACGGCTGTATGCACTGTGCGGATCCGGGCTGCCTGAAGGCATGTCCGTCAGAAGGGGCTATCATTCAGTATGCCAACGGCATCGTCGACTTCCAGTCCGAACAGTGCATCGGCTGCGGCTACTGCATCGCGGGCTGTCCGTTCGACGTACCGCGCCTGAACCCGGAAGACAACCGCGTCTACAAATGCACCCTGTGCGTGGACCGCGTTACCGTCGGCCAGGAGCCTGCATGCGTGAAGACCTGCCCAACCGGCGCGATCCACTTTGGCTCCAAAGAGGATATGAAAACGCTGGCGGCAGAACGCGTGGGCGAGCTGAAGACCCGTGGTTACGACAACGCGGGCCTGTACGATCCGGCCGGGGTTGGCGGTACGCACGTGATGTACGTGCTGCACCACGCCGACAAGCCGAACCTGTATCACGGCCTGCCGGAGAACCCGGAAATCAGCGCCACCGTGAAGTTCTGGAAAGGCATCTGGAAACCGCTGGCAGCGGTGGGCTTTGCTGCCACCTTCGCAGCGAGCATCTTCCACTACGTCGGCGTTGGTCCGAACCGCGCGGAAGAGGAAGACGACAACCTGCATGAAGAGAAAGACGAGGTGCGCAAATGAGAAAACGTGACACCATCGTGCGCTACACCGCGCCGGAACGCATCAACCACTGGGTCACCGCCTTCTGCTTCATGCTGGCGGCGATAAGCGGGCTGGGGTTCTTCTTCCCGTCCTTCAACTGGCTGATGCAGATCATGGGGACACCACAGCTGGCGCGCATCCTGCACCCGTTTGTGGGCGTCATTATGTTCGCGTCGTTCATCATCATGTTTTTCCGCTACTGGCACCATAACCTAATCAATCGGGATGATATCTTTTGGGCGAAGAATATTCGTAAGATCGTCGTCAACGAGGAAGTGGGTGATACCGGGCGTTATAACTTCGGCCAGAAATGCGTATTCTGGGCGGCGATTATCTTCCTGGTCCTGTTGCTGGTGAGCGGCGTGATCATCTGGCGTCCGTACTTTGCGCCTGCTTTCTCAATCCCGGTGATCCGATTCGCGCTGATGCTGCATTCATTTGCCGCAGTGGCGTTAATTGTGGTTATCATGGTGCATATCTACGCCGCCCTTTGGGTGAAAGGCACCATTACCGCGATGGTGGAAGGATGGGTAACCAGTACGTGGGCGAAGAAGCATCACCCGCGCTGGTACCGTGAAGTCCGCCAGAAACAGGAAAAGTCATCTGAATGAGTATTCGCATAATCCCGCAAGATGAGCTGGGGTCGAGCGAGAAACGCACGGCGGATTATATTCCGCCGTTGTTATTCCCCAGACTCAAGAACCTCTACAACCGCCGCGCAGAGCGTCTGCGCGAGCTGGCAGAGAACAACCCGCTGGGCGATTTTCTGCGCTTCGCCGCGCTGGTCGCCCACGCGCAGGAAGTGGTGCTGTACGACCATCCCCTGCAAATGGACCTGACCGCGCGCATCAAAGAAGCCAACGCGCAGGGCAAGCCACCGCTGGACATTCACGTCCTGCCGCGCGATAAGCACTGGCAGAAGCTGCTGCATTCGCTCATTGCCGAGCTGAAGCCGGAGATGAGCGGTACCGCGCTGGCGGTCATTGAGAATCTGGAAAAAGCGTCCGAACAAGAGCTGGAAGAGATGGCGAGCGCGCTGTTTGCCTCTGACTTCTCGCTGGTCAGTAGCGATAAAGCGCCGTTTATCTGGGCTGCGCTGTCGCTTTACTGGGCGCAAATGGCGAGCCTGATCCCGGGTAAAGCGCGCGCCGAATACGGCGAGGCGCGCCAGTTCTGCCCGGTCTGCGGCTCTATGCCGGTCTCCAGCATGGTGCAAATCGGCACCACGCAGGGGCTGCGCTACCTGCACTGCAACCTGTGTGAAACCGAGTGGCACGTGGTGCGCATCAAGTGCAGCAACTGCGAGCAGACCCGCGATCTGAACTACTGGTCGCTGGAAAATGAAGACGCGGCGGTGAAAGCCGAAAGCTGCGGCGACTGCGGCACTTACCTGAAGATTCTGTATCAGGAAAAAGACCCGAAAGTCGAAGCGGTGGCCGACGATCTTGCCTCGCTGATTCTGGACGCGAAGATGGAGCAGGAGGGCTTTGCCCGCAGCTCAATCAACCCGTTCCTGTTTCCGGGTGAAGGGGAGTAATTCCCTGTGACAGTGCCGGGCAGCGCGTGCTTGCCCGGCCTGTAATTCGACAGCAAGACCCGCCGCCTTTCATGCCAGATACCCTCCATTCTCGTTGAGAGACGCGTTATCGCCTTTGCGAGGCGCTTTCCAGCTTGTTGCCCTCAACAATATTCTTGTTTTCTTTTGAATCAAACCAGGCTATAAAACTGTTCATCCATACAGTAAAAGGGAATTTTCATGGCGCTGGAACAGGGTATTGCACAGCTGGTTCAGGGATTTATCGCTGCAGGGCGACCCTCGTCACGTCGCCAGAGCATTGAGGTGCGACGAGCAGGCTATATTGCCAGCACGGGGCTTGCCGGGGAGACAGAAACGCGCGTTCAGGTGGAGACGCTTGTTCTTGAGGGTCTTACCATTCGGGTATTTTCACCTCTCAATGCACCTGAAATATTGCCTGCTGCCATCTACTACCACGGCGGATGCTTTATCAGCGGCGGCTTTGATACCCATGACAACCAACTCCGTCAGTTAGCCTGCTACGGCAATTGTCGGGTGATTGCGATTCAGTACAGGCTGGCGCCGGAGCATACTTTCCCCGCCGCACATGACGATGCGGAAAGAGGTGCTGAGCTGGTATGGCAATATGCGGACAAATTAGGCGTCGACAGGAACCGGCTCACCCTTTGTGGAGACAGCGCGGGGGGACATCTTGCGCTGGTAACGTCATTGCGGCTCAACGCGAAAGGGCGATGGAAACCCGCACAGCTTATTCTTATCTACCCCATGCTCGACGCCACCGCCAGTTTTGAAAGCTATGCCCTCAATGGCACGGATTACGTTATCACCCGGGATACTCTGCTCAGCGGGTATGAAATGTATCTCGCAGAAACTGACCGTCAGCATCCCGAAGCGAGCCCGATGTGGCGCGATGATTTTTACGGGCTTCCGCCAGTGCACATCATTACCGCAGAGTACGATCCGCTGTGCGATGAGGGAGAAATGTTGTATCAGCATCTGACTGAGCAGGGTGTGAAGTGTACCGCTCAGCGCTGGCTGGGCGTCATCCATGGCTTCTTTCAGCTTGGCGGCATCAGCCAGTCAGCGCGAGATGTTATGCGGGATATCGCCGGGCGAATTCAGCACGCCCGGTAAGAGTGAACAGGAGATTACTCCTCCTCGTTCCCACCCTCTTCATACGCGCCGAAGGGCTTCGCCGGAAGAACGATATAGGTGCCTTCAAACACCGCGCCCGGTGTTTTATCGCCAAACAGTTCAACCTGCATTTGGACGCGAGCCTTGCGGCCACGTGCCAGACGGTCCAGATCGCCGCCCAGTGACCCCAGATCGGCCACCGCGCTCGGCTTGCCGCTGATCGGTGCACTATAGCGGATGTGAGCATCGGCCAGAATGATGGTGCCGCCCAGATGGCGCTCGCGCAGCATCAGCCAGATCAGCCCCCAGCCGGTGAGCGTGGCCAGTGAGAACAGGCTGCCGGCAAACAGCGTGTGGTGCGGGTTCTGATTGCCGGTTTCCGGCATGGTGGTAATAAATTTTTGTCCGGTGTACTGCTGAATACGCACGCCCATTTTTTCACTGAGCGGAATGTGCTGATACCAGGCCTGCTGGAGCTGTCCGCACCAGTCGGCGCGATGCAGAATATCGTCCAGCGTGGCGATGGGTTTGATCATCAAAAAATGACGAATCGGCGTGGTTTGCGGGGTCGTGATCTCCCCCTGATTCACAAAACCAAGTTTGGCAAAGAATTCTACGGCATCTTCGCGGGCGCTACAGGTGACGCGCTTAACGCCTTCCTGACGGGCGACGGACTCCAGGGTCATCGCCATTAGCGTCCCCAGACCTTTGTCCTGCACGGAGGGATGAACCGCCATAAAGCGAATAGACGCTTCGTTATCGGCGTTGATATACAAACGCCCGACGGCGACGAGGTTACCCTCTTCGTCCATCACCATCTGATGGTGGGCCATCGCGTCCCAGGCGTCGCGTTCAGAGCCTTTTGGCTGATGCAGTGGCTTGCGCAGCATTTCCCAGCGGAACTGGTAATAAGCGTCTAACTCTTCTTCCGTTTGCGGTACTCGAAGGTGATACATAGCTGTACTCTCTCTTGTTACCCGCGGCCATGCCGTAAGTATGCTCATACCTGGAGCCAGAATGTGACGGGGCCATCGTTCACCAGCGACACCTGCATATCTGCAGCGAATCGTCCGGTTTGCGTATTCATTTCCTGCTGGCGACAACGCTCAACAAAGTACTCGTAAAGTGCTTCTGCACGATCCGGCGCGGCGCCTTTAGAGAAACTCGGACGCATGCCGCGCTCGGTATCCGCTGCCAGCGTAAACTGGGAAACCACCAGCACGCTGCCGCCCGCCTGCTGAACGTTCAGGTTCATCTTGCCTTCCGCATCGCTGAAAATACGATAGCCCAGCACGCGCTCACATAAGCGGTTGGCTTTTTGTTCGTCGTCATCCTTTTCGACACCTAACAACACCAAAAGTCCTGGGCCAATTTCACCCGTCACCTCTCCCTCCACGGTGACGCTGGCACGGGTTACGCGCTGTATCAATGCAATCATGGTTGGTCTGCTTCTTGTTGTTTTTCAGCTGCTGCTGCTTTTTTAAGTTCGCGGTATACACCGAGAGTGACAGTTATTTCAGCACCAAGCAAGACGATACACCAGGTCCAGTAGACCCAGACAAACAAAATGGGGATCACCGCCAGCACGCCGTAAATCAGCTGATAGGACGGAAACATGGTGATGTAGAGGGCAAACCCTTTCTTACCGAGCTCAAAGAGCAACGCCGCCACCAGCGCCCCCACGACAGCATCACGGTTAGGCACGCGCGTGGTCGGTACGACGCTATAGAGCAGCCAGAACGAGAGCCACGACAGGATCAACGGAAAGATGCGAAGCACATTATCAATAGCGCCGTTTAAATCACTCGCCCAGCGCAAGGAAAGGAGATACGAACTGATCGCCAGGCTCGCCCCAGCCAGCAGCGGCCCCAGCGTGAGGATCATCCAGTACACGGCAAAGGAATAGACCTTTGGCCGTGCTTTTTTACTCCGCCAGATCGTGTTCAGCGCGTTATCGATGGCGTACATCAACAGCAGCGCGGTGACGATAAGCCCGCATGCCCCCACTGCCGTCATCTTGCTGGAATTGGCGACAAACTGCTCAATGTAGTTCTGGATGACATCCCCGGTTGCAGGAATGAAATTCGCGAAGACAAAATGACGAAGCTGCAGGCTGACGTCCGCAAACATCGGAAAGGCGGAAAACAGGGCAAAGATAACCGCCACCAGCGGTACTAATGAGAGCAACGACACGTAGGCGAGGTTACCCGCCAGCGTGGTCATATTGTCCTCATCAATACGGTGCCAGAGCAGTTTCAGCCAGGCCCGCAGCGGGCGAGTATGGTGCGTGGCTTTTTGATGAACGGTTTTTAGCATAGCTGCTTCGCGAAGTAGTTTGGTATCGTCTCTTTTCCGGTCACCAGAATTGATGTGATACCCAACTGATTAGCTCCCTCTATATTATCGGCGTTGTCATCGAAAAAGACCGCATCGGCCGCGGTGAATCCCTCTGACTGCAGAACAGCCTGGTAAATTCGCGCTTCAGGCTTACGCATACCCATCTCCTGCGAAAGATAGATCTTATCTGCCGCCGCCTTAACTTCAGGGTATTCCTCAGGCCAGAACGTCGTGTGCAGACGGTTGGTATTTGATAGCACAACGACCCGATGCCCCTGTTCGCGCAGTTTGTGCATGATGTCGATCACCTCAGGCCGAATGGCGACAAATACCGCCTGCCAGCCGTGGGAAAACTGCTCGTAGCTTAACGGTAGATCCATCTCCTGACAGAAACGTTCCGCGAATTCCTCATCACCGATCTCGCCGCGTTCATGCTGATGGAAGGTCTCGCCCATCGCGAAATTTTGCTTTAACGTTGCCAGCGGCACGCGGCTAAAGTCGCTCCATGCACCCAACACGCGATTAAAATCGATATCGACGATGACGTTTCCTAAATCAAAGATATAAAGCATGTTTATCTCCTGCTCGCCGTGGAGAGGTAACTGTAGCGGGAAAGATAAAGTTTGGCTATGCACGAGATTCAGCTGAGAGGGAGCAGTATGAAGAACAAAAATTTAGCCCGGGAAGATGATATTGGCTTTCGGGCGATAGGCTGGGATGAGTTTTATTTAAGTGCGTTTTTGCGAAGATATACGTTTTAGTTCATTTTGCAAAAAATTATAGAAAAACGCTTCCATAAGCTTTTTCTCATCACCATATTCCCCCAGTTTTTTCCATGGCAATCCCATTTCTCGCGGCTTTGCGAGAAATTGCAACAAGTTTACTTTACTTAAATTTACATTTAGATACAAATACTCTATTTATCTTCTTTTTTATAATGCTAAGTTTACATTACTTTACACATGGAGCTGCACTTTCGTGAAGATTAAAAAGGGATACGTCCTCAGTGCCGTATTAATAGCAATACTCTGCGCATTCGCTATTTATTCATACAATGCCTACCGATTTAAAAAAGCCAGCAGAGATATTTTATATCAACTCTCTAGCCAACTGATTGTGAAGCAAGGGCTTGAACCAAAACTTTCAACCCATCTCGTTTTTGATACGTTATATATCGACGGAAACATATCCAAAGATGATGACAAAATCATTGTGGGGCTTATCAGAAAAAACCTTATCCCTGTCAGAACGATATCCATAAACAGTGGTGGTGGCGATGTCGAAACTGCAATAAAAATAGCACAAGTTATTCATGATAAAGACATTAACATTGAGGTCAGGCGATTATGCCTTTCTTCCTGTGCTAACTATCTTTTCCCAGCGGCAAAAAACAAAATCATCAACTATGGTTCCATTATTGGTTTCCATGGGTCGCCTAATTCTGATGACAATAAGTTAACAACTACGGTTAACGGAGAAATCAATACAGACACAACGATAACAGATCGCATTTTCTCAGAAATAAGAAAAACGGATAAAGCATTCTACAAAGATATAAATGTGTCATGGATGATGCCACTTTGCGGGCAAAAAGAAAATATTGGTGATCCAGACACAGGTCTGTCGACGTACAGCGAAAAGGATTTTACGCGTTTTGGCGTAAAAAACATTTCATTCACGGATGGTGAAATGGTATGGAAAAAGTCTATGGATATTATGGGTATACCTTTTGCTCACTATTGCAAGGAAAATTAATAATGCGTGAACTCAATGAAAGTGAATTAAGTAACGTCAGCGGTGCAGGAATGTGGGGTTCTATCGGTAGTGCGATTGGTGGGATGTTCGGTGGTGGTAGCGCTGGTTGTAATGGCAGCTATTCTCACACCAGCACCACTAACAAAGATGGTTCTCACTCTGAAAGCACATCCTTTAGCGGTGGTTGCTCGGTTAACGTTGGTGGTAAAAGCGGTGGTTCATCAAAAGGTAATGGTGGTTCGAAAAGTGGCGGTGGCCGCCAGGGTAATGATCACGGTAGACATTAATTCCTGAACCATTATAACTCATAGCCGCTGATATTTGGCGGCTATTTCCACCCCGCAGGAGGCCAGATATGTTTCGCAAGGAAGCTATTGAATATCAGAGTACACGGTGGGAAGGGAAAGCTGTTCTTCTGCCGGGCATCCCTTTTGCTCTTATCATATTGCTCAGCATTTTTTTTATTGCTTCCATTTCTATTTTTATTACCAAAGGTTCCTACACCCGTCGCGTCATCGTTCACGGTGAAATAACCACTTTCCCTGGCTCAGTGAATATCTCTGCATCAATGCAGGGTACAGTCGTGCAGAGTTTTGTTAATGAAGGCGATCGCGTAAAAAAAGGTGATGCTCTCTTTCTCATTCATTCGGGTGTATCGACGCAATCAGGCCTGGTTGATGAGAATAAAAAAAAGGAGATCGCGCTACAGATAAAGAGTATCAGCGTAATGATGGCAAATTTGAACTCTTCGAAAAACCGTACGCTCAACGCGCTGACGACTCAAAAAGATCATTATCAGTCCAGTTTTAATACCTCATCTGGGCTACTGGTGCAGGCTGAGCGGGAACTGCATCAGATTGAGAAGAACGTTAACGATTACCGTGGTTATCAGGAAAAAGGTCTGGTCACCAAAGACCAGATGAGTAGCCAAAACGCACTACTCTACCAACAGCAGAGCAATGTTTCTGACCTGGTCGCCAGAAAATCACAGGACCAGGTTCAGATCGATGCGCTCAATCAGCAAATCCAGTCCCAGAGCGCTGATTATGACCAACAGATTTACCAGCTTGAGCAAAAAATATACGAACTGCAAAAAGAAAAGTTAAATACAGAAGCGGAAGGTAATTATGTCATCGTGGCAACAGCCGATGGCTTAATCGACTCCATCAATACGGCGCAAGGTAAGATGATCGGCGCAGGCGATGTACTGGCGCGAGTTCAGCAGAATATCCATTCTCCATGCTATCTCGAAACCTGGGTTCCGGATGAAGTTCTTCCTTATCTGGCGATTGGCCAGCGCGTTAATGTTAGTTACGACGCCTTTCCTTATGAAAAATTTGGTCAGTTCAGGGCATCAATATCAGCAATATCCAGGCTTCCGGCATCGAAGCCAGAACTCCTGTCAAAGCAGACCATCGCACATGAATTCTATGACGATAAAAAGTCCTGGTACAAAATCATGATCAAACCTGACCTACAGTCTGTGCAAGTTCATGGAAAACAACTCTCACTGAGCCATGGAGCCAAAGCGCAGATTTCTCTTTTCCTTGAAAAGAGACATATCTATGAGTGGTTATTATCGCCATTTTACGAAATGAAAATGAGCGTAACGGACGCAGGTAATGAATAATCTTTATACACTTGAGACGCTGCTGCGCAAGTTGGATCTGAAAATATTTAAACGCATCCCAGTTGTCTTTCAAACCGAAGCGTCCGAATGTGGCCTGGCCTGTCTTTCAATGATATGCAGTTTTTATGGCAAGCAGGTGGATCTACTGCAACTCCGGCAACAATTCAATTTGTCATCACGTGGGGTCAACCTCAATGCGATAAAAGCAATTGCCAGTGAACTGGAGATGTCGTCACGCGCATTGTCCGTGGACCTTCAGGAATTACATGACGTGCGTAAGCCCTGCATATTGCATTGGGATTTTAACCATTTTGTCGTACTGATTAAGGTCGATAAGAACAGCGCGGTGATCCACGACCCTGCGTTTGGACGACGGGTGATTAGCATGCCCGAATTGTCCCAACATTTTACTGGTGTTGTGCTTGAGGTATGGCCGGGAACCACTTTCTCAGTTCAAAAGAAGCAAAACAGGTTAAAAGCGACCACGTTATTAAAGAATATCAATGGACTGATAACTTCACTGACGAAGGTATTTTTCTTATCGCTGGTGATTGAGTTGATCAGCCTGCTAATGCCAGTGGGGACACAATTAGTCACGGATAATGTGATTGCATCCGGAGATTACGGTTTACTTAATATCATCTGTCTTGGGTTGTTTATTCTGATTCTGTTACGTTTGACGGTCAGTGTCATACGCTCCTGGACCACGCTGATACTGGGAACACTCATCGACGTCCAGTGGAGTTTTAGCCTCTTTTCTCACCTTATTAAGCTACCGACCACCTATTTTGAAAGACGCAAACTGGGGGACATTCAGTCTCGCTTCCACTCGCTTGATGTTATACGGGCCACTTTTACCACAGGTTTGACTGGTAGCATTATTGATACGCTAATGCTCATGGGTTTGCTGGTAATGATGTTTTTATACAACCTGCAGCTCAGCATGATAGTGGTCTCTTTTACCGCAATATACACCTTCATTCGGTTTGCTACCTATCGATACTATCGCCAGCTATCCGAAGAAGAGTTAATCAAGGAAGCACGCCTTAATTCTTATTTTATGGAAACCCTGTACGGTATCGCGACGATTAAGATTCAGGGGATGACTGACCTGAGAATCAATAACTGGTTTAATCTTTTTTCAGATAAGGTCAATACAGGCATTCGTTTGACGCGAATGGATCTTTTCTTTGGTGGCGTCGTCTCTTTTATCGCCGCCTGCGACCAAATTGTTATCCTGTGGGTTAGCGGCAGGCTGATGATGGATAGTCATTTAACCATCGGTATGTTTATCGCATTTAACACCTTCAGGAGTCAGTTCTATGACCGAATAAATGCCCTGATCAACTTTATCATTCAGCTGAAGATCATCAACTTACACAATGAACGCGTTGCCGATATTGCGCTGCAGGAAGCATCTTCTTCAACGGCCACCAGCCCGCTGCGTTTACCACACGGAGCCTTAACGCTCGAAACTCAGGATCTGACTTACCGTTATGATAACCATGCTGACCCTATCTTCAGCAAACTGAATCTGACCATTCATGCCGGAGAGAGTATTGCTATTACGGGCGTATCGGGTTCAGGTAAAAGCACCTTGATGAAAGTGTTGTGCGGTTTATTCGAACCGTCGAACGGCTGCGTCCGAATTAATGGCATTGATATTAAGCAACTTGGTTTCGAGCATTATGCTGAACGCATTGCCTGTATCATGCAGGAAGATAAGCTGTTTTCAGGCTCAATCAAAGAGAATATCGCCGGTTTTCGGCCTGACATTGACGAGCAGTGGATGGTGCAATGCGCTATCGCAAGCCATATTCATAATGACATTTTAAAGCTACCAATGGGTTACGAGACACTGATTGGTGAACTTGGGGAAGGGTTGTCCGGCGGTCAAAAACAGCGGATTTATATTGCCCGGGCATTATACCGCAAACCGGGTATCTTATTCATGGACGAGGCGACCAGCCACCTTGATAAAACCAGTGAAAGTCAGGTCAATCAGTCTATACAGGAGATGAACATCACCAGGATTATTATCGCGCATCGCGAAACCACGATTTCATCGGCAGATCGGGTGTTCGTGATAAATGGAGCAGAGTTACCCTAATCCGTGAATTTCGCAGGAAAGAGATAGCTTCGGGACATAACGCCCCAGGTAATGAAGAATTCTGGCGATCATCGAATAAAAAAGCCGCAGAGAGATCAGCGGCTTTTTAGTTGCCGGGTGGCGCTCACGCTTACCCGGCCTACGGATTGACCGTATTAGTCTTCTTTCGCACCGCGCATAGCACGTTTACGATCGTTCTCGGTCAGGTGACGTTTACGGATACGAATTGACTGTGGAGTCACTTCTACCAGTTCGTCATCATCGATGAATTCCAGAGCCTGCTCCAGAGTCATCTTGATCGGTGGAACCAGAACCGTTGCTTCGTCAGTACCGGACGCACGCATGTTGGTCAGTTTCTTACCGGTCAGGCAGTTTACGGTCAGGTCGTTAGAACGACTGTGAATACCGATGATCTGGCCTTCATAAACTTCAGCACCGTGACCCAGGAACAGCTTACCGCGATCCTGCAGACCGAACAGCGCAAACGCAACCGCTTTACCCTGACCGTTGGAGATCAGCACGCCGTTGTTACGCTGGCCCACTTCGCCCGGACGAACGTCGTCGTAGTGGCTGAAGGTGGAGTACAGCAGACCGGTACCGGAGGTCATGGTCATGAACTCTGAACGGAAGCCGATCAGGCCACGGCTTGGGATCACGTAGTCGAGACGTACGCGGCCTTTGCCATCTGGATTCATGTTTTTCAGGTCGCCTTTACGCTCACCCAGAGCCTGCATCACAGAACCCTGGTGCTGCTCTTCAACGTCCAGCGTCACGTTTTCGAACGGCTCTTGTTTACGGCCGTCGATTTCGCGGAAGATTACTTTCGGACGGGAAACCGCCATTTCGAAACCTTCACGACGCATGTTTTCGATCAGAACAGACAGGTGCAGCTCACCACGACCCGAAACGCGGAATGCATCAGCGTCTTCGGTTTCTTCAACGCGCAGCGCAACGTTGTGCACCAGCTCTTTGTTCAGGCGGTCAAGGATCTGACGAGAGGTAACGAACTTACCTTCTTTACCACAGAACGGAGAGGTGTTGACGTTGAAGAACATGGATACGGTTGGTTCATCAACGGACAGGGCTGGCAGCGCTTCGACGTTCTGCGGATCGCAGATGGTGTCGGAGATGTTCAGTTCACCCAGACCGGTGATAGCGATAATGTCGCCCGCTTCAGCGATGTCGCTCTCGATACGCTCAAGACCCAGGTGAGTCAGCACTTTACCAACTTTACCGTTACGGGTTTTGCCTTCACTATCGATGATAGTAACCTGCTGGTTAGGCTTCACTTTACCGCGCTTGATACGACCAATGCCGATTACGCCAACGTAGTTGTTGTAGTCGAGCTGAGAGATCTGCATCTGCAGGGTACCGTCAAGATCGACGTTTGGCGCAGGAACACGGTCAACAATCGCCTGATACAGCGGGGTCATGTCTTCAGCCATGTCTTCGTGGTCCAGACCTGCGATACCGTTCAGCGCAGAGGCGTAAACGATAGGGAAGTCCAGCTGCTCGTCGGTCGCGTCGAGGTTAACGAACAGGTCGAAGACCTGGTCAACAACCCAGTCAGGACGCGCGCCAGGGCGGTCAACTTTGTTGATAACAACGATTGGCTTCAGACCATGGGCAAAAGCTTTTTTGGTCACGAAGCGCGTCTGTGGCATTGGGCCATCCATTGCGTCAACGACCAGCAGAACGGAGTCTACCATGGACATTACACGTTCAACTTCACCACCGAAGTCGGCGTGCCCTGGGGTATCAACGATGTTGATACGGTAGTCATTCCATTTAATCGCGGTGTTTTTCGCGAGGATAGTAATCCCACGCTCTTTCTCCAAATCGTTGGAGTCCATCACGCGTTCTTGGGTTTCGGCACGCGCATCAAACGTACCGGATTGCTGCAGCAGCTTGTCAACCAGGGTAGTTTTACCATGGTCTACGTGCGCGATGATGGCGATGTTACGCAAATTTTCGATCACAACTTTGCCTCAGGCATTTAGAAATAGCGCGTTATTGTACACGGATTAATCGCACTACAAAACAGGATCACAAACATCCCCCGCAAACAAGTCATGCAGGGATGCTTTGTGATCGCTTTCACGGAGCGGTAAAAGGGCTCTTTAACGTAAATTGCACCAATATGGTGCTCAATGTTCACATTGAAGCACTATACTGGTGCAACAAATCCATCGTGGTGCAGCCCTTTTGCACTATGGTGCGCATGATAACGCCTTTTTGGGGTGTTTTAAAAGTTGGCACAGATTTCGCTTTATAAAAAATACATGGCACCAGCCAGTACAAACAGAAATTGAAGACCTCGTTACCACGACGACAATGACCAATCTGGAGAGTTAAGTATGTCCGCTGAACACGTTTTGACGATGCTGAACGAACATGAAGTGAAGTTTGTTGATCTGCGCTTCACCGATACCAAAGGTAAAGAACAGCACGTCACAATCCCTGCTCATCAGGTGAACGCCGAATTCTTCGAAGAAGGCAAAATGTTTGACGGCTCCTCCATTGGTGGCTGGAAAGGCATTAACGAATCCGACATGGTTCTGATGCCGGACGCGACCACTGCGCTCATTGACCCGTTCTTCGAAGAACCAACCCTGATCATCCGTTGTGACATCCTCGAGCCAGGCACGCTGCAGGGCTACGACCGTGACCCACGTTCTATCGCAAAACGTGCTGAAGAGTACCTGCGTTCTACCGGCATCGCAGACACCGTTCTGTTCGGACCAGAGCCAGAGTTCTTCCTGTTTGACGACATCCGTTTCGGCGCTTCAATTTCTGGTTCCCACGTGGCTATCGATGACATCGAAGGCGCATGGAACTCTTCCACCAAATACGAAGGTGGTAACAAAGGTCACCGTCCTGGCGTGAAAGGCGGTTACTTCCCGGTTCCTCCGGTCGATTCTTCACAGGACATCCGTTCTACCATGTGTATGATCATGGAAGAGATGGGCCTGGTTGTTGAAGCGCACCACCACGAAGTGGCGACTGCTGGCCAGAACGAAATCGCTACCCGCTTTAACACCATGACCAAGAAAGCGGATGAGATTCAGATTTACAAATACGTTGTGCACAACGTTGCGCACCGTTTCGGTAAAACCGCGACCTTCATGCCTAAACCAATGTTTGGCGATAACGGTTCCGGTATGCACTGCCACATGTCTCTGTCCAAGAACGGTACCAACCTGTTCTCTGGCGACAAATATGCCGGTCTGTCCGAGCAGGCGCTGCACTACATCGGTGGTGTTATCAAACACGCTAAAGCGATCAACGCCCTGGCGAACCCAACCACTAACTCCTACAAGCGTCTGGTCCCGGGCTACGAAGCGCCAGTGATGCTGGCCTACTCTGCACGTAACCGTTCTGCTTCTATCCGTATTCCTGTGGTGGCGTCTCCTAAAGCACGTCGTATCGAAGTGCGCTTCCCGGATCCAGCGGCTAACCCATACCTGTGCTTCGCAGCACTGCTGATGGCCGGTCTGGACGGTATTAAGAACAAGATCCACCCGGGCGAAGCGATGGACAAAAACCTGTACGACCTGCCGCCAGAAGAAGCGAAAGAGATCCCACAGGTTGCTGGCTCTCTGGAAGAAGCCCTGCAGGCGCTGGACGCAGACCGCGAGTTCCTGACTGCAGGTGGTGTGTTCACTGATGAAGCGATTGACGCTTACATCGCCCTGCGTATTGAAGAGAACGACCGTGTGCGTATGACGCCACACCCGGTTGAGTTCGAACTGTACTACAGCGTTTAATAAAGTTGTTTTACCCGGCGTGACAAGCGCCGGGGGTAGTTGCCGTGGAAACTTTTAGCCCATCTCCGGATGGGCTTTTTTCTCCACCAACAACCTGATCTCACGCGCTATTTACGCCGAAAACGCTATACTGCACTAAAACAGTGCAACAACTCCAGGAGACTGCTGAATGGCAACTGGCACGCTGCCCGATGCTGGGCAGATCCTCAATTCTTTGATTAACAGCATTTTGCTGGTCGATGACGAGCTGGCCGTTCATTACGCCAACCCGGCGGCGCAGCAGCTGCTCGCCCAAAGCGCACGTAAACTGTTCGGCACCCCGCTTCCTGAACTCCTGAGCTATTTTTCGCTGAATATTGGCCTGATGCAGGAAAGTTTGCAGGCTGGCCAGGGGTTTACCGATAACGAAGTGACGCTGGTGATCGACGGGCGCTCGCACATTCTGTCGCTGACCGCGCAGCGTCTTCCCGATGGGATGATCCTGCTGGAAATGGCGCCGATGGATAATCAGCGTCGACTGAGCCAGGAGCAGCTTCAGCATGCGCAGCAAATTGCCGCCCGTGACCTGGTACGCGGTCTGGCGCATGAAATCAAAAACCCGTTGGGTGGATTGCGCGGCGCGGCGCAGCTTCTGACCAAGGCACTCCCCGATCCCGCGCTGGCGGAGTACACCAACGTCATCATTGAGCAGGCGGACCGTCTGCGAAATCTGGTAGACCGTCTTCTTGGTCCGCAGCAGCCGGGAATGCACGTCACTGAAAGCATCCATAAAGTGGCTGAACGGGTGGTGAAGCTCGTCTCAATGGAACTGCCGGAGAACGTCACGCTGGTACGTGATTACGACCCAAGCCTGCCGGAAATGGCCCATGATCCGGACCAGATTGAGCAGGTCCTGTTGAATATTGTGCGTAATGCCCTGCAGGCGCTGGGGCCTGAAGGGGGCGAGATTATTTTACGCACCCGCACCGCCTTCCAGCTCACGTTACACGGCGTGCGCTACCGGCTGGCGGCCCGAATCGACGTTGAGGATAACGGGCCCGGCATTCCATCGCATCTGCAGGATACCCTGTTCTACCCGATGGTAAGCGGTCGCGAAGGCGGGACCGGCCTGGGCTTATCCATTGCCCGCAGTTTGATCGATCAACACTCCGGGAAAATTGAATTTACCAGTTGGCCGGGACATACCGAGTTTTCGGTTTTCCTGCCGATTAAAAAATAAAGGTGACGTTTATGCAACGAGGGATAGTCTGGGTAGTCGATGACGATAGCTCCATCCGTTGGGTGCTTGAACGCGCGCTCACAGGGGCAGGATTAAGCTGCACGACGTTTGAGAGCGGCAGCGAAGTGCTCGATGCACTCACCACCAAAACGCCGGATGTTCTGCTTTCGGATATTCGTATGCCGGGCATGGACGGGCTGGCGCTGTTAAAGCAGATCAAACAACGCCACCCTATGCTTCCGGTCATCATAATGACCGCGCATTCCGATCTGGATGCCGCAGTGAGCGCCTATCAGCAAGGGGCTTTCGATTACCTGCCCAAACCGTTTGATATTGACGAAGCGGTGGCGCTGGTTGAGCGCGCGATTAGCCATTATCAGGAGCAGCAACAGCCGCGCCACGCGCCCGATTTTGGGCCAACGACAGACATCATCGGCGAAGCGCCGGCGATGCAGGACGTGTTTCGCATTATCGGTCGTCTGTCCCGCTCGTCCATCAGCGTCTTGATTAACGGCGAATCGGGAACCGGTAAAGAGCTTGTGGCGCATGCATTGCATCGCCATAGCCCGCGGGCAAAAGCGCCGTTTATCGCTCTGAATATGGCGGCGATCCCGAAGGATTTGATTGAGTCCGAACTGTTCGGCCATGAAAAAGGGGCATTTACCGGCGCTAATACCATTCGTCAGGGGCGTTTCGAACAGGCTGACGGTGGCACGCTGTTCCTGGACGAAATTGGCGATATGCCGCTGGATGTCCAGACCCGCCTGCTGCGCGTGCTGGCCGACGGACAGTTTTACCGCGTGGGCGGCTATGCGCCGGTGAAGGTAGACGTGCGCATTATTGCCGCGACCCACCAGAACCTGGAGCAACGCGTGCAGGAAGGGAAATTCCGTGAGGATTTATTCCATCGCCTGAACGTCATTCGCGTTCATCTGCCGCCGCTGCGTGAGCGTCGGGAAGATATTCCCCGCCTGGCGCGTCATTTTCTGCAGGTGGCCGCCCGCGAGCTGGGTGTGGAAGCCAAGCAGCTTCACCCGGAAACCGATGCCGCTCTGACGCGCCTGGCGTGGCCGGGCAACGTGCGTCAGCTGGAGAACACCTGCCGCTGGTTAACCGTGATGGCCGCCGGGCAGGAAGTGCTGATTCAGGATTTACCCGCTGAGCTGTTTGAAGCGACCGCGCCTGAAAGCACTACCGGGCACGCGCTGCCGGACAGCTGGGCGACGCTGCTGGCGCAGTGGGCCGACCGCGCGTTGCGTTCCGGTCATCAAAACCTGCTGTCTGAAGCTCAGCCAGAGATGGAGCGTACGCTGTTAACTACCGCGCTTCGTCATACGCAGGGTCACAAGCAGGAAGCCGCTCGCCTGTTGGGATGGGGACGTAATACCCTGACGCGCAAGCTTAAAGAGCTGGGAATGGAGTGATCGTCCCCGAAGTGTAAAGGTTATTAATTGAGCGCAAATCGCCGTTATTTTGCGCTTTACTGTTCCGATGAGTTTTGTATGATCGTGCCCGGAAATTGGGGGTGAACATCATGCTGGAAACAATCGTGAATATGCTCTCTAGCGGAGCCGCTGAAAGCCACACGCCACAAACCGCCGTTGCGGCTATGTTGTGTGCGGCGCTGGTTGGGCTGTTTAGCTAGCGGGGTTGAACGTAAAAGCCGGGTGGCGGCTTCGCCTTACCCGGCCTACGTTTGCGCTTTTGCGGCTTAAATCACCCGCGAGAACTGCTGCAGTCGCGCTTTCTGACGCAGATACGCGTCGAAGCACATGCAGATATTACGGATCAACAGACGCCCTTTCGGCGTGACCTCAATCGCGCTCTCCGACACATCCACCAGCCCATCTTTCGCCAGCGGCGCCAGAAGCTTCAGGTCTTCTGCGAAATAATCGCTGAAGTTCAGCTCCCAATGCGCTTCCACGTCGCTGAAATCGAGACGGAAGTTGCAGATAAGCGCCTTAATCACATCGCGGCGGATACAGTCGTCGCGCGTTAATGCAATGCCGCGCCACAGCGCGTTGCCCGTCTCATCAACCTGCTGGTAATACAGCTTCAGTTCTTTCTGGTTTTGCGCGTAGCAGTCGCCAATCATGCTGATGGCGGAGACGCCCATTCCCAGCAAATCGGTATCGCCCTGGGTCGTGTAGCCCTGGAAGTTGCGGTGCAGGACCCCTTCGCGCTGAGCTACCGCCAGTTCGTCATCCGGACGGGCAAAGTGATCCATCCCGATAAACTGATAGCCGGTTTCGGTCAGCGAGGTGATCGTTTCCTGCAGGATATCCAGCTTCTGCTGGGCAGAAGGCAGATCGGCATCTTTGATTTTGCGCTGGGCAGCAAACAGCGTCGGCAGATGCGCGTAGTTAAAGACGCTCAGGCGGTCCGGGTTGAGTTCGGCCACGCGCTTCAGGGTGAAGGCAAAGCTTTCCGGCGTTTGCTTTGGCAGGCCGTAAATCAGGTCAATATTGGTCGAGGTGAAGCCAATCTCACGCGCGTGATTGAGTAAGGCAAAGATAAATTCTTCGTCCTGCTCGCGATTCACCAGACGCTGAACCTCTTTATTGAAATCCTGCACGCCCATGCTCAGACGATTGAAGCCTTCGGCGCGTAAGTGATCCAGTACATCCAGCTCAATTTCACGCGGATCGACTTCGATCGAGATTTCAGCGTCGGCGTTAAAACTGAAATTGCCGCGCAGCAGGGCCATCAGGCGGCTTATTTGCGCTTTATTCAGATAGGTTGGCGTACCGCCGCCCCAGTGAAGCTGGCTGACGTGACGGCCAGCAAACAGCGGCGCGCGATGCACAATTTCTTGTTCGAGCGCATCAAGGTACTGGTCGGCTTTATGCTGCTGACGGGTCACGATTTTATTGCAGCCGCAGAAGTAACACAGCTTATGGCAGAACGGAATATGGACGTAGAGAGACAGCGGACGCTCAGGATAGCGCGCGACAGCCTGCTGGAAATCACGCTCTCCGAAGGCATCGGAGAACTCCAGCGCGGTGGGGTATGACGTATAACGCGGCCCGGAATAGTTATATTTCTGGATTAGGGCCAAATCCCAGTCGATAGTTGGTGCTGACATGCTCACTCCTTCCGTTGGTGTCGCGTTCGTATACGGCGGCCCGTTCTGGCCCCATCGCGGGCCATCACTCGGGTGCGCAGCCACTTCTGTCGCCGCGACAACCGCCGTAGTTTAACGAATAACCACACCAGATAACATATAACCGGAAGGGTTATAAGCAGGACTATCGTGCCTGCCGGGTGCAAATGTTAGTTTCCACCCTTCAGAAGACGCATCATATCTTCCTGCTTTTCGTCTTCTTCTTCGTCGTCTTCGTCATCGTAAGACAGGCCCAGCTTCTGCATCAGCTCGTCGATGCGATCCAGTTTGGCATCCACCCATGACTGCTCTTCGGCGGTCAGGGTTTCACCCTCTTCAAGACGTTCCAGCAGCGCGTCCAGGCGCTCATCGTTCTCCAGCAAATCCAGCTCAGCCTGCGGTGAAAGCATAGGTTTCTCGCTCTTTGGTTTGTGCTGCTTAGTGACCGGGGTGTCTGTCACGCCCAGTGGAATGGGAGTTTTACTGCCGATACGAGGATCTTTCTGCTGTTTGCCTTTTGCAGAAGCGCCCGCTGCACCACCACCGTTGGCACGGCTACCCGCAGCATGACCGCGATGTTTTTTGTCGCGTTTGCGATCGCGCGCTTCCTGGTTCAGTTCTTCGCGCGTTTTGCGGCGTGCTTTTGCAGGGCGTTTCGCGCCCGCAGCGGAGGTTGGTTTTTTCATGATGTTTTATCTTTAAGTCGTTTTCTTCAGTATAGAATTGCGGCGAAATCTAGCAGAAAGCAAGCAAAGAAAAAAGGCGACAGAGCAATCTGTCGCCTTTTTTCCTGACTCACAACCCTTAGCGGGTCAGACATTCCGTGTTTGCCAACAACAAACCCTGTTTATCCCTTGGCTAATACCGTCCGTGATACGGTTCCCTTTCCTGTTTAAACGCCTCCAGGCGCTGGTCATCCTGACAATCCTGCGTCTTCGCCTCCTGGCGCTCCTGACCCTAATCCTTAAGTCGATATCCTGTTGGCTTCCTCGCCCTGACGCACACTTTACCTTGTTCCGTTAAACTAACAAGCAACGAAACGGTACAAAAAGGGATTTTCAGACAATTACCCGAAAATAAGCTTATGATTTAAAACAGTTTGGCTTTTTTGACGCCTGCGAATTCTCTGAAATCTCCCATAGCATCTCTGGCCGATCTCTCACACCGGTTGGGGCATTCGCCTACAAGTCCTGGCAATCAGAAAAGCCTTTTGCCTGCATTCAGGTATAATCCCCCTCAGATTACGATTTTGGAGACGACCACGTGACTACCTGGAACTACCAACAGACGCATTTTGTCACCAGTGCGCCCGATATTCGCCACCTCCCTTCTGATACCGGTATTGAAGTGGCCTTTGCTGGCCGCTCCAATGCGGGGAAGTCCAGCGCCCTGAATACGCTGACCAATCAGAAGAGCCTGGCGCGTACCTCAAAAACACCTGGCCGTACCCAGCTCATCAACCTGTTTGAAGTCGCAGAGGGCAAACGCCTGGTCGACTTACCGGGCTACGGTTACGCGCAGGTACCGGAAGAGATGAAAATCAAGTGGCAGCGTGCGCTGGGGGAATACCTGGAAAAACGCCTGTGCCTGAAAGGTCTGGTGGTGCTGATGGATATTCGCCATCCCCTGAAAGATCTGGATCAGCAGATGATCGACTGGGCTGTGGCAAGCGATATCGCCGTGCTGGTGCTGCTGACGAAAGCCGATAAGCTGGCAAGCGGCGCGCGCAAAGCGCAGGTGAATATGGTTCGCGAAGCGGTGCTGGCGTTCAACGGTGACGTGCAGGTTGAGCCGTTCTCCTCGCTGAAAAAGCAGGGCGTGGACAAACTGCGTCAGAAGCTCGACACCTGGTTTAGCGAGCTGGAACCCGCGACGGAAGCGGAAGAAGAGTAATACCGAGCGCGGCGATGGCCGCGTTTTTTTTGCCTGAATTTTTCTTTGCCGCAATAAAAAACGCCCCAGTCATTACTGACTGGGGCGGCTAAAATATTCAGCCAAATCCGATTACGTGAAGTAAAAGGTCTGAAAGATAGAACATCTTACCTCTGTACCCTACGCCGATAACTCTACCCCTTTTTGTGCTGCAGAAAAAGCACTTTTTGTAGTTTTTTTTCATTCTTTACATAGGGAATTCTAATGATCGTCACAAAACGCGCGTTGTTATGTTGCAAACTTACATAAAAGGCGCGTTATGCGAAGAACCGTTAGTGAGCCTGATCCCAGTTTTCACCACTTCCCACTTCCACCAGCAACGGCACGTCAAGCGTCATGCTGCTCTCCATCAGTTCGTGGATCTTCTTCGACACGGCGTCGAGGTCGTCTTTGTGCACTTCAAATACCAGTTCATCGTGTACCTGCATGATCATTTTCACGCGAGGCTTCTCTTTTTCCAGCCAGGCATCAACGGCGATCATTGCACGCTTAATAATGTCCGCCGCGGTACCCTGCATCGGGGCGTTGATCGCCGCACGCTCTGCGCCAGCGCGACGCGCCGCGTTGCTGGATTTGATGTCAGGTAAGTAGAGACGGCGACCATCAAGGGTTTCGACATAACCTTTATCCTTCGCCTGCGCGCGAGTGCGTTCCATATATTCCAGCACCCCCGGATAACGCTCGAAGTAGAGATCCATATACTTCTGCGACTCTTTACGCGGAATGTTGAGCTGGCGCGAAAGCCCGAATGCACTCATGCCGTAAATCAGACCGAAGTTGATCGCCTTAGCGCTGCGGCGCTGTTCGTTGGTCACGCTGTCCAGCGGCAAACCGAAGACTTCTGCCGCGGTTGCCCGGTGGATATCCTTCCCTTCGGCAAATGCGCTCAACAGGCCTTTGTCACGGGACAGGTGCGCCATAATGCGCAGTTCGATTTGCGAGTAGTCCGCCGAGACAATCAGATAATCTTCTGGAGCGATGAAAGCCTGGCGAATACGACGGCCTTCTTCGTTACGTACCGGGATGTTCTGCAGGTTGGGATCGGTAGACGAGAGTCGACCGGTCGCCGCGACAGCCTGATGGTATGAGGTATGCACGCGGCCCGTTTTCGGGTTGATCATCAGCGGGAGCTTATCAGTGTAGGTAGACTTCAGCTTCGCGAGACCACGGTACTCCAGAATCACTTTCGGCAGCGGATAATCCAGCGCCAGCTCTTCCAGCACCTCTTCAGAGGTTGACGGCGCGCCGCCAGGGGTTTTCTTCAGAGGCTTGATGCCCTGCTTTTCAAACAGGATGGTTTGCAGCTGCTTCGGTGAAGAGAGGTTAAACGGCTCGCCTGCAAGCTCATGCGCTTTTTGCTCCAGCTCGGTCAGGCGCTGCGCCAGCTCCCCGGAGTGGTTATGCAGCACCGTTGGGTCTATTTTCACGCCGTTACGTTCAATGCGTGACAGCACGGGCACCAGCGGCATCTCGATATGCTGGAACACGTTCAGCGGACCTTCGTGCTTCTGCAGTTTTGGCCACATCTTCAGGTGCAGCTGCAGCGTGACGTCAGCGTCTTCCGCCGCGTAGCGTCCTGCCTCTTCGAGAGCAATCTGGTTAAAGGTGAGCTGATTTTTCCCTTTGCCGGCAATCTCTTCAAACGTAATGGTTTTGTGCTTGAGCCAGCGGTCAGATAAGGAATCCATATCATGGCGACCCGCGACGCTGTCCAGAATGTAGGATTCGAGCATGGTGTCGAAGGCGATCCCGCGCAGTTCAATGCCGTAGTTTTGCAGAATGCCGCGGTCGTACTTGAGGTTTTGCCCAACCTTAAGCGCCTTTTCGTCTTCCAGGATCGGCTTCAGCAGCTCAAGCACGCGTTCACGGGAGAGCTGCTCCGGCGCATCCAGGTAATCGTGCGCAACGGGAACATAGGCCGCATAACCAGGCTCTGTCGCAAATGACAGGCCTACCATATTGGCAGAAATGTTATCGAGACTGTCCGTTTCGGTGTCAAAGGCGAAGACCGGCGCTTTTTTCAGTTTCTCGATCCAGGCGATCAGCTGCGATTCTTCAAGAAGGGTTTCGTAGTTGTCGAAGGTAAGCACCACGGCTTCTTCTTCCGCCTGCTCTTCTGCGTCAACGACAATCGTCTCCTTCGGCTTTGCAGCAGGTTTCGCCCCTTTTGCCTGCAGCCACTTGCCGGCTTCCACGTCAGTGATCCAGCGCTTAAATTCGTATTTCTTAAACAGGCTCAGCAGATCGTCAGCGGAAGGCTGTTGCACTTCCAGCTGCTCACAGCCCAGCTCCAGTTCGACATCGGTTTTGATGGTTGCCAGCTTATAAGAGAGATAAGCCACCTCTTTGTTCTCTTCCAGCTTCCCGGCCATGGTTTTTGCACCACGGAAGGAGAGCCCGGCGATTTTGTCTGATTCGGCGTAGAGCGTATCCAGCCCGCCCAGCCCCTGAAGCAGCGCCTGCGCGGTTTTCTCACCGACGCCGGGAACACCAGGGATGTTATCCGAGGAGTCGCCCATCAACGCGAGGAAGTCGATAATCAGCTCAGGCGGCACGCCATACTTAGTGACCACTTCTTCTGGCCCCAAAATGGTGTTGGTCATGGTGTTAATCAGGGTGATACCTGGCGTTACCAGCTGCGCCATATCTTTATCACCGGTGCTGATCAGCACAGGACGCCCCATTTTTTCTGCTTCACGCGCCAGCGTGCCGATGACGTCATCGGCTTCAACGCCGGAGACGGCCAGCAGCGGCAGCCCCATCGCTTTTACCATGGCGTGCAGCGGCTCAATCTGCGCACGCAGATCGTCAGGCATTGGCGGACGGTGGGATTTGTAATGCTCAAACAGCTCATCGCGGAAGGTTTTACCTTTCGCATCAAAGACGACGGCCGCATGGGTTGGCTGATACTGAAGGATCAGGCTGCGCAGCATGTTCAGCACGCCATACATTGCGCCGGTGGGTTCCCCTGCGCTATTGGTCAGAGGAGGAAACGCATGGTATGCCCGATACAGGTAAGAAGAGCCATCGACGAGAATAAGAGGGTTTTCTGGGATCTGAACCATAATGTCCGTGCCTTTAATCAATTTATGGGTAAAGGATGCCACAGAAGGATGAAAACATCAGTTATTAGCGCCAGATACAGGAAAAGATTTTGCGATCGTGAGGATCGCTCGCAAAAATCAAACTGTGGATAAGTTTGTGTATATTTTCACTTCATATGAATAACAGACGCAAAAAACACATATGAGGTAATATTTAGATCTTAATTATCATGCTGTTATGTTGTTAGATCTTATCTATATGGCCAACTGATGGCAATTTAGTCTATGTGGATATAAGCCTTGATTCGCGCAGAACCCCAGAGAAATCTGCTGCGCCAGGGTAAAAGCCGCCAAATCATCATGTGAAAGCGCCATTCATTTGTCTGTTTTCTGGTAAAATCAGCGCCCAGCGTCGACTAGTCGGTCGCTCACTTACAGCTAACTATTTGAAAAAGCTCATCATGTCGAGATTGCTCGCTGCAATAACATTACTGCTAAGCATCATTTTAACTATTCTGGTGACGATCGCCTGTTCCGTGCCGATCATTCTCGCCGGGATCATTAAACTGCTGCTGCCTGTACCCGTGGTGTGGCGAGCCGTGTCCGCATTTTGTAACTTCATGATGTATTGCTGGTGCGAAGGGCTGGCGATCCTGTTGTGCCTTAACCCGCATCTGAAGTGGGATGTCAAAGGGCTGGAGAGTCTCAACAAAAAGAACTGGTACCTACTGATCTGCAATCACCACAGCTGGGCGGACATCGTGGTGTTATGCGTGCTTTTTCGCAAACACATCCCGATGAACAAATACTTCCTGAAACAGCAGCTCGCCTGGGTGCCTTTTATCGGGCTGGCCTGCTGGGCGCTCGATATGCCGTTTATGAAACGCTATTCGCGCAGCTATTTGATTCGTCATCCGGAACGTCGCGGTAAGGATGTGGAGACCACGCGCCGTTCCTGTGAAAAGTTTCGCGCACATCCAACGACCATCGTGAACTTTGTTGAAGGCTCCCGGTTTACGGAAGAGAAGCGCCAGCAAACTCGCTCTCCTTATCAGCATCTGTTGCCGCCAAAGGCGGCGGGGATTGCGATGGCGCTTAACGTGCTGGGAGCACAGTTCGATAAACTTCTTAACGTCACGCTCTGCTATCCGGAAAACGACAGGACGCCGTTCTTCGATATGCTCAGCGGCAAACTGACGCGCATTGTCGTGCACGTCGACCTGGTTCCAATTGACGCTGAACTGCACGGTGATTACGTAAACGATAAGAACTTCAAACGTCGTTTCCAGCAGTGGCTTAATACGCTCTGGAAAGAGAAAGACGAACAGATAGACAAGATAAAATCTTCATACAAAAACGCCGGTCAGTGACCGGCGTTTTTACATCAGCGAAATTACTTCTTCTCAACCAGGTATTTCACGGTATCAGCATACTGCTGTACGAAGATATCCATGCTGCTGGTGTCCATACCCTGCATGTTCAGCTGGTATTTGCCGTTAACAAACATCGCCGGAACACCCTGAAGCTGGAGGTCAGCAGCCGCTTTTTCCTGCTGGGCAACCAGTGATTTCACCACGAAGCTGTTCCATGCGGCATCGTACTCTTCACCTTTCACGCCGGCATCAACAAACACTTTACGGATATCCGCAGTGGTCTGAACGGTCTGGGTTTTCTGTACGGCTTCAAACATTGGCGAAGTGATCTTATCTTCCACGCCCAGTGCCATCGCCACCGCCCATGCCTGAGTCAGGTCTTTACCCAATGGGCCCAGGAACTCAACGTGGTACTTGGTCATTTTGGTGCCTTCCGGCAGCTTTTTCTTCACGCTGTCAGAGACATGCAGCACCTGCTCGAACTGATAGCAGTGTGGGCAATAGAACGAGAAGAACTCCAGAACCTGTGGCTCGCCAGCGACCGGCTTGTCCAGCGTGATGTACTGTTTGCCGTCGGTAAACTGCGCAGCAGAAGCGCTAAATGCCAGAATCATACCTGCCAGCGCCAGCCAAATTTTTTTCATGATTAACTCTCTCCTGGGTGTGTCCAATTAATACATCGGCGTTAATTGCAGAGGGGGCTCCTGAAGAACCTTAACCTGCTCAGTAAATGTAGATATCTGGCTACGCCAGTAATCCTCTCCGGTAAGCCACGGGAAATTTCGGGGAAATGCCGGATCGTCCCAACGCCTGATTAACCATGCGAGATAATAAACAAAACGCATCGCACGTAAAGGCTCAATCAGGGCAATTTCGTCTGAATTAAACGGGCTAAATTCTTCATAAGCTTCAATAATGGTTTCAAGCTGCATGCGTTGCTCGGCTTTGTCGCCATTGAGCAGCATCCACAGGTCCTGAACCGCTGGCCCCATACGCGCATCATCGAGATCGACAAACAGCGGGCCATCACGCCAGAGAATATTCCCGGCGTGACAATCGCCATGCAGGCGCAGGACGGAAATATCATCGCGCCAGCAGGTTTTCACTGCAGCAATAAGCTTATCGGTGGCGTTGAGGAAATCATCCTTTAGCGCAGCGGGGATCATTGCAGACGTTTCGAATAGTTCGCGCGGTTCAAGAAGGTATTCCTGAATCCCCATCGTCGGGCGGGCAATAAAGGCTTTTTTGCGTCCCGTCTGGTGGATACGCCCAAGATAGCGGGCAACCCATTCCATCTGATCGATATTATCCGCTTCAAACTGACGACCACCCAGGCTTGGGAATACTGCGTAGTAATACCCTTCGTGCGTGAGGAGCGTTTGGTTATTGAATTTTAGCGGTGCGGCAACGGGAACATCGTCATCCAGCAGATCGTGAGCAAACTGATGCTCTTCCTGAATTTGTTCTGCGGACCAGCGTTCAGGACGATAGAACTTTACGACGAAGCGCTGACGATCCTCGTCCTGAAATTGATAGACGCGGTTTTCGTAGCTGTTTAATGGGGTTAGCCCGGAATCCACCCGAATACCCTGTTCAAACAGGGCATCCATAATGGTGTCCGGGTGTAATGTCTGGAAAGTAAAAGCCTGGTCGTTCATCCGATCATCCGGAAATTATACGAATGATTCAGGATATCATCTTGTGGCGATTTCGGTGCTGCCGCTTACAAGCTTTTACTCTTTAATTACGCCTCGGGCACGCAATAATGCGGTCTTAAAATCTTCCTCATAATCTTTCTGAATACCAGGAATAACAGCATCTTTGGCAGAGTCGCGCATTTTAAGGTGGTAGATCAGGATGTCGTCAGAAAGGTCTGCCAGATCGCCGTCAAAACCTGACTCTTTCGCCAGTTTCTGTAAAAATTGCATCAGATTTAGCTCTGGCTCTTTTTGCCAGGCGGGCTGGAGGAGTTCAATAACTTCATTCAGACGTTTACATTTCATGGTGGTGCTCCTTTCATTTAGAGTGACACGTTAGCAGGGTCAATCCCACAATAAAAGAGGCGATATTCGTGAATGTTAGCCAGGAAATCATCGGGGTCGTTCTGGCAGGCGGCAGAGCAACGCGAATGGGCGGTAAAGATAAGGGGCTTCAGCTTCTTAATGGAAAACCCTTGTGGCGGCATGTCGCCGATACGCTCGCCGGCCAGGTGACGGCAATGGCCATCAGCGCGAACAGGCATATCGACACTTACCGGCGCAGCGGGTACGCCGTTTATCAGGATAGCCTTGAGAATTACCCGGGACCGCTGGCTGGTATGCTTTCAGTCATGCAACAGTCGCACGGAGAGTGGTTTATCTTCTGCCCCTGCGATACCCCGTTTATTCCCTCCTGTCTTGTCGAGCGTTTGTTATTGCTTCGCGGTACGGCCCCTGTGGTCTGGGTACATGACGGCGAGCGTGACCATCCTGCTGTCGCGTTGATGCATCGATCGCTAGCGCCTGCTCTGCAGAGCTATCTGGCTGCGGGAGAGCGCAGGGTGATGGTCTTCATGCGTGAGTCTGGCGGCCATTCCGTTGATTTTAGCGATGTGAAATCAGCGTTTGTGAACGTGAACACGCATGAAGATTTGCAGATGATGCAGGAGAAAAAATGATACCTCTTTTAGCCATTTCCGCATGGAGTGGGACCGGGAAAACCACGCTGCTGAAAAAGCTGATACCCGCGCTGTGTGCCAGAGGCCTTCGTCCTGGATTGATTAAGCATAGTCATCACAACATGGATATCGATACGCCAGGAAAAGACAGCTATGAGCTGCGTAAGGCCGGAGCAGCACAAACGATGGTAGCAAGTCCTCAGCGCTGGGCGTTAATGACAGAAACGCCGGATGAGGCGCCGCTGGATCTCGCTTATCTGGTCAGTCGGATGGATCATTCCACCCTGGATCTGGTGCTGATTGAGGGATTTAAGCATGAGGCAGTGCCTAAGATCCTGCTGTTCAGAAGCGATGCCGGGCATGATTTCAGCGAATTAACGCTGGATGAGCATGTGATTGCGGTGGCCAGTGATGTGGTATTGCCGCTTGAGGTTCCGGTGCTGGACTTAAATGATGTGGATGGGATTGCGGGCTTTATTGTGACGTGGAGTGCGGTCTGACGTGCCGGGTGGCGGCTTGCCTTACCCGGCCTGCCGTTTTTTTGGCGCATAAACGCAAAAAGGCCATCCTTTCGGATGGCCTCTTCACTTGTTTGATGCCTGGCAGTTCCCTACTCTCACA
>NZ_CP050320.1:4706787-4706913 GCF_011765665.1 Enterobacter sp. SES19
AGACGAAGGGGACACTGAAGTCTCAATCGCAAGACGCCTTGCTATTTACTTTTCATCAGACAATCTGTGTGAGCACTGCAAAGGCAGGTTCTTTAAGGTAAGGAGGTGATCCAACCGCAGGTTCCC